>NZ_JBIDCF010000001.1:0-22911 GCF_043204435.1 Streptomyces sp. NPDC047886
CTGCTGCCTCCCGTAGGAGTCTGGGCCGTGTCTCAGTCCCAGTGTGGCCGGTCGCCCTCTCAGGCCGGCTACCCGTCGTCGCCTTGGTAGGCCATCACCCCACCAACAAGCTGATAGGCCGCGGGCTCATCCTGCACCGCCGGAGCTTTCAACCGCAGACCATGCGGTCCGCAGTGTTATCCGGTATTAGACCCCGTTTCCAGGGCTTGTCCCAGAGTGCAGGGCAGATTGCCCACGTGTTACTCACCCGTTCGCCACTAATCCCCCACCGAAGCGGGTTCATCGTTCGACTTGCATGTGTTAAGCACGCCGCCAGCGTTCGTCCTGAGCCAGGATCAAACTCTCCGTGAATGTTTACCCGTTATCGGGTGACACTCGCGTTGAGCGGAACAGCCAGGAGGAATAGTCCCGGCCGTTCACAGCGTCCTCGCTGTGTTTTCTTCAAAGGAACCTCATCTCCGTGATGGAGACGGGGTATCAACTAATCTGGCGTTGATTTTTGGCACGCTGTTGAGTTCTCAAGGAACGGACGCTTCCTTTGTACTCACCCGCAGAGACTCTCTGGGGCTTTCCTCCGGGCGCTTCCCTTCGGTGTTTCCAACCTTACCAGATCCTTTTCCCGTTCCGTTTCCGGTCGGATTCTGTTTCCGGTGGCCGTTGGAGGGCCTTTCGCCTTTCGGCGTGTCCACTACTTTAGCTCATTTCCCAGGCGGCTCATAATCGAGCCGCAGGGGAGGAATTCCGGCACGCCAGAATTGAACCCCGTTAGGGAAGATCGTAGGTAGTGGGTGGCCGCCCCCGGGTGGCTGATACAGCGGCCCGGCTCTTGCGGCTCGGTCGACATTAGGCGGTTCCGTGCCCGGAGTCAAGCCCGTCGCCTGCGTGGTGTGTGGGCCCGGTAGGGGCTGACCGTCGGGTCGCCGTCGATCCAGAAGCGCCAGGGGTGCGCGGCCCCTTCGCCGCCCACTCCGGTGCGGGGGCCACTGCGTACCTGATCGGCCGGGACCGGCGTACCCGTCAGTATCGACAGGGGGGAGCGGGCGCCGGCGCAGGCGTCGGTGCCGTCGAGGGTCCGGTCGACGTCGAGGGCCGTGGCGAGCCGGGCGGGGCCCTTGGCCAGTTCCCTGTCGTGGCGGGCCGAGAGCCGGCGGTGCCGGGCGAGCTCGTGGCCTGTCCTGACCTCGCCGGCGCGCAGCAGGACGCCGCTCGCCGAGCCCTCGGGACCGCACACCAGGTTCAAGCAGTGCCACATGCCGTACGTGAAGTAGACATAGGCGTGTCCGGGCGGGCCGAACATCACCGCGTTCCGTGCGGTGCGGCCCCGGTAGGCGTGCGAGCCGGGGTCGGCCTCGCCCGCGTATGCCTCCACTTCGGTGAGGCGCACCTCGATGGGGCCGTCGTCCGTCATCCGTACGAGGGTCCGGCCGAGGAGGTCCGGGGCGACTTCGAGCACGGGGCGGTCGAAGAAGTCCCGGGGAAGCGGCGTACGGTCGGGGCTCTCGATCATGTTGTACGAGCGTACTTGGGTGTGGCGCGGACGGAACCGGCTACGGTCGTGCGCGCGTACGCGTAGATGGAGCTACGGACTAGTAAGGGAGTGAAGATGGGCTTCAAGAAGCTGCTCGCGAGCCTCGGTGCGGGGGGCGCGTCGGTCGAGACGATCCTCAACGAGGCGAACGTGGTGCCGGGCGGTGTCGTCCAGGGTGAGGTGCACCTCGAGGGCGGCAAGGTGGCTCAGGACATCCAGGGCCTGTCCATCGGCCTCCAGGCGCGGGTCGAGGTCGAGGGCGGTGATCAGGAGGTCAAGCAGGACATCGAGTTCGCCAAGGTGCAGCTCGGTGGGGCCTTCACCGTCGAGCCGGGAGCGGTGCACGTGGTGCCGTTCGGGCTGGAGATCCCGTGGGAGACGCCGGTCACCTGCATCTCGGGGCAGCAGCTGCACGGCATGAACATCGGGGTGACGACCGAGCTTGCCATCGCGCGCGCGGTGGACTCGACGGACCTCGACCCGATCAACGTGCACCCCCTGCCGGCGCAGCAGGCGATCCTGGACGCCTTCATCCAGCTGGGCTTCCGTTTCAAGAGCGCGGACATGGAGCGGGGGCACATCCGGGGGACGCGGCAGCGCCTGCCGTTCTACCAGGAGATCGAGTTCCTGCCGCCGCAGCAGTACCGGGGCCTGCACCAGGTGGAGCTGTCGTTCGTGGCGGACGACCGCGAGATGGACGTGATCCTGGAGATGGACAAGAAGGGCGGGCTGTTCAGCGAGGGCAGCGACTCGTACCGGGCGTTCACGGTGGGGCTGCACGACTTCCAGGGCACGGACTGGGCCGCGTATCTCAACCAGTGGCTCGCCGATGTCGGCGGTCGGCGCAACTGGCTCTAGGCTCGGGCATTCTGACGGTGGAGAAGCAGCAGACCAGAGACGGAGGGTCCGAGGTGGCCGAGGCGAAGCGAGCACCGCTCCCCCATGATTTCCATCCGCCGGTGCCGTCGTTCACGGTGGTGAGCGACGATGTCGCGGCGGGTGGTGTGCTGGCGGACGCGCAGGTGTACGCGGAGGGGAACACGTCGCCGCATCTGCGGTGGGAGGGCTTCCCGGCGGAGACGAAGAGCTTCGCCGTGACGTGCTTCGACCCCGACGCGCCGACCGGCAGCGGGTTCTGGCACTGGGTGCTGTTCGACATCCCCGCGACGGTGACGGAGCTGCCCGTGGGGGCGGGCGGCGGGAAGTTCGACGGGTTGCCCGATGGCGCGGTGCACGTCCGCAACGACTACGGGTCGAGGGACTTCGGGGGTGCGGCGCCGCCCGCCGGGGATCCGGCGCACCGGTATGTGTTCACGGTGTACGCGGTGGACACGGAGAAGCTGGGTCCGGACGGCGATGCTTCGCCGGCGGTCGTGGGCTTCCATCTGCGGTTCCACACGCTGGCGCGTGCTCAGCTCATCGGTGAGTACGCGGCTCCGGCGGAGAGCTGAACGTTCGCTCGTTGTTTGCCCGCTTCTGGTCTTGGAGAGATCAGGAGCGGGCATTTTTGTGCCGGGGGCCTGGGGGTCGCTCCTTGGGAAGCACGGATATTGCGTTGTTCAACCCGGCGCGCCCGGCCAGAGTTGATCCGAGCCCAAGGCCCGCCGACTGGGCTGGGCCGGCACACGGGAGGTGGGCGCAGATGCGGGACACGCTGGTACTGAACGCGAGCTTCGAGCCGCTGTCGACGGTGACACTCAACCGTGCGGTGGTGCTGGTGCTTCAGGACAAGGCCGTGGTCGAACAGTCCCATCCGGATCTTCGTGTGCGCGCGGCCGCGGTCGATCTGCCGGTGCCGCGGGTGATCAGGCTCTGCCGGTACGTCCGGGTGCCGTTCCGAAGACAGGCGCCGTGGTCGCGGAGGGGTGTGCTGGTACGGGACCAGCACAGGTGCGCGTACTGCGGCAGGCGCGCGACGACCGTGGACCATGTGGTGCCGCGGGCGCAGGGCGGTGGTGACAGCTGGTTGAACACGGTGGCGTCCTGCGCGGAGGACAATCACCGCAAGGCGGACCGTACGCCGGAGCAGGCGGGGATGCCGTTGCTGCACCAGCCGTTCGTACCGACGCCGGCGGACGCGATGCTGTTGGCGTTGCGTGCCGGTGAGCGGTCGGAGCTGCCGGAGTGGCTGGCGCAGCAGGCCGCGTGAGGCAGCGCGGGGTGTGTGACGTAGCGCGGGGAGTGCGTCGCGGTGGCGTGGGGAGGCCCGTCGTCGGGTGATCGGGCGGCCGAGTGGTCGGGGCCGGTCGGCCGGGGGCGGGTCTTTCGCGTCGGGGGTCTGGTGGCGGTGTCAGCGGAGCAGGAGCTGGACGACGGCGACGGTACCCACCACGACGATGACCGCCCTGAGGACCTTGGGGGGCAGGCGGCGGCCGACGCGGGCGCCGAGTTGGCCGCCGAGGGTGGAGCCCACGGCGATGAGGGCGACGGCTGTCCAGTCGAAGTGGGCGGCGAAGACGAAGAACAGGGCGGCGATGGAGTTGACGATGGCCGCGAGGACGTTCTTCACGGCGTTGAGGCGCTGCAGGCTGTCGTGGAGGAGCATGCCCATGAGGGAGAGGTAGATGACCCCTTGGGCCGCGGTGAAGTAGCCGCCGTAGACGCTGGCGAGGAGGAGGCCCGTGAAGAGGAGGGGGCCGCCGTCGCCGGCGGGTGTGGTGCCTTCGCGGTCGCGGCGGCGCTGGACGGCGCGGGAGATGCGGGGCTGCAGGACGACGAGGACCAGGGCCAGCGTGACGAGGACGGGGACGATCGTCTCGAAGGCGGTCGAGGGCAGCAGGGTGAGCAGTATGGCGCCGGTGAGTCCGCCGACGGCGGCCGCGACGCCGAGCCGCAGGACGCGGCGGCGCTGGCCGGTGAGTTCGGCGCGGTAGCCGATGGCGCCGCTGATCGCGCCGGGTACGAGGCCGAGGGCGTTGGAGACGGTCGCGGTGACGGGTGGGAGGCCGGCGGCGAGCAGCACCGGGAAGGTGATGAGGGTGCCCGAGCCGACGATGGCGTTGATGGTGCCGGCGGCGATGCCGGCCGTGAGGACGGCGAGCATCTCCCAGATCGTCATGGTGTCCCCCGTGCGTGGTCGGTGCGTGGTGAACCGATCATGCACGAGGGGACGGGGGCTCAGTCGACGGGGGGTTCCTCGCGGCGCTGGTCCTTGCCGGTGTTGAAGCCGGGTGCGCCGCTGCCGAGGTTGCCGAAGGCTCCGGAGAGGCCCTTGAGCGCGTCACCGATCTCGCTGGGCACGATCCAGAGCTTGTTGGCGTCGCCCTCGGCGATCTTCGGAAGCATCTGGAGGTACTGGTAGGAGAGCAGCTTCTGGTCGGGGTCTCCGGCGTGGATGGCCTCGAAGACCGTACGGACGGCCTGGGCCTCGCCCTCGGCGCGGAGGGCGGCCGCCTTGGCCTCGCCTTCGGCGCGGAGGATCGCCGACTGCTTCTCGCCTTCCGCGGTCAGGATCTGCGACTGGCGGATGCCCTCGGCGGTGAGGATCGCGGCGCGCTTGTCACGGTCGGCGCGCATCTGCTTCTCCATCGAGTCCTGGATGGAGGTCGGGGGCTCGATGGCCTTCAGTTCGACGCGGTTGACGCGGATGCCCCACTTGCCGGTGGCTTCGTCGAGGACGCCGCGCAGGGCCGCGTTGATCTCCTCGCGGGAGGTGAGGGTGCGTTCCAGGTCCATGCCGCCGATGATGTTGCGGAGTGTGGTGACGGTGAGCTGCTCGATGGCCTGGATGTAGCTGGCGACCTCGTAGGTCGCGGCACGGGCGTCGGTGACCTGGTAGTAGATGACGGTGTCGATGTTGACGACCAGGTTGTCCTGGGTGATCACCGGCTGGGGCGGGAAGGGGACGACCTGTTCACGCAGGTCGATGCGGTTGCGGATCGTGTCGATGAACGGGACGACGATGTTGAGGCCCGCGTTGAGGGTTCGGGTGTAGCGGCCGAAGCGCTCGACGATGGCGGCGCTCGCCTGTGGGATGACCTGGATCGTCTTGATCAGGGCGATGAAGACAAGCACCACCAGGATGACCAGAACGATGATGACTGATGGCATCGTGCTCCCCGTGCCCTTCGCTGCCGGTTGACTGCCGGTTGGTTTCGATGATCGATCTTCCCAGACGGCGCGTGGTCACGCGCCCGGTTCGGCCAGGTCGGTTCGGCCAGGTCGGTTCGGGTGGGTGGCCGCCGGGTGGGCGGCCGAACGGCTGGGCGGCGCACGTCAGATGACGACGGCGGTGGCCCCGTCGATCTCGACCACGTCGACCTGCTCTCCCGGTTCGAACGTCCGGGTGGCGTCGAGGGCTCTGGCCGACCAGACCTCGCCGGCGAGCTTGATACGTCCCCCGCTTCCGTCGACGCGTTCCAGAACGACGGCTTGACGCCCTTTCAGCGCGTCGATGCCGGTGGGGTGTTGCGCCTGTCCGCCGCGGTGACGTGCGGCGATCGGGCGTACCACCGCGAGGAGCGCGACGGAGACGACGACGAAGACCACCACTTGGGCGACCACGCCGAAGCCGAGGCCCGCCGTGACGGCTCCGGCGACGGCCCCGACGGAGAACATTCCGAATTCCGGCATCGCCGTGAGCACGAGGGGGATGCCCAGTCCCACCGCGCCGATCAGCCACCAGACCCATGCGTCGATGTCCACCCGGTCATGGTAGGACCGGGGGGCCTTCTCGGGACAGGGCGCGAGAGGGCCCCGTGGTGCGGGCCTTACGGCCCCGGGACTTCGGGGCCCCGGCGGGTCAGGACAGGGGCAGGCCCTGGGCGGTGTAGCGGTCGCCGACGCTCTCCACGACGAGCGGCAGGCCGAAGCAGAGCGAGAGGTTGCGGGACGTCAGCTCGGTCTCCAGCGGTCCGGCGGCCAGCACCTTGCCCTGACGGATCATCAGGACATGGGTGAAGCCGGGCGGGATCTCCTCGACGTGGTGGGTCACCATCAGCATGGAGGGGGCCAGCGGGTCCCGGGCCAGGCGGCCGAGGCGGCGCACCAGGTCCTCGCGGCCGCCGAGGTCGAGGCCGGCGGCCGGCTCGTCCAGCAGCAGCAGCTCGGGGTCGGTCATCAGGGCGCGGGCGATGAGGGTGCGCTTGCGCTCGCCCTCGGAGAGGGTGCCGAACCTGCGGTCCAGGAAGTCCGTCATGCCGAGGCGGTCGAGGAAGGCGCGGGCGCGCTCCTCGTCGACGGTGTCGTAGTCCTCGTGCCAGGTGGCGGTCATGCCGTACGCGGCGGTGAGGACCGTCTGGAGGACCGTCTGCTTCTTCGGGAGCTTCTCGGCCATGGCGATGCCCGCCATGCTGACGCGCGGGCGCAGCTCGAAGACGTCGACCTTGCCGAGCTGGTCGCCGAGGATGCGGGCGGTGCCGCTGCTCGGGAACAGGTAGCTCGACGCGACGTTGAGGAGGGTCGTCTTGCCCGCCCCGTTGGGCCCGAGGATGACCCAGCGCTCACCCTCCTTGACCGACCAGGAGACGTCGTCCACCAGAGCGCGTCCGTCGCGGACCACGGATACGTCCACCAGCTCCAGTACATCGCTCATGAGCGCGTTGTCTCCCCTTGCGGTCGAGTCTCGTCGTAGCTCACGCCTGCGGCGGCGCAAGCTCCCAGGGAAAACCTACGCCACCGGGTGAGGGTGCCCGTGCTGAGGGCCGCCTCACGGTTCTGTTCCGGCCGGAGAACGTGCCGGGCGGTACCTAGGGTGGGGTCATGCTTTCGGAACCACGTTCAGGACGGTTGGCCGCATGGGGGAACGCTCTGCTGGCCGGTTTGGTGTCGCCCGACGACGCCGCGCTCGCGATTGTCGGGGACGACGCGGTGCACCGCGTGGAGGGGCTGCCGGGTGAGTCGGCGGCCGTCGGTCTGACGCTGGCGCTGGGGCGCCTGCGGGCGCTGGGGGTCGCCGGGTGGCGGGTGGCGCTGCCCGCGCCGGGTCATCCGCTGGGGTTGAGCGGACCGCCGCCGTTCAACGCGCGGGCGCTGGAGGCGGAGGAGGCGGTCGTCGGGTACGGGGCCGCGTTCGGGCTCGTACCGGAGGTGTACGAGGCGGGGCCCGCCGGGGACCTGCACGTCGAGGTGGTCTGGCACTGCCTGCCGGTACGGGAGGCGCCGCCGGCCGACGTGCCGTCGCTGGGCGAGGCGGAGCGGGAGCTCGCGGAGGCCCTGCGGGAGGCGACGGTCGTGTTGACGCGGCTCGACGTGGCGGCGTCGGGGCCGGTGGCGGAGGCGGCGCTGGACGCGTACCGGGCGCGGGCCGAGGCGCGCCGGGAGGTCCTGGCCCCGGGGTATCCGCCCCGGGCGGTGCGGGTGCTGGAGATGGCGCAGCGGGTGGGTCTGCTGATCTCGCTGGCGTACGAGAACGGGCACGGCGGGGCGGTGAGCGCCGGGGAGATGGCGGCGCGGGCGGAGGCGCTGCGCCCGGTGGAGCGGGTGGCCCGGCGGGCGCAGGTCGCGGCGTACAACGCGTATGTGGAGGAGCTCCAGCGCGGCGCGTCCTAGCGGCGCGGACATGGGACCGGCCCCCGGGGGTGCCTGGGGGCCGGTCACCGGTCGAGCGACACTCAGTGGTTGACGCCGTCGTTCCCGAAGGCCGGGTTCAGGGCGCCGATCACGGTGGCGGTGTTGCCGACGATGTTCACCGGGACGTTCACCGGGGCCTGAACCAGGTTGCCGGACCCCACGCCCGGGGACTTGACGGCGTGGCCGTCGGCGTGCGCGCCGCCGGTGGCGGAGGCGGCACCCGCGGCGGCGGCGACGAGCCCACCGGCGACCATGGTGACAGCAGCGGCCTTCTTCAGGTTCTTCACGAAAAATTCCTCCTGGTCATCGCCACGGCCATCGCCGCGGCACGCCATGGAGAACGGCCGCCCGGCGCCGAGGTTGCGCCGGACGGGTGACATACACCCGACAGTATGAATCTCGGATCGGAGGACAACCTTCTGGTCGGCCTCGGCGTTATCCCGTCATCCCGTGGCGTACGGCCCACAGCGCGGCCTGCGTACGGTCGGCGAGGTCCAGTTTCATGAGGATGTTCGAGACGTGGGTCTTGACGGTCTTCTCCGAGAGCACGAGCGCCCGGGCGATCTCGCGGTTGGAGCGGCCGTCCGCGATCAGCCCGAGGACCTCACGCTCCCGTTCGGTGAGGCTGCCGCCCCTGCCCGTGCCGCCGTTGCCGTCGTCCTGGGACAGCAGCGCGCCCGCCACCTCCGGCTGGAGCAGGACGTGGCCCGCGTGCACGGAGCGGATCGCACCGGCCAGCGCCTCCGGGTCTATGTCCTTGTAGACGTACCCGGACGCGCCCGCGCGCAGGGCGGGGACGACGGTGCGCTGTTCGGTGAAGCTGGTGACGATCAGCACCCTGGCCGGGTTGGCGAGCTCGCGCAGCTTGCGCAGGGCGTCGATGCCGTCCGTACCCGGCATCTTGACGTCCATCAGGACGACGTCGGGCCGGAGCTCCTCGGCGCGGGCGACGCCCTCGGCGCCGTCGGCCGCTTCCCCCACGACCTCGATGTCCTCCTGGACCTCCAGGAACGTGCGCAGCCCGCGGCGGACCACCTGGTGGTCGTCCACCAGAAGGACCCTGATCCGGGGCCTGGTGCCGGACGGGGACTCAGCCACCGGGGACCTCCATCTCGATCGTGGTGCCCTTCCCGGGCGCCGAGTGCACGGTGAGCTGCCCGCCGACCCCGCTCGTCCGGTCCCGCATGGAGACCAGGCCGAGGTGGCGGCCCGCCCGGCGGACGGTGCTCGGGTCGAAGCCCTCGCCGTCGTCGACGACGCTGAGCAGCGCGCCCTGGCCGCGCCGGACGAGGGAGACGGACACGAGGCCGGCTCCGGAGTGGCGCAGCGCGTTGTGCAGGGCCTCCTGGGCGACCCGCAGCATGGCCTCCTCCTGCGCGGCGGGCAGGGCGCGGACCCCGCGGCTCTCGAAGGTGAGGCGGGCGGTGTGCGCGCGGTCCAGGACCTGTATCTGTGTCCGCAGGGTGTTGACCAGGCCGTCCTCGTCCAGCCCCGCGGGGCGCAGCTCCACCACGGCGGCCCGCAGCTCGTCGGCGGCCTCGGCCGCGAGCGCGGCGACCTGCTGGAGCTCGCCCTTGGCCCGGCCGGGATCGCGGTCGATCAGGGCGGCGGCGGCCTGGGCGGTGAGCCGCAGCGAGAAGAGCTTCTGGCTGACGGCGTCGTGCAGCTCGTGGGCGAGGCGGGAGCGCTCCTCGGCGATGGTGAGCTCCCGGCTCCGCTCGTACAGACGGGCGTTGGTGAGGGCGATGGCGGCGTGCTGGGCGAGGATGCCGAGCAGTTCCTCGTCCTCGGCGGTGAAGCCGCAGCCGGCGCCCCGGGCGGCCGGGCCCGTGTCGCGGTCGGCGCCCCGGGCGGCCGGGCCCGTGTCGCGGCAGCGCTTGTTGGCGAGGAACAGCGCCCCGATCGTCTCGTCGCCGTCCCGGATGGGGAAGCCGAGGAAGTCGGACATCTCGGGGTGAGCGGCGGGCCAGCCCTCGAAGCGGGGGTCCGTGCGGACGTCCGCGAGGCGTTCCGGCCTCGCCTCGTGGAGCATCGCCGCGAGGATGCCGTGCTGCCGGGGCAGGGGGCCGATGGCCTTCCACTGCTCGTCGCTGACGCCGTCGACGACGAACTGGGCGAAGCCGCCGTGGTCGTCCGGCACGCCCAGTGCCGCGTACTCCGCGTCGAGCAGCTCGCGGGCCGAGGCGACGATCGTCTTGAGGACGTCGCGTACCTCCAGGTGGCGGCTCATCGCCAGCAGGGCGGTGCTCACGGCGGCGAGGCCCGAGCGCGGTCGATCGGTCATGCGTTCACGTTACCGGTGGGGGGTGACAGTCCGTATCGGACCGGGGACGGCCGGGGCCTGCGTCCCCGGGACTAGGTCGAAGTCCCGGACGGTTCCGGGCCTGCGGACGAGGCGGCGGGCGCGGTCGGCGGGCCACCGTGGGGGCAACGACGAGAGGGGAACGGACACCATGGCTGTCGCGATCATCACGGGTGCTTCGAAGGGGCTCGGGCGTGCGCTCGCCGCGGCGCTCGCACGCCGGGGCTGGGATCTGGTGCTGGACGCGAGGACGGAGGAGGCGCTGGCGAAGAGCGCGCGGGAGGCGGCGGCGTACGGGACGCGGGTCGTCGCGCTGACCGGCGACGTGACGGACGCCGGGCACCGCGCGGAGCTGGTGGCCGCCGCCCGCGACCTGGGCGGGCTCGACCTGCTGGTGGGCAACGCGAGTGTGCTGGGCGTCGCGCCGCTCGTACGGCTGGACGCGCTGCCGCTGGACGGGCTGCGGTCCGCGCTGGAGACCAACGTGGTGGCCGCGCTGGGGCTCGTACAGGAGGCGCTGCCGCTGCTGCGGGCCGGTGGGACGGGGACGGTGATCGCGGTCAGCTCGGACGCGGCGGTGGAGGCGTACGGGACCTGGGGCGGGTACGGGGCGTCGAAGGCGGCACTGGACCTGCTGGCGGCGGTGCTGGCGGTCGAGGAGCCGGGGCTGCGGGTGTGGGCGGTGGACCCGGGCGACATGGACACCGACATGTACGCGGCCGCCGTGCCAGACGACGACGAGCCCCGGCCCTCTCCGGAGTCGGTCGCGCCGGCCTTCCTGCGCCTGCTGGACACCCGCCCCCCGAGCGGGCGCTACACGGCCCCCGCGCTGCTGGCGGCCGAGGCGGCCGCCGACAGGGGGGAGGACCGGTGAGCGGGACGGTCGGCGCCGGGGGGAGCGGGGCGGTCGGCTCGGCGGTGAGCGGAGCGGTGGTGGCGCGGGTGCCCGAAGAGCTGTCCGCGCGGGTGCCCGCCGAGCAGCGCGGAACCGGGCGCGACGACGTACGGCTGATGGTGTCGCGGAGTACCGCGGTGTCGCACCACGCGTTCCGGGAGCTGCCGGGGCTGCTGCGGGCCGGTGACGTCCTGGTGGTGAACACCTCGCCCACGCTGGCGGCGGCCGTCACCGGGCGGCTCGGCGGGGACCTCGTCGTCGTGCACTTCTCGACGTACGGGGACGACGGGCGGTGGGCCGTGGAGCTGCGGGCCCCGGACGGGCCAGGCGGTACGGGGACGACCCGGCCACGTGCCGGCGGTCCGGCGGGAGCGGGCGTCCGGCTGCCGGGCGGGGCGCGGCTGGTGCTGGAGGAGCCGCTGAGCGCGGGCGGGGCGCGGCTGTGGTGGGCGACGGTGTCGGTCCCGGTGCCGGAGCTGCTGGCCCGGTACGGGCGGCCCATCCGGTACGGGTACACCGCGCGCGACCAGCCGCTCAGCGCCTACCAGACGGTGTTCGCCGTACCGGCGCCGGACGGCACGGGGTCGGCGGAGATGCCGAGCGCGGCGCGCCCCTTCACGGCGGGGACGGTCGCCCGGCTGGTGAGCCGGGGGGTGCAGTTCGCGCCGCTCACGCTGCACACCGGGGTCGCGTCGGCGGAGGCGCACGAGCCGCCGTACCCGGAGCGGTTCGCGGTGCCGGCGAGCACGGCGTGGCTGGTGAACGCGGCACGGGCGGGTGGCGGCCGGATCGTCGCCGTGGGCACGACGGCGGTGCGGGCCCTGGAGTCGGCGACGGACACCGGCGGTGTCGTACGGGCGGCGTCGGGGTGGACCGATCTGGTGGTGACACCGGCGCGCGGGGTGCGCGCGGTGGACGGGCTGCTGACCGGTCTGCACGAACCGGAGGCGTCGCATCTGCTGATGCTGGAGGCGGTGGCCGGCCGCGCGGCGCTGAGCAGGGCTTATACCGAGGCGGTACGGCGGAGGTACCTCTGGCATGAGTTCGGGGACGTCCATCTCCTCCTCCCGGAGGAGCCCGCTCACGCTCAGCATTGCTGAAGCAACTGGCGGTGAGACTGTTAGACGTCCGATGTGAGCCCGCGCATAGGACCTGGGTCACTTACGAAGCCGGATAGTGGATACGTAAAGGTCAGATCAGGGCTACCGGACCGGCCGAGGGTGCCGTCCGGGGCGGTTCCGAGAGACCTCGTGATCCACTATCCGGCTTCGTACGTCACACCTTTGCCACAGGATTTTGCGGCCGCTAAGAATTGCAGCCGTCGCCCGCCGAGCAGGCGCAGCGCCACCCGGCCAGCGACTCCCGCTATTCGAAGAGGTACGACTGCATGTCCGCGTCACGCACCCCCGGCTTCAGCCGTCTCAAGAAGAACCAGAAGCTCTCGATCGCCGGCCTGGCCACCGTGACGGCCGCCGCCCTGGCGTTCTCCCTGGCTCCGGCCGACGCGTCGGCCGAGGCCGGGACGGAGACGGTCGCCGCCACCCAGGTCGCCTGGAACGGCTACAAGGCCGCCGAGCTCCAGGAGAGCCTCAACGGCCAGAAGTCCGCGATCGAGTTGAAGGCCGCCGCCGACGCCGAGGCGAAGGCCGCCGCCAAGGCCAAGGCCGAGGCCGCCGCCGCCAAGGCCAAGGCGCAGGCCGCCGCCGCCAAGGCCAAGGCGCAGGCCGCCGCCAAGGCGAAGGCCGACGCCGCCGCCAAGGCCAAGGCCGAGGCTGCGGCGAAGGCCAAGGCGGAGGCCGCCGCGAAGAAGCGCGCCGCCGAGGCGAAGGCCAAGGCGAGCCGCGCCGCCGCCCGCAAGCCCGTCTACGCGAACAACCTGGACGGCTGGATCCGGGAGGCGCTCGACATCATGAAGAAGCACAACATCCCGGGCAGCTACGAGGGCATCCACCGCAACATCATCCGGGAGTCCAGCGGTAACCCGAACGCGATCAACAACTGGGACATCAACGCCAAGAACGGCGTCCCGTCCATCGGTCTGCTCCAGGTCATCAAGCCGACCTTCGACGCCTACCACGTCCCGGGCACCAAGAAGAGCCAGTGGGACCCGGTGGCCAACATCGTCGCGGCCTGCAACTACGCCGCCGACCGCTACGGCTCCATGGACAACGTGAACAGCGCCTACTGAGCGTCCCGACACGCCGCAGGCATGACACACGCGCATGGCTGAGCACGGCTGAGGTACGGCTGCGCTGGGCATGGCTGAAGGGCGGCACCCCCCTGGGGGTGCCGCCCTTCGTCGTCATGTGCCGCACGCGGCTACTTGCGCATGACCTCGGGCTCGTGGCGGCGCAGCAGTCGCGCCACCGCGAAGCCGCAGGCGACGCCCATCAGCAGCAGGATGGTGACGTTGACGCCCCACTGGCCCGCGGTGTGCTCCCACAGCGGGTCGAGGTCCGTGGGGTTCTTGTGGTCCCACGGCGGCATCAGGTGCGCCAGGTCGAGGGTCGTGCCGGCGCCCGCGATGGCCCAGCGCGACGGCATGAGCCAGGCGAACTGCTCCAGGCCCGGCGAGCCGTACACCTTGAAGAGGATGCCGGTGAAGACGACCTGGACGATCGCGAACATCACCAGCAGCGGCATGGTCTTCTCGGCGGTCTTCACCAGCGAGGAGATGACGAGGCCGACCATCATCGAGGTGAAGCCGAGCGCGATGACGACGAGGCCGATCTCGAGGGCCGGCGGCATGATCAGGCCCTCGGCCGGCAGCTCACGGGTGGCGAAGCCGATACCGCAGATGATCAGGCCCTGGAAGGCCGTGATCACACCGAGCACGATCACCTTGGACATCAGGTACGCCGAGCGGGACAGGCCGGTGGCCCGCTCCCGTTCGTAGATGACCCGTTCCTTGATCAGCTCTCGTACGGAGTTGGCCGCGCCGGAGAAGCACATGCCGACCGCGAGGATCAGCATGATCGTGCCGGCGTCGCCGTTGAACCGGGACGGCGGCGTCGGCGGGGCGAGCCCGAAGTCGGCCGGGATGACGACGGAGACCGCGCCGAGCACCGCGGGCAGGATCACCATCAGGGCGAGGAATCCCCGGTCGGAGGCGATCACCGAGACGTAGCGGCGGATCAGGGTCCACAGCTGCGCGCCCCACGCCTGCGGCTTGGGCGGCTTCGCCGCCGCCTGCACCGGCATCTGCACCGGCTGGGCGGCGACGGCGTCGATGTCGGCGGCGTACAGCTGGTAGTGCTGCGAGCCCTTCCAGCGGCCGGCCCAGTCGTAGTCGCGGTAGTTCTCGAAGGCCGAGAACACATCCGCCCACGTCTCGTAGCCGAAGAAGTTGAGCGCCTCCTCCGGCGGGCCGAAGTAGGCCACCGAACCGCCGGGAGCCATCACGAGGAGCTTGTCGCACAGGCCCAGCTCGGCCACGGAGTGCGTGACGACGAGGACCGTGCGGCCGTCGTCGGCGAGGCCGCGCAGCAGCTGCATGACGTCGCGGTCCATGCCCGGGTCGAGGCCGGAGGTCGGCTCGTCCAGGAAGATCAGCGACGGCTTGGTCAGCAGCTCCAGGGCGACGGACACGCGCTTGCGCTGACCACCGGAGAGGGAGGTGACCTTCTTCTCGCGGTGGATGTCGAGCTTGAGCTCGCGCAGCACCTCGTCGATGCGGGCCTCGCGCTCGGCCGCGGCGGTGTCGCCGGGGAAGCGGAGCTTGGCCGCGTACCGCAGCGCCTTCTGGACGGTCAGCTCCTTGTGCAGGATGTCGTCCTGCGGGACCAGACCGATGCGCTGGCGCAGCTCGGCGAACTGCTTGTAGAGGCTGCGGTTGTCGTAGAGGACGTCACCCTGGTCGGCGGGCCGGTAGCCGGTGAGCGCCTTGAGGAGCGTCGACTTTCCGGAACCGGACGGGCCGATGACGCCGATGAGCGACTTCTCCGGGACACCGAAGGTGACGTCCTTCAGGATCTGCTTGCCGCCGTCCACCGTGACCGTGAGGTGGCGTGCGGAGAAGGACACCTCACCGGTGTCCACGAACTCCTCGAGGCGGTCGCCGACGATACGGAAGGTCGAGTGACCGACACCGACGATGTCGTTGGGGCCGATGAGGACGGTGCCCGACTTGGCGATCGGCTGGCCGTTGACGTACGTGCCGTTGTGCGAGCCCAGGTCGCGCAGTTCGAAGCGGCCGTCGGGGTGCGCCGTGAACTCGGCGTGGTGGCGGGAGACCTGGAGGTCGGAGACCACCAGCTCGTTCTCCAGCGCACGGCCGATGCGCATGACGCGGCCCAGGGCCAGCTGGTGGAACGTGGTCGGGCTGCGGTCGCCGTAGACCGGCGGGGCGCCCGCGGCGCCGCCGCCCTGCTGCTGCGGGATGTGCGGCTGGGGCGCCTGCTGCTGCGGCTGCGGCGCCTGCTGCTGCCAGCCCTGCGGCTGAGCGGGCGGCTGCTGAGCGGGCCAGCCCTGCTGCTGCGGTTGCTGGGCCGGGGCGTACGGCGCCTGGGCCGCGGCCTGCGCGTGCGGCGCCTGCGCCTGCGGGGCGCCGGCGTGCGCGCCGTACGCGCCCGCGCTCGCACCCGCCGCCGCACCCGCACCGGCTGCCGCACCGGCACCGGCCGCGGCACCGGTCAGATTCAGCCGCGGGCCGTCCGTGGCGTTGCCCAGATGCACGGCCGTACCCGGGCCGATCTCCATCTGGTGGATCCGCTGCCCCTGCACATAGGTGCCGTTGGTGGAGCCGTGGTCCTCGATGACCCAACCATGGCCGCTCCAGCTGATCGTGGCATGCCGCCACGAGACCCTGGCGTCGTCGATCACCAGGTCACCCTGCGGATCGCGCCCGAGGGTGTACGACCTGGACGGATCGAGCGCCCAGGTCCTTCCGTTCAATTCCAGTACGAGTTCCGGCACTCCATGCCCCACTTGTTGTCCCCCGTGTTACCCCCGTCGCTGGGAGTCTAGGGATGGCGAACATCGTGAGGAACTATTTCAGGCCCGGTCCCGTATTCGAAAGTCGGGCCGTGTGAAGACAGCGCGCAGGCCCGCGCGCCGCTCGCCCCGAGCGCCCGTTGACTCGGGTGAAACACCACCTGAGAGTGGTAAGCACCCATGAGGGCGCATGAGTCCGTACGGATCATGCGTGAAGGGGGCAACTCGGGAGCGGTCTCGGGGATCGGGGGATCCTGCATGGGCACCGGTGACGGTCGTCGCGGTCGTGGTGGCGCGATCCGCAGGGGCGGCATCGACTGGGGTGGGGTGCTGTCGGCCTCGGTCGCGGCGGTGGGGTGGGCCCTGGTCGGCATGGCGGGTACCGCGGCGCTCGGACTACGGCTGCTGGAGGCGGACACGGCGGCCCCGCTCGGCCCGCTGACGGCCGCCGTGATGGTGCTGGCCGTGGGCGGTTCGGTGACGCCATCCGGCGAGGTGTCCGCGTTCGGGCGGGACCCGGTCGTGGCGGAGACGGCCGCCGACGTCATACCGCTGGGGGTGACGGCGGTGGGCGCGCTGCTGTTGTCGTACGTCTTCCTGCGCTCGTTGCGCACGGCGGGCGCGTTCGTCCCCGCGCGTGAACTGGCCGTACGGATAGGGGTGCTGACGGTGCTCTTCTCGGCGGCGATGAGCGGGCCCGTGTGGGCGGGGCGTTACGTCGCCACGTTCGACGGGGTCGGGCTCCCCGGCGTCGGGAGTGCCGGCGGCGCACGGGGGCTGCTGCCGGAGCGGCTCGGACAGCTGGTGGCCGCGCGGACGTCGTTCGGGTTCGGTGCGGAAGCGGCGGACACGGCGGTCGCCGCGTGCGCCTGGGTCCTGGGTGTGGTCACGTGCGCGCTCCTCGTGTCGCGGCGGGCGCCCCTGCCGGCCGGGCGCGCGGGCGACGCCGTACGGCGGGTGGTGCGGCCCGCCGTCTCCGCGCTGGTGACGGTGGTACTGGGGGCGGTGGGCGCGGGGTACGCGGCGGCGGGGTGGGCCGCGGTCGGCGCCGAGCATCCGGGGCGGGTGGCGGGCGCCGCGCTGCTCGGCGCGCCGAACGGGGTGGGGTTCGGGTTCACGCTCGGGCTGCACGTGCCCTGGCACGGCGAGGCGTCGGGCACGCCCGCGGAGCTGTTGCCCGGTCCGCTGGGCGAACTGCTGCGCGGGCGGGTCGGTGGCGCCGTGACACTGCCCCGGCTGGCCGAACTCGACAGCAGGGTGTGGCTGCTGGGCGTGATCGCCGTGGTGCTGATGCTGTGCGCGGGTGTGTCGGCCGCCGTGCGGACGCCGACCGGCGGGCTCGGTCCTGTGGCGTTCGCCGGGCGGTGCGGGGTGCGCCTGGGCGCGGTGACGGCGGCGGTGCTGCCGCTGGTGGGGTGGCTGTCGGGGCTGTCGGTCGGGGCGTCGGTGCGGGTATTGGGGTACGAGGCGTTCGACGCGCGCCTCGCGCTGGCGGGTGACGCGGTGGCCGCGCTGCTCGTGGGCGCTGCCTGGGGTGCGGTGGCGGGCGCGGCGGGGGCCGTGGTCGTGTACGCGCTGGGCGCGGCGGGCAGCGGGGCGGCGCTGCGGCCGGTGGTGGCGGGGCCGATCGGTGCGGCGGGCGCGGGCGGTGCGGCGGGCTCGGCGGGGCCGATGCTGTGGCCGGGGCCGGGGGGAGTCGGGGTGGCGGGGGCGCCCGGCGTAGCAGAGGTGCGGGACGTTCCGGCCGGGGCCCGTAGGGCTGGTGGGGTCGGTGGGGCTGGTGGGGTCGGTAGGGCTGGTGGGGTCGGTGGGGTCGGGCCCGGAGCTGGGCGCGGCGCGGGCGGCGGGGAGCCGGGGCCCGGACCGTACCGGCCGTCGACGCCGTACCGGCCGCCGAACCCCGACACGAACCCCTACCTCCGGGTGCCGGGCGACGTTCACGAGGTGCCGACGGTCAGGGCTTCTCCCCCGCCGCGCCCGGGACGGAACGGACCGGAGGACACGCCGCCGGACGGGCCTCCGCCGCCGGGACGTCCCGGGCGGTCCCGCTAGCGCGGTCCGGGTCACCCGGCGTCCGGGCAGATCGGGCCCGGCGTCCGCCCGGGTGTCCGGGCAGGTCGGCCAGGGTGGATGGCCTGGCCGACCCCGGTGGAAGGCCAGGTCGGCCCGGGGCCGGTGGCCTGGTCGGCCCGGGTCGGCGGGGCCCGGTGTCCGTAACGCGGGACAGGGGGAGCCCGGCGGCAGCCGGGCCGATACGGTGGGGGGACCATGAGCGCATCGCAGACCTCTGACGTTCCCACCCTTCTCGTCAAGATCTTCGGGAAGGACCGCCCCGGGATCACCGCCGGGCTGTTCGACACCCTGGCCGCCTACTCCGTCGACGTCGTCGACATCGAGCAGGTCGTCACCCGAGGCCGCATCGTCCTGTGCGCGCTCGTCACGGAGCCGACGGTCAGCACGGAGGGTGAGCTGCGCGCCACCGTGCACAGCTGGGCCGAGTCGCTGAAGCTCCAGGCGGAGATCATCTCCGGCACCGGCGACAACCGTCCGCGCGGTCATGGGCGCTCTCATGTCACCGTGCTGGGGCACCCGCTGACGGCCGAGAACACGGCGGCCATAGCGGCCACCATCACCGCCACCGGCGGCAACATCGACCGTATCTTCCGGCTCGCGAAGTATCCGGTGACCGCCGTCGAGTTCGCGGTGTCGGGGACGGAGACCGAGCCGCTGCGGACGGCGCTCGCCACCGAAGCGCACGAGATCGGTGTCGACGTGGCCGTCGTGTCGGCGGGCCTGCACCGCAGGGCGCAGCGGCTGATCGTGATGGACGTCGACTCGACGCTCATCCAGGACGAGGTGATCGAGCTCTTCGCGGCGCACGCGGGCTGCGAGGAGCAGGTCGCGGAGATCACCGCCGCCGCGATGCGCGGCGAGCTGGACTTCGAGCAGTCGCTGCACGCGCGCGTGGCGCTGCTGGAGGGGCTGGACGAATCCGTGGTGGACAAGGTGCGGGCGGAGGTGCGGCTCACCCCGGGTGCCCGCACGCTGATCCGTACGCTGAAGCGGCTCGGCTATCAAGTCGGCGTCGTGTCCGGCGGATTCACCCAGGTCACGGACGACCTCAAGGTGCGGCTCGGGCTGGACTTCGCCTCCGCCAACACGCTGGAGGTCGTGGACGGCAGGTTCACCGGCCGGGTGACCGGCGAGATCGTCGACCGGGCGGGCAAGGCGCGACTGCTGCGCCGGTTCGCCGCCGAGGCCGGTGTGCCGCTCGCGCAGACCGTCGCGATCGGGGACGGCGCGAACGATCTGGACATGCTGAACGCGGCGGGCCTCGGTGTGGCCTTCAACGCCAAGCCGGTGGTACGCAGGGCCGCGGACACGGCGGTCAACGTCCCGTTCCTGGACACCGTCCTCTATCTGCTGGGGATCACCCGCGAAGAGGTCGAGGCGGCGGATGCCTCCAGGATCTGACGGGGCGCGGGACGGTTCCAGGGTCCGACGGACCCGGGGCACCTGGGGCACCCGGCGTCGCGGACCACGCCACCGGACGAGGGCACGGACGGACGGACGAAGGCCCGGGCACCTGGCGGTGTCCGGGCCTCGGGGCGTACGCGCGCGTAGGCGCCGCGGTCACTCGTGCGGCGCCCAGTAGGTCATCAGGGTGCCCACGCCGTGCTCCACCGACTTCCAGGAGCCGTTGAAGCCGACGACGGCGAACGCCGACGTCGGGAAGCCGCCCCGGCTCATCCGGGCGAGGGTGTCGCCCTCCGCACGGCCCGCGAGTGCGTCGGCGAGGGCGTGCATCCCCGGGTTGTGGCCGATGAGCAGCAGATCGGCGACCTCGTCGGAGGTCTCGTTGAGCAGGGCGATGAGTTCCCCGAGTGAGGCGTCGTAGAGCCGCTCCTCGTAGACGGTCTTGGGGCGTCGGGGCAGTTCCTGGACGGCCAGTTTCCAGGTCTCGCGGGTCCTGACCGCGGTCGAGCACAGGGCCAGATCGAAGGTGATCCCGGTTTCGGCGAGCCGGCGCCCGGCGACGGGGGCGTCCATGCGGCCTCGCTCGGCGAGCGGCCGCTCATGGTCGGACACCTGGGGCCAGTCGGCCTTGGCATGCCGGAGTAGCGCGATCCTTCGGGGTGTTTCGACGCTCATGCTCCCCAGCTTCGCATGAAACCAGCCGATGGGCGCAGGGTGTTGACCGGCACGACCTGCACGGGTGAGCCGTCCGCCACGCGGGCCCGCCGGTCGGCCCGGCGGTCCGGGCCCGGCGGTCCGGGCCCAGGGGCACCAGGGCTCTAGCGCGACAGGGTGTGCTGGATCTGTTCCAGGATCCGGCCGACGGCCGGTTCCCCGCTCGTGGCGTGCGCGGGGCCGGGTCCGGCTATCAGCAGGAAGAGGGCGACGAACGCGGCGACCGGGAGGGCGAGGGCCCACCAGGGCAGGCGGACGTCGACACTGCCGGTGGGGTGGGTCCGGGGGTGCGTGCGGGCCGACATGGCCGCCTCCGTATCCATGGGTGCGCGGGTCTCGATGAGGTACCTCGACGCTACCGATCATGGCGCGGCGGGCCCATCCGGTGAGCCACCCACTTCACCCTGACCCTGACCCCCTAGGGGTCGGGGGTGCCAGCCCCACCCCCACGGTTCATGACGTACACCCGGGGCAGTCCACCGAGGGCGACGGAGCCGCGGGTGGGCGGGGCGGTCGGCGGTCCGGGATCACGGGGAGGCGAGAGAGGCGATCACGCCGATGACGACGGTGATCGCGAGCATCGCGCCGAGCACGGCGAGGAGCTTCTTCTGGCCGTTCTGGGGGTTCGGGTCGAGCACAGGCATGTCGCCCAGTCTCGCATCTCAGCTCTCGTCCTCGATCGTCCGGTCCCGTCCCGCGAGCACACCGACCGCCATCTGCGGCACCATCAGCCCCATCATCAGGGCGAGCGGGGTCTCCCAGCCGCCGCTGTGCTGGTACAGGGCGCCGACCAGGATGGGCCCGGGGATGGAGATGAGGTAGCCGACGCTCTGCGCGAAGGCGGAGAGCCGTACGACGCCCGCGCCGCTCCGGGACCGCATGCCGATCATGGTGAGGGCGAGCGGGAAGGCGCAGTTCGAGACGCCGAGGAGCAGGGCCCAGAGCCAGGCGCCGTCCGCCGGGGCGGCGTACAGCCCGGCGTAGCCGCTCAGTCCGCACAGGCCGAGCGCGACGACGATGGGGCCCTGGTTCCTCATCCGGCCGGCCAGGCGCGGGATGACGAAGGCGAGCGGGACGCCCATGACCATGGTGACCGCGAGGAGCACGCCCGCCGTGCCGGCCGGGACACCGGCGTCGCGGAAGATCTGCGGCATCCAGCCCATGGTGATGTAGGCGCCGGTGGCCTGGAGGCCGAAGAAGCAGCCGAGCGCCCACGCCGTACGGCTGCGGATGATCCGGGGCGCGGGTGCGGTCTCCCGGCCGCTGCGGTTCCGCTCGCCGGCGACGCCGCCGCCGGACGGCGTACCCGCACCCGTACCCGTGCCCGTACCCGCACCCGTGCCCGTGCCCGTGCCGGAACGCTTCCGGTCGCGCAGGAGCGGCAGCCACGGCAGGACGGCGAGGGCCGCGAGGGCGGCCCAGACGCCGAGGCCGACGCGCCAGTCGCCGCCGAGGGCGGTGGTCATGGGCACGGTGGCGGCGGCCGCGAGGGAGGTGCCGAGCGCGAGCGCCATCGAGTAGAGGCCGGTCATGGTGCCGACGCGGTCGGGGAAGTACCGCTTGACGATCACCGGCATGAGGACGTTGCTGACGGCGATGCCCATGAGGGCGAGCGCGGTGGCGGCGAGGAAGCCGACCGTGCCGCCGGCGAAGGGCCGGACGGCGAGTCCGGCGGCGACGGCGGCCATGCCGGCGCAGACGACGGTCGCGGGGCCGAAGCGGCGGGCGAGGCGCGGCGCGGTGATGCCGAAGACGGCGAAGCACAGCGGCGGTACGGACGTGAGGACGCCGGCGACGCCGCCGCTCATGTGCAGGCCGACCCGTACCTCTTCGAGGAGTGCGCCGAGGCTGGTGATCGCGGGGCGGAGGTTGAGGGCGGTGAGCACGAGTCCGACGACGAGGAGCCGGGTGAGCCAGGCGGTGGGCCTGCCCGGCGCCGGGGCGACCGCCGGGCGGGCGGAGCCTCGGGCGGGCGCGGGTACGGCGGTGCGGAAGGCGTCGATCACCTGTGTCTGGCTGTGTGTCTGGGTGTGCGGCTCGTCGGACATGGAAGCCATCATAGAATCATGGGATGATTGGCTGTCCAATCCGGACTCCCGGGGCAACCCCATCGACAAGGAGCACCATGGCGCTGAGCTCTCCCCGCCGGTCGGCACTCTCCGACCAGGTGATCGCCCAGCTGCGGAACCAGATCACCTCGGGCGAGTGGCCCGTGGGCTCCCGCATCCCGACCGAGCCGGAGCTGGTCGAACAGCTCGGCGTGGCCCGCAACACGGTCCGTGAGGCGGTCCGGGCGCTCGCCCACAACGGTCTGCTGGACATCCGGCAGGGCTCGGGCACGTATGTGGTCGCGACGAGCGAGCTGGCGGGGGTCATGCAGCGCAGGTTCGCGGACGCCGACCCCGGCCATATCGCGGAGCTGCGCTCCACGCTGGAGTCGTGGGGGGGCCCGCGGGGCGCCCCCCCCCCCCCCCCCCGGGCCCGGGCGCCGCGGGGCGCGCGCCACGCCCCGCGCGCGGGGGGGGGGGGGGGGGGGGGCGCGGGGCGGGTGGT
>NZ_JBIDCF010000001.1:22921-782095 GCF_043204435.1 Streptomyces sp. NPDC047886
GCGGCCATTTTTGGGGCGCGCAGCCGGCGGGGGGGGGGGCACTCGCTGGCGGGGGGGGGGCCCGCCCCCCCCCCCGGGGGGGGGGGCGCGCCCCCCCGGGGGGGGGGGGGGGGGGCCGGGGGGCCCCCCCCGCGCCGCACCGACAGGGACATGGCGCAGCTGGACGCGCTCCTCGCACGGCGCGAGGAGGCGTGGGCGGCGGGGGACGCGGAGCGGTTCGTGGCGGCCGACGCGACGTTCCACCTGGCCGTCGTGGCCGCTTCGCACAACGAGGTGCTGAGCGAGCTCTACGCCGACCTGGGGCACCTGCTGCGGGACTGGCTCAGGGACGACGTGGGTACCGAGCTGCTGCCGGAGAACCACATGGACCACGCGCGCCTGGTGGAGGCGATCCGGGCGGGCGACGCGCGGACGGCGGCGTCGGAGGCGGCCGGCTACCCGTTCATCTGCCTGCGGAGTCCGGCACGGCCTGGTGGCTGATCCAGACGGCCCTGACCTCCTTCCAGCAGCGTTCGCTGAGCTCGGCGTAGGCGGTGGGGCCGAGGTCGACGGGCTCGCTGTCCGCGTCGATGTCCCACCAGCGCTCGCACTCGACGTGCAGCTGGACCCGGTCCGTACGGGGGTACGGGTTGTGGCAGTGGGCGATGACCCGGGACCCCTCGACCGATGTGCGGCAGGTGGCCGCCCAGCCGCCCTGCCGGTCGCGGTCGGCCTCGGGGGCGGCCGCGCCGCCACCCGTGCCGGCGGCGGCGCCGGCCGGAGCGGTGAGCGTCAGTCCGGTCGTGAGGACCGAGATGGCGGCCAGGGCCGCCGCGCGGCGGTGTTTCGTACGCACAGCCACACCTCCTCCCCGAGCACCGGAAGGGACCCGAGCCCGGACGGGCCGCGGCCTCCATGGGAAATGTCCGGTCTGCCCAGTGTGCCGTAGACGCACGGAGGCCGCGCGCCGTCCGGGGGACGGCCGCGCGGCCTTCGAGTGGGAAACCGCCGGTCAGGCGGGGTGCCGGAGGGGCGTCAGGCGCCCATGACGTGCACGCCGCCGTCGACGTGGATGATCTCGCCGGTCGTCTTCGGGAAGAAGTCCGACAGCAGCGCCACGACGCCGCGGCCCGCGGGCTCCGGGTCGGACATGTCCCACTCCAGCGGGGAGCGCTCGTCCCAGACCTTGGCCAGGTCGCCGAAGCCCGGGATGGACTTGGCGGCCATCGAGCCGAGCGGGCCGGCCGAGATGAGGTTGCAGCGGACGTTGTGCTTGCCGAGGTCACGGGCCAGGTAGCGGCTGGTGGCCTCCAGCGCGGCCTTGGCCGGGCCCATCCAGTCGTACTGCGGCCACGCGTACTGCGCGTCGAAGGTCAGGCCGACGACCGAGCCGCCGTCCCGCATCAGCGGCAGGCAGGCCATCGTCAGCGACTTCAGGGAGAACGCCGAGACGTGCATCGCGGTCGCGACCGACTCGAACGGCGTGTTCAGGAAGTTGCCGCCGAGCGCGTCCTGCGGGGCGAAGCCGATGGAGTGGACGACGCCGTCGAGGCCGCCGAGCTCCTCGCGGACCACGCCCTCGACGCGGGCCAGGTGCTCGTCGTTGGTGACGTCGAGCTCGATGACCTTCGCGGGCTTGGGGAGCTTCTTGGCGATGCGCTCGGTCAGCGTGGGCCGAGGGAAGGCGGTGAGGATGATGTCGGCGCCCTGCTCCTGAGCCACCTTGGCGGTGTGGAAGGCGATGGAGGACTCCATCAGCACCCCCGTGATGAGGATGCGCTTGCCGTCGAGAATTCCGCTCATGTGATCAGTGACCCATGCCCAATCCGCCGTCAACCGGGATGACGGCTCCAGTGATGTACGAGGCGTCGTCCGACGCGAGGAAGCGGACCGCGGCGGCGATCTCCTCGGGCTGCGCGTAGCGGCCGAGCGGCACCTGGGCGACGATGCCGGCCCGCTGCTCCTCGGTCAGCACCTTGGTCATGTCGGTGTCGACGAAACCGGGTGCGACGACATTGAACGTGATGTTGCGGGACCCGAGCTCACGGGCGAGCGACCGGGCGAAGCCGACAAGGCCCGCCTTGGAGGCGGCGTAGTTCGCCTGGCCCGCGGAGCCGAGCAGCCCGACCACCGAGGAGATCAGCACGACGCGGCCCTTCTTGGCGCGCAGCATGCCTCGGTTGGCGCGCTTGACGACCCGGAACGTGCCCGTGAGGTTGGTGTCGAGGACGGACGTGAAGTCCTCCTCCGACATCCGCATCAGCAACTGGTCCTTGGTGACACCGGCGTTGGCCACCAGCACCTCCACCGGACCGTGCTTCTCCTCGATCTCCTTGTAGGCCGTCTCCACCTGCTCGGAGTCGGTGATGTCGCAGCGGACGGCGAGGCAGCCCAGTTCGGTGAGGGCCGCCGGCGGCTCCCCCGACCGGTACGTGATCGCGACCTTGTCGCCTGCCTCGGCGAATGCGCGGGCGATGGCGAGGCCGATGCCCCGGTTTCCTCCGGTGACGAGAACCGAGCGGCTCAACGGATCACCCTTTCCCCTAGCGGTGTGGTTCCTCGAAAACCTATCGGTCCGGTCCGTCCTACGGGGAATCGACCCCTGACAGTGGCGTAGGAGAGTCGCTGTCGGATCCCTACAGAAAAGGGTGTGCATTCCCCCGTCGGCGCGACATGATCGGTGGGACCGGTCTCATACGACAGGAGACATTCGTGCCTCATTCCATCGACGAAGCCTTCACGGCACTGCCGCTGCGGGCGCTCGCCGACGCGGCGCTCGCACGGGCGAGGGCCCTCGGCGCCGAGCACGCCGACTTCCGGTTCGAGCGGGTGCGCAGCGCGGCCTGGCGGCTGCGGGACGCCAAGCCCGCCGGATCGTCGGACACGACGGACCTCGGGTACGCGGTGCGCGTGGTGCACGGCGGGGCGTGGGGGTTCGCCTCCGGGGTCGATCTGTCCATGGACGCCGCCGCGAAGGTGGCCTCGCAGGCCGTGGCGATGGCCAAGCTGTCGGCGCGGGTGATCGCGGCGGCCGGGTCGGAGGAGAGGGTCGAGCTGGCCGACGAGCCGGTGCACGCGGAGAAGACGTGGATCTCCTCGTACGAGATCGATCCGTTCGCCGTGCCGGACGCGGACAAGAGCGGGCTGCTGGCGGAGTGGAGCGCGCGGCTGCTGCGGGCGGACGGGGTGGCGCACGTCGACGCGTCGCTGCTGACCGTCCATGAGAACAAGTTCTACGCGGATACGGCGGGCACGGTCACCACGCAGCAGCGGGTGCGGCTGCATCCGCAGCTCACGGCGGTCGCGGTGGACGGCACGACCGGTGAGTTCGACTCGATGCGGACGATCGCGCCGCCGGTGGGGCGCGGCTGGGAGTACCTGACGGGCACCGGCTGGGACTGGGACGCCGAGCTGGCCGGGCTGCCGGAGCTGCTGGCGGAGAAGATGCGCGCGCCGAGCGTCGAGGCCGGGACGTACGACCTGGTGATCGACCCGTCGAACCTGTGGCTGACGATCCACGAGTCGATCGGGCACGCGACCGAGCTGGACCGGGCGCTGGGGTACGAGGCGGCGTACGCGGGCACGTCGTTCGCCACGTTCGACCAGCTGGGGAAGCTGACGTACGGCTCGCCCGTGATGAACGTGACCGGCGACCGCACGGCCGAGCACGGTCTGGCGACGATCGGGTACGACGACGAGGGCGTCGAGGCCCAGTCGTGGGACCTGGTGAGGGACGGCAGGCTGGTCGGCTACCAGCTGGACCGGCGGATCGCGAAGCTGACGGGGCTCGGCCGGTCGAACGGCTGCGCGTTCGCGGACTCGCCCTCGCACGTGCCGGTGCAGCGGATGGCGAACGTGTCGCTGCGGCCGGATCCGGGCGGGCTGTCGACGGAGGACCTGATCGGCGGCGTGGAGCGCGGCATCTATGTCGTCGGCGACCGGTCGTGGTCGATCGACATGCAGCGCTACAACTTCCAGTTCACCGGGCAGCGGTTCTTCCGGATCGAGAACGGCCGGCTGGCCGGGCAGCTGAGGGACGTCGCGTACCAGGCGACGACGACGGACTTCTGGGGCGCGATGGAGCAGGTCGGCGGCCCGCAGACCTATGTGCTGGGCGGCGCCTTCAACTGCGGCAAGGCGCAGCCGGGACAGATCGCGGCGGTCTCGCACGGCTGCCCCTCCGCCCTGTTCCGCGGCATCAACATCTTGAACACGACCCAGGAGGCCGGTCGATGAGTTCCGTGAACCCGCGGGCGGGCAAGCCGCACGAGATCGTCGAGCGGGCCCTGGAGCTGTCCCGCGCGGACGGCTGTGTCGTCATCGCGGACGAGCACTCGTCCGCCAATCTGCGCTGGGCCGGCAACGCGCTGACCACCAACGGTGTCACCCGCGGCCGCACCCTGACCGTCGTCGCGACCGTCGACGGGGCGCGGGGCACCGCCTCCGGTGTGGTGTCCAGGTCGGCGGTGACCGCCGACGACCTGGAGCCGCTGGTGCGGGCGGCCGAGGAGGCCGCGCGGGCGGCGGGGCCCGCCGAGGACGCCCAGCCGCTGGTGGCGGGCGTGCCGGGGTCGCCGGACTTCACGGACGCGCCCGCGGAGACCTCCTCCGCGGTGTTCGGGGACTTCGCGCCCGCGCTGGGCGAGGCGTTCGCGCGGGCCCGCGCCGGGGGCCGTGAGCTGTACGGGTTCGCCAGCCACGAGCTGACGTCCACCTACCTCGGTACGTCGACGGGGCTGCGGCTGCGGCACGACCAGCCGAACGGGACGCTGGAGCTGAACGCCAAGTCGCCGGACCGTACGCGGTCGGCGTGGGCGGGCCGCCAGACGCGGGACTTCAAGGACGTGGACCCGACGGCGATCGACGCCGACCTGGCGCGGCGCCTCGGCTGGGCGGAGCGCCGGATCGAGCTGCCGGCCGGGCGGTACGAGACGCTGCTGCCGCCGACGGCCGTCGCGGACCTGCTGATCTACCAGCTGTGGTCGTCGGCGGCCCGGGACGCGGCGGAGGGCCGTACGGTCTTCTCGAAGCCGGGCGGGGGCACCCGTATCGGCGAGACGCTCTCCGAACTGCCGCTGACGCTGCGCAGCGATCCGAACGAGCCGGGTCTCGAATCGGCGCCGTTCGTGATCGCGCACGCCTCGGGCGACGACGCGTCGGTGTTCGACAACGGGCTGCCGCTGACCCCGGTCGACTGGGTGCGGGACGGTCGCCTGGAGCACCTGGTCACGACGCGGCACAGCGCCGGGCTCACCGGGCTGCCGGTGGCCCCGGGGGCGGGCAACCTGATCCTGGACGGCGGCGGCGACCGGTCCCTGGAGGACATGGTGGCCGCGACCGGGCGGGGGCTGCTGCTGACGTGCCTGTGGTACATCCGCGAGGTGGACCCGGCGACGCTGCTGCTGACGGGGCTGACCCGGGACGGCGTGTACCTCGTGGAGAACGGCGAGGTCGTCGGCGAGGTGAACAACTTCCGGTTCAACGAGTCGCCGGTGGACCTGCTGTCGCGGGCCTCGGAGGCCGGCCGTACGGACCGGACGCTGCCGCGCGAGTGGAGCGACTGGTTCACCCGGACCGCGATGCCGCCGCTGCGGGTGCCCGACTTCAACATGAGCTCGGTCAGTCAGGGCGTGTGACGCCCATAGACTGGCGGGGCGGAACCACAGGAACCTAGGAGGCACGAGACCGTGACGGACATCGTCGACGAGCTGAAGTGGCGCGGGCTGTTCGCCCAGTCCACCGACGAGGACGCACTGCGCAAGGCTCTCGCGGACGGTCCCGTCACGTTCTATTGCGGCTTCGACCCGACCGCCGCCAGCCTGCACGTCGGACATCTGGTGCAGGTCCTCACGATGCGCCGGCTCCAGCGGGCCGGGCACCGGCCGCTGGCGCTGGTGGGCGGCGCGACGGGCCAGATCGGTGATCCTCGGCCGACGGCCGAGCGCACCCTGAACGACCCGGAGACGGTCGCGAACTGGGTGAAGCGGCTGCGGGCCCAGATCGAGCCGTTCCTCTCCTTCGAGGGCGACAACCCCGCGGTCATGGTCAACAACCTGGACTGGACGGCGGGGCTGTCCGCCATCGAGTTCCTGCGGGACATCGGCAAGCACTTCCGGGTCAACAAGATGCTGACCAAGGACTCGGTGGCCCGGCGGCTGGAGTCCGAGCAGGGCATCAGCTACACCGAGTTCAGCTACCAGCTGCTGCAGGGCATGGACTTCCTGGAGCTGTACCGCCGGTACGGCTGTGTGCTCCAGCAGGGCGGCAGCGACCAGTGGGGCAACCTCACGGCCGGTCTCGACCTGATCCACCGTCTGGAGCCGGACGCGGTGGCGCACGCGCTGGCGACGCCGCTGATGACGAAGGCGGACGGCACCAAGTTCGGCAAGACCGAGGGCGGCGCGGTCTGGCTGGACCCGGAGATGACCACGCCGTACGCGTTCTACCAGTTCTGGCTGAACACGGACGACCGGGACATCTCCCGGTACATGCGGATCCTCAGCTTCCAGAGCCGCGAGGAGCTGGAAGAGCTGGAGCGGCTCACCGAGGAGCGCCCGCAGGCCAGGACGGCGCAGCGCGCGCTGGCGGAGGAACTGACGACGCTGGTGCACGGCGCCGACCAGTGCGCCGCCGTGATCGGCGCGTCGAAAGCCCTGTTCGGGCAGGGCGATCTGGCGGAGCTGGACGCGGCGACGCTGGAGGCGGCGCTCTCGGAGCTGCCGCGCGCCCAGGTCGCCGAGCCCGGCCCGGTGGTGGACCTGTTCGCCGAGGTCGGTCTGGTGGCGAGCAAGTCGGCGGCGCGCCGCACGGTGAAGGAGGGCGGCGCGTACGTGAACAACGTCAAGGTGACCGCCGAGGACGCCGTGGTGTCGGCCGACGACCTGCTGCACGGCCGGTGGCTGGTGCTGCGCCGGGGCAAGAAGAACCTGGCGGCGATCGAGGTCACGGCCGGCTGACGCTCTTCACCACACGAGCGGGGCCGTAGGCCGTACGGCACGACACGAGCGAGTGCGTACGGCGGCGGCCCGAGCGGTCGCGTACGGCGGCCCGGGAGCGGTGGGCTTCCGGGCCGCCGTCATACGCGCGTCAGGTGGTTCGTCTCTTGCCGCGCATGGACATGTACAGCATGTCGCCGAGTCCGACGATCACGACGGCGGCCACGACCTGGAGGACGTGCCTGCCCCAGTCGATGCCCGGGGTGGCCTCGATGCCGAAGGCCCGGGCGAGGGCGTTGCCGACGATGGCTCCGATGATGCCGAAGATCGTGGTCAGCCAGAGGGGGCTGTGCTGCTTGCCTGGCAGGATGGCCTTCGCCAGCAGGCCCAGCACGAACCCCACGATAATCGCCCACAACCAGCCCATGGCTGCCTCCTCGGTAACGGATCGACGTGAGCAGTCCCCGTCAGTCTCGGCCCTTTTCCCGTACGCCGCATGTCGGACTCGGCCGTACGTGACCCGCCGGGCCCCGGTCGCCGAGGGGATGCGGGCGCGGCGTACCGTGGAGGAAGAGCCGGTCCGGGGAGGGTCCGGCACGTGAGGTCGGTGGTGGAACGCGATGCGGAAGCGCAGGAGCGAAGAGGTCTTCCGGATCACCGGGGCGCGTCAGGGCCTGGCGGACGACGTGAGGCGCCGCCAGCGACGGTACGTGATCTCGATGTCGGTCCGGACCGTGTCCGTGATCGCGGCCGCGGCCCTGTGGAACGTCGAGCGGCATGTGGCGATCGTGGCGCTGGTGCTGGGCGCTGTGCTTCCGTACATCGCTGTGGTCATCGCGAACGCGGGCCGGGAGAGCGCCCCGTCACTGCCGTCGACCATCGTCTCCGCGCCCCCGGTCGTCCGTCCCGCGCTGGAGGCGCCGGGGCCCGGAGCGGCGGGCGGCGCGGAACGGGACACGGAGGACGGCACCCCTCGGCGCGGGCAGCCGCACGGACAGCCGGATGCGGGGGCGGACGACCGTCCACACGAGGAGCCGCACGAGCGGTCGCACGAACAGCAGTACGGCCCGAGATGATCGTCTGCTTGTCGCAAAGCTCAAGAAAAGCTCAGATCAATCATGACGTTCCAGTGCACCGCACCCCATTGTGCGTGACATACTGCGTAGGCGCTCCGCATCCCCCGTCGGAGCGACGGACCGACGCCGGGCAGCTCCCCCCGTGGCTGCCCGGCGTCGCCTTTTGTCCGCGGCTGGTGTTGGGATGTGTGTGGTGAGCGACGAGAGCCGTCCGGTCTGTTCCGCCAAGGGCTGCCGGGCCGACGCCGTGTGGGTGCTGGCGTGGAACAACCCGAAGCTGCACACCCCGGAGCGCCGCAAGACCTGGCTCGCCTGTGACGAGCACCGGGAGCACCTGTCCCAGTTCCTGGGCGTACGGGGCTTCCTCAAGGACGTCGTGACGCTCGCCGAGTGGGAGTCCCCCTCCGAGCGCTGACGCCCCTCAGCCGCCGATCGCCGACATCGGGCGGTCGGGCTGCAGGAAACTCGGGTCGTCCAGGCCCGAACCGGCCTTCTTGCCCCACATGGCCACCTTCCAGATCCCGGCGATCTCCTCGTCCGGCGCGTCCGAGCGCAGTGCGGCACGCAGGTCGGTCTCCTCGCGCGCGAACAGGCACGTGCGCACCTGACCGTCGGCGGTGAGCCGGGTCCGGTCGCAGGCCCGGCAGAACGGGCGGGTGACGGAGGCGATGACGCCGACCCGCTGCGGACCGCCGTCGACGAGCCAGCGCTCGGCGGGCGCCGAGCCGCGCGTCTCGTCCCCTTCCTCGGTGAGGGTGAAGCGGGTGCGCAGTGAGGCGAGGATGTCGCCGGCGGTGATCATTCCGTCGCGCTTCCAGCCGTGCTGGGCGTCGAGCGGCATCTGCTCGATGAACCGCAGCTCGTAGTCGTGGGCGACGGCCCAGGCCAGCAGGTCGGGGGCCTCGTCGTCGTTGAGGCCCGGCATCAGCACCGTGTTGACCTTGACCGGGGTGAGCCCGGCGTCGCGGGCGGCTGCCAGGCCGTCCAGGACGTCGTGGTGGCGGTCGCGGCGGGTCAGGGTCTTGAAGACGTCAGGGCGCAGGGTGTCCAGCGAGACGTTGACCCGGTCGAGGCCGGCGGCCTTGAGGGCGGTGGCGGTGCGCTTGAGACCTATGCCGTTGGTCGTCAGCGACATCCTGGGGCGGGGCTCCAGGGCCGCGCACCGCTCGACGATGGACACCAGACCGGGGCGCAGGAGGGGCTCACCGCCGGTGAACCTGACCTCGGTGACACCGAGCCGTGTGACGGCGATGCGGATGAGGCGGACGATCTCGTCGTCCGTGAGCAGATCGGGCTTCGCGAGCCACTGCAGGCCCTCTTCGGGCATGCAGTACGTACAGCGCAGATTGCACCGGTCGGTGAGCGAGACCCGCAGGTCCGTGGCCACGCGGCCGTAGGTATCGATGAGCACGCTGAGCGCCCCTCCCCCGGGTGTACCGGTTCCGTCCCTCCTGAGACTACGCGACACCACCGACAACATCAGGGCCCGTTTTCCCCAGGAGGGGTGGGACCGCGTCGTAGGACCCTACGACGCGGTCCGCACCCACTCCGTACGGTGACCGGGTCAGTGCGCTCCGACACCGGTGAGGGACTTGACCTCCAGCTCGGCGTACTTCCCCTTGTCGGGCCCCTCCTTCGACAGCAGGGACCCGACCCAGCCGAGCAGGAAGCCCAGCGGGATGGAGATGAGACCGGGGTTCTCCAGCGGGAACCAGGCGAAGTCCACGCCGGGGAACATCGAGCTGGCCTTGCCGGAGACGACCGGCGAGAACACGACGAGGAGCACGGACGCGGTCAGGCCGCCGTAGATCGACCACAGGGCGCCCTGGGTGGTGAAGCGTTTCCAGAACAGGCTGTAGAGGATGGTCGGCAGGTTGGCGGAGGCGGCGACCGCGAAGGCCAGCGCGACCAGTCCGGCGACGTTCAGGTCGCGGGCGAGCGCGCCGAGGGCGATCGAGACGACTCCGATGAACACGGTCGCCCAGCGGGCCGCGCGGACCTCCTCCTGCTCGGTGGCCTTGCCCCTGCGGATGACGTTGGCGTAGATGTCGTGCGCGAACGACGAGGACGAGGCGAGGGTGAGTCCCGCGACGACCGCGAGGATCGTGGCGAAGGCGACCGCGGAGATCACGGCGAGGAGGATGGCGCCGCCCGCCGAGTCCACTCCGCCGATGTGCAGGGCGAGCAGTGGCGCCGCCGTGTTGCCCGCCTTGTTCGAGGCGGTGATCTCGGCGGGCCCGACGATCGCGGCGGCGCCGAAGCCCAGGGCGATCGTCATCAGGTAGAAGCCGCCGATGATGCCGATCGCCCAGTTGACGGACTTGCGGGCGGCCTTGGCCGTGGGCACGGTGTAGAAGCGGATCAGGATGTGCGGCAGGCCCGCGGTGCCGAGCACGAGCGCGATGCCCAGCGAGAGGAAGTCCAGCTTCGATGTGGGGGTCAGGCCGTACTTGAGGCCGGGCTCCAGGAACGCCGCGCCCTTGCCGCTGTTCTCCGCGGCCTTGCCGAGCAGGTCGGAGACGTTGAAGTTGAACTTCAGCAGGACCAGGAAGGTGATGAGCAGGGTGCCCGCGATCAGCAGGACGGCCTTGACCATCTGGACCCACGTGGTGCCCTTCATTCCGCCGATGGTCACGTAGACGATCATCAGTACGCCGACCAGGGCGACGATCGCGACCTTCCCGGCGTCGCTGGTGATGCCGAGGAGCAGCGAGACCAGAACGCCCGCGCCGGCCATCTGCGCCAGCAGGTAGAAGATGGACACGACGATGGTGGAGGTGCCGGCGGCGGTACGGACCGGCCGCTGCCGCATCCGGTAGGCGAGGACGTCGCCCATGGTGAAGCGGCCGGAGTTGCGCAGCGGCTCGGCGACCAGCAGCAGGGCGACCAGCCAGGCGACGAGGAAGCCGATGGAGTACAGGAAGCCGTCGTAGCCGAAGAGGGCGATGGCACCGGCGATGCCGAGGAACGACGCGGCGGACATGTAGTCGCCGGAGATGGCCAGGCCGTTCTGGAAGCCGGTGAACTGGCGGCCGCCGGCGTAGAAGTCGGCGGCGCTCTTGGTCTGGCGGCCCGCCCAGACGGTGATGAACAGGGTCGCGACGACGAAGCACGCGAAGAGTGTGATGATCAGGGGACGGTGCTCCCCGGCACCGGCGGCCAGGACGAGGCCGGTGCTGTCGGCCGCCGGCGGGGCGAGGGTGGCGCTCATGCGTCGGCCTCCATACGGGACTTGATGGCTTCCGCCTTCGGGTCGAGCTTCTCGGCCGCGTGCCGCGAGTAGAACCAGGCGATGAGGAAGGTGGTCAGGAACTGGGCGAGGCCCAGCACGAGGGCCATGTTGATGTTGCCGAAGACCCTGGTGCCCATGAAGCCGCCGGCGTAGTTCGACAGCAGGACGTACAGCAGGTACCAGGCGATGAAGGCGATGGTGAGGGGGAAGGCGAAGGAGCGGTACGTGCGGCGCAGTTCGCCGAATTCCGCACTCTCCTGCACCTCGACGAACGACTCTGTCGTGGGCTGGACGGGGCTGGTGTCCGTGCCCCCTCGGGGCGGCGGTGCTTCGGTTGCCACGGAGACTCCTCGCGACGCGGGTGCGTTGTGCATGGGCAGGGTGACCTCATGAGTTCGGGGAGGGATGACGCTCTCCCCTGGACAACGGCACGGGCAGCGGGGCGAAGCGGTTCACCTCCGCCGTTTTTCTGCGTGAACTCATTGCTGCGCGGCGATGATCGGCGATAGTTTCGCTCGTCATGTACCCGCCCATACATGTGTGCGGGCGTACGTCACGGATGATGTGGAGAACCCATGGCTCATCTGGGATCCAGGCGCGGGCGCGTCATCGCTCTGCCCGCCGGCCTGGCGCTCACGGCCTCCCTCGGCTTCCTGCCCGCGGGGGTGGCCACGGCCGCCACGGCGGACGATGTTCCGGCCACCGTCGCCACGGACGGCCCGAACCTCTCGTACGTCGTGAACATCGACAGCGGCAGCACCGCGGCCAAGGCCGTCAAGAAGGCGATAGCCGACGCCGGCGGCACGGTCGTGGCGTCGTACGACAAGATCGGCGTCATCGTCGCCCACTCGAAGAACCCTGCGTTCGGCGCCACCATGCGGGGCGTCGCCGGGGTCCAGTCGGCCGGCGCGACGCGTACCACCCCGCTGGTCCCGACGGCGACCACGGACGTCGCCGAGGCCGCCGAGCCGCTGACGCCGGAGGCGGCGAAGGCCGCCGCGGCCCTGGCGGAGGCCGACCAGGACCCGCTTGAGCCGCTGCAGTGGAGTCTGCCCGCCATCAAGGCGGACAAGGCCCAGGAGAGGACCCTCGGCAGCGACAAGGTGACCGTCGCCGTCATCGACACCGGTGTCGACGACACGCACCCCGACCTCGCGCCGAACTTCGACCGCGCGGCGTCCGCCAACTGTGTGAGCGGCAAGGCGGACACCACCGAGGGCTCGTGGCGTCCCGCCCCCGGCGAGAGCGACCACGGTACGCATGTCGCGGGCACGATCGCGGCGGCGAAGAACGGCATCGGCGTGACCGGTGTCGCCCCGGGTGTGAAGGTCTCCGGCATCAAGGTGTCGAACCCCGACGGGTTCTTCTACACCGAGGCCGTCGTCTGCGGCTTCATGTGGGCCGCCGACCACGGTGTCGAGGTGACGAACAACAGCTACTACGTGGACCCGTGGCTGTACACCTGCAAGAACGACGCCGATCAGGGTGCCCTCGTGGAGGCCCTGCAGCGCGCCACGCGGTACGCGGAGCGCAAGGGCGCGGTCAATGTCGCCGCGGCCGGCAACTCGCGTACGGACCTGGCGTCCGACGCGGTCACCGACACGACGAGCCCGAACGACTCCGAGACGGTCGAACGGGTCGTAAACCCGAGTGAGTGCCCGGATGTTCCGACGATGCTGCCCGGCGTGGTCACCGTCTCGGCGACCGGCGCCAAGGGCCTGAAGGCCTCGTTCTCGAACTACGGCCTGGGTGTGGTGGACATCGCCGCCCCCGGCGGTGACTCGACGCGGTACCAGGCGCCCGAGGCCCCGGCCACGAGCGGTCTGATCCTGTCGACCACCGTGAACGGCGGCTACAACTACAAGGCCGGTACGTCCATGGCGTCGCCGCACGTCGCGGGTGTCGTCGCGCTCATCAAGTCGAAGCACCCGTACGCCACGCCGGGCATGGTGAAGGCGATGCTGTACGGCCAGGCCGACGACAAGGCGTGCGGTGAGCCGTACGACATCAACGGTGACGGCACCGTCGACGCGGTGTGCGAGGGCGGTAAGCACAAGAACGGCTTCTACGGGACGGGCATGGTCGACGCCCTGGACGCCGTGCGCTGGTAACACCCCGCTGGTGACAGCCGGCATGGGGCCACGGCACCGTTCGACGGTGGCCGGGGCCGCTTGAGGAGGGGAGCCCGGACGCGGGGTCGAGCGTCCGGGCTCTTGCCGTTCCCGGGTTCCCACCACATGGCACTGAGTGCCACAGTGAGGGGTATGACCACAGAATCGCCCGGCACGACCGCCGCTTGGGCGGCACTCGGTGCCGACTCCCGGTTGCTGGACCGGGTCACCTTCGACCATCCGTCGAGCGAGCTGAGCGGTCGGCTGCCCGTCGGGGAACTGGCGCGGGCCACCGTCGCGGTGTGCGCGCTCGCGGCGGCCGAGCTCTCGGCCGTACGTGCCGGGCGGCGCGCGGTACCGCCGGTACGGGTGGCGGAGGCCGCGGTCGCCACGGCGTTCCGCAGCGACCGGTTCGTCACGCTGGACGGACGGGCCTGGGACACCTTCGCACCGCTGTCGCGGTTCTGGCGGGCCGCCGACGGCTGGGTCCGCACGCACGCCAACTACCCGCACCACCGGGCCCGTCTGGTCGCCGCCCTCGGCCTGCCACCGGACGCCGGGGCCGACGCGGTGGCCGAAGCCGTCGGCGGACGGACGGCCGCCGATGTGGAGGCGGTCGTGTACGCGGCGGGCGGGCTCGCCGTCGCCGTGCGGAGCGCCGACGAGTGGGCCGCGCACGAGCAGGGCGCCCTGGTGGCGAAGCAGCCGCTGCTGACGCTGGACCGCGTCGGCGGGGGCGGCGAGCCGGTACGGGACGCGGGGCGTGACGCGCTGCCGTGCGCCGGGCTGCGGGTGCTGGACCTGACCCGGGTACTGGCCGGGCCGATCGCCACGCGGACGCTGGCGCTGCTCGGCGCTGACGTGCTGCGGGTCGACGCGCCGGGGCTGCCCGAGAGCCAGGAGACGCACAACGACACCGGCCTCGGCAAGCGGTCCACGCTGCTCGACCTGGCGCGCGGCGCGGACCGCCGGGTGTTCGATGAGCTGCTGTCGGGCGCCGACGTCGTCGTCACCGGCTACCGGCCCGGCGCCCTGGACCGGTTCGGGCTCGACGCCGGGGCCCTGGTGGAGCGCCGCCCGGGTCTGGTCGTGGCCGAACTGTCGGCGTGGGGCCGGTACGGGCCGTGGCGGGAGCGGCGCGGCTTCGACAGCCTGGTCCAGGCCGCCACGGGCATCGCGCTGTCGGAGGCCGCGCAGGTCCGCGAGACCGGGCGGGTCCGCGAGGCCGCGCAGGCCCGCGACACCGCGCAGGTTCCGGCGGCCGCGCCGGAGGGCGCCTCCGCGAAGCCCGGCGCGCTCGCGGCCCAGGCGCTGGACCACGGCACCGGCTACCTCCTGGCAGCCGCCGTCCTCCGGGCGTTGACGGAGCGTCACCGGGAGGGCGGCGGCTCGCGGGTGGCGCGGCTCGCCCTGACGCAGACCGCGCACTGGCTGACGCACGGCCTGACGCATGGCCCGGCCGAGGGCTCGGCGGACGGCTCGGCGGACGAGGCGGCCGGGAGCGCCCCGTACGACCCGGAACGGTGGCTCGTGGAACGGGACACCCCTCTGGGGCGGCTGCGGTACGCCCGGTCGCCCGTGACCTACGCGGGCGGGCCGGCGGACTGGGCTCGCCCGCCGGGCCTGTGGGGCACGGACCCGGCCCGCTGGGTCACGGACTGACGCGCGAGGACGCCTGTGACCAGCAGGTACTGGGCGGCCGTATAGGTCAGCATGATCCAGAAGTCGGGGGCGGGCGGCTGCGGCAGGCCCGCCACTCCGGTCGCGATGAGGGTGTCGGAGAGCAGGAACAGCGCGCCGCCCGCCCCGGCGGCGAGGCCGAGCCCACTGGCGCGGTAGGCCATGGCGGTGAGCAGCAGGGAGTACCCGGCGACCGGGACGCGCAGGTCGGGCGGGAGGTCCGGCCAGAGCAGGGCGACGACGGTGACGAGCGCCGCGCCGTATCCGGCGCCCAGCACCGGGGACGTACGGACACGGCCGAACAGCAGCAGGTAGCAGACGTGTCCGGCGGCGAAGGAGCCCATACCGACCAGGAAGGCCCAGTCGGCGCCGGACAGCAGGAACACATCACCGCCCCAGCCGAGGAGCAGCGCCGCGACCAGCGCCCGGGGCGCGCCGCGCAGCAGCGCGTACGCCGCGAGCAGCGGCATCAGGAGGGGCTTGGCGATCAGGTGCCCGGTGTCCCAGCCGGCCAGCAGGGACAGCAGATCGGCGCCGACGGCCACCAGGAAGGCGCCCCGCAGTGCCCGTTCCCGGCCGGCCGGTACCCGTTGCCGGGCGGGCGTCCGGTCGCGTGTCACGCGGCGCGCTCCGCCGCCGGCTCCGGGACGGTCGCGGGACCCTGGGGCCGCTCCGGCTGCCAGCCGGGGCCGCGGAAGACGCGGCCGGCGCGTTCGCGCCAGGTGCGCGCGGCGCGGATGTCGCGGGCGATGGCGGCGTACTCGTGGGTGGCGACCCGCAGCGGGTTGTAGGTGTCGATGTTCTTGGTGAGGCCGTACACGGGGCGTTCGGTCTCCGGCGTGAACGAGCCGAACATCCGGTCCCAGACGATGAGGATGCCGCCGAAGTTCCGGTCCAGGTAGCCGCCTTGGGAGGCGTGGTGCACCCGGTGGTGGGACGGCGTGTTCAGGACGTACTCGAAGGGGCGCGGCAGCTTCCCGACGCGTTCGGTGTGCACCCAGAACTGGTAGACGAGGTTCGCCGACGAGCAGAACGCGAGCGCCGCCGGGTGGACGCCGCAGGCGATGAGCGGCAGGTAGAACGGCCACACGGTCCAGGTGGTCCAGGGCTGGCGGAGCGCGGTCGTGAGGTTGAACTTGCGGCTGGAGTGGTGGACGACATGGCAGGCCCACAGGATCCGGATGACGTGGTGGCCCCGGTGGGACCAGTAGTAGAAGAAGTCCTGGGCGAGCAGCATCAGCGGGATCGTCCACCACAGGACGGGGACCCGGGCCGGCGTCAGCTCGTACACGGCCATGTAGACCGCGACGATCGGGATCTTCCAGAGCAGGTCGAAGACGAGGCTGCCGAGTCCCATGCCGATGCTCGTCGCGGCGTCCTTGGCCTCGTACCCGGCGGCGTCCTCGTCGGGATGGAGCCGGTAGCTGACCATCTCCAGGACGGTGAGCAGGACGAACGCGGGTATCGACCACAGCACGACATCGGGCAGGTTCGGCGGCATGCGAGCACCGTAGAGCCGGGTGTCGGGGCAGGGCTAGATGTGGTTACCGACAAGTATGCGAGACGACTTGTCAACGGTCTTTGGTGACTTCCACCAAGCGGCCCGGCGGCCTAGGCTTCAGGTCCGCTTCGCGTCCGTCCCCGGGACGGACGCACCGGGGAGGCAGCGGAGGTAGCACGTGCAGGGAATCGAGCTCGTTCTCGTCCGGCTCGCGGGCACCGTGGCCGGTGCCGTCGCCACGTCGCTGCTGAAGCCCCCCGCGGGCGCGGGGCTCGTACCGGACCGGGTGCGCCCGCTGCCCCGGCCGGCCTCGCCCGACCGGCTGGTCACCGTGCTCGGCGGGCGCCTCGCCGCCGGTCATACGGCGCTCCCCGAGCACGAGCGGCTCGCGGCCGTCGACGCCGTACGGGACCGGTTCGCGCGGGCGGGCGCCATCGACGCCGGGCGGCTGTTCGCGCTGGGGCTCGACCCGGACCGGTTACGGGACGAGCTGCGCGCGCCCGTGCCCGGTCTGAGCCCGGCCGCGCAGGCGCTCCACGACGAGCTGCTGGGACTGTGCTGCGCGCATGTGGTCGAGCAGATCACGGCCGACCCGTCGTTCGCCGCGCGGGCCGCCGTCGAGCACGCCCGCGCCGGTTCCCGCACGGAGGCGGCGGTCCAGGAGCTGGCCGAGCGTCAGCCGCCCCGCCCCGAGGCGGCCGCGCTGGCCTTCGAGCAGCGGTACGCCGACTTCGTGGCCGAGACGCACCGCCGTCTGGAGCTGTTCGGGCTGACCCTCGGCCACGTCAACAACGAGTGGCCGCTCGACACCGCGTACATCAGCCTCAGCGTCAGCGGTGAACGCGCCCCCGCCCACCGGGAGGGCAGTCGGCTGCCGCGCACCGGCCGGACGCCCGTCCGCGCCGAGGCCGCCCTGTCCGGGGCGGAACGGCTGCTGTTCCGGGGGCCCGCCGGCTCCGGCAAGAGCACGCTCGTCCAGTGGATCGCGCTCAACGCGGCGCGGCGCAGCTTCGGCTGGGAGCTCGCCGACTGGAACCGGTGCGTGCCGTTCGTCCTGCGGCTGCGCTCGTTCACCTCGTCGGGTGCGCTGCCGATGCCGGAGGAGTTCCTGCGGACGACGGGCGTGCCGCTGTACGGCTCGGCGCCGGCCGGCTGGGCGGAGTCGCTGCTGGCGAGCGGCCGGGCGCTGGTCCTCGTGGACGGCGTGGACGAGGTCCCGACGCGGCTGCGCCGCCGTACCGAGGACTGGCTGAGACAGCTCATCACGGCGTTCCCGCGCGCCCGGTACGTGGTGACGACGCGCCCCTCGGCCGTCCCCGAGGGCTGGCTCTCCGGTCAGGGCTTCGTCGCGCACTCGCTGCTGCCGATGGAGCGCGACGACATCCGCGCGTTCGTCGGCCACTGGCACGACTCGGCGCGCCAGGAAGCCACGAGCGACACCGAACGGGAGCTCCTCGACACCTATGAGCGCGCCCTCCACCAGGCCGTCACCTCCCGCCGCGACCTGGGCAGGCTCGCCACCAACCCGTTGATGTGCGCGCTGCTGTGCGCACTCAACCGGGACCGCAGGATGCAGCTGCCGCGCGCCCGCAAGGAGCTGTACGACGCGGCGCTGGAGATGCTGCTCGTGCGCCGTGACACGGAGCGGGAGATCACCGGCGTGGAGGGCGTCCGCCTCACCCGGGACGAGCAGACGGTGCTGCTGCAGCGGCTCGCCTACTGGCTGATCCGCAACGGCCAGGTGGAGGCGGACCGGGAGGACGCCGTCGCCATGATCGACGAATGGCTGGCGGCCATGCCCCAGGTCCGCGAACAGGGCGACGCGTCCCGGGTCTTCTCGCATCTGCTGATCCGCAGCGGGCTGCTCCGCGAGGCCGTCCCCGGCGCCGTGGACTTCGTCCACCGCACGTTCCAGGACTATCTGGGCGCCAAGGCCGCCGTGGAGCAGCGGGACTTCGGGGTCCTCGTACGGCAGGCGAACGACGACCAGTGGGACGACGTGGTGCGCATGGCGGTGGGGCACGCGCGCGTGGACGAGCGTGCCGCGCTGCTGCGCGGGCTGCTGCGCCGCGCCGACCTGGAGCCGGACCACCGCCACCGGCTGGTGCTGCTGGCCGCCGCGTGCCTGGAGCACGCCCCGGAACTCGACCCCGGGGTACGCGCCGAGGTGCAGGCCAGGACGGCGGGACTGCTGCCGCCGAGGTCGCTGGAGGAGGCGGAGGAGCTCGCGAAGGTCGGCGAGCTCGTCATCGAACTGCTCCCGGAGCCCGACGGGCTGCCCGACGCGACCGCGGCGGCCGTGGTGCGGACGGCGGCGCTGGTGGGCGGCGACGCCGCGATGGAGGTGATCGCCCGGTTCAAGGACGACACCCGGACGCCCGTCGCGGTCCAGGTGTCCCAGGGGTGGGGGTCCTTCGACACGGAGCGGTACGCCAGGGCCGTGCTCGCGCACCGCACCTGGACCTCGTCGTACCTCCACGTACGGACCGCCGAGCAGCTCGCGGCGCTGCCCGCGACCGGCGCGCGGCGGGTGCATGTGACCGGTTCGTTCCCCGACCTGGCGCCGCTGGGCTCGCTCGACCGGCCCGAGTGGCTGTTCTTCCACAGCAACCCGGGGCTCACGGACCTGTCGCCGCTGACCGGGTTCACCGACCTCGACACGGTCGGCTTCGCGGCCTGCCGCGCCCTGGAGGACCTGACGCCGCTGCCGGCCCACGTCCTCACCCGGCTGTACCTGCACGACATGACGCCCGGCCTCGCCCTCGACCCGCTCGCCGCCATGCCCCGGCTCCAGCACCTGTCGCTCAACTACCCGCTGCCCGTGGCGAGCGCGGGCGAGCTGCCCGTCGGTCCCGAGCTGTCGGTGCTGGTGCTCCAGCGGAACACCGGGGCCGTACCGCTGGACGGGATCCACCGCTGGTGGCGGCTGCGGCACCTGCATCTGTCGGGTGAGCGGCAGGCCGCCGGGCTGCCCGCGCTCGCCGGGCTGCCCCGGCTGCGGAACCTCCACATCACCTGGCAGGACCACCTCGACCTGGAGCTGGTGGCGCCGCTGCGGCAGCTGCACCATCTGAACATCTCGCACTGCCGGGTCGTGGACGGCCTGGAGCACCTGCGGAAGCTGCCCTATCTGACGTCGCTGGACCTGTGGCGGTGCGGTTCGGCCGACCGGCCGGTGGACCTGGGCCCGCTGGGGGACCTGACGTCCCTGACGGTGATCCTCAACGACGACCTCCCGGTCACGGGCGACTTCCCGGAGAGCCGCGTCATGCGGCGCAGCTCCAGCTACTGAGGCCCTCTCCCCCTGTGGCCGCCCTCGGCTCCGGGGCGGCCGGGGGTCATACCCCGACGGCGCCGAGCAGCGAGCCGGCCGCGTAGGTCACGGCCATGGCCACGGCTCCGCCGGTCACGTTGCGGACCACGGCGGGCCGGGCCGGTGCCGCGCCGAGGCGGGCGCTCCACCAGCCGGTGAGGCAGAGCGCGGCGAGCACGGACACCACGGTGACGGCCAGCCGCGCGCCGGCCGGTGGCAGGACGATCGCCAGCAGCGGGAGCAGCGCGCCGACCGTGAAGGCGAGGAAGCTGGCCGCCGCGGCGTGCCAGGGGTTGGTCAGGTCGTCCGGGTCGATCCCCAGCTCCACGCGCGCGTGCGCCCGCAGCGCGTCCCGTTCGGTGAGCTGCCTCGCGGCCTCGCCCGCCACCTCCCTGGACAGACCGCGCTCCGCCAACAGGTCGGTGAGTTCGTCGAGTTCCGCCTCCGGCTGCTCGCGGAGCTCCCGCCGCTCCAGGGCGAGCGCGGCCTTCTCCGAGTCGCGCTGCGTGGACACGGACACGTACTCGCCCGCCGCCATGGACATGGAGCCGGCCAGCAGTCCGGCCAGGCCCGCGGTGAGCAGCGTCGCGCGGTGGTCGGTGGCGCCGGCGACACCGACGACGAGCCCGGCGGTGGACACGACGCCGTCGTTGGCGCCGAGCACCGCGGCCCGGAGCCAGTTGAGCCGGGCGCCGAACCCGGTGTCATGCGGCTCGTGGGGCTGGTCCGGCTGCCCGGATCCCTGGGGCGGAGGCGTCTCGCCCGGCGTCGGTTCCCTCACGACGGGAGGGTCTCACTCCGGCGCCGTCAGGGCGCGCAGCGGCACGCGCGGGGCGCGCACGGCGCGGCGCCCGCGTCGATGGTGCGTCAACAGGCCGCGCCCTCGCGGGGCGGTGCGAGAGGCGCCCGGGGGTGGAGCTGTCAGTGGCGGGCTCTATTCTCAATGACCATGCTCGACGACCGTACGACTGCAGCACCGTGGCCGACCGCCTACCCACAGGGGTACGCGGTCGTCGACGTGGAGACCACCGGACTCGCCCGCGACGACCGGATAGTGTCGGCTGCCGTCTACCGGCTCGACGCCCACGGCGATGTGGAGGACCACTGGTACACGCTGGTCAATCCGGAGCGGGATCCCGGACCGGTCTGGATCCACGGGCTGACCAGTGACGTCCTGGAGGGCGCACCGCTCTTCCCGGACGTGGCGGCGGAGTTCTCGGAGCGGCTCGACGGCCGGGTGCTGGTCGCGCACAACGCCTTCTTCGACTGGTCGATGATCGCCCGCGAGTACGCCCGCGCGGACCGTACGGCACCGGTGCGGCAACGGCTGTGCACCATCACGCTCGCCAAGGAGCTGGACCTGCCGCTGCCCAACTGGAAGCTGGAGTCCCTGGCCGCGCACTTCGGCGTGGTGCAGCAGCGGGCGCACAACGCGCTGGACGACGCCAGGGTGCTGGCCGAGGCGTTCCGGCCGAGCCTGCACGCGGCGGCCGAGCGCGGGGTGCGGCTGCCGCTGCTGGAGTGCCGGCCGCTCACCGAATGGGCACCGGGGCCGGCCAGGCCGCTCATCGGCCGTCAGGCGTCGTACCGGTCCGGCGGCTGGCGCCCGTCGAAGAAGCGGCCGACGTGCCCGTATCCGAATCCAGGGCGCTACGAAGCGGACAAACCGCTCAAGCAGGGCATGCGGGTGGCGTTTTCGGGTGATACGTCCATCGATCGCGATCTGCTGGAGGACCGCGCGACCGAGGCGGGTCTGCATGTCGCCACCAGCGTCTCGCGGTTGACGAGCCTGCTCGTGACCAACGACCCCGACTCGCACACGTCGAAGGTGGTCAAGGCGAAGTCATTCGGGACGCCGATCCTGGACGAGGCCGCCTTCACCCATCTGCTCCGGGACGTCGCCCCGGCCGACGACGCCTGACCGGAGCGCACCGCCGCGCCCCGGAGGCTATGGGGCGACCGAGCAGAACGGATTCAGCAGACGGGTGACCGACGCGCCGTCATCGGGCGTGCCGCCTCCCTTTCGGGCGCCCGGCACTCCACCCTGTGGCGCATGGCACGTTGCGAGGTCTGCGGAAACGACTACGGCATGTCCTTCGAGGTGCACGCGCAGGGCGCGGTGCACGTCTTCGACTGCTTCTCCTGCGCCATCCACCGCATGGCGCCCATCTGTGAGCACTGCCGGGTCCAGATCATCGGCCAGGGTGTGGAGGCCGACGGGCACTGGTACTGCGGCGCCCACTGCGCCCGCGCGGAGGGCAAGGTGGGCATCGTCGACAGAGCCTGACCCCAGTCCCGGCCCGGAGCCCAGGCCCGGACCACGGGGCCCGGCCCGGACTGCAGGCCCGGACCACGGGACGCCCGGCCCGGAGGCCGGTCGGTCACGCAGCAGGGGAGCCCGGACCACGGGACGGGGACCACCGTCGGAGCCCCACCGCCGGAGACCCACCGTCGGGGCCCGGGACGGCAGCAGGTACGGTCGACGCGTGTACCGCTTCCTGTTGTCCCGGCAGTGGGTGATCCTCACCCTCGTCGCGCTCGTCCTCATCCCGGTGATGGTCGAGCTGGGCTTCTGGCAGTTCCACCGGCATGAGCGCCGGGTCACCCAGAACGCCCTGATCGCCGACAACCTGCAGGCGAAGCCGGTCCCCGTGACCGAGCTCACCTCCCCCGGACACTCGGTCCCGCGTGCCGACTACTGGCGCGCCGTCACCGCGACCGGCACGTTCGACCAGGACCACGAGGTGGTCGTCCGCCGCCGCACCAACGCCGACGACAAGGTCGGCGTGCTGGTGCTCACCCCGCTGGTCCTCGCCGACGGGCGGGCCGTCCTGGTCAACCGGGGCTGGATCCCGGCCGCCCCCGACCAGACGACGTATCCCCAGGTGCCACCGGCACCCAAGGGGCAGGTCACCGTCACCGGCCGGCTGAAGGCTGACGAGACGACCGGTGCCAGCGGCATCAAGGACCTGAAGGGGCTGCCGCCGCGCCAGGTGATGCTGATCAACAGCGAGCAGCAGGCCGGGGCGCTCGGGCGACGCGTGCTCGGCGGCTATCTGGAGCAGACGGCGCCCGAGCCGTCCGGCGGCACGCCCGAGCTGATCCCGGAGCCGGATCACGACTCGATCGGCGCGCACATGGCGTACGCGGTCCAGTGGTGGCTGTTCGCGGCGGGCGTGCCGGTCGGCTGGGTGGTGCTGGTCCGCCGCGAGAGGCGGGACCGCGCGGCCGCCGCCGCGCCGTCCACGAGTGAGCCCGCGTCCGTGACTGCTTAGCTTTCGGCCGGGACGGGAACACGCCAGAGCGTGACCCAACGTATCGAGGACTATGCCCTCATCGGCGATCTGCAGACCGCCGCGCTGGTGGGCAAGGACGGTTCGATCGACTGGCTCTGTCTGCCGCGCTTCGATTCGGGTGCCTGTTTCGCGGCGCTGCTCGGTGACGAGAACAACGGTCACTGGCGGATCGCTCCCGCCGGCGCGCGCCACTGCGCGCGCCGCGGCTACCTGGGTGACTCCCTGGTCCTGGAGACGGTGTGGGAGACCCGCGGCGGCACGGTCAGGGTCGTGGACTTCATGCCGCAGCGCGACCGCTCCCCCGATGTCGTCCGGATCGTGGAAGGCGTCAGCGGCAGGGTCGAGATGTCGGCGGTCCTGCGGCTGCGGTTCGACTACGGGTCGGTCGTGCCGTGGATGCGGAGGGCGGACGGGCACCGGGTCGCGATCGCCGGCCCGGACTCCGTGTGGCTGCGCAGCGAACCCGAAGTCAAGACCTGGGGCCAGCAGTACAGCACGTGTTCGTCGTTCACGGTGGGGCCGGGCGATCAGGTGGCGTTCGTCCTCACCTGGCATCCGTCGCACGAGCCGCGCCCGCCGCTGGTCGACCCGTACGAGTCGCTGGAGCACACGCTGGAGGACTGGAAGGCCTGGGCGGCGCGGTGCACCTACCAGGGGCCGCACCGGGACGCCCTGCTCCGCTCGCTCATCACCCTGAAGGCGCTGACGTACGCCCCGACCGGCGGGATCGTGGCCGCCGCGACGACGTCCCTGCCGGAGGACATCGGAGGCGTACGGAACTGGGACTACCGGTACTGCTGGCTGCGGGACGCGACGCTGACCCTGGCCGCGCTGGTCTCCGCCGGCTACATGGAGGAGGCGGCGGCCTGGCGGGACTGGCTGCTACGGGCCGTCGCGGGCGACCCGGCGGACCTGCAGATCATGTACGGGCTCGCGGGCGAACGGCGACTGCCGGAGACCGAGCTGCCGTGGCTGCGCGGCTACGCGGGCTCCGCGCCCGTCCGCACCGGGAACGCCGCCGTGCGGCAGCTGCAGATCGATGTGTACGGGGAGGTCATCGACGCGCTGTATCTGGCGCGGCAGGCGGGTCTCGACCCGGAGCCGCAGGCCTGGGCGCTGCAGTTGAGCCTGCTCGGGTTCCTGGAGTCGACGTGGCGGCAGCCCGACGAGGGGCTGTGGGAGGTGCGCGGGCCCCGGCGCCACTTCGTCCACTCCAAGGTGATGGCGTGGGTGGCGGCCGACCGGGCCGTACGGATCCTGGAGGCGAACCCGTCGCTGCCCGGTGACGCCGCGCGGTGGCGGGCGATGCGCGACGAGGTGCACCGGGACGTGTGCGAGAAGGGGTACGACCCGGCACGGAACACGTTCACGCAGTCGTACGGCTCGGCGGACCTGGACGCGGCGACCCTGCTGATCCCCCGGGTCGGCTTCCTGCCGCCCGACGACCCGAGGGTGGTCGGCACCGTGGACGCGGTGCGCGCGGAGCTCGGCAACAACGGGTTCATCCGCAGGTACAGCACCGAGGGGATCGGTGTCGACGGGCTCCCCGGCGGCGAAGGAACGTTTCTCGTCTGCTCGTTCTGGATGGTGGACGCCCTGCGGATGACCGGCCGGACCGACGAGGCCCATGAGCTGTTCGACCGGCTGGTATCACTCCGCAACGACGTGGGACTCCTCGCCGAGGAGTACGACCCGGCGACCGGCCGTCAGCTCGGCAACTTCCCGCAGGCGTTCAGCCATATCGGGCTGGTGAACGCCGCCCTCGCGCTGGCCCGGGACGACGCGGCAGGATAGACCGCATGGATCTTGGACTGAAGGACCGTGTGTACGTCGTGACCGGTGCGTCACGAGGGCTGGGCAACGCCTCAGCGCGGGCGCTCGCGGCGGAGGGCGCGAAGGTGGTCGTCGCGGCGCGCGACGAGAAGGCGGTCGCCGAGGCCGCCGCCGGGATCGGCCAGGACGCGGTCGGCGTAGCCGCCGACAACGCCGACCCGGCCACCGCCGAGCGCCTCGTCGCCACCGCCAGGTCGCGGTTCGGCCGCGTCGACGGCGTCCTCATCAGCGTGGGCGGTCCGCCGCCCGGCTGGGCCGCCGACAATACGGACGAGCAGTGGCAGTCGGCGTTCGACTCGGTGTTCCTGGGCGCCGTACGGATGGCCCGCGCCGCGGCCGCCGCGCTGGGCGAGGGCGGCGTCATCGGGTTCGTCCTGTCCGGCTCGGTCCACGAACCCATCGACGGCCTCACCATCTCCAACGGCCTGCGCCCCGGCCTGGCGGGGTTCGCCAAGTCGCTCGCGAACGAACTGGGCCCGCGCGGCATCCGCGTGGTCGGCCTGCTCCCGGCGCGGATCGACACGGACCGGGTCCGCGAACTGGACGCCCTCTCCGGCGACGCGGCGGCCGCCCGCGCGGCGAACGAGGCACGGATCCCGCTGCGCCGGTACGGCACGCCGGAGGAGTTCGGCCGGACGGCCGCGTTCCTGCTGTCCCCTGCGGCCTCCTATCTGACGGGCGTGATGCTCCCGGTGGACGGCGGCGCGCGGCACGGCTTCTGACGACGCCCTGGCGCTCGGCGCCCTGGCGCTCTCCCGGCAGCGCTCTCACGGCGGCGCTCCCCCGGCGGCGCTCTCACCACGGCGCTCTCACGGCGGCGCTCTCCCGACCGGCGGCGGGCGGGTCCGGGTTCCCCGCGGGGACCAGGTGACGCGGCGCGGATCAGGTGACGCGGCGGGGGCCGTGGCCGGCGGCTCGCAGGCGGGCTTCCGCGGGGAGGCCGCGCAGGCCCGTGGAGCTCCGGGCGTGGGCCAGCACCTCGTCCGTGAGGGCCGCGAGCGCCGCGCCAGGGGAGGCGTAGGGCTCCAGTTGGAGGGTCACGCGCGCCGTCGGCGCCGTACGGCGGCCGGTCAGCCCGACGTGGGCACGGGCCACGCCCTCCAGGGTCTCCGCCTCCTCCTCCATGGCCCCCTCCAGGGCCCGGCCGCGCACCGCCGCCTCCTCGCCGTCCCGGGTGTCGACCAGGATCTCGGCCGGCCGGGGGCGCCGGAACTGGGCGAGCAGCCACACCAGTGCCAGCACCACGAGTACCGCGAGCGCGGCGATGACGACCGGCCACCACCAGCCCTGTCCGCTCCACCGCCGCCGCTCGTCCGCCTCCAGGAGCACCGCGTCCGGGCCGTGCCACGGCCACCACGACGGGACGCCCATGTCGAGGCCGGCCGACAGCACCGCGCCGCCCGCGCAGAGCAGCACCAGCCCGGCGAGGCCGAGCAGCGCCCGGTTGACGGTCCGCAGCGCCATGCCGGTCACCCCTTCCTCTCCGTGCGGACGACCCGCACCGACAGGGCGGGCGACCGGGCCAGGCCCAACTCCTCGACGGCTCCCGCCAGCGCGGCCTCCACGTCGGCGTGCACGTCGTCCAGTTCGCGGAAGTGGGACACGGCCCGTACGACGGCCCTGGCCCGTCGGACCCGGACCCGTACGGACCGTACTCCCGGCACCTCCTGCACCCGGTCGCGCAGGACGAGGGCCACGGCGTCCCGGTCGATACCCGCCCGGACGGACTCGTCGCGGCGGCGCATCGGCAGGACGGCACGCAGCCCCGGCGTGACGGCGAGCGCCAGCAGCCACACGCCGAGGGCGCACGCGGCGGCCGCCGCGCCCAGCATCCGGGCATCGTCGAGGGGCAGCGTCGCAAGGTCGCCGGCGAGCGCGCGCCGCCAGCGCATGGCCGGCCGGTCGGCGCGTACGGCGGCGACGTCGTACAGCAGCAGTCCCGCGCCGACGAGCACCGCCAGCGCCGTCAACCCGGCCGGGACGCGCCGCACGGACCAGAAACGGCCGGTGCCCCGGTGCCCGCGGCGCTCCTCCAGCACGGGTACCGGCGCGGAAGGGGGCTCCCGCACGTCGTTCATCGGACCCTCCCCCGGTCGGCGCGCCGGCCGTACGGGGTGTGCAGCCGCTCCACCTGCACGGTCACCTCGTGCACCGCCAGCCCCGCCAGCGCCTCGACCCGCTCGGTGACGCGGCGGCGGACGGCGCCGCACTGGGCGGCGACGTCGGACGGGTAGGCGAGTTCGAGGGTGACGCCGACGTGCGCGATGCCCCGGTGGACGACCACCGTCGCGTGCGGCCCGGGAACGCCGCCGGGCGGGCCGCCCGCCCCGGAGCGGGCACGCCCGACGGCCGGTACGACGGCCCCGCCGGGCAGGGTGGTCGCGCCGGGCGCCACCGTCCCGCCCGATACGGCGGCGCGGCCGGGTACGACGGGTTCGCGGGCACCCGCGAGCGCCTCCCGTGCCGCCTGAGTCGCGATCTTGGCGACCACTCGGTCGGCGACGGTGGTCGCGCCCCGGTCCGCCGCCGCGATCCGCCCGGCCGGCCCGCTCCGCCAGGCGGCGGCCGGGCCGGCCCCGCTCCCCGGCCGCCCGCCCGAACCGCCCACCCGGCCGACCCCGTCCGTCCCGTCCGCCCTGCCTGTCCCGTCCGTCGCGTCCGTCCCGTCCGCCCTGTCCATCCCGTCCCGCCCGGCCATCACGGCCGTCACCGCCGCCGGTCGCCGCGCTCGCGGACCCGGAAGAAGTCACCGGGCTCCAGGTCGCCGTCGAGGAACCGTCCGGCCACGAAACCGACCGCGCCCATCGCGGCGACCAGCAGGAACGCCCCGAAACCGCCGAAGAACCCGGCGAAGCCGAGCGCCATCCCGGCCACCAGGCCGACCACCGACATGCTCATCGCGCGCTCCTGTCCGCCCGGCTACTGAAGCCGGGGCTCCGGTTCCTCGTCGTCTTCCTCGGGCAGCTTCGCGTCCGTGACGGCGATGTTGACCTCGACGACCTCCAGTCCGGTCATCCGCTCCACGGCCATGACCACGTTCTCCCGTACCGCACGGGCGACGTCGGCGATCGCCACTCCGTAGTCGACGACGATCTCCAGGTCGATGGCCGTCTGCACCTCTCCGACCTCGGCCTTCACCCCGCGCGTGACGGCGGATCTGCCGCCGGGGACCCGGTCGCGCACGGCGCCCAGGGCGCGCGCGGCCCCGCTCCCCAGCGCGTGGACGCCCACGACGTCACGGGCGGCGAGCCCGGCGATCTTCTCGACCACCCCGTCGGTGATGGGTGGTACGGCCGCGCAGGGCGGGATCGCCACCGCCGCCGACCGGTGCCGTGTCGGTCATGGACGTTCGTCCCTTCCGTACGGGATCGACCCCCTTCGCTCACCCTAGGCGCGGTTCGCCGGTACCGCTCCAGAAAGACGGCAGCCCGGAGGAACGCCACAGGGGCGGCTTCCCCGAGTGGGGAGAACCGCCCCTGCGGCAGTCACCGCGGACCTGCGGTGCCGGGCGCGCGGGATTCTCAGTCGGCGAGGCCCGCGAGGTCGCGCAGGCGCCGCGCCTGGGCCGCGCGCTCGGCGACGCGCTGCTCCTCGTAGGTGCGACCGCCCGCGCCGCGGAGCAGGGCCTTGGTCTCGATCACCGCGTCACGGGGCGCCGCCAGCAGCGCGGCCGCGAGGTCCCGTACGGCACCGTCGAGCTCCTCGGCCGGCACGGCCAGGTTGGCGAGACCGATGCGCTCGGCCTCGTCCGCGTGGACGAAGCGGCCGGTGGCGCAGATCTCCAGGGCGCGGGCGTAGCCGACGGCCGAGACCAGCGGGTGCGTACCGGTGAGGTCGGGGACGAGACCGAGGCTGGTCTCGCGCATGGCGAACTGCACGTCCTGCGCGACGACCCGCAGGTCGCAGGCGAGGGCGAGCTGGAATCCGGCCCCGATCGCATGCCCCTGGACGGCCGCGATCGACACGATGTCGTTGCGGCGCCACCAGGTGAACGCCTCTTGGTACTCGGCGATGACGGCGTCGAGCTCGGCGTCGGACGAGCGCGCCAGATCCAGGAACGACGGCTCGCCGTCGAAGCCCTCGGGCGTGAACGCCTGCCGGTCGAGCCCCGCGGAGAAGGACTTGCCCTCACCGCGCAGGACCACGACCCGCACGCTGCCCGGCAGCGACCGCCCGGCCTCGGTCAACGCCCGCCACAGAGCGGGGGACTGGGCGTTGCGCTTGGTCGGGTTGGTCAGGGTCACCGTGGCGACGGCGTCCTCGACGGTGAGCCGTACACCGTCCTTGTCGAGCACTTCGAGGACAGGGTCGAGCGAGGTCATGAGGCCCTCCGGTTCCGGGTCCGGGTACGTGCAGCGAGGATGCGGAGCCGCCTGTCGTCGGACAGGCGACACCCCATAAGTGACTGCACAGTAACCACCCGGCCGACCGCAGGATCGGCCGGGTGGCCCCTGTAGGAACCAGTGGGCCGGATGAGCCGCGCGTGGTCGTCAGGCCGAAGCGGCCTTCTTGCCTCGCGTCGCTCCGCCGCGTCCACGCAGCGTGACTCCGGATTCGCTGAGCATCCGGTGGACGAATCCGTAGGACCGGCCGGTTTCCTCGGCCAGCGCCCGGATGCTCGCACCGGAGTCGTACTTCTTCTTCAGGTCTGCCGCGAGCTTGTCGCGCGCGGCGCCGGTCACCCGGCTGCCCTTCTTCAGAGTCTCGGCCACCCGTGCCTCCTCATGGGAAGTGCGCTCTGGACTTCTCATGATCACCCCTTGTGGGCTTCCTGGCCAGCCATTCGACAAGGTCCGTGACACAAGGTTGGGCCGAATTCCGTGAGCGAAAGCGTCCGGAATCCCCGATTCCGATGGTCGCGATCGCCGCGCGCCACCGAACCCTGCGGAGAAGTGGCAGGTCAGCGGGGGGCGGTAAGGAGCAACCCCGGGCACGGCACCGGACGGCGGAAATCCGCCCGATGCCACGCCGAGGTACCAGAGGCTCTCACTCAGATGAAGGATCACACGTAGGCCGAATGATCCAGACGGGGATGATCAGGCCAGCGCCACGAGATCCGCGTAGTCCGCGCCCCACAGGTCCTCGATGCCGTCCGGCAGCAGAATGATCCGCTCGGGCTGGAGGGCGTCGACCGCTCCCTCGTCGTGGGTGACGAGGACGACCGCGCCCTTGTACGTGCGCAGCGCGCCGAGGATCTCCTCGCGGCTGGCCGGGTCGAGGTTGTTCGTCGGCTCGTCCAGGAGGAGCACGTTGGCGGACGAGACGACCAGGGTGGCCAGGGCCAGACGGGTCTTCTCACCGCCGGACAGCACACCCGCCGGCTTGTCGACGTCGTCGCCGGAGAACAGGAACGAGCCCAGGACCTTGCGGACCTCCACCAGGTCCATGTCGGGGGCGGCGGACCGCATGTTCTCCAGGACCGTACGGTCCGGGTCGAGGGTCTCGTGCTCCTGCGCGTAGTAGCCGAGCTTGAGCCCGTGCCCGGCGGTCACGACGCCGGTGTCCGGCTTCTCGGTGCCGGACAGCAGACGCAGCAGGGTGGTCTTGCCGGCGCCGTTCAGGCCGAGGATGACCACGCGGGAACCCTTGTCGATGGCCAGGTCGACGTCGGTGAAGATCTCCAGGGAGCCGTACGACTTCGACAGGCCCTCGGCGGTCAGCGGGGTCTTGCCGCAGGGCGCCGGGTCCGGGAAGCGCAGCTTGGCCACCTTGTCGGAGACGCGGACGGCCTCCAGGCCCGACAGCAGCCGCTCGGCGCGCTTGGCCATGTTCTGCGCGGCGACGGTCTTCGTCGCCTTGGCGCGCATCTTGTCGGCCTGCGAGTTGAGGGCCGCAGCCTTCTTCTCCGCGTTCTGGCGCTCGCGCTTGCGGCGCTTCTCATCGGCCTCGCGCTGCTGCTGGTACAGCTTCCAGCCCATGTTGTAGACGTCGATCGTGGACCGGTTGGCGTCCAGGTAGAAGACCTTGTTGACGACCGTCTCGACCAGGTCGACGTCGTGGGAGATGACGATGAAGCCACCCCGGTAGGTCTTCAGGTAGTCGCGCAGCCAGACGATGGAGTCCGCGTCGAGGTGGTTGGTCGGCTCGTCGAGGAGCAGGGTGTCGGCGTCCGAGAAGAGGATCCGGGCCAGTTCGATACGGCGGCGCTGGCCACCGGAGAGGGTGTGCAGCGGCTGGCCGAGGACCCGGTCGGGCAGCCCGAGCGCGGCGGCGATCGTGGACGCCTCGGCCTCGGCGGCGTACCCGCCCTTGGTGAGGAACTCGGTCTCCTGGCGCTCGTACTGCCTGAGCGCCTTCTCGCGGGTGGCGCCCTGGCCGGTCGCGATGCGCTCCTCGTTCGTCCGCATCTTGCGGATCAGCACGTCGAGGCCGCGGGCGGAGAGGATCCGGTCGCGGGCGAGGACGTCGAGGTCTCCGGTGCGCGGGTCCTGCGGCAGGTAGCCGACCTGGCCGGAGCGGGCGATGGTGCCGGCGGCGGGGATGCCCTCACCCGCGAGGCACTTGGTGAGCGTGGTCTTGCCGGCGCCGTTGCGGCCAACGAGACCGATGCGGTCGCCTTTGGCGACCCGGAAGGAAGCGGACTCGATGAGAACGCGGGCACCGGCGCGCAGCTCGATGCCGGAAGCGGTGATCACGGACAGACTCCAGGGCGGTATGGACGGCGGAAGGGCGGCAGGTGCGGTGGCTTCGACGCCGGTCTAATGCACAGGGAGAATGGCCATACGGCTCAGTCTAACGGGCGGATGCAACTGCTTTTCCGCCCGAGTTCCGGGGCTGCCCGGCCCTGAGCGGGCGTCGCGTGAGCGGGCGTTGTCAGTGGTGGGTGCCAGACTGAAAACCGGTGAGACGCGGATCACATGAGACCGGGGCGAGGCAGGACGAGAACCGAGAGAGGAGTGATCGGCATGGCTGAGGTGCCGAGCATCTGCCCGACGATCCTGTACGAGGACGCGAAGGCGGCCGTCACGCTGCTGAAGGAGGCCTTCGGGTTCACCGAACGGAGTCTGTACGAGGGCGAGGGCGGCTATGTCGTCCATGCCGAACTGTCCTACGGCAACGGCACGGTGATGCTGGGCACCAAGGGCGGTGAGGGCGTCTTCGCCAAGGCCATGGCGGGCGCGGGGCCGGTCGGGGTGTACGTGGTCGTGGACGACCCGGACGCGCATCACGCCCGTGCCGTGCGGCACGGCGTGGAGATCCTCATGCCGCCCACGGACCAGGACTACGGCTCCCGGGACTACATGGCCCGGGACGCCGAGGGGAACGTCTGGAGTTTCGGGACGTACGCCCCCGGCGCCTCCGGCTAGCCTCCGGGTCCGGGTCCGGACCCGGGACGGGAGGGGTCAGCGGCCGGCCCCGGGGCGGTCACGCCCCGCCGGTGTGCACCTGGAAGGCCGCGCGGCGCATCGCCTTGGCCAGGGCGGGGTCGGGGTGCGCGGCGGCCAGCGCGACGAGGACCTGCACGGTACGGGGGTGGCCGACCGCCCGGACCTCGTCGAGCAGCGCCGGCACGGTGCCCTGCACGGCGGAGTCCAGGTGGCGGACCAGCAGGGTGCTCTCCCCGTGGTCGGCGACGGCCGCCGCGGTGTCCACCCAGAGCCAGGTGGCCTCCTCCCGGGTGAGGACGTCGGCCGCGTCGTCGGGGTCGGCGCCCTCGTGCTCGGCCAGCCACAGCAGGGCGTACGGCCGCAGCGACGGTTCGGCCGCGACCGCGCGTACGTCGTCCTCGGCTGCGGTTCCGACGACGCGCAGCGCCTCGAAGGCGAGGCCGCGCAGCAGGGCGTCCTCGCCGCGGGCGACGGTGAGGAGCTCGGTGACGGCGCTGCGCGCGGGGCGGGCGGCCAGCCAGGCGCGGTACTCGGCACGGGCGGGGCCGGGGGTGAGCCGGGCGGCGCCTCGGAGCATGTCCTCGGCGGACTGCTCGATATGGCCGGCGGGGCTCTGCGCGGCGACGCAGATCTGTTCCAGCTTCACCCAGACCGCCCAGTTGCCGAGCGGGGTCAGGGTGGCCTGGCCGTAGCCGAGGGTCAGCGCCCCGACGGCGGCGAGGCCCTCCAGGGCCCAGTCGAGCAGCCGGGACAGGGACGCGGGTGCGAGCGGGAGTCCGGGCACCGGCCCGGAGGACGGCCCGGCCGCCCCTGGGGCGTCCGGGGCCCCGGACGCCCCGGCTGAGGGGTACGGCTCGGTCGACGGGTAAGGCTCCGGCACCTCGCAGCGCTCCTCGCGGAGCTCCTCGACGCGCTGCTGGAGCAGGTCGAGCAGGGCGGGCACTGCCACCGGACCGGCGGAGAGCTGGAGGAGGGAGAGCACCTGGGGGACGGCTTCCACGACCTCGGCGACCGAGGTGGGGGCGGCGTCGGCCGGCGCCGGGTGGACGAGCGACCAGGCGTCGAAGAGGGCGACCCAGCCGCGCAGCACGGCGCTGTCGTCGCGGTCCCAGGCGCGCAGCCGCCAGCCGGGGCGGGCGGTGCCGCCGTGCAGTTCGACGAGTCCGGCGAGCCGTGCCCGGTCCCAGCCGGCGCGGATCTGGTCCGGCGTCAACCGCAGGGCCTCGGCGGCCCGTTCCTGGGCGGGAACGGTCGTGGGGCCCCGGTCGACGGCGGCCCAGCGGGCGATGCGTACGGCGTCCGCGAGGACGCGCCTGGCCTGACGGGCCAGCTCGGCCGGAGGTGGCGTGCCCTCCGGCGGTCGCGGCGCCGGACGCATACGCCGGGTCGTCACGGCCCGTCGGGCCGTCGCCAGAGGCCGCGGACGGACGAGTCGGAGTCTGGAGTTGCGCGCCAATTGCTCATCAGGCTTTCGAGACGTCACGGGAGCAGTCTTCCCGCTGACGGCCCGAAAGCCCAAACGGAATGCGGTTCGCCGGTGCGTGGCCGCCCCGGAGGCGCATACGGGGAGCGGGGTGAGGCCGGAGGACGGGCGGGACGAGCGCCGGAGGAGAGGCCGGGGAGGCGCTAGACGAGAGGGGTGAGGAAGCGGCGCAGGGCCTCCTCGTAGCGGTCCGGGTCGGCGTTCCACATGGCCGCGTGGGGTGCGCTCCTGACGGTGTGGAGCGTGACGAGCCCGGGGCGGCGCTCGGCGAGCTCCCGGGACCGGTCCCAGGGCGCGATGTGGTCGTCGGGGCCGTGGAAGACGAGGGTCGGAACGCGCAGGGCGTCGGGGTCGGCGGCCTCGCGGAGACCGTCGCCGTGCGGGCCCGTCCTGCCCTCGGCGGCGCGGACGGCGAGCGGCAGCAGGAAGGAGGGGACGCGGCGCGCCCCCGCGAGGGCGCGCACGGTGGCCTCCCGGTCGAGGACGGGTGAGTCCAGGACGAGGCCGATGACGCGGTCGCGCACTCCGCTGCGGGCGGCCGCGTGCAGGGCCATGGTGGCGCCGGTGGACCAGCCGTGGAGGACGATGCGCCGGGCGCCGTGCCGCGCGGCGTGGCGGATCGCGGCGTCCAGATCACGCCACTCCGAGTCGCCGAGGTGGCCGAGCCCGTCGGCCGGGCGGGGGGCGCCGGCGTCCCCCCGGTAGGAGGGCGCGAGGACGGGGAGGCGGCTGCGGGTGAGGAAGCCGATCAGGTTCATGGTGTGCTCGCGGGTGGTGCCCAGGCCGTGCACGGTGATCACCCAGGTGCCTCGGGTGCCGGGGAGGTGCCAGGCGGGCAGGGTGCCGAGCTCGCCGGGGACCTCCCAGTCCTGGTGGTCGAGGCCCAGGGCGGTGGCGGGGGTGCCCGCGTACAGCTGGGGGGTGAGCCGGACGCGGCTGCCGGCGGCGAGGGTGCCGTGGTGGACACCCTCCAGACGGCGTACGACGGTGTCGGCCGAGTGCGGTACCCCGTCCAGGACGGGGCCGACGACGGCGTGGACGCCGGGCCCCTCCAGGCCGTACGTGCCGGGGCGCAGCGAGACGAGTCCCCTGGTCAGGGTGATCCGCCCGGGTGCCGTGGCGTGCACGGTCAGCGCGGGTTCGCCGGGGAGGGGGCGGCCGGGCCTGGGCTTGAGGGCGGCGTCACTGGCGTACCGGCCGGCGGCCACGGCTGCCGCGCCGGCGCCGATCAGGGTCGTGACGGCCGCTGCCGTCGCTGTAGCTGGGCGCACCGTTCCAGTCTCGGTTCGCCCGCCCGCCGCTGCCAGCGGAAGGCCGCCGCCCGGTTCCCGGCCGCGTCGGCCGGCCGGGGTGAGCGCCCCGGCGGGGCCGGTCAGTCGTGGCGGCCGTAGCCCTGGAGTTTGCGGGCGGCCCGGTCGAGTTCGGCGGGGGTCAGGAGGGTGGGTGTGTGGCCGGGGACCGAGCTCGCGGTGAGCCACAGCCGGCACATCCACTCCAGCTGCGCGGTGCGGTCGTATGCCTGGTCGAGTGAGTCGCCGTAGGTGACGGTGCCGTGGTTGCGCAGGAGGCAGCCGGTACGGCCGCTGAGGGCGCGCATCATGCCGTCGGCGAGTTCGCGGCTGCCGTACAGGGCGTACGGGGCGACCCGCACGGGTCCGCCGAGTGCGCCGGTCATGTAGTGGACGGGCGGCAGCTCGGGCACGAGCGTGGAGACGGCCGTGGCGTGCACGGCGTGGGTGTGCACGACCGCGCGGGCGTCGGTGCCCCGGTAGATCGCCAGGTGCATGGGGAGTTCGCTGGTGGGCGTGAGCCGTCCGCGCACCCGGTGCCCGTCGAGGTCGACGGCGACCGTGTCGGCGGGCGTGAGCCGGTCGTACGGAACACCGGTCGGGGTGACGAGCACCAGGTCCCCGACGCGTACGGAGACATTGCCCGAGGTGCCGACGACGAGTCCGTCCGTGACGGTTCTGCGGGCGGTGGCGACGAGCGCGTCCCAGGCCCCTTCGATCGGGTGATGCGTCATGCGCCGATCCTGACAGCCCGCGGGTGGTGGCACGGCGGGCGAATCGTCCGGAGTGACCAGGATCTCTTCAGTGTGACCCGTGGTGTCCCCCCGTGGGGCCCGCGCCCCGGGAAGCCCCGGGAAATGGGGGTCCAGGGGTGACCGGCCGGTAAACGGAATGACCAGAACCCGCTTCGGGACACCCCTCGGCCCGCGTCAGTTCACCTTCCGTTCACCCAGGTTACCTACGTTCGGCGGGCTACTGACGTCGAACGATTGCCTGGGTAAATGGAACACATCACGCTGCTGCTTGCGATTGTGATCGTGACAGCTCTCGTGTTCGATTTCACGAACGGTTTCCATGACACCGCCAACGCGATGGCGACGACCATCTCGACAGGCGCTCTGCGGCCCAAGACGGCGGTGGCCATGTCCGCCGTGCTCAACCTGGTGGGCGCGTTCCTCTCCGTCGAGGTCGCCAAGACGATCTCCAGCGGTCTGGTGAACGAGGAAGGCATCAAGCCAGAGGTGATCTTCGCGGCGCTCGTCGGCGCCATCCTGTGGAATCTGCTGACCTGGCTGGTCGGCCTCCCCTCCAGCTCCTCGCACGCCCTCATGGGCGGTCTGATCGGCGCCACCATCGCCTCGGTCGGCCTCAGCGGCGTCAACGGCGGCGTGGTGGTCACCAAGGTCCTCATCCCGGCCGTCGCCGCCCCGCTCGTCGCGGGTCTCGCCGCGATGCTCGCCGCCCGGCTGACGTACAAGGCCGACGCGAACGTGGACGAGAAGACCGGCGCCAAGGGCTACCGCGCCGGCCAGATCGCCTCCGCCGGCCTGGTCTCCCTCGCCCACGGCACGAACGACGCGCAGAAGACGATGGGCATCATCACCCTCGCCCTGGTCACCGGCGGCGTGCTCGCCCCCGGCTCCAACCCGCCGGTCTGGGTCATCGTCTCCGCCGGTGTGGCGATCGCGCTGGGCACCTACCTGGGCGGCTGGCGCATCATCCGCACCATGGGCAAGGGCCTGACCGACCTGCAGCCGCAGCAGGGCTTCGCCGCGCAGACCAGCGCCGCGGCCGTGATCCTCTCCTCCTCGAACCTGGGCTTCTCGCTCTCGACGACGCACTCCTGCTCCGGCGCCGTGATGGGCGCGGGCCTGGGCCGCAAGGGCGGTGTCGTCCGCTGGTCGACCGCCACCCGGATGTTCGTCGCCTGGGGTCTGACCCTGCCGGCCGCCGGTCTGGTCGCCGCCGGTTCGGAGTTCGTGACCAAGCAGGGCGACTGGGGTGTCGCCGCCGTCGCGGTCTTCCTCGTCGCCTCCTGCGTCGCGATCTGGTTCTACTCCCGCCGCCAGGTCGTCGACCACACCAACGTGAACGACGTCGAGACCGAGGCCCCGGGCGTCGTGACCACCGCGATCGCGGCCGTCACCCCGCCCCCCGCGGGCGCCCTCGCCGCCGAGGCCGCCGACGCGGACGGCATCAAGACCACCATCCCGGCTCCGGCCACGGCGGCTGCGGCTGCGGCCGCGGCCGCGGCGACCGACGCGGCCCCCACGGCCGCGGTGTAAGGAAAGAACGCCATGAAGATCGACTGGGCAGCTCTCGGCTCCGTTTTCGGTGTGAGCCTCGTGGCCACCATCGCCCTGGTGGGCCTGTTCACCCTCGGTATCGCGGGCCTCTCCAAGCAGGAGCAGGCATCGGCGCAGGGCGGTTCCGCCGCCCTGGCCCGCACCGGCGCGTACGCCTGCTTCGCGCTGTGCGCGGCGGCCGTCGCCTTCGGTATCTATCTGATCGTGTCGTGATCCGTCCGATCGTGTCGTGACACGGCATCCGTCCCGTCCGCGACGGCCGGGACGACGATGTCCGATCGTGCCCGGCGGGGCCGGTCCCACCGCTTCGGTGGACCGGCCCCGCCGTCGTGCTGTGGGGCTCGGCACACTGTCCCGCCGCAGGTCAAGAGTGAGTTGACGGGCCTTCGCGGGGCGTGGTGGACTGCCCGGGCCAACTACGGCGGCAGCAGAGGAAGCCGGTGGAAATCCGGCGCGGTCCCGCCACTGTCACCGGGCGACGCCCCGCGTCCCCGGAAGCCAGGAACTCTCGCCGCCGGTCACGTCGAGCCAGGGCGCGGACCCTGAGTGAGGACAATGCGCCATGTCCGGCAGCCTCTTCCCCTTGCCAGGAACCTCGTGCACGAACGGTCTGCCCGGCACAGCGGTCGGCTGAGCCGATGCGACCCGATCGAGCATTCGCGTACGGAGCCACCGCCGGACTCCTCGGCGACCTCCTTCTCGGCGATCCCCGCCGCGGCCACCCGGTGGCCGCGTTCGGGCGGGCCGCGAGCGCGGTGGAGCGGACGTTGTGGCGCGACCATCGCGGCTGGGGCGCCCTGCACACCGCCGTGTGCGCCGGAGGCACGGTGGGTGCCGCCGCGCTCGCCGCGCGGGCCGTACGGGGCCGGAACGCCGCGTCCGTCGCGCTGACCGCCGCCACCGTGTGGGCCGTCGTCGGCGGTACGTCGCTGGGGCGCGAGGCGCGCGCCGTCGGCGGGGCGCTGGCCGCCGGAGACCTGGACGTCGCCCGTGAACGGCTGCCGCACCTGTGCGGCCGCGACCCGCAGGCGCTGGACGGTCCCGGCATCGCCAGGGCGGTCGTGGAGTCCGTCGCCGAGAACACCTCCGACGCCGTGGTCGGCGCCCTCGTGTGGGGCGCGCTCGGCGGCGTGCCGGGCCTCGCCGGGTTCCGGGCGGTGAACACCCTGGACGCGATGGTCGGTCACAAGTCGCCGCGCCACCGCCGCTTCGGCTGGGCGTCGGCCCGGCTCGACGACGTGGCCGGCTGGCCGGGCGCCCGGCTCACCGCCGGGCTCGCCGTACTCGCGGGCCGCGACCCGCGCGGAGCCGTTCGCGCCTGGCGGGCCGACGCCCGCAGGCACCCGAGCCCGAACGCGGGCCCCGTGGAGGCGTCGTTCGCGGGAGCCTTGGGCGTACGGCTGGGGGGAACCCTCTCGTACGGGGGGCGGGTCGAGCACCGGCCGGTCCTGAACGAGGAGGGACGGGCCGTCGACGTGGCGGACATCGAACGGGCGGTGCGGCTGTCGCGCCGGGTGAGCGTGCTGGCGCTGGCGGTCTGCGCCGGCGGGCGGCTGGCGTACGGCGCGTGGAAGCGGAGGACTTCATGAGGGGTGGGGGGCTGCTCGTCGCGGGGACGACCTCCGACGCGGGCAAGAGTGTCGTGACGGCCGGCATCTGCCGCTGGCTGGTCCGGCAGGGCGTGAAGGTCGCGCCGTTCAAGGGGCAGAACATGTCCCTCAACTCGTTCGTGACGCGCGAGGGCGCGGAGATCGGGCGGGCGCAGGCCATGCAGGCGCAGGCGGCGCGCGTCGAGCCGACCGCGCTGATGAACCCGGTGCTGCTCAAGCCCGGCAGCGACCGCTCCAGCCAGGTCGTCCTCATGGGCAGGCCGGTCGGCGAGCTGACCGCCCGCGGCTACCACGGGGGCCGGCAGCAGGCGCTGCTCGGCACGGTCGTGGAGTGCCTGGAAGAGCTGCGGGCCACGCACGACGCCGTCGTCTGCGAGGGCGCCGGCAGCCCCGCCGAAATCAATCTGCGCCGCAACGACATCGTCAACATGGGCATCGCGCGGGCCGCGCGCCTCCCCGTCGTCGTGGTCGGCGACATCGACAGGGGCGGCGTCTTCGCGCAGTTCTTCGGGACGACGGCGCTGCTGGCCCCGGAGGACCAGGGACTGATCGCCGGATACCTGGTGAACAAGTTCCGCGGTGACGTGACGCTGCTGGAGCCCGGGTTGGACATGCTGTACGACCTGACCGGGCGGCGGACGTTCGGCGTCCTGCCGTACGCGCACGGGCTCGGCATCGACGAGGAGGACGGGCTCCGCGTCTCCCTGCGGGGGGCCGTCCGCGAGTCGGTCGTCGCGCCGCCGGTCGGTGAGGACGTGCTGCGCGTCGCCGTGTGCGCGGTACCGCTGATGTCGAACTTCACGGACGTCGACGCGCTGGCCGCGGAGCCGGGTGTCGTCGTGCGGTTCGTCGACCGGCCCGAAGAGCTCGTGGACGCCGACCTCGTCGTCGTGCCGGGTACGCGCGGCACGGTGAGGGCGCTGGCGTGGCTGCGCGAACGGGGCCTCGCCGACGCGCTGGCGCGGCGCGCGGCCGAGGGGCGGCCCGTACTCGGCGTCTGCGGCGGCTTCCAGGCGCTGGGCGAGCACATCCGGGACGACGTCGAGTCCCGGGCGGGCGAGGTGGCCGGGCTCGGACTGCTTCCCGTACGCGTGCGGTTCGCGCCCGAGAAGACCCTCGCGAGACCGGTGGGCGAGGCGCTCGGCGAGCGGGTGGAGGGGTACGAGATCCACCACGGTGTCGCCGAGGTGACCGGCGGTGAGCCGTTCCTGGACGGCTGCCGGGTGGGCGCCGTCTGGGGCACCCACTGGCACGGCTCGCTGGAGAGCGACGGCTTCCGCCGGGCGTTCCTGCGCGAGGTCGCCAGCGCCGCCGGGCGACGGTTCGTCCCGGCGCCCGACACCTCGTTCGGCGCGCTGCGCGAGGAGCAGTTGGACAGGCTCGGCGACCTGATCGAGGAACACGCGGACACGGACGCGCTGTGGAAGCTCATCGAGTCCGGCGCACCCTCAGGACTCCCCTTCATCCCGCCCGGAGCACCCGGAACACCCGCACCGTCCGCCGCACCCGGAGCACCCGGAACCCTCGGAGCACTCGCATGAGCCACGCACCCCACTATCCGTTCACCGCCGTCGTCGGCATGGACGACATGCGGCTGAGCCTGCTGCTCAACGCCGTCGCACCAAACATCGGCGGTGTGCTGGTCCGAGGTGAGAAGGGCACCGCCAAGTCGACGCTCGTACGCTCTCTCGCCTCTCTGCTGCCCGCCATGGACGTCGTCCCGGGCTGCCGATTCTCCTGCGCACCCGAAGCGCCCGACCTGGAGTGCCCTGACGGGCCGCACGAGCGGGGGGCGGGCGTCTCGCGTCCGACGCGGTTGGTCGAGCTGCCCGTAGGCGCCTCCGAGGACCGGCTCGTCGGCGCGCTCGACATCGAACGGGCGCTGTCCGAGGGCGTGAAGGCGTTCGAGCCGGGGCTGTTGGCGCGGGCGCACCGGGGGATCCTGTACGTCGACGAGGTCAATCTCCTCAACGACCACCTCGTCGATCACCTGCTGGACGCCGCCGCCATGGGGGCCTCCCACGTCGAGCGTGAAGGCGTCTCCGTGCGGCATGCCGCGCGGTTCCTGCTCGTCGGGACCATGAACCCCGAGGAGGGTGAGCTGCGGCCGCAGCTGCTCGACCGGTTCGGGCTGACCGTGGAGGTGGCCGCTTCGCGGGACCCGGAGCAGCGGGTCGAGGTCGTGCGGCGGCGGCTCGCGTACGACGACGACCCGGCCGGGTTCACGGCGCGCTGGGCCGGTGACGAGGCCGCGCTGCGGGAGCGGATCGTGGCCGCGCGAGCGCTGCTGCCGCAGGTGGTGCTGGGCGATGACGCGCTGCGCCAGATCGCCGCCACCTGCGCGGCGTTCGATGTGGACGGCATGCGCGCCGACATCGTGATGGCCCGGACCGCGACGGCGCTCGCCGCGTGGGCGGGGCGGACCGATGTGACCGTGGACGACGTACGGCAGGCGGCGCTGTTGGCGCTGCCGCACCGGCGGCGGCGGAACCCCTTCGACGCGCCGGGCTTGGACGAGGACAAGTTGGACCAGACGCTGGAGGAGTTCGGCGGCGGGGACGACGAGCCCGAGCCTGACCCGGAGGGTCCGGGGGATGGTCCCGGTGGCGGTGGTGGCGTGCCGCCGCAGTCGCAGGGGCCCGACGCGGGAGAGGGGCAAGGGCAGCAGCCGGAGCCCGAGTCGTCCCCGGGTGCCGCCCCCTCCCCCGGTGCGGGCCCCGCCCCCGAGCAGGGGGGTACCCCCCGCCCGAGCGAAGCCGAGAGCTCGGGGGAACCCGTCAAGGCGGCCGAGCCGTTCCGTACGAAGGTGCTGACCGTGCCTGGTCTCGGCGACGGTGCCGCCGGGCGCCGCTCCCGGGCCCGCACCGAGCAGGGGCGGACGACCGGGGCGCGCCGCCCGCAGGGCGCCCTGACGAAGCTGCACCTCGCGGCGACCGTGCACGCCGCCGCCCCGCACCAGCGGGCTCGGGGCCGGTCGGGCCCGGGGCTGGTCGTCCGGCGCGACGATCTGCGGCAGGCGGTGCGCGAGGGGCGCGAGGGCAACCTCGTGCTGTTCGTGGTGGACGCGTCCGGTTCGATGGCGGCCCGGCAGCGGATGGGCGCCGTGAAGGGCGCGGTGCTGTCGCTGCTGCTGGACGCCTACCAGCGGCGCGACAAGGTCGGTCTGGTGACGTTCCGGGGCAAGGGCGCCGATGTGGCGCTGCCCCCGACGTCCTCGGTGGACGCGGCGGCGGTACGGCTGGAGCGGCTGCCGACCGGTGGGCGGACCCCGCTGTCGGCGGGGCTGCTGAAGGCCCATGAGGTGCTGCGGGTGGAGCGGCTGCGCGATCCGGCGCGGCGGCCGCTGCTCGTCGTCGTCACGGACGGCCGGGCGACCGGCGGTGGCCCGGACCCGCTGCGGCTGGCGGCGCGTGCCGCGGGTCTGCACGCCGCCGACGGCACGGCGTCGGTCGTCGTGGACTGCGAGACGGGGCCCGTACGGCTGGGTCTCGCCGGGGAACTGGCCCGTAACCTCGGGGGCTCCGCCGTCACGCTGGACGAGTTGCGCGCCGATTCGATCGCCGGGCTGGTCAAGGACGTTCAAGGAAGCAGGAGGGCCGCATAGTGCCGCAGGGACAGCCGACCGTCGTACCTGACGACGGTCTGACGACACGTCAGCGCCGCAACCGGCCGCTGGTGATGGTGCACACGGGCGTCGGGAAGGGCAAGTCGACGGCCGCGTTCGGGATGGCGCTGCGCGCCTGGAACCAGGGCTGGCCCGTCGGGGTGTTCCAGTTCGTCAAGTCGGCGAAGTGGAAGGTCGGCGAGGAGAACGCGCTGAAGGCCCTCGGCGAGACCGGCAAGGGCGGGACCGTCACCTGGAACAAGATGGGCGAGGGCTGGTCGTGGATCCAGCGCGACCCCAAGGACGGCGAGCCGTCGCACGAGGAGAAGGCCCGGGAGGGCTGGGAGCAGGTCAAGCGGGACCTGGCCGCGGAGACGTACCGGTTCTACGTGCTGGACGAGTTCGCCTACCTGCTGCACTGGGGCTGGGTGGACACGGCCGAGGTGGTCGAGGTGCTGCGGAACCGTCCCGGTCAGCAGCATGTGGTGATCACCGGGCGCAACGCGCCTCCGGAGCTGGTGGACTTCGCCGATCTCGTCACCGACATGTCGAAGGTCAAGCACCCGATGGACGCGGGTCAGAAGGGCCAGCGGGGCATCGAGTGGTAGCGGTAGCACGTCTCGTCATCGCCGCGCCGTCGTCGGGGGCGGGCAAGACCACGGTCGCGACCGGTCTGATGGCCGCGCTCGCGGGGCGGGGTCTCGCGGTGTCGCCGCACAAGGTCGGACCCGACTACATCGACCCGGGCTACCACGCGCTCGCGACGGGGCGCCCCGGCCGGAACCTCGACGCGTTCATGTGCGGTACGGACCTGGTCGCGCCGCTCTTCGCGCACGGTGCGCGCGGCTGTGACGTGGCCGTGGTCGAAGGGGTCATGGGTCTGTACGACGGCGCCGCCGACCAGGGCGAACTGGCGTCGACGGCGCAGGTGGCGAAGTTGCTGAAGGCACCGGTGGTGCTGGTGGTGGACGCGTCGTCCCAGTCGCGGTCGGTGGCCGCGCTGGTGCACGGGTTCGCGTCCTGGGACCCGGAGGTGCGGATCGGCGGGGTGATCCTGAACAAGGTCGCCACGGACCGGCACGAGCACCTGCTGCGCGAGGCGCTCGGCGAGTCGGGAGTGCCGGTGCTGGGCGTGCTGCGGCGGGCGCCCGCCGTGTCGACGCCGTCCCGGCACCTGGGCCTGGTCCCGGTGGCGGAGCGGCACGCCGACGCGGTGGACGCGGTGCGGGCGCAGGCCGAGCAGGTACGGGCGGGGTGCGACCTGGACGCGCTGCTGGCGCTGGCGCGGAGCGCGCCGGAGCTGCCGGGGCCCGCGTGGTCGCCGGACGTGGAGCCGGTCACGGCCGAGCGGCCGGTCGTCGCCGTGGCCGGTGGGGCCGCGTTCACGTTCTCGTACGCGGAGCACGCCGAGCTGCTGACCGCTGCCGGCGCCGAGGTGGTGCCGTTCGATCCGCTGCGGGACGAGAGACTCCCCGACGGCACGCGCGGGTTGGTGATCGGTGGCGGCTTCCCCGAGATGTACGGGCCCGAGCTGTCGGCGAACGCGGCGCTGCGCGAGGCGGTCGCGACGCTGGCACGGTCGGGTGCGCCCGTCGCGGCCGAGTGCGCGGGGCTGCTGTACCTGGCCAGGTCCCTGGACGGCCGCCCCATGTGCGGGGTGCTGGACGCGGACGCGCGGATGTCGGAGCGGCTGACGCTGGGCTACCGGGACGCGGTGGCGCTGCACGACAGTCCGGTGGCGGCGTCCGGGACGCGGATGCGGGGCCACGAGTTCCACCGCACGGTGCTGGAGCCGGGCGCGGGTCCTTCGCCGGCCTGGGGGATGCGGGTGCCGGAACGGCGGGTGGAGGGCTTCGTCCGGGGCGGGGTGCACGCGAGTTACGTGCATACGCACTGGGCGGCGGTACCGGAGACGGCGCGCCGGTTCGTCGGGTTCTGCGCCGGGCCAGGCGAGCGCTGAGAGTCGTCGTGACGGGCGCGGTGAGGCGGGGCGCCGTGACGGGCGCGGTGCGGGGGCCGCTGTGACGGTCGGTCTGGTCGTCGGTGTGGGTGCGCGCCAAGGCGTGTCCGCCGCCGATGTGCTGGCGGCGGTCGTGGACGCCCTGCGCGGCGCCGGGCTGCCGCCGGCCGGTGTCGTGGAGGTGGCGACCGTGGACACGAAGGCCCGGGAACCGGGGATCGTGGCGGCCGCGGCGCGGCTGGGCGTGCCCCTGCGGGCCCACGCCGCGCGGGAGCTGGCCCTGGTCGCCGTACCGCATCCCTCGGACGCCGTGCTGTCCGCCGCCGGGACGCCGTCGGTGGCGGAGGCTGCGGCGCTCGCGGGCGGCGGCGAACTCCTCGTACCGAAGCAGAAAGCGGCGAACGGGCGGGTCACCTGTGCGGTCGCGGCCCGCAGAATGTGATGCACGCGATCTGTGTGGTCCATGAGTAAGGCGAGATACTGACAGCCACGTTCCTCCGGCGGTTGTCCGGCGGAGGGCACGGGTATCCCGGTGGGGAGGCGGCGTACGTGTCACTGCCCGCACCACACGTCCACACCGGATATGTCCGACCTGGTCATGGAGCGCTACCGGATGGCCGCCGCTGTCGTCGGCCTTCCGGTCACCCCCCACTTTCACCCACCCCCATGGCGGCCATGAGTACGCACACTGACACCGGAACCGGCAGACGCATCGACGACGACAACCCGTCGCACGACCTGAGGCACCACGGCGACGTGGAGGTCAGGGACGAGAAGTTGACCGACCTCGCGGTCAACGTCCGCACGAACACGCCGCCGGACTGGCTGCGAGAACGCATCACGCACGCGCTCGACGGGCTGGCCGCTTACCCCGACGGCCGGGCCGCGCGGGCGGCGGTCGCCGAGCGGCACGGGCTGCCGCCCGAACACGTCCTGCTGACCTCGGGCGCCGCCGAGGCGTTCGTCCTGCTGGCGCGGGCGCTGCCGGTACGGCGGCCCGTCGTCGTGCATCCGCAGTTCACGGAGCCCGAGGCGGCGCTCAGGGACGCCGGGCACGAGGTCGGGCGGGTGCTGCTGCGGGAGGAGGACGGGTTCCGGCTGGACCCGGACCTGGTCCCGGAGGACGCGGACCTGGTGGTGGTCGGCAATCCGACGAACCCCACGTCGGTGCTGCACCCGGCGGAGACCCTGGCGCGGCTCGCCCGGCCGGGGCGCACGCTCGTGGTGGACGAGGCGTTCATGGACGCCGTTCCCGGCGAGCGCGAGGCGCTGGCCGGGCGGACGGACGTGCCGGGCCTGGTGGTGCTGCGCAGCCTGACGAAGACCTGGGGCCTGGCCGGACTCCGGATCGGCTACGTGCTGGCGCGGCCGGAGACGGTCGCCCTGCTGGAGCGGGCGCAGCCGCTGTGGCCGGTGTCGACGCCGGCGCTGGTGGCGGCCGAGGCGTGCATGTCGCGCGTGGCGCTCGCCGAGGCGGAGCACGCGGCGCACCGGGGCGCGCTGGACCGGGCGCATCTGCTGGCGGGTCTGGCGGAGTTCGCCGAGGTGCAGGCGGTGGAGGCGGCCGAGGGGCCGTTCGTGCTGGTCCGGATCGAGGGCGCGGACGTCGTACGGGAGCGGCTGCGGGATTTGGGGTTCGCGGCGCGGCGCGGTGACACGTTCCCCGGGCTCGGCCCGCAGTGGCTGCGGCTCGCGGTCCGGGACCGGGCCACCACGAACCGCTTCCTCCAGGCCCTGGACCAGGCGCTGGTGATGGCGGGCTGCGCGACCGACCACCCGGAGGACGACGGCCCGTACGCGTGAGCCCGGCTCCCCCGGCCGCCGCCGCCCGTTCGACGAGGGGCGGCGGCGGCCGGTTCCGGTGCGCCGGAAGGACGGCGCCGCGCCGGTCGTGGGTCCGGTCTCAGTTCCGGGCACGGGCCTTCCGGCGGGTGAGGGCCAGGGAGGCGCCGCCCGCCGCGAGGAGGGCGACGGCGGCGCCCGCGATGTACGGGGTCCTGGAGCCGCCGCCGGTCTCGGCGAGCGTCTCGGTCGCGGCCGCCTCCCGTACCGGGCTCTCGCCGCCCGTCCGGGCATCCGGCCCACCGGCCGCGCCGGACGTCCCCGTCGCGCCCGTCGAGCCCGTCGTCCCGGACGTCCCGGGTGTGGCGCCGGGTTCGGGGCTCCCGCCGCCGGGGGCCGAGGCGGTGGGCGCGGGCGCCTCGCAGGTGGCCCCCGCGAGGGTGACGGTCCCCTGGACCGCGGCGACGTTCAGCTTCAACGGGTCGACCGCCACCTTGAGTTCCAGCGCGGTCGCGGCGGCCGTACGGGAGGTCGTACGGGTCCTGGACAGGTCGACCGTGACCGTGCCGACGCCCGGCACACCGACGACGGTCGGGCCGTCGGCGGTCAGGGTGACCCGCTTGCCGAGCACGGTCACGCGGCCGAGCAGGTTCGCTTCGGCGACCGGCCGCTCGCCGGCCACGCACACCGCCCGGGACGTGACGTTCTCGACTTCGATCAGGGACAGCAGCGGCAGCCCGGGGACATGGACCTTCGCCTTGGCGAGGCGGGCGTACCCCTCGGCGCGGTGCGCGTCGGACGTCGCCCTCGCGGTGGCGGCGTCGGCGCGCAGCAGCCGCACGGTGCCGCCCTGGTGGACGCCGTCCAGCCGTACGGTCAGCGCGGTCCGCTCGGCCGTCGCCGGTGCGGTGACCTCGTTGAGCGTGGCTTCGAGCGGGATCCGCGCGCCCTTGTCGAGCAGGGAGACGTCGAGTTCCGTCCGCAGGACGACGGCGCTCGCGCGGCCCTCGCCGCCGGTGGCGTGGGCGGCCGGGGCGGCGATGGCCGAGGGCGCGGCGGCCAGGGCGACGGCGGCCGCGGCCGCGCCGCAGCGCCGGGAGCGGGCCTGGGCGCGACGGCCGCGTGCGGGCATGCGGAAGGTGGTGCTGTTCACGGTGGTGGAACCCCCACGGAAGACGGTGTCGCCGGACATCCGCCACGGGGACACGTGTGCGGCCGGTGCGGCGACGTGAGACACCGGCATCCTGACGCACGGAGGGTGAACGGGCGGGCACCTGACGTGAGTTCACCCCAAAGGGGGATTTCCGCGTACGCATTCGAATCTTTCGGCACGGACGTTCCCGGACGCCCCCCGGTCGCATGACGTGCGGCGCGGGCGGTTGACGGGAAGGTTGACGTGCCGTCAAGGCGGGACGGCCGCCGGCTCCCCACGAGACGACCTGGCGGCGGCACGACGGGCCCACGGCACCACCTGGCGGGCGGCACGACGGGCCCACGGCACCACCTGTGTCCACGGCACCACCCGTGTCCACGGCCGGCCTAGTCGACGACCCGCCCGTTCACGACGACGCGGCGCGGTGCCGCGAGGACGCGGACGTCGGCGCGCGGATCCTCGTCGTAGACGACCAGGTCCGCCGGTGCGCCCTCCTCCAGGACCGGGCGGCCCAGCCAGGCACGGGCGGCCCAGGTGGTCGCCGACAGGGCATCCAGCGGCGGGATGCCGGCCGTGACGAGCTCGGCGACCTCGGCGGCGACCAGGCCGTGCGGCAGCGAGCCGCCGGCGTCGGTGCCGACGAAGACGGGGATGCCCGCGTCGTACGCGGCGCGGACCGTGTCGTACCGGCGCTCGTGCAGTCGGCGCATGTGGTCGGCCCAGCGCGGGAACCTGCTCTCTCCCCCGGCGGCGAGGTGCGGGAACGTGGCGATGTTGACGAGCGTCGGCACGATCGCGACACCGCGCTCCGCGAACAGCGGGATGGTGTCCTCGGTCAGGCCCGTCGCGTGCTCGACGCAGTCGATGCCCGCCTCGACCAGATCGCGCAGGGAGTCCTCGGCGAAGCAGTGCGCGGTGACCCGGGCACCCAGCCGGTGCGCCTCGGCGATCGCGGCCTCGACCTCCGCGCGCGGCCAGCAGGCCGCCAGGTCGCCCGCGTCCCGGTCGATCCAGTCGCCGACCAGCTTGACCCAGCCGTCGCCGCGCCGCGCCTCCCGCGCGACGTACGCGACGAGGTCGGCGGGCTCGATCTCATGCGCGTAGTTACGGATGTAGCGGCGGGTCCTGGCGATGTGCCGGCCCGCCCTGATGATCTTCGGCAGGTCGTCGCGGGCGTCGATCCACCGGGTGTCGGCCGGGGATCCCGCGTCGCGGATGAGCAGCGTGCCCGCGTCCCGGTCGGCCAGCGCCTGCTTCTCGCTGGTCTGCTCGTCCACGGCGCCGTGCCGGTCGAGCCCCACGTGGCAGTGCGCGTCGACCAGGCCGGGCAGGGCCCAGCCCGTCACCGTCCTGATGTCGGCCGCGACGGCGGGCCTGTCGTAGCTCACGCGACCGTCCACGACCCACAGCTCGTCGCGCACGTCCTCCGGGCCGACGAGCACCCGCCCCTTCACATGCAGCACCACGTGATCGCTCATATCCAGCACTGTACGAGGCCCTGGGTACGCTCGGCGGAGCAGTCCCGTCGCAGCGTTCGCCGCAGCCTCCGTATGAGAGAAGAGAGCAGATCACCGTGGTCCACCCCCTCCTCGACCTCCCCCCGTTGACCGCCGCCCGCTTCGCGGCCGTCGAGCGGCGCGTGGCCGCGCTGCTCGGCACCGAGCAGGACGTGGTGATCACCCAGGGCGAGGCGCTGCTGCCGCTGGAGGGCTGTATCCGCGGCGGCGCACGGCCCGGTTCGACCGCGCTGAACGTGGTCACCGGCCCGTACGGACAGACCTTCGGCGACTGGCTGCGCGACTGCGGCGCGACGGTCGTGGACCTGGCGGTGCCGTTCCACACGGCCGTCACCGCCGAGCAGGTGGAGCGGGCGCTCGCCGAGCACCCGGAGATCGACTTCGTGTCGCTCGTGCACGCCGAAGCGGCGACCGGCAACACCAACCCGGTCGCGGAGATCGGCGAGGTCGTCCGGGCGCACGGCGCGCTGTTCATGCTGGACGCCGTCGCGTCGGTGGGCGCGGAGCCGCTGCTGCCGGACGCGTGGGGCGTCGACCTGTGCGTGATCGGCGCGCAGAAGGCCATGGCCGGCCCGGCGGGCGTCTCGGCGGTGTCGGTGAGCGAGCGCGCGTGGCAGCGGTTCGCGGCCAACCCGGCGGCGCCCCGGCGTTCGTATCTGTCGCTCGTCGACTGGAAGGAGCGCTGGATCGACCGGGGCCGTACGACGCTGCCGCACGCCCCCGCGCAGTTGGAGGTGCTCGCGCTGGACGCGTGCCTGGAGCGCATCGAGGCGGAGGGCCTGGAGACGACCATGGCCCGGCACGCGGCGGCCGCCGCGGCGACCCGCGCGGGGGCGCTCGCCCTCGGCGGCGGCCTGGAGCCGTACGTGTACGAGGCACGGGAGGCCGCCCCGGTGGCGACGACGCTGCGCACCCCGGCGGGCGTCGACGCGGCGGAGCTGGTCGCGAAGGCGCTGGCCGCGGACCCGTCGCTGCCGCTGGTCGCGGGCGGCGGTGCGCTCGCCCGGGAGATGATCCGGGTGAACCACTACGGCATGGACGCCACCCCGGACACCGTACGGGCCTGCCTGGACGCCCTGGGCGCGGCACTCGGCGGTACGGGCGCGACGGTCACCCCGGCGGCGGCGCGGCGCGCCGTGGACGAGGCGTGGCGGTAGCGGTAGCGGTAGCGGGGTCGGAGCGGGGGCCGGGGGGTCGGGGGCGGGTCAGGGTCTCGGCACCCTGCTCCCGCCGGGCGCGGTGGGGCCTGGCACGACGGGTCGGGTGCCCCGCGCGGGCGTATCCGGCTCGGTCACAGGGCCGCTGGTGAGGGCGTCCAGCAGGGCGCGCACCGGCGGGGTCAGCGGGCCCGGCGGGGTGGCCAGCGACACGGGGACCCGGAGGCCGGGGAGCGTACGGAACACCAGCCGCCGGGTCGGCGCCAGGACGCCCATCGGGTAGAAGACGGTCCAGGAGGGCTGCGGGGTGGCGGCGAGTTCGCGCAGCGTCTCCCGGAGGGTGGTGAACGGCGGCCCCGGCGTCCAGTCCGGGAGCGCGGCCGTGATCAGGTCGTGGAAGGCCGGATTGGCCTCGCGCGGGGCGAGCCGCAGCGGCAGCGCGGCCAGCCGTTCCAGCCGGGGCGGATCGTCGTCGGCGAGGGGGTGCCCGGCCGGCAGCGCGGCGATCAGGGGGTCCGACCAGACGGGGTGCAGGGCCACCCCGTCGGCATGGGCCACGGTACGGACGAGCGCGGCGTCGAACGTGCCGGAGCGCACCGCCGCGAGCCGCGCCGCCTGGGGGGCGCGCTCCAGCCGGACGCGCAGCCGGGGGCGGTGCGCGGTGAGCGTGCCGAGGGCGCGGTAGACGCGGTCGGCGAAGGCACGGCTCGTACCGAGCCGGATCAGGCCCACGGTGCCCGCGGTGATACCGGCGGCCGTCTCCCGGACCCGGGCGGCGGCCGCGAGCGCCGCCCGCGCCTCGGGCAGCAGCCGTTCGCCCGCCGAGGTGAGCCGCAGGTGGCCCGACGCGCCGTCGAAGAGCCGCACCCCCAGCTCGCGCTCCAGATGGGCGATCCGGACGCGCACGCTGTCCGGGTCGGTGCGCAGCCGTTCGGCGGCCCGGCCATAGCCGAGTTCCTCCGCGACGGCGACGACGTACTCCAGCTGACGCAGTTCCACTGCCGGGCCCCCCACCCACCGCTGTTCGTGACGACGATGAGGCCAGGATGACAGGTCCGGCGCCTCTGCCAGGGCGTATCGGCCGTCGCCGCGCGGAGGAAGCGCGGCGGAAGCGCGACGGAACGCCCGGTGGAAGGGCCGGCGGAGACGCGGCGGGCGCCGACCGGACAGGGTGCCGGACGCGATGCCGGACGCGATGCCGGACGCGATGCCGGACGGGATGTCGACGCGGGGCGGACATGGGCCGGCGCCGCAGGAACAGGAGCCGGAACAGAGGCCGGAACAGAGGCCGAACAAGGGGGGAACGGGAATCGACACCGAATTCCCGGCGCAATTCCGGCATCCTTTTCCAGTGGGCAGCTCCCCGCATTCTTCTGCCCGGTTTCCCCGGCCTTAAACGCCAAGATTTCAACACGATTCGACGGGCAATACGGTTACATGTCAAGCGGGTTGCCGCAGTGTGACGCACTCCACATCACATCCCTTTCGTCCGGTAATACCCGGACAAACGACACGATCCACCAGGGCATTCGCTGGGATCTCACGCCCGCGTGATAACACAGAACGGCACGTCACCCAACCCCTCACCCCCATGCAATAAAAGAAATTGCTCGGTAAGTTTTCTCCGCATGACCGCCGCACAAGCAGACCTTGCACGTGCCCGTACCGATTCACCCACCACATCCGGAACAGCGTCCCGAACGGCGCACCGAACCGAATCACCGAGCGAATTCCCTGAGGCGATCGGCGTCGACACGCCACGCGTCGAGGACGGGGCCGCGATCTGGCGCATCGCCCGCGACTCCGAGGTCCTGGACCTCAACTCCTCGTACAGCTACCTCCTCTGGTGCCGGGACTTCGCCGCCACCTCGCTCGTGGCCCGGGGCGCCGACGGCGAACCGGTCGCCTTCGTCACCGGTTACGTCCGGCCCGAGCGGCCGGGGACGCTCGTGGTGTGGCAGGTGGCCGTCGACCACGACCACCGGGGTCAGGGCCTGGCCGGTGTGCTGCTGGACGCGCTGACCACGCGTCTGGCGCCGCAGGGCATCCGTACCGTCGAGACCACCGTCACGCCGGACAACATCGCGTCCGACCGGCTGTTCACGTCGTTCGCACAGCGCCGGGGCGCGTCACTGGAGCGCGAAGTCCTCTTCGACGGTGGCCTGTTCCCCGAGGGCACGCACGAGCCCGAGGTGCTGTACCGCATCAGCCCGGTCGCCGCCGACACCCCGGCGCCGCCGTCCGCGCCCTCGGCCCCCTCGCCGTCGCCCTCCGCGCCACCGGCCCCCTCGCCGTCCGCGCCGTCGGCCCCCGCGACCACCCAGGCCGGCACCCCGGCCGTCTGAGCGGCCCCGGCCGCCCCGACCACCCCTCACCCCCTTCTGGAGTGACCGCTGTGACCATCACCCCGCCCGCCCTGAGTGTCTTCGAGACCCTGGAGTCGGAGGTGCGCAGCTACTGCCGCGGCTGGCCCGCCGTGTTCGACCGCGCGCAGGGCGCCCGGCTCACCGACGAGGACGGACACACCTACCTGGACTTCTTCGCCGGGGCCGGATCCCTCAACTACGGCCACAACAACCCGGTGCTGAAACGCGCGCTGCTCGACTACCTGGAGCGCGACGGCATCACCCACGGCCTGGACATGGCGACGACCGCGAAACGCGCGTTCCTGGAGTCCTTCCAGAACGTGGTGCTGCGCCCGCGCGACCTGCCGTACAAGGTCATGTTCCCCGGCCCGACCGGCACCAACGCCGTGGAGGCGGCGCTGAAGCTGGCCCGCAAGGTGAAGGGCCGCGAGTCGATCGTGTCGTTCACCAACGCCTTCCACGGCATGTCGCTGGGCTCGCTCGCCGTCACCGGCAACGCGTTCAAGCGCGCCGGGGCCGGCATCCCGCTGGTGCACGGCACACCGATGCCCTTCGACAACTACCTGGACGGCCGCGTCCCGGACTTCCTCTGGTTCGAGCGGCTCCTGGAGGACCAGGGCTCCGGCCTCAACAAGCCGGCCGCCGTGATCGTGGAGACCGTCCAGGGCGAGGGCGGCATCAACGTCGCCCGCCCGGAGTGGCTGCGGGCCCTGGCCGAGCTGTGCCGGCGCCAGGACATGCTGCTGATCGTCGACGACATCCAGATGGGATGCGGGCGTACCGGCGCGTTCTTCTCCTTCGAGGAGGCGGGCATCACCCCGGACATCGTCACCCTGTCGAAGTCGATCAGCGGGTACGGACTGCCCATGTCGCTCTGCCTGTTCAGGCCCGAGCTGGACGTGTGGGGGCCGGGCGAGCACAACGGCACGTTCCGCGGCAACAACCCGGCCTTCGTGACCGCCACGGCCGCGCTGGACACCTACTGGGCCGACGGCCAGATGGAGAAGCAGACCGTCGTACGGGGCGAGCAGGTGGAGCAGACGCTGCTGGCGATCTGCGACGAGAACTCCGCCGACGGCGCCCACTACCGGGGCCGGGGCCTGGTCTGGGGCCTGGAGTTCTCGGACAAGGCGCGCGCCGACGCGATCTGCCGGCGCGCGTTCGACCTGGGGCTGCTGCTGGAGACGTCGGGCCCGCGGAGCGAGGTGGTCAAGCTGCTGCCGCCGCTGACCGTCACGCCGGAGGAGCTGGACGAGGGGCTGCGCACGCTGGCCCGCGCGGTCCGCGAAACGGCCTGAGACACGACCCGGGGCGCGGCCGCGTGAGCCGCCCCGCGACACGACCCGCGACACCCGGCCCGCCACACGACCCGCCACACGGCCCGCCACACGGCGGGAGGAGCGGTCGGGAGTGGCGGCCGGAGACAGCGGCGGAGGAAACGGCGCGCCCCGCACCACCCGAAGCGTACGTACACAGGGACGAAGGAAGGAAGCCGCAGTGATCGTCCGATCGCTCAAGGACATCGAGAACACCGAGCGTCATGTGAGGTCCGCGTCAGGGACGTGGGAGAGCAAACGCATCGTCCTCGCCCGGGAGAAGGTCGGTTTCTCGCTGCACGAGACCGTGCTGTACGCGGGCACGGAGACGTCCATGTGGTACGCCAACCACATCGAGGCCGTGCTGTGCGTCGAGGGCGAGGCCGAGCTGACCGACGGCGAGACGGGCGAGACGCACTGGATCTCGCCCGGCACGATGTATCTGCTGGACGGCCACGAGCGGCACACCCTGCGTCCGAAGACCGACTTCCGGTGCGTGTGCGTCTTCAACCCGCCCGTCACGGGACGGGAGGACCACGACGAGAACGGTGTCTACCCGCTGCTGACGGAGGAGGACTGACCATGGAGGACCTGTACCCCACTCGCGGAGCCGCCGAGGTGTTGACGCCTCGTCAGGACCCGGTCGTCTGGGGCCCGCGCGACGGGCTCGAGTCGTACGACCGGGACGGCTTCCTCGCGGTCGAGAACCTGCTCGCCGACGACGAGGTCGCGGTGTACCGCGCCGAACTCGACCGGCTGATCGCCGACCCGGCCGTACGGGCGGACGAGCGCGCGATCATCGAGCCCACGTCCCAGGACGTACGGTCGGTGTTCGAGGTCCACCGGATCAGCGACGTGTTCGCGCGGCTGGTGCGCGACGAGCGCGTGGTCGGGCAGGCCAGGGCGATCCTCGGCTCGGACGTGTACGTCCACCAGTCGCGGATCAACGTGAAGCCGGGCTTCGGCGCGTCCGGGTTCTACTGGCACTCGGACTTCGAGACGTGGCACGCGGAGGACGGCCTGCCGCGGATGCGGACCGTGTCCGTGTCGATCGCGCTGACCGAGAACCACGACACCAACGGCGGCCTGATGATCATGCCCGGGTCGCACCGGACGTTCCTGGGCTGTGCGGGCGCCACGCCGAAGGACAACTACAAGAAGTCGCTCCAGATGCAGGACGCGGGCACGCCGTCGGACGAGGCGCTGACAAAGCTGGCGGACGCGCACGGCATCCGCCTGTTCACGGGCAGGGCCGGGTCGGCGACCTGGTTCGACTGCAACTGCATGCACGGCTCCGGCGACAACATCACGCCGTACCCGCGCAGCAACGTCTTCATCGTGTTCAACAGCGTGGAGAACGCGGCGGTGGAGCCGTTCGCGGCGCCGGTGCGCCGGCCCGAGTTCATCGGGGCACGGGACTTCACCCCGGTGCGGTGAGCCGCGCGTCCACGGCGGCGGGGCCCGCCACCGACCTGAAAACGGTGGCGGGCCCCGCTCCCCCGGTGGCTACAGCGACGGGTAGTCGGTGTAGCCCGTGTGGTCGCCGCCGTAGAGCGTGCGCTCGTCCGGCGTGTTGAACGGGCCACCGGCGGCGAGCCGCGCCGGGAGGTCCGGGTTGGCGAGGAACAGCCTGCCGTACGCGAGCATGTCGGCGGTGCCGTTCTCGATGAGCGCGAGCGACTCGGTGCCGGTCGCCTCCTCGGTGAACGGGTTGAGCATGAACGTGCCCGGGAACCGCTTGCGCAGCGCGACGGTGAGGTCGCGCGTGCCGGGGGCGGCCTCCAGGACGTGCAGGTAGGCCAGGTCGAGCGGCTCGATCGCCGTGACGAGCGCGGTGTACGTGGCCTCGGGCTCGGGCTCGTCGATGTCGTTGTACGGGTTCCCGGGCGAGACGCGCAGGCCGGTGCGCGCGGCGCCGATCTCGGCGGCGACGGCCCGGACGGCCTCGACGGCGAAGCGGACGCGGCCCTCGACGGAGCCGCCCCACGCGTCGGTGCGCCGGTTGGTGCCGGGCGCCAGGAACTGGTGGATGAGATAGCCGTTCGCGCCGTGCAGCTCGACGCCGTCGAAGCCCGCGTCGACGGCGTTGCGCGCGGCCGCCGCGAAGTCGGCGATCACCTCGCGCACCTCGGCGTCGGTGAGTTCGCGGGGCGTGACGAAGTCCTTCAGGCCGTCGGCGGTGAAAAGCTGTCCTGCGGCCCGTACGGGGGACGGCGCCACGGGGTGGAGGTCGCCGGGGTGGTCGGCGACGAGCGACGGGTGGCCGATGCGGCCGGTGTGCATGAGCTGGGCGAAGATCCGGCCGCCCGCGGCGTGGACGGCGTCGGTGACGGTGCGCCAGGCGGCGGTCTGCTCGGTGGAGTGCAGGCCGGGGGTGTTCGGGTAGCCCTGGCCCGCGGGTGACGGCTGGATGCCCTCGCTGATGATCAGCCCGGCCGAGGCGCGCTGGGCGTAGTACGTGGCCATGAGGTCGGTGGGTACGCGGCCGCCGGCCGCCCGCCCCCGGGTCATGGGTGCCATGGCGATGCGGTTGGACAGCTGCGTACCGGACAGGTCGATCGGGTCGAACGCGGTGGTCACGGATGCCCCCAAAGAAATATGTGGTCGGCCAACTATGTGCCGGTGACGCCACCCTACCCCAATGGTTGGCCGACCAAGCAATAGCGGCCGACGTCGATAGACTGAAGGCACCCGACCGGGAGGACGACCGATGCCCGCCACCAGCCCCGAGGCGCCGCGAACCGGCACCGGCCCGGAGGCCCCGCGAACCGGCACGGGACCGGCCGAGCCGTCGCCGCCTTCACCGCGCACCGCCGCCGGGGCCGCCGGGGAGGCGGAGCCGCGTACCGCCACCCGGGTCGCCGGGCCGCGAACCGGCACGTGCCCCGACGGGCTGCTGCCCACGGCGGCGCGGGGCGGCCCGGTCAGCCTCGCGATCTCCCGGGTCGCCCGGCTCCACCGCATCGCCGCCGGCCGACTGCTGCGGACGGCCGGGCTCTACCCCGGCCAGGAGTTCGTGATGATGTACCTCTGGGACCGGGGCCCCGTACGCCAGTCGGAGCTGATCAAGGCGATGGATCTCGACCCGTCGACCGTGACCAAGATGCTCCAGCGTCTGGAGCAGGCCGGACACGTACGCCGCTGCCCAGACCCGGCGGACCGCCGCGCGGTGCTCGTCGAGGCGACCTGCGAGGACGGCGGGCTGCTCGGCGAGGTGGCGGACGCCTGGGCCGGTCTCGAGGAGCAGACCCTCGCCGGGCTCGGACCGGCGGAGCGGGCCGAGCTGACGAGGCTGCTGGACAGGGTCGAGGCGAACCTCTGCAAGCAGACGGGCGAGTCCTGCCACCCGGGCGCCGACACCGAGGTGTGCCCCTGACCCGGCGCGGGGCTCAGCCGCCGAGCACGTCCAGGACCCGGTCCACGTCGGCGGCCGAGTTGTAGAGGTGGAAGGACACCCGGAGGTTGCCCGCGCGGGCGGCGGTGACGACACCGGCGCGCTCCAGCTCGGGCAGCCGGCCGGCGAGGCCCGGGACGGCGACGATCGCGGACTCGCCGGGCTGCGGCGCGTACCCGAGGGAGGCCAGCCCGGACCGCAGGCGCGCGGCCAGCGCGGTGACATGGGCGTGGATCGTGTCGACGCCGACCGCGCTCAGCAGGGCGAGGGACTGTTCGGCTCCGTGGTACGAGAGGTACACGGGCCCTTCGTCGAACCGCAGGGCGGTGGAGGCGAGCGGGTCCGCGGGGCCGTACGAGTTCTCGGCCGTCCGGTTCTCGGCGGCGTACCAGCCCGCGTGGATCGGGAGCAGCGAGTCCTGCGCGTCCTCGGTGACGGTGAGGAACGAGGCGCCGCGCGGGGACACGAGGTACTTGTAGGCGCCGGTCACGGTGTAGTCGTAGGCGCCCGCGTCGAGCGGGAGCCAGCCCGCGGACTGGGTCGCGTCCAGCAGGGTCCGCGCGCCGTGGGCGGAGGCCGCCTCCCGGACCGCCGCGAGATCGGCGACCCTGCCGTTCGACGACTGTACGGCGGAGAGGGCGACGAGCGCCGTCCCCGGCCGCACGGCCCCGGCCAGCTCGTCCAGCGGCACGAACCTCGGCTTGAGGTCCGGCCGTACGGTGAAGGGCGTCACGACGGAGCTGAAGTCCCCCTCCGGCAGCAGGACTTCGGCCCCGGCCGGCAGGGAGGCGGCGATGAGCCCGACATGGACGGCCACCGAGCTGCCGACGGCCACCCGGTCCGTACGGACGCCGACGAGCCGGGCGAAGGCGGCCCGCGCGGCCTCGACGGTCTCATGGCTCCCGAGCCCACCGGGCGCCCCGGCGGCGGTCTCCGCCATGAGGGCGTTCATCGCCTCGATGGTGCGGCGGGGCAGCAGGCCGCAGCTGGAGGTGTTCAAGTACGTGTGCGCCGGGGCGAATTCGGCGCCTCCCAAGGTGTCCATGGAACCACCCTGGAGGCGCCCAGTCTCCAAGTCAATTGCGAGTTTCAACCCACCACATCAAAGAGAGGCTTATATGGCGCGGGTGCCGCCGACGCCCCAGTCGGCACAGCGCGGAGGTCCGCGAGACGCTGAGCGCTGCCCTGCAGGGCCGTCCAGCCCCCGTCCAAGCAGTCTCCCCCGAGCCGCGCGGGCGGGGCTCTCGTGCGTTCGTCCCCGCAGGTGGTCTCGTCGGTCCACGTGCCCCGACAGGCGCCTGCGCCCGGAGCGACATCGTGTGGCACGCGGGAGTACGACCGCCCGTCAGGGCTCGACGCCGCAGCGGCGCGCGATCGCCTTGAGGCGGTCCAGCTCGCGGTGCGCCGCTGCCGGGTGGGCGAGGTCGAGGGCCATCCCGGCGCGGGCGGTGATGTAGAGGACGTCCTGGCGCGTGGCCGCGTCGAGGCCGGGCGCGGTCCGGAGGCGGCGGCCCGTGACGCTCAGGAAGAGCGCGATGCCGTCGAGGCGGTCCCGGAGGTCCAGGGGGAGCACCCGTGGCAGCGCGTCCTTGGCGTAGTCGCGCGCCTGCCGGTCGGCCTCGCAGGGGCGGGGCGGTGACGGGGCCCAGGGCAGGGCGGCCTCCCGGGCCTCGTCGTACATGTCCGCCAGCACGGCCCGCGCGGTGGCGGGTTCGCCGTCGGCGGCGGCCTCGCGGGCCGACTCCAGCATGGCGCGCAGTCCGGCACGTACCCGCGGGTCCTCGCCCGTCCGTGCGTCCAGATAGCTGGACCACACGTCGAACGCCTTGCTCAACTCGGCGTCCAGCATGACCTCGTACGCGTCCGGCACTCCGCCGCCTCTCCCGTCGGGCCGTCCCGGTGCGGACGGCAGCGGTACACGATAGGACGCGTGGCGGGCGCACCGCTCATGCATTTCCGCCGTCGAGCCCCCGGCCGCCCGCTACACCCGGCCGGGTCGGCCCGGGGGCTCCGGGGCTTCGGGGAACAGGCTGAGCGCGGCGCGGGAGGCATGGTCGAAGGGGGCTGCCGTGGCGGCCGCGCGGCACAGGACCTGTGCGCCCTCCAGGAGGCTGACCAGCAGGTGCGCGCTGTCGGCGGCGGCGTCCGGGGCCATGCCCGCAGCCGTCAGGGCCTCGGTGAGCCGCTCGGTCCATGAGCCGAAGACGCCCGACGCGACCTGGCACAGCTCCCTGCCGTCCCCGTCGGCCGGCAGGGTGACGGCGGCGACGGCGCAGCCGCTGCCCCCCGCGGCCTCCTCGGCGACCGGCCGGGCGAAGGCGATGAACGCCTCGGCGACCTCGCGGGGGCCGGCCGCGCCCGCGCCGGGCAGCGCGGTCAGCCGGGCGCGGACGTCCTGTCCGTTCCGCGCGGCCGCCTCGGCGACCAGCTGGTTCTTACCGCCGGGAAAGTGGTGGTAGATCGCACCGCGGGCGGCTCCGCTGGCCGCGAGGACGTCGGTGAAGGACATGCCGGCCAGCCCTCGACGCCGCAGCGCGTCCACCGCCGCGTCGATCATGCGCTCGCGGGTCTCCTTGGCCATGCCGCCTCCCGGTTCCGGTCTTACGCCCTTGACTAGGACGGCCATCCTACTGCAGGGTTCCTCTCGCTAGGACGTACGTACTAGCGAGTCGACAGAGGAGTCGTGATCCCATGCCCATCACCGTCACCGCCCCGCAGGGCGTACTCACCGAAACCGGCGAGCGCGAGATCCTGCCCCGGCTCACCGCCGCCCTCATCGAGGTCAGCGGGTTGACCGGCAACGCGTTCCTCGCCCCGATCGTGGGCGGCACGGTGCAGGTCCTGCCGGCCGCGCGCGTCTACGCCGGGGGTGTCAACCGGCCGGTCGTGATGATCGAGTTGAAGCTGCCCGGCGTCCTGCTGCCGGACGCCGCCACCCGTGCGGCGTTCGTCAAGGAGGCGACCGCGATCGCCGAGGAGCTGACCGTGCCGGGCCACGCCGTGGCGGACATCTGGATCAACGTCCTCCACGCCTCCGACGGAGGCTGGGGCATCGGCGGCCTGGCCTACACCGACGCCGACCTCCTGGAGGGCGTCCGGGCGGCCGTGTGACACGCGGCCGGGGGCGGGCGGCTTCACCCGCCCCCGGCCGATTCGCGTCCGGCCTGTACGCGTCTGGCCTGTACGCGTCCGGCCGGTGTCAGTTCTCGCGGCGGCCGTCGACCCGGCGCGGCACGCCGAGCGGGTTGGCGTCGCGGAGCTCCGGCGGGAGCAGGGCCTCCGGGGTGGACTGGTACGTGACGGGGCGCAGCCAGCGCTCGACGGCGGTACCGCCGACGGAGGTCGATGTGGAGGTGGTGGCCGGGTAGGGGCCGCCGTGGTGCTGGGCGGGTGCGACCGCGACGCCGGTGGGCCAGCCGTTGACGAGGACGCGGCCCGCGAGCGGGGTGAGCGCGGCGAGGACGGCGGCCGCGTCGCCCTCTCCCTCGGCCTCCGCCGACGAGAGGTGGACCGTCGCCGTGAGGTTGCCGGGGAGGCGGGTGAGGACGGATGTCACCTCGGAGTCGTCCTCGTACCTCGCCACGACGGTGACCGGGCCGAAGCACTCCTCCAGGAGGACGTCGTGCGCGCCTTCGGCCGCCAGGCGGGACGCGGGGACCGTCAGGAAGCCCGCCGCCACCGCGTGGTCGCCGGCCGCGCCCGGGGCGACGGGGGCGTCGACCCCGGGCAGCGCGGCCCGCTCGGCGACGCCCGCGACGAAGTTGTCCCGCATGCGGTGGTCGAGGAGGACGCCCTCCGCCACCGCGCCGACCGCGTCCGTGAGGGACTTGACCAGCTGGTCGCCCGCCGCGCCGGAGGGCACCAGCACCAGTCCCGGCTTGACGCAGAACTGGCCGACACCGAGCGTCATCGAGCCGGCGAGCCCGGCCCCGATCTGCTCGGCGCGCTCGGCGGCGGCCGCCTCGGTGACGACGACCGGGTTGAGGGAGCCGAGTTCGCCATGGAACGGGATGGGTACGGGGCGGGCGGCGGCCGCGTCGAACAGCGCCCGCCCGCCGCGTACGGAGCCGGTGAACCCGGCGGCGGCGACGAGCGGGTGCCGTACGAGTTCGACGCCCGCGTCGAAGCCGTGCACCAGGCCGACGACCGCCTCGGGGACGCCGTGCTCGGCGGCGGCCTCGCGCAGGACGGCGGCGACCGCCTCGGAGGTCTCCGGGTGGTCGGGGTGGGCCTTGACGACGACGGGGCAGCCGGCGGCGAGCGCGCTGGCGGTGTCGCCGCCCGGCACGGAGAACGCGAAGGGGAAGTTCGAGGCCGAGTAGACCGCGACGACACCCAGCGGCACCTTGTAGCGGCGCAGGTCGGGGATGGGCGGGGTGGCGCTGTCATCGGGGTGGTCGATGATCACGCCGAGGAAGTCGCCCTCGTCGACGATGTCGGCGAAGGCCCGCAACTGGTAGCAGGTGCGGGCGAGTTCACCGGTGAGACGAGCCGTGCCGAGCGCGGTCTCGGCGTCGGCCGCCGCGATGAGCCGCTCCTTGGCCGCTTCCAGCCGGCCGGCCGCGGTACGCAGGAACGCGGCGCGGACGGCGCGGTCGCCGAGCGCGCCGCGGGCGTCGTGCGCGGCGCGTACGGCCGCGTCGACGTCACCGGCTGTGGCTTCCACCGCAACCCGCTCCCGCCGCTTCCCGGTTCGGGGGTCGACACTCCAGACTTGTGCTGCTGACACCGGCGTCCTCTCCGACTGCGTTCCCGCGCGTTCGTTCGGTATTCTGAACAGCGTTCCTGATGATGAATATGCTGGGACTCTATTAACGGGCGTCTGAAGGGGTCAAGAGCGATGTCTACTACCGAGACCGCTGCCGAGACCGGCGGCGGAGCCGGCGGGGCACAGGTCAAGTCCGCGGTCCGTACGGTGGAGTTGCTCGAGTACTTCGCGGGGAGCCCCGGCATGCACTCCCTGACCGCCGTCCAGGAGGCCGTCGGCTACCCCAAGTCCAGCCTGTACATGCTGCTGCGCACCCTGGTCGAACTGGGCTGGGTGGAGACCGACGCGACCGGCACGCGCTACGGCATCGGCGTGCGCGCGCTGCTGGTCGGCACCTCGTACATCGACGGCGACGAGGTCGTCACCGCGGCCCGCCCCACCCTCGACCGGCTGTCCGACGACACCACCGAGACCATCCACCTGGCCCGGCTCGACGGCACGAACGTCGTCTACCTCGCCACCCGCCAGTCCCAGCACTATCTGCGGCCGTTCACCCGCGTCGGCCGGCGCCTGCCCGCCCACTCGACGTCGCTCGGCAAGGCGCTGCTCGCCACCCACACCGACGAGCAGGTCCGCAAGCTGCTCCCGGAGACGCTGCCCGCGCTCACCGAACACACGGTCACCGACCGGGAGGAGCTCATCGAGGAACTGCACGGCATCCGCGAGCAGGGGTACGCCGTGGACCGCGAGGAGAACACGCTCGGCCTGCGCTGCTTCGGCATCGCCATTCCGTACCGGACGCCCGCGCGGGACGCCGTCAGCTGCTCGGTGCCGGTGGCCCGGCTGACCCCCGCCCATGAGCAGATGATCAAGGACGCGCTCTTCGACGCGCGTGACCGGCTGACGCTCGCCACCCGGAGGCTCTGATGGCCGGCACGTCGCTCGTCGTCCTGCGGCCTGTGGTGCCCGAGGACCTCGACCGCTTCTTCACGATGACGGGCGACCCCGAGGCACGCCGTATGGCGGCCTTCGCGGCCGAGGACCCCGCCGACCGGGCCCGGTTCGACGCGCACTGGGCACGCGTCCTGGGCTCCGGCGACCTCAACCGCGCCGTCCTCGTGGACGGGGACCTCGCCGGGCACGCCGCCGTGTACGGGCCGCCGGAGGAACGTGAGGTCACCTACTGGATCGACCGCGCGTACTGGGGTCGCGGCGTCGCCACGGCCGCGCTGAGCGGGCTGCTCGACCTGGTGCCGGAGCGCCCGCTGCACGCGCGTGCCGCCGCGGACAACGCGGGGTCGATCCGGGTGCTGGAGAAGTGCGGGTTCGTCGTCGTCGGCCACGACCGGGGCTTCGCGCACGCGCGCGGCGAGGAGACCGACGAGGTCGTGCTGCGCCTGGCCGACTGACCGGCGGGCCGGGCGGGCGGCGGGTCGCGGCGGGGCCGCCGGGCGGCGGGTCGCGGCAGGGCCGCCAGGCGGCGGGGCGCGGCAGGGCCGCCGGGCGGCGCGGCCCGAGGTCGGAGGCCGTCTCCGCCGTGCGGCGGAGACGGTTCGCCCGGCGGGAGGAGGTGCCGTACGGGCGCCGACCGGCAGCGTGGAGGCATGACCTCGACATCGCTCCCCCGCCCCGCGTCCGGCGCACCGGCCGCACCCGGCGGCCCCGCCGCGCCCGGCACCACGACCCGGGTGCTGCGCGCCCTCGCCATCGCCTCCTGCGTCCCCTACCTCGGGCTGAAGGCCGCCTGGCTGACCGGGAGCCGGATCGGCATCCCCGAGGGCAGTGTGCTGCTGGAGCGACCGGAGCTGGTCGCGGTCGCCAACGGCGTCACCGTCCTGATGGACGCCGCCGTGATCGTGCTGGCGCTGCTGTTCACCCAGCGATGGGGCATGGGCGTGCGGGCCTGGCTGCTCGCCTTCCCGATGTGGGTCGCGACCGGACTGCTCGTGCCGATCATGGTGGGGTACCCGGTGCAGCTGCTGGCCGGGCTGCTGGCGGACGGGGAGCAGCTCGCGTCCCGGCCTTCGGAGCCGTTCCTCGACCCGTGGGTGTTCACCGTCGTCTACGGCGGTTTCATCGTGCAGGGCCTCACGCTCGGCGCGCTGTTCGCGCGGTACGCGCGGGTCCGCTGGGGCCGGCTGTGGCAGGGCTCGGTAGGGGACCTCTCCCCCGCCGTGTCCGGACGTGGCGTACGGGCGGTCGCCCTGGTGGCGTCCCTCGCCCTGCTGGTGCCGGCCGCGCTGCACCTGGCGTGGGCGCTCGGCATGACGGCCGGGCTGACGTCCGCCCGGGTCGGGGAGCGCACGGCCGACTTCCACGCCCTGGAGCTGGCGCGGACGCTGTACGCGGCGGTCGCCGTGGCCGGCGTCGCGGCGCTCCTGTTCCGGCGCGCCCGGCCGCTACGGGCGAAGCTGCCGGTGAAGGTGCCTCTGGCACTCGCGTGGGTCGGCTCCGCCGCCGTGGGCTGCTGGGGCGGCTGGCTGCTGCTCACCGCCATGACGCCCGTGAGCGATCCGGCGAAGGAACCCTCGACGCTGCTGACGCTCACCTACGCTGGCGAGATGATCACGGGGATGGCACTGGCCGGCTGCGTGGCCGTCTTCCTGCGGCGGCGCGCCGGATGAGACGGATCGTCGGGGCGCTGCTGGGGCGGCGGGCACGGCTGCGCTGGGTGCATCTGATCCTGGGCGGCGCGCTGCTGATGCCGTACTGGCTGCTGGGGCTCGTCCTGCTGGCGCCGGTCGCGAACGGGGCCGCGTTCGGCGGCTCCCTGGCGGCCCAGTTCGGGGCGTACGGGATCGCGCTGCCGCTCGCCGCCGTCACGGCCCTGTTCCCGCTGACCCGGCCGATGTCGGTGGCGGCGGCGCGGGCGCTGTGCGGGGTCCCGGCGGGGCGGTTCGCGGAGGGCCCGGCGCGGTCGCGGGCGGCGAGGGCCCGTACGGCCGGCTGGTTCACGCTCCACGTGGGCCTGGGCGGGCTGATCAGCGGGGCGACCCTGGCGCTGCCGCCGTTCGCGGTGGCGACCATGGCCATACCGTTCTCGGCCGGGTTGCGGGAGTCGGCCCTGGCCACGTACTACGGCCTCGACGCGGGGTGGCTGGTGGCGCTCGGCGTGCCCGCCGGGCTGCTGATGCTGGTCGCGCTCGTCGCGGCCGCGGCCGGGGCCGGGGCGCTGCTGGCCCGGCAGGCGCCCGTGCTCCTCGGGCCGACCCCCGCCGACCGGCTGGCCGCGGCCGAGCGGCGGGCCGCCGAACTGGCCGTGCGCAACCGGCTCGCCCGGGAGCTGCACGACTCCGTGGGCCATGCGCTCAGCGCCGTGACCCTCCAGGCGGGTGCGGCGCGGCGGGTCCTGGACGGCGGCGGCCCGGACGCCGATCTCTCCTTCGTACGCGAGGCGCTGGCGGCGATCGAGGAGACGACCCGGCGCACCGTCGGCGAACTGGACTCCGTGCTGGGGCTGTTGCGCAGGGACGAGCAGGACGAGCCCCCGGACCGGGACGGGGACGGGGTGGGGCTGTCGGGTCCGGGGCTGGACGGCCTGGACGTGCTGCTCGCGCACAGCGGCGTGCGGGTGGCGTACGAGGCGGTGGGCGACCCGTCCACCGTGCCGGGACCGGTGTCGCGCGAGGCGTACCGCATCGTGCAGGAGGGCCTGAGCAACGCCCTGCGTCACGCGGGGGCCGCGCGGGTGTCGCTGCGCCTGCGGGTGGAGGACGAGGAGTTGGAGATCACGATGGAGAATCCGCTGTCCGGACGGGCCCCCGTCGTACGGCCCGGTGGCGGCCGGGGACTGCGGGGCGTCACCGAACGCGCCGTACTGCTCGGCGGCCGGGCCGCGTCCGGCCCGGTCGGCGACGGGACGACCTGGCGGCTGTCCGTCCGGCTGCCGCTGACGGGAGGCCGCCGGTGATCCGCGTGGTCCTCGCGGACGACGAGCGGATGGTGCGCACCGCCCTGCGGGTCATCCTGGAGGCCGAGCCCGACCTGACCGTGGTCGGCGAGGCCGCGACCGGCGCTGAGGCGGTGTCGGTGGTGCGGGAGCTGCGCCCGGACGTGGTGCTGATGGACGTACGGATGCCGGAGATCGACGGGATCCGGGCCACGGAGCGCGTCCTGGCGTCCATGGACGAGCCACCCCGGATCGTGGTGGTGACGACGTTCGAGAACGACGCGTACGTGTACGAGGCGCTGCGGGCCGGGGCCGCGGGATTCCTGCTGAAGCGGGCCGCGGCCGAGGACCTGGTCGGCGCGGTACGGCTGGTCGCGCGCAGCGACTCCCTGCTGTACCCGGCGGCGCTGCGCGGCCTGGCCGCCGAGTTCGCGACGCGGGCGCGCCCGGCCCCGGCGGCGCCTTGGGCGGCCCGGCTGACCGAGCGGGAGGCGGACGTGCTGCGGCTGATGGCGCGGGGGCTGACGAACGCGGAGATCGCGGCGCGCCTCGCCGTCGGCCCGGCGACCGCGAAGACCCACGTGGCGGCGGTGCTCGCCAAGACGGGCGCCCGGGACCGGACGCAGGCGGTGATCGCCGCGTACGAGTCGGGATTCATCCGGCCGGCGTGAGGGGCGGCCGATGGCGCGGCGGGCGCGCCCGCGCCGACGCGCTCGGTGCGGCGGTTGCGCTCGGCACGCTCGAGCACGCTCGGCACGCTCGGTGAGATGGTCCGTTCGGCGCGTTCGGTGAGATGAGGATTCGGTGAGAAGACGGGCGGATCGGAACGTACCGCCCGGCCCCGCTCGTCCTCCTCCGGGATGAACAAGACGATCAGAAGAGCGGCCGTCTTCTCCCTGCTGCTGGTGTTCGCCCTGCTGCTGCGGGCGACCTGGGTGCAGGCGTACGAAGCGAAGGCCCTGGCGGACAGCGACAACAACCGGCGGAACGTCATGGCGCGGTACGCGCAGCCACTCGGTGACATCGTCGTGGCCGGCAAGCCGGTCACCGGCTCGCAGCGGACGACAGGGGGCGATCTGGCGTACCAGCGGACCTACACCGAGGGCGAGCTGTACGCGCCGGTCACCGGATTCAGCTCGCAGGCGTACGGGGCGAGCCAGCTGGAGGGCGTCTACTCCAAGGTGCTCGACGGCACCGACACCCGGCTGAAGAACCCGCTGGACGCGCTGACCGGCGAGCGGACCGAGCCCGGCGACGTCCTGACCACCGTCGACCCGGCCGTGCAGAAGGCCGGGTACGAGGCGCTCGGCGGCAAGAAGGGCGCGGCCGTCGCGATCGACCCGAAGACGGGCCGGATCCTCGGCATGGTGAGCACGCCCTCGTACGACCCGTCGGCCATCGCCGGGTCGTCGGACGGCGGCACCTGGCGGAAGCTCGTCGCCGACGGTGCGAAACCGATGACGAACCGGGCGATCCGGCAGCCCGTCGCTCCCGGTTCGACGTTCAAGCTGGTCGTCGCGGCGGCCGCCCTGGAGGACGGGCTGTACGGCTCGGTCGACGCGCCGACGACGAGCCCCGCCCCGTACACGCTGCCGGGCACGCGGACGGTCCTGAAGAACGAGAACCCGTCGGCGCCGTGTGCGAACGCCTCGATCCGCACCGCGCTCCAGTACTCGTGCAACAACGTGTTCGGCAAGATGGCGGTCGACCTGGGCCAGGACAAGGTCAGGGCGATGGCCGAGCGGTTCGGCTTCAACGACGCGGAGCAGGACGTACCGGTACGGGCGTACACGAGCGTGTACCCGGCCGGGATGGACGAGGCGCAGACCGCGCTGACCGGCATCGGGCAGTTCGACGTGACGGCCACGCCGCTGCAGATCGCCATGGTGTCCGCCGCCCTCGCCAACGACGGGGTCCTGGCGGCGCCGCACATGGTGTCCCGGGTCGTGGACGCCGACGGCGACACGCTGGAGTCGTACGAGGACGGGGGCGGGGCGGAGCGGATCGTGTCGTCCTCCACGGCCGGACAGCTGCGGTCCGCGATGGTCACGGTGGTCGAGCGCGGCACCGGCGGCAACGCCCGCGTCGACGGCGCGGAGGTAGGCGGCAAGACCGGTACGGCACAGCGCGGCGTCGACAACAGCGAGAAGCCGTACGCCTGGTTCACCTCGTACGCGAAGGACGCCGACAGCGGTGAGGAGGTGGCCGTCGCGGTCTTCGTGGAGGACTCCGACGCCGCCCGCGCCGAGGTCAGCGGCAACGGGCTGGCCGCTCCGGTCGCGCGGAAGATGATGGCCGCCGCGCTGGCGTCCTGACCGGGTGCGGGTGCGGCGGTGGTGGCGATGCGTGGGCGGCCGGTGCCGGTGGCGCGTTACGGGGACCCGGTGCGGGGCCGTCGTGCGGCGCACGATAGGCAGGGGGTTCGCACTGTGCCCCCGCGTCACTCTGCCCTGCGCCACCCTGCCCCGCGCCACCCTGCCCCTGCGTCACGGAAGGACCGCTGTGCGGCTGCCCCGCCCCCGTTCCCTGTCCGGCTGGACCATGGCCGTCTTCGGCCTGCTCGCCACGTCCCTCGGCGTGGTGGGACTGGTCACCCCGGACGCTCTGCTCATGGTCATGGGTTTCGAACCCCTACCGGACGCCCGCCGCGCGGAGGGGGACCACACGCCTGTCTTCGTGACCGCCTCCTCGATGGCGGCGGTCAACATGGGCGTGTACTACGTGCTGGCGGCGCTCGCCGACTGGCGCGCCTTCTTCCGGTGGACGGTGCCGTTCCGGATGCTGACCTGTGTGGTGTTCACAGCCGCCGTCGTCTCGGGGCGGGCGCCGGCCGGGTTCCTGGGGGTCGGGCTGTGGGAGGGGCTGGGCGCGGCGGCCACCGGTGTCGCGCTGCGGTACGAGGGCCGGGCGCGGCGGGTGACGGCCGGCTGACGGCCCGGCCTGCCCGCTGACGGCCCCCGGCCTGCCTGCCGGCCGGTCGGGGGCCTGTGCCGACGTGGTACCGGCACTCCTCGGCGGGTGGGGTACGTCGATGGTCGCGCCGCCACCTGCCCGCCCGCGTTTACGCCATGTAACGTTCCGGGTTCCGCCACGGCCGCCAGTCCCCCAGGTACGTGTCCCGGGTCGCCGACGCGGCCCCCTCGGCGTCGAGTCGGGGACGGTTCTCGGGGACGACGATCCGCGCGCCGGGGCCGGTGTTGCGGTACTCGGCGTACCGCTGCGCCTGCCACGGGAACTCGTCGCGCATGTTCGTGTACGGCGCCGCCGCGTCGATACCGGGGCCGATCCAGGTGTCACGGACGACCAGCGACGGCCTGGCGGTGGTGTCGGAGCTCGGCACCCAGGGGCGGGACAGCTTGTACGCGGCGTCCTCGGCGCCGCTGGTGATACGGCACTTCACGGCCAGGTACCCGTAGGGGTTGGCGCGTGCGGTGGACGGGGCGAACACCATGCCCTTCGGTGTGAACGGGACGTCGCGGGCGAGCGTGTGGAACCTGCAGTGCTCGAACACGGCGGTGCCCCGGCCGAAGACGAAGTCGACGTCGCCCTCGATGTGGCAGTGGGCGAAGTACTGGCGGGCGAAGACGGACAGGGCGGCCGAGTCGGCGTACAGGGTGTCCTGGTGGCCGAGGAAACGGCACCGGTGGAACGCCGAACGGTCGCCCGTCACCTTGATGGCGACGGCCTGCGTCCCGGTGATGTCCGGGTGGTCCGCGCGCAGGAAGTCGTTGGCGAAGGTGATCCGGTAGGCGGTGAAGCCGTCGGCGCGCACCGTGGTGGTCGCCGAGCCGCTGGTGCCGTACGTACCGGAGCCGTCCGGCTTCATGGTGCCGGCGGCGTTGTCGTACACGATGACGGTGTCGCGCGGGTCGTCGCTCGCCCCGACGAGGGTCAGACCGGCGCGGGCCGCCGTGATGCTCACCGTCTCGCGGTAGGTGCCGGGCGCGATGACCAAGGTGCGGCCGGTGCCGGACGCGGCGTCGACGGCCGCCTGGACGGTGGTGTGGTCGCCGCGGCCGTGCGGGTCCACGTAGCGGGTGCGGGAGTCGAGACGCTGCGCGGGCGAACCGTACGGGCCGAAGGGGGCCGGGGAGCCGGCGCGGGCGGTCGCGGGCGCGGCGAGGCCGAGCAGGGCGGCTCCGGCCACGCCCGCCCCGGCTCGGAGCAGTGCCCTGCGGGTGGGGAAGGGGAAGGGGGAGGGGGTGGGAGAGGGGGTGGGGGGCATGGTGATCCTTCGCGGGTCGGTCGGCGGTGCCTTCGCCTGGTGCCGGTCGGCGGTGCCTTCGCCTGATGTCCGGTCGGCGGTGCCTTCGCCTGGTGTCCGGTCGGCGTGGTCAGCGCAGCTTTCCGGCGCCCGCCCTGTGGGTGACCAGGCCGGGCAGGGCGCGCGGGTCGTCGACGCGCGTGCGCAGGGTGGGCGTCCAGCCGGCGCCGGGCTGGAGGGTCTCCTGCGGGATCTCGGCGTTGTGGACGGCGATCAGGTCCACGGCACGGCCGTTGACGTAGTTGCCGACCGCGGTGACCGGGGCCTCCTTCCACTTCTTGAGGATCTTCCCAGCGCCGATGCCCGCGGGCAGGGAGAACGAGTTCCGCTCCGCCACGAGCTGGGATTCGATGCCGATGCCGAAGCTGTAGCCGTAGCCGTTCGCCGGGACGACGTAGTGGTTGTTGTACGTGTCGACCTTGCCGAAGCGGACGCGCGGGGCGCGCTCGATGATGTTCTTGAAGAGGTTGTGGTGGAGGGTGACGCGCAGCTTGCCCCGGTCGGTGGCGCCCGCGCTGTCGCTGTTGCCGATCATCAGGGTCTTGTCGTGGTCGGCGAAGACGTTCCAGGACGCGGTGACGAGGTCGGCGCCGCGCACGATGTCGAGCTCGCCGTCGTGCTGCTGGTAGATCTCGCCGTAGTAGCGGGGCAGCGAGCTGTCGGGGTAGCGGCCGTCGGTGAACGTGTTGTGGTCGATCCACACGTGCGTGGAGCCGTACACGACCATGGCGTCGTACTCGGAGTTCCAGGCCCCGGTGGAGCCGTCGGTGGGGTCCCACTGCGGGAAGCAGTCGAGGGGGCTCTCCACGGTGAGGTTGCGGATGACGACGTTGTCGACGCCGCGGATCTGCAGGCTGCCGCCGGTGATCCCGGCGTTCGGGCCGACGCCGATGATGGTGGTGTTGGAGGGGACGAACGCCTTGATGGCCTTGTCCTGGTTCTTGGCCGAGGCGGCGCGCAGGTCCTCCTGGGGGCCGCTGACCTTCTTGTCGTAGCCCCAGACGGCCGGGTCGTAGTCGGCGAGGTACCGGGCGAAGTCGTAGCCGTCGGCCTCGAACGACTCGCAGCCGTTCTCGGTCGCGTTCAGGGTGCCCACGACCCGGATGATCCTCGGGGCGTCGCCGTCGGCGGCGAGCGCGGCGCGGAACTCGGCCCAGGTGGTGACCGTGTGGATGTGTTCGGCGGTGGCGGCCGCGCCGCCCGTGGTGCCTCCGTCGGCGGAGGCCCAGCCGTCGCCGGCGGGCAGGGTCTGGCGGCCGAGGTCCCGGCCGCCGGTCTCGGCCGCGGTCGCGGGGGCGGTCGCGGTGGCGGTGAGGGTCAGCACCAGCGCGGTGCAGCCGGCGAGGGACGCGACCATGGCGCGGGCATGACAGATCTGGGTGTGCATTGCGGCTCCTGTGGGGTGGGTGGGGCGGTCAGGCCGTCGGCCAGGTGATGCGGTCCGCGGGGACCGGGTCGTCCAGCCGGCGCAGATCGCGGGTGCGGAGCACCCCGGCCCGCAGCAGGCCGCGGGCGACGAGGCGCGCCACTTCGACGGCGCCGCGCGGGCGGAAGTGGGTGTTGTCCTCGCGGCCGTCCGGGTAGTTGGGCGACTCTCCGGGCGCGAGGTGGTTGAAGTACCGCTTGGACGGTTCCGGGCCCAGCAGCTGCCACTCGGCCAGGGACGCGGTCTGGATGTCGACCAGGGCCACGTCCTGGTCGGCGGCGAGCGCCCGCATCGCCGCCGGGTACTCGCCGTGCGTCGGGACGGCGTTGCCCGCGGCGTCGAACCTGCGCCGCTCCACCGAGGTGAGCAGCACCGGCCGCGCCCCATGGGCGCGGGCGCCGGTCACGTACCGCAGGAGCTGCTCCTGGTACGTCGTCCAGGGCTCGGTGTAGCGGGCGGGGTCGGCCGACTTCTGGTCGTTGTGGCCGAACTGGATCAGGAGGAGGTCACCGGGGCGGATGGACTCCAGGATCGGCTCCAGCCGCCCTTCGTCCAGGAAGCTCTTGGAACTGCGGCCGTTCACCGCGTGGTTGGAGACCTGGAGGCGGGGGGTGAGGAACTCGGGCAGGGCCATGCCCCAGCCGGTCTCGGGTGCGGCGTCCGCGTACTTCTGCGCGGCCGTGGAGTCACCGGCGATGTAGAGGGTGCGGGTGCCGAGTGCGGCGGCGGGCTGTGCGGCGGCGCTCGCCGTGGCGGTCGTCGCGGTGGCGGCGTCGGCCGTGGCGGTCGTCGCCGTGGCGGCGTCGGCCGTGGCGGTCGTCGCCGTGGCGGCCAGGGGGAGGGCGGCGAGGGCCGCCACCGTCTGTCTGCGGCTCAGGGACACGTCGTCGTGCCTCACTCTCGTACGGGGGGGGATGGCCGGCGGCGGGGCGCGACCCGGACCGCCGCCGGCCGGTTCAGGGGGCCTGTCGGGCCTGTCAGCTCTTGCTCTGGCGCGTCCACTCGGCCTGCGCCTCGTCGAGCTGGCCGGCGAGGCTGTCCAGGAACTCCTTCGCGCTCATCGAGCCGAGCAGCACCTTCTGGAAGTTGGGCTCGTTCTCCGACTTGCTGATCTTGTTCCAGTCGGGCAGGTAGTACGGCAGCTGCACGATCTTGGTGCTGCCGTCGGTGAGGGCCTGCGCGCCCAGCTTGGTGGCCTCGGCCTCGTTCATCCACGGGTCCGCCGCCGCCTCCGTGTTGGACGGGATGGCGCCCGCGGACTCGTTCCACTTGCTGTTGGACGCGTGCGAGGCGGCGAACTCGATGAACTTCCAGGCGGCGGCCTTGTTCTTGCCGGTCCTGAAGAGGCCGAGGCCGTCCACCGGGTTGGAGACCTGGACGCGGACGCCGTCCGGTCCGAGCGGGTTCGGGATGCCGGCGAACTTCTCCTTGCCGAGCGCCTTCACATGGTCGGTGTACGAACCGAGGTTGTGGTTCATCATGGCGATGGTGCCCGCGTCGAACTGGGCGTTCATCTTCTTGAAGTCGTTGTTGACGTCGGCCTCGGGCGTGGTCTTCTTGTACAGCCCGACGTACTTCTCCAGCGCCGCGACGTTCTTCGGGTCGTTGACCGTCGTCTTGTCGCCGTTCCAGAACTCCGTGATCCCGGACTGGCCGTACACGGCGTCCAGGGCCTGGGCGATGGAGCCGGAGCCGCCCCGGATGGTGTAGCCGAACTTGTTGTTCCTGGCGTCGGTCAGCTTCTCGGCGGCCGTGTAGAACGCGTCCCAGGTGGTGGGCGCCGCCAGGCCGGCCGCCTTGAACAGATCCGTACGGTAGTAGAGGACGCCGTTGCTCGCCGAGGTCGGCACCGAGTACATCTCGTCGCCGCGGCCACCGGCCGACTTCACCGACTCCACCATCGTGGGCACGAGCTTGCCGTTGAGCGACGAGTCCTCGATGCGGTCGCCGACCGGGTCGAGCGCGTTCTGGGCGACCATGTTGGCCAGGTAGGCAGCGCCGACGCCGCCGACGTCGGGCAGGCCGCCGCCGGCGATGGCGGTGTCGTACTTCGACTGCACGTCCTCGCTCGGGATGGGGACGTACTTGACGGTGATGTCGGGGTTCTTCGCCTCGAAGTCCTTGATGATCTCCTGCCAGACGGCGGTCCGCACACCGCCGTTGTTGTCCCAGAAGGTGATGGTGCCCTTGCCGGAGCCCTCGGCGCCGGTGCCGCCGCTGCCGTCGTCACCGCACGCGGTGGCGGTGAGCGCGAGCGTGGCGGTCAGGGCGACCGCCGATGCCGTACGCCCTGGGAAGCTTCTGGAGATGGTCATGGTCGGCTCTTCTCTCTGAGTGCGGGTCGTGCGGGGGTGTGGGGGCGCTTGCGGGGGGTGCTGCGGTGGGGGTGGGTACTGCGGGGGGGTGGGCACTGCGGGGGGTTACTGCGGGGGTCTGCGGGGGGGCGGGGCAGGCGCGTCAGGTGACGCGGAAGTCCCGGAACGTGGCGGTGCCCGCGCCGCCCCGGCCCTCGGGCGCGGCGGCGAACAGGCCGAGCAGCGCACCGACCCAGCGCCACGGCGTGGCGGCGAAGACGGGTCCCGTCGGCCGCCACCCGTCTCCCGTGTCGTAGGAGAACCGGCACCGTGCCCCGGGCGACACCTCGACCCGCAGGCGTACCCGGCCGTGCGGGGCGGGCCGGGGGTGCGCGGCGTCCCGCTCCCGCTCGGCGACCGGTTCGGCGAACCGGTGCACGAGGCGCACGGCTCCGTCGCCGCCGCGTTCCAGGCCGAGCCAGCAGAACGCGTCGCCCAGGACGGCGAACCCGGCCCTGGCGCCCGGTTCGGTGCTGTCGAGGGTGAGGACGACCTCGGCGGTGAACGTCTCGGCGGGGAGCCGCTGGGTGAGCACGTGCGGCAGCCGCCGCAGGTCGTGGGCGTCGCCGGTGCGTACGCAGACCATGCGCAGCCCGTCGCCGCCGTGCCCGACGGTCCAGCCGGGCTGCGGGTCCCCCCTGTTCGGGCGAGGCTCGGAGCGCGGGGGATTGGCCGTCCACTGCCACTGGCGTCCGAACCGGCCGCCGGGGAACGCGTCGTCCGTCGCGGGAGCCTCCACGGGCTGGGGCGGGGCGACCGGTTTGCGGTGGGCCGCGACGGGTTCGCCCGCGTCGCCCATGACCGGCCAGCCCTCCGCGTCCCAGGCCATGGGCTGGAGGTGGACGACCCTCCCGTACGCGCCGCGCGCCTGGAAGTGCAGGAACCAGTCCTCACCGGCCGGGGTGCGCACCCAGCCGCCCTGGTGGGGGCCGTTGACGTCGGTGCGGCCCTGTGCGAGGACGGTCCGCTCCTCGTACGGGCCGAAGAAGTCCCGCGACCGGAACGCCCCCTGCCAGCCGGTCTCCACTCCCCCGGCGGGGGCGAGGATCCAGAACCAGCCGTCGTGCCGGTACAGCTTGGGCCCCTCGAGGGTGAACCAGCCGGGGAGGCGGTCGCCGTCGACGATCACCTTGCCGTCGTCGAGGAGGGTGCGGCCGTCGCGGCTCATGCGGTGCCCGGTGAGCCGGTTCTTCACCCCGGACCGTGACCTGGCCCAGGCGTGCACGAGGTACGCGTCGCCGGTCTCCTCGTCCCAGAGGGGGCAGGCGTCGATCAGGCCCCTGCCCGCCTTCAGCAGGTGCGGCTCCGTCCAGGGGCCCCTGATGTGCTCGGCGCTGATCTGGTACACGCCGTGGTCGGGGTCGCCCCAGAAGATCCAGAAGCGCCCGTCGGCGTGGCGCAGGGACGGTGCCCACACGCCCCGGTCGTGGCGGGGCGCGGCGAAGTCGGCCGCGGGTTCGAGCCGTTCAAGGGCGTGTCCGATGAGCGTCCAGTTGACCAGGTCGCGGGAGTGCAGCAGGGGCAGCCCGGGGACGCGGCCGAAACTGGAGGCGGTCAGGTAGAAGTCCTCGCCGACGGCGACGACGTCGGGGTCGGACCAGTCGGCGTTGAGGACCGGGTTGCGGTAGGTGCCGTCGCCGAGGTCGGCGGTCCACACGGGCGGGGGCGGCGGGCTCATGACAGTGCCTTCCCTACGAGTCGCCCGGCGGCAGCCGCGTCGAGTACGCCGTCCGCGACGACGGTCACGATCCGCCGTACGGCGGTCCCGCCCGCCGGGACGGCGAGCCGGCCGTCCCAGGCGAGCGACGAGCCGACGCCCGGGTACTCATCGGTCCGTACGAACCAGGGGTCGTCGCGGGTGTCGTCGGTCGCCCCGGCGAAGACGAGCGTCCAGGTGTCGCCGGTGAGGGCGAGCCAGTCGGACGTCCGGCCGTGCACGGCGTCCTCGCCGTCGGCGTCGGCGCTGAAGACGGCGGGCGCCGGGGCCCCGGCGGGGGCCTTGGGAGCGCGCCAGAAGAAGCCCCCGTACCCGGCGCCGGGGCGGCCGTTGGTGGCCGGGGAGCCGATGGTCAGCTCCTCACGGCCGGGGTTGGTGAGCGAGAACGTGAAGTCCAGTGCCCAGGCGTCGGCGGTCAGCGGGGTGGCCGCGACGGTGCGGCGCTCCCTGACCAGTTCGCGGCCGCCGGCGACCCAGGTGAGGTCCTGGACGAAGCCGTCCGGGTCGCGCAGCTTCCAGCCGTCGTGGCGCTGTCGGCCGTGGTTGTCGAGCTCGGTCGGGCCCCGGTCGCGGACGAAGGTGCGGCCGCCCCAGAAGTTGCTGCCGCCGACGTCGGGCACGGCGACCGAGACGCCGAGGTGGTGGCGGTGGTCGTCGGGCCGGTCCTCGGTGACGGGGACGCCGCCGAGGGTGGTGACCGGGTGCAGGTAGGGACGGGGGGAGAGCGTGGCGGGCAGGTCGGGGCGGAAGGTGTAGCGGCCGACGGGGCGGCTCGCGCAGCGCAGGACCAGGGAGTCGGTCACGGGGCGTTCACCTCGGTGGGGACGGCCCAGGGGGCGCCCAGTTCGGAGAAGAGGGAGAGGGTGTCGGCGCTCGCGTGGACGAGGCCGTCGACGCCCTTCACCACCCGGCGCGGTGCGCTCTCGCCGGGCTCCGTGTGCCAGGTCCCCGCGGGGAGCGGGCGCGGCTCGGGGGCGGTGCGGACGGCTTCGACGACGCGCATGAAGGCGCCGGTGCGGTGCGGGGGAACCAGGAGTTCGTCGCCCCGGCCGAGGTGGTGGACCAGGTTCTCCAGGAGGTCGGTGCGGCCGTGGACGGTCTCGTCCGGTCCGTGTCCGGCCCGCTGGACGAGGACCCGGTCCTGCCTGTACCAGAAGGTGACGCGGCCGTGGCGGCCGTGGACCAGGACGTACGGTTCGCCGGGCTGTTCGGCGCAGAGGGTCACCCCGGCGGTGACGGGGACGCCGCTCGCGGTGGTGATCCGTACGCAGGAGGTGTCGTCGGCCTCGATGTCGTTGGCGTGCGCCAGCTCCAGGCGGATGTCGGCGACGTCCTCGGCGTGCGGGCTGCCGGCCAGGGCGAGCGCGGTGGCGACGGCGTGGGCGAGCGGGTTGGTGAGGACGCCGTCGACCACGTCGGTGTCGCCGATGCGGCGCTTCCCCGCCCACGGGGAGCGGCGGAAGTACGCCTCGTCGCGGGCCCACGCCCCGGCGGCGCCGATGCCGGTGACCTCGCCGATGGCGCCGTCGGCGACGAGCGCGGCGATGGCGGGCAGGGCGTGCGAGCCGAGCGACTGGAAACCGATCTGGCAGACGGTTCCGGCGGCGCGCACTCCGTCCGCCATGCGCAGGAACTCCGCGTACGACGGGGCGGGCGGCTTCTCCAGCAGGAGGTGCACGCCGCGCCGGGCGGCGGCGAGCGCCAGCTCGGTGTGGGTGTCGATGGGCGTGCAGACGACGGCGGCACCGGCGCCGGTGGAGTCCAGCAGGGCACCGAAGTCGTCGGACTGGGCGGGGGTGCCGAAGCCGTCGAGTTCCTCGGCGGTCAGGGGGCGCAGTTCGCAGATCCCGGCCAGGCGTACCAGCCCGGCCTGTTCGAGGCGGTGGATGTTGTGCAGGTGCCAGCGGCCGTGGCCGCGGGCGCCCGCGAGGACGACGGGGACGGGGGTGTGAGTCATGGGGATCAGCCCTTCACCGCGCCGGCGCTGAATCCGGTGATCAGCCACTTCTGGATGAACGCGAAGACGATGACGACCGGGACGGCGGCGATGACGCCGCCCGCCGCGAGGGCGCCCAGATCGACGCTGTCGGCGCCGATCAGGGTGTTGAGTCCGACGGGGATCGTCTGCTTGTCCTGTTCGCTGAGGAACATCAGGGCGAACAGGAAGTGGTTCCAGCTGTGGACGAAGGCGAACGAGCCGACGGCGATCAGGCCGGGCCGCAGCAGCGGCAGGACCACCGCGCAGAACGCGCGGAAGCGGGAACAGCCGTCCACCCAGGCGGCCTCCTCCAGGGAGACCGGCACGTTCTTGATGAAGCCGCTGATGAGGATGATGGACAGCGGCAGCTGGAAGACGGTCTCGGCGATGATGACGCTCCCGAGGGAGTTGATCATCTGCAGGTTGCGGAAGATCTCGAAGAGCGGGACCAGCATGAGCGCGCCCGGGATGAACTGGGAGCACAGCAGCGCCAGCATGAAGCCGGTCTTGATCCGGAAGTTGAACCGGGCGAGCGCGTATCCGCCGGTGAGGGCCACGAGGGTGGTGGTGACCAGGGTGGCGAGGCCGACGAGCATGCTGTTCTGGAAGAAGATCCCGAAGCTGCGCTCGTTCCACACCTTGTCGAAGTGCTCGAAGGTGAGCGGCCAGGGCACCAGCGAGGTGGATCCGGCGGGGCGCAGCGCGAAGAGCAGCATCCAGTAGAACGGGACGAGCGTGAAGAGCAGGTAGAGCCCGAGGGGCAGGTAGATCTGCCAGCGCGGTACGTCGTCGAAGGCGCGCTCCCGCTTCGGCCTGCGGGGGGCGGACGGGGGCGCCGGGGTGTCGGTCACGGGCACCGGGGCGTGGGTGCCCTTCTCCGCGAGTGCGGCGGTCATGAGCGGTCGCCTCCGAACTTGCTCAGGCGCAGATAGAGGATCGAGCAGAAGAGGAGGATCACGAACGCGACGGTGGTCAGCGCGGAGGCGTAACCGAAGTCGTGGCCCTCGATTCCGGTGTTCGCGATCATCAGCGGAAGCGTGGTGGTGACGCCCGCCGGGCCGCCGCCTGTGAGGGTGTAGAGCAGGTCGACGTTGTTGAACTCCCAGACGCCGCGCAGCAGCGTGGACAGGATGATCGCGTCCTTGAGGTGCGGCAGGGTGATGTGGAGGAACTGCCGCATCCGCCCGGCTCCGTCGACGGAGGCCGCCTCGTACAGGTCCTTCGGGATGGACTGGAGGTCGGCGAGGATGAGGATCGCGAAGAAGGGCACACCGCGCCAGAGTTCGGCGACGACGGCCGCCCAGAAGACGGTGCCGGTGTCGGAGAGCACCGAGGTGCCGTACGCGCCGACGCCGACGTCCGCGAGGTAGCGGCTGAGTCCGGTGGACGGGTTGTACAGCAGCATCCAGATGGTGGTGGTGAGGACGCCGGAGACCGCCCACGGCGAGAAGACCAGCGCGCGGGCGATGCCCCGGCCGACGAAGGTCTGGTTGACGAGCAGCGCCAGGACCAGGCCGAGGGCGAGCTGGAGGCCGACCTGGACGATCACCCACTTCGCGCTGAAGCCGAGCGTGGACCAGAAGAGCGGGTCCTCGGTGAAGATGCGGGTGAAGTTGTCGAAGCCGGCGTAGCCGTTCTTCCAGGGCTTGGTGACGTTGTAGTGCTGGAGGCTGTAGTAGAAGACGCTCAGCACGGGGTAGGCGATGAAGCCGAGCATCAGCAGACCGGCGGGCGCGATCAGCAGATACGGCAGGCGGCGTGGATCGGCTCCCGTGCGGCGCCGAGCGGCCCGGGGTGGTTTAGCCACGGCTGCGGCTTGGGCCATGACATGTCTCCGTTCATCGTGTGGTGCTGCGGTGCGGGCGGTGCGGGTCGCTCCGCGCCGGGCAGGAAGCGGTTGCCGGATAGCGTTCGAGATGCCGGACAGAGGGGGCTCGGGGTCGTTCCCCCGCTCCCGGCCCCCGCCCGCCGGCGTGCGGGTTCAGCCCGCGTAGGGGTCGGGCACGTCGCCCGCCCTGGCCAGGAACGCGAAGTCGCAGCCGGTGTCGGCCTGGGTGATCTGTTCGTCGTACAGGGCGCCGTAGCCGCGCCCGTACCGGGCGGGCGGCGGTGTCCACGCCGCCCTGCGGCGGTCCAGCTCCTCGTCCGGCACGTCGAGGTGCAGCGTCCGCGCGGCGACGTCGAGGGTGATGAGGTCGCCGGTGCGGACGAGGGCGAGCGGGCCGCCGACGTACGCCTCGGGGGCGATGTGCAGGACGCACATGCCGTAACTCGTGCCGCTCATCCGGGCGTCGGAGATCCGCACCATGTCCCGGACGCCCTGCTTGAGCAGGTAGTCGGGGATCGGCAGCATCCCGTACTCCGGCATGCCGGGGCCGCCCCTGGGGCCCGCGTTGCGGAGTACCAGCACATGGTCGGGCGTGATGCCGAGGGCCGGGTCGTCGATGGTGCGCTGCATGGTCCGGTAGTCGTCGAAGACGACGGCGGGTCCTGTGTGCTTCAGCAGGTGCGGTTCGGCGGCGATGTGCTTGATGACGGCGCCGTCGGGGCAGAGGTTGCCGCGCAGGACGGCGAGACCGCCCTCGTCGGCGAGCGGGTTGTCGCGGGTCCTGATGACGTCGGGGTCGTGGACGAGCGCGCCGTCGAGCTGTTCGCGCAGCGTGGCGTGCGCGACGGTCGGCCGGTCCAGGTGGAGCAGATCGGTCAACCGCGCCAGGAACCCGGGGAGTCCGCCGGCGAAGTGGAAGTCCTCCATCAGGTGGCGGCCGCCGGGCCGGAGGTTGGCCAGGACCGGCACGGTGCGGGCGATCCGGTCGAAGTCGTCCAGCGTGAGCGTCACCCCGGAGCGGCCCGCCATGGCGATCAGGTGGATCACCGCGTTGGTGGAGCCGCCGAGCCCGAGCACGGTCGTGACGGCGTCCTCGTACGCCTCGCGGGTCAGGATCCGCGACAGCCGCAGGTCCTGGTGCACGAGCTCGACGATCCGCAGCCCGGCGGCGGCGGCCATCCGGTCGTGTCCCGAGTCGACGGCCGGGATCGAGGAGGCGCCCGGCATGGTGACGCCCAGCGCCTCGGCGGCCGCCGTCAGCGTGGAGGCGGTGCCCATGGTCATGCAGTGGCCGGGCGAGCGGGCGAGACCGCTCTCCAGCTCGGCCATCTCGCAGTCGCCGATGAGCCCGGCGCGCTTGTCGTCCCAGTACTTCCACATGTCCGTGCCGGAGCCCAGCACCTCGCCCCGCCAGTGGCCCGGCAGCATCGGTCCGGCCGGGACGAACACGGTCGGCAGGTCGACGGACGCGGCCCCCATGAGCAGGGCGGGCGTGGACTTGTCACAGCCGCCCATCAGCACGGCGCCGTCGACCGGGTAGGACCGCAGCAGCTCCTCCGTCTCCAGGGCGAGGAGGTTGCGGTAGAGCATGGGGGTGGGCTTCTGGAAGGTCTCGGAGAGGGTGGCGACCGGGAATTCGAGCGGGAAGCCCCCGGCCTGCCACACGCCCCGCTTCACGGCCTGGGCGCGGTCGCGTAGGTGCACGTGGCAGGGGTTGATGTCGGACCAGGTGTTGAGGATCGCGATGACCGGCTTGCCGAGGTGCTCCTCGGGCAGGTAGCCGAGCTGCCGGGTGCGGGCCCGGTGGCTGAACGAGCGGAGCCCGTCCGTGCCGTACCACTGGTGGCTGCGCAGCTCCTCGGGCGCTCTGCGCCGGCCGGCGCCGCCGTGCGCGGTGACGAGGGCGTGGCCGGTGGTGACGGGGGGGTGGCCGGTGGTGACGGGGGCGTGGCCGGTGGTGGTGTCGTGCGCGGTGGTTGCGGCGTCGTGGCCGGTGGTGGTGGTCTCGTGCGACGCGGTGGCGGGAGTGGTCTGTCCGGCGGTCGCGCCGTGTCCGGTGGCGGTCATATGCCCCACCCCTCCCCCGCCCAGCCCTTGACGATGGCGGCGACCTCGGCGCGCTGGTCGTCGGGGAGCTCGCTGGCGGGCGAGCGGACGTCACGGCGGCACAGGCCGAGCGCGAACAGGGCCTCCTTGACGACGGACACGTTGTGGGCGGAGTTGTCGGCGGCCCGCAGGTCCTCCAGGCGGCGGATCCGCTCCCAGACCGTCATGGCGCCCGGGTAGTCGCCCGCGCGCAGGGCGTCCAGCATGGCGCGGGAGACGGCCGGGGCGACGTTGACGAGTCCGGAGGTGAAGCCGGTCGCGCCGCACGCGAAGTAGGCGGGCGCGTACAACTCGGCGAGGCCGGCGACCCAGACGAAGCGGTCGAGGCCCGCGTCGCGGGCGAAGGCGGCGAACCGGGCGGCGTCCGGCACCGCGTACTTCACGCCGATGACGTTGGGGCTCGCCTCGCCCAGCTCCGCGAGCCGCTCGCCCCGCAGCGCGGCGTTGCGGATGTACGGCACGACGCCGAGGTCCGGGACGGCGTCGGCGATGGCCCGGTGGTAGTCCAGCCAGCCGTCCTGCGAGACGTACGGGTGTACGGGCTGATGGACCATCACCATGCGGGCGCCGTGGTCCCTGGCGTGCCGGGCGGCGGCGACGGCGGTGGGGACGTCATGGCCGACCCCGGCGACGATCACGGCGTCGCCTGCGGCCTCCTCGGCCGCCAGCTCCATCGCGGTGCGGCGCTCCTCCGGCGTGAGGGTGTAGAACTCGCCGGTGTTGCCGTTCGGGGTGAGGGTCCGTACCCCGCCGTCGAGCAGCCGGCGCACCAGGGAGCGGTGGGCCGCCCTGTCGATGTCGCCGTCCTCGGTGAACGGGGTCACGGGGATCGCCACGACGTCGGCGAGGGCCGCCCGGAGGGCTGAGTGGTCCATACGGACGTGCCTTTCTACGGAGAGCTGGGTCACTTCGCGCCGTCCGGGTCCGTGAGCGGGTCCGTGTCGTTCTCGGGGAACGCCCGGCGGACGAACGAGGCGATGTGGTCGTACAGGGCCTGGACGGCGCCGTCGGCGTCCCCGGCCAGTGCGAGACGGAGGATCTCCCGGTGCTCGTCGGCCTCCCGCCGCCACGAGGGCTCGGCGCTCCAGGCGACCGTCGACACGAGTGCCGCCTGGTCGCGGACCTCGTCGAGCATCCTGGCGAGCAGCGGGTTGCCGCAGGGCAGGTACAGGGCGCGGTGGAACTCGCGGTTGGCGAGGGACCGTTCGGCCTGGTCGGCGGCGCCGTCGGCGTCGATCAGCGCCTGGCCCGCGGCGTCGAGGGAGGCCCGCCGGACGATGGTGCGGCGCAGCGCCTCGGGTTCGAGCAGCAGCCGTACGTCGTAGACCTCGCGCGCCATGGCCGCGTCGACGGTACGGACGGTAGCGCCCTTGTACTGGCTCATCACCACGAGCCCGGTCCCCGCGAGGGTCTTCAGCGCCTCGCGCACCGGGGTCTTGGACACCCCGAACTGCGCGGCCAGTTCCGTCTCGACCAGTGCTCTGCCGGGTGGCAGCTGGCCGGTCAGGATGGCGTGCTTGATCGACTCCAGCACGAACTGGGTGCGGGAGGGAATCGGGGTGGGGGCGGCGAAGGCCATACGGGCTCTCATATCTCGCGTATCGCGTCTCATATATGACGTACGAAGTACGACGGCGACGAACGTAGGGCGGCGCCGGGGATTCGTCAACGCTTCTGACAGAACTGGTCGCTTGGGCATCGGGGCCGCGCGCGCCGGAGGCTCGGGGCCCGGAGTGCGCCGGAACGCCGAGGGGTCGAGGGAGACGAGTGCCGGAAGGCGGACACGGCACAGCGACGACGGCGGTGCGGCGCCGGATCCCGGAGGGGGTCATCGGCCGCACCGCCGCCACGGCGAGCACGCCGCTGTTCGCGCCGGACACGGGCGCGTTCCGGTCGGCGACGCGGCTCCGCCGACTCGGCGCGGACGGCCTGGGCAGCACGGGTACGACGGCCTGCGCAGCCCGGGTACGGACACCCTGGGCGCGGGTACGGGCGGCCTGGGCAGCACGGGTACGACGGCCTGCGCAGCCCGGGTACGGACAGCCTGGGCGCGGGTACGGGCGGCCTGGGCAGCACGGGTGCGCGCGCCGGTCAGCACGGGTGCGCGCCGGGCAGCACGGGCGTAGACGCCGGGCAGCGCAGGCGTGGACGCCGGTCAGCGCAGGGCGCGCAGCGCGGAGGCGACCTCCGCCAGGTCGGGCCCGGACGCCAGGCCCGCGTGATACAGGCGCAGTTCGGTGGCGCCGAGCGCGGCGGCGTGCGCGGCGTCGGCGGCGAGCCGGCCGGGCGCGCCGCCCATGCCGGTCACCACCGTGAAGTTGGCCGCCAGGACGGTGCCGGGGCCCGCGTGCGCGGCGAACGGCGGGAGCACCGCGTCCGCTCCGCCGCCCGTGCACGGCAGGACGACCCCGTCGGCGACGCCCAGCAGGTGCGCCGGGTCCACGCCCGGGTTGGCGCCGGTGCGGTACGCGGCCGGGTCGGCGTGCAGCAGGACCTGGAAGCCCTCGGGCGCGGCCGCCCGCACCGCGGCGACGGCCGCCTCCTGGAAGGCGCGGGCGGCCGCGGTGCGCCACGCGAGGGTGGCCGCGGCGAGGTCGGCGCCCAGCAGCCTCTCGACGGACGGCCAGCCCGCCTCGGGGCTTCCGCCCCCGGCCCAGGCGGGTTCCAGGGCGCGCCGCACGGTGGCGGCCGTCTCGTCGGGGTCGGCGCCCCGCGCCGCGTATCCGGCTCGGCAGACGGCGCAGAAGCACAGCGACATCAGGTACTGGCCGGCCTCGCCGAGCGGAACACCGCCGATCTTGTCGTGCGCGTGCAGATGGCTCATGCCGTACCAGCCGCAGGACTCCAGTTCGGTGCCGCGCGCCCCGGGCCGTGCGGCGGCCTCCGCCGCGAGCTCGACCAGGTAGGCGCGCACGTCGGGGCGGGCGACGCAGGGCGCCCACGGGTAGCGGTCGCCGTACGCGTTGACGACGGAGGTGTCCGGGTGCTCGGCGCCGAGCCGGGAGTTGTGGGCCAGGACGACCCAGCTGTGCACGTCGAGCCCGGCGTCCGCGAGGGCCCGCGCGGCCTCGCCGTAGGCGTCGCCGGGGGCCCAGTCACCGGCCTCGTGGGGCCGCAGCGCGTGGCGGGCCCAGCGGCCGGGGTCGGGCGGGTAGAGCACGGCGGCGTACTCGGCGGTGACGAACCGGTGGCGCGGGTGACGCGGGGTCACGGCCCGGGTGGAGTGGTACGCGGACGCCAGGGTGACCTGCTGGACGCCGAGGTCGGCGATCCTGCGGGCCGCGTCCGGGTCGCCGAGGACATCCCACGGGTAGACGAAGGCGGAGGCTCTCACCGGACACCACCGTCCGGAGCGGTGTCCCCGGCCGACGGCGGCGGGCCGTCGAGTCGGTCGGCGAGCGGGGCTGGGGTCACGGGCGCTCCCTGGGCAAGGCCGTCGTGCACAATTCCCGTCGGGCACAGTTCCCGTTCCGCACGTTGTGCACACTTCTGATCAGTGTCCATATTTCTGAACATGACCACGCTAGGGCAGCCGCGCTGGACGGGTCAAGGCGAAATTCCGCGATCCACAGGCGGAGTTGACGACGGGGAACCCACCTTGACGGTGTCCCGGCGCACTCTCTAGCGTGTCCACGCATGTGAATTCGGTCCACATTCCTGAGCTGCGGCCGAGTTCGCCCTCTGCGTCGCCGCGCCGGATCGAGGAGACCCCGCCCATGCCCGCTGTCCGCACCGTCCTGCTCACCGGCGCCGCCGGAGGTCTCGGCACACTGATGCGGGACCTGCTGCCCGCGTACGGCTATGAGCTCCGCCTCCTCGACGTGGCACCCGTCGAGGGGGAACCGGACGCCGTCACCGCCGACCTCACCGACAAGGCGGCGCTGCGCGAGGCCGTCAGGGGCGTCGACGCGATCATCCACCTCGCGGGCATCTCCCTGGAAGCCCCCTTCGAGAAGATCCTGCGCGCCAACATCGAAGGGACGTACAACCTGTACGAGGCGGCCCGCGAGGAGGGCGTCGGCCGGATCGTCTTCGCGTCCAGCAACCACGCGGTCGGCTTCACCCCGCGCCCGCGCGCGGGGGACGCGCCCATCCCGGTCGACACGCCCCGCCGCCCCGACACCTTCTACGGCCTGTCCAAGGGCTTCGGCGAGGACCTGGCACAGCTCTACTGGGACCTGCACGGCCTGGAGACCGTCTCCATACGGATCGGCTCGTGCTTCCCCGAGCCGACCTCCGTACGGATGCTGTCGGTGTGGATGAGCCCGGACGACGCCGCCCGCCTCTTCCACGCGGCGCTCACCGCCGAGGCCGTCCGGCACACCGTCGTGTACGGCTCGTCCGCCAACACCCGGCTGTGGTGGGACCTGTCGTCCGCGCGGGCGCTGGGGTACGAGCCACGGGACGACTCCGAGCCGTACGCGGCCAAGCTCATCGCGGAGCAGGGCGAACTGGACGACGACAACCCCGACCACGCCCACCTGGGCGGCCACTTCTGCACCCGCCCGCCCCAGTGGCCGCGCTGACCCGTCGCGGAACGGAACGGAACGGGACGCGGGGGCCGGCCGAGCCAAGCGGGGGGAGCCAGGCCGGACCCCTGTCACGCGGGGCGTCGAGTACCGAGGAGGGACTCTTCGTACTCGTCGTTCTCGTCACGACACGGCTCGAACGGCCGGACGCGCCCACGACCCGAGCACAGTACGAGCCCGGGGCAACGATCTTCGATCCGCTGCGCGCGGCCGCTGTCCGCGGAACGCGGACCACCTCACCGGACCGGTGGACGCCGGGTGAGGCGGTGGCGCGTCCGCCGCGCGACGCGAGGGCCCGCCTCAGGATTTGAGGGTCTGTGAGGGCGTCTCACCGAACTTGTCCCGGTACTGGGCGGCGAACCGTCCCAGATGCGTGAACCCCCAGCGCCACGCCGTCTCGCCGACTGTCGCCGCGCCCGGCTCGGCGCCGAGCAGCGCCTCGCGCACCCGGGCCAGCCGGACGTCCCGTACGTACGCCATCGGGGTCATGCCGACATGGGCGCGGAACGACTCCTGGAGCCGCCGCACGCTCACCCTGCCCAGCTCGGCGAGCTCACCGGTGGTGAACGGGTACTCGGGGCGCTCCTGTACGGCGTCCATGACCCGCTTGACCGGTGCGGGGCGCAGCGCACGCTCCGGCCGTTCCAGCAGCTCGCGGTAGGGGTGGTCGGCCGCCAGCAGCAACCCCGTCAGCAGGGCCTCCTCCAGCGGGCGGGCCACCAGCGGGTGCTGCGCGAGCCCCTGGGGTTCGACCGCCTCGCGGGCCAGCCGACACACCAGCCTCGCCCAGTCGCGGCCGCGTCCGCCCGTGACGTCCAGGTCCGGTCGCAGCACGAGGGAGTGGTGCGGCGGGCGGCCGAGGAGTGCCTCCAGGCGGCCCGTCAGCGCCGTCCGCTCGATCTTCACGGCGAGCACCCGGCAGTCGCCCGCCCACCGGTCCACCCGGACGTCACCAGCCGGATCGAGGGCGGCCGCGACCTCGGGGGTCGCCGTCGACCGGGCGCCGGAACCCTGCCGCCACTCCAGCCTGCCGCTCAGCGGCACGTTCACCTGGTAGGCGCCCAGCTCGCCGAAGCGCATCCGCACGTCGGCGCCGCAGCTGAGGTCCCCGACCACCAGCGACCCCAGGGTCACCGTGTCGAAACGCGCCTGGAAGGAACGTTCCCGCTCCTCGATGACGTCCATGGAGTTGGCGTAGAACCGCCGGCCGATCTCATGGCGCGCCTCATCCACGTCCCCCGTACGAAATGCGATTACTCCGCCCACGGGGCCGAAGGATAATTCGTCCGGCCGTAGGTAAGGGAACGGTAAAGCGCCCTCGATCGTTACGCCAGGCATGACAGCTATGACCCCCGGCTCGAACATCCCTCTCGCCGCCGCCCGTGTGGCGGTGGACGTCTCCGCCCCGGTGCGGCTCGACGTATCGGGCCTGCTGCTCACCGCGAACGGCAAAGTGCGCTCCGACGACGACTTCATCTTCTACAACCAGCCGTCCGGCCCCGGTGTCACCCACCGGCCCGGCGGCGGTGCGGCGCCCGACGCGATCGTGGTGGACACGACCGCCGTGCCCGCCGGCATCGAGAAGATCGTCGTGACCGCGAGCCCCGACGCCGCCGGGCAGACGTTCCAGGGCATCGAACCGACCGCGACCATCCGGGACGCCGACAGCGGCAGCGTCCTCGCCACGTTCACGCCACCGCGCCTCGGCGCCGAGACCGCGCTCGTGGTGGTGGAGGTGTATCTGCGGGGCGGCGCGTGGAAGGCCCGCGCGGTGGGCCAGGGGTACGCGAACGGGCTGGCCGGGATCGCCACGGACTTCGGCGTCTCGGTCGACGAGGAGCCCGCGGCGGCACCGGCTCCTCCCCCGCAGGCGCCCGCCCAGGCGGTGGCTCCGCCGATGCCCGCGCAGGCACCCGCCGCACCCCCCGCTCCCCCGGCGCCCGCCGCACCGGCCGCCCCCGCCGCGTCGGGGAAGATCAACCTCGACAAGGGCCGGGTCAACCTCCAGAAGAACCAGACCGTCTCCCTCGTCAAGGGCGGCCGCCCGCTGCTGACCCAGGTCAAGATGGGCCTCGGCTGGGAGCCCGCGTACCGGGCCAAGGACATCGACCTGGACGCCTCGGTCATCGCGTACGGCCCGCAGCGCAACCACCTGGACAGCTGCTACTTCGGCAAGCTGACCATCCTCGGCGGCGCCGTCAAGCACTCCGGCGACAACCTGACCGGCGAGGGCGCCGGTGACGACGAGGTGATCACCGTCGACCTCGGCCGGATGCCCGCCGAGGCGACCGGTCTGGTCTTCACGGTGAACTCCTTCTCGGGGCAGAAGTTCACGGAGGTCGCCAAGGCGTACTGCCGCCTGCTCGACGCGGCGACGGGCGAGGAGCTGGTCCGCTTCGACCTGACGAACGCCGAGCCGCAGACCGGCGTCATGATGTGCAAGCTGATCCGCCAGTTCTCCGGCGAGTGGGAGATGACGGCGATGGGCGACTTCGTGAAGTCCCGCACGGTCCGCGGCATGGTCAAGCCCGCCGCCCAGGCCCTGTAGCCCTGTAGCGCCCCGGTCCCGGCCCGCGCGGGCTCACACCGCCCGGTCCCGCGCGGGCTCAAGGCCGGGGACCGCCCGCGCGGGCCGCACACCCTGGCGGCCCCGCCTGACCGGCCTCGCGCGGGCGGCGCCGCCCGCGCGGTGTCAGGCGCCGCCCCGCGCGGTGTCAGCCGCCGGTGCGGGAGCGGGCCTTGAAGGCGGCCTTGCGGGCGTCCTTGGCGAGCCGCTTGTCCCGGTGGAGGCGGCCCATCGCCTCCAGGACCTCCGGCGTCGCCGGGTGGTCCACCCGCCATGCCGCGTCGAAGAACCCGCTGTGCTGGCCCGTCAGGCCCTCGATGAGCTCCTGGAGTTCGGCCAGGTCGCCGCTGGCGTCGAGCTGCGCCGCGATCGTGTCGACGGCCAGCCAGAAGATCATGGACTCCGGTGGCGCGGGCACGTCAGCCGCGCCGCGCTCCGCCAGCCAGACCCGCGCGAGGCCGCCCAGCTCCGGATCGCCCAGGACGTCGCGTACCGCGGGTTCCGCGTCAGCGCCGACCAGGGCCAGGGCCTGCTGGCAGTGCAGACGGCGCAGCGGCGAGCCCGCGTCCGTGCCCTTCGCTGCGGCGAGCAGGTCGCGCGCGGCGGACAGCGGTTCACGCCGGGTGAGCCACTGCTCGGTCTCGGCCCGCGCCGACGCCTCCGCGTAGTGGGCGAGCCCGTCGAGCAGCACGTCCGCGCCCTTGTCGGCGAGGTCGCCGATCGCGGGGGCGTGCACGCCCGCCTCCAGCATCCGGCTGCGGATGCCGTACAGGCCGAGGGGGGTCAGCCGGACCATGCCGTACCGCGAGACGTCCTCGTCGTCGACGGAGGGCGCCGCCGGCCCGGCCTCCTGGCCCTCCTCGACCATCAGGGCCTCGTCGACCGGCTGGTACTCGACCAGGCCGATGGGTTCCAGCAGCCGGAACTGGTCGTCCAGCCGCATCATCGCCTCGGAGACCTGCTCCAGGACGTCGTCGGTCGGTTCGCCCATGTCGTCGGGCACGATCATCGACGCGGCGAGCGCGGGCAGCGGCACCGGCCCGTCGCCCGCACCGCCTTCGGTGACCGTGAGCAGGTAGAGGTTGCCGAGCACCCCGTCGAGGAACGCGGTCTCCGCCTCGGGGTCCCAGTCCAGGGCCTCGAAGTCGATCTCGCCGTCGTCGCCGACCAGCGCCTCGATGTCGTCCATGAGGGGCGCGGTCGCGTCGGCGAACACCGTCTCCAGGCCGTCCAGCCACAGGGCCAGCACGTCCTGCGGCCCGCCGGACGTGATCAGGGGCAGGGTCTCCCCCGCCGTGACCGTGCCCTGGGCGGGCTCGTCGTCGCCCTCGTCGTCCGCCGGGTCCTCGACCGCGACGAGCCCGGTGTCGACCGCGACCCGCCATGCCTCACTGGCGTACGCGGCGCCGTCCTCGTCCGGTGCGAGCCCGAGCGTCTCGGCGGCGGCGGGCAGCTGCTCGTCCACGAGTTCGCCGCCGGCGCCCACGCGCGTCCCGGGCCCGGCCCAGCGCGCCAGCCGTACGGCGCGTCCCAGCAGCGGCGTGGCGAGCGCGTCCCGTGCGAGCTCCGCGTCCGAGGGGAGCCGCACCGGCGGCAGGGTCGGGCGGTCTTCGGACATCTGGGTCTCTCCTCGGCGGGGGCAGTGGTCCAAGCGGCCCCCAGCGTAGACGCATTTGGGTGTACGTCCGGCGGTTCACACACCTGTCGGATTCCGTACACCTGACAGCTCTTGACAAGTGGCATGGTCAGACAAGAGATTGACGCGCGTAGATCCCCGCATGGATCCACATCCCCCTCCGTCTCCTTCCTCACCCTCACCTCCCATCAGTTCCGGAGCGCTCTATGCATTCCTCCTTGCCGAGAACCGCCGCAGTCTCCGCCCTCGTGGCGACCGCACTGGCCGGCGGCCTGCTCACCGGTGCCTCCGTCGCCGCCGCCGACAACGGCGTGCGCATCCATGACATTCAGGGCACCACGCGCATATCCCCGCTCGTCGGGCAGCGCGTCACCGATGTCTTCGGCATCGTCACCGGTGTACGCGCCTACGGCTCCAAGGGCTTCTGGATCCAGGACCCCGAGACCGACGCCAACCCCGCCACCAGCGAGGGCGTCTTCGTCTTCACCAGCTCGAACCCGACCGTCGCGGTCGGCGACGCCGTCAAGGTGTCGGGCACGGTCGGCGAGTACATCCCCGGCGGCACCTCGTCCGGCAACCAGTCGCTGACGCAGATCGCCAAGCCGACCGTCACGGTCGTCTCCTCCGGCAACCCGGTGCCCGCGCCCGTGGTGATCACGGCCGAGACCGTCCCGGACGTGTACGCGCCGGAGGGCGACCCGGCCGCGGCCGGGTCCGTCAACGGCCTGACCCTGCGGCCGGACGCCTACGCGCTGGACTACTACGAGTCCCTGGAGGGCACGAACGTCCGCATCGGCACGTCCCGGATCGTCGGCGCGTCCGCGCACTCCGAGCTGTGGGTGACGGTGAAGCCGGACGAGAACGCGAACCGCCGCGGCGGCACCGTCTACGGCTCCTACACCGCGCAGAACACCGGGCGCGTCAAGGTGCAGTCGCTGACCCCGATCGCCCAGAAGCCGTTCCCCACCGCGAACGTCGGTGACGTGCTGGCCGGTGAGACCGAGGGCCCGTTCGACTTCAACCAGTACGGCGGCTACACCATCGCCGCCCGCACCCTCGGCACCGTCGAGGACCGGGGCCTGGCGCGGGAGAAGACCCGCAGGCAGCACCGCAGCGAGCTGGCGATCGCCACGTACAACGTGGAGAACCTCGACCCGGCCGACCCGCAGGAGAAGTTCGACGCGCTCGCCAAGGCGGTCGTCGAGAACCTCGCGTCGCCGGACATCCTCGCCCTGGAGGAGATCCAGGACAACAACGGCCCGAAGAACGACGGTACGGTCGCGGCCGACGAGACGCTGAAGAAGTTCACGGACGCGATCACGGCGGCCGGCGGCCCGGCGTACGACTGGCGTTCCATCGACCCGGCGAACAACAAGGACGGCGGCGAGCCCGGCGGCAACATCCGCCAGGTGTTCCTGTTCAACCCCGAGCGGGTGTCGTTCACCGACCGGGGTGCCGCCGACGCGTCGACGGCGACCGGTGTGGTCAAGAAGTGGGGCAAGGCCGCCCTCACCCACTCCCCCGGCCGGATCGAGCCGGCGAACGCCGCCTGGGACAACAGCCGCAAGCCGCTGGCCGGCGAGTTCACCTTCCTCGGCCGCCCGGTCATCGTCATCGCGAACCACTTCGGCTCGAAGGGCGGGGACGAGTCGCTCGTCGCCCACCGCCAGCCGCCGAACCGCTCCTCCGAGGTGAAGCGCCTTCAGCAGGCCGAGCTCGTCAACGCCTTCGTGAAGGACATCCTCGCCGTCCAGAAGAAGGCCGACGTCGTCGTGCTCGGCGACATCAACGACTTCGAGTTCTCGGCGACGACGCAGGCGCTGACGGACGGCGGAGCTCTGTACCCGGCCGTGCTGTCGCTGCCGCGCAGCGAGCGCTACTCGTACGTCTACCAGGGCAACAGCCAGGTCCTCGACCAGATCCTGACCAGCCCGGCGATCCGCCACTTCGACTACGACAGCGTGCACATCAACGCCGAGTTCGCGGACCAGAACAGCGACCACGACCCGCAGGTGCTGCGCTTCCGCCCGTAACCGGCAGCGCCCTACGCGCCCGCGACGAGACTCAGCGCGGGCGCGTAGCGCGTCACGGTGCTGCCGACGACACCGGGGTGCCGCTGCACCGCCCGCCACTGCGGGGTGCCGGAGCCGACGCCGTCACCCGGCCCCGCCAGCGCCCGCCGGTGGGCATCGGCGCTCTCCCACTCCGCGTAGTTGAGCACCCGGGTGCCGTCGAGGCTGGTGTGGAAGTGACCGGAGATACCGCCGGGAGCCGGGGCAGGGTCGCTGTCCAGCGCGTCGAACACCAGGTCCACCCAGTGCCGCTGCCGGGCGGCGTCGGGACCGTCGAACCGCACCTCCACGATGACGACGCACCCCGGGGCAGGGGTGGCGTCGGCGGCCGGGGACGTACTGCGATGGAGGGTGTACGACTCCAGGGCGACGCGCTCGATCCCGGGGACGGCGGCGTCGATCTCGGCGTTCCGCTCGTCGCGGTAGGAGCGGACGTACTCCTGGAAGTGCTCCTCGCCGCGCCACTGCGAGTAGTGCAGCAGCGTGTCCCCGTCCTCCCCGATGAGGACGCTGTACGAGAGCAGCCCGTCGTACGGCCACGGGCGGCTCCGCCAGGTGCGGGCGACGGCGTCGACGGCGGCACGCTGCCGCTCCGGCGTACCGACCCGCCAGGTGCTGACCTTGACGACGCCCACGCCGGGGCGGGTCAGATCGGGGCGGGCGTCCGGCACGACCCGTACGGACGGCGCGGCGGTCGTGCTGTGAGGGGTCGCGGCGGTGCCGCCGGTGGTGCGGGGCGTGGCGTCGGTGGTGGTGCGGGGCGTGGCGTCGGACATGGCTGGTCGGCCTCCTCTGGCCGGCACACCCCGGTGGTGCGCCGGCCCGACCATCCTGAAAGGTCAACCAAGGTCGAGGTCAAGGCCGTTCGGTGAACGGGGCGATCACGCCGGCCAGGTGCCGGTCAGCCGGCGGACACCGGCCGCGCCGCTGCGGTCGACGGCGGCCTTGACGGCCGCGAAGATCGCGCCCTGGAGGGCCGCCGCGAACAGCACCTCCCGCCATTCCCGGTCCTCGTCCAGAGCCTCGGGCGCCTCGTCGCCGCCACCGACCATCCGCCAGAGGCGGCTGAAGAGCGCGGTCGCCACGGCACCGCTCAGCACGCCGAGGAGTATCCCGACGGGCCGGTAGAGCAGCTTCTGCTTCTTCCTCTTCTTCTTGGTCCTGTCCTTCTTCTGCCGCTGTGGCTCCGCCGACCGCTCCCGCGCCATGCCGGTCACCGCCTCGTGTGGCCGTTGTGCAGCTTCCGACCCAGCAGGATCCCGCCGGCGAGCGCCGCGGCGCCGACCGCGAGCACCGGCCCCGGGTGGCGGCGGCCGGTCTCGACGGCATGACCCGCCCGCACGCGTACGGCCTCCGGGGTCCTGTCGTGCACCAGGTGCGCGGCCCGCCTCTTGACGTCCGCCTTCGCCACCAGCTGTTCGATCGTCTCGCCCAGCTCCTGGCGTTTGCGCGCCGCCTCGCGGCGCAGTGCGTCGGGTCCCTGGGCTTCCGACGTCCCGTGTGTTCGCTGCGTCCGGTCTGTCATCGGTGGACCTTCTCCTTGATCTCGTCGACGTCCGAGCGGATGCTGTCGACGGCGCGCTCGGGCAGCGGTGGCACCGCGCGCTTCAGCTGCGCGCGGCCGGCCAGCGCCAGCACGGCGGCCACGACGAAGAGCACACCCGTCACGATCAGGGCCGCGGCCCACACCTCCAGGGCCAGCGCGAGCAGCGCCACCAGCGTCCCGGCCAGGGCCATCAGTCCGATGTACCCGACGGCTGTGGCTGCGCCGAGCAGACCACCGCCGACCCCCGCACGCCTGCCCTTCTGCGCCAGTTCGGCCTGCGCGGTGCGCATCTCGACCTTGACCAGGTCGGAGAGCTGCTCCGACGCCTGCTTCACGAGTTCGCCGACCGAGGGTTCTCCGGCCACGGCGGATCGCCTCCCTTCCTTCTCGGGCCCGGCGCGAGTACCCCCCTCCCGGGCAGGCCATGCACTGTTCAGCAGCGCTTGCGCGTCGCGCGGAGAAGAAGTAAGCGGGCCTTCAGCCCGCGCTGCCGGACGCGGGTCCGGCGCGCGAACCGCCGCGGCCCGCCGACCGGGAGACGGTCGACGGGCCGCACGGGGCGTACGAGGAACCGGTCAGCCGCTGACGATGTTGCGGCCGAGGATCGCGACGTGCTCCAGCACGTCCTCCATCGGGTCGTCGATCTGACCGGTCGAGATCAGCGCCACGCGCGGCCCGTTGTGCGAACCCCGGTTCGCCTCGTCCGCGTACGCGGCACCGGACGGCAGCAGGACCGGCAGCACGATCGTGAGCGTCAGCAGTCCCGGGGCAACCCGCCTGATGGTCTTCATGTCGGTTCCTCGCCTTGCCGTTTCGTGTGATCCCGCGTCGACCTGCTTATCCACCCGAACGGCGGAAAGGTCACGCGGCGTCACCCGAATCAGTTGTGGCTGTGGAGGATGTCGTTGAGTCCGCCCCACACCGCGTTGTTCGGACGGGCCTCGACGGTGCCGGTGACCGAGTTGCGGCGGAAGAGGATGTTCGACGCGCCGGACAGGTCACGGGCCTTGACGATCTGCCCGTCGGGCATGGTGACCCGGGTACCGGCCGTCACGTAGAGACCGGCCTCGATGACGCACTCGTCGCCGAGCGCGATGCCGACGCCCGCCTCGGCGCCGATCAGGCAGCGCTCACCGACCGAGATGATCACGTTGCCGCCGCCGGACAGGGTGCCCATGGTGGAGGCGCCGCCGCCGATGTCCGAGCCGTCGCCGATGACGACACCGGCGGAGATCCGGCCCTCGACCATGGACGTGCCGAGCGTGCCCGCGTTGAAGTTGACGAAGCCCTCGTGCATCACGGTCGTGCCGGCGGCCAGGTGCGCGCCGAGCCGGACGCGGTCGGCGTCGGCGATGCGCACGCCCTTGGGCGCGACGTAGTCGGTCATGCGCGGGAACTTGTCGATGCTGGTGACCTGGAGGTGCAGGCCCTCGGCACGGGCGTTGAGCCGCACCTTCTCGACGTCGTCCACGGCGACCGGGCCGAGGCTCGTCCACGCGACGTTGGCGAGCAGGCCGAAGATGCCGTCCAGGTTCTGGCCGTGCGGCTTGACCAGACGGTGGCTGAGCAGGTGCAGACGCAGGTACGCGTCGTGCGCGTCGAGCGGCTTGTCGTCCAGCGAGGCGATCACGGTGCGCACGGCGACGACCTCGACGCCCCGGCGGGCGTCCACGCCGACGGCCTTGGCGGCGCCCTCACCGAGGAGGTTCACGGCCTGGTCGGGCGTGAGCCGCTCGGTCCCGGCGGGACCGGGCTCATCGGCGAGCTCGGGGGCGGGGAACCAGGTGTCGAGAACGGTGCCGTCACCGGCGATCGTGGCGAGGCCGGCGGCGACGGCGCCGGTGGAGCGAGGTGCAGAAGTCATGCCCCGAACCTAACCGCCCGGACGCCGCCGGTGCGAACCGGTCTCACCTCCCGGTCGCCCCCGGAGTACCCCCGCGCGGCGGCCCCGGTTACCGTGTGCCGTCACATCGGGACCGGCGACAGGGGACGCACGCGCATGACGGACAGCACGGGGTGGGGACCGCCCCCGGGACCACAGCCGGGACCGCCCCCTGGCCCGCATCCGGGACAGCCGGGACCGCCGCCCGGCTCGTACGGCGGGTACGGCGGCGGCTACGGCTGGGGCGGGTGGCCTCCGCCGCCCCCGAAGCCGGGGGTGATACCCCTGGCACCGCTCACCCTGGGCGACATCCTGGGAGGCGCCTTCGCGACGCTGGGACGGCACTGGACGCGGCTGCTGGGTGTCGCGCTGCTCGCCTACGGCATGGCGGTGGTGCTGATCGGCGTGGCCCTGGCCGCCGCGTATGTGCCGTTCCGGGACCTCTTTGAAGAGGTGCTGTCCGAGCCTGGCACGCGGCCGCCCACCGTGGACGACATGTGGCCGCTGATGCTCGCGTTCGCGGCGGTGTGGCTGTTCAGCATGTTCGCGATGGTCATCGCGCAGGCGCTGGTGAGCGCGGGCTGCTCGGTCGTCCTGCGGGAGGCCGTACTGGGCCGGCCGACGACGTTCGGTGCCGTCTGGCGCCGGTCCTGGTCCCGGGTGGGGGCGGTGATCCGCGCGCTGCTGCTGATGTGGTGCATCGGTGCGCTGCCCCTGCTGCTGTTCGGGCTGGGCTTCTTCGCACTGAACCTGACGCTGCTGTCGAGGGCCGTCTCTGATCCGGCCGGTCCACCGGGATGGCTCATCGCCCTGGGGCTGCTGGGCGGGCTGGCCGCCGCTCCGGCGGCCGTCTGGCTCTGGGTGCGGTTCAGCCTCGCCCCGGCGGTCGTGGTCTTCGAGGGCGGCGGCGCGGTCGCGGCCCTGTCCCGCTCCGCGCGGCTGGTGCGCGGCGACTGGTGGCGGGTGTTCGGGATCTCGCTGCTCGGCTTCGTGATCGCCGCCGTGGCGGCCATGGTGATCCAGATACCGCTGTCGTTCCTGAACCTGCTCCCGGGCACCATGGTCGCGCCGGCGTCCGGGACCGTGGACATGGAGCTGATCATGACGGCGTTCATGGTCGGCATGTTGTTCACCCTGCTCGGCCAGCTGCTGGGGCAGGCCATCACGTCCGCGTTCCCCCAGCTCGTGACGGCGCTGCTGTACGTGGACCGGCGCATCCGTACCGAGGACCTCGCCCCGTCCCTGGCCGCCGCCGCGGCGGTGGCCGAGCCGACCGCGCCCGCCGGATCGTGGTAGACGGCCGGGCGTGAGAGGCCGCCGAGCATGAGAAACGGCTGTGCCCCCGGGACGTCCCGAGGGCACAGCCGTTGTCGACGCGGACGGCTCAGACGTTGAAGCCGAGCGCGCGCAGCTGCTCGCGGCCGTCGTCGGTGATCTTGTCCGGGCCCCACGGCGGCATCCAGACCCAGTTGATCTTCAGCTCGTTGACGATGCCGTCGGTCGCGGCCTTCGCCTGGTCCTCGATCACATCGGTCAGCGGGCAGGCCGCGGACGTCAGCGTCATGTCCAGCGTGGCGACGTTGGAGTCGTCGATGTGGATCCCGTAGATGAGTCCGAGGTTGACGACGTCGATGCCCAGCTCGGGGTCGACGACGTCGTAGAGCGCCTCGCGGACCTCCTCCTCGGACGCCGGCTTCGTCTGGACCGTCTCGTTCTCGCTCATGCCGTCTTCCTCTCCGCGCCCTCACCCATCACCTGGGCGGTCGCGTCCTTCCAGGCCATCCAGCTCAGCAGGGCGCACTTCACCCGGGCCGGGTACTTGGAGACACCGGCGAACGCCACGGCGTCCTCCAGCACCTCCTCCATGGCGTCGTCCGGCTCGATCCTGCCCTTGGACTGCATCAGCTCCAGGAACGTGCCCTGGATCCGCTGCGCCTCGGCGAGTTCCTTGCCGACGAGGAGTTCATTCAGTACGGAGGCGGACGCCTGGCTGATGGAGCAGCCCTGCCCCTCGTACGACACGTCCGCGATCCGCGATCCGTCGTACTTGACGCGCAGCGTGATCTCGTCGCCGCACGTCGGGTTGACGTGGTGCACCTCGGCGTCGCCATCCCGCAAGCCCCGCCCGTGCGGGTGCTTGTAGTGGTCCAGGATGACGTCCTGGTACATGGAATCCAGCTTCACAAGTAGCCGCCTCTACCCGAAGAAATTACGGACGTGCTCCAGGCCTTCGACCAGGGCGTCGACCTCGGCCGGCGTGGAGTACAGATAGAAAGACGCCCGCGTGGTCGCGGGAATTCCGTACCGCAGGCAGACGGGCCGGGCGCAGTGGTGGCCGACCCGGACCGCGATGCCCTGCTCGTCGAGCACCTGGCCCACGTCGTGCGGGTGGATGTCGCCGAGCACGAAGGAGATCGCCGCGCCGCGGTCCTCGGCCGTCACCGGGCCGATGATCCGCAGGTCGGGCACCTCCTGGAGGCGCTGGATGGCGTACTCCGTGATCGCGTGCTCATGCGCGGCGATCTTGTCCATGCCGATCGCGGACAGGTAGTCCACGGCCGCGCCGAGGCCCACGGCCTGGGCGATCGGAGGCGTACCCGCCTCGAACTTGTGCGGCGCCGGGGCGTAGGTGGACGAGCTCATCGAGACGGTCTCGATCATCTCGCCGCCGCCGAGGAACGGGGGGAGGTCCTCCAGGAGCTCCTGGCGGCCCCACAGCACGCCGATGCCGGTCGGGCCGCACATCTTGTGGCCGGTGAACGCCACGAAGTCGGCCTGCAGCGCCTGGACGTCCAGGGTCATGTGCGGGGCGGCCTGCGAGGCGTCGATGAGGACGAGCGCGCCGACCTCCTGGGCGCGGCGCACGATGGCCTCGACCGGGTTGAGCGTGCCGAGGATGTTGGACACCAGCACGAAGGAGACGATCTTCGTCTTCTCGGTGATGACCTCGTCTATGCGGGAGAGGTCGAGGCGCCCGTCGTCGGTCAGGCCGAACCACTTCAGCTTCGCGCCGGTGCGCTGCGACAGCAGCTGCCACGGAACGATGTTGGAGTGGTGCTCCATCTCGGTGATGACGATCTCGGTCTCGTGGTCCACGCGGTAGGGCTCGTCGGCCCAGCCCAGCATGTTCGCCACGAGGTTGAGCGACTCCGAGGCGTTCTTGGTGAAGATCACCTCGTCGCGGCTCGGCGCGTTGATGAAGGCGGCGACCTTGTCGCGGGCGCCCTCGTACAGCTCCGTGGCCTCCTCGGCCAGGACGTGCACCCCACGGTGGACGTTGGCGTTGTGCCGCTCGTAGTACTCGCTGAGCACGTCGATCACCTGGCGCGGCGTCTGCGAGGTGGCCGCGTTGTCCAGGTAGACGAGCTTCTTTCCGTCGTGGAGGACCCGGTCCAGGATCGGGAAGTCCTTGCGGATCGCCTCGGTGTCGAGGAGGCCCGGAAGCTGTGTCGTCACTCGGATACGCCGCCCTTCGTGTATGCCTCGTAGCCCTCGGCCTCCAGCTTGTCGGCCAGCTCGGGGCCGCCCGACTCCACGATCTTGCCGGCGGCGAAGACATGCACGTGGTCGGGCTTGATGTAACGCAGGATGCGCGTGTAGTGGGTGATCAGCAGGGTGCCGACCTCGCCGCTCTCACGGACCCGGTTGACGCCCTCGGAGACGATGCGCAGGGCGTCGACGTCCAGGCCGGAGTCGGTCTCGTCCAGGATCGCGATCTTCGGCTTGAGCAGCTCCAGCTGGAGGATCTCGTGGCGCTTCTTCTCACCGCCGGAGAAGCCCTCGTTCACGTTCCGCTCGGCGAAGGACGGGTCCATGTTGAGGCGCTCCATGGCCTCCTTGACCTCCTTCACCCAGGTGCGCAGCTTGGGGGCCTCGCCGCGGATGGCGGTGGCGGAGGTGCGCAGGAAGTTGCTGACCGAGACACCCGGGACCTCGACCGGGTACTGCATGGCCAGGAAGACACCGGCGCGGGCGCGCTCGTCGACGGACATCTCCAGGACGTCCTCGCCGTCCAGCGTCACGGTGCCGCCGGTGATCGTGTACTTGGGGTGGCCCGCGAGGGAGTAGGCGAGGGTGGACTTGCCGGAGCCGTTGGGGCCCATGATGGCGTGGGTCTCGCCCTGCTTCACGGTCAGGTCGACGCCCTTGAGGATCTCCTTCGTGGCGTTGTCGGCCTCGACGGAGACGTGCAGGTCGCGGATTTCAAGCGTTGCCATGGGTGACTCAGGACTCCTGGGTGACGGAGACGAGCACATCGTCCCCTTCGATCTTTACGGGGTATACGGGGACGGGGCGCGTCGCGGGAAGGCCGGACGGCTTGCCGGTACGGAGGTCGAAGCTGGAGCCGTGCAGCCAGCACTCGATCGAGCAGTCCTCCACCTCGCCCTCCGAGAGGGAGACGTTCGCGTGCGAGCAGATGTCGTTGATCGCGAACACCTCGCCCTCGGTGCGGACGACGGAGACCGGCGTGCCGTCGATCTCCACCCTCTTGGGGGTGTCGTCCTCCAGCTCGCTCAGCCCACAGGCGCGGACGAAGGTCATCAGACGGACGCCTCCAGCTCGGCCTCGATCTTGTCGATGAGGCGGGCCTCGACGTCGGGCAGGCCGATCTGCTGGACCAGCTCGGCGAAGAAGCCGCGGACGACGAGGCGGCGGGCCTCGGTCTGCGGGATGCCGCGGGCCATCAGGTAGAACAGCTGCTCGTCGTCGAAGCGGCCGGTGGCGGAGGCGTGGCCGGCGCCGGCGATCTCGCCGGTCTCGATCTCCAGGTTCGGCACGGAGTCGACCCGGGCGCCGTCCGTGAGGACCAGGTTGCGGTTGAGCTCGTAGGTGTCGGTGCCCTCGGCCGCGGCGCGGATGAGGACGTCGCCGATCCAGACGGCGTGCGCGCCGTCGCCCTGGAGTGCGCCCTTGTAGGCCACGTTCGACGTGCAGTGCGGGGTGTTGTGGTCGACCAGGAGGCGGTGCTCCTGGTGCTGGCCCGCGTCGGTGAAGTACAGGCCGAACAGCTCGGCCGCGCCGCCGGTGCCCGCGTAGGTGACGCGCGGGTGGATGCGGACGACGTCCCCGCCGAAGGTGACGACGACGGACTTGAAGGAGGCGTCGCGGCCGACCAGCGCGTTGTGCTGGGCGACGTGGACGGCCTTGTCGTCCCAGTCCTGGACGGAGACGACGGTGAGCTTGGCGCCGTCGCCGACGAGGAAGTCGACGTTGGCGGCGAGCACCGTGTCGCCGGTGTGGTCGATGACCACGACGGCCTCGGCGAACGCGCCGAGCTCGACGACCTGGTGGCCGAAGGCGACGCCGCCCTGGCCGTGCACCGAGATCCGGATCGGCTCGGTGAGGACGGCCTCCTTGGGCACGGAGACGACCGAGGCCTTCTCGAACGCGGAGTACGCCTGGGCGGCGATCCGGTCGACGGGCGTGCCCGCCCTGCCGAGCCGCACGTCGTCGCGGGCGACGGTCTCGACGGTGACGCCCTCGGGCGCCTCCACCTCGACCCGTACGCCGTCACCGGTGGCGACGGCCGTACCGTCGTGCAGTCCGCGGAGCCGCTCCAGCGGCGTGAACCGCCACTCCTCCTCCCGGCCGTGCGGGACGGGGAAGTCCGCGACGTCGAAGGAGGGGGGCGCGCTCATCCGGGTGGCGACGGTCGACTCCGCGGCCACCGCGATGGAGCCGGCGGTGGTGGAGCCCGCCGCCGGGGGTCCCCCCTGTCCGGGCGCAGTCGAGGACGTGGGGGAGGTCTGGGACTCAGCCATGGCTGTCGTGATTTCTCTTCCTACGTGCGTACGTCGTCAAGTCTCGGGGCCGCGGGGCGGGTCAGCCGACCGCGCCCTCCATCTGCAGCTCGATGAGCCGGTTGAGCTCCAGCGCGTACTCCATCGGGAGCTCCTTGGCGATCGGCTCGACGAAGCCGCGCACGATCATGGCCATGGCCTCGTCCTCGGACAGGCCGCGGCTCATGAGGTAGAAGAGCTGGTCGTCGGAGACCTTGGAGACGGTCGCCTCGTGGCCCATGGAGACGTCGTCCTCGCGCACGTCCACGTAGGGGTACGTGTCGGAGCGGGAGATCGTGTCCACGAGCAGCGCGTCGCAGAGCACGTTCGACTTGGCGCCGGGGGCACCCTCGCCGATCTCGATGAGACCGCGGTAGGAGGTGCGGCCGCCGCCTCGCGCCACCGACTTGGAGACGATGTTGGAGGAGGTGTTCGGGGCCATGTGGACCATCTTGGCGCCGGCGTCCTGGTGCTGGCCCTCGCCCGCGAAGGCGATGGACAGGGTCTCGCCCTTGGCGTGCTCGCCCATCAGGTAGACGGCCGGGTACTTCATCGTCACCTTGGAGCCGATGTTGCCGTCGACCCACTCCATGGTCGCGCCCTCGTAGGCCACCGCGCGCTTGGTGACCAGGTTGTAGACGTTGTTCGACCAGTTCTGGATGGTCGTGTAACGGCAGCGGGCGCCCTTCTTGACGATGATCTCGACGACGGCGCTGTGCAGCGAGTCCGACGAGTAGATCGGGGCGGTGCAGCCCTCGACGTAGTGGACGTAGGCGTCCTCGTCGACGATGATCAGCGTCCGCTCGAACTGGCCCATGTTCTCGGTGTTGATCCGGAAGTAGGCCTGGAGCGGGATCTCGACGTGCACGCCCTTCGGCACGTAGATGAAGGAGCCGCCGGACCAGACCGCGGTGTTCAGCGACGCGAACTTGTTGTCGCCGACCGGGATGACCGTGCCGAAGTACTCCTGGAAGAGCTCCGGGTGCTCCTTGAGCGCGGTGTCGGTGTCCAGGAAGATGACGCCCTGCTCCTCCAGGTCCTCGCGGATCTGATGGTAGACGACCTCGGACTCGTACTGGGCGGCGACACCGGCGACGAGGCGCTGCTTCTCCGCCTCGGGGATGCCGAGCTTGTCGTAGGTGTTCTTGATGTCCTCGGGCAGGTCCTCCCAGGACTCGGCCTGGCGCTCGGTGGACCGGACGAAGTACTTGATGTTGTCGAAGTCGATGCCGGACAGGTCGGAGCCCCAGTTCGGCATGGGCTTCTTGTCGAACAGACGCAGACCCTTCAGCCGCAGCTTCAGCATCCACTCCGGCTCGTTCTTCTTCCCGGAGATGTCGCGGACCACGGCCTCGGAGAGGCCGCGCTTGGCGGCGGCACCGGCCTCGTCGGAGTCGGCCCAGCCGTACTCGTACCGACCCAGGCCCTCGAGCTCGGGGTGGCTGATCTCGGTGGTCATGCGGGGTTCCTCCCGGCCGTGCTTGCGGATGCTGGTGGTGTGCTGGTCTGTGTGGTGGGCGGTGCCCCCGGGGCCTGCGGCGCGCCGTCCGGAATGTACGTCGTGCAGACCCCGTCGCCGTGGGCGATGGTCGCCAGTCGCTGCACATGCGTGCCGAGCAGACGGGAGAAGATCTCCGTCTCCGCCTCGCAGAGCTGCGGGTAGCGCTCCGCGACGTGGACGACCGGGCAGTGGTGCTGGCAGAGCTGCTGCCCGACCGGCGCGTTGCGCGCCGTCGCAGCGTACCCGTCGGCACTCAGGGCCTTGGCCAGCGCCTCGGTGCGCCGCTCGGGCGGCGCGGTCTCGACGGCCTCGCGGTACGTCTCCGCCTGGGCCTCGATCCGGTCCCGGGCGAAGGCGGCGACGGCGGCCTCGCCGCCCGCGTTCTGCTCGATCCAGCGCAGCGCGTCCAGGGCGAGCGTGTCGTACGACTGGTCGAAGGCGTCCCGGCCGCAGTCCGTGAGCGCGAAGACCTTCGCGGGCCTGCCCCTGGTACGGGCGCCGTAGACGCGCTGTTCACGCGGGGCGACGACGTCGTCGGCGACGAGGGCGTCGAGGTGGCGGCGCACGGCGGCCTGGGTGAGGCCGAGGCGCTTGGCGAGCTCGGCGACGGTGGACGGGCCGTGGTCCAGGATGGACCGCGCGACCCGGTTGCGCGTGGAGCGCTCCCCGGTCGCGAGCTCCTCCACTGGTGCCGCGGAAGCCTCGCCGACGTTTTTCACAACGCCATTGTTGCGTAATTCTTCAACGAGTGACAAGCCGCGTCCGGATCACCGGACGGTGCCGTGCATCACTTAGGGAAACCTAACCTGACCTGGGAAAACGATCATTGGTGGGATGAATCCGCAGGCCAGGGACGGGCGCCGCCGAGCCGTCCCGCCGGCCCCCGTCCGAGGCGGGCCCGGGGGCGGCCCGACCCGCGCCATGGGGCCGACCGGGTGCTCTCTAGACTGCGTTGCCATGCGATACGAGTCCGTCGTCCAGGTCCGTGGCCTGGTGAAGCGGTACGGGACCAAGACCGCGGTGAACGGGCTCGACCTCGACGTCGGCGCGGGCACCGTCACCGCCGTCCTCGGGCCCAACGGGGCCGGCAAGACCACCACCGTCGAGACGTGCGAGGGCTACCGCCGCGCCGACTCCGGCACCGTGCGGGTCCTCGGCCTCGACCCGGTCGCGGACGCGGCCCGGCTCCGCCCCCGCATCGGCGTGATGCTCCAGTCGGGCGGCGTCTACTCCGGCGCCCGCGCCGACGAGATGCTCCGCCACACGGCGAGGCTGTACGCGCACCCGCTGGACGTGGACGCGCTGATCGAGCGCCTCGGCCTCGGCTCCTGCGGCCGCACCGCCTACCGCCGGCTCTCCGGCGGACAGCAGCAGCGCCTGGCCCTCGCGATGGCGGTCGTCGGCCGCCCCGAGCTGGTCTTCCTGGACGAGCCGACCGCCGGCCTCGACCCGCAGGCCCGCCACTCCACCTGGAACCTGGTGCGCGAGCTGCGCGCCGACGGTGTCACCGTGGTCCTCACCACCCACTTCATGGACGAGGCCGAGACGCTCGCCGACGACGTGGCGATCATCGACGCCGGCCGGGTCGTCGCCCAGGGCAGCCCGGAGCAGCTCTGCCGGGGCGGCGCCGAGAACACCCTCCGCTTCACCGGCCGCCCCGGTCTCGACCTCGGCTCCCTGCTGAAGGCCCTGCCCGACGGCACGGCCGCCGCCGAGCTCACCCCCGGCGCGTACCGCATCAGCGGCACGGTCGACCCGCAGCTGCTCGCCACGGTCACCACCTGGTGCGCGCAGCACGGCGTCATGCCGGACGGCATCTCGGTCGAGCGGCACACGCTGGAGGACGTCTTCTTGGAGCTGACCGGCAGGGAGCTGCGCGCATGAGCACGGGTACGGGTACGGGCGGGGGAACGGGCGCCGCCGGGGGGAGGGCCACCGGAACGTACGCGCCGAAGCCGGGCGCGGCGCCCGTCGGACGGATGATCGCCGCACAGGCCGCCTTCGAGACGAGGATGCTGCTGCGCAACGGCGAACAGCTGCTGCTGACGGTGATCATCCCGTCGCTGCTGCTGGTGCTGTTCTCGACGGTCGACATCGTCGCCGTGCCCACGGGGACGGCGGGCGGCGGCGGTGAGGCCGTGGACTTCCTCGCGCCGGGCGTCCTCGCGCTGGCCGTGATGTCGACGGCGTTCACCGGGCAGGCCATCGCGACGGGCTTCGAGCGCCGGTACGGGGTGCTCAAGCGGCTCGGCGCCTCCCCGCTGCCCCGCTGGGCGCTGATGACGGCCAAGACCCTGTCGGTGCTGGTCACCGAGATCCTCCAGATCGCCCTGCTGACGGCGATCGCCTTCGGTCTGGGCTGGTCACCGCACGGCGGCCCGCTCTCCGTCGCGCTGCTGCTCGTCGCCGGTACCGCGGCCTTCTCGGGGCTCGGCCTGCTGATGGCGGGGACGCTCAAGGCGGAGGCGACACTGGCCGCCGCGAACCTGGTGTTCCTGCTGCTCCTGGTGGGCGGCGGAGTGATCGTGCCGCTGGAGCGGTTCCCGGACGCGGCCCGCCCGGTGCTGGAGCTGCTGCCGATCTCGGCGCTGTCGGGCGGCCTGCGGGACGTGCTCCAGCACGGCGCCGGACTGCCCTGGGGCGAGCTCGGCGTGCTGACCGCCTGGGCGGTGCTCGGGCTGGGCGCGGCAGCCCGGTTCTTCCGCTGGGAGTAGACGCGTCCGCTTTGCCCACCCCTCGTGAATCCACGCACAAGCGGCCGCCTACGATGGTGCCCGTGCTGACCCCCCTCGCTCTCATCGCCCAGCGCTGGACGCCGTCCCCCCGGACAGTGCGGCGGGCCACGCTGTCCGCCGTCGTCATGACCGTCCTCATCATCGTCACGGGCGGCGCCGTCCGGCTGACCGGCTCGGGCCTGGGCTGCGACACCTGGCCCAAGTGCACGGACGACAGTCTGTTCACCACGCCGGAGCAGGGCATTCACGGCGTGATCGAGTTCGGCAACCGGTTGCTGACGTACGTCGTGTCCGCGGCTGTCGGGTGGGCGATCGTCGCGACCCGCTCCACCAAGCCGTGGCGGCGGCAGCTGAGCCGGCTCGGCTGGCTCCAGTTCTGGATCGTGCTGCTCAACGCCGTGATCGGCGGCATCACGGTACGGATGGAGCTCAACCCCTGGACCGTGGCCGTCCACTTCCTCGCGGCCAACGCGCTGCTCACCGTGACCGTGGTCACCTGGCTGCGGGCCGGCGAGGGCGACGGCGCCCCGCGCCCCCGCGTGCCGGGCCCGGTGCGGAAGCTGGGCTGGTCGCTGGTGGTCGTGTCGGGCGTGCTGATCGCGGCGGGCACGGTGGTGACCGGCACCGGACAGCACGCGGGTGACAGCAGCGACGTCCCGCGCATGCCGTTCGACTACGCCACCACGGCGCAGGCGCACGCGGCGTTCGCCTGGATCGTGTGCGTGCTGGCGGTCGCCATGTTCTTCGTGCTGCGCGTGGTCGACGCTCCGGACGACATCAGGGCGCGCGCCCGGGACCTGCTGCTGGTGCTGCTGGCGCAGGGCCTGATCGGGTACGTGCAGTACTTCACCGGGGTCCCCGAGATCCTGGTCGGCGCCCATATGCTCGGCTCGTCGCTGCTGTGGGTCGCCGTGCTGCGGCTCGCCCTGTCGCTGCGCGAGCGCCCCGCCACCACGCCCGGCATCCCCGCGCAGACCGGCGACGCGGCCCTGACCCCGGCGGCCTAGGCGACGGAGGCGGCGCTCGCCCGCGCCGACCTGCGGCGCGGGGTTCGGCCGCCTAGGCCCCCGCCAGGCCGTAGACGCGGCGGGCGTTCCCCGAGGCGATCATGCCCGCGACCCGCTGCGCGTCCCTACGGGACCACGCGCCGTCGCCGACCCACTCGGCGAGCACCCGGTTCAGCGCCTCGCGGAACGCCCGCGCGCCCACCACGTGCAGTTCGGGCAGCCCCCGGGCCCCGCTGGAGAACAGCAGCTTGCCGAACGGCGCGAGTTCCAGGACCTCCGCCAGCACCGCCGCCGCCCGCGCGCCCGTCCGCGACAGCGCGGGGCCCAGGTCGGCGTACACATGGGCGAAGGCGCTGGTCAGCTGCGCGGCCTGCCGGTGGTACGGGTAGCCGTGGAGCAGCACGAGATCCGTACCGAGTCCGGTGGTGGCCGCGGCGAAGCCGGCGAGCGGCGTCGGGTCGTCGGCGCCCACGTGGAGCTGGAGCGGCCGGCCGGTGGACACCGCGATCCACAGCAGATGCCGCAGCAGCACGGGGTCGTCCAGCGGTTCGCCGGCCTGCCGGCGGGCCAGCCAGCGCCCGGCGGCGCCGCGCACCTCGCCGGGGCCGGGTGGTTCGGGCGCGCGGACGAGCCCGTGCCGTACGGCGGCGGCGGAGGTGAGGGCGACGGCGCCCGCTGCGGCGGCGTGCACGGCCTCGGCGAGGTTGGCGAGGAGCGCGTCCACGGTGCCGGAGGTGTCGGCGACCTGTTCGGCGAGCGGCTCCAGGCGCACGATCTCGTGGGCGTCGGCCGCGCCGTCGGCGGCGAGCTCGGCCGGGCCCGTCAGGTCGCCCGGCAGCCCGGTGTCGACCAGATAGGTGGAGATGCCGGTCGCCCGCAGCAGCCGCCGCCCGGCCTCCAGGACGCCGAGTTCGCGGCGCCGGGCCAGATAGCGGGCGGGGGTGCAGTGGGGTTCCAGGCCGAGCAGCGGCGGGCACCAGCGCCGTACCGCGAAGCCGGTCTGGGTGTCGAAGAAGGTGGTGCCGGGCGCGGGCGGCCCGGTGTCGCGGCCGAGCTGCGCCTCGAACGTGCCGATGCCCAGCTCCGTGCGGAGCACCCCGTGGCAGTACTGGTCCACCAGCGTCGGGGGGTCGATCATTGCGGGGGCTCCCTGCGGTGGACGCCATGAGATGCGACGTACGTGCTTCCACAGGTCCTAACGGGTGAACCCCGCGCAAGGTGTTGCTCGGTTCCGCACAGGCGCTCCACGCGCCCCGCGAGCCGCGGAACGCGCCGGGGGTGTGTGGAGCCCGCCCGTGCCGTGGGCGTGTGGAGCCCGCGCTCAGGCGGCGTTGGAGGGGCCGCCGATCTGGAGGCCGGCCATCCGGCTCCACTCGTACGGTCCGGTGCGCACCTTCGCCGCGAACTCGCCGTCGAAGGAGTCGTGCAGTGTGATGCCGGACTTCTCGGCGGCGCGGCGCGCGATGTCGTGCGTCGGCGCCACGAGGTCGCCCCAGCCGCCGTCCTCACCGACGAGCACGATGCGCGTGCCCATCTGCCCGAGGTAGGCGAGCTGGCCCTCGGCGCCGCCGTGCGCCGCCGAGAACGCCTGGATCTGCTTGGCGAGCCTCGCCGCCTTGCGTTCGGCCTGCTTGGTGGTGGTGTCTGCCATGAACAGGATGCTACTCGGGGGTAGATCGACTGGCGACGTCCGTGCCGCGTGGCCTTGGACACGCGCCCGTCCGGAAGGCGCCGCGCCCGGCGGTGCCGGAGCCGCGCGTCAGCGCAGGAAGGGGTCCACGGCGATCGCCACGAAGAGCAGCGAGACGTAGGTGATGGACCAGTGGAACAGGCGCATCTCCTTGAGCTTCACGCCCGACTCCCCCGCCCGCGCCCGGGCCTGGAGGGCGTGCGCCTCCCACAGCCACCAGCCGCCGGTGGCCAGCGCCACGGCCGTGTAGAACCAGCCGGTGTAGCCGAGCGGCTGGAGCAGCAGGGACACGCCGACCATCACCCAGCTGTAGAGGACGATCTGGCGGGCGACGACCGTGTTGGAGGCGACGACCGGCAGCATCGGGACACCGACGCGCGCGTAGTCCTCCTTCACCTTCATGGACAGCGGCCAGTAGTGCGGCGGCGTCCAGAAGAAGATGACGAGGAAGAGGATGACGGCGGCCCACGACATCGAGTCGGTCACGGACGACCAGCCGATGAGGACCGGCATACAGCCCGCGATACCGCCCCAGACGATGTTCTGGGTGGTCCGGCGCTTGAGGATCATCGTGTAGACGACGACGTAGAACAGCAGCGCGCCGAGCGCGAGCCAGGCCGACAGCCAGTTGACGAACTGGCCGAACCAGAGCGTGGAGACCACGGCGAGCGCGAGACCGAAGACCAGGCCCTCGCGGGGCGAGACCATGCCGGTGACCAGGGGCCGCTGCGACGTACGGTCCATCAGCGCGTCGATGTCGCGGTCGATGTACATGTTCAGCGCGTTGGCGCCGCCCGCCGAGAGGTAGCCGGCGAAGCAGGTGTGGAACACCAGCCACGGGTCGGGCACGCCCTGCTCGGCGAGGAACATCACCGGGACGGTCGTGATCAGGAGGAGTTCGATGATCCGCGGCTTGGTCAGCGCCACGAACGCCTTGACGCGGGCCCCGAATGGCCGGTTGGCGGGGCTCGTCCCGAGCACCCCCACAGGACGGGATTCGACGGCCGTCACGCACACCCCTGACAGAGACATCCCAGCGAGCCGCGCCGGGCGTCAACGTCCGACGGTGCTCGCGCGTACCACGCCACTCTAGACGTTGCCCATACCGCGCTCTTCGCGGGGGTCCGTCGTGTTGTCGGCGGCGCCGCGAGGGGGGTTTCCGCGGGCTCTTCGCGCGCCTCTTCGCGCGCCTCTTCGCACACCTTCGCGCACACCTCCGCGCACGGCCTCCAACACGGCCTTCAAAGGGCGGTTCACACGCTCGAATGAGCAATCGAATGAGCGCCTCCGTATACACATGGTGAACGCGGAAGGAACCGGTCGGGAGGCGGAGGGCGACGGATCCCGGCAGTCTGGAATGACTCGAAAAATCGCGCGTTATTCCGGGGGTAGGCTCGGCAGCGGCCGGTGCGCCGATGTCGCCGGCATACGACATGTGGAGAGGAGCCCTGACCCAGGGTGAGCACCAAGCCGACCACCACAGACCTCGAGTGGACCGAGTTGGACCAGCGGGCCGTGGACACCGTCCGCGTCCTGGCAGCGGACGCCGTACAGAAGGTCGGCAACGGCCATCCCGGTACGGCGATGAGCCTGGCCCCGGCCGCCTACACGCTGTTCCAGAAGGTCATGCGCCACGACCCCTCGGACGCCGACTGGACCGGCCGCGACCGGTTCGTCCTTTCCGCGGGCCATTCGTCCCTGACGCTGTACATCCAGCTCTACCTGGCCGGCTTCGGTCTGGAGCTGGACGACCTCAAGGCGTTCCGCACCTGGGGTTCCAAGACCCCCGGCCACCCGGAGTACGGCCACACCGCGGGCGTCGAGACGACCACGGGCCCGCTGGGCCAGGGTGTCGCCAACGCCGTGGGCATGGCGATGGCCGCCCGCTACGAGCGCGGTCTGTTCGACCCCGAGGCGGCTGCCGGCACCTCGCCGTTCGACCACTTCGTGTACGTCATCGCCGGCGACGGCTGCCTCCAGGAGGGCATCTCCGCCGAGGCGTCCTCGATGGCCGGGCACCAGAAGCTCGGCAACCTGATCATGCTGTGGGACGACAACCACATCTCGATCGAGGGCGACACCGAGACCGCCGTGTCCGAGGACACGATGAAGCGGTACGAGGCGTACGGCTGGCACGTCCAGCGCGTCGAGCAGCAGGAGAACGGCGACCTCGACCCGGCCGCCCTGTACGCGGCGATCCAGGCCGCCAGGGCGGAGACCGAGCGCCCGTCGTTCATCGCGATGCGCTCGATCATCGCCTGGCCCGCCCCGAACGCGCAGAACACCGAGGCGTCGCACGGCTCGGCGCTCGGCGACGAGGAGATCGCGGCGACCAAGCGCGTCCTCGGCTTCGACCCGGAGAAGACCTTCGAGGTCTCCGACGAGGTCATCGGGCACACCCGCAAGGCCGTCGACCGGGGCCGCGAGGACCGCGCCGAGTGGGAGAAGGCCCTCACGGAGTGGCGTACGGCCAACCCGGAGCGCGCCGCCGAGTTCGACCGGATCGCCTCGGGCGAGCTGCCCAAGGGCTGGGAGGAGAAGCTCCCGGTCTTCGAGGCGGGCAAGTCCGTCGCGACCCGTGCCGCGTCCGGCAAGGTGCTCCAGGCGCTCGGCGGGGTCATCCCCGAGCTGTGGGGCGGCTCGGCCGACCTGGCCGGCTCGAACAACACGACGATCGACAAGACGTCGTCGTTCCTGCCCGAGGGCAACCCGCTGCCGGAGGCCGACCCGTACGGGCGGACGATCCACTTCGGTATCCGTGAGCACGCGATGGCCGCCGAGATGAACGGCATCGCGCTGCACGGCAACACCCGGATCTTCGGCGGCACCTTCCTGGTGTTCTCCGACTACATGCGCAACGCCGTCCGGCTCTCCGCGCTGATGCACCTGCCGGTGACGTACGTGTGGACGCACGACTCGATCGGCCTCGGCGAGGACGGCCCGACCCACCAGCCGGTGGAGCACCTGGCCTCGCTGCGTGCCATCCCCGGCCTGAACGTGGTCCGCCCGGCCGACGCCAACGAGACGGCGCTGGCCTGGCGCGAGATCCTGCGCCGCTGGACCAAGGAGTTCGGCAAGGGCGCCCCGCACGGTCTGGCGCTGACCCGCCAGGGCGTGCCGACGTACGAGCCCAACGAGGCCGTGGCGAAGGGCGGTTACGTCCTGTTCGACGCCGAGGGGTCCGACGGGCGGAGCGCGGAGCCGCAGGCCGTGCTGATCGCCACCGGTTCCGAGGTGCACCTCGCCGTGGAGGCGCGGGAGCAGCTCCAGGCGGCCGGTGTGCCGACCCGGGTGGTGTCGATGCCGTCGGTCGAGTGGTTCGAGGAGCAGGACCAGGGGTACCGGGACTCGGTGCTGCCGCCGTCGGTGAAGGCGCGGGTGGCGGTCGAGGCCGGTATCGGTCTGACCTGGCACCGGTACGTGGGCGACGCGGGCCGGATCGTCTCGCTGGAGCACTTCGGCGCTTCGGCGGACGGCAAGGTCCTCTTCCGCGAGTACGGCTTCACGCCCGAGGCGATCGCCGCCGCCGCGCGGGAATCCCTCGAGGCCGCGGCGCGCTGACGCCGGTATACGAACCAATAGGAGATGCAACTCTCATGACAGACGCACTCAAGCGCCTCTCCGACGAAGGCGTCGCGATCTGGCTGGACGACCTGTCCCGCAAGCGGATCACGTCCGGCAACCTCGCCGAGCTGATCGACCAGCAGCACGTCGTGGGTGTCACCACGAACCCGTCGATCTTCCAGAAGGCGATCTCCGAGGGCCACGGGTACGACGCGCAGCTCGCGGACCTCGCGGCCCGCAAGGTGACCGTCGAGGAGGCCATTCGCATGATCACGACGGCGGACGTCCGGGACGCCGCCGACATCCTGCGTCCGGTGTTCGACGCGACGCAGGGCCAGGACGGCCGGGTCTCCATCGAGGTGGACCCGCGTCTGGCGCACGACACGCGGGCGACGGTCGCCGAGGCCAAGCAGCTGGCGTGGCTGGTGGACCGGCCGAACACGCTCATCAAGATCCCGGCCACCGAGGCGGGTCTGCCGGCGATCACCGAGACCATCGGTCTGGGCATCAGCGTCAACGTCACGCTGATCTTCTCGCTGGAGCGCTACCGGGCGGTCATGGACGCCTACCTGGCCGGTCTGGAGAAGGCCAGGGAGCGCGGCCTGGACCTGTCGAAGATCCACTCCGTGGCGTCCTTCTTCGTGTCCCGCGTGGACACCGAGATCGACAAGCGGCTGGACGGGCTCGGCACCGACGAGGCCAAGGCGCTGCGCGGCAAGGCGGCGCTCGCGAACGCCCGTCTGGCGTACGAGGCGTACGAGGAGGTGTTCGCCTCCGAGCGCTGGGCGGCCCTCGACCGCGCGCAGGCCAACAGGCAGCGTCCGCTGTGGGCCTCGACGGGCGTGAAGGACCCGGCGTACAAGGACACCCTGTACGTCGACGACCTGGTCGCCCCGGGCACGGTGAACACCATGCCGGAGGCCACGCTCGAGGCCACCGCCGACCACGGCGAGATCACCGGCGACACCATCGCCGGCACGTACGAGCAGGCGCGGGCCGACCTGGCGGCCGTCGAGAAGCTGGGCATCAGCTACGACGACGTCGTCCAGCTGCTGGAGGACGAGGGCGTCGAGAAGTTCGAGGCGGCCTGGATCGACCTTCTCAAGTCGACCGAGGCGGAGCTCAAGCGCCTCGCACCTTCGGAGGCGTAACACCTTGTCCGCCGTTTCCGTCACCGGAGCGAATCCGCTTCGTGACGCCGCTGACCGACGGCTCCCGCGTATCGCGGGGCCGTCGGGCCTGGTGATCTTCGGCGTCACGGGCGACCTGTCACGCAAGAAGCTGATGCCCGCCGTCTACGACCTCGCGAACCGGGGTCTGCTGCCGCCGGGCTTCTCGCTCATCGGGTTCGCCCGCCGCGAGTGGCAGGACGAGGACTTCGCCCAGGAGGTCCACGACGCCGTCAAGGAGCACGCCCGCACGCCGTTCCGCGAGGAGGTGTGGCACCAGCTGATCCAGGGGATGCGGTTCGTCCAGGGCGACTTCGACGACGACGAGGCGTTCGACCAGCTGAAGTCCACCATCGAGGAGCTGGACAAGGCGCAGGGCACCGGCGGCAACTTCGCGTTCTACCTGTCCGTACCGCCGAAGTTCTTCCCGAAGGTCGTCAAGCAGCTCAAGAAGCACGGGCTGGCCGACCAGAAGGAGGGCTCCTGGCGCAGGGCGGTCATCGAGAAGCCGTTCGGTCACGACCTGGTGTCCGCGCAGGAGCTGAACAAGGTCGTCCACGAGGTCTTCCCGCCCAACGAGGTCTTCCGGATCGACCACTACCTGGGCAAGGAGACCGTCCAGAACATCATGGCGCTGCGGTTCGCCAACACGCTGTTCGAGCCGATCTGGAACCGGTCGTACGTCGACCACGTCCAGATCACCATGGCGGAGGACATCGGCATCGGCGGCCGTGCCGGGTACTACGACGGCATCGGCGCCGCCCGTGACGTCATCCAGAACCATCTGCTCCAGTTGCTGGCGCTGACCGCGATGGAGGAGCCCGCCTCCTTCGACGCGGACGCGCTCGCGGCGGAGAAGACCAAGGTGCTGGGCGCCGTCAAGCTCCCCAAGGACCTGGGCAGGTCCACGGTCCGCGCGCAGTACGCGGCGGGCTGGCAGGGCGGCGAGAGGGCGGTCGGCTACCTGGAGGAGGAGGGCACCGACCCCGCTTCCAAGACCGACACCTACGCCGCGATCAAGCTGGAGATCGACAACCGCCGCTGGGCGGGGGTCCCGTTCTATCTGCGCACCGGCAAGCGGCTGGGCCGCCGGGTCACCGAGATCGCGGTCGTGTTCCAGCGCGCCCCGCACTCCCCCTTCGACCACACGGCGACGGAGGAGCTGGGCCAGAACGCCCTGGTCATCCGCGTCCAGCCGGACGAGGGCGTGACCATGCGGTTCGGTTCCAAGGTGCCGGGCACGTCGATGGAGGTCCGGGACGTCTCGATGGACTTCGCGTACGGCGAGTCCTTCACGGAGTCCAGCCCCGAGGCGTACGAGCGGCTCATCCTGGACGTCCTGCTCGGTGACTCCAACCTCTTCCCCCGGGTGGAGGAAGTGGAGCTGTCGTGGCGGATCCTCGACCCGATCGAGGAGTACTGGGACAAGCACGGCAGGCCCGCCCAGTACCCGGCGGGTACCTGGGGTCCGGTCGAGGCGGACGAAATGCTCGCACGAGACGGACGGAGCTGGCGCCGGCCATGAAGATCGACCTTACGGACACCACGTCCAGCAAGATCAACAAGGCGCTGGTGCTGGGCCGGCGGTCCATCGGCACGCCGGCGGTCGGCATGGTGCTGACGCTGGTCATCGTCACGGACGAGGAGAACGCGTACGACGCGCTCAAGGCCGCCAACGAGGCGTCCCGCCAGCACCCGTCGCGGACCCTGGTCGTCATCAAGCGCGTCTCGCGCTCGCCCCGCTCGCGGGCGAAGGCCCGGCTGGACGCCGAGGTCCGCGTCGGCGCGGACGCGGGCACCGGCGAGACGGTGGTGCTCCGGCTGTACGGCGAGGTCATCGACCACGCCCAGTCGGTGGTCCTGCCGCTGCTGCTGCCGGACGCGCCCGTGGTGGTGTGGTGGCCGGTGAACGCGCCGACCGACCCGGCCAGCGACCCGCTCGGCGCGCTCGGCCAGCGCCGCGTCACCGACACGTACAACGCGGAGCACCCGGTCCAGGAGCTGACCGCGCGCGCCGAGGCGTACACCCCGGGCGACACGGATCTGTCCTGGACCCGGATCACGCCCTGGCGTTCGATGCTCGCGGCGGCGCTCGACCAGGTCGTGTGCGAGGTGACGTCGGCCGAGGTGGAGGGCGAGGAGTTCAACCCGAGCGTCGAGCTGCTCGCCATGTGGCTGGCGGACCGGCTGAAGGTGCCGGTGAAGCGTTCGCGCTCGGCGGGACCCGGACTGACGGCCGTACGGCTGGAGACCGACTGCGGGCCGATCGCGCTGGACCGCGCGGACGGTTCCCTGGCGACGCTCTCCGTCGAGGGCCAGCCGGACCGGGCGGTGGCGCTCAAGCGCCGCGAGACGTCCGAGCTGATCGCGGAGGAGCTGCGCCGCCTCGACCCGGACGACACCTACGCGTCCGCGCTGCGCTACGGCGTGGACCGGCTTCAGGAGCGGGCCCACGCCGCTTCGACGGAGCCGTCGGAGGCGTCCGAGGCGTCCGAGGCCGCCTCCGGGACCGGCGGCGCCGCTGCCGGTGCTCCCGCCGGCGCACCGGCCAAGCCGGCGAAGAAGGCACCCGCCAAGAAGGCGGCGGCGAAGTGAGCACACCTCAACTCGTCGTCCACCGCGACAAGGAGCTGATGGCGCAGGCCGCCGCGGCCCGGCTCATCACCCGGATCGTGGACGCGCAGGCCGCCCGGGGCTCCGCCTCGGTGGTGCTCACCGGCGGCCGCAACGGCAACGGGCTGCTGGCCGCGCTGAGTTCGGCGCCGGCCCGGGACGCGATCGACTGGTCGCGGCTCGACCTGTGGTGGGGCGACGAGCGGTTCCTGCCCGAGGGCGACCCGGACAGGAACGACACGCAGGCCCGCGCCGCGCTGCTGGACAGCGTGCCGCTGGACCCCGCGCGGGTCCACACCATGCCGGTGGCGGGCGGCGCGTACGGCACGGACGCGGACGCGGCGGCCGCCGCCTACGCGGACGAGCTGGCGGCGGCCGCCCGGCCGGAGAACCACGGGCCGGTCCCGGTGTTCGACGTCCTGCTGCTCGGCGTCGGCCCGGACACGCATGTCGCCTCGCTGTTCCCCGAGCACCCGGCGGTCCGGGAGACGGAGCGCACGGTGGTGGGCGTGCACGGCGCGCCGAAGCCGCCGCCGACCCGGATCTCGCTGACGTTCCCGGCGATCCGGGCGGCGCGTGAGGCGTGGTTGCTCGCGGCGGGCGAGGACAAGGCGAAGGCGGTCGAGATCGGCCTGTCGGGCGCGGGTGAGCTGCAGGCCCCCGCGGCCGGTGCGTACGGCCGGTCACGGACGCTGTGGCTGCTGGACGCGGCGGCCGCGTCGGCGCTGCCGCGCGACCTGTACCCGTCGGCGTCCGCGTAACGACGCAGAGCACACGGCACGGGAAGGCCCGGCGCACCCGCTCGGTGCGCCGGGCCTTCGCCGTACCGCCTGCCCGGCGGCACCGGGCCTTCGCCGCAGCCCCGGCCGGCGTCAGGTCCGGTCGAGCTCCAGGAACGGTTCCAGCAGGCCGGGGACGGCGGCGGCCGCGAAGCCGAGGCCCTCGCCGCCGTCGGCGTCGTACACGTGGTAGGCGCCGTCGCCCGCCGCCGTCGTCGCCGTCAGGGTGATGAGGCCCGCGCGGCGCTGGAAGTACGACTGCTTGACCGTCCAGCCGATCACGCCGCCGCGCTGGAGCGCCACGGTGGTCCGGCGCACCGTACCGGAGCGGGCGACCAGGTAGGCGCCGCCGATGCCGTGGCCCAGGTTCCGGTACGCGTCGAGGGCGAGGCCCACCGCGAGCGGCACCAGCACCAGTCCGGTCACCAGGGCCGCGTACCGCAGCGCCGCCACGTCGAGCACGGCGCCGAGGAGCGCGAGGACCAGGACGGGGGGCAGCGCGGCGCCCAGGGACCAGCGCAGTCGCCGGGTGCGGGCGGCGGCCGGGTGGCGGGTGAGCGGGGCGCCCGTCGGCGAGGCGGGTTCCCGCAGGATGTGCGCCGCCACGCCGTCGGCGACGGCCCGGGGCACGGCGGGCAGCAGGGTCTTGTGGGTGGCGTGCTTGTCGTCGTTCTCCTGGACGAGCCCGGTGGCGACCGCGTCGACCCGGGCGGCCCGGCACAGCCGGACGCCGATCGGCTCGACGAGCTCCACGCCGCGCAGCCGCCGTTCCTCGATGGACAGCGAGCGGGCGGTGAACAGGCCGCGCCGGACCCGGAGGGTGCCGCCTGGTTCGCGCTCCAGCCGGTAGTTCCACCACATCTCGACCCACAGGCCCAGTGCGCCGACGACTCCGGTGAGCAGCGCGGCTCCGGCGACGACCACCACGAGCCAGATCAGCGGGGTCTCCCGGAAGCGGTCCCCTATCCAGTCGATGACCCGGCCCTGCGCGCCGAACCAGTCGCTTATCTGCATGACCGCTCCGACGGCCGCGCCGCCCAGCAGCGGGACCACGAACGACACCGGTGCGTAGCGGATCCAGAGCGGGTCGAGGACGGCGAGTTCGCCCTCGCGGTGGTCGCCGTCGGCCGTCTGCCGCGGCCGGGCGAGGAGGACCCGGCGGAGCCGTTCGCCCTCGGCGCGGGTGACCGGGTCGAGTTCCAGGGTGGATTCGCCGCCGCCGGTGTTCTCGCCCGTGCCGATGCGGACCTTCACCAGTCCCAGGACGCGCAGGAGGAGGTTGGCCGTCAGGTCGACGCTGCGGATCCGCTCGCGGGCCAGGGAGCGGCGTTTGACGAGCAGCAGCCCGGTGTGGAGTTCGGCCCGTTCGGCGCCGATCCGGTAGCGGGTCCTGCGCCACCGTACGTAGTCGGCTCCGGCGCCGCCGCCGATCAGCAGGAGGGCCCCTGCGGCCACCACGAGCAGCGCCTGCCATACGGCCATGGTGCCGGCCAGGCCCAGGAACGCCGGTACCGCGCCACCCGCCGCGACACCGGCCATGACCAGTGCGCTGACGAGGATCGTCCGCCGGTCAAGCCGCCGCCACTCCGCCTCCGCCGGGGCGGTGGTGTTCGCCGCCGCGCTCTGTGGCGGGACGGCGCTCACGTGGCGTCCCCGGGTGTGTCGCGGGTGATCCGGGTGAGCCGCTCGGCGAGGCCGGCCGCCAGCTCGTGATCGAGGCCCGCGATGGTGACGGCGCCCTTGGCGGACGCGGTGGTGACGGTGACCGTGGCGAGCCGGAACGCCTGCTCCAGCGGGCCCCGTACGGTGTCCACGGTCTGGATCCGGGACATCGGCGCGATCCGCCACTCCTGCCAGAAGAACCCGGTACGGACGTAGACGGCGTCGTCCGTGACCTCCCAGCGGTGGACCCGGTACCACCAGCGGGGGAAGAACGCGGTGCAGCCGAGACCGAGCACGGTGACGGCCGCCGCGGCGGCCAGCAGCCAGCCCCTGGCGGGTTCGAGGAACCCGGCCAGGACCGTCAGCACGAGCACGGGCACCACGGTGAGCAGCAGCCACTGCGTCCGCCACCAGTTGACGGCCCGTTCGTTCAGCGTGTTGTTCGGCGGCCTCAGTCGCACCGCGTCCTCCCCCGTCATGGCCTTCTACCGCCCCCGCAGCGTCCGGTACGCGTCGGTCAGCGTGGCGGTCGAGCTGTCCAGCCCCTCACCGCCGGTTCCTTCGGTGAGCACCGGTTCGATCCGCTTGGCGAGGACCTTGCCGAGCTCGACGCCCCACTGGTCGAACGAGTCGATGTTCCAGATCGCTCCCTGGACGAAGACCTTGTGCTCGTACAGGGCGATCAGCTGGCCGAGGACGGACGGGGTCAGTTCGTCGGCGAGGATCGTGGTGGTGGGGTGGTTGCCGCGGAACGTCTTGTGCGGCACCAGCTCCTCGGGCACGCCCTCGGCCCGTACCTCGTCCGGGGTCTTGCCGAAGGCGAGCGCCTGGGTCTGCGCGAAGAAGTTCGCCATCAGCAGGTCGTGCTGGGGGACGAGGCCGGGCAGCAGGTCGTCGACGGGCTTGGCGAAGCCGATGAAGTCGGCGGGGATGACCTTGGTGCCCTGGTGGATCAGCTGGTAGTAGGCGTGCTGGCCGTTGGTGCCGGGGGTGCCCCAGACGACCGGTCCCGTCTGCCACTCGACGGGGTTGCCGTCGCGGTCCACGGACTTGCCGTTGGACTCCATGTCGAGCTGCTGGAGGTACGCCGTGAACTTGGACAGGTAGTGCGAGTACGGCAGGACGGCGTGCGACTGGGCGTCGAAGAAGGCGCCGTACCAGACGCCGAGCAGGCCGAGCAGCAGCGGCGCGTTCTCCTCCGCCGGAGCGGTGCGGAAGTGCTCGTCCATCAGCCGGAAGCCGTCGAGCATCTCGCGGAAGCGCTGCGGGCCGATGGCGATCATCAGGGAGAGCCCGATGGCCGAGTCGTAGGAGTAGCGGCCGCCGACCCAGTCCCAGAACTCGAACATGTTGGCCGTGTCGATACCGAAGTCGGCGACCTTGTCGGCGTTGGTGGACAGCGCCACGAAGTGCTTGGCCACGGCCTCCTGGCCGGCCTTCAGCTCGGTGAGCAGCCAGTCGCGGGCGGACGTGGCGTTGGTGATGGTCTCGATGGTGGTGAAGGTCTTGGACGCGATGATGAAGAGCGTCTCGGCCGCGTCGAGGTCGCGGATCGCCTCGTGCAGGTCGGCGCCGTCCACGTTCGAGACGAAACGGAACGTCAGGTCGCGGCGCGTGTAGGAGCGCAGGACCTCGTACGCCATCGCCGGTCCGAGGTCGGAACCGCCGATGCCGATGTTGACGATGTTCTTGATGGGCTTCCCGGTGTGCCCGGTCCACTCCCCGGCCCTGACGCGGTCGGAGAAGGCGCCCATCTTGTCGAGGACGGCGTGCACCTCGGGGACGACGTTCTCGCCGTCGACCTCAATGACGGCGTCGCGCGGCGCGCGCAGGGCCGTGTGCAGGACGGCCCGGTCCTCGGTGGTGTTGATCTTGTCGCCGCGGAACATCGCGTCGCGCAGTTCGGCGACCCCGGTCGCCGAGGCCAGCTCGCGCAGCAGCCCCAGCGTCTCGTCGGTCACGAGCTGCTTGGAGTAGTCCAGATACAGGTCGCCGACCCGCAGGGCGTAGCGGGAGCCGCGCGCCGGGTCGTCTGCGAACAGCTCGCGCAGGTGCGTCCGCCCCAGCCGCTCACGGTGCTCGCCGAGTGCGGACCACTCGGCCATGTGGTGGAGTCTGCCTCGGACTTCTGCGTTCATGTCGGACATCAGCCCACTTCTTCTCGTACCTGCCTGTTGCCCCGCTGCCCCTCCAACCTAATTGATCTGGAGCACTGATACCGACGCGAACAGGACGACCGGTGAGCGGAACCGGGCATGCGAACGGGCCCCGCCGCGAAACCGGTGTTTCGCGGACAGAGCCCGTGATGCGCCTGCTCAGATCTCGCCGCGCAGTTTGGCGAGCGCCTCGGCCAGGATCGCCTCGCCGTCGGCATCGCTGCGCCGCTCCCGTACGTACGCCAGGTGCGTCTTGTACGGCTCGGTGCGCGGCGGGTCCGGCGGGTTGTCCCGGTCCTGGCCCGCCGGGAACCCGCACCGCGGGCAGTCCCAGGTGTCCGGAACCTGTGCGTCGCTGGCGAAGCTCGGCTGCGTCTCGTGCCCGTTCGAGCACCAGAAGGAGATGCGGAGCCGCGGCGCGGATTCGCCCCGCTCGGCCTCCCCCATCGGCCCCGCCCCGACCCGGCTTCCCCGGATCGCGTTGCCACTTGCCACGGTCGTAACTCCCTGCGTGATGGTGCTCGAAGATGCCCCAGTCTACGTAAGGCCCAACGCGCGTCCAGTGATTGGAGTTACACCCCGGGACGCGGAACCGTCGGCTCAGCCTTCCAGCTTGATCAGCAGCCCCACGACGACGATGCAGGCGACCCAGAGCAGACCGACGACCACGGTGATGCGGTCCAGGTTGCGCTCGGCGACCGAGGAGCCGCCGACGGACGACTGCATGCCGCCACCGAACATGTCGGAGAGACCGCCGCCCTTCCCCTTGTGCATCAGCACCAGCAGCATCAGCAGCGCGCTGAAGACGATGAGGGCGATCGAGAACCCCATAACCACGGCTGGACCCTACTTCCTGGCAATTCTCTCGGAACTCTACGGACGACGGGGGCCCGGGCTCGTAAAGCCGGGGCCCCCGCAAGCCTACGACGGATCTGCCCTACCGCATACTCACCGGTTGCTCACCGGCTCTCACCGGCTGTCCGCCGGGGGCGCTCACTGGTCGCGGAAGCGGACGATCTTGACGAATTCGTCGGCGTCCAGTGCGGCACCGCCCACCAGGGCGCCGTCCACATCGGGCTGCGCCATGATCGCGGCGACGTTCGACGCCTTGACGGAGCCGCCGTACTGGATGCGGACCTGGTCGGCCAGCTCCTGGGAGTACAGCTCGGCCAGCCGGCCGCGGATGGCCCCGCAGACCTCCTGGGCGTCGTCCGGCGTGGCGACCTCGCCGGTGCCGATGGCCCACACCGGCTCGTAGGCGATCACGATGGACTCGGCCTGCTCGGCGGGGATGCTCTTCAGGGCGCCGTCGAGCTGCGCGAGGGTGTAGGCGACCTGGTCGCCCGCCTTGCGCACGTCGAGGCCCTCGCCGACGCAGAGGATCGGGGTCAGACCGTGCTTGTAGGCGGCCTTCACCTTCTCGTTGCAGGTCGTGTCGGTCTCGCCGTGGTACTGGCGGCGCTCGGAGTGGCCCACGGCGACGTAGGAGCACTTCAGCTTGGCCAGCATCGCGCCGGAGATCTCGCCGGTGTAGGCGCCGGAGTCATGCGCCGAGATGTCCTGGGCGCCGTACTTGATCTTGAGCTTGTCGCCCTCGACCAGGGTCTGGACGGACCGCAGGTCGGTGAAGGGCGCCAGGACCGCGACCTCGACGGCGTCGTGGTCCTTGTCGGTCAGGGCGAAGGCGAGCTTCTGGACGTGGGCGATGGCCTCGAGGTGGTTGAGGTTCATCTTCCAGTTGCCCGCCATCAGCGGGGTACGGGCAGTCACGGGGTTCAGTCCTCCAGTGCGGCGAGGCCGGGAAGCGTCTTGCCTTCGAGGTACTCGAGGCTCGCGCCGCCGCCGGTCGAGATGTGGCCGAATGCGTTCTCGTCGAAGCCCAGGATCCGGACGGCGGCGGCGGAGTCGCCACCGCCGACGACGGTGAAGGCCGGGGAGTCGACGAGCGCCTGGGCGACGGCCTTGGTGCCCTGGGCGTAGTCGGGGTGCTCGAAGACGCCCATGGGGCCGTTCCAGAAGACGGTGGCCGCGTCGGCGAGCTTCGATGCGTACAGCTTGCGGGTCTCGGGGCCGATGTCCAGGCCCTCCTGGTCTGCCGGGATGGCGTCCGACGCGACCGTGGCGGGGTTGGCCGGGGCCTTGGTCTTCAGGTCCGGGAACTCGGCGGAGACCAGCACGTCGACGGGGAGGACGAACTCCACGCCGCGCTTCTCGGCGCGCTCCAGGTACTCGAGGACGGCCGGGATCTGGTCCTCCTGGAGCAGCGAGATGCCGACCTCGTGGCCCTTGGCCTTGAGGAAGGTGTACGCCATGCCGCCGCCGATGAGGATGCGGTCGGCCTTCTCCAGCAGGTGGTCGATGACGCCCAGCTTGTCGGAGACCTTGGCACCGCCGAGGACAACCACGTACGGGCGCTTGACGTCGTCGGTGAGCTTCTTGAGGACGCCGACCTCGGTGGCGATGAGGCTGCCGACGTAGGCCGGCAGCAGCTTCGGCAGGTCGAAGACCGAGGCGTGCTTGCGGTGCACGGCGCCGAAGCCGTCGCCGACGTACACGTCGGCGAGCGCGGCGAGGCGGGAGGCGAACTCGGCGCGGTCGGCGTCGTCCTTGGACGTCTCGCCGGCGTTGAAGCGGAGGTTCTCGATGACGGCCACCTGGCCGGCCTCCAGGCCGCCGACGACCGCGTGGGCCTCGCTGCCGATGGTGTCGCCTGCGAACGCCACGGGCGAGCCGAGCAGCTCGCCGAGGCGCTCGGCGGCCGGGCGCAGCGAGAAGGCCGGGTCCGGGGCGCCCTTGGGGCGGCCGAGGTGGGAGGCCACGACGACCTTGGCACCGGCCTCGGCGAGGGCCTTGACGGTGGGGAGGACGGCACGGATGCGGCCGTCGTCGGTGATGGTCGTGCCGTCGAGCGGCACGTTGAGGTCGGCGCGGACGAATACCCGCTTACCGTCGACCCCTTGGGCGAGAAGTGCGTCGATCGTCTTCATGTGTACTGAACTCCTTGGAGACCCTGGAGATATCGAGGCAAGCGACAGGGCTCGTACAGCGCGGCGTTGCGCTGCCCGAGCCCTGTGCTCGCATCGAAGTGCCCTGCCCTGGTGCTTAGAGCTGACCGCCGACGAACACGGTGAGGTCGACGAGGCGGTTGGAGTAGCCCCACTCATTGTCGTACCAGCCGACGACCTTGACCTGCTTGCCCTGGACCATGGTCAGGGACGAGTCGAAGGTGCAGGAGGCCGGCCAGTTGACGATGTCCGAGGAGACGATCGGGTCCTCGGTGTACTCCAGGACGCCCTTGAGCTGACCCTCGGCGGCCTTCTGGAAGGCCGTGTTGATCTCGTCCCTGGTGACCTCGCGGTCGAGCTCGAGGACGAGGTCGGTGACGGAGCCGGTGGGGACCGGGACGCGCATGGCGATGCCGTCCAGCTTGCCCTTGAGCTGCGGGAGGACCAGGGCGGTGGCCTTGGCGGCACCGGTCGAGGTCGGGATGATGTTCTCCGCGGCGGCGCGGGCGCGGCGCAGGTCCTTGTGCGGGAAGTCCAGGATGCGCTGGTCGTTGGTGTAGGCGTGGACCGTCGTCATCATGCCCTTGACGATGCCGAAGCTCTCGTCGAGGACCTTCGCCATCGGCGCCACGCAGTTGGTGGTGCAGGAGGCGTTGGAGATGACGTGGTGGTTGGCCGCGTCGTACTTGTCCTGGTTGACGCCCATGACGATGGTGATGTCCTCGCCGGTGGCCGGAGCCGAGATGAGGACCTTCTTGGCGCCGCCGGCGATGTGCTTCTCGGCGTCGGCCTTCTTGGTGAAGATGCCGGTCGACTCGATGACGATGTCGACGCCCAGCTCGCCCCAGGGGATGTCGGCCGGGTTGCGCTCGGAGAGTACCTTGATGGTGTGGCCGTCGACGGTGATGGTGTCGGCGGTGTGGCTGACCTCTGCCTTGAGGCGACCCAGGATGGTGTCGTACTTCAGCAGGTGAGCCGTGGTCGCGGTGTCGCCCAGGTCGTTGACAGCCACGATCTCGATGTCAGCACCCTGCTCCAGCAGCGCGCGGAAGTAGTTACGACCGATGCGGCCAAAGCCGTTGATGCCTACGCGGATCGTCACGAACCGATCTCCTCGTTAGGTACGCCGGGTTTCGACGCCGGCGAGTTGTATGGGATGTCCCCGACCGCTTACGACCCTACCTCTCCCGGGGCGCCGGAGTGACATCGAGCGCACCCGTACGAACCCGACATCGCGCCTACCGGCGAGTAAGGCCGAAGGGGCCCCCGGCCTCACTCCACCGGGCCTCAGGGGGACTACGGAGGGTCAGCGCCGCAGCGCGGCGAGGGCCTTTCCGGTGAGCCGGGCGCGTTCGGCGCGGCTCGTCAGGTGCTCCAGGCCGAAGCCGAGGAGCACGGTGTCCCGCGTGGTGACGGCCGCCCGTGGATGGAGCAGCGCCGGGGAGCGGGCCCAGTCGACGGCGTTCGCGCGGCTGCCGGGCGGAGGCCCGGGCACGGACCAGACGCCGAGGGACGTCTCGAACCCCTCGCTGTCCCGTACGGCGCCGTCGACGACCAGCTCGGCGGCGTCCACGAAGACGCCCACCTCGCCGGCGCCGGGGTCGGTGACGTACGAGACGGACAGCTCGACGCGCTCGCCCGCGTAGCCGCTCAGGTCGACGGCGATCTCGCGCCAGCCGTTGGAGGTGCCGCTGAGGGCGTTCCAGGAGCCGGTGGTGCCGGTGGCCGTGCAGCCGTCGTCGCCGACGGTGAGGTAGCGGGTGAGGGCGGGGTGCCCGGCGGCGTAGAAGCCCTCCGCGCAGTCGTCGGGGAGCCGGGTGGAGGTGTGGCCGTTGAGGTCGGGCAGGGTCGTCCAGTCGTCCCGGCCCTGGGTGCGGGCCTCGATGATCACGTGGTCGTAGCCGGGTTCGGTGTCATGGCTGAGCCGGAACCGCAGGGTGGGCCGGGCCCCCGCGTCGACGCCGGTGAGGTCCGCGGTGCGGGACAGCCGCATCCAGGCGTTGTGGGCGTGCCGGGCGGCGGCGAACGTCTCGCCCTCGTAGGGCTCGTAGGGGGTGCGGACGTCCGGGTAGTCGCCGGCCGCCGCGCTGCGGAACCAGGGGAACCGGTCGGGGGTCAGCGTGTCGGAGGTGACGGTGTAGGCGCCCGCGTGGTCCAGGGGGTTGCCGTCGGCGCCCGCGAGCCCGGCGCGGGCTCCGGCGAGCGGTCCCGCGCCGGCGAAGGCGGGCGGGGACGCGAGCGAGAGGCGGCGGTAGGCGCCGAGGTAGTACTGGGCGAAGTCGTCGGAGAGGGCGCGGCCGATGTTCACCTGGCCGCCGGCCTGCTCACCGGCGTTGATCAGCTTGCCGCCCTCGTTGAGGTAGTCGCGCACGGCGAGCGTGGTCGGGCCGGCCGGCCGCTGGTCGCCGGTGTACCAGACGACGGTCCTGAAGTGGGAGAGGACGGCCAGCGGGTGCGGGGTGCCCCGGGTCGCGGTGTCCCAGACGGCCGCCCGGTGGCCGTTGTCGGCGAGGGCGCCGGTGTACGCGGCGGTGTGGCGCGCGGGGCCGGTGCCGCCCTCCTCGGCGAGGACGAGGACGTCCGCCCGGGGCCGTTCGGCCACGGTGTACGTGAACGGCGTGGAGGAGGTCCGCCTGCCGTCGCGGGTGCGGGCGGTGAACCAGACCTCGACGGTGTCTCCCGGGCGGGCGCCCCTGACCCGCGCGCGGTACTGGTCGAAGTGCAGGTTGTCGTCGCCGCCGTAGGTGCTGCCGCCGCGCCACGGGCTGAGGTCCTCGTCGTGCGTGCGGCCGCCGTTGACGCGGTACTTGAGCTCCTTGTCCCGCAGCGACTTGCGGGCGGTGACGGCGACCTGCTGGGGGCCGCGCGCGTACGAGGTGGTGAAGGCGTCCGGGGTGAGGTCGGGTGCCTCGATGCCGACCGGGGAGACGGGCCGGTCGGGGTGGGCGGCCGACTCGGCGACGGCGAGCGCGAACGGGATGTTCTTGGCGAACTCCTGCTGGATGAGCTTCTCGTCGTCGGGGAACGTGAAGACCGACGCGCAGTCGCCGGGCTCCCAGGCGTCGTCGGGGTCGATCCGGGAGACGGTGGCGCAGGTCGACATCTCGGGGGTGAACATCTGCATCCCGTTGACGTTGGCCGCGTGTCCGTCGGATTCGCCGTTGGTGGTGTAGAGCTCGGAGGAGAGCTGGGGGCGGTAGCCGGGGACCGCCGGAGCGGCGGGGGTTCCGGCGAGCGCCTTCAGGGCGGTGTCGTCCGGGGTCGATGTGGCGACCTGCCAGCCGACGCCGTAGAGGATCAGCTGCGCGGCGGAGTGGTAGTTGACGCCGTACTGGAAGCCGACGCGCTTCTGGAAGGCGTCGAGTGCGCGGGTCTCCGGCTCGGACATCGGGCCGGGGCCGCGGTAGGTCTCACCGGCCGGGTCGGGGGACGAACCCTCGTTGTCGTAGCCCCACTTGTAGGCGAAGTTGCGGTTGAGGTCGACTCCGTCCCCCGGGGCGATCCGCCCGTCGGCGTCGTTGTCGCGGAGGTTCTTGCGCCAGTGGCGGTTGCCGTCGGCGGCGTGCGTGTAGTCGTAGCCGTCGGGGTTGGCGGAGATGACGAACCAGAGTTCGGTGGTGTCGACGATCCTGGTGACCCGGGGGTCCGTGCCGTAGGAGTCGAGGTAGTGGTGGAGCAGCCGCCGTGTCATCTCGGGCGTGATCCACTCGCGGGCGTGCTGGTTGGACAGGTACAGGGTGGCGGGCCTGGTGCCGTCCCGGTGCCTCGTGGCGTCCTTGCTGACCTTGACGGCGAGGATGTCCTGGCCCCTGACGGTCTTGCCGATGCTGACGACCTTCGTCAGGGCGGGGTGCGCGCGGGCCGTCGCGAGGATCTCCTCCTTGAGGCCGCCCTGCCCGCCGTACGGGCGGAACACGCCGTCGCCCGCGGCGGCGACGCGCTGCCTGGCGGTCCCGGCGATGGTGTGGGCGGTGACGTCGACGCCCTTGCCGCGCAGGTGGCGGGCCTGGGCCCGGGTGAGGTAGAGCTCGAGGGTGGCGGTGCCCCGGTCGGGGACGCGCTCGGTGAGTTCGTGCCCGTCCGCGCCCGCTTCGAGGAGCAGGGGCACCTGCTCCCGGGTCACTTCGGCGTGCCAGACGGTGAGGCCGTCGCCGGTTCCGCCGCCGTCGTCGGCGGGCGCGGCCCCGACGGCGGGCGCCGCGATCAGGCTGGTCAAGAGCAGGGAAACAGCGGCGAGGATCGATCTCGCTCTGCGTCTCATGAGCCCCTCTTTGTCGTTGTCTGTCCGGATGCCACCGCGAAACGAACAGACGCCAGGCTCATCACCCTTCATGATCATGTCAAGAGCGTCTCGGGGGCCACACGGCACCGCCCGGCACCCTCGGACCCGAGGATGCCGGGCGGGAAGACCGCTGGTGAGCGCGGACCCGGGTCAGCCGACCAGACCGTCCGCCATCTCCTCGGTCAGGCTGGATTCCGTCCCCGGGATGCCCAGGTCCTGCGCCCGCTTGTCGGCCATGGCCAGCAGCCGCCGGATCCGGCCCGCGACCGCGTCCTTGGTCAGCGGCGGATCGGCGAGCGCGCCCAGCTCCTCCAACGAGGCCTGCTTGTGCTCCATCCGCAGCCGGCCCGCCGCCGCCAGGTGCTCGGGCACCTCCTCGCCGAGGATCTCCAGAGCGCGCTGCACCCGGGCCCCGGCCGCGACCGCGGCACGCGCCGAACGGCGCAGGTTGGCGTCGTCGAAGTTGGCCAGCCGGTTCGCGGTGGCACGGACCTCGCGGCGCATCCGCCGCTCCTCCCAGGCCAGCACCGACTCATGGGCGCCGAGCCGGGTCAGCAGCGCGCCGATCGCGTCGCCGTCCCGTACGACGACCCGGTCCACGCCCCGTACCTCGCGCGCCTTCGCGGCGATGGAGAGCCTACGGGCGGCACCGACCAGGGCGAGGGCCGCCTCGGGCCCGGGGCAGGTCACCTCCAGCGACGAGGAGCGGCCGGGCTCGGTCAGCGAGCCGTGCGCCAGGAAGGCCCCGCGCCAGGCGGCCTCCGCGTCACAGGTGGCCCCCGAGACGACCTGCGGGGGCAGACCCCGGATGGGACGTCCGCGACCGTCGACAAGACCGGTCTGACGGGCCAGCTGGTCGCCGCCCGCCACCACGCGGACCACGAACCGGGAGCCCCGGCGCAGCCCGCCCGGGGCCATCACGATCAGCTCCGAGTTGTGCCCGAAGATCTCCGCGATGTCCCGCTTCAGCCGACGGGCCGCCATCGCGGTGTCCAGCTCCGCCTCGATCACGATCCGGCCGCTCACCAGGTGCAGCCCGCCGGCGAACCGCAGGATCGACGAGACCTCGGACTTTCTGCAGCAGGTCCGGGTGACGGGGAGCCGGGAGATCTCGTCCTTCACCGCTGCCGTCATCGCCATGGGCCGATCCTTCCATGCATCCGAAAAATACGGTCGTACGCGGCGGCCAGCAGCTCCGGGTCGTGCTTCGACGAACCTCCCCCGAGGCCATCGGCCTGGGCGGAAGCCCCACGAAACGCCACCGGGGCGAGCTCGACCGCGGCACCGAGCCGCTTCGCCGCGTCGGCGAGGGACTCGCGGTCGGGCACGGCGGCCTCGTCGGCCAGCACCACGTCCAGGGCGAGTTTAGGGGCGTGTCGCCCCAAAACCTCCAAATGACGCTGCGGAGAGAACCCGGCGGTTTCACCGGGCTGCGGCGCGAGGTTCAGCGACAGCACGCGGCGCGCCTTGGTCTCCACCAGGGCGTCCAGCAGTTCGGGCACCAGCAGGTGCGGGATCACCGACGAGAACCAGGAGCCGGGGCCCAGCACCACCCAGTCGGCGTCCAGCACGGCCGCCACCGCCTCGGGCACGGCCGGCGGGTCGTTCGGCACGAGGTGCACCGACTGCACCTCGCCGGGCGTCAGCGCCACGGTCGCCTGGCCCCGCACCACGTCCACGTCGTCCGGGCGCGCCGGATCGTGGCCCTTGACGAGCGCCTGCAGCTCCAGCGGCACGGCCGACATGGGCAGCACCCTGCCGTGCGCGCCGAGCAGCCGGCCCACCAGGTCGAGCGCCTGCACATGGTCGCCGAGCTGCTCCCACAGGGCGACGATCAGCAGGTTGCCGACGGCGTGCTCGTGCAGGTCGCCCTTGGACTGGAAGCGGTGCTGGATGACCCGGGCCCAGGTCTGGCCCCAGTCGTCGTCCCCGCACAGCGCGGCCAGCGCCTTGCGGAGGTCCCCGGGCGGCAGCACGCCGAGCTCCTCGCGGAGGCGGCCGCTGGAACCGCCGTCGTCGGCGACCGTGACCACGGCCGTCAGGTCGCCGGTGATCCGCCGCAGCGCGGCCAGGGAGGCGGACAGGCCCATGCCCCCGCCGAGGGCGACGACCTTGGGCTGGGTGCCCCGTCTGCGGAGCGTACGGGCGGTCAGCGTGCCCGTACGCCGGCGGTACGGCCTCACTCGCGCCCCATGTCCCGGTGGACGACGACGGTCTCGACCCCTTCCGAGGCGAGCCGGGCGGCGAGCTTCTCGGACATGGCGACGGAGCGGTGCTTGCCGCCCGTGCAGCCGACCGCGATCGTCACGTACCGCTTGCCCTCACGGCGGTAGCCGGCGGCGATCAGCTCCAGCAGCTCCGTGTACCGGTCGAGGAACTCCTTGGCGCCGGGCTGGTTGAAGACGTACCCCGACACCTCCGCGTTGAGCCCGGTGAACGGGCGCAGCTCGGGCACCCAGTGCGGATTGGGCAGGAACCGGCAGTCCACCACCAGGTCGGCGTCGACGGGCAGCCCGTACTTGTAGCCGAACGACATGACCGTGGCCCGCAGCTCCGGCTCCTCGCCCCCGGCGAACTGGGCGTCCATCTTGGCGCGCAGCTCGTGGACGTTCAGGCTGGAGGTGTCGATCACCAGGTCGGCGTCGCCGCGCAGCTCGCGCAGCAGATCACGCTCGGCGGCGATGCCGTCCACGATGCGCCCGTCGCCCTGGAGCGGGTGCGGGCGGCGCACCGACTCGAACCGGCGGACCAGGGCGTCGTCGGACGACTCCAGGAACACGATCCGCCGCGTGACCTGCTTGGCGTCCAGGTCGGCGAGCGACTCCCGCAGGTTGTCGAAGAACTGGCGGCCCCGCACGTCCACGACGACGGCGATCCGCGCCACATTGCCCTGCGAGCGGGCGCCGAGCTCCACCATGGTGGGGATCAGGGCGGGCGGCAGGTTGTCCACGACGAACCAGCCGAGGTCCTCCAGGCACTTGGCGGCGGTGCTGCGCCCGGCGCCGGACATGCCGGAGATGATCACCAGCTCGGGGATGGCCGCCTCGGCGGCCTGGCCGGCCTCGATCGTCGTGCCCGTACTCACGTCTGCTGCTCCGTCTTCTCGCTCTGCCGTGTCCGGTGTGCCCGGTGTGTCCGGTGTGCCGGGTCCATGCGTCTGGTCCGGTCGGTTGGCCGGGCCGGTGTGCTCAGTCATCTCGGGATCCCCCGTCCGTGCGTGGTCCCCGGTCGTCGTCTTCCATGATCTCTCCTGTCGCCGTGTTCACGGCGGGAGCGGCCGGGGCGGCCTCCGCGAGGGCCACGGCCACGGCCTCGGCGGTCTTCCGGCCGAACCCCGGCACCTCACAGATCTGCTCGATTGTCGCCTGCCGCAGCCGCTTCACCGAGCCGAAATGCTTGATCAGCGCCCGTTTGCGGGCGTCGCCCAGACCCGGCACGGCGTCCAGGGGGCTGGTCCTGAGGCGCTTGTGCCGCTTGGTCCGCTGGTAGCGGATGGCGAAGTCGTGGGCCGTGTCACGCACGCGCTGCAGCAGATACAGCCCCTCGCTCGACCGGGGCAGGACGACCGGATCGTCCTCGCCGGGCAGCCAGACCTCCTCCAGCCGCTTGGCGAGACCGCAGACCGCGATGTCGTCGATCCCCAGCTCGTCCAGGGCCCGCTGGGCCGCCGCGACCTGGGGCTGTCCGCCGTCGACCACGATGAGCTGCGGCGGGTACGCGAACTTCCTGGGCCGCCCGCTCTCCTCGGTGAGGTCCGTCTCGCCGTCGGCCGGGACCTCACCCGTCTCGCCGTTCTGGCCGACCCACTCTCCCGTCTTCTCCTTCTCGGCGAGGTAGCGGCGGAACCGGCGGCTGATCACCTCGTGCATGGACCGGACGTCGTCCTGCCCCTCGCCGTGCCACACCTGGGTGTCACCGACCCGGCCCCTGATCTGGAAGCGGCGGTACTCGCTCTTGCGCGGCAGCCCGTCCTCGAAGACGACCATCGACGCGACGACGTCCTCGCCCTGGAGGTGGGAGATGTCGAAGCACTCGATCCGCAGCGGCGCGGTGTCCAGGTCGAGCGCCTCCGCGATCTCCTCCAGCGCGCGGGAGCGGGTGGTCAGATCGCTGGCGCGCTTCGTCTTGTGCAGGACCAGAGCCTGCTGCGCGTTGCGGCCGACCGTCGCCATGAGGTCCTTCTTGTCGCCGCGCTGCGGGATGCGGAGGGACACCTGGGAGCCGCGCCGGTCGCCGAGCCACTGGGTGACGGCGTCCGCGTCCTCGGGGAGGGCGGGGACGAGGACCTCCTTGGGGACGGCGTCCCCGCGCTCCTCGCCGTACAGCTGCTGGAGGGCGTGCTCGACCAGGCCCGCCGTGTCGACGGCCTCGACCTTGTCCGTGACCCAGCCGCGCTGCCCGCGCACCCGGCCGCCCCGGACGTGGAAGATCTGCACGGCCGCTTCGAGTTCGTCCTCGGCGACGGCGATCAGATCGGCGTCGGTGGCGTCGGCGAGGACGACGGCGTTCTTCTCCATGGCGCGCTTGAGGGCGTCTATGTCGTCACGCAGCCGGGCGGCCCGCTCGTACTCCATCTCGTCGGCCGCCGCCGCCATGTCCTTCTCCAGGCGCCGGATGTACGTACCGGTCCGGCCCGCCATGAAGTCGCAGAACTCCTCGGCCAGTTCCTGGTGCTCCTCCGGACCGATCCGGCCGACGCAGGGCGCCGAGCACTTGCCGATGTAGCCCAGCAGGCAGGGGCGGCCGGTACGCGCGGCGTTCTTGAACACGCCGGACGTGCACGTACGGACCGGGAAGACGCGCAGGAGCAGGTCGACGGTCTCGCGGATCGCCCAGGCGTGCGCGTAAGGCCCGAAGTACCGTACGCCCTTCTGCTTGTGGCCGCGCATGACCTGCACGCGCGGGAACTCCTCGCCCAGGGTGACCGCGAGGTAGGGGTAGCTCTTGTCGTCGCGGTACTTGACGTTGAAGCGGGGGTCGAACTCCTTGATCCAGGAGTACTCCAGCTGCAGCGCCTCGACCTCGGTGGAGACGACGGTCCACTCGACGGACGCGGCGGAGGTGACCATCGTGCGCGTACGCGGATGCAGACCCGCCAGGTCCTGGAAGTAGTTCGCCAGCCGCTGGCGCAGCGACTTGGCCTTCCCGACGTAGATCACCCGGCGGTGCTCGTCACGGAACTTGTAGACCCCCGGCGAGTCGGGGATCTGTCCCGGCTTGGGGCGGTAGCTGGAGGGGTCTGCCATGACTCACACCCTACTGGCGACCGGTGACACTCCGGGTGCGAGCGGAAGCCCCGACGGCCGGGAACGGAGCACCTCCGGTGGGGGCGGAGGTGCTCCGCGGCCGGGGCGCCCGTTCGACGCCCCGGCGCCGCCGGCAGGCCGGCAGCGGGTCAGGCGACCCCCTCAGGCGGCCCCGCTCAGGCGGCCCGCTCAGGCCGACGGTGTCGTGGCGCGACGCCGGTGCCGGTGGACGGCGGTCAGGGCCAGCGCCGCGAGGCCCGCGGCCCAGGCGCCCACGGCCCCGGCGCCCGCGGTCCACGAAGCCCCGGTGGCGGGGGCGGGCTCCGCTCCGGCCGCCGCCGGTCCACCGGTGCCGTCCCGGTCGTAGCCGCCCGCGTTGCCCTTCCGCGCGTACGCGGAACCCGGCAGCTTGTCGCCGTAGGCCGCGGCCACCCGGTCCTGGTAGGCGGCGAGCGTGGTGCCGTTCGCGCCGACCGCCCGTATCGCGTCCTCATCGAGCGGGAGCACCCTGCCGCCCTTGTGGACGTACCAGGCGTCGATCTGCGGTTCGCGGAACACCGTCCCGCCGGGCAGGGCGCGGGCGCCCCGCCCGGCGTAGCGGGCCTCGTCGTCGCCGGTCGCGATGTTCACGACCTGCCAGCCGGCACCCTGCCGGACGGTCCACACCGACGCCTTCCGCCCGTCCGCCGAGACCGCCGTGGCGGCGTGGAACTCGACACGGGCCGGCGGCGCGCCCCGCCTGCCCGCCACGAACTCGGGCGACAGGACCCGTACCGGAACCGTGGTGCCTTCGACCCGGGGCACGGAGGCGGTCCGGGGCGACGCGCCGTCGCGGGCGAAGAAGCGGGCGAGCGTGGAGAGCGTGGCCGGGGCCTGTGCCGCCGCGAGGGGAGAGGGCGCGGGCGGCGGGGTGGCCGCCGCCCCGGAGTCGGAGACGAAGGCGGAGGCGGACGTGCGGGAGGAGGCGGAGGTGTGGGAGGAGGCGGACGTGCGCGAGGAGGCGGAGGCGTGGGAGGAGGCAGAGGCGGCCCGGGTCTCGGGGGTGGCATCCGGCACGGGGGCGGCCTCGGCCCCGGGTGCCCCGATCGCCAGGAGCGCGAGGGCGGCCAGCACGGGGGTCGTGACGCGGCTGGTACGCGGAGTCGTCATGGTGCTCACGCCCCGATCCGGTAGAGCGAGTGGGTCCAGGAGAAGGAGCTGTTGTCGACGTACCAGGCGTGCGACGCCCAGTTGTAGCGGTCGCTGGAGGGCCATGGGTCGCCCCAGTACACCCAGCTCCTGGAGTCGTCGTAGCCGTGGATCACATGCATGTGGCCACCGCCGGATGCCCACTGGATGCGGGTCTCCACGGGCCGGTTCGCGTTGATCTCGTTCTGCACGGTCGAGTAGCGCAGCCAGCCGTTCACGTACGAGCCGGGGCTGACGCCCGCCCAGCGCAGGCCGGTCTGCACATGGCCGAGGGTGGCCTGCCAGTTGGGGCAGTCGTAGCCCTGCTGCCGGTCGAACGCGGCATTGCAGAACTGGTTCTGACTGTAACCGCGGCCGAACCAGGTGGCGATGGTGTTGCCGGCCGCCGCCCAGCACCAGTTGCTCTTCTGCTGCGCCTGCATGGTGATGTTCAGGCGCTTCTGGGCGAGGACCGAGGGGTCGTCCTGCGGTACGGCGGCGGCCGGTGCGGCGGACACCGTGAGGAGCGCCGCGGCGGCGAGCGCGGCGACGGGGAGGCTTCTGCGGGTCGTGCGGGGCTTGTTGCGGTTGCGCATGCGTTCCTCCGGATGGGGATGTGGGGAGGGAGGAGCGCGTCCGGACGCCTGCTCGGAAGCGTCCATCGTTGTCGGGGACCGGTCAACACGCTTGAATGCGGAATGACATCGCGGTGTGAAGGCACCGGTCGCCCTGTGAACGGGCCCTCGCGTCCGACCAGCCCGCCCGCCGCCCGCCCGGGCGATGTCGCCCCGCCCCGCCCCCTCCTGTCGTGAACGTTCACTGAGGAGTCCCCATGGGACACACCGATGCCGATCTGTCGCAGCTCCTGCACACCGGTCCCTTCCATCTGGCGCTGCGCGCGGCGTTCGCGGTGCGCGGGCTGCCGCTCCAGCGGGTCCAGCACCATCTGGCGCACCGGGGCATCAGGGTCGGGGTGACCAGCCTGTGTTACTGGCAGCAGGGGGCGCGTCGTCCGCAGCGGCCGGAGTCGCTGAAGGCGGTGCGCGCGCTGGAGGAGCTGCTCGGGCTGCCCAGGGACTCGCTGCTACGTCTCCTCGCCGCCGACGAGGCCGCCTCCGGCCCTGCGGGCGGCGGTGGCGCGGGTGCCGGTGGCGGTGCCGCCGGTGGCGTGGACGGGCGGCGCGGGGCCGAGCCGTCCCGGCCCGCGACCCGCTCGTACCGGGCGCTGGTGGAGGCGTCCGACGTCGTGGAGCGGCTGATCGCCGACCTGGAGTCACCGGCCGACGGCGGGCTCCACACGGTGGGCCACTACGAGCGGGTACGGATCGGGGCGCGGCGGCAACTGGTGGGCCGCGACTCGCAGCAGGTGGTGCGGGCGCACCGCGACGGCGTGGACCGCTACCTCGCGATCCACCACGGCGACCCGGGGTGCGACGCCGAGCGGGTGGTGGTCAGGGCGGGCGACAACTGCCGTACGGGGCGGGTGCGCCGGCACCGGGCGACCGGCGTCGTCGTCGCCGAGCTGCTCTTCGACGCGCGGCTGCGGGCCGGCGAGACCCATCTCTTCGCGTACGGCTTCGAGGACGGGACGGGCGGCCCGAGCGGCGAGTACGTACGCGGGTTCAGTTTCGCGGGCGGGCAGTACGCGTTGCAGGTCAGGTTCCACGAGGAGGCCCTGCCGGTACGGTGCCGGCGGTTCGCGCAGGCGACGGCGGGCGCGCCGCGCGGCGCCCGGGGCGATCTGACGCTGAGCGGCCGGCACCGCGCGGTGCACTTCGTGGAGCAGGGCGTACGCCCCGGGATCCTGGGCATCGCCTGGGACTGGGACTAGACCGGGGGGCCCGGGCCGCGGGCGGCGGGAGGCCGGGCCCTGGGGGCCGCAGGTGCCGGGGCGGGCCAGGGGCCGGGGCCCGGGGCCGGGTCAGGCCTGGGGGCCTGCGATGAGCCTCCCGTCCCGCACGGTGACGGGGACCTCGGGCAGGGGAACGGTCGCGGGGCCCTTGAGGGACCGTCCTGTGGTGACGTCGAAACGGCTGCCGTGGCAGGGGCAGTTGCCCTCCTGCTCCTCGATCTTGTCGAGGACGCAGCCCGCGTGGGTGCACTGCGCGCTGAACGCCTTGTACTGGCCCTTCGCCGGGCAGTGCACCAGGAGGCGCTGCTCACGGTAGAGCTTGGCCCCGCCGACGGGGACCTCGTCCGCCGCGCCCAGGTCGACGGGTGCCGTGGGCGTGGGGGTCTGGGCGTGGCCGAGCTTCGACTGGGTGGAGCAGGCGGCGACGCCCAGCCCGGCGGCCCCGGCGAGGGCTGCGCTCTTCAGCACGGTACGGCGGGCGGCGGGCTGGCCGGACATGAGGTCTCCACGGGGGCGGCGGGCGACGGACACGACGTCGACGGACGGGGCGGCATATGACGGAACCGACGATACCGACGCAGATCGGCGGCCTGTCACGGGGGCTGTCCCGGCCGGGACGGATGGGTTACGTTCTGGCTCGTGATCGTCGTCGCCGGTGAGGCCCTGATCGACCTGGTCCCGGAAGGAACGCCCGCCTCCGTGCCGGGGCTGTCGGCGCTGGTGCCCCGGCCGGGCGGCGGCCCGTACAACACGGCGGTGGCCCTGGGCCGCCTCGGCGCCCGCACCGCCTTCTGCTCCCGGGTGTCCACGGACGCGTTCGGAGAGGCCCTGCTCGCGGGGCTGCGCGGGGCGGGCGTGGCGACGGGTCTCGTCCAGCGGGGCGCCGAGCCGACGACGCTGGCGGTGGCGTCGGTCGGGGCGGACGGCTCGGCCGGGTACGGCTTCTACGCGGAGGGGACCGCCGACCGGCTCTTCGAGCTGCCGGAGCGGTTCCCCGACGAGGTGCGGGCCGTGTCGTTCGGCACCTGCTCGCTCGCCCTGGAGCCGGGTGCGAGCGCATACGAGGCGCTGCTGCGCCGGGAGGCGCGGCGCGGCGCGCTCACCCTGCTGGACCCGAACATCCGGCCCGGCCTGATCCCGGACGCGGACGCGTACCGGGCGCGGTTCGCCGGCTGGCTGCCGTATGTCTCGCTGCTGAAGCTGTCCGACGAGGACGCCCGGTGGCTGGGCGGCTCGCCCGATGAGTGGCTCGCGCGGGGCCCGGCGGCCGTGGTGCTGACCCGGGGCGCGGCGGGGCTCTCCGTACGGACCCGGGAGGTGGCCGTGGCGGTGCCGTCCGTTCCGGTGGCGGTCGCGGACACGATCGGCGCGGGCGACACGGTGAACGCGGCGCTGTTGCACGGCCTCGCGGGGCGCGCCCCCGAGGAGCTGGACGAGGCCGCCTGGCGGAAGCTGCTCGGGTTCGCTGCCCGCGCGGCGGCGGTGACCTGTTCCAGGCCGGGCGCGGAGCCCCCCTACGCCCGTGAGGTGGTCTGACGCGGGGCACGCCCGGGGCGGGGCCCCGGCCCGCCCCCGGGGTGCGCGGGGACGGGCGTCGGGCTTCCGGGCCGACCGTCGGGCTTCCGGCCGCCTGGGCGTCGGGGCTCAGGCCTTGCGGGCGCGGGCCGTCTTCTTGGCCGTGGCTCCCGTCTTCGCCGTGGTTCCGGCCTTGGCCGTGGTCGCCCTGGCCGTGGCCGTCCTCTTGGCGCGGGAGCCGTCGGCCGCCACCGTCTTCTTGGCGGTGGTCCGCTTCCGGGCCGTCGGCACCGCCGCGTCGCTGATCCGCTCCGCGTTCAGGATCTCCCGGAGGAACTTGCCGGTGTGGCTGGCGGGGACGCCCGCCACCTGCTCGGGCGTGCCCTCCGCGACGACGACCCCGCCGCCGCTGCCGCCTTCGGGGCCCATGTCCACGACCCAGTCGGCCGTCTTGATGACATCGAGGTTGTGCTCGATGACGATCACCGAGTTGCCCTTGTCGACCAGGTTGGACAGCACCTTGATCAGCTTCGAGATGTCCTCGAAGTGCAGACCGGTGGTGGGCTCGTCCAGCACGTACACCGTGCGACCGGTGGACCGCTTCTGGAGTTCGGACGCCAGCTTCACGCGCTGCGCCTCACCGCCCGACAGGGTCGGCGCGGACTGGCCGAGCCGGACGTATCCGAGGCCCACCTCGGTGAGCGTCTTCAGATGGCGGGAGATCGTCGGGACGGCCTCGAAGAAGTGCAGGGCCTCCTCGATCGGCATGTCCAGCACCTCGGCGATGGACTTGCCCTTGTAGTGCACCTCCAGGGTCTCCCGGTTGTAGCGCGCCCCGTGGCAGACCTCGCACGGCACGTACACGTCGGGCAGGAAGTTCATCTCGATCTTGATGGTGCCGTCGCCGGAGCAGTTCTCGCAGCGGCCGCCCTTGACGTTGAAGGAGAACCGGCCGGGCAGATAGCCCCGGACCTTCGCCTCCATCGTCTCCGCGAACAGCTTGCGGACATGGTCGAAGACACCGGTGTACGTCGCCGGGTTCGAGCGGGGCGTACGGCCGATCGGCGACTGGTCGACATGGACCACCTTGTCGACCAGGTCGTCGCCGTCCACGCGCGTGTGCCGCCCGGGCACGGACTTGGCCCCGTTCAGCTCGCGGGCCAGATGCGTGTACAGGATGTCGTTGACGAGCGTGGACTTGCCGGAGCCGGAGACGCCGGTGACCGCGGTGAGCACGCCGAGCGGGAACGACACGTCGATGTCGCGCAGGTTGTTCTCGCGGGCACCGTGGACGGTCAGCCGGCGGTCCGGGTCGACCGGGCGGCGGATGTCCGGGGTCGGGATGGACCGCTGCCCGGACAGGTACAGACCGGTCATGGAGTCCTTGTTGGACAGCAGCTCCTTGAGCGGTCCGGAGTGGACCACCTTGCCGCCGTGCTCGCCGGCGCCGGGGCCGATGTCCACGACCCAGTCGGCCACCTTGATGGTGTCCTCGTCGTGTTCGACCACGATGAGCGTGTTGCCCATGTCCCGCAGCCGGACCAGGGTCTCGATGAGCCGGTGGTTGTCGCGCTGGTGCAGGCCGATGGACGGCTCGTCCAGCACGTACAGCACTCCGACGAGACCGGAGCCGATCTGGGTCGCGAGCCGGATGCGCTGGGCCTCACCGCCGGAGAGGGTGCCGGCTGCGCGGTTCAGCGACAGGTAGTCCAGGCCGACGTCGACCAGGAAGCGCAGGCGTTCGTTGACCTCCTTGAGCACCCGCTCGGCGATCTTCTTGTCGCGGGTGTTCAGCGCCAGCTCGCCGAGGAACTCGGCGCAGTCGCTGATGGACATCGCGGAGACCTCGGCGATGGACTTCCCCATGACGGTGACCGCGAGGACGATCGGCTTGAGGCGGGTGCCCTCGCAGGTGGGGCAGGGGACCTCGCGCATGTAGCCCTCGAAGCGCTCACGGCTGGAGTCGCTCTCGGCCTCGCTGTGGCGCCGCTTGACGAAGGAGACGGCTCCTTCGAAGGCGGGGGTGGTGTACGCCCGCTCCCTGCCGTACCGGTTGCGGTAGCGGACCTCGACCTGGGTCCTGTGCCCGTACAGGAGGGCCTTCTTGGCACGGGCTGGCAGCCCGGCCCACGGGATGTCCGTACGGAAGCCGAGGGCCTGGGAGAGGCCGCCGATCAGCCGCCCGAAGTACTCCTTGGTGTGGCCGTGGGACCAGGGGTGGATCGCGCCCTCGTCCAGGGACCGCTCCTCGTCGGGGACGACCAGCTCGGGGTCGACCTCCATACGGGTACCGATGCCGGTGCAGTCGGGGCAGGCGCCGAAGGGCGAGTTGAAGGAGAAGGAGCGGGGCTCCAGCTCTTCGAAGGAGAGGTCGTCGTACGGGCAGTACAGGTGCTCCGAGTACATCCGCTCGCGCTCAGGGTCGTCCTCGGGAAGGTCCACGAAGTCGAGCACGACCATGCCGCCGGACAGGCCGAGTGCCGTCTCGACGGAGTCGGTGAGCCGGCGCTTGGCGCTGTCCTTGACCGTGAGGCGGTCGACGACCACCTCGATGGTGTGCTTCTCCTGCTTCTTCAGGGTCGGCGGCTCGGACAGCTGGACGGTCTTCCCGTCCACCCGGGCACGGCTGTATCCCTTGGTCTGGAGGTCGGCGAAGAGGTCCACGAACTCGCCCTTGCGCTCACGCACGAGCGGCGACAGTACCTGGAAGCGGCTGCCCTCGGGCAGCTCGAGCACCTTGTCCACGATGGCCTGGGGCGACTGGCGGGAGATGGGCCTGGCGCACTCGGGGCAGTGCGGCTTGCCGATGCGGGCGAAGAGCAGCCGCAGGTAGTCGTAGACCTCGGTGATCGTGCCGACCGTGGAGCGCGGGTTGCGCGAGGTCGACTTCTGGTCGATCGAGACGGCCGGTGAGAGCCCCTCGATGAAGTCCACGTCCGGCTTGTCCATCTGTCCGAGGAACTGCCGGGCGTACGAGGAGAGCGATTCGACGTACCGGCGCTGCCCCTCCGCGAAGATCGTGTCGAACGCGAGGGACGACTTGCCCGACCCAGAGAGCCCGGTGAAGACGATGAGGGAGTCACGCGGGAGGTCGAGCGAGACGTTCTTCAGATTGTGCTCGCGCGCGCCACGGACGATGAGACGGTCGGCCACGCCGGTCCGCACCTTTCTTGAGAGAAGCGGGGGCATTGCCCCCGTCCCAGACCGTTCCAGCCTATGGGGGGCCGCCAAGCGGATGAATGCCTGACTTCCAAGGATGCCTCCACCGAGCGTATAGCACGCGCATTCGATTTACGGCCGCGTGCGACCACCTTCACCCGATCGAGTGGTGACGCTAGGGTCAGGAGCATGATCAACCACGTTCATGACCTGGCCTCTCTCCGCGAGGCGACCGACCGACTGCTGACCGCGGCCTCCGCACTCGACGACGCCGCCGTCCGGGCGCCGTCACGGCTGCCCGGCTGGACCCGGGGCCATGTGCTCGCCCACCTCGCCCGCAACGCGGACGCCCTGGTGAACGTCTTCGAGGGCCGCCCCATGTACGCGAGCGCCGAGACCCGCGACTCCGACATCGCGCGCGACGCGGACCGTCCCCTGGAGACGCAGCTCGCCGACGTACGCGACACCGCCGCGCGCTTCCAGGCCGTGGCCGACGTCCCGGCGGACTGGAACCGCGTCGTCGCCCTGCGCAACGGCGTCACCGACCGCGCCGCCCGGGTGCCCTTCCGCCGCCTCGTCGAGGTCGAGCTCCACCACGTCGACCTGGACATCGGCTACGAGCTGGAGGACCTGCCGAAGGAGTTCACCGAGCGGGAGATCGACTTCCTGGCCGAACGGTTCGCCGGACACCCGGAGGTGCCGTCGACCGGGCTGGCCACCGACGGCGGCCGCACCTGGACCACGGGCGGCGGCGGGGCGGGCGGTCCGGTGGCCGTACGGGGCCCGGCTCCGGACCTCCTCGGCTGGCTGGCCGGCCGCCGCGACGGGTCCGCCCTGACCGTCTCCGGCGGCCCGCTCCCGGCGCTGCCTCCGCTATAGGCTGACCCCATGACGTACAGCGGAGCGGTGAAGGTCGGCGGACCCGCGGACGTGCACGAACTCGCGGATCTGATCGTCTCCAAGGTCGCCGTCGGCCCGATGGACAACAACGCGTACCTGCTGCGCTGCCGCGCCACCGGTGAGCAGCTGCTGATCGACGCGGCGAACGATTCCGACACCCTCCTGCGGCTGATCGGTGACGACGGCATCGCGTCCGTCGTCACCACCCACCGCCACCACGACCACTGGCAGGCGCTCGCCGACGTCGTCGCGGCCACCGGCGCCCGCACGTACGCCGGGCGGTACGACACCGAGGGCATCGACGTGCCGACGGACGTCCCGGTCGAGGACGGGGACACGGTGCGTGTCGGCCGGGTGGAGCTGACGGCCCGCCGGATGGTGGGCCACACGCCCGGCTCGATCGTGCTCGTCTACGACGACCCGCACGGCCATCCGCACGTCTTCACCGGCGACTGCCTCTTCCCGGGCGGCGTCGGCAACACCTGGAAGGACGCCGACGCGTTCGCCAGCCTCCTGGCGGATGTGGAGACCAAGCTCTTCGGCGCCCTCCCGGACGAGACGTGGGTGTATCCGGGGCACGGCAGGGACACCACACTCGGCGACGAGCGTCCCCATCTGCCGGAGTGGCGCGCCCGCGGCTGGTGACGGGGCGTCAGTGCGGTGGTCCGTGCCTCCGTGCGCCCCGTAACCGGGTCGCGCGCGGGGTAGTTGGCGCGACATGCGCCACAGTCACCTCCCACAGCCTTCCCCGGCGACGCCGTCGATGGGACGGCTCGCCGCCGCGTCGCTCGCCGGTACGGCCATCGAGTTCTACGACTTCTTCGTCTACGGGACGGCCGCCGCGCTGGTCCTCGGCCCGCTGTTCTTCCCGACGTTCTCACCGGTAGCCGGCACGCTGGCGGCGTTCGGCACGTTCGCCGTCGGCTTCGTCTCGCGCCCGATCGGCTCGATCCTCTTCGGCCACATCGGCGACCGGTACGGGCGGCGCCCGGTGCTCTTCGCCTCGCTGGCGCTGACCGGCGCGGCGACGGTGGCGGTCGGCTGCGTCCCGTCGTACGCGACGCTCGGCGCGGCCGCGCCCGCGCTGCTGCTCGTGCTGCGGTTCCTCCAGGGGCTGGGCCTGGGCGGCGAGTGGGGCGGGGCGGTGCTGCTCACCGCCGAGCACGCGCCGGAGCGGCGCAGGGCCCTGTGGGCGAGCTTCCCGCAGGTCGGGCCGGCCGTCGGGTTCCTGCTGGCGAACGGGGTGATGCTGGCGCTGTCGGCGGGCCTGAGCGACGCGGCGTTCCGGGAGTGGGGCTGGCGTGTGCCGTTCTGGGCGGCGGGGCTGCTGGCGGCCGGCGGGCTGCTGCTGCGTACGTCGCTGACGGAGACACCGCAGTTCAAGGAGCTCGCCGAGACGGGCAGGCGGGCGAGCGCCCCGTTCGTCGAGGTCGTGCGCGGCCACTGGCGGCTGGTGCTGCTCACGGCGGGCGCGCTGGCGGTCGGGTACGCGGTGTTCTACGCCGTGTCCACGTGGGCGCTCGCGTACGGCACGGAGCGGCTCGGCGTCAGCCGTACGGTCATGCTGGTCTGTGTGATGGCGGCGGTGGCCGTCAAGGGCGCGGTGACCCCGTTCGCCGCGATGCTGGGCGACCGGTACGGGCGGCGTCCGCTGTGCCTGGCGGGCTGCGCGGCCGCCGCGCTGTGGATGTTCCCGATGGTGGGGCTGCTGCACACCGCCCGGCCGCCGCTGATGTTCCTGGGGATCCTGGGGGCGCTGCTGGCCTTCATCACGATGTTCGCGGTGGTCGCCGCGTATCTGCCGGAGCTGTACGAGCCGAGGGTGCGCTGCACCGGTGCCGCGGTCGGCTACAACCTGGCGGGGGTGCTGGGCGGGGCGCTGACCCCGATGGTGGCGACCGCCGCTTCGGCCGGCGACGGGCCGCCGTGGGGGGTCGCCGCGTATCTGACCGGTATCGCGGTGTTCAGCCTCTGCTGCTTCGCGCTGCTGCCGGAGACCATGCCCGCGCGGGTGGCGGCCGCCGAGCGCGCGGAGGAGCCGGCGGCCGTCTGACGGGGGCGTTCAGGGTTCGCTGATCTCCAGGGCGTCGCAGTTGATGAACCGCGTCGGGCGGGTGCACAGCGACTGCAGGCGTTCGGCCATGGCCGAGATCCTCGGGTCGTCGCTGTTCCGCATGGCCTCGTCGTACGAGTTGAACTCGACGACCACGTAGTAGCGGTTGGCGTTGTCGCGGTCCTTGAGGATCTGGCTGCGCGTGGGACCGTAGTCGCGTGACTCCTCCTCGTTGCCCCACTCGTCCATGAGCGTACGCATCTCGTCCATGCGCTCGGTTTCGAGGTCGATGATCTGAGTGAATCTCATGACTCCACGCAAACACCGGCCGGGTTGCCCGGCAACCCGGCCGGTACCGCGTGTACTCCCCCGGTGTCAGGCGTCCACGGAGTCCGGCTCGTGCTCCTCGACGGGGGTCTGCCTGCGGGCGGCGATGAGGCTGGTGATCGTGGTGATGATCAGGACGCCGCAGATGACCGTCAGCGAGAACGTGATCGAGATCTCGGGCACGTGCACCCCGGTCTTGTGCAGGGCGTGCAGCACGAGCTTCACGCCGATGAAGCCGAGGATCACGGACAGGCCGTAGCTCAGGTGCACCAGCTTCCGCAGCAGGCCGCCGATGAGGAAGTACAGCTGCCGCAGGCCCATCAGGGCGAAGGCGTTCGCCGTGAACACGATGTACGGGTCCTCGGTCAGACCGAAGATCGCGGGGATGGAGTCCAGCGCGAACAGCACGTCGGTGGTGCCGATGGCCAGCATCACGACCATGAGGGGCGTCAGCACCCGCTTGCCGTTGGCACGGATGAACAGCTTGGTGCCGTGGTACCGGTCGGCGACGCCGAACCGCTTCTCGATGGACTTGAGGAGCCGGTTCTCCTCGAACTCCTCGTCCTCCTCGTCCGAGCGGGCCTCCTGGATGAGCTTCCACGCGGTGTAGATCAGGAACGCGCCGAAGATGTAGAAGATCCAGGAGAAGCTGGAGATGAGCGCGGCACCGGCGGCGATGAAGATCGCCCGGAGCACCAGCGCTATGAGCACGCCGATGAGCAGCACCCGCTGCTGGAGCGGGCTCGGCACGGCGAACTTCGCCATGATCAGGACGAAGACGAAGAGGTTGTCGACGCTGAGCGACTTCTCGGTGATGAAGCCGGCGAAGAACTCGCCCGACGCCGCGCTCTGGCCGAAGAGCAGCAGGCCGAGGCCGAACAGTACGGCGAGGACGATCCACACGACCGTCCAGATGCCGGCTTCCTTGACCGACACGTCATGGGGCTTGCGCCCGATGAAGAAGTCGACCGCGATCAGGGCGGATAGACCGAGAACGGTCACCGCCCACATGGTCATCGAAACGTCCACTGCGCCTCCGGCGTCGTACGGCTACTGATCAGCGTCGTCGCTGCCGGAGGTCTCTTCCACCCGGACGGCCGTCGGCTCTCGCCCGACCGTGTGCTGGGCCGGCGCCCCGGGACCGGTCTCTGTCCGACCGTCCGTACTGACGGGCACGCCGCAAGTGTGGGAGTACTCCCCTCCGCGCGAAGAACAGTACCCGAAAGACCAAAGGAAGGTAAAGGCAATGGCAAAGGATTAGTTAAAGCCGCAGGTGGGAGAGGTGCGGTGGGGAGATCAGGGGCGCCACGACCGGCGCGCATCGGCGACCTGCGCAAGGACCCGGGACAGGACCTGACTGCCGGGCGGCACCTTGGGCGGCTCGTAGGTCCACGCGTGCCCCACCCACGGGTCCGCCAGGTGATCGTCCGGCACGGGGGTGACGCGGAGCAGGGACCGCCACAGGGGGCCGAGGACCGGACCGTACTCCTCCGCGTCCTCCCGGTCGGCGACCATCAGCAGATGGACGCCCACCTCCGGGCCCTCGTCGGCGAGGTAGCGCAGCCGGGTGACGGCCCGGTCGTCGAAGCCGTGCGGGAAGTCGTTGACGATCAGCAGCTGCTGCGCGGTGTCCAGGCCGGGCGGCAGCGAGTCGGGGGCACCGCCCCGGACGGCCATCTGCACCAGGTCCACGCGCTGGGTCAGCCGCTCCAGGACGGACGACACTCCGGCGGCCCCGGCGGCCGGAGGCGCGTCCAGGACGCCCGCGCCGACGAGCGGGGCGAGCCGTGCGGCGGCGGCGCCCGCCGGGTCGATGACATGGACGGTGAACTCGCCGGGCGGGTGCACCGCGAGCAGCCGGGCCGCGTGCGTGACCGCCGTGTCGACGGCGAGCTCGCGCAGCCGGCCCTCGTCCAGGAAGGCGGCCGCCTCGGAGCCCGAGCGGCCGCAGTCGACCCACAGGCCGCGCTCCAGGGGCAGCCGGACCAGCATCGGGATGCGCAGGTCGGGGCACTCGGGGAGATGCAGGTCGCCCAGGCGCAGCGCCATCGGCAGCTCCATGGGGACGCGATAGGCGTGCCAGACGGGGTTGTCCCACCGGGCGTACGCGGGCGGCAGCGCGGGTTCCACCACCTCGGCCTCGGCGCTGAGCTGCGCGAGGTCCCGGTCGAGCACCTCCCGCGCCCGGTCGGTGAGCTCATCGCGCCTGGCCAGGGCGGCGGCGCGGGCGGCGTCACCGGCGCCGCCGACACGGCTGCGCGGATCGGACAGGGCGCGGTCGAGCTCCTGGTCCATCCGCGACTCGGCGAAGTCGACGGCGCTGCGGTACGCGGCGGTCGTACGGGCCAGGTCCTCGAACATGCCCCAGACCTGGTTGTAGAGCCGCTCCTCCATGGACCAGCCGGTGGCGTCCCCCGCGACGGGCGCGGCGGGCCCGCCGGGCGGGGTGGGAGCGGCCTCCGGGGGCGGTGGCGGCGGCGCTGAGGCCCGGCGGCGGGGATGGGCGTAGTCGATCGGCCCGGCACCCTCGGAGGGCTGAGACGGCTGGTGCGGCTGGTGCTGCGGCGTTTGGGGTGGCTGGTGGGGCTGCGGCGGTTGGTGCTGGTGCTGGTGGGGCGTGTGCGGCGGTACGGGCGTGCCGCCGGTGGCCGTGTCACCGGACGCGCCCGGTGTGCCGGACGCGGCGAGCGGCGCGCCCCGGCGGACCCGGTCGCCCTCCGCCGTACGGGGCGGGGGCGCCGCCACGGAACGGGTCACGCCCTGCGCGACCGCCTGCTGAATGGCGGACGCGAGCTCGGCCGCCCGGTCCACGCCCTGGTCGGCGAGCATCGCGACGAGCCCGCCCGCGTACCCCTGGCCGACGGCGCGGACCTTCCACGCGCCCTGCCGCCGGTAGACCTCCAGGGCGATGACGGCGCACTCGGTGTCGAGGCCCGTGACGGTGTAGCTGGCGATCTCGGTCCCGTCGAGTCCGGTGACGGCCACGAACGGCGCGGCGACGGCACCGAAGCGGACCGGTCCGCCGACCCCGGTGGGCAGCGCGAGCAGCAGGCTCAGCCGGTGGACGTCCGCCGGGAGCGCGCCGAGATCCAGCGCGAGCCGGTGGTCCGCCGCAGCCTGCCGGGACACCTCGACGCCCGGCAGCGCGGGCGCGCCCGGGTGGACGACGCTCTCGGCACCGCCGACCGTGCCGTTCGCGTCGGCGAGGGTCGCACCGGCCACGACCGGTACGCCGGCCGACACCCGGATCTCGAGTCGGGTGTCGGGCAGGGGGTGGTTCTGCCCCCGTACCAGCTCGGCCGTCATCGCCTGTCCCCTCGGTGGTGAGCGGGTCGGCTCCCGGGGCCCGACGCCTGGCGGGAGCTGTGGGTGGGTACACGCCGGCGTGCCGCCGTGCGGGGACGCACGGCAGCACGGCGGTGTGATGGGTGGTGCGTGGTGTCGGTTCTGCGTGGTGCGGTGGTGCCTGGTGCGGTGGTGCTACAGCTGCGGGAGGATCGCGGGCATCAGGTCCTGGAAGGTACGGCCGTTGGCCGGGTTCCCGAGGGCCGTCATCTGCCACCCGGAGCCGGCCCGGTGCACCTTCGCCATGATCTGCGCGGTGTACTGGCCGCCGCCGTCCAGCGTGTAGCGGGCGAGCTCCTGGCCGTTCGTCTCGTCCACGAGCCGGCAGAAGGCGTTCTGCACCTCCTGGAACGTCTGGCCGGTGAAGGAGTTCACGGTGAAGACGATCTGGTCGATGTGGACGGGGACCCGCTGGAGGTCCACGAGGATGGCCTCGTCGTCGCCGCCCTGGCCGGCGCCGCCGACCAGGTTGTCACCGGTGTGACGGACCGAACCGTCGTCGCTGACCAGGTGGCGGAAGAAGACCACGTCCACCGGCTGCTTGTCGGCGAAGAGCACCGCCGACGCGTCGAGGTCGATCTCGCGGGTGCGCGAACCGAACAGCCCGCGGCGCGGCGCCGCCTGCCAGCCGAGCCCCATCCGCACCGCGGTCAGAGTCCCCCCGTCGCTCTTCTGCAGGCTGATGGCCTGGCCCTTGGTCAAGTTGACCGACACGCGCTGTCCCCTCTCTTTTCGTTCCCCACGACCGTCTCGGATCGCGGTTGCTCAGCACCCTACGCAGGGGCCTCGTCACGGCATCAGGCCCGGTCCGCTTTTGTATCGGTGTTGCAACACACCGGTGCGGCGGCGTCAGGCGATGCCCGCCTCTTTCATCTGCCGCAGTTCCTTCTTCAACTCGCTCACCTCGTCACGCAGTCGCGCGGCGACCTCGAACTGCAGCTCCGCCGCGGCGGCCCGCATGCGGTCGGTCATCTCCTCGATGATCCCGGCCAGTTCGGCCGCCGGGCGGTCGCTGACCAGTTCGCCCTTGCGGGCCGCCGCCTTGCCCGTGGTCCTGCCCCCGGCCTTGGCGCCCTTCGCGGATGAGCCGAGCGACGGGACGGGCGCCTTGGCGCCCTTGCCGTCCTTGGCCTGCCGGTAGCCGGTGCCGAGGAGCTCCTCGGTGTCGATCTCCTCGCGCGCCAGGGTGGCGACGATGTCGTTGATCTTCTTGCGGAGCGGCTGCGGGTCGATTCCGTTCGCCGTGTTGTACGCGACCTGCTTCTCACGGCGGCGGTTGGTCTCGTCGATGGCCTGGGCCATCGCCGGGGTGATCGTGTCCGCGTACATATGGACCTGGCCCGAGACATTGCGCGCCGCGCGGCCGATGGTCTGGATCAGGGACGTGCCGGAGCGCAGGAAGCCCTGCTTGTCCGCGTCGAGGATGGCCACCAGGGACACCTCGGGCAGGTCGAGGCCCTCGCGGAGCAGGTTGATGCCGACGAGGACGTCGTACTCCCCGGCGCGCAGCTCGCGGAGCAGCTCCACCCGGCGCAGGGTGTCGACGTCGCTGTGCAGATAGCGGACCTGGATGCCCAGTTCGAGGAAGTAGTCGGTGAGGTCCTCGGCCATCTTCTTGGTGAGCGTGGTGACGAGGACGCGCTCGTCCCGCTCGGTGCGCAGCCGGATCTCGTGGACCAGGTCGTCGATCTGGCCCTCGGTGGGCTTGACGACGACCTGGGGGTCGACCAGGCCGGTGGGCCGGATGATCTGTTCGACGAAGCCGTCGGAGCGGGACAGCTCGTATGTGCCGGGCGTCGCCGACAGGTACACGGTCTGCCCGATCCGCTCCTGGAACTCCTCCCACTTCAGCGGCCGGTTGTCGAGCGCGGACGGCAGCCGGAACCCGTGGTCGACCAGGGTGCGCTTGCGGGAGGCGTCGCCCTCGTACATGGCGCCGATCTGCGGCACGGTGACGTGCGACTCGTCGATGACGAGCAGGAAGTCCTCGGGGAAGTAGTCGAGGAGGGTGTTGGGCGGGGACCCGGGCTCGCGGTCGTCGAAGTGCATCGAGTAGTTCTCGATCCCGGAGCACGAACCGATCTGGCGCATCATCTCGATGTCGTACGTGGTCCGCATCCGCAGCCGCTGGGCCTCCAGCAGCCTGCCCTGCTTCTCCAGCTCGGCGAGGCGCTGCTCCAGCTCCCGCTCGATGCCCTGGACCGCCCTCTCCATGCGCTCGGGACCGGCCACGTAGTGGCTGGCGGGGAAGACGTACAGCTGGCTGTCGTCGCTGATGATCTCGCCGGTGAGGGGGTGGAGCGTGGACAGCGCCTCGATCTCGTCGCCGAACATCTCGATGCGGACCGCGAGCTCCTCGTAGACCGGGAAGATCTCGATGGTGTCGCCGCGGACGCGGAAGGTGCCCCGGGTGAAGGCGAGGTCGTTGCGCGTGTACTGGATGTCCACGAAGCGGCGCAGCAGTTCGTCCCGGTCGATCTCGTCGCCGACCTTGAGCGGCACCATGCGGTCGACGTACTCCTGCGGCGTGCCGAGGCCGTAGATGCAGGAGACGGAGGCGACCACGACGACGTCGCGCCGGGTCAGCAGCGAGTTGGTGGCGGAGTGGCGCAGCCGCTCGACCTCCTCGTTGATCGAGGAGTCCTTCTCGATGTAGGTGTCCGACTGCGGGACGTACGCCTCCGGCTGGTAGTAGTCGTAGTACGAGACGAAGTACTCGACGGCGTTGTTCGGCAGCAGCTCGCGGAACTCGTTCGCCAGCTGGGCGGCGAGCGTCTTGTTCGGTGCCATGACCAGGGTCGGGCGCTGAAGCCGCTCGATCATCCAGGCGGTGGTCGCCGACTTTCCGGTGCCGGTCGCGCCGAGCAGGACGACGTCCTTCTCCCCCGCGCGGATACGCCGCTCCAGGTCGGCGATGGCCGCCGGCTGGTCGCCGTTGGGCTGGTACGGGCTGACGACCTCGAAGGGCGCCACCGAACGTTCGATCTTGGAAACGGGCCGCATGGAACCACCGTACGACTCACCACTGACAGTCGGGCGGTGATCGGCCTCGCCCAGGCGTCGCCAGGCCGTCGCCCCGGGCATCGCCAGGGCCCTGCCGTTCGGTCTCCGGGGCGGTCAGCGGTCGCGGGACCACGTGTCGCGGCGCGCCGCCCCCGGGCGGGCGAACCCGCCGGCCCCGGCGTCGTGGGCGCGGCCGTCGCGCGGGGCGGGGATGCCGGGCCGGCGGGTGGCCGCGTGGGCGGTGCCGGGTCCGTCGTGGCCGCCGGTCACGAGCAGCGGGTCCCGCATCACCACGACGGCCGCGAGGAGCAGGAAGAGGACGGGCCCGACGAGCATGGGCGCGAGGAGCGAGGTGGCCGTGTCGCCCGCGGGCCGCAGGGCCTCCACGGTGGCGTCCGTGTGCAGGTGGACGCGGACGGCGGCCATGCCCGTGTAGTGCATGCCGGAGACGGCGAGGCCCATGACGAGGCTGGCGACGACGCTGGGCAGGAAGCCGTGGACGGAGACGGCCGCCCACAGCGCCGACGTGGCCGCCACCACGGCGATGACGACCGACAGGGCGACCGTGACGGTGTCGTACTCCAGCCGCCCCTGTACCCGCATGCCCGCCATGCCCAGGTAGTGCATGGTGGCGATGCCGAGTCCGGTGATCGTGCCGCCGGTGACCAGGGCCATGGCGGTCGCGCCGCGGTGCCCGACGATGAAGATGCCGATGCCGACCATCAGGATCGCCACGGCCAGGCTGGCGAAGGTGACGGGCCGGTCGTAGTCGACGGGCGCCTCCGCGATGGTGAAGCCCGTCATCGCGATGAAGTGCATGGTCCAGATGCCGGCGCCGATGGACGTGGCACCGAGGGCCAGCCACCCCGGGCGGAAGGTTCCCCGGTCCCGGACGGACCTGGTGGTGCAGCGAAGGCCCAGGGCCCCGCCGAGGCAGGCCATGAGGTAGGCGATCACGGGCGTGATCAGACCATGGCTGAATCCGTCGACTGTGCCCCGCATACCCCTGCGCCCTCCGCCCTCGCGCCTCGCCCCGGCCGTGCCACTCGGTGGTGTGCCATGTGTACCCGCTGGTAAGGGGCCGGGGCTATGGCGCCGCAGGCGCCGATCAGACATTTGTGTGGAGATTAATCGACAGCGGTGATGCCGGTGTGAGGGGCCCGCTCGCCGTTCGTGGAGGCGTGCCCGTATCGCGGGCCGGACGGCGATCCCGGTCGCGTTGTCGGTGGCCGGTCGTACGGTGGTCGGCATGGACAGCGATGTGGGGGACGTACGGGACGCGCGGCCCGGCGGGGTGCGGGTGGAGTGGGCCGTCACGGGCAGCGACATCGGCCCGCTGCTGCTCGCCGCGACCGCCGACGGGCTGGTGAACGTGGTGTTCCACGCGACCGGAGCCGTCCGGGACCGGGCGCTTGAGCGGTTGAGGAGCACGCTCGGTGCCGAGCCGGTGCAGGACGCGTCGGGGTGGCTCGCCGAGCCGATACGCGCTCTGGACGCCTATTTCGCGGGGGCCCGGCGGAGGTTCGCGCTGCCCCTGGACTGGTCGCTGACGAGCGGCTTCACCCGCCAGGTGCTGCGGGAGCTGGCGTCCGGCGTGCCGTACGGGGCGGTCGTCGGGTACGGGGACCTGGCCCGGCGGGTGGGTCAGCCGGGGGCGGCCCAGGCGGTGGGAGCCGCCATGGGCGCCAATCCGCTGCCGGTGGTCGTGCCGTGCCACCGCGTGGTCGAGAACGACGGGGGGCTCGGCGGCTTCGGGGGCGGCCGGGAGACCAAGCGCCGGCTGCTGGCGCTGGAGGGGGTGCTGCCCGAGCCGCTGTTCTGAGGCCCGCCCCAGATGGCCCTCCCTCATTGTTTCGCACCTCTGTTCCCCACCCGTAAGGGGTGGCACACTGTGTCAGCAACTACCACTCCGACACTCCCGAGGTCTCCGTGCTGGTGACGTCACCCCCGGCGGCGGCCGATCTGCCCATCCTCCGACGGCGCACGACGGTCGTGCTGGTCGTCAGCCAGATCCTCGGCGGGCTCGGGGTGGCCACGGGTATCGCCCTCGCCGCCGTCCTCGCGCGCGACGTCAGCGGTACGGACGCGCTGTCCGGGCTCGCTCCGACCGCCATGGTGGCCGGGACGGCGCTGCTGGCGATGCCGCTGGCCGCGCTGATGACGGCCCGCGGCCGACGGCACGGACTGGTCGCCGCGTATCTGATCGGCGCGGCCGGGGCGGGTGTCGTGGTGCTCGCCGCGATCGCGGACAACTTCCCCCTGCTGCTGGCCGGGATGGCCGCGTTCGGGGCCGGTTCGTCGGCGAACCTCCAGGCACGGTTCGCGGCCGCCGACCTGGCCGAGCCGGCGCGGCGCGGCCGGGCCATCTCGACGGTCGTCTGGGCGACCACCATCGGCGCGGTCCTGGGGCCGAACATCGCCGCCCCTGCCGGGCGCAGCGCGGCCGCTCTCGGCGTGCCCGAGGCGGCAGGACCGTTCCTGTGGGCGGCCGGCGTCTTCCTGCTGTCCTCGCTCGTCGTCGCCGTGGCGCTCCGACCGGATCCGCTGCTGACCGCGCGGGCGCTCGCGGCCGAGGACGGTGGGGAGCCCCGCGGCCACTCCCTGCGCGCGGGCGTCAGGGCCGTCCGGGAGTCGCCGCGGGCCCGGCTGGCGCTGCTCGCCGTCACCGTCTCGCACACCGCCATGGTGTCGATCATGTCGATGACCCCGGTGGCGCTGACGCACCACGGCGCGGACATCCAGCTGATCGGGCTGGTCATCAGCGTCCACATCGCCGGGATGTACGCGTTCTCGCCGGTGATGGGCCGGCTGTCGGACCGGTTCGGGCGGCTGCCGGTGATCGGGCTGGCCGTCGTCCTGCTGGGCTCCGCCGCGCTGCTGGCGGGCACGGCGGGGGCGAGCCACGGCCGCACCGCCACCGGGCTGTTCCTCCTGGGGCTCGGCTGGTCGGCGGGTCTGGTCGCGGGGTCGGCGCTGCTGACCGACTCCGTGCCGGCGGCGGCACGGGCCGCCGCGCAGGGCCTGTCGGACCTGACCATGAACGCCGCGGCGGGCGTCGGGGGCGTCACCGCCGGACTGATCGTCGCGAACGCCGGCTACGGCTGGCTGAACGGGGTCGGGGCGGCGCTGCTGCTGCCGCTCGTCCTGCTCACGGTACGGCGGCGCCGTCCGGCCGCCCCGGCGAAGTCGTAGCCGCGGCGGAGGCGGGCTGGGGCGGAGGGGACCGGGGCGGAGGCGGGCCGCTGTCGCGGGGGGTGCGGCGGGTGGGCGCGGGCCGGTGGGCGGGGGGGGTGATGTTTGGCGGCGTGGCGAGCGCGCCAGGGATGGGTCATGCCTGAGACCACAGTGGTGCTGTCGGAAGAGGTACGGGAGGCGGTCGACGCGCACCGCCCCGTCGTCGCCCTGGAGTCGACGATCATCGCGCACGGGCTGCCACGCCCGCGCAATCTGGCCGTCGCCGAGGAGCTGGAGGCGCTGGTACGGGCTGCGGGCGCCGTGCCCGCCACGATCGCCGTACTGGACGGTTCACCCCACGCGGGCCTCGGCAAGGGCCAGTTGGAGCGGGTGGCGGGCGACCCGGGGATCCGCAAGCTGGGGCACCGGGACCTCGCGCCCGCCGTCGCCCTGGGCGCGAGCGGGGCGACGACCGTGTCCGCGACGGCCTTCCTCGCGGCCCGGGCGGGCATCCGCGTGTTCGCGACCGGCGGCCTCGGCGGCGTACACCGTGAATGGGCCGAGACGCAGGACGAGTCGGCGGACCTGCGGCTGCTGGCCACGACCGGGATCACGGTGGTGTGCGCGGGCGTCAAGTCCATCCTGGACGTGCCGGCGACGCTGCAGCGGCTGGAGACGCTGGGCGTCGGCGTGCTCGGGTACGGGACGGATCGTTTCCCCGGGTTCTATCTGGCGTCGTCGGGCGAGCCGGTCGACTGGACGGTGCGCACGCCCGAGGAGGTGGCGGCGGTCATACGGGCGCGGGACGCGCTGGGCGGCCCCGCGTCGGCGCTGGTCGTCGCCAACCCGGTGCCGGAGGCGGAGCAGCTGGACCCGGCCCTGCACGACCGGGTGCTGGCGCGGGCGCTGGCGGAGTGCCGGGAGCGCGGGATCGGCGGGCAGGCGGTGACGCCGTTCCTGCTGGAGTATCTGACCCGGCACACCGACGGGGCGTCCCTGGAGGCAAACCTCGCGGCGGTACGGGGGAACGTACGGCTGGCGGCGCGCATCGCGGCGGCCTGGTCGACGGCGACGCGGTGAGCGGGGGCGCAGGGAGCGGAGGCGGCGCGGGGAGCGGGGGCGACACGGGCAGCGGGGGCGGGGTGAGCGGAGGCAGCGCGGTGAGCGGGGGCGCGAGCAGCGGCGGCGACACGGGCAGCGGGGGCGGGGGCTCCGGGGGTGGGAGGGGAGGCGGGAGCGCCGGCGGCGGGCTGCTCGTGGTGGGGGACGTGGTGACGGATGTCGTCGCCCGTCACCGCAAGCCCCTGGCGCCGGGGACCGACACGGAGGCGGAGATCCGCACGCTGCCGGGCGGCGCGGGCGCCAACGTGGCCTGCTGGGCGGTGCGTGCCGGCTGCCCTGATGTGCGGATCCTGGCCCGCGTGGGCACCGACCGGGCCGCGTGGCACGAGGAGCGGCTGCGCCGGGCCGGGGTGCGACCGCTGCTGGTCGTGGACCGGGAGGCGCCGACCGCGACGGTCGTGTCGCTGGTGGACGCGGCCGCCGAGCGGACGTTCCTCACGGACAGCGGCGCCGCGCTGCGGCTGTCCGCCGCCGACTGGTCGCCCGGCCTGCTGGACGGGGTCGCCCATCTGCATGTGTCGGGGTACCTGTTCTTCGCCGGGACGAGCCGGGGCGCGGCGTCCGCAGCGCTGGCCTCGGCCCTGGAACGAGGCGTTCCGGTGAGCGTCGACCCGGCGTCGGCGGGGTTCATCGGCGAGTGGGGGGTGGACCGGTTCCTCGACGCGCTGGACGGCGCCGCTGTGCTGCTGCCCAACGCCGACGAGGCCGCGCTGCTGTCCGGGCTGCCCGAACCGGCGAAGGCGGCGGCCGCGTTGAGCCGCCGGTTCCCGCTGGTCGCGGTGACGCTCGGCGCGCGGGGCGCCCTGGTCGCGGCGGCCGGCGAGGTGGTCGCGCGGGTGGCGGCGCCACCGGCCGGGGCGGTCGACTCGACGGGCGCGGGCGACGCGTTCACGGGCGGGTTCCTGGCCGCCCGCCTTGCCGGGGCGACCGTCGGGGAGGCCGCGGCGGCAGGGTGCCGCGCGGGTGCCGAGGCCGTGGCCCTGGTGGGCGCCCGTCCGTCCTGACGGGCCGGTTCCCGCCGTTCCTGCGGGTCAGGGCAGGCCCGTCCAGGCCGGGTGGCGGGGGTCGTCGGCCCGTACGACGATGTCGGCCGCGTCCACGGGGCCGACCTCCGCCTCGTACCGTTCGAACGCGGGCAGCGTCCACCGCTCGCCGGTCCGCCGTGCCAGGGCCGGGCCCGACAGCCTCAGGTGGACCGTCAGGTCGAACGGGAACCAGTGCCCGAGCAGGAACGGCCCGTGCAGCAGCAGGACACCGCCCGGCGGCAGCTCGCGGTACGCGCTGCGCGTCGCGCGGTCGGCGACCGGGTCCCACAGGTCGGGCAGCACCCGTCCGCCGCCGCCCGGCTCCAGTGGCCCGAACACCTCCCGCCACAGGGCGCCGGTGTCGAACCAGCCGCTGTAGTAGGAGTCGGGGTCCTCCTTGCCGTACTCGTAGCGCAGCGACGCCGGCCGCAGGAAGCCGGCCGTTCCGATGCTCGCCACCGCCCGGCCGCGCAGCCGGAGTTCCTCGGCCACGGCGTCGGCCAGATCGCCGGGACGCGCGGCGGGAGGGCCGTCCACGGCGACCTTCGGCCACGGCCCGCCGTCCCCCGGCCGCAGGGAGTCCACATGGGCGGCGAGGGCGTCGGCGAGCCGTTCCCAGGTGATCGGTTCCAGTCGCACGCCTCCATCCTGCCGCCTCGCCCCGGCGGGACGGCTCAGGGGGGCGGCCCTTCGGGCGCCGCGACCCGCGCCCGGCCATGCCACCGCGTCACGCCGGCGCGCCGCCCCGGCCCGCCGTCTCACCCCTGAGCGCGGCCGCGAGCGGGCCGTCGCCCGCGACCTCCACCCGTCCGGTCTTCACCCCGTCCGGGACGGTGAGCTCCTCGCGCGCGACGGCCGCGCACGTGTCGGCGTCCAGCCGCAGCCGTACGTCGGGGCTTTCGTGCCGGCCGTCCCCGTACACGGGCGGCGATCCGGCGGTCAGCCGTACGTGGAACTCGCCCTCGTCCAGCGCGATCTCGACGACGCCCGGCTCCCCCGCCGCCTCCAGCGCGGACAGCAGCGGAACGGCGAACCAGTGGGCGCGCACGGCGTCGGTGGGTCGCGGGCCGTCCAGCGCGGGCGCGCCCCACCGGGCCATGGCCCGCAGCACCGGGAGCAGTTCGCGGCCCCGGCCGGTGAGTTCGTACACGTACGCGGGCGAGGGCGGCGGAAGCCGGCGGCGGACGGCGAGTCCGTCGCGTTCCATGTCCTTGAGCCGCGAGGCGAGCATGTCCGTGCTGACACCCGGCAGGTCGGCGTGCAGGTCGGTGTACCGGCGAGGACCGGCGAGCAGCTCGCGGACGATCAGCAGCGTCCAGCGGTCACCGACCGCGTCGAGGGCGCGGGCGGCGGCGCAGTACTGGTCATAGCTCCGACGGCGGTCGGTGGAACGTGGCATGCGACGCAGTCTAGACATGTTGTTGGACTTTCCAAGCTCCTACTTGGTAAAACCAAGCAACACACCTTCTGGGAGGTCACCGCATGGAGTTCCGGCAGTCGAGCAAGCTCAGCGAGGTCTGCTACGAGATCCGGGGCCCGGTGATCGAGCACGCCGACGCCCTGGAGGAGGCGGGCCACAGCGTCCTGCGCCTCAACACCGGCAACCCGGCACTCTTCGGGTTCGAGGCACCCGATGAGATCCTCCAGGACGTCATCCGGATGCTGCCGCGGGCGCACGGCTACACCGACTCCCGGGGCATCCTCTCCGCCCGTCGCGCGGTCGCCCAGCGCTACCAGGCGCTCGGTCTCACCGAGGTCGGCGTGGACGACGTGTTCCTCGGCAACGGCGTGTCCGAGCTGGTCTCCATGGCCGTCCAGGCGCTGCTGGAGGACGGCGACGAGGTTCTGATCCCGGCCCCCGACTTCCCGCTGTGGACCGCCGTCACCACCCTGGCCGGCGGCCGGGCCGTGCACTATCTCTGCGACGAGTCGGCCGACTGGTACCCGGATCTCGACGACATGGCGTCCAAGATCACCGACCGCACCCGGGCCGTCGTGATCATCAACCCCAACAACCCGACGGGCGCGGTCTATCCGCGTGAGGTGGTCGAGGGGATCCTGGACCTGGCCCGGCGCCATCAGCTCATGGTGTTCGCCGACGAGATCTACGACCAGATCCTGTACGACGACGCCGTCCACCACGCCGCCGCGGCGCTCGCCCCCGATCTGGTCGTCCTGACCTTCAGCGGGCTGTCGAAGACGTACCGTGTGGCCGGCTTCCGCTCCGGCTGGCTCGTCGTCACCGGCCCGAAGCAGCACGCCCGCAGCTATCTGGAGGGGCTGACCATGCTCGCCTCCATGCGGCTGTGCCCCAACGCCCCCGCCCAGTACGCCATCCAGGCGGCGCTCGGCGGCCACCAGTCCATCCGCGCGCTGACCGCCCCCGGCGGCAGGCTGTACGAGCAGCGCAACCGGGCGTGGGAGAAGCTCAACGAGATACCGGGGGTGTCGTGCGTGAAGCCGAAGGGCGCCCTGTACGCGTTCCCCCGCCTCGACCCCGAGGTGCACAGGATCCACGACGACGAACAGTTCGTCCTCGACCTGCTGCTGCGCGAGAAGATCCAGGTGGTGCAGGGCACCGGCTTCAGCTGGCCGCGCCCCGACCACTTCCGCATCCTGACGCTCCCCCACGCCGACGACCTCGACGCGGCGATCAGCCGGATCGGCCGGTTCCTGGGCGGCTACCGCCAGTGAGACGGGCGCCCGCGCGCGGCCGGTGCACCCGCGCGGCCGGTGACCGCGCGGCAGGCCGGGCGCGGCCGATCCGGGGGGCCGCCAGGAGCCGTCACGGTCCGTCAGGGGCTCACGGGCCGTCAGGGGCGGGACCGGCCGGAGCGGGGTGGGACCGGCCGGAGCGGGGTGGGACCGGTCGGCTCGGGGTGAGGGGGCGGGAAAAGCAGCGGGTCCGAGGGCGTAGCCGGCCCCCGGACCCATCGTTGCCGCTCCTCTTCACACGCCGGCACACTTGAGGACCCGGGTCATCGTCATGTCGTCGCGTCCTTCCTTTGGACCACCGCGGATCGAGCTCCGCGGGCCGGACTTGAACCGGCATTTCGACGCACCAGGGCCCGAGCCCGGTCGATCCGGCGATGAGCGGCGCATGCTGAGTCTGGAGCGAGAGTCTGAGTTTCATCGCGGCTGCCTCTGCCTCGTTGGGCCACCCCGGCTCGTGAGTGCCGGGGGGAGGACTCGAACCTCCACCGGGACCGCGTGGTTCACGACAAGCTTCAGCTTCAGCTTTGCGCTCCTCGCGCACCCCGGCCGGGTGCGTACCAGGCCGGGGAGTTCTGGGTCGGCTACCCGAAGAGGTAGCCGAAGACGGCGTCACCCACCCGCTGGTCGGTGACCTCCGTGCTGTTCGCCTCCTCGCGGGCGAACTTCACCGCCTGCTGGAGCTTCTCCACCCGGTCCAGTAGTTCGTTCACACGGCGGGCGGGCAGCGCGCCGGAGAACTTCACCGTCGTCCAGTAGCCGACGGGAACGTCCTCGTAGTACACCTCGACCTGCGCCGGGTGCTTGTCGGTGGCCTCCGCCTTCACATGGTTGCGGGGCACCTTCTTCGTACGCAGCGTCCGGACCGGCTCGGTCTTCCACGCGTCGGTCGACGGATCCTGCGTCCAGGACTCGGAGGCGTCCAGCACCGGCAGCTTGCGGACGAAGGTGTTGATGTCCGTCAGCTGCTTCTCCAGGAAGAGGAGGTACGCGACGGGCACATCGCTCACCAGGACACGGCCGTCGACCGTGATGTCGGCGCGGGCCGCGCAGTTCGCCCAGTCCTTGGTGGCGGTCACGTCGAACAGCCGGGTGAGCGTCTTCGCGGTGGCCCTCAGCACTTCCTCGGCCTTGACCTGCACGAGCGTCGACTCGGGCGGCAGCTGCTCGCCCTCCTCGTCCTTCGGCTGGTACGAGCGCGCGATACCGGCGAGCAGCGCGGGCTTCTGGAGCCCGTGGTGCGCGGCGGTCAGGTCCTGGTGCGCCTTGGACTTGACGCCCTTCTCGACGGCGATGATCTGGTTGAGTTTCGTGTTCCCCACCCGGGAAAGCTAACCGGTACCGGCCGGCCGGATCGAATGGTTTTCTTCCTGCGGGACCGGCCGGGGAGGGAAAGGGAACGGAGGAGGGGAGGACGCGGCCGGAGGAGGAGACGCTGATATGCCGGCGACCGCCCCGATCGTGGTGATCGAGCCGTTGAGGCCGCGCCACTGCGCGGAGTGCCGGCGGGGGCCGCTGCCCCGGCTCGTCCTGGAGTTCCACGCGCCGCTCTGTCTGGACTGCGCGGACCTGGGCCATCTGGTCCATCTGCCGCGCGGGGACGCGGCGCTCACCCGCCGGGCCCGGGAGGCGAGCGCGCTGTGGGCCGTGGTCGTACGCCACAACCGGCGCCGTACGCGCTACGAACGGCAGGGCATCCTCGTCGAGGAGGCCGCCCTCGCCCGTGCCGAGGCGGCGTGTCTGGCGGACGCCGACGCGCGGGCCCGCCGCCGGGCCCGGGACGCGGAACGGCGTGCCGCACAGGACGTACGGTTCACGGCCGCCCTGGCCGCCGAGATCCAGCGGCTGTTTCCGGGGTGCCCGCCGGAGCGGGTCGCCGAGATCGCGGCGCACGCGTCGGTGCGGGGCAGCGGGCGGGTGGGGCGCACGGCGGCGGGGCGGGCACTGGAGGAGGGCGCGGTCACCGCGGCGGTGCGGGCGTCGGTACGGCACGTCGACACCGCGTACGACGCGCTGTTGATGCGCGGCGTCCCCCGCCGCCAGGCCCGTACCCGGGTGGCACCGGCCATGGAGGCGGTGCTGTCGGCCTGGCGGCGGTGAGCGGCTGGGACTGCGCGGCCACGGACAGGGGTGCGGCTCGGGTACTCCGGGTACGCCCCGGAGTCGCTCGGCGCGCTGCCGGGCTCAGGAGGCGTCGGACGCCGGGCGGAAGCGGCGGTAGAGCAGCGCGCCGCCGAGGATCAGGCCCGCGGCGGGCAGCGCCAGACCGGCCAGATCGCCCGCGCCGGTCTCGGCGAGGGACACGGAGCCGTGCGGGGCGGGCACGGAGCCTTCCGAGGCCGGCGGGGCGGTCTCGTCCTGCTTGGGCGGCGTGGCGGGCGTGCCCGGCGTCCTGTCCTTGACCGGGGGCTTCGGCGGGGTGACCACGTGCGTGGGCGGCTTGCCGCCCGAGTTGCTGGACGCGTTGCCGAAGACCGGGTTGCCGATGCCGACGAAGCTGACCGAGTTGCCGGAGACGTTCACCGGCAGGTCGACGGGCAGCTGGATCCCGTTGCCGGAAATCACACCGGGGGAATCCTTTCCGACGCTCTGCGCGGAGGCACCGCCGGTGTTTCCGCTGCCGGCCTTTCCGTCGCCGGGCTTTCCATGGGGCGTGCCCGGACGGTCCTTGTGGCGATGCCCCTCCGACCCGCCGGTGTTGGCGCACTTGTTGCCGAACGCCGGGTTGAGGAGTCCGACCACGTTGACGGTGTTTCCGCAGATGTTGACCGGGACGTCCACCGGCAACTGCACGGTGTTGCCGGAGATCACCCCGGGAGAGTCGGCCGCGGCGCCCGCCGCGTCCGCGTCGGCGTGGGCGCTGCCCGCCGCGAGAGCGAGTGCGCCGCCCGTGGCCATCAGTGCGACGAGGCCATTTCGGCGAGTGTGTCTCATGGCTTCCTGCCTTCCGGAGACCTTCACGGGCATTCGCCCGTACCGGAATTAACGCCTTACAGCCAACGCGGGTTATGACGCATACACCATTCACCCCAACGAGTGGCGAGTTAATCGAACTTTCACATCACCTCCACGCATTGTCATCACAACGGGTGCCGTAGGTGAGGAGGGCGGGGCATGCCGTCCCAGCCGCCCCGGGGACCGAGGTTCAGGCTCCGGATGTGCCGGCCTGGATCACCGTCCCGCCCGGGACGTCTCCGCCGGTGGTGTCGCGGGTCGGCGGTCGCGGCCCTGTCGCCGGTCTCCTCCTCGGCGAGCACCGCTGCCCGTGCGTTCCGCCCGCCTTCCCGCCACTCACCGTCCGAGGAGGTCGGCGAGCGCGCCCACCGGGTCCGGGTCGGGTGTGCCGCGCGGCCACCAGTCCTCACGCCCGTGGTCCGACTCGTAGCCGTACCAGAGGCCGTCACGGCCGTAGCGGAGCTGGAGGGAGGCGGTGGAGAGCCGGTTGCGCCAGGGACGGAAGTGGGGGAAGTCGGCGGCGATCAGGGCGGGGCGGGCCCGGTCGAAGGGGCCTGCGGGCGGATCCCAGGACTCCTCCAGGACGGCGAGGCCCGCCGGCCCGCCCTGGCGCCAGGCGGCGACCGCGCGGGCCAGGTCGGCGGGCGTGCGGTCCAGGGCACCGGCGAGGTCGCGGTACAGGGCGCGGGTGGAGGCGGTGAGCCCGGAGCCCGGGTGGGCGGCCGCCAGCCGTACGGCGTCCTGCCAGGGGGTGAGCGCGGCGACCGGGTCGCGGCCGGTGGTCAGGTACGTGTGGGCACGGGCGGCGGCCTCGGTGGCGAGGAGCTCCAGCGCCAGGGCGTCGGGGGCTGCGGGGTCCTCGGGGTAGACGGGCGGACGGCCCGGCTGGGCGGGCACGGGCAGGGGAGGCGGCAGGGCCACCGCGGGCTCGGCGGTGACGGCCGCGCGGGCGGGCACTGTGGGCATCGGCGGCGGGGCGGCCCCGGCTTCGGCGGCGGACCGGGCGGCGTTGCGCCTGCCGAGCGCGGCGAGGATCTCCTGTTCGCCGCGTCCGCGCATCAGGAACAGCACGAACGGGTCCTCGTCGAGGAGCCGTGCCGCCTGGTAGCAGAGCGCGGCGGCGTGCTTGCAGGGGTAGCCGTCGTCCGGGCAGGAGCAGTCGGGGACGAGGTCGCCGGGCCCGGGCAGCAGGTCGGTGACGGCGGCCAGGGCGTGCGGGACGTCCTTGTCGAGGAGTGCCGCGATGTGGTCGGGACGCTCGGCGGCCGTGTCCAGGAGGCTTTCCCAGTCGTCGTCGCCGAGGACGCGCAGCCGGATGTCGGCCCGGTACGGCCGGGCCCGGCTGCCGTGGACGTAGGCGGTGACCCGGCCGGGCGTCACGGTGATCGCGTCCACGAGGCCACGGCCCGCGTAGGCGCGTCCCCGCGCCAGCCGCGCCGGGTCCAGGGCGGTGTCCTCCAGCGCCTCCACCCAGGCGTTGCCCCACCAGGTGGCGGCGAACCGGCGGTCGTCGCGGTCCGGCGCGGAGGGTGCCGCGGAGCGCGGCGCGGAGTCCGTCGCGGCAGGTGGCGCCGACGGCAGCCGGGTGAACGTACGACGCCGGTCGCCGTGCGGCGGCACCGTGCGGCCGGACCGTACGCCGCCGCGCCCGCCGCCCCGGCCTTCGGGGCCGGGTGCCGTGCGGTGGGTGCCGGGCGTCATGACGGCCTCCTCAGCGACACCAGGTCGGCCAGTTCGCGGTCGGTCAGCTCGGTCAGCGCCGCCTCGCCGGAGCCGAGGACGGCGTCGGCGAGGGCCCGTTTGGCCAGGAGCATGTCGGCGATGCGGTCCTCCACCGTGCCTTCGGCGATGAGCCGGTGCACCTGGACCGGCTGGGTCTGCCCGATGCGGTACGCCCGGTCGGTGGCCTGCTCCTCGACTGCCGGGTTCCACCAGCGGTCGTAGTGCACGACGTGGCCGGCCCGGGTGAGGTTGAGGCCGGTGCCTGCGGCCTTCAGGGAGAGCACGAAGACGGGCACGTCGCCGGACTGGAAGCGGTCCACCATCCGCTCCCGCTCGGCCACCGGGGTGCCGCCGTGCAGGAGTTGCGACGGGATCGCGCGGGCGGCCAGATGCGCGGTGAGCAGTCTCGCCATGGACACGTACTGCGTGAAGACCAGCACCGAACCTTCCTCGGCGACGATCGTGTCCAGCAGTTCGTCGAGCAGGGCGAGCTTCCCGGACCGGCCGGCCAGCCGGGCCGTGTCCTCCTTCAGATACTGGGCCGGGTGGTTGCAGATCTGTTTGAGCGAGGTCAGCAGCTTCATGACGAGGCCGCGTCGTGCGATGCCCTCGGCGCCCTCGATGCTCGCCATGGTCTCCCGGACGACCGCCTCGTAGAGGGAGACCTGTTCCCGGGTGAGCGGGACGGGGTGGTCGGACTCGGTCTTCGGCGGCAGCTCGGGCACGATGCCCGGGTCGGACTTCCGGCGGCGCAGCAGGAAGGGCCGGACGAGCCTGGCGAGCCGTTCGACCGCTTCGTCGTTCTCGATCTGCTCGCTGTTCTCGACGGCGCGCGCGTGGCGGGAGCGGAACGCCTTGAGCGGCCCGAGCAGTCCGGGCGTCGTCCAGTCCAGGAGGGCCCACAGCTCGGAGAGGTTGTTCTCGACGGGCGTGCCGGTGAGCGCCACGCGGGCGGGTGAGGGAATGGTGCGCAGCGCCTTCGCCGTGGCGGAGAACGGGTTCTTGACGTGCTGTGCCTCGTCGGCGACGACCATGCCCCAGGTCTGCGCGGCGAGCCGCTCGGCGCTGGTGCGCATCGTGCCGTACGTGGTGAGGACGAACCCGCCGGCCACGCCGTCGAGCGAGCGGTCGGCGCCGTGGAAGCGGCGCACGGGCACGCCGGGGGCGAACCGCTGGATCTCCCGCTGCCAGTTGCCGAGGAGCGAGGCGGGGCAGACGACGAGGGTGGGCGCGGTGCGGGCGCGGCGCAGGTGCAGGGCGATCAGTGTGACGGTCTTCCCGAGGCCCATGTCGTCGGCGAGGCAGCCGCCGAGGCCGAGCGAGGTCATCAGGTCCAGCCAGGCGAGGCCGCGCAGCTGGTAGTCGCGCAGGGTCGCGTCGAGGCCCGGCGGCGCGGCGATATCGGCGGGTCCGGTGACGAGCCGGTCGCGCAGGGCCGCGAGCGCGCCGGTGGGGACCGCCTCGACGGTCTCGCCGTCGACCTCGGCGGTGCCGCTGAGCGCCACGGCGAGCGCGTCGACCGGTTCCAGCAGGCCCAGTTCCCGCTTGCGGGCCTTGCGGACGAGCGCGGGGTCGACGACGACCCAGCGGTCGCGCAGCCGGACCACCGGACGGTGGGCCTCGGCGAGGGTGTCCATCTCGTGTTCGGTGAGCGGGTCGCCGTCCAGCGCCAACTGCCAGTTGAACCGGAGGAGTTCGGCGCTGTCGAAGAAGGCGGTGCCGTCGGTGGCCGAGCCGGGCGCGGGCCGGACGACCGCGGTGGCGGTGAGGGAACGGGCCAGTTCCCGGGGCCAGTGCACCGTGACGCCCGCCGCGCCGAGCCGGGTCGCCGCAGGGCCCAGCAGTTCGTACAGCTCGTTCTCGGTCAGCGCGAGCACGTCGGGCACGGGCCGCTCCAGGAGCCGCGTGAGCGGCGCCCACACGCGGGCGGCGCGGCGCAGGGCGAGGACCGCGTCGATCCGGGCGCGGGGCCCGAACTGCTCGTCGCCCCGCCCGGCCCACAGTCCGGCCGCGTCGATGACGAGGGTGGGATCGGCGAGGCTGTGTACCTGGACGAGCGCGGCGGCGGCCTGCCGCTCGTCGCCTTCCTCGGGGTCGGTGTCGAACAGTTCGTAGGAGGAGAGGTCGAGGCGCAGGGAGATCCGCACGCCCGCGTCCATGCCGGCGGCGGCCTCGGCCGCCCACGCCCGGGCACGGGGCAGATGCTGGGGGGCGTCGGCCGCGAACGGCTTCCCGGCCGCGTACGCGGCGGCGGGGGTGCGCGGCAGGGTGTCGGCGACCGCGTCGAGGAACGCCCGGACCAGGGCCTCCGGGTCGGGCAGCCGCAGCGGCCGCGCCCCGGCCACCGGCGCGGCGTACGCCTCGTACGGCATGGCGGCGGCGACCGCGCGCAGGTGGGCGATGTCGTCGGCGTCGAGCGGGCCGGCCCGCCAGGCGTCGTGGTCGGTGGCGGTGAGGCCGGGCAGGAGGCGCCCGCGCGCGGCGAGGTGCAGGGCGTGCAGCGCGGCGGCGCCCCAGCACGCGGTGGCGGGGTGCGCCCCCGCCGTGTGGCGTGCGGTGACCAGCAGGGGCAGTGCCTCGGCGACGGACAGCAGCACTGCCGGGACGGTGCGGCTGCGGGCGCCGGCGCCGTGCCGCCGTACGACCGTGAGCGTCCGGGTCCGGGCGCCGTCGGGCGCGGCCGGCGCCCGGTCGTCCGGGGACCAGAAGGCGATCCGGCCCGCGCGGGGCAGCGCGTCCGGCAGGAACACGGCCGCGCAGCCGTGCAGCGGGCGCGGCTCGCGCGGCGCGCTCGGTGTGCCGCGCGTCCGCTGTGTCTCCCGCGCCCGCCGCCTCCCCTGCGCTCCCGGTGCTCCCGGAGTTCCAGCGGCTCCCGGAGTTCCGGGGGCTCCCGGCATTCCCGGTACTCCCGGGGCTCCCTGCGTTCCCTGTACTCCCTGCGCTCCCAGTCCTCCCGGTGCTCCTGGTGCTCCTGGTGCTCCCAGTGCTCCTGGTGCTCCCAGTGCTCCTGGTGCTCCCTGCGTCCCCGGTGTTCCTTGCGGCGTCTGTGGGGGCGCGGAGGGACGCTGCCGCCGGTCGGCCGATGCGCTCGGCGCGTCGAACGTACCCATGGTCCGATCACCTCCCCTCGCCGGTCGCAGGCGATGTCCGGCCGGGGCCGGCCGGATCACCATGACTCCTGCATCCACGACCTTACGGCGAGGGTCTGACAATCGCCCCGATCACCCTTTCACCGCAGGTCAGCGCAGTCCTTCCCAGAGTTCGCGCTCGGCCGGGCGGGGGTCGTCCACCGGTCCCGGCGCCACGTCGTCGAAGACCATCGTGGTGCGCCGCCCGTGGTCGTACGCGGCCCAGCCCGGGTCACCGGTCGTCGCGAAGGCCACCCACGCCCCGTGCATGGCGTCGGCGACCGGCTGGGGCGGGTCATCGCCGATGAGCGGCGCGTACGTGGGGTCGCCGAGCCGGTCGAAGACGTACGCCAGCTCGCCGCCGTGGCAGGCGCCCAGCAGGCCGTCGAAGGCCGGGGAGCGGCGCGCGAACTCGTACACGTGGGTACCGGGCACCGACTCGGCGAGCCGGACGGCCGGAATCCGGTAGAACCAGTCCGTCACCAGCGCGTCGAAGATCTCGCCGGGCACGGCGTCCGGCCGGGTCTCCCGGTAGACGGACAGGGCCTTGTCGGGGTCGAGCCCGTACGCCTCGGCGGTCGCCCGCAGCTTGGCCTCCGGCAGCAGATGCAGCCGCCCGGTGGGGACGAGGAACAGCCGGTACTCCTCCCGGTTGCTGCCGACGAGGAGGTCCACCGGGCAGCCGGGGCCGGGCGGCGCCAGCTCCTCGACGACGGGCTCGAACGGCATGGCGTTGAGCGCCGCCTCGCCCCACAGGGCCGGGTCCGGCCGGGCGCCGATCTCGGCGCGCAGCTCGGCCTGCGCGGCGACGAGCCGGTCCAGGGGGACGTCGGCGAACGCCTCGGCCGTCGGCGGTACGGCCAGTTTCCGCGCGAGGTGCTCGGTGATCCGGCGGGCCGAGCCGGGGCGCAGGAAGTGATGGGCGGCGCCGCTCTGGAGGATGGCCCGGTGGAACAGGCCGCGGGCCCGCTCGTCGGCCAGCAGGGTGCCGATGCTCAGGGCGCCGGCCGACTCGCCGAAGAGGGTCACCCGGTCCGGGTCGCCGCCGAACGCGGCGATGTTGTCGCGGACCCACTCCAGGGCGGCGAGCTGGTCGAGGAGCCCGCGGTTGTCCGGCACCCCGTCCATACTCAGGAAGCCGTCCACGCCCAGGCGGTAGGCGAGCGACACGAACACGACGCCGTCACGGGCGAAGGCGCTTCCGTCGTACGCGGGTGTGGACGTCGCCCCGTTGGTGAAGGCCCCGCCGTGCAACCACACCATGACCGGCAGCCGCGCGCCGGGATCGGGGGCGGGGGTCCACACGTTCAGATTGAGGCAGTCGTCACCCGGGATGATCCACTCCGGGATGAGGGCGTCGAACGGCGGGGCGTAGGGCGCCTTGGGCGGGGTCGGCCCGAACGCGGTCGCGTCCCGGGTCCCGCTCCACACGGGCGCCGGGGCCGGCGGCCGGAAGCGCAGGGGCCCGAACGGCGCCGCCGCGTAGGGGATGCCCAGGAAGGAGGCGACTCCCGTCGGCGAGAGTCTGCCGCGTACCGCGCCCTGCCGGGTCGTGCACACCGGTTCCATCTGTGTCAGGTCCCTTCGCCGAGGTGCCCCGGGCGGGCACAGGACCCTCCGTACCGTGCCGGTGTCCCCCGCGTAAAGACACCGCCGCGTCATCCTGCGCGCAGCGCTCGTAGATGTCGCGTGCGGGGGTACGCGCGGAGTATGCGCACCGGCAGTGAACCGATCACCGCACGCAGCCCGCTGCGGCTGCGGTTCTGGCTGAGCCTGTGGGGTCTGATCTGGGCCGGCGCGGGCACGGCGGCCTTCTCCCTGGCGGGCCGGCCGGGGTGGGCGCTCGCCTGTGGCCTGCTGTTCCTGGTCGTCGCCGCGGACATGATCATGGTGGTACGCCATATCCGGCAGGGAGCGCACTACCAGCCCGGCCCGGACGTGCCCCCGTACGAACCGGACCACCGCCCTCCGGGCGGGAGCTGAACGATCGGCCGCGGAAGCCCCGGCGCCGGTCGGTCGGGCGTGCGGGCGCGCGGGCGCCAGTCGGTGTCGGCGCAGGCGTCAGTCGGCGTCGAAGCGGGCCGCTTCCAGGTACTCCGGCTTCGGGTCGAGGGCCGCGGCCAGCCGGAAGTGGCGGACGGCCTCGGCGGCGCGGCCCGCGCGCTGCAGGGTCCGGGCCAGGGCGAAGTGGGCGAACGAGTTGTCCGGCTCGCGTTCCAGCACGAGTGTGAACTCGGCTTCCGCCCTGCGCAGCTGAGCGGAGGCGAAGAAGGCACGGGCCCGCAGGAGCCGGGCGGCGGTGTTCTCCGGGTGCGCGGCGATCACCGAGTCGAGCAGCTTGACGGCCCCGCGAGGGTCCCGCGCGGCCAGGAGCTGTTCGGCCGCGCGGTAGTCGATGACATGGGTCTCGGGAGTGCTCTCGGACACGGTCATATCCTTCCCGCCGGCTCCGGCCGGTCAACATCTCTTCCGGGAGCGGCGGCTACCGCTGCTCCGGCGTGGGCGCGGTGCGGGCCGCGCGGGCGGCCAGCTCCTCCCAGACCTCGCGGACCTGCGGCTCCAGCGCCTCCAGGGGCCCGTCGTTGTCGATGATCAGGTCCGCGATGCCGCGCCGCTGTTCGCGGTCGGCCTGGGCGGCCATACGGGCGCGTGCGTCGTCCTCGGTCATGCCCCGCAGCCGCACGAGCCGGTCGAGCTGGGTCTCGGGGGACGCGTCCACGACCACGACCACGTCGTAGAGCGGGGCGAGCCCGTTCTCGGTGAGGAGCGGTACGTCGTGGACGACGACGGCGTCGGGCGCGGCCGCCGCCTGCAGCTCGGCGGAGCGGGCGCCGACGAGCGGGTGGACGATGCCGTTCAGGGTGGCGAGCCGCTCGGGCTCGGCGAACACGACGGAGCCGAGCTTCGCCCGGTCCAGGGTCCCCTCGGCGGTGAGGACCTCCGCCCCGAACGCGTCCACGACGGCCGCCAGCCCGGGCGTCCCGGGCTCCACGACCTCGCGGGCGATCCTGTCCGCGTCGATCAGCACCGCCCCGTACGAGACGAGGAGCCGGGACACTTCGCTCTTGCCGGCGCCGATTCCACCGGTCAGCCCTACGGTCAGCATGAGCCGAAGCTTAGGCCCTGGCTCGCCGGTTCTCACGGGCGCGGGCTCCCGTGCGGGCGGAGCGGCCGCCGGACCCGGTCGCTCGAACCACGGTCGGCGGGCGCCGCCGGACCCGGCCGGACGCGCTCACCAGACGTCGCCAGAGGTCGCCAGAGGTCGCCAGAGATCGCAGAGGCCGCTAGAGGTCGCTAGAGGTCGCCTTCCCGCTCGGCCAGGAACCGTTCGAACTCGCGGCCGATCTCGTCCGCCGACGGCAGGTCCACCGGCTCGGCGACCAGGCTGCCGCGTGTCTCGGCGCCGGCCATCGCGTCGTACTGGTGCTCCAGCCCCTGGACGAGCGCCACGAGCTCCTCGTCGCCCTCGCCGATCTGGCGCTCGATCTCGGTCTGCGTACGCCGTGCCTGCGTCCGCAGGCTGTGCGCGATGCCGGGCAGGACGAGGCCCGTCGCGGAGGTGATCGCCTCGACGGCGGTCAGCGCGGCGTCCGGGTAGGAGGACCTGGCGACATAGTGCGGAACATGGGCGGCGACACCGAGGACGTCGTGACCCGCCTCCATCAGGCGGTATTCGACGAGGGACTCGGCGCTGCCGGGTACCTGCGCCTCGTCGAAGGGGCTGCGGTGCCCGGGCACCAGGTCCGTACGGTTGCCGTGCGGGGTGAGGCCGACGGGGCGGGTGTGCGGGACGCCCATGGGGATGCCGTGGAAGTTGACCGAGAGCCGGACTCCGAGCCGCTCCACGATCTGCCGCACGGCGCGGGCGAACCGCTCCCACTCGACGTCGGGCTCAGGGCCGGACAGCAGCAGGAAGGGCGCTCCGGTGGCGTCCTGGACGAGGCGGACCTCGATCGCGGGCGTCTCGTAACCGGTCCAGCGGTCGCGCCGGAACGTGAGCAGCGGTCGGCGCGCCCGGTAGTCCACGAGCCTGTCGTGGTCGAAGCGGGCCACTACCTGGTGGGGCAGTGTCTCCAGCAGGCTCTCGACGATCTGCTCGCCGGTCTCGCCCGCGTCGATGTATCCGTCGAAGTGATAAAGCATGACCAAGCCGGCCGACTCCTGCGCCAGCGCCATGTCGGCGACGGCCAGGCCCTTCGGCTCCCATGCGTACAAATCCTGCGGATCAAGCACGATTACCGCTCCTCCTCGTGTTCACAGGAGACAACGTCGCGCGTGCCACGGGCATTCCCGCCGGCTGCGGCCGCCGGCCCCATCTCCGGGACCGCGGGGGCCTCTTGACGGCCATCGGCCCCTGCCTTGGCATGTCCACAGTCCGCCCCTCTCCGGCCCCCGGGCGGCGGACACCGGCCTCGGCCGCACCCGGAAGCCGAGCCCTGGACCGGGCCGGAAGCAGGGCCGGGCCGGAAGCAGGGCCGGGCCGGAAGCAGGGCCGGGGCGAGGACAAGGCCGGGGCGGGAGCAGGGCCGGGGCGGGAGTAGGGCCGGGGCTAGGCCAGGGCCAGGGGGCGGGAGCGGGTGCGGCAGCGGACACGACTGAGGCCCGCCCCCTTTCGGGGACGGGCCTCGGTCGTCGCTAGCTAGTCGCTAGGGGCGAGAGCTGTTCAGCTCTGGCCGCCGGCGAGCTTCTCGCGGAGGGCAGCCAGGGCCTCGTCCGACGCCAGGGCGCCGGAGTTGTCGTCCGACTCCGAGGAGTACGAACCGCCGGAGGCACCCGCCGGGGCACCGGCCGGAGCGGCGGCGCCACCCTCGGCAGCGGCGGCCTCGTCGGCCTCGCGGGACTTGATGACCTGGGCCTGGTGCTGCTCGAAGCGCTGCTGCGCCTCGGCGTACTGGGTCTCCCAGGCCTCGCGCTGCGCCTCGTAGCCCGGCAGCCAGTCGTTGGTCTCCGGGTCGAAGCCCTCGGGGTAGATGTAGTTGCCCTGGTCGTCGTAGGACGCGGCCATGCCGTACAGGGTCGGGTCGAACTCGACCGAGGCCGGGTCGGCACCGAAGGACTCGTTGGCCTGCTTCAGCGAGAGGCTGATGCGACGACGCTCGAGGTCGATGTCGATGACCTTGACGAAGATCTCGTCGTTGACCTGGACGACCTGCTCCGGGATCTCCACGTGGCGCTCGGCCAGCTCGGAGATGTGGACCAGACCCTCGATGCCCTCGTCCACACGGACGAACGCGCCGAACGGAACCAGCTTCGTGACCTTACCCGGGACGACCTGACCGATCTGGTGGGTCCGGGCGAACTGCTGCCACGGGTCCTCCTGCGTCGCCTTCAGCGACAGGGAGACACGCTCGCGGTCCATGTCGACGTCGAGAACCTCGACGGTGACCTCCTGGCCGACCTCGACAACCTCGGACGGGTGGTCGATGTGCTTCCAGGACAGCTCGGAGACGTGCACCAGGCCGTCGACGCCACCCAGGTCCACGAAGGCACCGAAGTTGACGATCGAGGACACGACGCCGGAGCGGACCTGACCCTTCTGCAGGGTCGTGAGGAACGTCTGGCGGACCTCGGACTGGGTCTGCTCCAGCCAGGCACGGCGGGACAGGACCACGTTGTTGCGGTTCTTGTCCAGCTCGATGATCTTCGCCTCGAGCTCCTTGCCGACGTACGGCTGGAGGTCGCGGACGCGGCGCATCTCGACCAGCGAGGCCGGGAGGAAGCCGCGGAGGCCGATGTCGAGGATGAGACCACCCTTGACGACCTCGATGACGGTACCGGTGACGATGCCGTCCTCTTCCTTGATCTTCTCGATGGTGCCCCAGGCACGCTCGTACTGGGCGCGCTTCTTCGAGAGGATCAGGCGGCCTTCCTTGTCCTCCTTCTGGAGAACCAGGGCCTCGATCTCGTCGCCGACCTTGACGACCTCGTTCGGGTCGACGTCGTGCTTGATCGAGAGCTCGCGGCTCGGGATGACACCTTCGGTCTTGTAACCGATGTCGAGCAGGACCTCGTCCCGGTCGACCTTCACGATGACGCCGTCGACGATGTCGCCGTCGTTGAAGTACTTGATCGTCTCGTCGATCGCGGCGAGGAAGGCTTCCTCGTTACCGATGTCGTTGACCGCAACCTGCGGGGTGGTGGCGGTGGTCTCGGTGCTGCTCGTCATGTGGGAAAGGGCTCCGGTGCGGACATTGAAGTCGTAGGTACTGCTACGCCGAGAGCCCGTATCGCCTCTGCAGAAGACCGGACAGCCAAGGAAGCGCACGCCCGACAAGGGTGACGCCTCGAGAACCGAGGGGACATACATACAGATGCGAGCGCGGCCTGCTCCGTCTGAGGCACGCAGGCCCGCAGCGCAACCTTTAGCATACGGGGACGGCCGGACACGGTCAATGCGCGAAGGCGCCCACCCGGGGCGGATCCCCGCATACCCGGCACAACTATCGTGGCCCGAGGCCGTCGTGGCCCCTGAACCATGACACGACACGCGCCCGGCACGTACGCCGACGGCGCTGTGCGCAAACTACAACGGCGGGCGGGATGATCCAAGAGTACGAGCGCGAGTTCGAGTCCGGGCGCGGGACCGCGCACGCTCCCGGACCGGGGTCCGGGGCCACTGCGGGAGGGGTTTCCGGGGCCGCTTCCGGGGCCACTGCCGGAGGGGTCCCCGAGGCCGGCGAGTACGGGACCGAGGCCACCCGGCGCCCGGCCGGCGACGTGGAGAGCAGCCGGGCCAGCCGCGGCTGGTGGGACCGGAACGCCGACGAGTACCAGAGCGAACACGGAGGGTTCCTCGGCGACGACCGGTTCGTGTGGGGCCCCGAGGGGCTGGACGAGGCGGAGGCCGGGCTGCTGGGCCCCGCCGGTTCGCTGCGGGGCCGCGACGTACTGGAGATCGGCGCGGGCGCCGCGCAGTGCTCCCGCTGGCTGGCCGCGCGGGGCGCCCGGCCGGTGGCGCTGGACCTGTCCCACCGGCAGCTCCAGCACGCGCTGCGGATCGGCGGCGGGATCCCCCTGGTGGAGGCGGACGCCGGGGCCCTGCCCTTCCGGGACGGCTCCTTCGACCTGGCGTGCTCGGCGTACGGGGCGGTGCCCTTCGTGGCCGACCCGGTGAGGGTCTTCCGGGAGGTGCGCCGGGTGCTGCGGCCGGGCGGCCGGTGGGTGTTCTCGGTGACGCACCCGATCCGCTGGGCGTTCCCCGACGAGCCGGGCCCCGAGGGCCTGTCCGTCGCCGCGTCCTATTTCGACCGTACGCCGTACGTCGAGCAGGACGAGGAGGGGCGGGCGGTCTACGTCGAGCACCACCGGACGCTGGGCGACCGCGTACGGGACGTGGTGGCGGCCGGGTTCCGGCTGGTGGACCTGGTCGAGCCGGAGTGGCCCGCCTGGAACAGCCAGGAGTGGGGCGGCTGGTCGCCGCTGCGCGGAAACCTGATCCCGGGAACGGCGATCTTCGTGTGCGAGCGGGACGCGACGCCGGTCCCCGGGGCCGATGGCCGGCGGAGGGGCTGAGCACGTGATCCGCGACGAGGGCACGCGCCTGCCCGTGAGCGCCGCCCTGCCCGCGCTGGAGCGGGCACTCGACGGGCACGGGGCGGCCGTGCTGTGCGCGCCGCCCGGCACCGGCAAGACGACCCTGGTGCCGCTCGTGCTGGCCGAGCGGGGTGCCCGCGTGGTGGTCGCCGAGCCGCGCCGGATCGCGGCACGCGCGGCGGCCCGGCGGATGGCGTGGCTGCTCGGCGAGCGGGTGGGCGGCCGGGTCGGTTTCACGGTGCGCGGCGAGCGGGCCGTCTCCCGGGAGACGGTGGTCGAGGTCGTGACCACCGGTGTGCTGCTGCAGCGGCTCCAGCGGGACCAGGAACTGGCCGGCACCGATGTGGTGATCATCGACGAGTGCCATGAGCGGCATCTGGACGCCGACACGGTCGCCGCGTTCCTGCTGGACGTACGGCAGACGCTCCGGCCCGAGCTGCGGCTGGTCGCCGCGTCCGCGACCACGGACGCCGACGGCTGGGCCCGCCTGCTGGGCGACGCGCCCGTGGTCGAGGCGACGGGTACGGCGTATCCGGTGGAGGTGGTGTGGGCGCCGCCGTCGGGGCCGGTGCGGCCGCCGCACGGCATGAGGGTGGACCCGGCGCTGACCGCGCACGTCGCGTCCGTGGTGCGGCGGGCGCTGGCCGAACGTGACGGGGACGTGCTGTGCTTCCTGCCCGGCGTCGGGGAGATCGCCCGGGTGGCCGGGCTGCTGTCCGGGGCCGGTGCGGAGGTGCTCCAGGTGCACGGGCGGGCGCCGGGGGCCGTGCAGGACGCGGTCCTGGCGGGTTCGGCGTCAGGCCGCCGCGTGGTCCTCGCGACAGCGGTGGCGGAGTCGTCGCTGACGGTGCCGGGAGTGCGGGTCGTGGTCGACTCGGGCCTGGCGCGCGAGCCGCGCGTGGACCATGCCCGGGGGCTGAGCGCGCTGACGACGGTACGGGCGTCCAGGGCTGCCGCCCGACAGCGCGCCGGCCGTGCGGGCCGTGAGGCTCCGGGCGTGGTGTACCGGTGCTGGGCGGAGGCGGAGGACCCGCGGCTGCCCCGGTTCCCGGCGCCGGAGATCCGGATCGCGGATCTGACGGGGTTCGCGTTGCAGGCGGCCCACTGGGGCGACCCGGACGCGACGGGGCTGGCTCTGCTGGACCCGCCGCCCTCGGGCGCCATGGCCGCGGCCCGGTCGGTGCTCGCCGCGATCGGCGCGGTGGACGCGGCGGGCCGGGTCACGGACCGGGGCGTACGGATGGCCCGCATGGGCCTGCACCCCCGGCTTGCCCGGGCGCTGCTGGACGGGGCGCCCCGGGTGGGCGTGCGGCGGGCGGCGGAGGTCGTGGCGCTGCTGAGCGAGGAGCCGCCACGCGAGTACGGCGACGATCTGGCGGCCGCGTGGCGCGCCGCGCGCCGGGGCGGCGACGCCTACAGCGCCCGCTGGCGGCAGGAGTCCCGCCGACTGGCGTCCCAGCTGGACGGCGCGGCCGGTGGGGAGGCGCGGGGCGGGGACGCTCCGGGTGACGATGCCGTGGCCGGGCTCGTGACCGCGCTGGCCTTCCCGGAACGGGTGGCACGCGCGCGTGGCGGCGGCGCGTTCCTGATGGCGTCGGGTACCGGGGCCGAGGTGCCGGACGGCTCGGGCCTGCGGGGTGCGCCGTGGCTGGCCGTCGCGGTCGCCGACCGGCCCGCGCACGCCGCGTCCGCGCGGGTGCGGCTCGCCGCCGTCGCCGACGAGGACATCGCGCGGGACGCGGCGCGGCCGCTGCTCGTCGCGGGCGACGAGGTCCACTGGGAGGACGGCGACGTCGTCGCCCGGTCCGTGGAACGGCTGGGCGCGGTCGAGCTGACCGTACGCCCGCTGAGGGAGCCCGGTCCCCCGGCGGTGCGGGCCGCCCTGCTGGAGGGGTTGCGGCGCGAGGGCCCGGGGCTGCTGCGCTGGTCCCGCGAGGCGTCCGGGTTGCGGGAGCGGCTGGCGTTCCTGCACGACGCCCTGGGCGGGCCGTGGCCGGACGTGTCGGACGCCGCGCTGCTGGAGCGTGCGGAGGAGTGGCTGGAGCCGGAGCTGTCGCGCGCCCGTCGCCGGGCCGACCTGGGGCGCGTCGACGCCGGGGAGGGTCTGCGGCGGCTGCTGCCGTGGGCGAGCGGGGACGCGGGGCGGCTGGACGAGCTGGCGCCGGAGCGGATCGAGGTGCCGAGCGGTTCGCGGATACAGGTCCGGTACGGGGGCGGGCAGCCCGTCCTGGCCGTGAAGCTCCAGGAGATGTTCGGTCTGACCGAGACGCCGCGCCTGGCGGGCGTACCTGTGCTGGTGCATCTGCTGTCCCCCGCCGGGCGGCCCGCGGCCGTGACGGCGGACCTCGCGTCGTTCTGGCGGGACGGCTACCGGTCCGTGCGCGCGGAGTTGCGCGGCCGCTATCCGAAGCACCCGTGGCCGGAGGACCCCTCGACGGCGGAGCCGACGCGGCGTACGAACACCCGGCGCTGATCAGCCGGTCAGCCGGTCGGTCGGCCGGTCAGCTGGCGGTCGGTCAGTCGGCCGGTCGGCCGGTCAGCTGGTCGGCCGGTCACGGGCGGGGGCGCGGCGGCCGCGGGCTTCCAGCCACAGCGCGAGCGCGAACAGCGCCGCGGCGAGGACGATGAAGCCCCACGGCAGGTACGACGTCATCAGGAGCACCAGCGTGCGCTGGGATGCGACCAGGTCGACGGTGTGGTCGAGGTAGTCCTCGCGCATCCTGACGTGCCCGGCGAACGCGGTGACCTTGTCCCGGCCGCCGAGGAGGGTGCCGCCGCGCAGCTCCTCGCGGTGGATCTCCTCGCCGTTCACGGGCGCGCCGGTGACGGGTTCGACCCAGAACATCCGCTTGGTGGTGTACCAGCGGGTGGTGCCGGTCTGCCGCTCCAGCCGCGTCGCGTCGATGCCGGGCAGTGGCATCTTCCGGGGGTACGGGACCTTCGTCCAGGGAATGGTCTGCTCGAAGTAGTAGACCTCCAGGCCACGGAAGGTACGGGTGCCCTTGTACTGGATGGGCGCGGAGGTACGGGTCTGCGCGTCGAAGTAGGTGTAGTCCCGCTTCTGGGTGAGGAACGGCCATTTGAACTCGATGCCCTCGCGCCGCACCGGGTGGCCGTCGACGGACTCGCCGGTCGCGTGGACGGGTGCCTGGGTGTGGGCGTCGAAGATGTAGCGCTCGGGGATCTGGGAGACCGTCGCGCCGTCGGGGCCGACGACGTGGGACAGGGCGTCCCAGACGACGACGTCGCGGCCGGCGTCCCGTTCGATCCTGCGGGACTCCTCCACGTTGCCCTTGAGGGTCTGGACGATGGTGACCTTCTCCACCTGTTCCGCCCGCATCGTGTCGTACTGGAGGAGGGTCGCGGGCCGGGCCTCCAGCACCATCTCCTGGTACTGGCCCGCGGGGATCCTGGCGAGCCGGGGGAAGGCGTACCAGCGCAGTGTCGGCGCCATGGCGGCGAGGCAGACGGCGAGGGCGATGAGGACGAGGCCGGCTCGGCGGCGCATGCGGACCCGTCCTCCTACTTCCCGGGTCCGGGCGGCACGGTGGTGAGCAGTGGGCGGGGCGAGGTCTCGCCCTCGGGTACGAGGTCCACGACGGCGAGGAGCAGCATGAGGAGGAGGGCGGGAACCAGTCCGATGGCGGCGGCTGCGAGGGCGCGCATGGTCGACCTCCCGGAACGGGATCTGATGATGCGTCAGGTCGGGGGTTGGCACCGTAGCAATCGCGCCGCGAGATGAGAACACACGGAGAGCACGCGAGAACACAGGGGACCGCGGGACAGGCCGGGCAGGCCGGGCGGGCTGGGCCGCGTGGGGGTGGCGAGGGGTGAACCGGTGGGTGCGCATCGGCGGGACGCACCGGCAGGGCGCACGGGGTGGGTGTGGACCGGCGGGGTGAGCGTGTGGGGCGTGAACGCGTCGTGCCGTCCCCCGTTGCGGAGGGACGGCACGCGGGTGGGCGTCGCGGACGGATCAGGCGATCGTGAGCTCGACGTCGAGCGTCACGCCGCCCGCCGCGCCGATGCGCAGCAGGAAGGTGCCCGTCTGGCCGTCCGCGTAGATCCTCGGCAGCTGGAGCGTGCCGTCGGCGCCGGTCTTCAGGCCGGTGAGGGTACGGATCGGGTTGCCCTGCTCGTCCTTGAAGTAGGGGCCCTTGTCGTTGACCTCTCCGCCTTCCGCCGTAGTGATCATGGTGGCGGTGAGGGCGACACCGGAGATCGCGTTCCCCCGGTACGTCGTCTTCACGACCAGCGGGTCGGCGAACTCGGCGCCCGGCGCGGCCGTCAGGGCCTTGCCGTCCGTCCTGGTCAGGGCGTCGGCCTGACGGGCGGTGACGGTCGCGGGATAGTCGACGCGGAGCGTCGTACGGCGGGCCACGCTCGCCCGTACCGTGAACTCGCCGGTTCGCTCACCGGCGAGGATGGCGGGCGCGACGGCCGTGCCGGTGCTGCCCGTGACGACGGTGACACTGGTGGTGCCGCCCGCGAACCGGGCCTCCGTGGTGCCGACGATCTCGAAGACGACGGGAACCTTGGCGACCGGCCTGCCCTGCTCGTTGAGCGTCACCACCTGGGGCCGCTCGGCGAACTGGGAGCCCGCCGTCGCGGTCAGCGCCCCGGTCCCGGCGTCAGCGATCCGCGTCACCGTCTCGGCGGGCGCGGGGGTCGGCGTGGGTGTCGGGGTGGGGGTCGGCGTGGGCGTCGGGGTAGGTGTCGGCGATGGCTTGGCGGGGACCGACGGGCCCGGGGTGGGCGTCGTCGGCTTCGGCGTGGGCGTGGCGCCTGAACCGGACGGGACGGGCGTCGGCTTCGGGACGGTGATGACGCCGTCGTCGCTGCGGTCGGCCGGCAGGACACCCGTGCCGTCGGGAACCTGGTGGGTGCCGCGCTTGTAGAACTCGAACCAGGAGAGCACCGTCCGCAGGTACTCCTGCGAGCGGTTGTAGCTGAGGATCGCCTTGTCCAGGTCCGCCTTGAGCGCGAGGTCACGGCTGTTGGCGCACAGGTACATGCCGGCGGCCTGCGCGGCGTCGTAGATGTTGTTGGGGTCCTTGCGGCCGTCGGCGTTGGCGTCCTGGCCCCAGCTCGCCCAGGTGGACGGGATGAACTGCATGGGGCCGACCGCGCGGTCGTACTTCTTGTCGCCGTCGTACGCGCCGCCGTCGGTGTCGGAGATGTTGGCGAAGCCGACACCGTTGAGGACGGGGCCGAGGATCGGGGAGAACGTGGTGCCGTTGGCGTCGACACGGCCGCCGCGCGCCTGGCCGGACTCGACCTTGCCGATGCCCGCCAGGAGCTGCCACGGGAGGTTGCAGCCGGGCTTGACGCTCTTCACGTACTGCTCGGCCTGCTTGTACGCGGCGAGCACGGTCGTGGGTATACCCGACTCGGCCGGCCCCGCCACCGGCATGTCGATGACACCGCCGGGCTTGTTGGGGCTGTTGAGCGGCGGCAGGTCGGTGTAGTACGGCGAGTCACCGGTCGCCGATTCGCCCGCGCCGGGCGTCGTCGCGTCGGCGGTCGGCTGGTCGCCCGCACCGGCGGGTGTGACACCCGGCGCCTGCGAGGCGGAAAGAGCGGCTACAGCAGCGGCCGCTACCGCGGTGCTGGTGGCCCCCTTGCGCAGCCGACGGCCGATGTGCGCTGCCATTCGTGTGGTCCCTCCCCGTGGACGACTGCCTGCGCTCCCCAGCGCCAGGACTCTGGCGACCCTACGTCAACTCCTGGCGCGGACACACCGCTCCGTGACCGCTTTTCACGGTTTCGTCACCTCTGCGCCGCAGGTCGGAGCATTTTTGACCTCCCGCATACTGAGGGAGACCAGGCTTCGTCAAGCCGCGCGGCCCATCAGGCCGTCGGGGGAATCCACTTCGGGGTACGCCACCACATGCCTTTCACACTCAGCCATGCCGTCGCCGTCCTGCCCGGGATACGGAGGTCCGGCGCCGCTCGCGGTCCGCTGGTCGCCTCGGCGCTCGTCATGGGCTCCTTCGCGCCCGACACGACCTACTTCGCGGACAGTGTGCTGCCCGGCGCGATGCTCTTCGGGGACGTGACGCACAGCCTGCCAGGCATCCTCACCGTCGACGCGGCCATCACGGGGGCGCTGGTCGCGACGTGGCTGATGGTGCGTGAGCCGCTGCTGGCGCTGGTACCGGGACGTCTGCGGGCGCGGGTGGCCGCGCTGGCGCGGGGGCGGGCGTGGCGCGAGCGGCGGCCTGTGGCGCTGGCGTTCTGGTTCTACGTGTCGGCGGTCATCGGGGCGACCACCCATGTGGTCTGGGACCTGTTCACGCATCCCGGCCGGTGGGGCACCGAAGTGCTGCCCGTCCTGGGCGAGGTCGTCGGGGGCTTCCCGGTGTACCAGTACGCGCAGTACGGCGGTTCGGCGCTGGCGCTGGGCGTCCTGGGCTGGTTCGTCACGAGCGCGGCGCGCCGCGCGGACGCGGGCGGCGACGCGGGCACCGGCGACAGTGACGGTGGCGGTGCGGCCGAGAGGGGCCGCGCGGTGGAGGCCGGGGTGCCGGTGTTGGACCGGCGGGGCCGGTGGCTGGCCGGGGGGCTGCTCGGGGTGTGCGTGGCGGTGGGTGTCGCCCATCGGTGCGCCCGCTGGTACGCGTCCTGGGGGCGGATCGACACGCCCCTGGACATCATCCCGACCGCGTGCTTCGGCGCCGGCGCCGGACTGGCGGCCGGGCTGGTGATCTACGGCGCCGGCATGCGGCTGTGGACGGCCGGCACCCGCGCCTGACCGGCCGGCGGCCCGCAGCGAGAGCTCCCGCACCCCGCGCCCGGCCGGACCGGCGGGGGTCCGACCGGGCGCGCGACGTTCTCCGGCCCGGGGCGCGAGGCAGCCCGCGTCCACGCGCGTGCGCACGCGGCTGTACGGGTCGGCGCGCGCCATACGGGTCGGCGCGCGCCCGCACCCGTCCGTACGGGTCAGTGCGCGGCGGACTCCCAGTCCTCGCCGACGCCGACGGAGACGTCCAGCGGAGCCCGCAGTTCGACGGCCGTCGACATCTCGTGCCGGACGATCTCCTCCACCCGCTCGCGCTCACCGGGGGCGAGCTCCAGCACGATTTCGTCGTGGACCTGGAGCAGTATCCGGGTGTCGAGGCCCGCCTCGGTCAGCGCCCGGTCGACATTGAGCATGGCGACCTTGACGATGTCGGCGGCCGTGCCCTGGATGGGGGCGTTCAGCGCCATCCGCTCGGCCGCCTCGCGGCGCTGGCGGTTGTCGCTGTTGAGGTCCGGGAGGTATCGGCGGCGGCCGAGCATCGTCGCCGTGTAGCCGGTCGCCCTCGCCTCGTCGACGACCCGGCGCAGATAGTCCCGGACGCCGCCGAACCGCTCGAAGTAGGTGTCCATCAGCGCCCGCGCCTCGGCCGCCTCGATGTTCAGCTGCTGCGAGAGACCGAACGCGGACAGGCCGTAGGCCAGGCCGTACGACATGGCCTTGATCTTGCGCCGCATCTCCGCGTCGACGGACGACTTGTCGACGCCGAACACCTGCGACGCGACGGTGGTGTGCAGGTCCTCGCCGGAGGTGAACGCCTCGATGAGGCCCTCGTCCTCGGACAGGTGCGCCATGACGCGCAGTTCGATCTGGCTGTAGTCGGCCGTCATCAGCGCGTCGAAGCCGTCGCCGACGACGAAGCCCCGCCTGATGGCCCGGCCCTCGTCCGTACGGACCGGGATGTTCTGCAGGTTGGGATCGGTCGAGGACAGCCGGCCCGTCGCCGCCACCGTCTGGTTGAACGTGGTGTGGATACGGCCGTCGGGCGCGACCGTCTTGATGAGGCCCTCGACCGTGACGCGGAGCTTGGCCTGCTCCCGGTGGCGCAGCATGATGACGGGCAGCTCGTGCTCGGTCTGCGCGGCCAGCCACGCCAGCGCGTCCGCGTCCGTGGTCCAGCCCGTCTTGGTCTTCTTCGTCTTGGGCAGGCTCAGCTCGCCGAAGAGGACCTCCTGGAGCTGCTTCGGGGAGCCGAGGTTGAACTCGTGCCCGACCGAGGCGTGCGCCTCCTTCACGGCCTGCTGCACCGCGCCGGCGAACTGCTGCTCCATGGCCTCCAGGTGCGGCCGGTCCGCGGCGATGCCGTGCCGCTCCAGCCGGGCCAGCAGCTCGGACGTCGGCAGCTCCACGTCGTGCAGGAGCCGCGTGGCGCCGACCTCTTCGAGGCGTCCGGCGAACGCCGCGCCCAGGTCGAGGACCGCGCGGGCCTGGGTCATCAGGGCATCGGCCTCGGCGGTGTCGTCCGCGCCGAACGCGAGCTGCCCGTCGGGCGCGGCCGCGGGCGCGAGCTCCCGGCCCAGGTACTCGATGGACAGGGTGTCCAGCGCGAAGGAGCGGCGGCCGGGCTTGACCAGGTAGGCGGCGAGCGCGGTGTCCATGGTGACGCCCGCGACGCTCCAGCCGTGCTCCGGGAAGACCCGCATGGCGCCCTTGGCGTTGTGCAGGACCTTCGGCCTGGCCGGGTCGGCGATCCAGGCGGCGAACGCCCGCTCGTCGGCCTCGTCCAGCTGCGACGGGTCGAACCAGGCGGCCGCGCCGTCGGCCGCGGCGAGGGCGACCTCGGCGACATGGCCGGCGCCCAGCGCCCAGGTGTCCACGGTGGCCATGCCGAGCGGTTGCCCGCCGTGCCGCTCCAGCCACGGCGCGACCTCGCCCGCGCCCAGCACCGAACCGTCCAGCTCCACTCCGGCGGCCGGCGCCGGGGCCTCCTCCTCCGCCGCGCCCGGGTCCACCGCGAGGAGCCGCTCGCGCAGGCTCGGGTTGCGGATCTCCAGGACCTCCAGGAAGCCCTTGAGCGCGGACCTGTCGTAGGGGGCGCGCTCCAGCTCGGCCACGCTCCTGGGCAGCTCCACGTCCCGGACGAGCTCGGTCAGGTGGCGGTTGAGCTTGACGGACTCCAGGTGGTCGCGCAGCGCCTGGCCGACCTTGCCCTTGACCTCGTCGGCCCGTGCGACCAGTTCGGCGAACGAACCGAACTGGTTGATCCACTTCGTGGCGGTCTTCTCACCGACACCCGGGATGCCCGGCAGGTTGTCGGACGGGTCGCCGCGCAGCGCCGCGAAGTCCGGGTACTGGCTCGGCGACAGCCCGTACTTCTCCTGGACCTTCTCCGGCGTGAACCGGGTCAGCTCCGAGACGCCCTTGGTGGGGTACAGCACGGTGACGTGGTCGGAGACCAGCTGGAAGGAGTCCCGGTCGCCGGTGACGATCAGCACCTCGAACCCCGCGGCCTCCGCCTGGGTCGCGAGGGTCGCGATGATGTCATCGGCCTCGAAGCCCTCCACGGCGAACCGCACCGCGTTCATCGTGTCGAGCAGCTCGCCGATCAGCTCGACCTGCCCCTTGAACTCGTCCGGGGTGGTCGAACGGTTCGCCTTGTACTCGGGGAAGTCCGCCGAGCGCCACGTCTTGCGCGACACGTCGAACGCCACCGCGAAGTGCGTGGGCGCCTCGTCGCGCAGCGTGTTCGCCAGCATCGACGCGAAGCCGTACACGGCGTTGGTCGTCTGGCCGCTCACGGTGCTGAAGTTCTCCGCGGGCAGCGCGAAGAACGCCCGGTACGCCAGAGAGTGCCCGTCCATGAGGAGCAGGCGCGGACGGTCTTGTGCGGTCTTCTTCGATGCTGTCTCAGCCACGCAGACGATCCTGCCACGGACCACTGACACTCATGGACCACCGCCCGGACCGGGGCCGCCCCGGCGGGGCGCCGGCAGGCACCCGCTGAGGCTTGGCGGCCGCCCCGGCGGGCCGCGGGCAGGCGCCTGCTGAGGCTTGGCGGCCGCCCCGGCGGGGCGCCGCCGGGCTCGGCGTCACGCGTTGTCGGTGCGGCGTGACAGGATCGAAGAAGACGTCAGCACGGCGACTCGAAGGAGAGCGCGATGGTCAGCAAGCCGCCCGCGGGCGACCCGGTCCAGGACGCCCCGCAGGTCGGCGCCGTCCAGCACTCGGCCGCCGGTCTGGCGGCGGTCGCCCACACCCTGCGCGTCGCCCAGCAGCAGATGGGCGTCTCGCGCACCGCCCGTACGCTGCGCAAGGTCAACCAGAAGGACGGCTTCGACTGCCCTGGCTGCGCCTGGCCCGAGGGTGACAAGCGGCACGTGGCGGAGTTCTGCGAGAACGGGGCGAAGGCGGTCGCCGAGGAGGCGACGCTGCGCCGGGTCACACCCGACTTCTTCGCCGCGCACCCGGTCGCGGACCTGGCCGGCCGCAGCGGTTACTGGCTGGGGCAGCAGGGCCGGATCACCCAGCCCATGTACCTGCCCGAGGGCGCCGACCGGTACGAGGCGGTCACCTGGGACCGGGCGTTCGCGATCATCGCGGAGGAGCTGACCGCGCTCGACTCACCCGACGAGGCCGTCTTCTACACCTCGGGCCGCACCAGCAACGAGGCGGCGTTCCTGCTCCAGCTCTTCGCCCGCGAGTTCGGCACGAACAATCTGCCGGACTGCTCCAACATGTGCCACGAGTCGTCCGGGTCCGCGCTCAACGAGACGATCGGCATCGGCAAGGGCAGCGTGTCGCTGGAGGACCTGCACCACGCCGATCTGATCATCGTCGCCGGGCAGAACCCGGGCACGAACCATCCGCGCATGCTGGTCGCCCTGGAGAAGGCCAAGGCCGAGGGCGCGAAGATCATCTCGGTGAACCCGCTGCCCGAAGCGGGCCTGGAGCGGTTCAAGAACCCGCAGACCCCCAAGGGGATGATCAAGGGCGCCGCGCTGACCGATCTGTTCCTCCAGATCCGTATCGGCGGTGACCAGGCACTCTTCCGTCTCCTCAACAGACTGGTGCTGGACACCGAGGGGGCCGTCGACGAGGAGTTCGTCGCCGCCCACACCCACGGGTTCGAGGAGTTCGCGGCCGCCGCCCGCACCGCCGACTGGGACGAGACGCTCGCCGCGACCGGCCTGGACCGCGCCGCGATCGAACAGGCCCTGCGGATGGTCCTCGCCTCCCGGCGCACCATCGTGTGCTGGGCCATGGGCCTCACCCAGCACAAGCACTCCGTGGCCACCATCCGGGAAGTGGTCAACCTGCTGCTGCTGCGCGGCGCCATCGGCCGGCCCGGCGCCGGCGTGTGCCCCGTGCGCGGCCACTCCAACGTGCAGGGCGACCGCACGATGGGCATCTTCGAGCGGCCCGCACCCGCGTTCCTCGACGCCCTGGACAGGGAATTCGGCATCACCTCGCCCCGCCACCACGGATACGACGTCGTCCGCGCCATCCGGGCGCTCCGCGACGGCCGGGCGAAGGTGTTCTTCGCGATGGGCGGCAACTTCGTCGGCGCCACCCCCGACACCGACGTCACCGAGGCCGCGATGCGCCGCGCCCGGCTGACCGTGCACGTGTCGACCAAGCTGAACCGGTCCCACGCCGTCACCGGCGCACGCGCGCTGATCCTGCCCACCCTCGGCCGCACCGACAAGGACGTCCAGGCGAGCGGCAAGCAGTTCGTGACCGTCGAGGACTCCATGGGCCTGGTGCACGCCTCGCGCGGCAACCTGCCCCCGGCGAGCCCCCACCTGCTGTCGGAGCCGGCCATCGTGGCGCGCATGGCCCGCGCCGTCCTCGGGACCGCGTCGGCCACCCCGTGGGAGGAGTTCGAGAAGGACTACGGCACCATCCGCGACCGCATCGCGCGCGTGATCCCCGGCTTCGAGGACTTCAACACCCGTGTCGACCGGCCCGGCGGCTTCGCCCTGCCGCACGCCCCGCGCGACGAGCGCCGCTTCCCCACCGCCACGGGCAAGGCCAACTTCACCGCCGCGCCCGTCGAGTACCCGCGGGTGCCGGAAGGCCGGCTGCTGCTGCAGACGCTGCGCTCGCACGACCAGTACAACACCACCGTCTACGGACTGGACGACCGGTACCGGGGCATCAGGGGCGGTCGCCGTGTCGTCCTCGTCCACCCGGACGACGCCCGGGACCGGGGCCTGGCCGACGGCGCGTACGTCGACCTCGTCGGCGAGTGGACCGACGGGACCGAGCGCCGCGCCCCCGGATTCCGTGTCGTGCACTACCCCACCGCCCGGGGCTGCGCCGCCGCCTACTACCCGGAGACCAACGTGCTGGTGCCGCTGGACTCGACCGCGGACGTCAGCAACACCCCCGCCAGCAAGTCCGTCATCGTCCGTCTGGAACAATCACCGACCGCCTAAGCGTTCGCTCAGGCAGATGAGCCGTACGACGACGAACGGAGCAGGGCCCCATGGGCGAGCAGAGCCGAACCAAGTTCCCGCAAGAGGTCATCGACGAGTACGCCGCACTCGGCGTCGACCTGCCCGCGCTCTTCTCCGCCGGGCACCTCGGCACCCGCATGGGCGTCCAGATCGTGGAGGCGTCCGCCGACCGCGTCGTCGGCACCATGCCGGTCGAGGGCAACACCCAGCCGTACGGGCTGCTCCACGGCGGCGCCTCCGCCGTACTCGCCGAGACCCTCGGCTCCGTCGGCTCCATGCTGCACGGCGGCTCCGGGAAGATCGCCGTCGGCGTCGACCTGAACTGCACCCACCACCGCGGGGTCCGCTCCGGGCTGGTCACCGGGGTGGCCACCCCGGTCCACCGCGGCCGCTCCACCGCCACGTACGAGATCGTCATCACCGACGAGCACGACAAGCGGGTCTGCACCGCGCGTCTGACCTGCCTGCTCCGCGAGGTCACCGCCAAGGACGCCGAGAAGGTGCCCGAGGCCGGCCTCGACGGCGCCACCGGCTGACCCGCCCACCCGCCCGGGGCGGCGGCACGCCCCCACCCGCCGGGGGCGGGGGCAGCGACCCGCCGCCCGCCCCGGTGGGTGACGCAGCGTACGAACCCGGCCGCTCCCCCGCCCCTCGGCCGCACCCCCGTACACCCCGCCCGGCCGCCCGTCCGAGACCCCGAGGCACCTCGGACCGCGCCCCCTCCACCCCGGCCGGACCGTCCGCTTTTCGCCACCCCGCCGCCGCTCACCGGACACCCGCTGTGACCGCTCCCACAGCCAACCCGGAGCCGCGACGGCACCGTTGCGCCGGACCCCGCCGCCCCCGGCGACACCGCTCGCCCCCCGCGCCCGCACAACGCGCACCCCGTCGCTGAGAGTTGGCGCACCCGACGCCCGGCGTCCACGGCCCCGTATCCCCGGCGTCCGGGCATGACGTCAGCACCGCCGGGCCGGACGTCCCGCACACCGACGCGCACCCTGGCCCGCTCGGCCCTTGCGCCCGCCGGACGCAGCACTCCACGGAGCGCCCGCACCCACCGCGAACCGGTCAACTCCGCGCTCCCGAAGGCGAGTTCGGCCACCGGGCCGTACGTCCCGCCCACCATCACCGGACCCGGGAAGAGCTGGCAGGACGCACCCGGGGCGGCCACCGACAGCAGGCTCTGCCACGTGGCCGGAACGAGACCCTCAGAGCCGTCGCCGTCGCCTCCCGCACCGAACGGACGCACTCGGGACCCGCCGCCGACGACCGCCTCACCGCCACCGGGACACAGCGCCGCCGCGCCGACCGCCACCGCGACGGCGGACCCGCCCGGCACCCCTGGAGACACCCTCCACCGAACCCGCGTTCGTCACACTGCGTAACATTCATGACATGCGGCGAACCCCCACCCCACCCCTCCCGAAGGACGCGGTGCGCACACTTCCCCCATAACTCGACCCGGCGCGCCGGCCCCCCGCCGTCAGCACCATGATCCCCTCAAGCCCCTTAGCAGTACTGCATGTTCTCGCCATGTGAGAAGAAAGCCGACCCCGCGAAGACACATGTAGAGACCACGAACCAGTGATCCATGGCCACGGCATAACAAGAGAGTCACATCCTGCCCAGGGCGCTCCCCGACCGCCCCACCTGCGCTTAGAGTCACGGCCAGTCACCGCGCCGCCGGGCGCGTCTGCAAGCAAGACACCCGGACCACCCCCAGTACGCCCCGGCGAAGGAAACGGCACCTCACCAGAGGAAGGCCGCGCCAGGGAAAGGATTCATCGTGCGACACCGTTCCTTGCTCATGCTCACCACCGTGATAACCACGGGAGCACTCACCCTCTCCGCCTGCGGTTCGCGCGACGACAAGGGCGGGGACTCCGCCGGAGGCGGCAACACCACCGTCGTCATCGGCCTCGACGCCCCGCTCACCGGCGACCTCTCCGCCCTCGGCCTCGGCATCAAGAACTCCGTCGACCTGGCCGTCCGCACGGCCAACGAGAAGGAGTACGTCAAGGGCATCACCTTCAAGTTCGAAGCCCTCGACGACCAGGCCCAGCCCTCCTCCGGCCAGCAGAACGCCACCAAGCTCGTCGCCAACAAGGACGTACTCGGTGTCGTCGGCCCCCTGAACTCCTCCGTCGCCGAGTCGATGCAGAAGGTCCTCGACGACGCCAAGCTCGTCCAGGTCTCCCCGGCGAACACCAACCCGGCACTGACCCAGGGCCCCAACTGGAACACCGGCGACAAGAAGCGCACCTACAACGCGTACTTCCGCACCGCCACCACCGACGCCATCCAGGGCCCCTTCGCCGCCCAGTACATCGTCAACAAGGCCAAGAAGACCAAGGCCTTCATCATCGACGACAAGAAGACCTACGGCGCCGGCCTGGCCGCCACCTTCAAGGCCGAGTTCGAGAAGCTCGGCGGCAAGGTCGTCGGCACCGACCACGTCAACCCGGAGGCCAAGGACTTCAGCGCCGTCGCCACCAAGGTCAAGAGCTCCGGCGCCGACGTCGTCTACTACGGCGGCGAGTACCCCGCCGGCGGCCCGCTCAGCAAGCAGATCAAGGAAGCCGGCGCCAAGGTCGTCGTCGCCGGCGGCGACGCCCTCTACAGCGCCGAGTACATCAAGCTCGCCGGCACCGGAGCCAACGGCGACATCGCCACCTCCGTCGGCGCGCCGATCGAGACCCTCGACTCCGCCAAGGAGTTCCTGGCCAACTACAAGAAGGCCAACTTCAAGGAGGCCTACGAGGCCTACGGCGGCTACTCCTACGACTCCGCCTGGGCCATCATCGAGGCCGTCAAGAAGGTCGTGGACGCCAACGGCGGCAAGCTCCCCGAGAAGGACGCCCGCGCCAAGGTCGTCGAGGCCATGCAGGGTGTCTCCTTCGACGGCGTGACCGGCAAGGTCTCCTTCGACGAGTTCGGTGACACCACCAACAAGCAGCTCACCGTCTACACCGTCGAGAACGGCGCCCACAAGTCGGTCGAGTCCGGCACGTTCACCGGCTGATCCACCGAAACCCCACACGACCCACCCCCTTCGCCGCGCGGGGCGCCGCACCAGGCGCCCCGCGCGGTGTCACATTCGTCCACAGTCTCGGAGGACAATGCGGTGAACGAACTGCCGCAGCAGCTGGTCAACGGCCTGCTCCTGGGATCCATGTACGGGCTGGTCGCCATTGGCTACACGATGGTCTACGGCATCGTCCAGCTCATCAACTTCGCCCACGGCGAGATCTTCATGACCGGCGGCTTCGGCGCCCTCACGGTCTGGCTGATCCTGCCCGGCGGCACCACCATGTGGCTCGCCCTGCCACTCATGATCATCGGCGCCGTCATCGTCGCCACCCTCGTCGCCGTCGGAGCCGAACGCTTCGCCTACCGCCCCCTCCGCGGCGGACCACGACTCGCCCCCCTCATCACCGCCATCGGCCTCTCCCTCGCCCTCCAGCAGGCGGTCTGGGCCTGGTACCCCGAAGCCAAGTCCGCCCGCACCTTCCCCCAGCTCGACGGCGGCCCCTTCGAACTCGGCAGCGTCACCATCCAGACCGGCGACGTCTTCCTCCTCATAGCCGCCCCCGTCTGCATGGCCTTCCTCGGCTACTTCGTCATGCGCACCCGCACCGGCCGCGGCATGCAGGCCACCGCGCAGGACCCCGACACCGCCAAGCTCATGGGCGTCAACACCGACCGCATCATCGTGATCGCCTTCGCCCTGGGCGCCACGTTCGCCGCCGTCGGAGCCGTCGCCTACGGCCTCAAGTACGGCATCGTCGACTACCGGATGGGCTTCCTCCTCGGCCTCAAGGCCTTCACCGCGGCCGTCCTCGGCGGCATCGGCAACATCTACGGCGCCATGATCGGCGGACTCGTCCTCGGCATCGCCGAAACCATGGCCACCGCCTACATCAACCACATCCCCGGCATGCAGCAGCTCGGCGGCCAGTCCTGGGCCGACGTCTGGGCCTTCGTACTCCTCATCGTCGTACTCCTCGCCAGGCCACAAGGCATCCTCGGCGAGCGCGTCGCGGACAGGGCGTGAGCACCATGACCACACAGACCAGCACCACCACCCCGGCCGAGACCACCGCCACGCCCCGGCAGACGGGACTCATCCCCAAACTGCCCGCCGGCACCGCACGCGCCCTCGCCACCGGCGGCGGAGCCCTCACCGCCCTCAGCGCCTTCCTCGCCTGGACCTGGACACCCGCCTTCCCCGGCAACCTCACCGTCTACGGCTACCCCGGCGGCCTCCAGTGGCAGGTCCTCGTCGCCGGCGCCCTCACCGCACTCCTCGGCCTCGCCTCCTACGGAGTCAAGGGCACCCGCTGGCTGATCCCCGCCGGCGCCGACGCGGCCATCAAACTCGCCGCACTCGCCGCCTTCACCACCGCCTGGTACACGATCCTCGCCATCAGCGTCCAGCTCGGCGGCCTCATCAACCTCGAACCCGGCGGCTACATCGTCGCGGCGACCTCCCTCGCCGCACTCATCGGCGCCCTCGCCCTGCCGTTCGACCGCCCCGAAGCCAGCCCAGGCGACCCCGACGACGCCGGCTGGGACCAGTTCAAGCACCACACCCGCGACAACCTCACCACCCTCAGGGCCGCCTTCGCCACCGGCCCCGTCAAGCCCCTGCGCGCCCTGCCGTCCTACGTCGAGATCCTCATCATCACGGGCATCCTCGCCCTCGCCCTCGGCGTCTTCACCTACGGCATCGGCACCGAGTACGACGAACTCTTCATCGGCTTCCTCATCACCGCCGGTTTCGGCGTCGCCGCCCTCCACAAGGCCGGCCTCTTCCAACAGGCCACCCGCCTCACCGGCAAACACCAGAGCCTCACCATCGCCGGCGCCTTCATCGCCGCCGCCCTCTTCCCCTTCACCCAGACCGACGACCAGTACGCCACCCTCGGCGTCTACATCCTGATCTTCGCCACCGTCGCCCTCGGCCTCAACATCGTCGTCGGCCTCGCCGGACTCCTCGACCTCGGCTACGTCGCCTTCCTCGGCGTCGGCGCCTACGCGGCCGCCCTCGTCTCCGGCGCCCCCACCTCCCCCTTCGGTGTCCAGTTCCCCTTCTGGGCCGCCGTCCTCTTCGGAGCCGCCGCCTCCCTCGTCTTCGGCGTCCTCATCGGCGCCCCCACCCTCCGACTCCGCGGCGACTACCTCGCCATCGTCACCCTCGGATTCGGTGAGATCTTCCGCATCGCCGTCATGAACACCGACGGCACCAGCGGCCCCGACATCACCAACGGCAGCAACGGCATCGCCTCCATCCCGAACCTCAACATCTTCGGATTCGACTTCGGCGCCGAACACTCCATCGCCGGATTCACCATCGGACGCTTCGCCAACTACTTCTTCCTGATGCTGCTCATCATGGCCGTCGTCGTCCTCGTCTTCCGGCGCAGCGGCGACTCCCGCATCGGCCGCGCCTGGGTCGCCATCCGCGAGGACGAGACCGCCGCACTCGCCATGGGCATCAACGGCTTCCGCGTCAAGCTCATCGCCTTCGCGCTCGGCGCCTCCCTCGCCGGCCTCGCCGGCACCGTCCAGGCCCACGTCACCTACACCGTGACCCCCGAGCAGTACCTCTTCGCCGGACCCATCCCGCCCAACTCCGCCTTCCTCCTCGCCGCCGTCGTCCTCGGCGGCATGGGCACCATGAGCGGACCCCTGGTCGGCGCGGCCCTGCTCTTCCTCATCCCCAACAAGCTCCAGTTCCTCGGCGAGTACCAGCTCTTCGCCTTCGGACTCGCGCTCATCCTCCTCATGCGATTCCGCCCCGAAGGGCTCATCCCCAACCGACGCCGCCAGCTCGAATTCCACGAGAACGAGGAAGCGCCCGCCACCCTCACCAAGGCAGGTGCCTGAACATGACCACCACCACCGAGACCACCACCCAGACCGCCCCCACCGGCGAGACCGTCCTCGACGCCCGAGGCGTCACCATGCGCTTCGGCGGCCTCACCGCCGTACGCGGCGTCGATCTCACCGTCAACAGCGGCGAGATCGTCGGGCTCATCGGCCCCAACGGCGCCGGCAAGACCACCTTCTTCAACTGCCTCACCGGCCTCTACATCCCCACCGAGGGCGAAGTCCGGTACAAGGGCCAGGTCCTGCCCCCCAAGTCCTTCAAGGTCACCGCCGCCGGCATCGCCCGCACCTTCCAGAACATCCGGCTCTTCGCCAACATGACCGTCCTGGAGAACGTGCTCGTCGGCCGCCACACACGCACCAAGGAAGGCCTCTGGTCCGCCCTCCTCCGCGGCCCCGGCTTCCACAAGGCCGAAGCCACCTCCCGCGCACGCGCCATGGAACTGCTCGAGTTCGTCGGCCTCGACCACAAGGCCGAACACCTCGCGCGCAACCTCCCCTACGGCGAACAGCGCAAGCTCGAGATCGCCCGCGCGCTCGCCAGCGAACCCGGCCTCCTCCTCCTGGACGAGCCCACCGCCGGCATGAACCCGCAGGAGACCCGCGCCACCGAGGAACTCGTCTTCGCCATCCGCGACATGGGCATCGCCGTCCTCGTGATCGAGCACGACATGCGCTTCATCTTCAACCTCTGCGACCGCGTCGCCGTCCTCGTCCAGGGCGAGAAGCTCATCGAAGGCGACAGCCACACCGTCCAGAGCGACGAACGCGTCATCGCCGCCTACCTCGGCGAACCCTTCGAAGGCGCCCCCGGCGACGAGGAGGCCGCCGAGGTCGCCGCCGCCGAAGCCACGGCGGAAGCCGCCGCGGACGCCCCGGCGACGGACGACACCCCGGCCGGCACGGACGAGGCGGACGAGGCGGACGAGCCGACCGACGAGGCCGACGAGGCCGACGAAGCCGACGGCACGGACGCGGCGGACGAAGACGACGACACCCCGGCAGCCGACACCACCATCGGTGACACCACCAGCGGTGAGAGCGACAGCGGTGACAGCGACACCGACACCGCTCCGGCCCCCGGATCCGGCAAGGAGAACGACGCATGACCGCACTGCTGGAAGTCGAGGACCTCCGCGTCGCCTACGGCAAGATTGAGGCCGTCAAGGGCATCTCGTTCACCGTCGACGCGGGCGAAGTCGTCACCCTCATCGGCACCAACGGCGCCGGCAAGACGACCACCCTCCGCACGCTCTCCGGACTCCTCAAGCCCGTCAGCGGCCAGATCAAGTTCAACGGCAAGTCCCTGAAGAAGATCCCCGCCCACCAGATCGTCTCCCTCGGACTCGCCCACTCCCCCGAAGGACGGCACATCTTCCCCAGGATGAGCATCGAGGACAACCTCCTCCTCGGCGCCTTCCTCCGCAAGGACACCGAGGGCATCGCCAAGGACGTCCAGCGCGCCTACGACCTGTTCCCCATCCTCGGCGAACGCCGAAAGCAGGCCGCGGGCACCCTCTCCGGCGGCGAACAGCAGATGCTCGCCATGGGCCGCGCCCTCATGTCACAGCCCAAACTGCTCATGCTCGACGAGCCCTCCATGGGCCTCTCCCCGATCATGATGCAGAAGATCATGGCCACCATCGCCGAGCTGAAGGCCCAGGGCACGACCATCCTCCTGGTCGAGCAGAACGCCCAGGCCGCCCTCTCCCTCGCCGACCAGGGCCACGTCATGGAGATCGGCAACATCGTCCTCTCCGGCAGCGGACAGGACCTGCTCCACGACGAATCCGTACGCAAGGCCTACCTCGGCGAGGACTGACCCCGCGCCCACGCCTTACGCACACGCCTTACGCACACGACGAGGCCCGCCCCACGCACCTGCCGTACGGGGCGGGCCTCGCCGCAACCACGACCACGACCACGGCTGCCGGAGCTACTGCCCCTTCGCGGCCTTCTTCTCCTCGGCGTCCTCGATGACCGCCTCCGCCACCTGCTGCATCGACATCCGCCGATCCATCGACGTCTTCTGGATCCACCGGAACGCCGCCGGCTCCGACAGCCCGTACTGCGTCTGCAGGATGCTCTTCGCCCTGTCCACCAGCTTCCGCGTCTCCAGCCGCTGCGAGAGGTCCGCGACCTCCTTCTCCAGCGCCTTCAGCTCCGCGAACCGCGACACCGCCATCTCGATCGCCGGCACCACGTCGCTCTTGCTGAACGGCTTCACCAGATACGCCATGGCACCGGCGTCCCGCGCCCGCTCCACCAGGTCGCGCTGCGAGAACGCGGTCAGCATCAGTACCGGGGCGATCGACTCGCCGGCGATCTTCTCCGCCGCCGAGATGCCGTCCAGGACGGGCATCTTCACGTCCAGGATCACCAGGTCCGGGCGGTGCTCCCGCGCCAGTTCCACGGCACGGGCACCGTCACCGGCCTCGCCGACGACCGTGTAGCCCTCCTCCTCCAGCATCTCTTTGAGGTCGAGGCGGATGAGGGCCTCGTCCTCGGCGATGACGACGCGCGTCGTCAGCGGCGGGACGTGCGACTTGTCGTCGTCGGCGACAGGCTGGGGCGACTCGGGGGCGGTCACGTGGGCTCCTTGTGACGAGGCGGTGCAGCTCCCCCGAGCCTACCTAGCTGAAGGACGTGTTGGTCACCGGGTACACTCCGACCAGCGACCTTGCCGGGTTGGTGGAACGGCATACACGGATGTCTCAAACACATCTGCCCGAGAGGGCTTGCGGGTTCGAATCCCGCACCCGGCACCACAAGCGGATGTTCACCTTCGCATGAACGTCCGCTTTTTGCTACGCACCGCGACGCACCGCCACGCAGAGTGGCGTCCATGGACTTCCATGGACCAGAGGTACGGCAGCGCGCGCTCACGCTGCTGCGGGACGGCGTGAAGAACGCGGACGTCGCGCGCAGACTCGATGTGCCACTCGGCACGATCGGCTACTGGAAGCACGAGGACCGGGCGAAGCGCGGCGAGTGCCCCGGCCGGCGCATCCCTCGGTGTCCCCGGTGCCACGACCGGGAGCTCGACGAAGCCGCGTACGCGTACCTTCTCGGGCTCTACCTGGGCGACGGCCACATAAGCCAGCCCTCCGGACACCGGGCGCCCAGCCTCATGATCGCCCTTGACGATGCCTGGCCGGGCATTCAGGACATGGCCGAGGCAGCCATGCGAGCCGTGTTCCCGGACAACCGAACCTGCCGGATCCGAAGGACCGGATGCCACAACATCAAGGTCTACTTCACACACCTCGCGTGCCTGTTTCCGCAGCACGGACCCGGCAGGAAGCACGAGCGGCGCATCGAGCTCGAAGGCTGGCAGCAGGACATCGTGGACGCGTACCCGTGGGAGTTCGTGCGGGGGCTCGTCCACTCCGACGGGTGCCGGATCACGAACTGGACGACTCGCCTCGTCGGCGGCGAGCGGAAGCGGTACGAGTATCCCCGGTACTTCTTCACCAACGTGTCCGACGACATCCGGCGCCTCTACACCGACACCCTGGACACGCTGGGCGTCGAGTGGCGGCGGTGCGTTCGGGACGGGAATCCGTACAACATCTCCGTCGCCCGGAGGGCGTCCGTCGCGTTGATGGACGCCCATGTGGGCGCGAAGTACTAGGTCTAGCGCACGGGGTCGCCGATGCGGTGGACGCGGACGAGGTTGGTGGAGCCCGCGACGCCGGGGGGTGAGCCGGCGGTGATGACGACGATGTCGCCCTTCTGGCAGCGGCCGATCCTGAGCAGTTGCTCGTCCACCTGGGCGACCATGGCGTCCGTCGACTCGACGTGGGGGCCGAGGAAGGTCTCGACGCCCCAGGTGAGGTTGAGTTGGGAGCGGGTGGCGGGGTCGGGGGTGAAGGCGAGGAGGGGGATGGGTGAGCGGTAGCGGCTGAGGCGGCGGACGGTGTCGCCGGACTGGGTGAAGGCGACGAGGAACTTCGCGCCGAGGAAGTCGCCCATCTCGGCGGCGGCTCGGGCGACGGCGCCGCCCTGGGTGCGGGGTTTGCTGCGTTCGGTGAGCGGCGGGAGGCCCTTGGCGAGGACGTCTTCCTCGGCTGCCTCGACCACGCGGCTCATGGTGCGGACGGTTGCGACGGGGTAGCGGCCGACGCTGGTCTCGCCGGAGAGCATGACGGCGTCGGTGCCGTCGATGACGGCGTTGGCGACGTCGCTGGCTTCGGCGCGGGTGGGGCGGGAGTTCTCGATCATCGAGTCGAGCATCTGGGTGGCGACGATGACCGGTTTGGCGTTGCGCTTGGCGAGTTTGATGGCGCGCTTCTGGACGATGGGGACCTGTTCGAGGGGCATTTCGACGCCGAGGTCGCCGCGGGCGACCATGATGCCGTCGAAGGCGGCGACGATGCCGTCGATGTTCTCGACCGCTTGGGGTTTTTCGATTTTCGCGATGACGGGGACGCGGCGGCCCTCTTCGTCCATGACGCGGTGGACGTCCTGGATGTCGCGGCCGGTGCGGACGAAGGAGAGGGCGATGATGTCGGCGCCGGTGCGGAGGGCCCAGCGGAGGTCGTCGATGTCCTTGTCGGAGAGGGCGGGGACGGAGACGGCCACTCCGGGGAGGTTGAGGCCCTTGTTGTCGGAGACGAGGCCGCCTTCGCTGACGCGGGTGTGGACGCGGGGGCCGTCGACGGCGGTGACTTCGAGGCTGACGCGGCCGTCGTCGACGAGGATGCGTTCGCCGGGGGTGACGTCGTCGGCGAGGCCGGGGTAGGTGGTTCCGCAGGTGGTGCGGTCGCCTTCGACGGTTTCTGTGGTGATGGTGAACGGGTCGCCGCGTTCAAGGAGTACGGGTCCTTCGCGGAAGCGTCCGAGGCGGATCTTCGGGCCTTGAAGGTCGGCGAGTACGCCGACGCTGCGGCCGGTTTCGTCGGAGGCTTTGCGGACGCGTGCGTAGCGTTCTTCGTGGTCGGCGTAGGTGCCATGGCTGAGGTTGAGCCGGGCGACGTCCATGCCGGCTTCGACCAGGGCCTTGATCTGGTCGTATGTGTGGGTGGCTGGGCCCAGGGTGCAGACGATTTTGGCTCGGCGCATGGTTCGAGCCTAGGGCTTACCGGCGGGTAGCGATGGGCCTGTGTGTGGCTGTTCAACAGCCTTTGCGGGAAAGGCTGTTGACAAGTGTTGAATTGTGCAGGGGGGTGCTCCGATGAGCGCCGGGGGTGGGCGGTTCAGATGGTCGGGGGGTGCAGGGTGAAGCGGGCGTGGACGTGTGCGGTGATGGTCTGGCGTTGGGGTTCGAGGTCGAGTGGTGGGGGTGTGTCGGGGGCGGCTTCGGTGGCGAAGGCCATGCGGCTGGTGCCGGCGTAGGGGCCGGGGTGGCCGGGGGTGTCGGTGTCGGTGAGTTCGAGGAGGGCGGTGAGGTGGGTGCCGAGTGCCTGGGCGTAGGCGCGGGCGCGGTGGAGGGCGTTGTCGACGGCTTGGCGGTGGGCCTGGTCGTGGGCGGGTGAGTGGGGGTGGAGGGTCCACCAGGGGCCGTCGACGCGGGTGAGTTCGAGGTCGGCGAGGCGGGTGGTGAGTTCGCCGAGTGCGGTGAAGTCGTTGAGGGTGGCGGTGAGGTGGACCGTGCCGTGGTGGGTGCGGATGTGTTCGCCCCGGCCGTGGCGGGTGAGTTGGGGGGTGAGGGTGAGGGTGCCTGTTTCGAGGGCGTGGAGGGCGTCACCGTAGGACTTGATGAGGTTGATGGCGGTGGTGTTGCGGCGGGTGAGGTCGGCGAGGGTGGTGGCGCGGTCGGTTCCGCGGGCGGTGATGGTGACGGTGATGCGGGCGAGTTCGGGGTCGACTTCGAGGTGGGCTTCGCCGCGGACGGCGAGGTGGGGTGTGGCGGGGGTGGGGTGAGCGGGAGGGGTGGGCTGGGTGGGGTGGGGTGGCGTGGTGGTCATGGGTGCTGTTTTCCGTAGCGGTCATCGGATCGAAACCTTGCGGGGGTGTTCGGGAGGGTGGCCGGCATGAGAATCTACGCGCGTCAAGTGGCTGTGGAGCAAGGGAAGCAAGGGAGTCCTGATGCCGCTGAACCGTAGGTCGTTTCTGGAGCGGTCGGCCGCCGTGGGTGCTGGTGTCGCTGTGGCGGGTGGCGTGACCGCGCCGGCCGCCGAGGCCGCGGCGGCGGGCGCGACGGGGAAGGGGAAGACGCAGAAGCGGTACTCCTTCACCGTGATGGGGACGACGGATCTGCACGGAAACGTCTTCAACTGGGACTACTTCACTGACCGGGAGTTCGACGACAAGGCGCACAACGACGTCGGTCTGGCGAAGATCTCGACGCTCGTGAACCGGGTCCGGGCGGAGAAGGGGCGGCGGAACACGCTGCTGATCGACGCGGGTGACACCATCCAGGGCACCCAGCTGTCGTACTACTACGCCAAGGTCGATCCGATCACGGCGGAGTCGGGTCCGGTGCACCCGATGGCGCAGGCGATGAACGCGATCGGGTACGACGCGGCGGCGCTGGGCAACCACGAGTTCAACTACGGCATCCCGCTGCTGCGGAAGTTCGAGGAGCAGTGCGACTTCCCGCTGCTGGGGGCGAACGCGCTGGACGCGAAGACGCTGCGCCCGGCGTTCGCGCCGTACAGCATGCACCGGCTGCGGACGCCGTGCGGGCGGGACGTGCGGGTGGCGGTGCTCGGGCTGACGAACCCCGGCATCGCGATCTGGGACAAGGCGCACGTCAGCGGCCAGATGGTGTTCCCGGGGCTGGAGGAGCAGGCCGCGCACTGGGTGCCGAGGCTGCGGTCCATGGGCGCGGACGTGGTGCTGGTGTCGGCGCATTCGGGGTCGAGCGGCACGTCGTCGTACGGGGATCAGCTGCCGTACATCGAGAACGCGGCGGCGCTGGTGGCGGAGCAGGTCCCGGGGATCGACGCGATCCTGGTGGGCCACGCCCATACGGAGATCCCGGAGTACCGGGTGACGAACAGGCGGACCGGCAAGGACGTGGTCCTGTCGGAGCCCCTGAAGTGGGGCCAGCGGCTGACGCTGTTCGACATCGACGTGGTGTGGTCGAAGGGCCGCTGGGTGGTCGAGAAGGTCGGCGCGCAGGTGCTTAACTCGAACACGGTGGATGAGGACCCGGAGATCGTGAAGCTGCTGGGTGACGAGCACGAGAAGGTCGTGGCGTACGTCAACCAGGTGATCGGCACGTCGCCGGTGCAGATGTCGACGGCGCAGGCGCCGTGGCGGGACGAGCCGATCATCGATCTGATCAACCACGTCCAGGCGGAGACGGTGAAGGCCGCTCTGGCGGGCGGGGCGCATGCGGCGCTGCCGGTGCTGTCGCAGGCGTCGTGTTTCTCGCGGTCGGCGGCGATACCGGCGGGCCAGGTGACGATCCGGGACGCGGCGGGGCTGTATCCGTTCGAGAACACGCTGGAGGCGCGGCTGCTGACGGGTGCGCAGCTGAAGGACTATCTGGAGTATTCGGCGAAGTACTACGTGCGGACGCCGGCGGGGGCGCCGGTGGACACGGCGAAGCTGACGAACGCGGACGGTACGCCGGATTACAACTACGACGCGGTGTACGGGTTGACGTACGACATCGACATCGCCCAGCCGGTGGGGTCGCGGATCGTGGACCTGTCGTTCGAGGGTGCGCCGGTCGATCCGGCGGCGGAGTTCGTGCTGGCGGTGAACAACTACCGGGCGAGTGGTGGTGGTGCGTTCCCGCATGTGGCGGGGGCGAAGCAGCTGTGGGCGAATTCGGATGAGATCCGGAACACGATCATTCAGTGGGTGCGGGCGCAGGGGGCTGTCGACCCGGGCCGGTTCGCCTCGGTGGGGTGGAGGCTGACCCGGGACGGTGTGCCGGTGTTCTCGTCCGCGCTGTCGTGAACGGCGTGGTCCGGGCGTGGCCCGGGGGTGTTCCGGGCACTGCCTAGGTGTGTTGGCTGAGCGGCGTGAGCCGGTGTCCCTGGTGGGGTACCTCGGGGGGCTCGCGCCGTTCCAGTCCGAAGCTGGTGAACGCGGTGCGGTGGGGCAGGGGGTAGGGGTCCTTGCCGGTGAGGGTGTTGAGGATGTCGGCGCTGCGCCAGGCGGTGAGGCCGAGGGCGGTGGTGCCCGCGCCGTGGGTGTGGGTTTCGGCGTTCTGTACGTAGAGGGAGCCGGTGACGGAGGGGTCGAGGACCAGGCGGTGGTGGTCGTCGATACGGGGGCGGTCCCGTGAGTCGCGGCGCAGGTAGGGGTCGAGGCCGGCGAGGATGCGGCTCAGGGGGCGTTCGCGGTAGCCGGTGGCGAGGACGACGGCGTCGGTGGTGATGCGGGAGCGGGTGCCTTGCCTGGTGTGTTCGAGGTGGAGTTCGACTTTGGTGGTGGCGATGCGGCCGGCGGTGCGGACGCGGACGCCGGGGGTGAGGACGGCGTCGGGCCAGCCGCCGTGCAGGCTGCGGCGGTAGAGCTCGTCGTGGATGGCGGCGATGGTGTCGGTGTGGATGCCCTGGTGGAGTTGCCATTGCCGGGGGACGAGGTCGTTGCGCGCGGGTTCGGGCAGGGCGTGGAAGTAGCGGGTGTAGTCGGGGGTGAGGTGTTCCTGGCCGAGCTTGGAGTGCTCGGTGGGGGCGAAGCCTTCGGTGCGGGTGAGCCAGTGGATGCTCTCGCGGCCGGGTGGGCGGTCGCGCAGGAGGTCGAGGAAGATCTCGGCGCCCGACTGTCCGGAGCCGATGACGGTGATGTGTGCGGCGGTGCGGAGCAGGTCGCGGTGGTGGAGGTAGTCGGCGGAGTGGAAGACGGGCACGGTGGGGGCGTCGACGAGTGGTTTGAGGGGGTCGGGGATGTGGGGTTCGGTGCCGATGCCGAGGGCGATGTGGCGGGTGTGGGTGCGGCCGAGGGCTTCGGCTTCTCCGTCGGGGTCGAGTTGGGTGTAGTCGACTTCGAAGAGGTTGTGTTCGGGGTTCCAGCGGACGGCGTCGACCTGGTGGTTGAAGTGCAGGTCGGGGAGGTGGTCGCTGACCCAGCGGCAGTAGGCGTCGTATTCGGCGCGCTGGATGCGGAAGCGTTCGGCGAGGTAGAAGGGGAAGAGTCGTTCGCGGCTGCGGAGGTAGTTGAGGAACGACCAGGGGTTGGTGGGGTCGGCGAGGGTGACGAGGTCGGCGAGGAAGGGGCTTTGGAGGGTGGTTCCTTCGATGAGCAGGCCGGGGTGCCAGTGGAAGGCGGGGCGCTGCTCGTAGAAGGCGGCGGTGAGGTGGGGGCCGTCGTCGTGGCGGGTGCGGAGGCCGTGGGCGAGGGCCGCGAGGGAGAGGTTGGCGGGGCCGATGCCGATGCCGACGAGGTCGTGGGCGCGGTCTGGTTCGTGGGGGTGGGTGCGGGTGCCGGTCATCGGGTGTCGCCTTCCACGGGTGCGTGACGTTCCGTGGGTCAGCGTGTACCGGTTGTGGTGGGGGTGTGCGGGGTGTGGGGTGATCGCAACCCGAACGGGGGAATGGGGGTTGCACCCCGGCCGTCCGCTGGTCGCGGGTGGCCGGGGCGCCTGTCGTGCCGTGGTGGGTGTGCCTGGTGGTGTGCCCGTTGCTGGGCCCGTTGGTGGTGTGCCCCCGGGCCGGTGGTGTGCCCCCGGGGGTCAGGCTCGGCGTACGTGGAGGGCGCGGCGGAGGTCGTCGAGGCGGTCGACGAGCTGGCGGCGCAGGGCGGGGGTGAGGTCGTCGTGGGTGAGGTGCTGCTCGCCGAGGCGGAGGGTGTCGGGGTCGGCGGCGTGGACGGGGAACGCGTAGCGGCCGGTGGCCGTGGCGATGGCGGGGCCGCGGCGGGCGGCGATGGCGGTGGCGTCGGTGAAGTAGCGGGGGATGTAGTCGCGTACGAGGTCGGCCTGTTCGGGCTGCCAGAAGCCTTGGGCGGTGGCGGTGAACAGGTAGTTGGAGAGGGTGTCGTCGTGGAACATGCTGTTCCAGGCGGCTTGTTTGGCCTCGGTGGTGGGGAGTGCGGCGCGGCAGCGGGCTGCGCCTTCCTGGCCGGTGGCGCTGGTGTCGCGGTCGAGTTCGGCGCTGATGGCGGTGTCGTCGGTGGCGCCGAGGACGGCGAGGCGGTGGAGGATGCGCCAGCGCAGTTCGGGGTCGAGATCGGGTCCGCCGGGGACGGTGCCGTCGGCGAGCCATGCCTGCAGGGCGTTGGGCTGGCCGGCGGCGTCGATGAAGTGGCGTACGGCGGTGAGGCGTAGGCCGGGGTTGTGGCCGTCCTCGGTGCGGCGGATGAGGTCGCGGGTGAGGTCGGTGAGGAGGGTGAGGGCGGCGGGGCGGTCGCCGGGGTTGAGGTACTGGTCGGCGATGTGGGTGCGGGCGAACGCGAGGACGCCTTGCACGATGGCGAGGTCGGTCTCCTCGGGGAGGTGGGCGCGGGCGGTCTCCAGGTACGTGCCGGGCTGGAGTTCGCCGTCGCGGACCATGTCGCGCAGGGCGTTCCACAGGACCGCGCGGGTGAGCGGGTCGGGGATGCCGGACAGGCCGCGCAGGACGGTCTCCTCGGACTGCTGGTCGAGGCGGACCTTGGCGTAGGTGGCGTCGCCGTCGTTGAGGACGAGGAGGGCGGGGCGCCGGCCGTGGGCGGTGGAGACGGCGGGGACGGTGGTGACGCCGGAGGAGGCGGGGGCGGCGTCAGTGGGGGCGGCGTCGGTGGGGGCGGTCTGGGGGACGTCGATCTCGAACCGGTCCCGGAGGACGAGGCCGCGGCCGTCGAGGGGGTCGCGGTCGAAGGCGCCGACGGTGACGCGGTGGGGGCGGCTGCCCCGCCGGCCGACGGCGAGGTGCCACTTCCCCTCGCTTTCGGTGATCTCCGGGGTGAGCGTGTCGACACCGGTGGTACGGAGCCACTGGTCGGCCCAGCCGTGGACATCGCGGTCGGTGGCGGAGGCGAGGTTGTCGATGAAGTCGGCGAGGGTGGCGTTGCCGAACTTGTGCCGGGCGAAGTGGGTGTTGATACCGGCGAGGAAGTCCTTCTCCCCCATCCAGACGACGAGCTGGCGCAGGGCGGAGGCGCCCTTGGCGTAGGAGATGCCGTCGAAGTTCAGGAGGGCGGACGCGGTGTCGGGGACGGCGTCGGGGTCCGGGGCGACGGGGTGGGTGGAGGGTCGCTGGTCGGCGTCGTATCCCCAGGCCTTGCGGGCGACCCCGAAGTCGATCCAGGTGTCGGGATAGCGGGTGGTGGCTTCGTTGACGGTCTGGTAGCCCATGTACTCGGCGAAGGACTCGTTGAGCCAGATGTCGTCCCACCACTGCAGGGTGACGAGGTCGCCGAACCACATGTGGGCCATCTCGTGGGCGATGACCATGGCACGGGTCTGGCGTTCGGTGACGGTGACGGCGGAGCGGTAGACGAACTCGTCGCGGAAGGTGACGAGGCCGGGGTTCTCCATGGCGCCGGCGTTGAACTCGGGGACGAACGCCTGGTCGTAGGAGTCGAAGGGGTACGGCTCGTCGAACTTCTCGTGGTAGCGGTCGAAGCACTGCCGGGTGACGTCGAGGATCTCGTCGGCGTCGGCGTCGAGATGGGGGGCGAGGGAGCGGCGGCAGTGGATACCGAAGGGCAGGCCCGCGTGCTCGGCGCGGATCGAGTGCCAGGGGCCGGCGGCGACGGCCACCAGGTAGGTGGAGATGAGGGGGGTGGGGGCGGCTGTCCAGCGGCCGTCGCCCTGGTGGGTGGTGATGCCGTTGGCGAGGACGGTCCAGCCGGCGGGGGCGGTGACGGTGAGGTCGAAGACCGCCTTCAGGTCGGGCTGGTCGAAGGCGGGGAACACGCGCTGGACGTCGTCCATGAACAGCTGGGTGTAGACGTAGGTCTCGCCGTCGGTGGGGTCGGTGAAGCGGTGCATGCCTTCGCCGGTGCGGGAGTAGCGCATCGTGGCGTCGATGTGCAACTCGTGGTCGCCCTCGCTGAGGCCGGTGAGGGGCAGGCGGTTGTCGGCGAGGGTCTCGGGGTCGAGGGGATGCCCGTCGAGGGTGACGCTCCGCAGCGTTGCCGGCTTGAGCTCGACGAAGGTGTCGCCCTGGGTGCGGGCGGTGAAGCGGATGACGGTGGTGGAGTCGAAGGTGTCGTCGCCGGTGGTGAGATCGAGGTGGATCGTGTACCGGCGGATGTCGAGGAGCTGGGCTCGGGTCTGCGCTTCGTCGCGCGTCAGTACGGGCATGGGCCCATGCTGCCCGATGGGGTGGGCGGTGGTCAGGGGGATTCCGCTGACAGCGTGCGCGGGCCCGAGGGGGGGGTGGCGGGGCCGCCCGACGGGGTGAGTGCTGGGCGGTGGGGTGGTGGGGGGTGTGGGGTGTAGGCGGTGGGGGTGTGGGGTGTAGGCGGTGGGGTGGACGCGCGAACAGGGGTGGGGTTACCGTCCGTCGTCGTCCGTGTCGCCGTCATCGTCGGCGGCCGCGTCGTGGTCGGCGGCGGCTCCGGCGGCTCCGGCGGCTCCGGCGGCTCCGGCGGCTCCGGCGGCTCCGGCGGCTCCGGCGAGGGTCTCGTGGTGCCGGATGACCTCGGCGATGATGAAGTTCAGCAGCTTCTCGGCGAACGCCGGGTCGAGGTTCGCGCTCTCGGCGAGCTGGCGCAGGCGGCCGATCTGGCGCGCCTCACGGGCCGGGTCGGCGGGCGGGAGCTGGTGGCGGGCCTTGAGCAGACCGACCTGCTGGGTGCATTTGAACCGTTCTGCCAGCATATGGACGACCGCCGCGTCGATGTTGTCGATGCTCTCCCGCAGCCGGGTCAGCTCTGCGTGGACGGACTCGTCGATGTCGCTGGTGCTCATGGGAGGCGAGCTTAGACGGGTCCGCCAGTGAGGGTCGGCGGGTGTTCGGGATCCGGGATCCGGTCGCTCCAGCCGCCCGGGACGGCTCTGCTCTGCTGGGCGCGGAAGCGGACCGGAGGGGTGCCGACACGGCGGGTGAACAGCCGCGAGAAGTACGCGGGGTCGTCGTAGCCGACGCGGCGGGCGACGGCGGCGACCGGGAGTTCGGTGGCGGTGAGCAGCTCCTTGGCGCGGCCGAGCCGGATGCCGAGGAGGTAGTCCTTGGGGCCGCAGCCGGCGCTGCGGCGGACGGCGGTGCGCAGTTCGGCGGGGGTCATGCCGTGGCGGGCGGCGTGTTCGGCGACGGTCATGGGGCGGCAGGCGTCGCGGGCGAGGGCTTCGAGTACGGGGGCGCCGTCGGCGTCGGTGTCGGCGCGGGCGCGGCGCAGGGCGACGAGGAGCTCGTGGACGGCGGCGGCGGTCTCCACTTCGAGGAAGGGGTTGCCGCGGCGGGCGGCGCGGACGATCCGGCCGATGGCGGTGCGGGCGCCGGCGGTGTCGGAGAGCGGGACGACGGGGCGGTCGGTGTCGATGTAGCCGAGTTCGGTGTAGGTGGTGGTGGCCGGTCCCGTGAAGTCGACGAAGCTCTCGTCCCACCCGGTGTGCGGGTCGGGGGCGTAGTGGTGCGGTACGCCGGGGGTGAGCCAGAGCAGGGCGGGCGCGGTGACGGTGACGCGGCGTCCGTCGGCGGTCCGGTACCAGCCGCCGCCCGCGGAGACGACGACGGCCACGTGGTGGTCGAGGGTGCGGGGCCCGACGGTGGGCAGGGTGCCGTGCTGGAGGCCGACGCCGAGGCAGACGAGGCCGAGTCGCAGATGCTGCGCGCTGGGGGTGAAGTAGCGCATCCAGGTGTGGTACATCCGTCCCCTCCTGGTCGGCCGTGGCTGTCGTGCCGGGATGTACGGCGGGGCGGGCCCGGCCGGATGCCGGGCCCGCCCGTCTGGCGAGGATGTGCATGCGGGGGCGGGTGCGGGTACCGGTGTGGGTGCCGGGGCCCGCCTGGGTGCCGGGGCCTTACAGCCCGGCCGCGGCCGACTTGATGGCGGAGGCGAAGGTGGACACCTCGGTGTAGACACCCGGGTAGTTGGGCCGTGCGCAGCCGTAGCCCCAGCTCACGATGCCGACCTGGATCCAGGCTCCGGCGTTGTCGCGGCGGAACATGGGGCCGCCCGAGTCGCCCTGGCAGGTGTCGACGCCGCCGCTGGTGTAGCCGGCGCAGATCTCCTCGGCCGGGATGAGGTCGTTGCCGTAGGACTGCCGGCAGCTGGCGTCGGAGACGAACGGCACCTGCGCCTTGAGCATGTACCGCTGCTGGCTGCCGCCTTCGCGGTTGGCGCCCCATCCGGCGACGGTGAACGTGCCGCTGTTGTACTCGGTGGTCGTGGCGATGTTCAGGGTGGGCAGGTTGATGGGCTGGGCGAGCTTGATCAGGGCCCAGTCCTTGCCCTGGCCGTTGTAGCCGGGGGCCTGGAGGACCTTGGTGGACCTGACCTTGATGGCGGAGCTGCTCTGGAGGTCGACGACGCCGGCGGTGGCGGTGATCGAGGTGTTGTTGCCGGAGCCGTTGACGCAGTGCGCGGCGGTCAGGACGACCTGCGGGCTGATGAGGGAGCCGCCGCAGCCCATGGAGAGGCGGACCATCCACGGGAACTCGCCCTGCGCCGCTCGGGTCCCGCCGACGACGGGCGCGGGTGCGGCCGTCGCGGTGGCGGGCTGGAGGCTGACCGCGGCGATGACGACGGCGCCGGCCGCGACGAGTCTTTTGAAGGTGCGCAGAAGGTTCTTCAATTCTCTGCCTTTCGTGGGGGGTTGTGCCGTGCGTGCACGACGGGTCCGGTCGTCCCGCGTCCGGGGAGACGGGGAATGACATGACCTCATCAAGGCGTGCCCGTGATTATCCGGAGGCGGTCACAGGCGCCACAAGCCCCGCTTTTCGGCCACGCGCGTCCGCTGAGCGGAGGCCCTGCGGCCCGGGACCCGACGGCGGACCGGGGCCGGCCGTACATTTGAAGGAGGGTCCGGTCGGGTTCGTACATGGGGGTACGCGACGTGGCGAACGGCAGCGGCGGCGGACGGGGCGGTGCCGGACGCCCTGGCGGCGGACGCCTTGGCGGCGGAGGCGGTGGCGAGGTGGCGCACGGCTATCCGCACCTCGACACCGTGCGGGCGTCGATCACGGCGCTGTACCGCCGGATCTCGTACGAGGGGCTGTACGCGTACGCCACGAGCGTCCCGCCCGCCGACGTCGCCTTCGCCGACACCGACGACCTGCATCTGGGCGCCCAGCGGGTGGCCCACGCCCTGGTGCGGCAGCTACGGCTGCCGGAGGCGCGGATGATCGTGAGCTTCCGCGAGATGGAGCACGCGGCGAGCGTCGAACTGACGGCGGGGCCCGAGTACTTCATCGAGCTGAACGACCGGTTCCGGACACATCGCAGGGACATCGGGGCGGCGCTCGCCCATGAGATCACCCATGTGCTGCTGCACCGGCTGGGCCTGGGGTTTCCGGGAACCCGGGACAACGAGATCCTGACCGACACCGCGACAACGTATCTCGGGGCGGGCTGGCTTCTGCTGGACGCGTACCGGGAGGACGGCGTGTCGAGCCAGAAGCTGGGCTATCTGACACCGGAGGAGTTCGGCTACGTCCTCCACAAGCGGGCACTGGTGTTCGGCGAGGACCCGTCGCCGTGGTTCACCAGCCCGCAGGCCTACACGGCGTACGAGCGCGGCCGGGAACAGGCGCTGCGGGACGGGCGCAGGCCACCGCTGTCGGCCGCGGGGTGGGCGGGCCGCCACCGGTACACCAAGGACCGCCGCCACGCGCACGACCACGGAGAGGCGGGCGCGGCAGGCGCCGGGGCGTCGGGACCGGGGACTTCGGGATCCGGGACGGCGGGACCGGGAACGGCGGGTCCCGGGACGGCGGGACCCGGGTACGCCTTCGAGGGCGGCGGCGGGGCGGCCCTGCGGGTGTCGTTCCCGTGCCCCACATGTCAGCAGCGCATCCGGGTCCCGGTCCGGGGCAGGGTGCGGGCGCGCTGCGGGCTGTGCCGGACGGTGCTGGAGTGCGACACATAGGCATCAGGTGCTGACGACCAGAACGATGCCGTTTGCGGCTACTTGTTTGCCTTTGGGAGGCGGGCAGGCCAAGGTCGGATCATGACCATGGTGCCCGCAGAGGTTCACGACGATCTGTTCGAAGCGGTGTACGGCGGTGACGAGGACGCCGTCGTACGGCTGATGCGGTCGGGGGCCCCGGCCGAGGCGACCAGCGAGGACGGTACGACCGCCCTGTACGCGGCCGCCGTGTGCGACCACCCGGGCATCGCGCGGCTGCTGCTCGCCGCCGGTGCGGACCCCGACCGGGGCAGCGGGGAGACCGGGGGCGACCTGCCGCTGTGCGGCGCCGCGTGCGGCGGGCACACCGGGGTGGTGCGGGCGCTGCTCGCGGCGGGGGCGTGGCCGGACAGGCGCGAGGAGTTCGGGTTCACGGCGATGGCGTGGGCGGTACGGCACGGGTTCACGGACATCGTGCGGGTGCTGCTGGAGCACGGCGCCGACCCGGGCATGCCGGCCCCGCACACCGGTGACGGCGGCGCGGGGGACCTGCCGCTGGTCGCGGCCGCGCGGCGCGGTTCCGCGTCACTGGTGCGGACGCTCCTGGGGTACGGCGCGCCCGGCCGGGAGCAGGCGCTGCGGGAGGCCCGGCGGTGGCTGGACTCGGACGTGGAGCGGGTGCTGCGGGACCAGTTGGAGGAGATGTACGGCGACGGCGCCGAGACCGTGGTGCGCCGCGTCCCCGAGGACGGCGGGGTGACCGTCGTGGTGGAGGTGGTGCGGGACGACGGGACGGGGGCGGGCCAGGAGCAGCAGACCGCGCACGCGGCGATCGCGACGCTCCTGGAGGCCGCGCTCGGCGAGCGCACCCCGCCCGACGAGCTGGCTGCCAGGGCGCTGCGCTGCGGCGCCCCCGAACAGGACGACTGGACGGAGGCCGTGGCGGTGCTGCGCCGGCGCGGCGACGAGGAGACGTTCGACGCGGCGGTGTCGTGGTGCGCGTCCGACGACGTACTGCGCCAGGCGCTGGGAGCTGACGTGCTGGCCGGCTTCGCCACCCGGGACACGGGCTCGGAGGCGGGCTGGGACGTGGGCCCGGGGGCAGGCTTGGAGGTGGGCTCGGACGTGGGTGTGGAGGCAGGCTTGGACGTGGGCCCGGAGGCGCGTTCGGGTTCGGGCCCTGGCCCGAGCCCGGCGGAGGAGGCCGGTGCTGCCGCGTCCGTAGCCGGTGCCGGTGGCGGTGCCGGTGTCGGTGCAGGCGCCGGGGCCGGGGGCGGTGCAGGCGCCAGGGCCGGTGGCGGTGCAGGGGCCGGTGGCGATGGCGGTGCCGGGGCCGGTGGCGATGGCGGTGGTGGTGGCGCGGTGCCGGGCGGGGCGGGCGGGGCGTTCTCTGCGCGGGTGCTGCCCGTGCTGCGGGAGCTGGCGCGGGAGGCGGTGGCCGCCGAGCTGCTGGTACCCGTGCTGGCCGGGCTCGGCGCGCACGGCGACCCGGCGGCGGCGCCCGACGTGCTGCGGCACGCCGCGCACCCGGACCCGGCGGTGCGGTGTGCCGTCGCCGCCGCGCTGGGCCGCCTGGCACGGGCGGGCGGCAGCGGCGCGCCCGGCGCACGCGGACAGGGCCGGGCGGCCGGGGACGCCGTCGGGGCGCTGGTGACGCTGACCGGCGACGGGGAGGCGGCGGTGCGGGAGCGGGCCACGCGGGCGCTGGCCGGGGCACCGGAGGACTCCCCCGCTGTGCGTGAGGCGCTGGCCGCGCGGCTGACCGACCAGGACCCGGTGGCGGCCGCCGAGGCGGCGCGGGGCCTGGCGACCCGTCAGGACGACCGCGCGGTGGCGGCGCTGGGCCGGATCCTGATGCACGAGGACCCGGAAGGCGCGGCGTACCGCATCGCGCGGGCAGCGGTTGAGGTCGTCCACGACGACCGGACGCGGCGCCGTCTGGAGCACACGTTCCCGCGCCGCCGCTGACGTGACGGCGACCGGCCGACGGCGGGACCGGTCGTTCATGTCCGGGCTCCGTAGACCGGGAGTGGGGGGTCGGCGCGGGTGAGGAGGCGGCGGGTGGTGGCGCCGGCCTCGGCGGGGGTGAGGCGGGCGCCCTTGTCGGCGGTGGGGCCGGGGCGCCAGCCGTCCATGACGGTGATCCGGCCCGCTTCCGCCTCGAAGACGCGGCCCGTCACGCCGGTGCTCGCGGGGGAGCCGAGCCAGACGACCAGCGGCGAGACGTTCTCGGGGGCCATGGCGTCGAACGCGCCGGGGTCGTCGGGGGCGGCCATGACGGGGGCGAAGGTCTGCTCGGTCATACGGGTGCGGGCGGCCGGGGCGAGGGCGTTGACGTTGACGCCGTACGGCGCGAGTTCGGCGGCGGCGACGAGGGTGAGGGCGACGACGCCGGCCTTGGCCGCCGCGTAGTTGGCCTGTCCGACGCTGCCGAGGAGACCCGCGCCCGAGCTGGTGTTGACGACGCGGGCCTCGGTGGTGCGGCCCGCCTTGGCCTCGGCCCGCCAGTGGGCGGCGGCGTGCCTGAGGGGCAGGAAGTGGCCGGTGAGGTGGACGCGCAGGACGGCGTCCCAGTCGTCGTCGCCGAGGTTGACGAGCATCCGGTCGCGCAGGAAGCCCGCGTTGTTGACGAGGGTGTCGAGGCGCCCGTAGGTGTCGAGGGCGGTGGCGACGAGGGACGCGGCGCCCTCGGCGGTGGCGATGTCCCCGGTGTGGGCTACCGCCCGGCCGCCGGCGGCGCGGATCTCGTCGACGACCCGGTGGGCGTGGCTGTCCGCGGTGGACGGTGTGCCGTCCAGGGCGACGCCGAGGTCGTTGACGACCACGCGGGCTCCCTCGGCGGCGAACGCCAGCGCGTGGGCGCGGCCCAGGCCCCGCCCGGCGCCGGTGACGGCGACCACGCGGTCCGTGCAGATGCCGGTCATGTCAGGACTCCTTGGCGGCCGTCGAAGCGTTCAGGTAGGCGGGCCGTTCGCCGCCGCCGTGCACCAGCAGCTGCGCCCCGGTGATGTGGGCGGCGCGGTCCGAGGTGAGGAAGACGGCCGCTTCTCCGATGTCGGAGGGGGTGGCGAGCCGGCCCAGGGGGACGGTGCGGGCGACGGCCGCGACACCGTCGGCGTCTCCGTAGTGCGCGGCGGCCGACTCGGTGGCGACCAGGCCGGGTACGAGGGTGTTGACCCGTACATCGGGCGCCCATTCGACGGCCATCGAGCGGGCCAGGTTCTCCAGGCCGGCCTTGGCCGCCCCGTACGCGGCCGTGCCCGGTGACGGCCGGGTGCCGCTGACGCTGCCGATCATCACGACGCTGCCGCCGCCCCGGGCCCGCAGGAACGGGTGGGCGGCGAGGGAGGCGGCGAGCGGGGCGAGCAGGTTCAGCTCCAGGACGCGCGCGTGGCGGGCGGCGTTCCCGTCGGCGAGCGGGCGGTGCGGTGTGCCGCCCGCGTTGTTCACGAGGATGTCGAGGCGGCCGCGGGCGTGCGCCGTGGCGGCGAAGAAGGTGTCGACGGCGGCGTGGTCGCGCAGGTCGAGGGGGGTGAACTCGGCGGTGCGGCCCGCCGCCTGGACCGGGGCGTCCGGTGGTCTGCGGGCGCAGATCACGACGTGCGCGCCGGCGGTGAGCAGCGCGCGGGCGATGCCGGCTCCGACGCCGCGTGTGCCGCCGGTGACGACGGCGACCCTCCCGTCGAGCTCCATCGGCTGCTACCTTCCTTCCGAATGGGTGCCTAACAAACGTTTGGTGGAAAGGTAGCCGCTCATGGGAGTCCGCACCACCGCCGGGCCTGAAGGCGTCGCCGTCGTCACCGTCGACTTCCCGCCCGTCAACGCGCTGCCCGTGAGCGGCTGGTACGCGCTCGCCGACGCGGTCCGCGCCGCCGGGCGCGACCCGGCCGTGCGCTGCGTCGTCCTCACGGCGGCGGGCCGGGGCTTCAACGCGGGCGTCGACATCAAGGAGCTCCAGCGTGACGCCGGGCACGGGGCGCTGCTCGGCGCCAACCACGGCTGCGCGGAGGCGTTCTCGGCGGTGTACGCGTGCGAGGTCCCCGTCGTCGCGGCCGTGCGGGGGTTCTGCCTGGGCGGCGGCATCGGACTCGTCGGCAACGCCGACGCGATCGTCGCGTCCGACGACGCCGTGTTCGGGCTGCCCGAACTGGACCGTGGCGCGCTCGGCGCGGCCACGCATCTGGCCCGGCTGGTCCCCCAGCATCTGATGCGCGCCCTGTACTACACCTCCCGTACGGTCACCGCCGCCGAACTCCACGCCCACGGCTCCGTCTGGCGGGTGGTGGGCCGCGACGAGCTGGCGGACGCGGCGGCCGGGCTGGCCCGCGAGATCGCCCGCAAGGACGGGACGCTGCTGCGGCTCGCCAAGGCGGCCATCAACGGCATCGACCCCGTGGACGTACACCGCAGTTACCGCTTCGAGCAGGGGTTCACCTTCGAGGCGAACCTCGGCGGGGTCGCCGGCCGGGTGCGGGACGCCTTCGGGACGGGCGAGCGGGCCACCTCCGGTGCGGGACAGGGCCGGGGCCGGGGACAGGACCAGGGACACGGCCGGGGAGAGGAAGGGGGCGCGGGATGACGGACAAGGTCATGTCCCTGGACGACGTCGTGTCCCGGCTGCGCAGCGGCATGACCGTCGGCATCGGCGGCTGGGGGTCGCGCCGGAAGCCGATGGCCCTGGTCCGGGCGCTGATCCGGTCGGCGATCACCGACCTCACGGTGGTCTCGTACGGCGGACCCGACGTGGGCATGCTGGCCGCCGCCGGCCGGATCCGCCGGCTCGTCGCACCGTTCGTGACACTGGACTCGATCCCGCTGGAGCCGCGTTTCCGCGCGGCCCGCGAGCGCGGCGCCCTCGCACTGACCGAGCTGGACGAGGCGATGTTCATGTGGGGCCTGCACGCCGCCGCGAACCGGCTCCCGTTCCTGCCGGTGCGGGCGGGGCTCGGCTCGGACGTCATGCGCGTCAACCCGGAGCTGCGCACGGTCCGTTCACCGTACGAGGACGGCGAGGAGTTCGTCGCCGCGCCCGCCCTGCGCATGGACGCGGCCCTCGTCCACCTGAACCTCGCCGACCGCCTCGGCAACGCCCGCTACCTCGGCCCCGACCCGTACTTCGACGACCTGTTCTGCCAGGCCGCCGATGCCGCGTACGTGTCGTGCGAGCGGATCGTGGAGACGGCGGAGCTGACGGGGGACGCCCCGCCGCAGTCGCTGCTGCTCTCCCGGCACACCGTGGCCGGGGTCGTCGAGGCACCGGGCGGCGCGCACTTCACCTCCTGCGCCCCCGACCACGGCCGGGACGAGGAGTTCCAGAAGTGGTACGCGGCCACGCCGTGGGACGAGTTCGCCGGACGGTTCCTGGTCGGTGAGGCGGACTATCAGGCGGCCGTCCGGGCCTTTCACGACGAGCGGGAGAAGGAGAAGAGGGAGCGGGGGCGGGGGCGGGGGCGGGGCCCGGACCTGGACCGGGAGAGGGAGAGGGAGAGGGAGAGGGAAGGGGGTGCGCGGGGGTGATCACACGGGCCGAGTACTGCGTGGTCGCCTGCGCCGAGGCATGGCGGGACGCCGGAGAGGTGCTGGCCGCCCCCATGGGGCTGATCCCGTCGATCGGCGCACGGCTGGCCAAGCACACCTTCTCCCCCGACCTGCTGCTCACCGACGGTGAGGCGACGCTCGTCGGCCTCGACGGCACGGTGGAGGGCTGGCTGCCGTACCGCGCGCATCTGGCGCTCGTCACCGGCGGACGGAGGCACGTGATGATGGGCGCGAGCCAGATCGACCGGTTCGGGAACCAGAACATCTCCTGTGTCGGGGACTGGGAACGGCCCGTCCGGCAGCTCATCGGGGTACGCGGCGCGCCGGTCAACACGCTGAACAATCCCACGAGTTACTGGGTGCCCCGGCACTCGCGGCGGGTGTTCGTCGAACGCGTCGACATGGTGTGCGGGGTCGGGTACGACCGGGTTCCGGCCGGTGCGCGGTTCCACCGGATCGTCCGGGTCGTCAGCGACCTCGGGGTGTTCGACTTCGCGACGCCGGACCACGTGATGCGGCCGGCCTCGCTGCACCCGGGTGTCACCCTGGACGAGGTCGCGGCCGCGACCGGGTTCCCGCTGGTGACCGGCGACGACGTCCCGTACACCCGCGAGCCGACCGCCGAGGAGCTCCGGCTGATCCGGGAGGTCATCGACCCGGAGGGCCGCCGGGACCGGGAGGTCGGGGTCCGATGAGGGACACGGCGCCCTCCGGCGCGGGTGCGGAACCGGGCCCCGGGCGGGCGGGCTCCGAATGGGACGGCTCCGGGCAGCCGAACCCCGGGCGGGCGGGCCCCGGGCGGGCGGGCTCCGGATGGGACGGGCCTCCCGGGCGTCCCCGCTCCGGGCAGCCGGACACCGGATGGGACGGCCCCGGCCAGCCGGGCCCCCGGCAGCCGACCCCCGGGCGGGACGGCCCCGGGCGGGACGGCCCCCGGCAGCCGGACACCGGGCGGGCGGAGCCGTCCTTGGAGACCGCGTTCACGCGGCTGACCGGGGTGCGGTACCCGATCGTGCAGACCGGCATGGGCTGGGTGTCCGGACCGCGCCTCGTGTCGGCGACCGCCCGCGCCGGGGCACTGGGCGTGCTCGCCTCCGCGACGATGACGCCCGGCCGGCTGCGGGAGGCGGTACGGGAGGTGAGGTCCCGGACGGACGCGCCGTTCGGCGTCAACCTGCGGGCCGACGCCTCCGACGCGCGGGAGCGGGTGCGGATCCTCGTGGAGGAGGGCGTGCGGGTGGCGTCGTTCGCGCTGGCGCCGTCCCGGGAGCTGATCGCCGAGCTGAAGGATGCGGGAGTCGTGGTCGTGCCGTCGGTCGGTGCGCGGCGCCACGCGGAGAAGGTGGTGGCGTGGGGTGCCGACGCGGTGATCGTGCAGGGCGGTGAGGGCGGCGGGCACACCGGTGAGGTGGCGACGAGCGTGCTGCTGCCGCAGGTGGTGGACGCGGTGTCCGTCCCGGTGGTCGCGGCCGGCGGGTTCCACGACGGGCGCGGGCTCGTCGCCGCGCTCGCGTACGGGGCGGCGGGCGTCGCGATGGGGACGCGGTTCCTGCTCACCTCCGACTCGACGGTGCCGGACGCGGTGAAGGCCGCCTACCTGGCGGCGGGCGTCAGGGACGTGACGGTGACCAGGGCCGTGGACGGGCTGCCGCACCGCGTGCTGCGTACGGATTTCGTGGCGGCGCTGGAGGGCGCGGGTCCGGCCGGGCGGGCGGCGGCGACGGCGCGGGCGGTGCGGCGAGCGGCCGGTTTCCGGCGGTTGTCGGGGCTGTCATGGCGGCGGATGGTGCGGGACGGGCTGGCGCTGAAGCGGGGCAAGGACCTGACGTGGAGCCAGGTGCTGCTGGCCGCGAACACGCCGATGCTGCTTCGGGCGGCCATGGTGGAGGGCCGTACGGACCTCGGCGTCATGGCGTCCGGGCAGGTGGCGGGCGTGATCGAGGACCTGCCGAGCTGCGAGGAGCTGGTGCGGCGCGTGATGTCCGAGGCGTGGCGGACGCTGGACTCCCTGCCCCGGCCCGGGGTCCGGTGACACGGAACGGTGACACGGAACGGTGACACGGCAGGGGACGGGGCGGGGCCCTCGGAGGCCGGTTCGGTCACAGCCGTTCGATGATGGTCACGTTGGCCTGGCCGCCGCCTTCGCACATGGTCTGGAGGCCGAACCGTCCTCCGGTGCGCTCCAGTTCATGGAGCAGGGTGGTCATCAGCCGGACGCCGGTCGCGCCCAGCGGGTGGCCGAGCGCGATGGCACCGCCGTTGACGTTCACCCGGGCGGGGTCGGCGCCGGTCTCCTTCAGCCAGGCGAGGACGACGGGGGCGAACGCCTCGTTGATCTCGACCAGGTCGATGTCGTCGATGGTCGTCCCGGTCTTCCTCAGCGCGTGCGCGGTGGCCGGTATGGGTGCCGACAGCATCCGGATCGGGTCCTCGCCGCGAGCCGACAGATGGTGGACGCGCGCCCGGGGGGTCAGCCCGTGCGCGGTCACGGCGCGCTCGCTCGCCAGCAGCATCGCGGCGGCGCCGTCCGAGACCTGGGACGAGCAGGCGGCGGTGATCGTGCCGCCGTCGAGGACGGGGCGCAGGGCTGCCATCCTGCCGAGGTCGGTGTCGCGGCGCGGCCCCTCGTCGGCGGTCACGTCCCCGTACGGGACGATCTCGCGGGCGAAGCGGCCCTCGTCGGTCGCCCTGATCGCCCGCTGGTGGGATGTGAGGGCGTATTCCTCCTGGTCGCGGCGGGTGATGCCCCAGTCCCGGGCGATCAGTTCGGCGCCGTGGAACTGGTTGACGGGCGCGTCGCCGTAGCGGGCGCGCCAGCCGTCGGAGCCGGCGAAGGGGCCGTCGGTCAGGCCGAGCGGGGCGCCCGCCTGCCGGGACGCGTACGCGATGGGGATCATCGTCATGTTCTGGACGCCGCCCGCCACGACGAGGTCCTGCGTGCCGGACAGGACGGCCTGCGCCGCGAAGTGGACGGCCTGCTGCGACGAGCCGCACTGCCGGTCGACGGTGACGCCCGGCACCTGTTCCGGGAGGCCGGCCGCGAGCCAGGCCGTACGGGCGATGTCACCGGCCTGCGGGCCGACCGTGTCCAGGCAGCCGAAGACGACGTCGTCGACGGCGGCCGGGTCGATGCCGGTCCGTTCGACCAGCGCCCTGAGGACATGGGCGCCCAGGTCGGCCGGGTGGACGGCGCCGAGTCCGCCTCCGCGCCGGCCGACCGGCGTGCGTACCGCTTCCACGATGTAGGCCTCGGCCATGTCGAACTCCTCGATCGGCTACGTGCGTACGGCGATGCCGTCCAGGACCATCGACAGGTACTGGCGGGCGATCTCCTCCGGGCTGTGCAGGCCCCCGGGGCGGTACCAGGAGGCGGCCACCCACACCGTGTCGCGGACGAACCGGTAGGTGAGGCGGACGTCGAGGTCGGCGCGGAACACCCGTTCGGCGACGCCTCTCTCCAGGGTGCCGAGCCAGGCCTTCTCGAACCTCTCCTGGGAGTCGGTGAGGTACCGGAAGCGGGGCAGGGCGGCCAGGTGCCGGGACTCCTTCTGGTAGATGGCGACGGCGGCGTGGTGCCGGTCGATCTCCCGGAAGGACTCGGTGACGAGCGCCTCGATGGTCTCCCTGGGGCCAAGACCGGCGGCGAGGACGGTGTCGTAGCCGGTCCACAGCTCGTCCAGGAAGGACGAGAGGATCTCGTCGACCATCGACTCCTTGGAGTCGAAGTGGTAGTAGAGGCTGCCGGCGAGCATGCCGGCGGCGTCCGCGATCCGGCGGACGGTGGTGGCGTTGTACCCCTGTGCCGCGAAGACCTCGGCGGCGGTGGAGAGGATCTCGGCACGCCGCTCCTGCTGCGCGGCGTCGATCGGGCGGGGCTTCTTCTGCGGGGTCCTGGGCTTGTTCGGCACGTGGTCCATTGTCGTCCTACGGGTGCTGGCTGCTGACCGAGACGGTCTCGCCTGTCATGTACGAGGCGTAGCCGCTGGCGAGGAAGACGATGACGTTGGCGACCTCCCAGGGCGCGGCGTACCGCCCGAACGCCTCCCGTCCGGTCAGCTCCTCCAGCAGCCGGGTGGAGGTGACCTTGGCGAGGTGCGGGTGCATGGCGAGGCTCGGCGCGACCGCGTTGACGCGTACCCCGTAGGCGGCGGCCTCGATCGCGGCGCAGCGGGTGAGGGCCATGACGCCCGCCTTGGCGGCCGCGTAGTGCGCCTGCCCGGCCTGGGCGCGCCAGCCGGTGACGGACGCGTTGTTGACGACGACGCCGCCGCCGCTCGGCCGGGTGTCCCTGAAGTGCCGCAGTGCCGCCCGCAGGCAGCGGAAGGTGCCGTTCAGGGTGACGTCGACGACCCGGTCCCACTGGTCGTCGGTCATGTCGGCGAGTGCGGCGGTGCCGCCGAGGCCGGCGTTGTTGACGACGATGTCGAGGCCGCCGTGGAGCCGTACCGCCGCCGCGAACAGGTCGTGGACCTGGGTGTCGTCGGTGACGTCGCAGGGGTGGGCGGTGACGGAGGCCGCTCCGAACTCGGCCGCGAGGTTCCGCTCGGTCTCGTTCAGGCGCCGGGTGTGGGCGTCGCTGACCAGCACCTGGGCGCCCTCCTCCAGGAGCCGGCGGGCGGTGGCGCCGCCGATGCCGGTGCCGGCGGCGGCGGTGACGACGGCGGTGCGTCCGGCCAGCAGGCCGTGTCCGGGGACGTACGGAGGCTCGACGCTGCTCATGGCCGTACGTTAACCTGCCAAACGCTTGTTAGGGAAGGTGGGCGGTATGGACCTTGCGCACACGACCGAGGAGAACGCCTTCCGGGCCGAGGCCCGCGCCTGGCTGGCCGCGCACGTGCCGGCGCGGCCGCTGCCGTCGCTGGAGACGGAGGACGGCTTCGCCGCGCACCGGGCGTGGGAGGCCGAACTGCACGCCGGCCGCTGGTCGGCGGTGTCCTGGCCCGAGCGGTACGGGGGCCGGGGTGCCGACACCTTCCGGTGGCTGGTCTTCGAGGAGGAGTACTGGGCGGCCGGCGCGCCCGGCCGGGTCTCGCAGAACGGCATCAGCCTCCTCGCGCCGACGCTCTTCGACCACGGCACGCCGGAGCAGCGGGACCGCGTCCTGCCCTCGATGGCGAGCGGTACGACGATCTGGGCGCAGGCATGGTCGGAACCGGAGGCCGGCTCGGACCTGGCGTCGCTGCGGTCGCGCGCGGTGCGCACCGAAGGCGGCTGGCTGCTGAACGGGCACAAGACCTGGTCGTCACGGGCCGCGTTCGCCGACCGCGCCTTCGGGATCTTCCGTACGGACCCGGCGGCGGCCCGGCCGCACGAGGGGCTGACGTATCTGATGTTCGGGCTGCGGGAGCCCGGTGTGACGGTACGGCCCGTCGGACGCCTGGACGGCAGGCCCGCCTTCGCCGAACTGTTCCTCGACGAGGTGTTCGTCCCGGACGAGGACGTGATCGGCGAGCCGGGGCAGGGCTGGCGCATCGCGATGTCGGCGACCGGCGCGGAGCGCGGGCTGACGCTGCGCTCCCCCGGGCGCTTCCTGGCGGCCGCCGACCGGCTCGTACGGCTGTGGCGCGAACGGGGCGAGGACCCGGCGCTGCGCGACCGGGTGGCGGACGCGGTGATCGGCGCCCGGGCGTACCGGCTGTACGCGCTGGCGGCCGCGTCGGGCGCGGCGTCCGGGGCGCCGCTCTCGCCGGGCGGCGCCAGCCTCAACAAGCTGTTCTGGTCCGAGCACGACATCAAGGTGCACGAGACGGCGCTGGAACTGCAGGGCGCGGAGGGGGAGATGGCGGACGGCCCGTGGGCGGAGGGGTACACGTTCGCGCTCGCCGGGCCGATCTACGCCGGTACGAACGAGATCCAGCGCGACATCGTCGCCGAGCGGCTGCTCGGCCTGCCGAAGGGCCGCCGCTGATGCGCTTCCACCCGACAACCGAGCAGCGGGACCTCAGCCGGACGCTGGACGCGATGCTGACGGCGGCGGACGCCCCGGCGGCGGCACGGGCGTGGGCGGCGGGGGACCCGGCGCCCGGCCGGGCCGTCTGGTCGCGGCTGGCCCGCGCGGGCCTCTTCGCGCTCGCGGTACCCGAACGGTACGGGGGGCTCGGCCCGCTCCCGGTCGAGATCGCCCTCGCGTGCGTGGCTGCCGGACGGCACGCGGTCCCCGGCCCCGTGGTGGAGACCCTCGCGGTGGCGGAACTGCTGACCCGTCTCGCCGCACTCGGCGACGAGGCCCCCGCGCAACGGCTGCTCCCCGGCATCGCGGCGGGCGAGGTGACGGCGACGCTCGCCATGCCGGAGTCGGGCGGGTACGCGCTGGACGCCGATGCCGCCGCTCTCCTGGTCGTCGTCCACGGCGACGAGCTGTGGTCGGCCCCCGGGCACGGCCCGGTGCGGGTCTCCGCCGACCCGGTGCGGCGGCTCGCCCGGCCGGCGGACGGCGGGGAACTGCTGGCCGCCGGGGAGCCGGTGGCGCGGGCGGCCGGGGACGCGGCGCGCCGGGCGGCGCTGGCGACGGCGGCGCAGTCGCTGGGCGTCGGGCGGGCGCTGCTGGACCGGACGGTGGCGTACGTGCGGCGGCGCAGCCAGTTCGGGGCGGCGATCGGCTCGTTCCAGGCGGTCAAGCACCGGCTGGCGGACACGCTGCTGGGCCTGGAGTTCGCCGGGCCGCTGCTGTACGGGGCGGCGCTGACGTCCCGTACGGCGGACGTCGCCGCCGCCAAGGCCGCGGCCGGCGACGCGGCGTACGCGGCGGCCCGCACCGCGCTCCAGCTGCACGGCGCGATCGGCTACACCGACGAGCCGGCCCTCGCGCTGTGGCTCCGCAAGGCGCGACCGCTGCGCGAGGCGTGGGGCGCGCCCGCGTGGTGCCGGGAGCAGGTGCTGCTCGACTCCCTGTGACACCGGGTCCGCCCCCGCTCTCGTCGTACCCGGGCCCCCGATTGCGCGTTGCGTCAAGAGCGGTGCGGGTATCAGTACGAGCGTCCCCCTCGGGCGTACCGTTGCACAGAGGGGAGGGGCGACGATGACGACAGCGCTTGCGCACAACGTACGGAAGCACCGGCGCCGCAGGGGATGGAGCCAGGAAGAACTGGCGCAGAACACCTGTCTGTCCATCCAGACCGTTCGGAAGATCGAGCAGGGCGGCGACGTACGTACAGACACCCTCCACCAGGTGGCTCGCGGGTTGGGCGTGACCACGGCCGAGCTGTTCGTAGCGGATTCCCCGGCCCCCGTGGTCGGTGACGAGGCATCCCGCCGGAACCTCGTGGAACTCCGCAAGGCCCTGATGCCGCCGGTCGGGCTGGAAGCTCCCGTGGTGCTCGCGGCGGAGCCGAGCGACCTTGCCGACCTGCACAGGCGCATCGAAGACGTGCACGCGCTCTACTGGGCTGACCGGTACGACTCTGTCGCGCGGCAACTTCCCGCGCTGCTCAGGGACACGGAAGCCACCGTGACGGCGGTCGAGGGCGACGAGGACAGACACGAGGCGGACAAGGCTCGAACCCACTCACTGCTGCTGGCCGGCAAGTACCTCACCCAGGTACGCCAGTACGACTTGGCCTATTACGCCCTCGCGGAGTCCATCCGGACAGCTCGGGAATCCGGGCAGCAGTCGGCCGCGGGCACAGGCATCGTGGGGATGTGCTGGCTGCTGCTACGGCAAGACAGGTTCGACGAAAGCGAAGCGCTCGCGCTGCGGACAGCCGAAGTCATGGAACCCCGCATGTCGTCGGCGAAGCCCGACGAACTAGCGATCTGGGGTGAACTGTGGTTGCGCGTGGCGTCCTCCACCGTGCGGAACAACCGGCCCGACGATGCCGCGTACGCCCGCCGGATGGCTGCGACAGCGGCAAGCGCCCTCGCTACCGAGCGCAACAGCTTCCCCCACCACTGGGGCGGGTTCGGTCCCGTCACAGCGGAGATGAAGGCCGTGGAAGACCTGGCGCTGGACGGCGACGCTCGCGGAGTACTGCGGCGGGCGGATGAAGGCGTACTCGGGAACAAGGCGTTGAAGGCTCTCGGCAAGCCCACCGCACCGAACTGGGGACGCCACCGGCTTGACGTGGCCAAAGCCCATGTCGCGCTGGGGTCGCACCAGGACGCGATGGCCGAGCTGGTGGGCCTCCGCGAGAGCAACGGGGCGTGGCTCCGTCACCAGCCGCTAGCGCGATACATCATGTCCGACGCACTCAGGTCACGTAAGCGCACGCTTACCCAAGAGATGCGCGACATGGCTTCCTACCTGGGGGTTTTCTGAGAACTACCACGGAGCGTGGTAGCCGGCCGATCGCACTCCGTGAACTACCGTGCTTTTGAGCTGGTCTGACTGCCCGTCACAGCCATACGGTCATGACTCGTCCCGCCTTCGGAGCATGGGAGACCAGGTCATGAACCGTAGCCCCGCCGACCGGCGGCGACGACGCGACCTGAACGACGCGTGCTCGGGCTTATGGCCCCAGCGGACTCAACCGGTCTCTTTCGAACAGCGCTGCGCGCCGCAAGCGCCGGCGCGAGCGCCCGATGCCGTCGGGAGTTGCTGTGAGGGAGCGCATCGAGTGGGCAGGCAGCCCCATGACCGTGCTGAGTACGTCGCCGACGAGTCCGCCGCCCGCACTGACTCGCTCTGGGGCAGGGGGCGGGCGCTACCTCCGGTCGGCTGCATGCGGGACGTTCGCAGCGGACCGGACCTGTAACGGCAGGGCAAGACGCGACAACAGGAGGAACACAGCATGCGCACCGCGACCACTACGTCCATCCCCTTCGGGGTACGGCATCTGGTCTCGCCGGCTCCGACGAACGGCGAGGCGCCTGTCATCACGTACAGCGAGTCGCTTCAGCTCAACGTCTCCGCCGAGGGCAACCCGTGGCACGCCCTCGCGGCCGAGCTGCCCGAGACGCAGACGGAGACCAGCAACGGCGACGGCAGCGCGCCGGGCTCCGACAGCGGGACCGACCTGTACTGACATGCGACCCATCCTCATCCTGACCGGCCGGGACGATCTCACGGCCGATGCGGTGGTTGAGGAGCTGGTGAAACGCGGTGAGCACGTCGTCAGGTATGACACTGCCGACTTCCCGACCGCTTCCCGTCTGGCCGTCTCCCTCACCGGGGACGGCTGGGCGGGGTCCCTCACCGGCTCCCGTACGGTCCGCCTGGAGTCCGTCAAGTCGGTGTGGTGGCGTCGCCCCAACGAGTTCCGGATCCCCGTCGACTGGCCCGGACACGCTCGCGCGCTCGCGGTCTCGGAAGCACGCTCAGGGCTGCTCGGCGTGCTCGGCTCATTGCCCGTCCGGTGGGTCAACCACCCCGCCGACGACGCGGCAGCGAACTACAAGCCGAGACAGCTTGCCGTTGCCGCGCGGTGCGGGCTGAACGTGCCCCGCTCGGTGATCACGTCGGACCCCGAGCATGCCCGTAGGTTCATGGGGGACGACACGGTTGTCTACAAGGGGCTCGGCGGTGGCGTACTGGGTCCTGGTGGGAAGCGTCAGTTCCTCCCCGTGGCGCTCGTCTCCGCAGACCAGGTGGACGACGGAGTGAGCGGCACTGCACATCTGTTCCAAGAACGCGTGGACAAGGCGTACGAGGTGCGCTTGACGGTGATCGGCAACCGCATGTTCCCCGTTGCCATCCACGCGGGCAGCGAAGCCGCACAGCTGGACTGGCGGACGGACTACCAGTCCCACACATACGAGGCCGTGGACATGCCCCCGGAGGTTGAACAGGGGGTCCGCCGGCTCATGGACGAACTCGGCCTGTTCTTCGGCGCGCTGGACTTCGCCGTCACACCGGACGGTCGTTGGGTGTTCTTCGAGGTGAACCCCAACGGTCAATGGCACTGGCTCGCTGTCAGGGCTGGTGTTCCGCTCGTTGAAGCCATGGCCGACGCCCTACAGGGAGAGACCAGATGACCAAAGCGCCCCCATGGACCGAAGCCGCCCACGCGCTTGCCGACAAGGTGACCGCAGACGCCCCCGCATGGCATGACGCCGTAAGCAACACCCCCCGTCACCGGCTCGTACCGCGCTGGTGGCAGCGCATTCCCGACAGTCCCACGCAGGAATGGGAGTTGGTGGACCTCACCGAGGACTCCCCCGAGCGGCTCCACGCCGCGTACTCAGACGAAACGCTCGTGACCCGCGTCGGTCCCACACACGCCGACCACGCCTCTCCCGGCGAGCACGGCACGGGCGACCCCACGTCGTCGTCCACCCTGCCGGGGCTCATCGTGTCCATGGCTCACCGCCTCGACGTCAAGCCCGGCCACAAGGTGTTGGACGTGGGCACGGGGTCCGGTTACTCCGCCGGTCTGTTCGCTCGCCGCTTCGGGGACGAGAACGTGACCAGCGTGGACGTGGACCCGTACCTGGTCGAGGCTGCCCGGACCCGTCTCGCCGAGTTCGGACGCTCACCGCGCGTGGAAGCCGTCGACGCGACCGGGGAACTCCCGGAGCCGGAATACGACCGCATCATGGCGACCGTTTCCGTGCGACCCGTCCCCGCGTCATGGCTCCGCACGCTCCGTCCCGGCGGTCGTCTCGTCACGACCATCGCTCACACCGCCCTACTGATCACGGCGGACATGGGCGCGGACGGCATGGCGCGAGGCAGCGTCCAGCCCGATCCGGCAACGTTCATGGAGACCCGGCAGGGTGCGGACTATCCGGCGAAGCTGAACGACGTGTTCGTGTCCGCCCGCGTGCGAGAGGGCGAGGACGTGCGGTCTCCGGACGGCCCGATTCCCGACCTGTGGCAGGAGTGGCCGCTTCGGTGGCTGTACGAGCTGGATACGCCCGGGGTCGAGACTCGCGCGGCAACGTACCCGGACGACGGTCGGCGTGTGGTGTGGCTGCTCGCCGCCGACGGGTCATGGGCACGCGCCGAGGATGGAACGGCGCCTCTGGTCCACCAGGGCGGCCCCCGCCGGCTCTGGGATGCACTGGAGCGCGTCCGCCGCAAGTGGGAGGAGAACAACCGGTTCTCTCTGCACTCGATGCGCGCGGAACTCTCGTCCGAGGGCAGCTGTCTCCTGTCCCCGGATGACTCCTGGAGCTTCCCGATCTGACGCGCTCGGCTCCCGCCCCCGGCCCGCCCGATCACGCGGTACAGCTACCCCCGGAGCGGTGGGGAGTGCCTCACCCTGCCCCGTCCGTGTCTGCCCCCGCGTGGCCGCGCCGACGCGTCACCGGAGCGCGACGGGGCAGTGTTCGGCAGTCCGGTCGCGGGTCACGGGTGGTCGATGCCGAACTCGTACGCCACTTCCCACCGGACATCCGGTACGGCGATGTCAGCCGTCTCGACTGGGCGGCCGTCGATGTCGTAGTAGGTCCGCTCGATCATGAGCAGCAGGTCCCCTGCGTGGATACGCAGGAGGTTCGCCTGCTCCTGGGTGGCGCGGCCGGGGCGAGGCAACTCGACGGCAGTCTCGATGATCACGCCGATGGAGCGCATCCGCTCCACCACGCCCATGCCGGCCAACGGCCCCATCTCCGGCAGCACGATCGGGGTGCCGTCGGTGATAGCCATGGGCTCCCAGGACTCGGAGAGCTGCACCGGCTGCTTGCCGGCCATGAACTCATACCGCGTCACGACGCAAAGGTCCCCGGGGTCGATCGCCAGGCGCTCCGCGATCAGCTGAGGCGCCGGGGCGCGGGCGGTGCTGTGAGCCTCCCACGTGCCTGCCTTCCCGTGCTCCCTCATGTCGGCACGGAAGCAGGAGGGGCGGCACCCGGTGAGTGCCGACCGCACGGCCACCGTGCGCATCAGGCGGTTCACGATCACGGAAGCGTGGGCGGAGACGGACCGCACGGGGAAGTCGGGGGCGTGCGTCATCGACGAACACGGCTTCTGCCACCCGGTGTACGTGTATGTGCGGCACCCCGGGCGGCCGCGAGTCGGCCCCGCCGTCTCCGCCATGTGCACGTGTTCCTGCCACATCGGCCGCTCCGTGCGGCGGCACGTGCTGACCCCGTAGACCGGTCACCTGCCTGCCGAGCAGCCCCGTACGCGCGGACGGCGGGCGCGGCGGGCGCGGGTGTCAGCCGGTCGCCGCTCGTTCGGCGGCGCTGCGCTCCACGCAGAACTCGTTGCCCTCGATGTCGGCGAGTACCGCCCAGCCGGTGCCGTCCGGGCGGCGCTGGTCGGAGACGAGCGTGGCACCGAGGGCGAGGATCCGCTCCACCTCCTCGTCCCGTCCCCGGTCCTGCGGCTGGAGGTCGAGGTGGAGGCGGTTCTTCACCGCCTTCTTCTCCGGGACGGCGATGAACAGCAGCGAGGCGCCCGGAGCGCGGACCGTCGCCTCGGGGTCGCCGGGGAGGTCGTCGTCGGCCAGGGGCGCGTCGAGGACGGCCGACCAGAACCGGGCCAGTTCGTAGGGGTCGGCGCAGTCGATCGTCACATGGTGCACGAGAGAGGTCATGGTGTCAGACTGCCAGCCGTCGGCCGCCTGGCCGAGCGGATTATTCCCCGGGCGCCGGCGGCGGCGAGCCAGGCCGGGAACTCGCCCAGCAGCCGGTCGTACAGCACCGCGTCCGGGACGCTCCGGGGATTCTCCCCGGCGTGGAAGAAGCCCGCGTTGTCGACGGGGCGTCTCGCGGGGACGGGCAGCTCGTCCAGTCGGCGCAGGAAGTCGAACTGGCGGCTGCGCGGGTCGCCGAAGCCGATGAACTGCCAGAAGATCGGCAGTCGGGCCGCCTTGCACACGTACTGCTCGGCGGCGGGCCTGCTGCTCGGGCCGCCGTCGGTCTGGAAGACGACGAAGGCCGGTTCGGTGGCGCCGCTGTCGAGGTAGTGGTCGATCACGGCGTCCATGGCCACGTGGTAGTTGGTCCTGCCCATGTGGCCGAGGTCCGCCACGATCCGCTCGATCCGGCCCTGGTGTCCGGCCAGGGTGATCTCGGTCTCGGCGTCGATGTCCGTGGAGAAGAACACGACCGGGACGCGCCCGTCGTCGTCGAGGTTGGCCGACAGGCCGAGCACGCGGTCGGCGAGCGCCTGGACGCTGCCGTCCCTGAAGTACGGCCGCATGGAACCCGAGTGGTCGACCACCAGGTAGACGGCGGCACGCCGGCCGCTCAGGCCGTGCTTGCGCAGGCTGACGGCGGCGCTCTTGTAGAGGCTGACCAGCGCGGGGGCGGTCTCCTCCAGTTTCTGGAGGCTGATGGCCATCCGTGACTCCTCTCCTCGCCGGGAGGTTACGCGGTCGCCGAGACCCGGCCGCTCGGCGGCCCCGGCGGCCCCCGGCTTCCTTGGCGGCCCCGCCGGCCCCGCCGTCACAGCTCCTCGGCCAGCGGCATCCGCCGCACGCCCGGCAGGAACGCGTCCAGTTCGCCCGGCGTGAACCGGGACATGCCGACGACGTGCCAGAATTCGCCCGCCACATCGCCCTCGTACTTGTAGCCGCCGTCCGGGGTGAGTGCCGCCCAGCCGCCCGGGACGCCGATGAGGGTGGCACGCCGGGACGGCGCCCCGCCGTCGGCGGGCAGGTTCCACAGCCGTACGGTGCCGTCCTCGCCGCCGCTGGCGAGCGCGGTGCCGTCGGGGCTGAAGGCGACGGAGAGGATCCGCCCCGTGTGGCCGGTGAGTTCGGCGAGGCGGGCGCCGGTGTCGGCGTTCCACAGGGTGACGCTGCGGTTGTCCCCGGCGGCGGCGACCACCGGGCGGGTCGGGTGCGCGGCGACCGTCCAGAACTTGCCGCCGGACCCGCGCAGCCGCAGCCGGGGTTCGCCGTCGCGCCAGACGATGGCGGTGCCGTCCCAGGAGGCACTGGCGAGCCAGGCGTCCCCGGGGCCGAAGGCGACGCCGTACACGCGGTCCTCGTGGGCGCGGAGTTCGGCCGTCAGACGGCCCGCGCGGGCCTCCCAGATCCGTACGGCGCTGTCGTCGCAGCCGGTGGCGAGGATGTCGCTGTCGGCGCGGAACGCGATGGAGCGTACCCGCCCCCGGTGCCGGTCGAGGGTGGCGACGCGGGCGCCGGTGGAGCGGTACCAGAGGCAGACGGTGTCGTCGTCGTTGGCGGTGGCCAGCAGGTCGCCCGCGGTGTTGAACGCCTCGGCCCAGATGTGTTCGGTCTCGGCGTCCATCTCGCGCAGGAACTCGCCGCTGTGCTGGTTCCACAGGTAGACGCCGCCGTCGCTGCTCGCGGTGCCCAGGACGGGCCTGGCCCGGCTGAAGGCGGCGGAGACCAGCCGGTCGCCCCGGCCGGTGAGTTCATGGGTGCGGCAGCCGGTGCGGGTGTCCCACAGGCGTACGGCGCCGTCGCTGCCGCAGGTGGCCAGGTGGGCGCCGTCGGAGCTGAAGGCGACGCCGGAGACGCGTCGGCCGTGGCCGCGCAGGATGCGCTTGCCCTGGCCGGTGGCGGCCTCCCAGACCTGCGCGCCGCCGTCGTTGCCGACGCTGAGGAGCTGGCTCTCGTACGGGTGGAACGCGCAGGCCCAGGCCGAGCCCCGGTGCGGGGACGGCTGGCGTTCGTGGAGCGTGACGACATGGCCGCCCCGCGCGGTGCCGGTGACGTTCCACAGCCGGACGGTGCCGTCGCTGTCGCAGGCGGCGAGGAGCGTGCCGTCGGGATGGAAGCCGACCTGGTAGAGGCCGCCGGGGCAGCGTTCCAGAGTGCCGAGCGCGGTGCCCACGGCGGGGTCCCAGAGGCGGACCTGCCCGTCGGTGCAGCCGCTGACGAGGAGCCGCCCCGAGGGGTGGAAGTCCAGGGTGTAGACGCGTCCGGTGTGGCCGGTGAACTCCTGGGGCGGCCGGTCGTCGCCGGCCTGCCAGATCCGTACGGTGCCGCCCCGGCCCGTGCCCCGGTCGGCGGTGGCGATGAGGGTGCCGTCGGGGCTGTACCTGACCCGGTAGACGGCGCCCCGGTGGCCGGGGAGTTCCCGTTCGCAGACGCCGGTGCCGAGGTCCCAGACGCGGACGTCGGCGGCGGCGTCGCCGGTGACGAGCCGGGTGCCGTCGGGGCTGAACACGGCCGTGTACACGGGGGCGAGGTGGCCGGGCAGCCGGTGGACGGGCTCGCCGGTGGCGACGTCCCAGACGGTGACGAGTCCCTCGGCGTCGCCGGTGGCGACACGGGTGCCGGTGTGGTCGAGGACGACGGGCCACACGCCGTCGGGGTGGACGTCGAGCCGGTGGCGGCACGCGCCGGACACCGGGTCCCACAGCCGTACGACACCGTCGGAGCCGCCGGTGGCGATGACACCGGGCGCGGACTTCACGGCGTACACGCGGCCGCCGTGCCCCTGGAGGGTGCGCAGGGCGCGGCCCGTGTCGGGGGCGCACACGAGGATGCCGCCGTCCTCGCTGCCGACGAGGAGGAGTTCCCCGTCGGGGCTGTAGGCGACGGGTTCGGGCAGTCGGCTGGTGCGCACGCCGTAGCCGTAGGGCACGCCGACGGATGACGGGCGGAACCCGGCGTCGACGGGCAGCCCGGGGGCCACGGCCGCGGTGCGCAGTTCGGGGGCCGCGCGGGTGGTGTCGTCCATGACCGGGTCGATGAGGGCGGCGCGGTACCAGCGGCTGCCGGTGAGGGTGGCGCCGCGCAGGTCGGTGCGGGTGAGGCGGGCGCGGCGCAGGTCCGCGTCGGTGAGGTCGGCGCCGCGCAGGTCGGCCCGGTCGAGGCGGGCGCCGACGAGGCGGGCCCCGGTGAGACGGGCACCGGTGAGGTTGGCGCCGACGAGGCGGGTGTCGGTGAGGTCGGCTCCGGTCAGGTCGACGTCGGTGAAGTCCCGCTGGGAGAGGTCCTCGCCGGCGAGGCGGGCGCCGCGCAGGTCGGAGTGGGCGGGTACGCGCAGCCGGTCGCCGATGCGTACGGCGTTGGCGCGGGCGGCGTCGCCGCGGGCGGGGTGGCTGCCGTCGAGGGTGTCGCGGACCCAGTCGACGCACTTCTGGTGGTCGGCGAGGTCGCAGAGGAACTCGACGGCGAGCCTGCTCAGGGTGCGGACGCGGAGCAGTCCGTCCTGTCCCTCGCCGAGACGGCGGGCGGCCTCGCGGGCGATGAGCCACTCCACGACGGAGCCGTGGATGAAGTGGAACAGACCGTCGTCGGTGCGGACGAGGAGGCTGCCCGCGCCGATGGAGTGGCCGAGTTCCTGGGGTGAGCGGCCGACGCCGGGCGTGGCCGGGGAGCGGTCGGTGTCGGCGAGGCGGCTGAGGGTGTCGGCGACGGCGTCGGTGAGTTCGTCGTGGCGCAGGGCGGTGCGTCCGCTCTCCCACAGGCGCTGGGCGAGGGCGGTGACGGCCATCCACAGTTCGGCGACGGTGAGGCCGGGCGGGGAGCCGGGGCCCTTGCGTCCGCGTTCCTCCTCGTGCTGGAGCCAGGAGGTGAAGATGTCCTCGTACAGCCGGGCGGGGCTGAGCGCGCGGCCGGCTCCGGCGACGGCGCGCAGCCGGTCGGTGCCGAGCTGGGCGACGAAGGACAGCAGCCGGGGGTTGCGGCACAGGCCGACCAGGTCGGGGATGTTCCGCAGGAGCTGGAAGCGGCGGGCGGCGGCGTCCTCGTCGCCGTAGGTGCGTTCCAGGTAGGAGCGGATCTGCTCGGGGGTGAACCCCTCGACGGAGAGGATGCGCCGCTGGGGCAGCAGGCCGACGCGTTCGCCGAGGGCGGTGAGGACCTGTTCGTGGGACTTGAAGTGCTGGGTGCGGCTGCTGACGACGATCTTGGCGTTGTCGACGGCGGCGTCCAGGAGGACCTGGAGGTGGTCGGCGGCGCGGTCGTAGCTGACCCGGTTGACGAGTTCGTCGAAGCCGTCGAAGAGGAGGACGACCCGTCCCTGGGCGAGCATGTAGCGCAGGGCGCGCAGGTCGATGGTGTCGACGTGGTGGCCGGCGAGGTGCGCGGCGACCAGCCCTTCGAGGCTGTGGGCGCGGTCGAGGGCGTTCAGCGGGATGAACAGCGGGGTGAGGTGCGGGAGTTCGTCGGGGATGCGGCGGGCGAGCTCGCGCAGCGCGAACGTCTTGCCGTGCCCGAAGTCGCCGAGGAGCAGGACGAACCGGCCGTGGTCGGCCTCCAGGAGCTCCAGCAGGTCGTCGACCAGGTTGTCGTGTTCGGCGCCGTCGGGGCGGTCGGCGTCGCGGTAGCGCTGGGGGAGGTAGCGGACGGGGGCGTAGCTGTCGCTGGCGAGGAGCCGGCCGGTCTGGGCGGCGACGTAGCCGCGCAGGTCCAGCAGGCCCTGGAATTCGAGGAAGCTGCGGACGCGGATGCCGTGCCGGACGGCGCGCTCGCGCAGGGCCGTGTCGGGGGCGGGCCCGTCGTGGACGAGTTCGGCCTCGGTGCCGGGTCCCGCCGCGTGCAGCTGGGCGATGAACCGGTCGAGGTGGTCGGCGTCGGGGGTGCCGGAGTGGACGGCGATCCGGGACTGGCGTACGACGTCCTCTTCGCGCCAGGTGACCATGATCTGGGCCATGTCGCCCGCCGTGCGGCGCGGTACGTCGCGTAGCCGTACCCCGTCGCGGCGGGCCAGGCACACCTCTTTGACGCGTTCGGTGAGGGAGTCGTCGGGGGTGTCGAACGGGGTGCGCTCATGGACCGGGTCGGGGCCGGCCGCGGTCACCGGGCGGTCCGCGGCGGGGAAGATACGGGCGGCGCGGCGCCAGGTCCCGGGGAACGTCTCGGCTCCTGTGCGGCCCCGGTCGTACCAGCGGGTGAGGCCGTCGGCGCCGACCCGCAGCAGCTGGAAGCGGGCCGGGGCGGCCGCGCCGAGTACGGGCAGCCCGGATGCCGGGTCGGCGCCGGTGCCGGTGAGGCGCGTGTGGCTGGGGACGGAGCCGGTGGAGCGGGGGCCGCCGGTGGGGCCGTGCAGCAGCAGGTGCAGGCGTGGGCCGGCGAGTTCGGTGAGGGTGCCGGTGTCCTCCAGGGCGCCGGGCCCGCCCAGCGCGTCACCGGGCCGGGTGCCCGCGGTGAGCGGGTGGCGCAGGACGCCGACGCGGAACCAGCCCTCGTCCTCGTACGGGCGGAGCGCCTCGGCGAACCAGGCGGCCTGGTCGCGGCCGATGTGCCCGTACTGGTCCTCCAGGCGGTGGCTGTAGGCGATGGAGGAGTTGAACCCGGCGATGACGGTGTTCAGCTCGGGCACCGGGAAGAGCGTCCAGGGCTGGTCGCTGTCGAAGACGGTGTCGAGGCCGTGGTAGAAGCCGCGGAACAGCCGGGTGTAGTGGCGCCACTTCGGCCAGTACGGCGGCTGCGGCGCCACCTCGTCGGCCTCGCAGGTGTGGAAGTAGGCGCGGCACGCGGCGTGGTTGACGTCCTGGGCGCCGGGGACCACGACGACGCGCTGCGGCGGCAGGTCGAGCTGGGCGCGCAGCGAGGTGAGGAAGCTGAGGGCCTGGTCGCATTCGCGGGGGCTGCCGGACGCGGTGAGGTCGCCGGAGACGACGAGCAGGTCGGGGGCGGGGGCGCCGTTGTTGCGCAGGACGATGAGCTCGCCGCGCAGCTCGCGGACGAGGGCGTCGGGTTCGCGGCCGCGCCCGAAGTCGGGGCCCGCGAGGTGGAGGACGGTGAGGGCGTCCTGTCGGGCGGCGGCCGTCGGGCCCTGCGGGTAGTGGGGCGCCCGCGTGGGCCTTCGGCGGCCCGCCCGGCCGGCGCCGCCGAGCCAGCGCTGCGCCGGGAGGGTGGTCCCTGGTGTGACGGGGCGTCCGGTGGTACGGGCGGTGGCGGCGTCGCCGGGGTAGCCGGGGCGGCGGGCGGGCCGGGCGTGCCCGTCGATGGCCTGCTCGACACGGGTGAGGAGGAGGGCGCGGGCGGCGGCCGCGTCGGCGACGCCCACGAGGTCGACGTAGGTGATGGTGGCGAGGAGGCCCTCGACGGGGGTGTCGTCGACGCGGACGGTCAGCAGCCGCCGTTCGGGGCTCTCGGGGTCGGCGCGCAGGGCGGCCGTCCACTCCATCCGCCCGTACAGGGAGCGTTCGTAGTGCCGGGAGAGGACGGCGATGACGGCGGCGGACTCGCTGACGCCCCGGTGCATGAAGTCGATGAAGTTGCTGCCGGGGACGAAGTCCCAGGCCTGGACGACCGTACGGTACCCGGCTTCCTCAAGGGTCCAGGCGATCCACGAGGCCCAGGCCTCGTCGGCCGGCGAGTAGCTGATGAAGAAGTCCAACTCGGCCGCGTTGAGGTCAGGTTCGCCGTTCGACAGCGCGCGTCCAGGCATGTCATCCAGGTTAGGCGTGCGCCGGTGCGATGTCCGGCGGAAAATCTATGCTGATTTCCGTGACTTTCCTCAGACGCCTGCGGGACCCGGAACGCCTGAGAAGCGCGCAGCCCCTGCGGTACCTGGGGGTCCTGCGGCGCCCGCATCCACTGGACTGGCTGGCCGCCGGTCTGCTGGGGCTCGGTCTGCTCGCCGTCGCCACCGGTCTGCTGCCGGCCGGGGACGCGTCCGGTGTGCTGGCCCGGATCGGTCCGCTGCTCGTCTTCCTCGCCACGGTGGTCGTGCTGGCCGAGCTCACCGGGAAGGCGGAGGTCTTCGACGTGGTCGCCACCTGGGTGGCACGGGCCGGGAAGGGCAGTTACGTCCTGCTGTTCCTGTGGTGCGTGGTGTTCGCGTCGGTGACGACCATCACCCTCAACCTGGACACCACGGCCGTGCTGCTGACGCCGGTGATGCTGGCGCTGGCCACCCGCGTGGGCATCGCCGCCGTGCCGCTGGCGATGACGACGGTGTGGCTCGCCAACACGGCGAGCCTGCTGCTGCCCGTGTCGAATCTGACGAACCTGCTCGCCGCCGACCGGGTGGCGCTGACGCCGTCGCGGATGGCGGAGGTGATGTGGGCGCCGCAACTGGCGTCGATCACCGCCACGATGGTCTGCCTGTGGGTGTTCTACTGGCGCCGGGGGCGGCGCGGCGAGGCCCGCTACACCCCGCCGGAGCGGCCCCGCCCGGTCGACCGGGTGCTGCTGCGGGTGTGCGCGTGGGCGTGCGGCGGTTTCCTGCTGGCGCTGCTGCTCGCCGATGTGCCGCTGTGGGCGGCGTCATCGACGGCGGCGCTGGTCGTGGTGGTGGCGTTCGCGGTACGGCGGCGGGAGGAGCTGCGGCTCTCGCTGGTGCCGTGGCGGCTGCTGGTGCTGGTGCCGGGGATGTTCCTGGTGGTGGAGACGGTCAGCGCGCACGGGCTGCACGAGATACTGGTGCGGGCGATCGGCGCGGGCGACGGCCCGCTGGCGATACTGCGTACGGCGCTGGTCGGCGCGGGTTTCTCCAACGCGCTGAACAACCTCCCGGCGTACGTGGCCGGTGAGGCGGTCGTCCCGGTCGGCAACCACGAGCAGTTGCTCGGCCTGCTGATCGGCGTGAACGTGGGCCCGCTGGTCACGCCGTGGGCGTCGCTCGCGACGCTGCTGTGGTTCGAGCGGTGCCGCTGGCACGGGACCCGGATCGATCTGGGCCGCTTCATGGCGACGAGTCTGGTCCTCGCGGCGACGGGCACGCTCGCGGCGACGGCGGCGCTGACGGTGACGGCGTAGACGGGCCGGGCCGGTCGGTGACGGCGACGGCCTGGTCGGGTCGGGCCGGTCGGTGACGGAGACGGCCTGGTCGGGTCGGGCCGGTCGGTGACGGCGACGGCCTGGTCGGGTCGGGCCGGTCGGTGACGGCGACGGCCTGGTCGGGTCGGGCCGGACGGTGACGGCGTGCCGGTCACCCGTCGGCGGCCAGGGTCGCCGCCACCTCCGCCAGCAGGTACGCCAGGGTGTCGGCGCGGGCGGCGACGAAGCTGCGCCCGGCGTCGGGGCCGGTGAACCCGGGCCGGAAGGGGGCCCCGTCCAGGGTGCGCAGCTCCACGCCCGCCTCCGCCGCGAGCAGGGCCCCGGCCGGGAGGTCGACGCCCTCCGCGCGGTAGCCGACGAACCCGTCGATGGTGCCGCGGGCCAGCATGCTCCAGCCCAGCAGCGGTGCCCACAGCTGCAGGACGCGCCGGGAGCCCCGCTCCAGGGTGCCGCGCAGGGCCAGCGCCGTGCGGTCGGCGCGGTCCACCGCGTGCCCCTGGGTCCAGGCCAGGACGGGCCCGGAGCCCGGCAGGTCGCCGCACGGCCCGGACAGCCGGGCGCCGTCGTCGGCGAGGGCGCCCTGCCCGGTGACGGCGTGCCAGGTACGGCCGGTGACGGGCTCGTGGACGACGCCCACGACAGGCGTGTCGTCCACGCACAGGCCGATGCCGACGACGTAGGCGGGCAGCCCGATCGCCACGTTGTTGCTGCCGTCCAGCGGGTCGACCAGCCAGGTGCGCCGGTTGCCGGTGTCCAGCAGGCCGGCCTCCTCGGAGAGGATCCGGTCGCCGGGGAAGTGGCGTCGCAGCCGGGCGAGGATCAGCTTCTCGGCGGCGAGGTCGAGGTCCGTGACGACGTCCCCGTGGGTGCCCTTCGTCCGTACCGTCCTGGACGCGGCGAAGTGGCCGCGCAGCAGCCGCCCGGTGGCGACGGCCGCGGCGACGGCCACCCGCCGCTCCGCCGCGAAGGGCCGGTCCCGGTCAAGCGCGCCGTTCACCATGGATCCTCCCGAGAGCGGTCCGCACGGCCCGCTTGGTCTCCTCGTGGCCGCACAACCGGCGGGTCGTGCGGCGGGGCGGCCCGTCCAGCGGGCCGAGCGACAGGTCGCGGCCGCCCGGTACGGTGCGGCCCAGGACAACGGTGGCGGCGGGCCGCCCCGGTGTCACCACGGTCGTGTGGAACTCGCCGGCCCCGAGGGCGTACGTCTCCCCCGCGGTGCTCATCCGCACCCGGCCCGGTTCGCCGCGCACCAGCCGCGCGGTGGGCCGTATCTCGTCCACGCCGCCGGGTGCGCTGTGCACCTCGAACACCCGGTGCGTGGGGTCGGCCGGGTCGTCCCGCACCCGGACGCGTACGTTGCCGACCTCGCCGTACAGGACGTGGCTGCGCAGCTCCCAGCTGTGGGCGTGCAGCGGCGGGACGGGCGGATCGGCGCGGCCGGGCCCGCGCGCGGTCCCGTAGAGGTGGACGCAGACCCCGTCGGCGCCGGCTCTGACGAGGGGCAGGCACAGGAAGCCGAGCGGGTGCCGCACGGCGGGCAACTCCCGTTTCCCCGAGGCGATGTCCTCGAGGTCGGGTACGACGCGGTCCAGGTGCGGGCGCAGGGGGTCCACGGCGTCCACGGTGGGCGACTCACCTCCCGTAGGGGTCCTCCGCGTGCAGGGCCTTCTGGATGACCTCGCCGATGTCGCCCTCGGTGAACGTGCGCGGCAGGGGCAGCCCCAGCGCGTCGAACAGGGCACGCACCTCGTCCACGGTGGGCGACAGGCTCAGCAGGGTGGCGTTGCGCAGGTCGAGCGTGGTGGCCTGCTCACGGCTCTGGTGAAGCTCGGTCAGGTAGTAGTCGTACAGCGGCTGTCCCCGCCTGACCTGGAGGTTGACCCTGGCGGGGTCGTCCTGGGTGATGATCAGGCCGGAGTCGGACAGGTCGAAGCGGAGCGTCGGCACGGTCGACGACAGATGGACGCTGATGTCCAGCGTCGACAGCTGCATGCGGTACCAGCAGGCGGCGAGGATCGTCGCGTACGACTCCTTGCTGGTGCGCCCGGGTGTCCAGACGCCGCCGCCGTGCGTGCCGGAACCGGAGAACATGCGGCGGAACTGGGCGTAGGCGTTGCAGGCGCGGTCGTCGGCCGGGTTGAGGATCTCGATCTTGACGTTGAGCTGGGAGCGGTTCTCCTTGGCGGCGCGGACGCAGCTCGGCAGCGTGACGGCGCGCAGGTAGGTGCCGGTGCCGCCCTTGAAGTACCAGAGGTTGGTGCCCTGGCGGGCCTCGCGCAGCGCCTCGCGTACCTCGTTGCCCGCCAGGGAGCGGACCATGGCGAGGTCCTCGATGGCGCGGCGGGTGCCCTCCATCGCCTCCTGGATGGCCAGGGGGCGGCGGGCCCGCTCGGCGAGGGAGCCGACGGCGAGCGCGCCGAGCACGACGAGCGTGGCGCCGGACGCGAGGTCGCTCTCGATGAGCTCGTCGCCGAAGATGTCGAGGAAACCGATCGTCAGGCCGATGCCGGCCGCGAAGACGACCTCGAAGTTGCGCAGGGCGAAGGCGACCGCGCGCTCCAGCCGCCCCGCCGGTCTGCCCGTCCGCGGCGATGCCATCGGGTGTCCTCCCCCTCCCGGTCGGACAGCCGATCGTAGGAGATGGGGAGGGGCGCCCACCAGGGCGCACACGGCGCCGGACAGGGCGCAGCGCCTGCCGGTCCGGTCGGGGACGTGGCAGGCGCTGCTGTGTTCCGTACGCCGTTGTACGGGACGTTCTGGTACGGACCGTGCGGCCCGCGTGGTCAGACGGTCAGCGCGCGGTCCGTCGGGCGGACCGGGGCGGGAAGCTCGCTCGTACCCGTAAGGTACCTGTCCACCCCCCGAGCCGCCGAACGGCCCTCGGCGATGGCCCACACGATCAGCGACTGGCCGCGTCCCGCGTCGCCCGCGACGAAGACGCCGTCGACGTTGGTGGCGTAGTCGCCGTCGCGGGCGATGTTGCCGCGCTCGTCCAGCTCCAGGCCGAACTGCTCGACCAGGCCGTTCTGGACGTCGGTGCCGGTGAAGCCCATCGCGAGGGTGACCAGCTGGGCGGGGATCTTCCGCTCGGTGCCGGGCTTCTGCGTGAGCTTGCCGTCCACGAACTCGACCTCGACGAGGTGCAGGAACTGGACGTTGCCGTCCTCGTCGCCCTCGAAGTGGGTGGTGGAGACGGAGTAGACCCGCTCGCCGCCCTCCTCGTGGGCCGAGGTGACCTTGTACAGCATGGGGAACGTCGGCCACGGCTGGTGCGGGGCCCGGTCCTCGCCCGGCCGGGGCATGATCTCCAGCTGGGTGACGGAGGCCGCGCCCTGGCGGTGGGCGGTGCCCACGCAGTCCGCGCCGGTGTCGCCGCCGCCGATGACGACGACGTGCTTGCCCTCGGCGGTGATCGGCGGGGTGACGAAGTCGCCCTCCTGCACCTTGTTCGCGAGCGGCAGGTACTCCATCGCCTGGTGGACGCCCTTGAGCTCGCGCCCGGGGACCGGCAGGTCGCGGGCGGTGGTGGCGCCGGCGGCGATGACGACGGCGTCGTACCGCTTGCGCAGGTCCGTGGCCTTGAGGTCGCGGCCGATCTCGACGCCGGTGCGGAAGCGGGTGCCCTCCGCGCGCATCTGCTCGATGCGCCGGTTGATGTGCCGCTTCTCCATCTTGAACTCGGGGATGCCGTACCGCAGCAGGCCGCCGACGCGGTCGGCGCGCTCGAACACGGCGACCGTGTGACCGGCCCGGGTGAGCTGCTGGGCGGCGGCGAGGCCGGCCGGTCCCGAGCCGATGACGGCGACGGTCTTGCCGGAGAGCCGGTCCGGGGGCTGGGGCGTCACGTTGCCCGAGTCCCACGCCTTGTCGATGATCGAGACCTCGACGTTCTTGATGGTGACGGCCGGCTGGTTGATGCCGAGCACGCACGCCGCCTCGCAGGGCGCCGGGCAGAGCCGCCCGGTGAACTCCGGGAAGTTGTTCGTGGCGTGCAGCCGCTCGTACGCCGCGCCCCAGTCCTCGCGGTAGGCGAAGTCGTTCCACTCGGGGATGAGGTTTCCGAGGGGGCAGCCGTTGTGACAGAACGGAATGCCGCAGTCCATGCACCGCGACGCCTGCTTGCTGATGATCGGCAGCAGGGAGCCGGGGACGTAGACCTCGTTCCAGTCCTTGACGCGCTCGCCCACGGGACGGGTCTCGGCGACCTCGCGGCCGGTGGTCAGGAAGCCCTTGGGGTCAGCCATTGGTCGCCGCCTCCATCATCTTCTCGGTGGTCTCGGCCTCGGAGAGACCGGCCCGCTCGGCGGCGTCCTTGGCGGCGAGCACTGCCTTGTACGTGGTCGGGATGATCTTGCTGAAGCGGTCCGCGGCGACGGACCACTCGGCGAGGAGCTTCTCGGCGACGGTGGAGCCGGTCTCCTCGTGGTGGCGGCGCACCACGTCGTGCAGCCACGCCTTGTCGGTGTCGTCCGGCGTCTCGATCGCGCCGACGTTGCCGGAGTTGACGTTGTCGCGGTCGAGGTCGATGACGTACGCGACGCCGCCGGACATACCGGCCGCGAAGTTGCGTCCGGTCTCGCCGAGGACGACCGCGTGACCGCCGGTCATGTACTCGCAGCCGTGGTCGCCGACGCCTTCGGAGACCACCAGCGCGCCGGAGTTGCGGACGCAGAAGCGCTCGCCGGTGCGGCCGCGCAGGAAGATCTCGCCGCCGGTCGCGCCGTACGCGATGGTGTTGCCCGCGATGGTCGAGTACTCGGCCAGGTGGTCGGCGCCCCGGTCCGGGCGGACGATGACGCGGCCGCCGGACAGGCCCTTGCCGACGTAGTCGTTGGCGTCGCCCTCCAGGCGCAGGGTGACGCCCCGGGGGACGAACGCGCCGAAGGACTGGCCGGCCGAGCCGGTGAAGGTGATGTCGACGGTGTCGTCGGGCAGGCCCGCGCCGCCGAACTTCTTCGTCACCGCGTGGCCGAGCATGGTGCCGACGGTGCGGTTGATGTTGCGGATGGCGACCTGGGCGCGGACCGGCTGGGCGTCCTCGGGGGTCGCGGCGCCGAGCGCGTCGGCGGCGAGCTCGATGAGCTCGTTGTCGAGCGCCTTCTCCAGGCCGTGGTCCTGCTCGACGAGCTGGTGCCGGACGGCGCCCGCGGGCAGTTCGGGGACGTGGAACAGCGGGGCCAGGTCCAGGCCCTGCGCCTTCCAGTGGTTCACGGCCCGCGCGGTGTCGAGGAGCTCGGCGTGGCCGACGGCCTCCTGGAGGGTGCGGAAGCCGAGTTCGGCGAGCAGCTCGCGCACCTCCTCCGCGATGAACTCGAAGAAGTTGACGACGAACTCGGGCTTGCCGGTGAACCGCTCGCGCAGGACGGGGTTCTGGGTGGCGATGCCGACCGGGCAGGTGTCCAGGTGGCAGACGCGCATCATGACGCAGCCGGAGACGACGAGCGGCGCGGTCGCGAAACCGAACTCCTCGGCGCCGAGCAGCGCGGCGATGACGACATCGCGGCCGGTCTTGAGCTGGCCGTCGGTCTGGACGACGATCCGGTCGCGCAGGCCGTTGAGCAGCAGGGTCTGCTGGGTCTCGGCGAGGCCGAGCTCCCAGGGGCCGCCCGCGTGCTTCAGCGACGTGAGCGGCGACGCGCCCGTGCCGCCGTCGTGGCCGGAGATGAGGACGACGTCCGCGTGGGCCTTGGACACACCGGCCGCGACCGTGCCGACACCGACCTCGGACACCAGCTTCACGTGGATGCGGGCGGCCGGGTTGGCGTTCTTGAGGTCGTGGATCAGCTGGGCCAGGTCCTCGATGGAGTAGATGTCGTGGTGCGGCGGCGGCGAGATCAGGCCGACACCCGGGGTGGAGTGCCGGGTCCTGGCGACCCACGGGTACACCTTGTGGCCGGGCAGCTGGCCGCCCTCGCCGGGCTTGGCGCCCTGGGCCATCTTGATCTGGATGTCGTCCGCGTTGACCAGGTACTCGCTGGTCACACCGAAGCGGCCGGAGGCGACCTGCTTGATGGAGGAGCGGCGCGCCGGGTCGTACAGGCGGTCGGGGTCCTCGCCGCCCTCACCGGTGTTGGACTTGCCGCCCAGCTGGTTCATGGCGATGGCGAGGGTCTCGTGCGCCTCCTTGGAGATGGAGCCGTACGACATGGCGCCGGTGGAGAACCGCTTGACGATCTCGGATGCGGGCTCGACCTCCTCGATCGGGATCGAGGGCCGGTCCGAGCTGAAGCCGAACAGGCCGCGGAGCGTCATCAGCCGCTCGGACTGCTCGTTCACGCGCTCCGTGTACTTCTTGAAGATGTCGTAGCGCTTGGAGCGGGTGGCGTGCTGGAGGCGGAAGACCGTCTCCGGGTCGAACAGGTGCGGCTCGCCCTCGCGGCGCCACTGGTACTCGCCGCCGATCTCCAGGGCGCGGTGCGCGGGCGCGATGCCGCTGGCCGGGTACGCCTTGGCGTGGCGGGCGGCGACCTCCTGGGCGATGATGCCGAGGTCGGCGCCGCCGATCTTGGAGGCGGTGCCGTTGAAGTACTTCTCGACGAACGCCTCGTCCAGGCCGACGGCCTCGAAGACCTGCGCGCCCCGGTAGGAGGCGACGGTCGAGATGCCCATCTTGGACATGACCTTCAGGACGCCCTTGCCGAGGGCGTAGATCAGGTTGCGGATGGCCTGCTCGGGCTCCATGCCCTCGATGAAGGTGCCGGCGCGGACCAGGTCCTCGACGGACTCCATGGCGAGGTACGGGTTGACGGCGGCGGCGCCGTAGCCGATGAGGAGCGCCACGTGGTGCACCTCGCGGACGTCGCCGGCCTCGACCAGCAGGCCCACCTGGGTGCGCTGCTTGGTGCGGATGAGGTGGTGGTGGACGGCGGCGGTGAGCAGCAGCGACGGGATCGGCGCGTGCTCGGCGTCGGAGTGCCGGTCGGAGAGCACGATGAGCCGGGCGCCGCCCTCGATGGCGGCGTCGGCCTCGGCGCAGATCTCCTCGATCCGGGCGGCGAGGGCGTCGCCGCCGCCGGAGACCCGGTAGAGGCCGGACAGCGTCGCGGCGGTCATGCCGGGCATGTCGCCGTCGGCGTTGATGTGGATGAGCTTGGCCAGCTCGTCGTTGTCGATCACCGGGAACGGCAGGGTGACGCTGCGGCAGGACGCGGCGGTCGGCTCCAGCAGGTTGCCCTGCGGGCCGAGCGAGGAGTGCAGCGAGGTGACGAGCTCCTCGCGGATGGCGTCCAGCGGCGGGTTGGTGACCTGTGCGAACAGCTGGGTGAAGTAGTCGAACAGCAGGCGCGGGCGCTCGGACAGCGCGGCGATCGGCGAGTCCGTGCCCATGGAGCCGATCGGCTCGGCGCCGGCGCGGGCCATCGGCGCGAGGAGGACGCGCAGCTCCTCCTCGGTGTAGCCGAAGGTCTGCTGGCGGCGGGTGACCGAGGCGTGGGTGTGGACGATGTGCTCGCGCTCGGGGAGGTCCTCGAGCTCGATGATCCCGGTCTCCAGCCACTCCTGGTACGGGTGTTCGGCGGCGAGGCCGGCCTTGATCTCGTCGTCCTCGATGATGCGGTGCTCGGCGGTGTCGACGAGGAACATCTTGCCGGGCTGGAGGCGGCCCTTGCGGACGACCTTGGCGGGGTCGATGTCGAGGACGCCGACCTCGGAGGAGAGGACGACGAGGCCGTCGTCGGTGACCCAGTAGCGGCCGGGGCGCAGACCGTTGCGGTCGAGGACCGCGCCGACCTGGACGCCGTCGGTGAAGGTGACGCAGGCCGGGCCGTCCCAGGGCTCCATCATGGTGGAGTGGTACTGGTAGAAGGCGCGCCGGGCCGGGTCCATGGAGTCGTGGTTCTCCCACGCCTCGGGGACCATCATCAGCACGCTGTGCGGCAGCGAGCGTCCGCCGAGGTGCAGGAGTTCCAGCACCTCGTCGAAGGAGGCGGAGTCGGAGGCGTCCGGGGTGCAGATCGGGAAGATCCGCTCCAGGTCCTTGCCGTTGCCGTTGCCGTTGCCGCCGAACAGGTCGGAGACGAGCTGCGACTCGCGGGCCCGCATCCAGTTGCGGTTGCCCTTGACCGTGTTGATCTCGCCGTTGTGCGCGACGAAGCGGTACGGGTGGGCGAGCGGCCAGCTCGGGAAGGTGTTGGTGGAGAACCGGGAGTGCACCAGGGCGACGGCCGTGGCGAAGCGGCGGTCGGACAGGTCCGGGAAGAACGGCTCCAGCTGCCCGGTGGTCAGCATGCCCTTGTAGACGAGGGTGCGGGCGGAGAGCGACGGGAAGTAGACGCCCGCCTCGCGCTCGGCTCGCTTGCGCAGCACGAACGCCTTGCGGTCGAGGGCGATGCCGGTGGCGGCGGTGGCGCCGTCGGCGACGAAGAGCTGGCGGAACGCCGGCATCGTGGAGCGGGCGGTCGCGCCGAGCAGCTCGGGCGTGACGGGGACCTCGCGCCAGCCGAGGACGGTGAGACCCTCGTCGGCCGCGATCGTCTCGATGCGTGAGACGGCGTCGTCCTGGCCGTCCTGTGGGAGGAAGGCGGTTCCGACGGCGTACGCGCCGGCCTCGGGCAGCGCGAAGTCGGTGACCTCGCGCAGGAACGCGTCCGGGACCTGCAGCAGGATGCCCGCGCCGTCACCCGAGTCGGGCTCGGAGCCGGTCGCGCCCCGGTGCTCCAGGTTGCGCAGTACGGTCAGCGCCTGCTCGACCAGCTGGTGGTCGGCAACACCGGTGAGGGTGGCCACGAACCCGACACCACAGGCGTCGTGTTCGTTGCGGGGGTCGTACATTCCCTGCGGGGCGGGGCGACCGTCCATGGGCGACCAGGCGTCGGAACGCATCGGCTCTCCCGTCGTCGTCGTGGCATGTGCGAGTGCCGAGGGACGACGTTGGCCCTCTGCTGAAATTTCGTGCAGGTTACATGATGGAGTGCTTCTCGGAAAGCGGATAGCTCATTCCAGCATGCGGACACCGCGCGAAGCGGTGGAGTTCGGTCGCAGGCGGACGAATCGCCTCGATCGCGCGGTTCGCGCACGGATGACGTCCATCGGCCTGACAAGGGGGAAGCGGGCCTCATTGCCCGCGGCGCTAACGGCTCATGCCCTTGGATGAAGGAATCGAAACCGCCACGTTACGACTACTTATGTAGCGCCTTGCATAGTGTCCCACCAACAAGGCGTTCCTGCCATTGGATGTTCATCACAACAGCAACCCCGACCCCCCGTCGAGGGCCATCGGGCCGAGGCCGGCCGGGCCCTCCGGACTCGCGTGCGCGCGGTCCGGGGCGGGAGGGGGGCCGGGGTGTGGCCGTGCGAGGGGGTCGGGGGCCGGGTGGCTGGGGCGGGGCGGGCCCGGGGTGCGAGGCGGGACGGGGCCGGGAGGTCCGTGTCAGCGCCCGGGACCCCGTCCCTGGGCCTGTTAGAGCGCCGCGCCGAACGCCGCGCCCAGGCCGTACGTGATGGCCGCCGCCGCGCCGCCGAGGACGAGCTGCCGCAGGCCGCTGTACCACCAGCTGCGTGCCGTCACCCGGGCCACCAGCGCACCGCAGGCGAAGAGGCCCAGCAGGGCCACGAGCACCGCCGGCCACAGCGAGGCGGCACCGAGCAGGTACGGCAGTACGGGCAGGAGCGCGCCCAGCGCGAACGACCCGAACGAGGACACGGCGGCGACCATCGGCGACGGCAGGTCGTCGGGGTCGATGCCCAGTTCCTCGCGGGCGTGGATCTCCAGGGCCTGCTCCGGGTCCCGGGACAGCTGCATCGCCACCTCGCGGGCCAGCGCGGGCTCGACGCCGCGCGCCACGTACAGGGCGGCCAGCTCCTCCATCTCGTCCACCGGGTGCTTGCGCAGCTGATGGCGCTCGACGTCCAGTTCGGCCTGGACCAGCTCACGCTGCGACGCGACGGAGGTGTACTCGCCCGCGGCCATGGAGAACGCGCCGGCGGCGAGGCCCGCCAGGCCGGTGATGACGATGGTCTGCTGCGACACCGAGCCGCCCGCGACACCGGTCATCAGCGCCAGGTTGGACACCAGGCCGTCCATGGCGCCGAACACGGCCGGCCGCAGCCAGCCGCCGTTCACATCGCGGTGGGTGTGGTTGTCCCGGTGCGCCTCGTGGAGTGGCGCGGCGACCTCGATGATGGACACGGCTTTCCCCTTGCTCCGCTGCGTTCAACGGCTACGTCTCGTCGGGTCCGCGTGATCCCGCTCCCCCTCGACACTGTCGAAAATACGCGCGATGTAAGGGGCGCGCCAGCAAGGCAGGCTTTACTTACCTGGGCGCCAGGCGGGTGACACCACCCCTGCCCCTGGCATCGCGGAGGCGTCCGTGTGGCACGGATCCAGGAATCGGATCACCGATCGGTGCGCACGGAAGGGCCACGCGATGGAGTCGATTGCCTACGATCCCGCCCCGCCCGCGCCACCGTCCCCGCCCGCGCCACCGTCCACGCCCGCGCCCGCGTCGCCGTCCGCGCCCGCGCCGCCGCCCCCGTCCCCGGTCTCGTCGTCGGTCTCGTCGTCGGCGGCTGCGGTCGCCGTACCGGCGCCGGTCCTACGCGCACGGGCCAGAGGCGCCCTGCTGGGGCTGGCCGTCGGGGACGCGCTGGGCGCACCCGCCGAGAACATGAAGCCGTCCGAGATCCGCGCCCGGTGGGGACGCGTCACCGGATACGTCGCGGACCGGCCGGCCGGTACGGACGACACCGAGTACGCCATCTTCTCCGGGCTGCTGCTGGCCCGGCACGGCTCGGCGCTGACCGTCTCCCATGTCGAGACGGCCTGGCACCAGTGGATCGCCGACCTGGACGAGGGGCCGTTCCGGGGCGCCGGGTTCAGTGAGCGCGGCACCCTGGAGAACCTGCGGCGGGGTCTGGCCGCGCCGATCTCGGCCCAGCACCGGCACGCCTGGAGCGACGGTCTCGCCATGCGGGCGGCACCGTTCGGGGTCTTCGCCGCGGGCCGCCCGGCCGAGGCGGCACGGCTCGTCGCCATCGACGGCTCGGTGAGCCACGAGGGCGAGGGCATCTTCGGGGGGCAGGCGGTGGCGGCGGGCGTGGCCGCAGCGATGGCCGGTGCGGGTCCGGCGTCGGTGATCGCCGCCGCGCTGTCGGTGGTGCCCATGGACTCCTGGACGGCCCGGTCGATGCGGCGGGCCGTCGTCGCGGCACAGCGCGTCCAGCCGGATCCGCTCGTCCGCGAACGCACCGTACGGTCGGCGGTCGTCATCGGCGGCTACCCGTGGACCGACCTGGCGCCGGAGGCGGTGGGGCTGGCGTTCGGGGCGTTCGCGGCGGCGCGGGGGGACTTCCGTACGTCGGTGCTGACCGCCGTCAACATGGGGCGGGACGCCGACACGACGGCGGCGGTGGCCGGCGCGCTCGCGGGGGCGATGGGGGGCGAGTGCGCGATCCCGGAGGAGTGGGCCGCCGGTATCGGTCCGGTACGGGGCAGCTGCCTGCCGTCGATGCGCGGCTACCACGTCCTGGACATCGCGGATCTGCTGACGCCCGACGACGACGCCGGGCCCACGCCATGAGCGCCCCGGCGCAGGAGGACGTCGGCCCGGTCGGTACTGCGACCAGGGCCCCGGGTTCCGCCCCGGCCGGACCAGCCGACCCGGCCGACCCGGCCGACCCGGACGGACCAGCCGACCCGGACGGACCGCCGCCCGCCACCGGGCGGGTACGCGGACGGCCGCCGAAGGGCGCCGCCCCGATCGCGACCGCGCCGGCCGCCGGGACGCCGCGGGTCGGGGGCGTCCGGCGGCGGGCGCGGCCGGAGACCGGGCACGACCCGTCGCGGATCGAGGGGCTGCTCCTCGGGCTGGCCGCGGGCGACGCGGCGGGGTGGCCCGCCGCACGGCACCGCGCCGCGCGCATGCCCGAGTGGACCCGGCGGCTCACCCGCGAGCTCGACACCTTCGCCGAGCAGAACGCCACGACGACCCTGCCCGTACCGATCGCCCTGAACCAGCCGCCGGAGCCGCTGCGGCTGGGGCCGTCCGACGACGCCGAGTGGGCGGCGTTCACGGCCGAGACGGTGCTGGCCGCAGGGAGCGGTCTGTTCCACGCGCTGCCCGCGGGGCGGCGGATGTGCGCAGCCGTCGACCTCGCCTGGAACGCGCTCGCCGCCGAGATCGCGGCGGCATCGGAACGCGCCCCCGAGGTGGAGTCGGCCGTCCTGCCGCTGCGCGCCCGGATCTCCGTACGCGCGGGTCTCGGCAACCTCGCCACCGGCCTGCGCCCGCCCGCGACCGGCCATGACAACCCGCACTACTTCGACGACGCGGCCTGTGTCAGGGCCGCCGTCCTCGCCGTCGTCCACCCGGGCGACCCGCGGGCCGCCGCCGAACTCGCCGAGTTCGACGCCCGGTACACCCAGGACGGCGACGGGGTGCACGGCGCCCGCGCCATGGCCGCCGCCGTCGCCTCGGCGCTCGGCGGCGCGCCCGTCGACACGGTCGTGGACGCCGCGCTCGCCCAGCTGCCGCCCGGCACCGAGATCGGCCGCAACGGCCGGCACGCCGTCGGGCTCGCCCGCCGCGCCCGGAGCGCCTTCGAACTGGTCCCCCTGCTGGAGCACCAGATCGTCGACCACGTCTACAGCTACGGCATCGCCGCCGCCGAGACGGTCCCCGTCGCCCTCGCCCTGGCGACCGCCGCCCGGGGCGACGGCGCCCAGGCGGTGCCGTCCGCCGCCTGCCTGTCGCGGGTCGCCGACTCCGCCCCGGCCCTGGTGGGCGCGCTGACCGGGGCGCTCGGCGGCCGCGACTCCGTGCCCGGCACCTGGCGCGACACCTGCCGCGTCCTCGCCGGCTGTGCCCTGCCCCGGCTCGCCGGCACCGATCTGGTCGAACTCGCCGAACAGCTCGCACACACGGAACTCACCGCCGCGGGTGGACAATTCCGACATGACCACCCCCACCCCCCTGTCGCTGGAGGACCGGATCACCGGCAGCCTCGTCGGAGCCGCCGTCGGTGACGCGCTCGGCGGACCCGTCGAGGGCTACAGCCCCGAGCAGATCCTGGAACGTCACGGCGGTCGCGTCACCGGCGTCGTCGGCCCGTGGAACGGCGACGCCTGGCGCACCGCCCGCCCCATCGCCCCGTACCACAAGGGCGACGGCCACGTCACCGACGACACCCTGATGACGCACGCCCTGATCAGGGTGTACGCCACCGTCCGCGACCACCTCGACGCCTACGCCGTCGCCGACCACCTCGTCCCCGACCTGATCTCCACCCCCCGCTGGATCCCCGAACTGCACGCCGAGGCGCTGCCGCTGCAGCGGATCTTCCTCGCCGAGAAGTGGATCGTCGCCCGGCTGCACTACGGACACGTCGACCCGCGCGAGGCGGGCACCGGCAACATCGTCAACTGCGGCGCCGCGATGTACATGGCGCCGGTGGGCCTCGTCAACGCCGCGAACCCGTCCGCCGCGTACGCCGAGGCCCTCGACATCGCGGGCGCCCACCAGTCCTCCTACGGCCGCGAGGCCGCCGGGGTGTTCGCGGCCGCCGTCGCCGAGGCGTGCCGCCCCGGCGCGGGCCCGGAGAGCGTCGTGGCGGCGGCGCTGTCCCTCGCCAAGGACGGTACGCGCGCCGCCATCGACGCGGTGTGCGAAGTGGCCTCGCGCCACACCGACTTCGAGTCGGCGCTGCGCCCGCTGCGCGAGGCCGTCGCCCCGTTCGACACGGTCGGCCCCGACTACCGCGCCCCGTCGCGGGCGGCCCGCCGCCCGTCCCGGGTGCACTCCATCGAGGAGCTGCCCATCGCCCTCGGCATGCTCCTGGTCGGCGCGGGCGACTACCGCCGTACGGTCCTGTCCGCCGTCAACTACGGGCGGGACTGCGACTCCATCGCCACCATGGCGGGGGCCATGGCCGGTGCCCTGCACGGGGAGGCCGCCGTCCCGGCCGCCTGGGCCAAGCAGGTGGCGGAGGCGAGCCGGCTCGACCTGCACGCCCCGGCCGCCGTACTCGCCGGGGTCGCCCGCGAGGTGTTCGCCCGCGACACGGCGCGCCGCCGCTCCCACGAGGCGGCGTTCACCGAGCTGGCGGACGCGCCGGGGGCGGCCCGGTGAACCTGCGCCTGACCTGGGTCCAGCCGGAGGACCTGCTCGGTCACGAACTGCGCCAGGCGGCGGAGGACGGCCGCAACGCCACCGCGGTCGAGGCCCGCTGGACCGCCGCCGGGGGTGCCCCTGCGCCGGTCTCCGCCGGGGCCTCCCCCACCCCGGCACCCGCCCACCTGCGCGCCCTCGCGGACCGCCTCCTGGACGAACTCGGCGCGCTGCCCAGCCCGTTGGCGGCGACCGAACCGACGGCCCTGGCCGACATCCGCCGCGCCTGCCCCGACTGGCCCGCCCCACCGGCACAGCCGCACCCCGGCCCCGCCGGGCGGTCCGCGCTGGGCGCCCGGCTGCACGCCGGATGGCTGGGACGCGCCGCCGGGTGTCTGCTCGGCAAGCCCGTCGAGAAGCTGCCCCTGTCCGCGATCCGCGCCCTGGCCGGCGCCACCGGCAACTGGCCGCTCGACGGCTGGTTCACCGCGCGGGGCCTGCCGCCCGCGCTGGCCGCCGCCCACCCCTGGAACCGCCGCTCCGCCACCACCTCCCTCGCCGAGAACATCGACGGCATGCCCGAGGACGACGACCTCAACTACGCCGTGCTGAACCTGCTGCTCCTCCAGCGGTACGGGCGCGGCTTCCGCACCGCCGACGTCGCCCGCCTCTGGCTCGACGAGCTCCCCGCCGGACGCACCTTCACCGCCGAACGTGTCGCCTACCGCAACCTCCTCTCCGGCCTCGAACCGCCGTTCACCGCCACCTACCGCAACCCGTTCCGGGAGTGGATCGGCGCCCAGATCCGCGCCGACGTCCACGGCTGGACCCGCCCCGGGGACCCGGGCGGCGCCGCCGAGCAGGCCCACCGGGACGCCACGCTCACCCACACCGCCAACGGCGTGTACGGCGCGATGTTCGCCGCCGCGACCATCGCCACCGCCGCCTCCGGCACCGCCGACGTCCACGAGTCGCTGGCCGCCGGTCTCTCCGTCGTCCCCGACGGCTCACGGCTCGCCCGGGCCGTCCGCTTCGGTATCGCCACCGCCCGTGCCCACGGCGACTTCGACACGGTGGCGGACCGCCTGCACGCCGCCTACGACAACCACCACTGGGTGCACGTCGTGCCGAACGCCGCCCTCCTCGCCGCCGCCCTCACCCACGCCGACGGCGACTTCACCCACTCGATCTGCCGCGCCGTGTCCGGGGGCTGGGACACCGACTCCAACGCCGCGACCGCCGGCTGTGTCGCCGGACTCCTCGCCGGGCGTCCCGACCGGATCCCGGACCGCTGGACCTCCCCCCTCAAGAACCGTCTCGCCACGTCCGTCCACACCTTCGACGGTGTCGGTTTCGACACCCTCGCCGCGCTCACCCTCCAGGAGGCACTCCGCCCATGACCCGCATCGTGGTGCTCGGCAGCACCAACATGGACCTCGTCGCCTATGTGAACCGTGCTCCCCGGCTCGGGGAGACCGTCACGGGGCGGGAGTTCCGCACGGTTCCCGGCGGCAAGGGCGCCAACCAGGCAATGGCCGCAGCCCGTGCCGGCGCCCCCGTCGCGATGATCGGCGCCGTCGGCTCCGACGAGTTCGGCACCCGGCTGCGCGCCGGTCTGGACGGCTCCGGTATCGACACCGCCCTCCTGCGCACCGTCGACGGGCCGTCCGGCACCGCCCATATCGTCGTCGACGACCACGGCGGCAACGCGATCGTCGTCATCCCCGGCGCCAACGCCGCGGTCACCTCCCTCTCCGCCGGCGACGAGACGCTCATCGCCTCGGCCCGGTCCCTGCTGCTCCAGCTCGAACTCCCCCTCCCCGTCGTCATCGCCGGTGCGGAGACCGCCCGCCGTCACGGCGTCCGCACCGTCCTCACACCCGCCCCCGCCCAGGACCTGCCGCACGAGCTCCTCGCGGCGACCGACCTGATCGTGCCCAACGAGCACGAGGCCGCCGCCCTGACCGGTGTCGCCGACCCGGTCGCCGCCGCCGAGGAACTGCTGCGCGACGTCCCCGAGGTCGTCATCACCCTGGGTGCGGCGGGCAGCCTGTACGCGTCCCGGGACACGGCGCCGCTCACCGTCCCCGCCCGTCGGGTCCGGGCGGTGGACACGACCGCGGCGGGCGACACGTTCGTCGGCGCGCTGGCGGTCGCGCTCGGCGAGGGCAAGCCCATGCCCGACGCCCTCGCCTGGGCGTCATCGGCCGCGGCGCTCTCGGTCCAGCGGCCGGGCGCCTCGTCTTCCATGCCCCTGCGTACGGAGATCGATGCCGCATGACCTCCCCGACCACGCCTCCCGTCTCTCCCCCTCCTTCCACCTCTCCCACCTCTCCCGCCTCGGCCTCGTCCGCGTCCGCGCCCTCCCCTTCCGCTGCTCCGGCGGAGCCGGCTCCTCCGCTGCGAGGGCTGCGCGTCCTCGACCTCGCGACCCTCTTCGCCGGTCCTCTGGCGGCCGCGCTCCTCGGTGACTTCGGCGCCGATGTCATCAAGGTCGAGCACCCCCGCAAGCCCGATCCGTCCCGCGGCCACGGCCCCGCGAAGAACGGCGTCGGTCTGTGGTGGAAGCAGCTCGGCCGCAACAAGCGCACCCTCACGCTCGATCTGTCGGCGCCCGGTGGCCGCGACACGCTGCTCCGGCTCGCCGCCGACGCCGACGTGGTCATCGAGAACTTCCGCCCCGGCACCCTGGAGAGGTGGGGCCTGGGCTGGCCGGAGCTGTCCACCGCCAACCCCCGGCTGGTGCTGGCCCGGGTGACCGGCTTCGGGCAGTTCGGCCCTTCCTCCCACCGCCCCGGCTTCGGCACCCTCGCCGAGGCGATGAGCGGCTTCGCCTCGGTGACGGGCGAACCGGACGGCCCGCCCACGCTCCCTCCCTTCGGTCTCGCCGACTCGGTGGCCGCGCTGGCCACCGCCTACGCCGTGATGACGGCGCTGGCCGGCCGGACGGTCACGGGGCGGGGCCAGGTGGTCGACATGGCGATCATCGAGCCGATCCTCATGGTGCTGGGGCCGCAGCCGCTCTGGTACGACCAGCTCGGCTACGTCCAGCCCCGTACCGGCAACCGGTCCCGCAACAACGCGCCCCGCAACATCTACCGGGCCTCCGACGGCACGTGGCTGGCCGTTTCCACCTCCGCCCAGTCCGTCGCCGAGCGCGTCCTGCGGCTGGTGGGCCGCCCGGAACTGGTCGACGAGCCGTGGTTCGCCCACGGCACCACCCGTGCCGAGCACGCCGACGAGCTGGACGACGCGGTCGGCGCCTGGATCGCCCGGCACACCCGCGACGAGGCCATGGCCGCCTTCGAGAAGGCCGAGGCCGCGATCGCCCCGGTGCAGGACGTCCGGGACGTCATGGAGGATCCGCAGTACCGGGCCCTGGGCACCATCACCGAGGTCGCCGACCCGGAGCTGGGCCCGCTGCGTATGCAGAACGTCCTCTTCCGGTTGTCCGGCACACCCGGCGCCATCCGCTGGCCGGGCCGTCCGCACGGCGCCGACACGGACGAGGTGCTCGGGGAACTCGGCCTGTCGGGGGCCGAGATCGCCGCCCTGCGCGCCGAGGGCGCCGTATGACCGTGCCGCTGACCTGGCTGTACGCCCCTGGAGACCGCCCCGACGTCGTGCAGAAGGCCCTGGTGTCGGGCGCCGACGTGGTGGTCGTCGACCTGGAGGACGCCGTCGCGCCGGACCGCCGCGCCTACGCCCTGGCCGCCACCGCGGAGCTGCTGTCCGCCCCTCACCCCGTACCCGTCCATGTCCGTGTTCCCTCCCCGTACGACACCGCGGCCGTCGAGACACTCGCCGGACTGCCCGGCCTGAGTGCTCTCCGTATCCCCAAGGTGACACACGGCACTGACATTCGACGGATCGCGGCCCTCGCTCCCGGCGTACCGCTGGTCGCGCTGCTCGAATCCGCGCTGGCCGTGGAGCACGCCTACGCCATCGCCGGGGCCCATCCGGCCGTGCGCGGCATCGCGCTCGGCGAGGCGGACCTGCGGGCCGACCTGGGCGTACGGGACGACCGCGCGCTCGACTGGTCGCGCGGCCGGATCGTGGTGGCCGCCCGGGCGGCGGGCCTGCCGCCGCCGGTCCAGTCCGTGCACCCCGACATCCGGGACCTGGACGGTCTCCTCGCGTCCTGCGTCCGGGGCCGGTCCCTCGGATTCCTGGGGCGGGCGGCGATCCATCCCGGCCAGCTGCCGGTGATCGAGCGGGCGTACCTGCCCACCCGGGAGGAGGTCGAGGCGGCCGAGCGGATCGTCGGGGCCGCCTCGCTGGAGGCCGGTGCGCTGGCCCTCCCGGACGGCCGGTTCGTGGACGCGGCGGTCGTCGCGGCGGCCCGCCGCACCCTCTCCCTCTCCCGGCGGGCCTGAACCGGCCGGGCAGGCGAAGAGGCGGGCGGGGGGCGAAGAGGCGGCCGCCGGAACCCCTCGGTCCCGGCGGCCGCCTCATGGCCGCGTTCGTTGTCGGCGCGTCCCGCCGGGGCTCAGCCCCGCTTGGCGGACGTGGTCTTCCCGGTGCCGTCGGACGAGGCCGCGTCCGAACCGTCGCCGACGCCGGTGGCCTCCGGGCCATCCGTCTCGGCGTCGTCCGCGTCGTCCGCGTCCTCCGCGTCCGCCGCCGTCTTCTTCTCCGGCGCCGCCGGTTCCACGACCTCTTCGCGCCCCGGCCGCATCCGCGACGAGAACACGATGTAGGCGACCGCGAGCAGGAAGACCACGATCGCGGTCCACACGTTCAGCCGCAGACCCAGGATGTGGTGGGCCTCGTCGACGCGCATGTACTCGATCCAGCCGCGCCCGGCGCAGTAGGCCGCGACGTACAGGGCGAAGGCCCGGCCGTGTCCGAGCCTGAAGCGGCGGTCGGCCCAGATGACCAGCAGCGCCACACCGACGCACCACAGCGACTCGTAGAGGAAGGTCGGGTGGTACAGCCCCGCCTCGCGGTTCGCGCCCTCGGTGATCTTCAGCGCCCAGGGCAGGTCGGTGGGCTTGCCGTACAGCTCCTGGTTGAACCAGTTGCCCCAGCGGCCGATGGCCTGGGCGAAGGCGATACCGGGGGCGATGGCGTCCGCGTACGCCGGGAGCGGGATCCCGCGGCGGCGGCAGCCGATCCAGGCACCGACCGCGCCGAGCGCGATCGCGCCCCAGATACCGAGGCCGCCCTCCCAGATCTTGAAGGCGTCGACCCAGTTCTCACCCTCGCTGAAGTACAGCTGGTAGTCGGTGATGACGTGGTAGAGCCGACCGCCGACGAGGCCGAAGGGCACCGCCCAGACGGCGATGTCCGCGACGGTGCCCGCTTTGCCGCCCCGGGCGACCCAGCGCTTGTTGCCGTACCAGACGGCGACGAAGACACCGATGATGATGCAGAAGGCATAGCCGCGCAGCGGGATCGGTCCGAGGTTGATCACGCCGGTCGACGGGCTGGGAATGTAGGCAAGGTCCATGGCAGGACCGACGCTACCTTGCCGGGAGGGAGACAGGGCAACCCGCCCGGCAAAGACTGCATAACGAGCCGGGGCTCTACGGGCGGGTCAGGGGCGCTGTCCGGAGCCTGGCACGGTCCCGGGGGCCGGCTCCGCGTCCGGGTCCGCGCCGGTCTCCTGGTCGGTCCGCTGGTGCGCGCCGGGCGCCGGGGCGGTGCCCGGCGCCGTGCCGTTCCCGGTGGTGGGGGAACCGGCGGGGACGGAGGGCGATGCCGTACCCGGCTTCTTGCCCTTGTTGGCCTCGGCGACCCACTTCTTCAGGTTCTCCGGGGAGATCTGCTCGTTCCCCTTGGTCGGGAAGATCGATTCGCCGTTGAGCAGCACCGTCGGCGTGCCCCGGAAGCCGCCGTTCCGGAACGCCTCGTTCGACTTGTTCACCCAGCTGTCGTGCGTGCCGTCCTCGACGCAGGCGCGGAACTCGGGGGTGTCGAGTCCCTCGACCTTGCCGGCCAGTTCGAAGAGCTTGGCGTTCTTGGCGAAGGCGTCGTCCGGCTCGGGCGGCTGGTTCTGGTACAGCACGTCGTGGTACGGCGCGAACTTGCCGGCGTCCTGGGCGCAGGCCGCCGCGTTCGCGGCGTTCAGCGAGCCGCTGCCGCCCATGTTGCCGTCGATGATCGTGGCGAGGTGGTACTCGGTCTTGATCTGTCCGGCGTCCTCCAGCTCGTGGATGACGTCCCTGAAGGCGTTCTCGAACTGGGCGCAGGCCGGGCAGCGGAAGTCCTCCCACACCGTGAGCGTGGAGGGGGCGTCGGGCTTGCCCACCTGGATCGCCAGCCGGTCCTCGCCGGTCGCGCCCGTGGGCGCCGCGACGGGGCCGCTGCCGCCACCGCTGTCACCGCCGGTGTTCGCGGCGATGATACCGACGACCGCGGCCAGACCGAGCACACCGACGACGGCGGCCGACACGATCAGCAGCCGCCTGCGCTTGTCCCGGGCCTTCTCCCGCTCGCGTTCCATCTGGAGGCGCTCGCGCGCGCTCCGCTTCCCTGCGCTGTTCTTCTCGCTCACGACCGGCAAACGAACCGGGGAGGCACGTGCGTGCCTCCCCGGTCGACAACCACTCGTACGAGCTACGAAACCCTAGGGGGCACGTCGCACGCCACGGGCGAGTTCGCCCGCCAGTTCCCGTACGGCCGCCAGCCCGGCCCGCTCGTCGGCGGCGTCGAGCATCCGCTTGACGAAGGCCGAGCCGACGATGACGCCGTCCGCGAAGGAGGCGACCTCGGCGGCCTGCTCCGCGTTGGACACGCCCAGGCCGACGCAGACGGGCAGGTCACGGCCGGGCTCCGTGGTGGCGCGGGTGCGGCGGACCAGGTCGGCGGCCTGCTCGCCGACCGACTCGCGGGTGCCCGTGACGCCCATCAGGGACGCCGCGTACACGAAGCCGGAACCGGCCGCGGTGATGGTGGCGAGCCGCTCGTCCCTGCTGCTCGGGGCGACGACGAAGACGGTGGCGAGACCGTGCTTGTCGGCGTGCTCGCGCCACAGGGCGGACTCCTGGACCGGGAGGTCCGGCAGGATGCAGCCGGCGCCGCCGGCCTCCGCGAGCTCGGCGGTGAAGCGCTCGACGCCGTACCGGTCGATCGGGTTCCAGTACGTCATCACCAGGACCGGCTTCCCGGTCGCGTCGAACGCCTCGCGCACCGTGCGCAGCACGTCGGCGATCTTCACACCGCCGCGCAGGGCGATGTCGTCGGCGGTCTGGATGACGGGTCCGTCCAGGACGGGGTCGCTGTGCGGCAGCCCGACCTCGACGATGTCGGCGCCGCCGTCGAAGGCCGCCTTGACCGCCTCGATGCCGCCCTCGACGGTGGGGAAGCCGGCCGGCAGGTAGGCGATGAGCGCGGCCCGGTTCTCGGACGTGGCCCGCGCCAGGGTGTCGCTCAGCAGCTGGATGTTCCCGCTCACTTGGAGTCCCCCTCGGTGGTGTCGTACAGCCCGAAGTAGCGGGCGGCCGTGTCCATGTCCTTGTCGCCGCGCCCGGACAGGTTGACGACGAGCAGGCCGTCGTCGCCGAGCTCCCGCCCGACCTCCAGGGCTCCGGCGAGTGCGTGCGCCGACTCGATGGCCGGGATGATGCCCTCCGTGCGGGACAGCAGGCGCAGCGCCCGCATGGCCGCGTCGTCGGTCACGGCGCGGTACTCGCCGCGGCCGCTGTCCTTGAGGTACGAGTGCTCGGGGCCGATGCCGGGGTAGTCGAGGCCGGCGGAGATGGAGTAGGGCTCGGTGATCTGGCCCTCGTCGTCCTGGAGGACGTAGCTGCGGGAGCCGTGCAGGATGCCCGGCTCGCCGGCGGTCAGCGTGGCCGCGTGCTCGCCGGACTCGACGCCGTGTCCCGCCGGTTCGCAGCCGATGAGGCGGACGCCCTCGTCGGGGATGAACGCGTGGAACAGGCCGATGGCGTTGGAGCCGCCGCCGACGCAGGCGACGGCCGCGTCGGGCAGGCGGCCGGCCCGCTCCAGGATCTGGCGGCGGGCCTCGACGCCGATGACGCGGTGGAAGTCGCGGACCATGGCGGGGAACGGGTGCGGTCCCGCGACCGTGCCGAACAGGTAGTGGGTGTGGTCCACGTTGGCGACCCAGTCGCGGAACGCCTCGTTGATGGCGTCCTTGAGGGTGCGGCTGCCGGACTTCACGGCCACGACCTCGGCGCCGAGCATCCGCATCCGGGCGACGTTGAGGGCCTGCCGCTCGGTGTCGATCTCGCCCATGTAGATGGTGCAGTCGAGGCCGAACAGGGCGCACGCGGTGGCCGTGGCGACGCCGTGCTGGCCGGCGCCGGTCTCGGCGATGACGCGGGTCTTGCCCATCCGCCTGGTGAGCAGGGCCTGCCCCAGCACGTTGTTGATCTTGTGGGAGCCGGTGTGGTTGAGGTCCTCGCGCTTGAGGAAGACACGGGCGCCGCCCGCGTGCTCGGCGAACCGGGGCACCTCGGTGAGGGCGCTCGGTCGGCCGGTGTAGTTCACGAGCAGGTCGTCGAGTTCGGCGGCGAACGACGGGTCGGCCTTGGCCTTGTCGTACTCGACGGCGACCTCGTCCACGGCGGCGACGAGCGCCTCCGGGATGAACTTGCCGCCGTAGGCGCCGAAGTAGCCATCGGCGTTCGGCACCTGGCCTGCGGGATCGGGAACGAAGAACTCGCTGGGCATACGAATGCTCCTCACGGGGGCGGTCACCCCCGGGATGTCTCGGCTGACGGTGATCACGGTATGCGCCGTCACCACCGGATCGCGCCCGCAGCGGAGCACCTTCCCTCTGGGCCGAAAGTCGCAGGCCGAAGAGGGGTCAGGGCGAGTGGCGGGCCGTTACCGGCGGTGGTGGGAGCGCATGGAGCGGGCGCGCCATCGCATGCCGTTGACCTGGCCCGGTTCGTCGCCGATGACATAGCGGACGCGCCGTCCGTGCACGCGTCGTGCCGGGGCGCGGCAGCCGCGCGGGCGGCAGCCGCGGGCCAGACCCGCGTACGCCTCGGGGGGTGTCGCCGCGGTGGCGGCGAGCGTGACCGCCGGGTACGCGCGCGTGGCCGCGGCCGACGCGCCGGCCGGGCGCGGCGGCGTCCGGTGCGGCGTCGGGGCGGTGGCGCGGGCGGCGGTCATGGCGGGGGTCAGTCCCGTCCGTGCCGGAGGGCCGGGTGGGCGCCGGCGGCGACGAGATCGGCGACGGCGGCCTTGGGGTCGCGGCCGGTGACGAGGGACTCGCCGACGAGCACGGCGTCGGCGCCCGCGTTGGCGTAGGCGATCAGGTCGTGCGGGCCGCGGATGCCGGATTCGGCGATCTTGACGATCCCGGCGGGGATCTCGGGGACGACCCGCTCGAACGTGGAGCGGTCCACCTTCAGGGTCTTCAGGTCGCGGGCGTTGACGCCGATGACCCGGGCGCCGGCGTCGACGGCACGGTCGACCTCCTCCTCGTCGTGCACCTCGACCAGGGGGGTGAGACCGATGGACTCGGCACGCTCGATCAGCGACACCAGGGCGGGCTGCTCCAGCGCGGCGACGATCAGCAGGGCGAGGTCGGCGCCGTACGCCCTGGCCTCCCAGAGCTGGTACGCCGTGACGATGAAGTCCTTGCGGAGGACGGGGATGTCCACGCGCGCGCGGACGGCCTCCAGGTCGGCGAGGGAGCCGCCGAAGCGCCGCTGCTCGGTGAGGACGGAGATGACGGCCGCGCCGCCCGCCTCGTAGTCGGCGGCGAGTCCGGCGGGGTCGGCGATCGCGGCGAGGGCGCCCTTGGAGGGGCTGGAGCGCTTGACTTCGCAGATGACCTTGACGCCGTCACCGCGCAGTGCGGCGGCGCCGTCCTTCGCCTGGGGCGCCTTGGCGGCCCGCTCCTTGAGCTCGTCGAGGGACACCCGCGCCTGTCGCTCTGCGAGGTCGGCGCGCACGCCGTCGATGATCTCGTCGAGCACACTCACGCGAGAGGCCCCCTTCCGGGACGGTGATGTTGGATCAAGCCAGTCACCTCGATGGTATCCGGAGGTCGGCCGAGTGTCCGCATCCGGCCGACGACACAGCGTCCGACCTGCGGTTATCACGGAGCGATCATGGACCCGAACGGGAGGTTCCGGACCACGGTGAAGATCACGAGCAGAGCGCCGAACGCCCACCACCAGGCGGCGGAGAGCGTCACCCGCACGGGCAGGCCGCGCACCGCGCGTACCAGCCAGAGGACCATCAGGACGGCGAAGAGGCCGTATCCGGCCACGGCGACGGCGTTGGCGCCGACGGCGGTGCCGAGGTCGCCGTGGATGAACGCGTGGGCGCTGCGCAGCCCTCCGCAGCCGGGGCAGTAGAGGCCCGTGAAGCGCAGGAGGGGGCAGACGGGGTAGTGGCCGGGTTCGTTGGGGTCGACTGCGCCGACGTACGCGAAGGCCGCCGCGACCACCGTGAGGGTGCCCACGGGCGCGCTGAGGCGCCGGAGGAGGGAGGCCGGCGCGGGGGGCGGCGGCGGGAAGGCGGCAGCGGGGGCGGGGCGGTGTGCGGCGGATTCAGGCATGGCGTCCACCCGGTCGATTGTGTCCGGTCGTACGGAGAGGCGCAGCGCGACCGTGCGGCGAGGCGCGGTCCGGCGCGTACGGCGACGCGGGTCCGGTTCGCACGGCGGGACGCGTACGGCGACGCGGGTCCGGCCTCGCACGGCGGGAGGCGTACGGCGACGCGGGTCCGGCCTCGCACGGCGGGACGCGTCCGGGGCGTACGGGCGGGGCGCGTACGGCGGGACGCGTCCGGGGCGTACGGGCGGGGCGCGTACGGCGTATACGGCGAGGCGCGGTCCGGTCGGTGCCGGACCGCGCCTCGTGAAGCCGCTGACGAGAGGTCAGGAGGCGGCCTGGGCCCGGCCGGCCTCCGCGCGGGCCTTGACGACCTCGGCGGACTCCTTCGGCATGCCGAGTCCTGCGGCCTTCATGGCCAGACCGACGACACCGCCGAGGAGGACCACGCCCATGCCGGCCCAGAAGCCGAGCGGGTTGGCGGCCACCATGAAGACACCGGCGACGCAGAAGCCGATGAAGGCGATGGTGACACCGGTCCAGGCGGCCGGGGTGTGTCCGTGGGCGCTGCCCGCCATGAGTTGCTCCTCGTTGAATGTCGCTCTGTGGTGAGGCCCCGCTGTGTGCGGACGCTCGTCGTCATTGTCCCGCACGCGCGCGTGCGACGTGATGTCGGGGGTCGTGCCTCGCGCGTCGGCCCGTGGGGGCCGGGTGGAGTCACCCGTCGCGGGTCGGGTCGTCGCCGCGGTCGAGGGCCTTCCACAGGTCCTCGGGCCGGTCGGGGTCGGTGGCGGGACGCGCCGCACGCGCGCGGGGGCCGCCGTCGCGCTCGTAGCGGCCGGACATGGCGGGCCAGGCGCGGCCGTAGCGGAGGGCCAGGAGTCCGGCGGCGAGGATGAGGACGCCCGCCGCGGTCGTGACGTAGGGCCACGGCGTCTGGGTGATCTCGCCGACGCGTGCGGCGGCGTCGCCGGTGGTGCGGGCTGCCAGCTCGTCGAGGGCGGCGCTGTCGCCCGCGCCCAGGAGGGCGGAGAGGGCCGCGCCCGCGCCGCTGAGCGCGAGCAGCAGGGACACCACGAGGCGGCCGGTGCCGCGCACCGCGAAGACGGCGACGAGGGCCGCAAGGCCGACCACCGCGAGCGCGGTCGGCAGACCGGTGACATCGCCGCCCGTGGCGTCCAGCCGTACGCTGCCGCCGCCGACCGCGACGGTGCCCTCGGTCCATGTCTGGCCGGACGAGAGGAGGACGACGGCGGCTCCGGCGGCGCCGAGGAACAGGGCCGCGGCGAGGCTGCGGCGACCGCCCGCGGCGGCCGCCGTCCGGTCCGCTCGGGCGGCGCGGGGCTGGGGTACGGATGCGGCACTCACGTACCCCACTATCCCTTATGCCGTCATGCCTGGTTCATCCGGTTGGCGGTGTGGACGGCACGCAGCACCGCGGCGGCCTTGTTGCGGCATTCGGTGTCCTCGGCGACCGGGTCGGAGTCGGCGACGACACCGGCTCCGGCCTGCACGTACGCGGTGCCGTCGCGGAGGAGCGCGGTGCGGATGGCGATGGCCGTGTCGGAGTCGCCCGCGAAGTCGAGGTAGCCGACGGCACCGCCGTACAGGCCCCGCCTGGCGGGTTCCAGCTCCTCGATGATCTGCATCGCGCGCGGCTTGGGGGCGCCCGAGAGCGTCCCGGCGGGGAAGCAGGCGGTCAGCACGTCGAACGCGGTGCGGCCGTCGGCGACGCGGCCGGTGACGGTCGACACGATGTGCATCACGTGCGAGTACCGCTCGATGGACATGAAGTCGACGACCTCGACGGAGCCCGGCTCGCAGACGCGGCCCAGGTCGTTGCGGCCGAGGTCGACGAGCATCAGGTGCTCGGCGCGCTCCTTGGGGTCGGCGAGGAGTTCGTCGGCGAGGGCCTGGTCCTCCTGCGGCGTCGCCCCGCGCGGGCGGGTGCCGGCGATGGGGTGGACCATCGCGCGCCCGTCCTCGACCTTGACCAGCGCTTCGGGGCTGGAGCCGACGACGTCGAAGCCGTCGAAGCGGAACAGGTACATGTAGGGGGACGGATTGGTGGCGCGCAGGACCCGGTAGACGTCGAGGGCGCTCGCCGTGCAGGGGGTCTCGAACCGCTGCGAGGGCACCACCTGGAACGCCTCGCCCGCGCGGATGCGCTCCTTGATGTCCTCGACGGCGTCCTGGTAGGCGGAGCCTCCCCAGAGCGCGGTGTACGGGGGCAGTTCGGAGGGCGGCAGGGCGGCGGGTACCGACCGGACGGGCTCGGACAGGTCCGCCTGCATCGCGTCGAGGCGGGCGACGGCGTCCGCGTACGCCTCGTCGACGCCGGTGTCCAGGTCGTTGTGGTTGATCGCGTTGGCGATCAGCAGGACCGTGCCGTCCCCGTGGTCGAGGACGGCGAGGTCCGAGGTGAGCAGCATCGTCAGCTCGGGCAGCCGGAGGTCGTCGGTGCCGTGGTCGCCGATGCGCTCCAGCCGGCGCACGATGTCGTAGCCGAGGTAGCCGACCATGCCGCCGGTGAAGGGCGGCATCCCGGAGGCGAGGTCGCGGGGGGTGTGCAGGGCGTCCACGGTGGCGCGCAGGGCCTGCAGGGGGTCGCCGTCGACGGGGACGCCGACCGGCGGGGTGCCGAGCCAGTGGGCGGCGCCGTCGCGCGCGGTGAGCGTCGCGGAGCTGCGGACGCCGATGAACGAGTACCGCGACCAGGAGCCGAGACCGTTCTCGGCGGACTCCAGCAGGAACGTCCCGGGGCGTTCGGCGGCGAGCTTGCGGTACAGACCGACCGGGGTGTCGCCGTCCGCAAGGAGGCGGCGGCTGACCGGGATGACGCGGCGGTCGGCCGCCAGCTTGCGGAAGGTGTCGAGATCCATGGCGCCAGACCCTACTGGTTGGAAAGTGCCGGCCCGAGGGGCAGGACGTCGGCGTCGAAGCAGGTCCGGGCGCCGGTGTGGCAGGCGGCCCCGGTCTGGTCGACCTTCACGAGGACGGTGTCGGCGTCGCAGTCGAGGGCGACGGACTTCACCCGCTGGACGTGACCGGACGTGTCGCCCTTGACCCAGTACTCCTGGCGGCTGCGGGACCAGTAGGTGCAGCGGCCGGTGGTGAGGGTGCGGTGGAGGGCCTCGTCGTCCATCCAGCCCAGCATGAGCACCTCACCGGTGTCGTACTGCTGTGCGATGGCCGGGACCAGCCCGTCGGGGCTGCGCTTGAGACGGGCGGCGATGGCCGGGTCAAGGTTGCTGGTCATGACGCCATTGTGCCGCGCGCCCGGGCGCCGTCCGCCGGGCGTCCACTGGGCGGACCGGCCCGCACCGCCGTACCCTGGCGGTCATGTCGACCCATGCCAAGCGTGAACGACTTCTGCTCGCCGATCTGTTGGAAGCCGCGGGCCCGGACGCCCTGACCCTGTGCGACGGCTGGAAGACGCGGGACCTCGCGGCCCATGTCGTCGTGCGCGAGCGCCGGCCGGACGCGGCCGCCGGGGTACTGCTGCCGGCGCTGCGCGACCGGCTGGAGCGGGTGCAGGCCGAGTTCGCCGCCAAGCCGTACGAGGAACTGATCCAGCTCATCCGGACGGGGCCGCCGAAGCTGTCCCCGTTCTCGATCAAACAGGTGGACGAGGGCGCGAACACCGTCGAGTTCTTCGTGCACGCGGAGGACGTCCGGCGCGCGCAGCCGGACTGGTCGCCGCGCCAGCTGGACCCGGTGTTCGCGGACGCGCTCTGGGCGCGGCTGGAGAAGGTGGCGCGGGTGCTGGGCCGGCGGGCGCCGGTGGGCCTGGTGCTGCGCCGTCCGAACGGCCAGACAGCGGTCGGGCACCGGGGGACGCCGGTGGTGACGGTGACCGGGGAGCCGGGCGAGCTGACGCTGTTCGCCCACGGCCGGCAGGACGCGGCGCGGGTCGAGCTCGACGGCGACAAGGAGGCGGTGACGCGCCTGCACGACGCGCGTCTCGGCATCGAGTAGGGCAGCCGGTCCTCGGGCCGGAGGGACTCCCGCCTGGTGGGCCCCGCGGGGGTCTCTGCGGGTCCGTACGGGCGCGGGGTCTCTCCGGGGGCGGTACCGGCACGGAGTCCCGCCGGGTGGGACCGGCGGGGGTCTCTGCGGGTCCGTACGGGCGCGGGGTCTCTCCGGGGTCAGTACCGGCACGGAGTCCCGCCGAGTGGGACGGGCGCGGGGTCTCTCCGGGGGCCGTTGTCGGTGGCGGCGGGCATGATCGGACGTACGCACCCCCCGGAGAGGACGCCCATGATCAAGATCGCGATGACCAGCGTCTACGTGGACGACGAGCAGCGGGCCCACGCCTTCTACACGGAGGTGCTGGGGTTCGAGACCCGTACCCGTATCGACCTCGGCGAGGCCCTGTTCATCACCGTCGGCGCTCCCGGTCAGGACGTCGAACTGCTGCTGGAGCCCGGCGACAGCCCCATCGCGCGGCAGTACACCAAGGGGCTGCGCGACGCGGGGCTGCCGTGCATCGTCTTCGGCGTGGACGATCTGCGTGCCGAGTACGAGCGGCTCACGGGCCTCGGCGTGGAGTTCACCCAGGGGCCGACCGAGCAGGGCCCCGTGCTGACGGCCGTACTGGACGACACCGTCGGCAACCTGGTCCAGCTCGCCCAGCCCCTGGGCTGACGCGCCGCCGCCCGGTCGTGGTGTCAGCGCACCGGGTGACCGGACTCGCGCAGGGCGCCCTTGACCTGGGGGATCCGCAGGTCGCCGAAGTGGAAGACGGACGCCGCGAGGACCGCGTCCGCGCCCGCGTCGATCGCCGGGGCGAAGTCCGCGAGCCTGCCGGCGCCGCCGGAGGCGATCACCGGGACGGTGACGTGCGCGCGTACGGCCGCGATCATCTCCGTGTCGTAGCCGTCCTTGGTGCCGTCCGCGTCCATCGAGTTGAGCAGGATCTCGCCCGCGCCCAGCTCGGCGGCCCGGTGGGCCCATTCGACGGCGTCCAGGCCCGTGCCGCGGCGGCCGCCGTGGGTCGTGACCTCGAAGCCGGACGGGGTGGTGGTGCCCTCCGGGCAGCGGCGGGCGTCCACCGAGAGGACGAGGACCTGGCGGCCGAACCGCTCGGCGATCTCCCGGATGAGCTCGGGCCTGGCGATCGCGGCCGTGTTGACGCCGACCTTGTCCGCGCCCGCGCGCAGCAGCTTGTCGACGTCTTCGGCGCTGCGGACGCCTCCGCCGACGGTCAGCGGGATGAAGACCTGCTCGGCGGTGCGGCGCACCACGTCGTAGGTGGTCTCCCGGTCGCCGGACGACGCGGTGATGTCGAGGAAGGTCAGCTCGTCGGCGCCCTCGGCGTCGTAGAGCTTGGCCATCTCGACGGGGTCGCCCGCGTCGCGCAGGTTCTGGAAGTTGACTCCCTTGACGACGCGGCCGTTGTCCACGTCCAGGCAGGGGATGACGCGTACGGCGAGTGTCATGCCGTGCCTCCTCGGTAGGCCTCCACCTCGACCTCGACCACCAGACGCGGGTCGACGAAGCCGGAGACGATGAGCATCGACGCGGCGGGCCGGACCGCGTCGAACAGCTCCTTGTGCGCGCGGCCGACCTCGTCCACGTCCCGGGCGTGGGTGAGGTACATGCGGGTGCGCACCACGTCGGCCGGGGTGAGGCCGAGCTGCTTCAGCGCGTCGAAGGCCACGGTGAACGCGTTGACCGTCTGCTCATAGGGGCCGCCGTCGGCGATCTGCCCGTCGACGACGGAGGTGCAGCCGGACACCAGGACGAGACCGGTCGGCAGCTCCACAGCGCGGGCGTAGCCGAACTGCTCCTCCCAGGGCGCCCCGGTGACCACCCGGCGTACGGAACCGGTCATGCGTCCACCGCCGCGAGCGCCTCTTCCAGGGTGAACGCCTTCGCGTACAGCGCCTTGCCGACGATCGCGCCCTCCACGCCCTGGGGAACCAGCGCGGCGATCGCCCGCAGGTCGTCCAGGGACGAGACGCCGCCGGAGGCGACGACCGGCTTGTCGGTGGCGGCGCAGACGTTGCGGAGCAGCTCCAGGTTGGGGCCCTGGAGGGTGCCGTCCTTGGCGATGTCGGTGACCACGTACCGGGCGCAGCCCTCCGAGTCGAGGCGGGCCAGCGTCTCGTACAGGTCGCCGCCGTCACGGGTCCAGCCGCGGCCGCGCAGCGTCGTACCGCGCACGTCGAGGCCGACCGCGATCTTGTCGCCGTGCTCGGCGATGACCTTGGCGACCCACTCGGGGGTCTCCAGCGCGGCGGTGCCCAGGTTGACGCGGGTGCAGCCGGTGGCGAGGGCGGCCGCGAGCGACGCGTCGTCGCGGATGCCGCCGGACAGCTCCACCTTGATGTCCATGGCGCCCGCGACCTCGGCGATCAGGTCGCGGTTGTCGCCGGTGCCGAACGCGGCGTCGAGGTCGACCAGGTGCAGCCACTCGGCGCCCGCGCGCTGCCAGGTCAGGGCCGCCTCCAGCGGAGAGCCGTACGACGTCTCCGTACCAGACTCGCCATGGACGAGCCGTACGGCCTGGCCGTCCCGGACGTCGACGGCGGGGAGGAGTTCGAGCTTGCTCATCTCAGCGGGTCCTCGGTCTAGAGCTAGAAGGAGCGGGAAGGCGGTCGGCGGCGGCCGGCGGCCGGCGGTCGGCTAGAAGGTCTTGAGCCAGTTGGTCAGCAGCTGGGCGCCGGCGTCGCCGGACTTCTCGGGGTGGAACTGGGTGGCCCACAGGGCGCCGTTCTCGACCGCCGCGACGAACCGCTCGCCGTGCGTGGCCCAGGTGACGCGCGGCTCGCGCATGGCGGCGTTGGTGACCTGCAGGCTCCAGTCGTGCACGGCGTAGGAGTGCACGAAGTAGAACCGGGCGTCGGCGTCGAGGCCGGCGAAGAGCTCGCTGTCCTCGGGCGCCTCGACGGTGTTCCAGCCCATGTGGGGGACGACGGGGGCCTTGAGCGGGCCGACCGTGCCGGGCCACTCGTCCAGGCCCTCGGTCTCCACGCCGTGTTCGATGCCGCGCTCGAAGAGGATCTGCATGCCGACGCAGATGCCCATGACGGGACGGCCGCCGGACAGCCTGCGGTCGATGATCCAGTCACCGCGGGCGGCCTTCAGGCCCGTCATGCAGGCGGAGAAGGCGCCGACGCCGGGCACGAGCAGCCCGTCGGCGTTCATGGCCGTGTCGAAGTCGCGGGTGATCTCGACATCGGCGCCGACCCGGGCCAGTGCGCGCTCGGCGGAGCGGATGTTGCCGAATCCGTAGTCGAAGACGACGACGTTCTTGGTAGCGGTCATTCCCAGATCCCCTGAATCCTCAGGACGCCGGCCAGCAGGCACATCGCGGAGGCGACGGCCAGCAGGACGACGACGCCCTTCGGCATCTGCTGCTTGGAGAAGGAGTACACGCCACCGGCGAGGAACAGCCCGACGACGATCAGGATCGTGGACAGCCCGGTCACAGGGCGCCCTTGGTGGACGGGAGGATCCCGGCGGCGCGCGGGTCGCGCTCGGAGGCGTACCGCAGGGCCCGTGCGAGGGCCTTGAACTGGCACTCCACGATGTGGTGCGCGTTGCGCCCGTACGGCACGTGGACGTGCAGGGCGATCTGCGCCTGGGCGACGAAGGACTCCAGGATGTGCCGGGTCATCGTCGTGTCGTAGCTGCCGATCATCGGCGCCATGTTCTCGGGCTCGGTGTGCACGAGGTAGGGGCGGCCGGAGAGGTCGACGGTGACCTGGGCGAGCGACTCGTCCAGGGGCACGGTGCAGTTGCCGAACCGGTAGATGCCGACCTTGTCGCCGAGGGCCTGCTTGAACGCGGCGCCGAGCGCGAGGGCGGTGTCCTCGATGGTGTGGTGCGAGTCGATGTGCAGGTCGCCGTCGGTCTTGACCGTGAGGTCGAACAGCCCGTGGCGGCCGAGCTGGTCGAGCATGTGGTCGTAGAAGCCGACGCCGGTGGCGACGTCGACCTTGCCGGTGCCGTCGAGGTCGATCTCCACGACGACGGATGTTTCCTTGGTGGTGCGCTCGACCCGGCCTACGCGGCTCATGAGCTCTCCTTCTTGATCGCGCGAACCGCATCGAGGAACGCGTCGTTCTCCTCGGGCGTGCCGGCGGTCACCCGCAGCCAGCCCGGTACTCCGTTGTCACGGACCAGGACGCCCTGGTCGAGGATCCGCTGCCAGACCGCGTGGGCGTCCTCGAACAGACCGAACTGGACGAAGTTCGCGTCCGAATCGGTGACCTCGTAGCCGATGGCGCGCAGCTCGGTGACCAGGCGGTCACGTTCGGTCTTCAGCTGTTCGACGTACGCCAGCAGCGTATCGGTGTGTTCGAGCGCGGCGAGCGCGGTGGCCTGGGTGACGGCCGACAGGTGGTAGGGCAGGCGGACCAGCTGGACGGCGTCGACCACGGCCGGGTGGGCGGCCAGGTAGCCCAGGCGCAGGCCCGCGGCGCCGAACGCCTTGGACATGGTCCGGGAGATCACCAGGTGCGGGCGGCCCTCGATGAGCGGCAGCAGGGAGGGCCGGTGGCTGAACTCGACGTACGCCTCGTCCACGACCACCAGGGACGGCTTGGCGGCCTGTGCCGCCTCGTACAGCGCGAGGACGGTCTCGGCGTCCACGGCGGTGCCGGTGGGGTTGTTGGGCGAGGTGATGAAGACGACGTCGGGCCGGTGCCGGGCGATGGCGTCGGTGGCGGCGGGCACGTCGAGGCCGAAGTCGTCGCGGCGGGGGCCGGAGATCCAGCCGGTTCCGGTGCCGCGCGAGATCAGGCCGTGCATGGAGTACGACGGCTCGAAGCCCATCGCGATGCGTCCGGGGCCGCCGAAGGTCTGGAGGAGCTGCTGGAGGACCTCGTTGGAGCCGTTGGCCGCCCACACGCCGGCCGGGCGGACCTCATGGCCGGTGGTGCGGGTGAGGTAGCGGGCGAGCTCGGTGCGGAGTTCGACGGCGTCGCGGTCGGGGTAGCGGTTGAGGGACCTGGCGGCCTCCCGGACGCGCTCGGCGATCCGCTCGACGAGCGGTTCGGGCAGCGGGTACGGGTTCTCGTTGGTGTTCAGGCGTACGGGCACGTCGAGCTGGGGGGCGCCGTACGGGGACTTGCCGCGCAGCTCGTCGCGGATGGGCAGGTCGTCGATGCGCACGTCGGTCACCGCTGCGGCACCTTCCAGTCGAACCTGGCCTTCATGGCGGCGCCGTGCGCGGGCAGGTCCTCCGCCTCGGCGAGGGTCACCACGTGCCGGGTGACATCGGCGAGGGCGTCGCGCGTGTAGTCCACGATGTGGATGCCGCGCAGGAAGGACTGGACGGACAGGCCCGAGGAGTGGCAGGCGCAGCCGCCGGTGGGCAGGACGTGGTTGGAGCCGGCGCAGTAGTCGCCGAGGGAGACCGGCGACCAGGGGCCGACGAAGATCGCGCCCGCGTTGCGGACGCGCTGCGCGACGGCGGCGGCGTCGGCGGTCTGGATCTCCAGGTGCTCGGCGCCGTAGGCGTCGACCACGCGGAGGCCCTCCTCCAGGCCGTCGACGAGGACGATCGCGGACTGCCGGCCGCGCAGGGCGGGCAGGATGCGGTCCTCGACGTGCTTGGTGGCGGCGATCTGCGGCTCCAGCTCCCGCTCCACGGCGTCGGCGAGCTCGACGGAGTCGGTGACCAGGACGGCGGCGGCGAGCGGGTCGTGCTCGGCCTGGCTGATCAGGTCGGCGGCGACGTGCACCGGGTCGGCGGTCGCGTCGGCGAGGATGGCGATCTCGGTCGGGCCGGCCTCGGCGTCGATGCCGATCCTGCCGGTGAAGTACCGCTTGGCGGCGGCGACCCAGATGTTGCCGGGTCCGGTGACCATGTTGGCGGGCGGGCAGGACTCGGTGCCGTACGCGAACATCGCGACGGCGGTCGCGCCGCCGGCGGCGTACACCTCGTCGACGCCGAGCAGCGCGCACGCGGCGAGGATCGTCGGGTGCGGCAGACCGCCGTGCTCCTTCTGCGCCGGAGAGGCGAGGGCGATCGACTCGACGCCCGCCTCCTGCGCCGGGACGACGTTCATGATCACGGACGAGGGGTAGACGGACCGGCCGCCGGGCGCGTACAGACCGACCCGGTCGACCGGCACCCACTTCTCGGTGACCGTGCCGCCGGGCACGACCTGGGTGGTGTGCGGGGAGCGGCGCTGCTCGCGGTGGACGATCCGGGCGCGCCGGATGGACTCCTCCAGGCCCGCGCGCACGGCGGGGTCCAGCTCGTCCAGGGCGCGGGTGAGGGCGGCGGCCGGGACCCGCACCTGGTCCAGGGTGACGCCGTCGAACCGCTCGGCGTAGTCGATCAGCGCCGCGTCGCCCCGATGATGCACGGCCTCGCAGATGGGCCGCACCTTCTCCAGGGCGGCCTCCACGTCGAACTCGGCACGGGGCAGCAGGTCGCGCAGAGCGCCGCCCTGGGGAAGAGCGTCGCCGCGCAGATCGATTCGGGCCAGAGAGATAAGTCGCAGCACAGGTCAATTCTCGCAGACGGTTTCCCGCCGCCGGGCGCCCGTATCACTGGCTGATACACGCCACGGCACGTCTTTCGTGTCACACCTGACCGTTAGCGTTCAGTTGGTCACTCAGCGGGAAGAACATCCGTACGAACGCGCAAGCGAGGGGGAGCGGCAGGTGACGGAGCCGCACGACGACGATGTGCCGGGCGGGCTGAGCCCCGCGGAGCTCGGCATGTGGCAGGCGTTCCGGATCGGCGCGACCTACGACCTGAGCGCCGGGCATCCGGCCCTCGACGATCCGTTCTCGTCCCGCCCCTGGCCGCCCGAGCGCAGTGTCCGCGCGCGCGTGGTCGCGCTGCTGCTGCTCGACGGGCCGCCGGCACGGGCGGGGCGGGTGTCGGCGCTGAAGCTGCGCGGGGTGCGGATCACCGGGACGCTGGACCTGGCGGGCGGCACGGTCGCGCCGTACGTGGAGCTCCAGGGGTGCCGGTTCGAGAACGAGGTGGTGCTGCCGGAGTCGCGGTTCACGACGTTGCGCATGGTGGCCTGCGCGATCCCCCGGCTGGAGGCGGCACGGCTGCACACGGAGGGCGATCTGCACCTCCCCCGCTGCCGGGTGGAGCGGGGCGTCCGGCTGACGGACGCGCAGATCGGCACGGACCTGCTGATCAGCCAGATCCACGTACGGCCGGACCGGCGCGGCCGGGCGATCATCGCGGACGGCATGTCCGTGGCGCAGGACCTCCAGGCGGAACTGATCGAGACGTACGGGGAGTTCAGCCTGCGCGGCGCGAAGGTGGGCGTCTCGCTCAGTCTGCGCGGCAGCCGGCTGCGGGGCGCCGAGGGCCGGCGCGCGCTGAACGCGCCGCAGCTCAGCGTGGAGCGGACGCTGTACATGACGTACGCGTGGGTGAGCGAGAGCGTCGCCGAGACGGCGGCCGGGGCGACCCCTCCGCACGGGCTGGCGGATCTCCACACGCCCATGCGGGGCACCCGGATGCAGCCCTTCGAGTGCCACGGCGGGGTGCGGCTGGACGACGGCCGGTTCGGGGACGCGATCGACATGCACCAGGCCCGGCTGCTGCTGTCGCCGGCCCGTAAGGAGGAGCTGTCACTGCGCCGGATCGTCACACCGGAACTGCGGTTCACCTGCGAACGCCCGGAGGAGGGCCGGGTGGTGCTGAACGGCGCGAAGGTGGTGACGCTCATCGACCTGTGGGACAGCTGGCCGGGCCCCGGCGGGCTGGCGATGGGCGGCTTCGTGTACGAGAACCTCGTCCCGTACGGGCACTTCCCGCTCTCCCGGCGGCTGGAGTGGGTCGCGGCGGCGACACCGGAGTTCGCGCCCGAGCCGTACGAGCGGCTGGCGACCGTGCTGCGGAGCAGCGGCGAGGACGCGGACGCCCGTGAGGTGCTGCTCGCCAAGCAGCGCCGGCGGCGCGAGACGCTGCCGCTGGCCGCGAAGCTGTGGGGGTACCTCCAGGACTGGACGGTGGCGTACGGCTACCGTCCGGGGCGGGCGGCGCTGTGGATGGCCGTGCTGTGGGCGCTGGGCACCCTGGCCTTCTCCCGGTACGAGCCGGTGGCGATCAAGGGCGACGAGCACCCGAACTGGAACGCCGCGCTGTACGCGCTGGATCTGCTGCTGCCGGTGATCAATCTGGGCCAGGACGGGTTCTGGCGGCTGGCGGGGATGTGGCAGTGGCTGTCGGCGGTGATGATCCTGCTGGGGTGGATACTCGCCACGACCGTCGCGGCAGGCGCCTCACGTCTCCTGCGTCGCAGCTGACCCTCCCGCACCAGCGCCCGGTCGTTTTCTTTGCGCTCTCTTGGTGTTCGCCCCTACAACCATTCCGCCGCCACCAAAGCTTCACAGCAAGGCCCTGGCGCGGCTCCCACCTGCGGTTTTCAATGGTCCGCACCATGTCATTGCTGCGCGCCATCCTGGGACCCGCCCGCTCGGTCCGGCCCGCCCCGGCAGTCGCCGACGGACTGCCGCCGGACGACGGGGTACTGCTCGACGCGCCGGACGGGCGGCTCGCCCCGGCGCTGGTTTCGGCCGCTCTCGGCGACCACCGGCCGGCCGCCCGGCTGCTGGCCGCCACGCGCGACGCGGCGCGCTGGGAGGACAGGGACCGGTACGTGGTGCGGCTGGCCGCGTTCGCCCACGGGCGCGGCGAGTGGCTGACCCGGTGGCTGGAAGACGATCCCCGCGACGCGGACGCGTTGATCGTGGACGCCCAGCTCGCGGTGCGGCGGGCATGGGAGTCGCCCGCGCGGGCCGAGCGGCTGCGGGAGGTCGGGCCGCTGATCGACCGGGCGGCCGAGGCGGCGCCGCGCGATCCGGTGCCGTGGCGGGTGGCCCTGGACCACGCGCGCGGCACCCGGGCTCCGCACCGGGTCTTCGCCTCGCTGTGGGAGCAGGCGGTGCGGCGCGCCCCGCACCACTACGGCTGCCATGTGTCGGCGCTCGCGTACCTGTCGGCGCAGTGCTGCGGGGTACGGCGGGAGGCGGCCGACCCGTTCCAGGAGGCCGGGGCGCCGTTCCGGGCGCCGGGCGACACCTTCGTACCGGGCGACACGTTCCAGGCGAGGGGCGACTCGCCACGGGTGCCGGGCGACACGTTCCGGGTGCCGGGCGGCACCTTCGTGCCGGACGGTTCCTCGCGGGTGCCGGGCGGGCCCGCGCGGCCGGCGCACGGGGCGCACAGCGAGTGCTTCGACTTCGCCGAGCAGGCGGCGCTGGACGCCCTGCCCGACTCGCTGATCCAGGCCCTTCCGGTCCGCGCGGCGCTCACCCGGCTGGTCAACGGCGGTCCGGGCTGCGTACCGGCGGGCCGGGCGGACGCCGCGGCCGACCGGGCCATCCTGCTGTCGGCGCGGTACGCCCCGGGCGACCCGTGGCCTGCCGAGGTGCGCAACGTCCTGGCGTACGTCCTGGTCGGCCGGGAGCGCTGGGCGGCGGCACTGCACCAGTTCCGGCTGATCGGCCCGTACGCGACCTCGCTGCCGTGGGCCTCGCCCGGTCTCCCGTGGTCCCCGCCGGGTGACGACGCGCTCGGCCGGTTCCTCGACGCGCGTGACCGGGCACGCCTCGCGGCGGCGGCCGGGGTCCCGTCCCGCGGACGGGCCGGACGCGCTCGGTCGGGCGGCCATTACGCTTAGCGGCTGTGACCACCGCTCGCCTGCCACTCTTTCCGCTGAACGCGGTGCTGTTCCCGGGTCTCGTGCTGCCCCTGAACGTCTTCGAGGAGCGTTATCGCGCCATGATGCGCGAGCTCCTGAAGACGGACGACTCGCAGCCGCGCCGCTTCGCCGTCGTCGCCATCCGCGACGGCCGTGAGGTGGCGCCGACCGCACCGGGCCTGCCCGACCAGACCGCCATGCCGGAGAAGGGACCGGCGGCGGGCTTCGGCGACGACCCGATCGAGGCGTTCCACCGGGTCGGCTGCGTCGCCGACGCGGCGACGATCCGGGAGCGCGCCGACGGCAGCTTCGAGGTCCTGGCGACCGGCACGACCCGGGTGAAGCTGCTCTCCGTCGACGCGACGGGACCGTTCCTCACCGCCGAGGTGGAGGAGCTGGAGGAGGAGCAGGGCGAGGGCGCCGGGGCGCTCGCCGAAGGCGTACTGCGGGCGTTCCGCACGTACCAGAAGCGGCTGGCGGGAGCGCGGGAGCGGTCGCTGGCCAGCGGTACGGAGCTGCCGGACGAGCCGTCGGTGGTGTCGTACCTGGTGGCCGCGGCGGCGGTGCTGGACACGCCGGCGAAGCAGCGGCTGCTGCAGGCGCCGGACACGGCGACGCGGCTGCGGGACGAGCTGCGGATGCTCCGCGCGGAGACCGCCGTGCTGCGGCACCTTCCGTCGCTGCCGGCCGTCGACCTGACGCGCGCGCCGACGAGCCCGAACTGAGAGGCGCCACCGGGCGCGGCGGTGGTCGGGGCGGCGCCGGGCCGGGCTGAACCGCGCTGACCGATGCTCATGGAACGGACCGGAGGGGACCCTCGTATGGCGAAGAAGGCGAAGAAGCAGGCGGGCGGCACACCGGCGACGGTGGCCCTGACCACCGCCGGGACACCGTTCACCGTGCACGAGTACGCGCACGATCCGGCGTCGCCCTCGTACGGCGAGGAGGCCGCCGAGGCGCTCGGCGTCTCCCCCGAGCGGGTCTTCAAGACGCTGGTCGCCGACGTCGACGGCACGCTGACGGTCGCGGTGGTGCCGGTGGCGGGCCAGCTGGACCTCAAGGCGCTGGCCGCGGCGGTGGGCGGCAAGCGGGCGACGATGGCCGACCCCGCTGCCGCCGAGCGGACGACCGGCTACGTACGGGGCGGGATCTCACCGCTCGGGCAGCGCAAGAAGCTGCCGACGGTGCTGGACGCGTCGGCGTCGGGGCACGACACCATCTGCGTGTCGGCGGGACGGCGTGGCCTGGAGGTCGAATTGGCTCCGGCGCACCTCGCGGAGCTCACCGGCGCCGTACTCGCTCCGATCGGGCGGGCGTAACCCCTCGACGTGCCCCGCCCCCTCGGCTACGACGGTGGATACGGCACGCCGCGCACGCCTCGGGGAAGGGGACCCGCATGTCGAAGAGGACCCGCAAGCGCACCTGGCGGATCAGGAAGAAGCGCGCCAACCACGGCCGCCGCCCGGCCTGACCGGCGGCGGACCGTCAGGGCCGCGCGTCCCCCGGCGGCGGGGGCGGCGGCCCGAACGGACCGAGGTCCCAGTCGGGCTCCGGGTCCCGGGGCCCGAACAGGGCCGTGAGGGCCAGATGGACGACCATCGCCGCGACCGGCCAGGCCAGCAGCGCACCGTACGCGTTCAGCTCCAGCGGCGCCTCGAACGTGACGCCCTCCCCCACCGCCCGCGCGTGGGCCACCACGTCGTGCGTGGGCCCCAGCAGCGTGCCGATGCCCCAGCCGATGACCGAACCGAGCAGCCCGCCCAGCGCGAGGCCCAGCACCACGCCGATGCCGCCGTGCCGGCGGAGGAGGAACACGGCGGCCGCGCTCACCGCGCCGCAGACGAGGGCGATCAGTGTGAAGACACCGTCGGCGCCGACCGCGCCCTCGCCCTCCGTGTTCTCCAGGAACACCGCCCTGCCGTCCGAGACCAGCGGGATGCGCGGCGCGAGCCACAGCCACAGCAGCCCCAGCGCGACACCGAGGAGCGCCACGGCCCCGGTGACCAGGGCGCCCTGACGCACCTCGGCCGCCGTGTCGTGCGTCTCGTCCCCCAGCGCGTCCTCGGTGAACGGCCGGCGCGGCGGCCACGCGGGTCCGCCGTGAGGCGTCCCGGGCTCACCAGGCGCACCGGGCGTACCCGGCGTACCGCCGTGGGGCGTGCCCGGCACGCCGTCGTGACGCATGTCGTCGTTCGGCACGGTGTCTCTCGGAAGGTCGCCGGGTGGCTCGTTCGATGGCCGGTGAGGCGGCGTCAGGGGTGCGGTCACCCTGCCATCGTGCCAGGCGGCTCCCCGGCCCGCCTCACCGGATCACGGCGTCAGCGGACCGCGGCCCGCCGGTACGCCCAGGTGGCGACGGCCAGCGACACCACGCCGACGGCCGCGCAGACCGCGAGGTCCACGCCGACGGCCGCCCAGTCCGGCCGGGCGTCGAACGCCCGCGCCAGCGCCTCCACGCCGTACGTCGACGGCAGCAGGTCCCGCGCCCAGCCGATCGGCTCCGGCATCCGCTCGGCCGGCAGGACGCCCAGCAGCAGGGCCGCCGACATGCCGAGCTGGCCCAGCAGGGTGGCCAGCTCCTGCCGCGGGGCGAGCAGTCCCAGCGCGGCGCCCAGCCCGGCCAGCGCGGCGCCGGCCAGCGGGACAACCGCGACCAGCACCCACAGGTGGGTCATCGGCAGCTGGAACAGCACCGCACCGGTGACGGCGGTGACGACCGTGCCGGGCGCGGTGAAAGAGGCGTACGCGCCGGCCGCGCCGAGCACCACGGCGGCGGGCGGCACGGGGAGCGTGGCGTAGTGGTCGAGCCCGCCGCTCGCCCGTAGCTGTCCGAAGTACTGGGCGAGCAGGTTCAGCGCCACGAACGCGACGACGAGGACGGACGACCCGGCGACGACGGCCCGCGCCTCGGCGCCGCCGTCGACGACCCCGCGCATCAGGACCATGATCCCGATGGACTGGAAGGTCGCCACGAACAGCAGCGGGATCCGGGCGACCCGCGCCCGGGAGAGCTGGGCGCGGTAGACGGCGGCGAGCGCGGGCAGCAGCCGGGCACGCGGCGCGAGGGGCGCGGCGCCGCGCCCGGCCGCGTCCCGGCCGTACGGGTCCGACCGGCCGTCGGCGCCGGCCCCGGTATCGGCTCCGGTATCGGCTCCGGCGTCGCCGGGCCGGACGGCGCCGGGTGCCATGGCCTGTACGGGCAGTGTGCTCACCGGATGCCGCTCCTGTCCTCACCGACAGCTGTGTGCACGCCGTGGCGTACGTTCCCGCCGTGACCGGCGGCGCTCATACCGAGGTGTACGGGCACGCCCGCACCGGCGCTCATACCGTGGCCTACGCGCACGCCCGCACCGGCGCTCACTCCGTGCTCGCCCCGCAGGCCGCGCTCACCGGCGCTCATGTCATGTTCGCCGCTCATGCCCTGATGTTCGCCGCTCACGCCTTGACCAGCCCCTTCGCGGTGCCGCCCAGAGCCAGGTACACGTCCTCCAGGCTCGGCGTCGCGACCGTGAAGTCGTCCAGCGCCGCGAACGCCGCGCCGCCCGTCACCGCCGCCACCGCCGCGCGGGCCTCGTCCGGGGCGAGCCGCAGCGCCCACCGGCGCCCGGACTCCGTCGCCGAGCCGCGCAGCGCGGCGACCTCGGGGACGTCCAGCGGCGCGCGCTCCCGCCACACCAGCTCGACCCGTACCTCACCGGCGACGCGTTCCTTGAGCCCGGACGGCGTGTCGCAGGCGATCACCCGGCCGCGCTCCATGACGGCGACCCGGTCGAGGACCGTCTCGGCCTCGATGACGTTATGGGTGACCAGCAGCACCGTCGTCCCGTGCTCGGCGCGCCGCCGGTCGACGGCGGACCACACGGCGCGGCGGGCGACCGGGTCCATGCCGGTGGTCGGCTCGTCCAGGATGAGCACGGGCCGCTCCCCCACCAGCGCGGCGGCGAAGCAGGCCAGTCGGCGCTGACCTCCGGACAGCTTCTTCAGGGGCCGGCCCGCGAGCCCGGTCAGTCCCAGCTCGTCCAGGACGCCGTCGCGCTCGGCGCGCGCGTCCCGGGCGGTGAGGCCGCGCAGCCGGCCGGTGGTCTCGGCGGCGAGCGCGACGGTCAGCTCGTCCAGCGCGGTGGACTCCTGACCGAGGTAGCCGACGAGGCGGGCGGCGCGGTCCGGGTGGCGTACGAGGTCGTGGCCGAGCATCTCGACGGTGCCTGAGTCGGGGCGCATCAGCCCGGTGAGCTGGCGGACGAGGGTGGACTTGCCGGCGCCGTTGGGGCCGAGCAGGCCGAAGATCTCACCGCCGCGCACGTCCAGGCAGACGCCGTCGGTGGCCCGGATCGCGGGGGTCGCGGGCGTGCCCCGGCGGGCGCGCGTGGCGGGGTACGTCTTGACCAGATCCCGCACCACGCACACCGTACTCACGAGGGATGAGCCTAAGGGGTCGGACCGTCCGGAATGCGGCCGGGGCGCCGATTCGCCCCCGGCCGTGGTCCCGGCGGCCGGCCCGCTACTCGCCGGGCGCGGTGTGCCCCGCCGCCGCGCGGACGTCGATCTCGCGCCAGAAGCCCGCGCGGATCGCGTACCGGTCGTGCTCGTCGATCTGGTCGTCCTTGTGGGCGAGGAGTCCGAACCTGGCCGCGTACCGCAGGAGTTCTCCGTCGATGCGGTGCGGGATGCGCGGGTACATCGTGGACAGCTTCTGCACATGGTTCTGGTCGGGGAGCCGTTCCATCCAGCGCCGGGCGAAGACCTGGCCCACCTCGTAGGGGTCGCCGCCGACCGTGGTGATGTCCTCCTCGCGGTCAGCCCAGCGCTGCTCGGCGCTGGTGAGCTGGGCGAGGGTGGGCAGTGAGGCGGTCTCGGGCGGTTCGCCGAGCTGGCCGCCGGGGCGTTCGACCCAGCCCCGGTCCGATGACCAGCGGAGGGTGGCGTTGGCGGGCGCCGGCGGGGCGGGCTGGTGGGCGGGGGCGCGGAGCCCCGCGAGGTCCTTGGGGGTCGGTACGCCCTTGGGGCCGGCGGCGGGCGCGGCCACGGCGGCCTCGGCGGTGCCGTTCCGTTCGGTGGGCGCGGGGGCGGCGGGCGCGGGGGTGCCGTTGCGGGTGGGCGGGGGCGCGGCGGCCTCGGCCGCGCGTTCGGCGGCTCGTTCGGCGGCGGACGCGGCGAGAGCGGACTCGGGCAGCGGCGCGGAGAGGATGGCGGCGATCTCGGGGCGCGGGACGGGCGGCGGGGCGCAGATGCCGCTGAGGTCCTTGGCCCGGACCGCGCGGGTGATCCACTGCCGGTCGAGTACGCGGCGTTCGTCGGCCTCGGCGACGAGGTCCTCCGACTGGTTGTAGTCGCCGTCGGCGGCCTGGACGGCCCACAGGTGGACGGCGACCCCGTGCTCCTTGGCGGACATCAGCCCGGGGAGCAGATCGCCGTCGCCGGTGACGAGGACGACATCGGAGCAGGCGCGGTTTCTGGCCAGTTCGGTGAGTTCGGCGTGCATCGCGGCGTCGACGCCCTTCTGCGCCCAGCGGCCGTCGCTGCGGGTCAGGGCGCCGAGCCGGACGGTGACCCGGGGCATGACGCGGAGCCTGCGGTGCTCCGGCTGGGGGACCCGGTCGGGAGCGCCGTCGAACCAGTAGATCCGCAGCAGCGGCTGCTGGGTGTCCGCCTCGGCGCGTTCGCGCAGCCCCTGGATGAGGGCCGCGTGGTCGACGGTGATCCGGGAGCGGGCCGGTTCCCCGGCGAGAAGGCTGGCGGCGGCGCCCAGCAGATAGCCGGCGTCCACGAGAACGACGCAGCGGTCCACGTGTTCCACCCTCTTTCGGGAACCTCGGGATCGGGAGGTGCTTCGGGTTCCTTCGAGTCTGCCCGACTGCCGGAAGGTTGACGGCCGGAACTCGATCATCGGCGTGGCGGATCACCGTACGCCTTCCGCAGGAGTCACGACTACGGTCCGCAATGATCCAAAATGCGCGGCTTGTACGGGTGTGTGAGTCTGAACGCGGCCCTGGCCCCTACACCCCCACGGAGGAACACCATGGCCAAGAACAAGAAGCAGGACCGAAATCAGCAGAAGGCGTCGCCCGCCGAGCGAGGCGCTCAGCAGGCCAAGAGCACGTCGATGGAGTCGCAGGCCGAACAGCGCATGACGCATGTGACCCCGGCCGACATCGCGCACAAGGGCCGCCAGAAGAGGTTCGGCCACAACTGACGCGCAGTACGCCGGAAGGGGCGCGCCCGTGACGACGGGCGCGCCCCTTCCGCGTGCGTACGCACCGGGCACCCCCGGGTGCGCCGTACCGGCCGGTGCGTCGGCGTGGTGTCAGCCGGCCAGGCAGGACGGGCCGAGCAGCACCTTCAGGTCGCCGAAGAGGGCCGGGTCGGGCTGGACCCGGTGCCGGTCGAGCCGGAGCACGGTGGTCTTGCGGGGGCCCTGGAGCTTGATCCGGACCTCCGTGTTGCCCTTGTGGTGGCTGAGGATCTCGCCGAGGCGGCTGACCATCGGCGGGGTGACCTTCACGGTGGGGATGGTGAGGACCACGGGGGCGTTGGTGCCGGCCGACGACAGATCGGGGACCATCAGCTCCATCGCGACCAGCCGGGGCACGTCCTCCCGCTTGTCGAGGCGGCCCTTGACGAAGACGACGGTGTCCTCGACGAGCTGTGTCGACACCAGTTGGTACGTGGCGGGGAAGAACATGCACTCGATGGAGCCGGCCAGGTCCTCGACGGTGGCGATGGCCCAGGCGTTGCCCTGCTTGGTCATCTTGCGCTGGAGGCCCGAGATGATGCCGCCGATGGTGACGACCGCCCCGTCGGCGTGCTCGCCGCCCGTGAGCTGGGCGATCGCCGCGTCGGCCTTGTCGGACAGCACGTGCTCGATGCCGAACAGGGGGTGGTCGGAGACGTACAGGCCGAGCATCTCGCGCTCCTGCGCGAGGAGGTAGGACTTCTCCCACTCGATGTCGGAGAACTCGACGTCGAGGCCGAAGCCCGGCTGGTCGGTCTCCTCCTCGCCCATGCCGCCGAAGAGGTCGAACTGCCCCTCGGCCTCCTTGCGCTTGACCGCGACCACATTGTCGATCATGGGTTCGTGGTGGGCGACGAGGCTCTTGCGGGTGTGGCCCATCTCGTCGAATGCGCCCGCCTTGATGAGCGACTCGACGGTGCGCTTGTTGCAGACGACGACCTCGACCTTGTCGAGGAAGTCGGGGAAGGAGGAGTACTTCCCCTTCGCCTTGCGGCACCTGATGATCGAGTCGACCACGTTCGTCCCGACGTTCCGCACGGCCGACAGACCGAAGAGGATCACGTCGTCGCCCTGCGCGGCGAAGTTCGCCTCGGACTCGTTGACGTTGGGCGGGAGCACCTTGATGCCCATGCGCCGGCACTCGTTCAGGTAGATCGCGGACTTGTCCTTGTCGTCCTTGACCGAGGTGAGCAGCGCCGCCATGTACTCGGCGGGGTGGTTGGCCTTGAGGTAGGCGGTCCAGTAGGAGACGAGGCCGTACGCGGCGGAGTGGGCCTTGTTGAAGGCGTAGCCGGCGAACGGGACCAGCACGTCCCACAGGGCCTGGATGGCCTCGTCGCTGTAGCCGTTCTTCTGGGCGCCTGCCTGGAAGATGGTGAAGTTCTTCGCCAGCTCGTCGGGCTTCTTCTTGCCCATGACGCGGCGGAGGATGTCGGCCTCGCCGAGCGAGTAGCCGGCGATGATCTGGGCGGCCTTCTGCACCTGCTCCTGGTAGACGATCAGGCCGTAGGTGACGTCCAGGACCTCCCTGAGCGGCTCCTCCAGCTCGGGGTGGATCGGGGTGATCTCCTGCTGCTTGTTCTTGCGCAGCGCGTAGTTGGTGTGCGAGTTCATGCCCATCGGGCCCGGCCGGTAGAGGGCCGAGACGGCGGAGATGTCCTCGAAGTTGTCGGGCTTCATCAGCCGCAGCAGGGACCGCATGGGGCCGCCGTCGAACTGGAAGACGCCGAGGGTGTCGCCGCGCTGGAGCAGTTCGAAGGTCGTGGGGTCGTCGAGCGGGAGGCTCAGGAGATCGATGTCGATCCCCTTGTTGGCCTTCACCATCTTGACGGCGTCGTCCATGATCGTGAGGTTGCGCAGGCCCAGGAAGTCCATCTTCAGCAGGCCGAGCGACTCACAGCTCGGGTAGTCCCACTGGGTGATGGTGACGCCGTCGGTGTGCCTGACCCAGACCGGGACGTGGTCGGTGATGGTCTCGCTGGACATGATCACGCCGGCGGCGTGCACGCCCATCTGCCGGACCAGGCCCTCCACGCCGCGGGCGGTGTCGATGACCTTCTTCACGTCCGGCTCGTTCTCGTACATCGACCGGATCTCGCCCGCCTCGCTGTAGCGGGGGTGGGAGGGGTCGGTGATGCCGGAGAGCGGGATGCCCTTGCCGAGGACGTCGGCGGGCATGGCCTTGGTGAGGCGGTCGCCCATCGCGTACGGGTAGCCCAGCACGCGCGCGGAGTCCTTGATCGCGTTCTTGGCCTTGATGGTGCCGTACGTGCCGATCATGGCGACCTTGTCGGCGCCGTACTTCTCGGTCACGTACCTGATCACCTCGACGCGCCTGCGCTCGTCGAAGTCGATGTCGACATCGGGCATGGAGACGCGCTCGGGGTTGAGGAACCGCTCGAAGATCAGTCCGTGCGGGATGGGGTCGAGGTCGGTGATGCCCATCGCGTACGCCACGATCGAACCGGCCGCGGAGCCTCGGCCGGGGCCGACGGCGATGCCGTTGTTCTTGGCCCACATGATGAAGTCGGCGACCACGAGGAAGTAGCCGGGGAACCCCATCTGGATGATGACGTCCATCTCGTAGTCCGCCTGCCGCTGGCGGTCCTCGGGGATGCCGCCGGGGAAGCGGCGCTCCATGCCGCGCCGGACCTCCTCCTTGAACCACGTGACCTCGGTGTGGCCCTCGGGGATGTCGAACTTCGGCATCAGGTCGCGCTTCTCGAACATCCCGGTGGTGTCGATCTGCTCGGCGACCAGGAGGGTGTTCCTGCACCCCTCCTGCCAGGCGTCCGACGAGTCGATGGCGTACATCTCGTCGGTGGACTTGAGGTAGTAGCCGGTGCCGTCGAACTTGAAGCGGTCCGGGTCGGAGAGGTTCTTGCCGGTCTGGATGCACAGCAGCGCGTCGTGCGCGCCGGCCTCGTGCGCGTACGTGTAGTGCGAGTCGTTGGTGACCAGCGGCGGGATGCCGAGCTTCTTGCCGATCTCCAGCAGGCCGTCGCGGACGCGGCGCTCGATCTCGATGCCGTGGTCCATCAGCTCCAGGAAGTACCGGTCCTTGCCGAAGATGTCCTGGTACTCGGAGGCGGCCTTCAGGGCCTCGTCGAACTGGCCGAGGCGCAGCCGGGTCTGGAGCTCGCCGGAGGGGCAGCCCGTGGAGGCGATGAGCCCCTCGGACCACTGGGCGATGGTCTCCTTGTCCATACGCGGCCACTTCTGGAGCCAGCCCTCCTTGTACGCGTCGGAGGAGAGCCGGAACAGGTTGTGCAGGCCGGTGGCGTTGGCCGCCCAGATCGTCTTGTGCGTGTAACCACCGGAACCGGAGACGTCGTCGCGCTTCTGGTGGGGCTGGCCCCACTGGATCTTGCGCTTGTTGCGCCGGGACTCCGGCGCGACGTACGCCTCGATGCCGATGATCGGCGTGATGCCCGCCTTCTTCGCCGAGTGGAAGAAGTCGTACGCCCCGTGCAGGTTGCCGTGGTCGCTCATGGCGATATGGGTCATGCCCATCTCGCCGCAGGCGTTGAACATGTCCTTGAGCCGCGCGGCACCGTCCAGCAGCGAGTACTGGGTGTGCACGTGAAGGTGCGTGAACGGCGGCTTCGACACGGCTGCGGCCTCCGGGGGTCGGGAGAAGGGGACAGCTCGGAAGTCTACGTCTCGCGACCGACACCCGGCGGGCACTCGCGGCGGCGGCCGGGCGTTGGAGGGGGCGGAACATCCGTCCGTTTTGTCATGCACGCCGTCAGCGGCGTGCACGTCTGGAGGCAGCCCGCGATGACGGTCCCGCAGTCCCCCGCCGAGGAGCGCGGCGAACAGATCCTCGCCGTCTTCGGCACCGCCTTCGGTGAGCTCCTGGCCGCCGACCCGGCCGCGTTCCGGATCAAGTTCCGCAAGATGGCGGCCTCCGCCTTCGCCTTCTACCGGGGCTCGGCCTGCCTCTTCTACGCGGATCTGGACACCGGGCGGCAGAACGGCGGGCCGTATCTGGACGACCGCACCGGCCGGGTCTGGATCCACGGCGACCTGCACGCCGAGAACTTCGGCACGTACATGGACGCCAACGGCCGGCTGGTGTTCAACGTCAACGACTTCGACGAGGCGTACGTGGGGCCCTTCACCTGGGACCTGAAGCGGCTGGCCGCCTCGCTGGCGCTGCTCGGGTACGCCAAGGCGCTCGGCGACGAGCAGATCGGCGACCTCGTGCGGATCTTCGCCGCCGCCTACCGCGAGCGGGTGCACGCGCTGGCGACGGGCGCCCGGGGCGAGGAGCCCGCGCCCTTCACGCTCGACACCGCCGACGGCCCGCTGCTGGACGCGCTGCGCGCCGCGCGCTCGCTGACCCGGTTCGGGCTGCTCGCCGGCATGACCGAGATCCGGGAGTTCGAGCGCCGGTTCGCGCCGGGCGACGGGACGGTCGAGCTGGACGCGGCGACCCGCTACAAGGTGCTGGCCGCCTTCGACGGCTACCTGGAGACGCTGCCGGAGTCGAGCCTGGCCCGCCCCGACTCGTACCGGGTGAAGGACGTCGTGGGCCGGCGCGGGGTCGGCATAGGGTCGGCCGGCCTGCCGTCGTACAACATCCTGCTCGAAGGCAACAGCGACGCCCTGGAGAACGACGTCGTGATCTACATGAAGCAGGGCCAGACCCCGGCGGTCGCCCGGCACGTCACCGACCCGGCGGTCCGCGACTACTTCCACCACGAGGGGCACCGCACCGTCATCTCGCAGCGGGCCCTCCAGGCGCACGCCGACCCGTGGCTGGGCTGGACCGAGCTGGACGGCGCGGGCCAGCTGGTCGCGGAGATCTCCCCGTACGCCGTGGACCTGGACTGGTCCGATATCGACGACCTCCCGATGATGGCCGCGACCGTCGCCGACCTCGGGCGGGCGACGGCCACCATGCACGCGGCGGCGGACGACCAGAGCGGCCACTCGCTGGTGCCGTTCTCCACGGAGCGGGCGATCGACGCGGCGATCGCGGCCGACGAGGAGGGCTTCGGGGAGCTCCTGGTGGACTTCGCACACCGCTACGGCGCGCGGGCGCGGGCGGACCACCAGATCTTCGTGGACCTGTTCCGCAACGGCCGCATACCGGGCCTGTAGGGCGCCCGGCGGCCGGGGCCGCCCGGGGCGCGGAGCCGAGGCCGCCCGGGGCGCGGAGCCGAGGCCGCCCGGGGCGCGGAGCCGAGGGCGTCCCGGGCCGAAGCCGAGCGGCGTCCCAGGCGGAAGCCGAGGGCGTCCCGGGCGGAAGCCGGGCGGGGACCTGCGGGGTCTTCTCGGGCGGGGCCGGAGGGGGCACCTTAGGCATCGCTTATCCATGGGCATGGCACACTCTTGCGGCGATGGAGGACATGACAGGGACGCGGCTCAGAGGGCTGCGGGCGGCGATCTTCACGGCACTGGTCGTGACGCTGTCCGTCGCCTCCCATGTGCTGCTGTCCGGAGTTCCTCTGCCGCTCGCCACCGTCGGCCTCGTCACGGCCGGTGTCTACGCCGTGGCGTACGCGACCGCGGGGCGCGAGCGCGGCTACTGGCGCATCGCGGGGCTGTTCGTCCCGTTGGAGCTGGCGGCCGACACGGTCTTCACCACCGGGCAGCACGCCTGTTACGGACCGGCCGGCGGGCCCGTCGCGGGCTCCCTGCGCTCCTTCGGCGTCGACGTGCTGTGCGGCGGCACGGGCCCCGGCGCGAGCGCGGGCGCGGGCACTCTGGGCGCCGGACTCGCCGGTGCCGTCACCCCCGCCGACCGGATGGCCTCGCTGCTGCACTCGCCCGACCCCGCGGTGCCGTGGCTGCTGCTCGCCGCCCATGTCGCGGTCGGCCTCTTCGCCGCCGCCTGGCTGCGGCGCGGCGAGAGCGCGCTGGCCCGGCTGCTGCGGTCGGCGGCTGCTCTCACGCTGCGGCCGCTGCTGGTCGCGTTCGCCGCCGTGGGGGCGCCCCGCTTCCGGGTACGGCGGGCCGCGCCGCCCGCGAGCCGGCCCCGGTCGTCCCGTACGCGCCTTCTCGTGCACTCCGTCGGACGGCGGGGACCGCCGCGCACGGCTCTCGCCGCCTGAGCCGGCAGTCCCGAACCCCCTTTTCTTTTCACGATCCATCGACGGAGAGCATCACCATGAGTTCACGTAACAGCAAGGCCAACAAGGCGGCGGCGCGCGAGCGGCTGCGCGAGGAGCGCGAGCGTCAGGCCAAGAAGGAGAAGGCGCGCCGGCAGCTCACCGTCGCCCTGTCGGCGGTCGCCGTGCTGGCGCTGGCCGGCGGTATCGGCTACGCCGTCGTGCAGGCGGGCAAGCCGTCCGCCTGGGACGCGGCGAAGGACGCGAAGAGCGTCACGGCGCCCAGGAACACCTCGGGCGAGAACGGCACGACGGTCGTCGTCGGCAAGCCGACCGCGAAGAAGACGCTGGAGGTGTACGAGGACGCGCGCTGCCCGGTCTGCGGCATCTTCGAGCAGCAGGTGGGCGAGACGATCGAGAAGGACGTCGAGGCCGGCAAGTACAAGCTCCGGTTCATCGGCGCGACGTTCCTCGACAACTCCGACAACGGTGAGGGCTCCAAGAACGCGCTGTCGGCCATGGGCGCCGCGCTGGACGTCAGCCCGGAGGCGTTCCTGGACTTCAAGGCGGCGCTGTACTCCGCGAAGTTCCACCCGGAGGAGCCGCAGGACAAGTTCGCCAAGGACGCGTACCTGCTGGAGATCGCGGACACCGTTCCCGCGCTGAAGAACAACGCGGCGTTCAAGAAGAACGTCGAGGAGGGCACCTTCGACGCCTGGGCGATGAAGATGTCCGAGACGTTCGACAAGAGCGGGGTGACGGGTACGCCGACGCTGCAGATGGACGGCAGGAAGGTGACCGACGAGGGCGGCCAGAACTCCCCCATGACGTCGGCCGAGTTCACCAAGGCGATCGACAAGGCCCTTCAGGGGTAACGCCGCTGGTGACGACCCCACGGCCGTCGGCCAACGGGCAGGCGAACTTACCGGTTTTCGCCTGCCCGTCGGCCTTACTGATCAGTAATCTGATCGGCCGTGACCAGTCGAAACGTTTCTGCTCCAAGCCGTCGTGCCGTTGTCAAGGCCGCGGCCACCGCCGCCGTCGCGGTTCCCGTCATCGCCCCGGCCGCCTCCGCCGTCGCCGCCACCCTCTCCCCCGCGTTCCTCCACGGTGTCGCCTCCGGCGATCCGCTCTCCGACGGCGTCCTGCTGTGGACCCGGGTGACCCCGACCGACGACGCGGTCCCGGGTTCCGGCAAGGGCCCGGACACCGAGGTGAGATGGGAGGTCGCGGAGGACAGCGGCTTCGCCAGGACCGTCGCCCGCGGGACGACGGTCGCGACCGCCGCGGCCGACCACACCGTCAAGGTGGACGTCCGCGGTCTGCGTCCGGCGACCGCGTACTACTTCCGCTTCACCGCCGGTACGGCCGTCTCGTCCGTCGGCCGTACCCGCACCACCCCGGCCGCCGACGCCGTGACGCCCGGCGTCCGGTTCGGTGTGGTGTCCTGCGCCAACTGGGAGTCGGGCCACTTCGCCGCGTACCGGCATCTCGCCCGGCGCGCGGACCTGGACGCCGTCCTCCATCTCGGCGACTACATCTACGAGTACGAGAGCGGCGGCTACCCCAAGCCGGACAAGGTCGTACGGCAGCACCAGCCCCGGCACGAGATCGTCACGCTGGCGGACTACCGGCTGCGGCACGCCACGTACAAGACGGACGGCGACCTCCAGGCGCTGCACGCCGCGCATCCCGTCATCGCCATCTGGGACGACCACGAGTTCGCCGACGACACGTGGTCGGGCGGCGCGGACAACCACACACCCGGCGCGGAGGGCGAGTGGGCGGCCCGGATGGCCGCCGCGAAGCAGGCGTACTTCGAGTGGATGCCGGTGCGCGCCTCCACCGAGGGCACCGTCTACCGCCGGCTGCGCTGGGGGAAGCTGGCGGATCTCCATCTGCTGGACCTGCGTTCGTTCCGCTCGCAGCAGGCGTCCATAGGCAGCGGCAAGGTGGACGACCCGGACCGGACGATCACCGGCCGCGCCCAGCTGGACTGGCTGAAGTCGGGGCTTTCCGCGTCCGACACCACCTGGCGGCTGGTGGGCACATCGGTGATGATCTCGCCGGTCGCCTTCGGGGCGCTGCCGGCCGATCTGCTGGAGCCCGTCGCGGAGCTGGTGGGGCTGCCCAAGGAGGGGCTGGCCGTCAACGTGGACCAGTGGGACGGCTACACGGACGACCGCAGGGAACTGCTCGCCCACCTCGACACCCGGGCCGTCCGCAACACGGTGTTCCTCACCGGCGACATCCACATGGCGTGGGCGAACAACGTGCCGCTGAAGGCGTCGACGTACCCGCTGTCCCGGTCGGTGGCGACCGAGTTCGTGGTGACGTCGGTGACCTCGGACAACCTGGACGACCTGCTGAAGGTCGCGCCGGGCACGGTGTCGGCGGTGGCCGCCACGACGATCAAGGCCGCCAACCGCCATGTGAAGTGGATCGACATGGACCACCACGGGTACGGCGTACTGGACGTGACCGAGGAACGCTCGCAGATGGACTACTACATCCTCGCGGACCGGACGGATCCGGGCTCCTCGTCGTCATGGACCCGCTCCTATCGGACGCCGAGTGGAACGCAGAAGGTCGAGCGGGTGTACACGCCGGTTCGCTGACCGGTAGACAAGGGCGATTTTCAGCCAACCTTCGGTGTGTTAACGCAAGATCACACAGCCGTGGCGGGTGGTGTGTTCCGTAGATCGAATACGGACACACCACCCCTGCGGGGTGGCTGGTTCGTTACGTGCGGATCTCAACACCCGGAACGCACCGAAGGATTTCTCCCCGATGTCTCCATTTCCTCAACGATTGATTGGGCTGGAACGCCCCTCAACAACATCTGACATGGCCACGTAATCTCCCCGCGGTGGCGAGGAAGGTCCTCTCCACAACCCCCCGCGAGGAGTCACCATGCGTGCTCTTGCCCGAATATCTCCGCGTTCGCACCGCCGTGCCCTCGGCAGTGTGGTGCTGGCCGGAACTCTGGCGCTGTTCCCGCTCTCCGCGCCCATGAGCGCCGTCGCCGCCGACGCGCCCCTGGCCGCCGCCGAGGACTGCGCCGAGGACACGCACACGACCTCCTCCGCGCGCGAGTCCCGGCCGGGCGCCATCGACGCGCACGAGCCGAACGAGGTCACCGCGGCCAAGGCCGAGGCCATGCAGGCGGACCTCCAGAAGAGACTCAAGGAGGCCAAGGCCAAGGGCCTGGACAGCGGCCGGTTCGACACCGCCGCCACGACCACCGTGCCGGTCTACTTCCACGTCATCCACGACGGCGCCAAGGGCAAGCTGACCGCCACCGACATCAACAGCCAGATGTCCGTGCTCAACAGCGCCTTCGGCGGCCAGGGCACCGGCAACAGCGACTCGGGCTTCCAGTTCTCGCTGGCCGGCACCACGTACACGGACAACGCGTCCTGGTACAACCTGAGCTCCGGCTCCACCGCCGAGAAGGAGATGAAGTCCACGCTCCGCCAGGGCGGCCCCGGCGCGCTGAACTTCTACACCGCCAACCTCGGCGGCGGCCTGCTCGGCTGGGCGACCTTCCCGTCCTCGTACAAGTCCAACCCGTCCATGGACGGTGTCGTCGTCCTCGACGCGTCGCTCCCGGGCGGCACGGCCGCCAACTACAACGAGGGTGACACCGCCACCCACGAGGTCGGCCACTGGATGGGCCTGTACCACACCTTCCAGGGCGGCTGTAACGGCCAGGGCGACTACGTCGCCGACACCGCGGCCGAGAAGAGCCCGGCGTACCAGTGCCCGACGGGCCGCGACTCGTGCGCCCGCCAGACCGGTGTGGACCCGATCCACAACTTCATGGACTACACGTACGACTCGTGCATGTACCAGTTCACGGCCGGTCAGGTGACGCGCATGCAGGAGCACTGGACCGCGTACCGCGCCGGCTGACCGCCGGCCGCCGGTGCCCGGTGCCGCGTCTCCGCGGCACCGGGCACCGGCATGACCGGATCCGTCAGAGCGAGTCCAGGAACCCCAGCGCCGTCCGCCAGGTCCGCTCAGCGGCGTCCTCGTCGTAGTCCGGCAGGTCCGGGTCGGTGTACAGATGCCCCGCGCCCTGATAGCGGTGGACCTCGACGTCCGCACCGGCCTTCCGCATCTGCAGGTACCAGGCGTTCAGCCAGTCGTCCGGCTCGAACGGGTCCGGGTCGGCGACGTGGAGCTGTACCGGCAGCCCGTCCGCCGACGCGTTCCCCGCCAGGTCCGACGTACCGTGCAGGAGCAGCAGCCCGCGCGCCTTCTCGTCACCGAGCGCCAGCGTCTGCGCGATCGCCGCGCCGAGCGAGAACCCGGCGTACACCAGGCCCCGCTCCGAGTAGGGCGCCGCGGCCATGACGGCCCGCTTCAGGAGCTCCTCCCGCCCGACGCGGTCCTTGAGCTCCCCGGCCTCCTCCATCGTGTCGGCGGTTTGACCGCCGTAGAGGTCGGGCACGTGCACCTGGTGCCCGGCCGCGCGAAGCCGGTCGGCGGCGGCGTGGACGGCCGGGCGAAGACCGTAGACCGAGTGGATGAGCATGATCTCCATGCGGCCATCCTGCCACTCGGGAACCCAGCGGATAGCGTCGGAGGAATGGAAAACGTGCTGCGCCCGGTGATCGTCCTCGGTGGTTCGATCGTCGTGATGCTGGTCGTGGGCTGGCTGGCCGACCTGCTGCTGCGGCGGGCCGACGGGCGACACCCGGAGACCCCGCTGTGGGGCCTGCTGCGCCGCTGCCGGCTGCCCCTCCAGGTGGTCCTGCTCGCGGCGGCGCTGCGCGGCTCGTACCGCCAGACCGGGTGGCGGGTCATCGAGGAGCACGAGGTCGGCATCGGCCGGGGGCTGACGCTCGTGCTGATCGGGGCGAGCGCCTGGCTGGTGGTCCGGATCGCCTCGGCGGTCGTCGAGTCCACCTACGCCCGGTACGCCGCGTCCAACCGCGACCCCGCCCGGGTCCGCCGGGTCAGGACGCAGGTGACGCTGATCATGCGGATCGTCACGGCGGTCGTCGCGGTGGTGGCCGCCGCGGCGATGCTGCTGACGTTCCCCGACTTCCGCGCCATCGGTACGTCGATGCTGGCATCGGCGGGCATCCTCGGCATCGTGGCGGGCGTCGCCGCACAGTCCACGCTCAGCAATGTCTTCGCCGGCTTCCAGATCGCCTTCGGCGACATGGTGCGCATCGGCGACACCGTGGTGGTGGACGGCGAGTGGGGCGTGGTGGAGGAGGTCACGCTGACCTTCCTCACCGTACGGACCTGGGACGAGCGCCGGCTCACCATGCCCGTCTCGTACTTCACCGGCAAGCCGTTCGAGAACTGGTCGCGCGGCGGTGCCCAGATCACCGGCACGGTCTTCTTCCACCTCGACCACGCCGCGCCGGTCGGCCTGATGCGCGAGAAGCTCCACGACATGCTGCGCGAGCACCCCGCCTGGGACGGCCGGGGCTGGTCGCTCGCGGTCACGGACACGACGCCCAGCACGATGCAGGTGCGGGCGGTGGTCACCGCGAAGGACGCCGACGACGTGTGGACGCTGCGCTGTGCCGTACGGGAGCAGCTGATCGCCTGGCTGTACGAGCACCACCCGTACGCCCTGCCCCGCGTGGCCACCTCGCCTGCGCCCGACCGGGACGACCGGGACGCCGGCCGCGTCCGCCGCGCCGACGACTGACGGGCGCTCAGTGCAGGCTGCGGACGTCGAGCTGCCGCAGCACCCGGTCCACGACCTCCGGGTCGGTGCCCGGCTCGCTCCGCGCGGCCAGCACCTCGTGGCGGGCGGCCGACATCAGCTCCCGCTGGACGCGCCGCACCGCCTCGAACCGTTCGGCCCGCCGCGTGTACGCCTCCCTGCGCTCCTCGTCCACCATGTCGGGGCTGATCCGCGCCCCCACGTCGTACGCGACCCGCTGGAGCCGTTCCTGGAGGTCCTCCGGCAGGTCCTCCACCTCGCCGATCTCCTTCAGGCGCCGTCTGGCGGCGGCCGCGGCGCGCACCGCCAGGCGTCGCTCCTGTTCCCGCTCCGCGTCCGTGTCGGCCCGTACGCCGAGCCGTCCCACCAGCCACGGCAGGGTCAGGCCCTGGCACAGCAGGGTGGCGAGGATCACGCAGAACGCGAGGAAGACGATCTCGTCCCGGCCGGGGAACGGCTCGCCGGCGTCCGTGTGCGCCGGGATCGCGAGCGCCAGCGCGACCGACGCCACGCCCCGCATCCCCGACCACCACATGACGACGGTCTCGCGCCATGACACGGGGATCTCCTCGTCGTAGTCGCGCCGGGTGTGCAGCCGTTTCGCCAGCCATGTCGCGGGCAGCAGCCACAGCAGGCGTACGCCGACGACGGTCGCGACGATCAGCGCGCCCCAGCCGAGCATCCGCAGCTCGCGCCCCTGCGACGTGCCGAAGACGGCGCTCAGTTCGAGGCCGATCAGCCCGAAGGCGACACCGGTGACGAGGGTGTCGACGATCTCCCAGAACGTGCGCCCGGTGATACGGCCCATCACGTCGTCGGCGTCGACGGCGTGTTCGGAGAGATGGAGCGCGGTGACGAGGACGGCGAGGACACCCGAGCCATGCGTCTCCTCGGCCAGCACGTACGCGACGAACGGCACGAGCAGGGTCAGCCCGGTCTGCAGCGTGGCGTCCCCGAGGACGCCCATCAGCCAGGCGGTCAGCCTCGCGAGCACCAGCCCGACGACCACGGCGACGACGGCCGACAGCAGGAGTTCCAGACCCGCGTCCGTCCAGGAGAACGCGGAGCCGACGACCGCCCCCACGGCCACGTGGTACAGCACGATCGCCGTCACGTCGTTGAACAGGCCCTCGCCCTCCAGGATGGACACGAGCCTGCGGGGCAGCCCCAGCGACCCGGCGACGGCCGTCGCCGCGACCGGGTCGGGCGGGGCGACGAGCGCGCCCAGCGCGACGGCGGCGGCGAGCGGCAGACCGGGCACGACGGCGTGCGCGACCGAGGCGACCACGGCGGTGGTCACGAAGACCAGGGCCACCGCCAGCAGCAGGATCGGCCGCTTGTTCGCCGCGAACTGCCGCCAGGACGTGCGCTGCGCCGTCGCGTACAGCAGCGGCGGCAGCACCAGCGGCAGGATCAGCTCGGGCGGGAAGTCGACGTTCGGCACGAACGGCAGCAGGGCCAATACGACCCCGCCGAGCGTCATCAGGACCGGCGCGGGCAGGCCGACGCGCTCACCGAGCGGTACGGTCACCAGCGCGCCGAACAGCAGCACCAGCAGCAGAGCCAGCTGTTCCACGGGTGCGCCCTCCGCCCGCTCATGACGCGACGATCAGGGTTCCCACCCTGCCACGCGGGTCAGAGCGCGCGGCGCATCGCGAGGTGCGGGATTCCCGCGTCGAGGAACTCCGGGCCGTACGCCTCGTAGCCGAGCCGCTCGTAGAAGCCGAGCGCCTGGGTCTGGGCGTGCAGGTCGACGGCGGTGAGGCCGCGCGTCCGCGCCGCCTCCTCTATGGCCCGCACCAGCGCCACGCCCACCCCGAGACCGCGGGCGGCCTTCGTCACGGCGAGCCGGCCCAGCGAGCCGACGCCCTCGGCACCGCCCGTCTTCCCCGCCGCGTCGGCGCCGTGCAGCAGCCGTCCGGTGCCCAGCGCGGTTCCGTCGGCCCCGCGCACGGCGAGGACGTGCACGGCGGTCGCGTCGTACGCGTCGTACTCGATCTCCTCGGGCACGCCCTGCTCACCGACGAACACGGCGCGGCGGACGGCGAACGCCGCCCGCCGGTCCGCCTCGGTCACGGCCTCCCGCACCTGGAACGGGCTCACGCGCTCTCCGCCTCGATGGTGTCCAGCGCGTGCTGGAGGTCCGCCGGGTAGCCGCTCGCGAACTCGACCCACTGGCCGTCCGCCGGGTGCTCGAAGCCGAGCCGCACCGCGTGCAGCCACTGCCGGGTGAGGCCGAGGCGCTTGGCCATCGTCGGGTCCGCGCCGTACGTCAGGTCGCCGACGCAGGGGTGGCGGTGCGCGGACATGTGCACGCGGATCTGGTGCGTACGGCCCGTCTCCAGCTTGATGTCCAGCAGCGAGGCCGCGCGGTACGCCTCGATCAGGTCGTAGTGGGTCACCGACGGCTTGCCGTCGGCGGTCACCGCCCACTTGTAGTCATGGTTCGGGTGGCGTCCGATCGGCGCGTCGATCGTGCCGCTCAGCGGGTCCGGGTGGCCCTGGACCAGGGCGTGGTAGCGCTTGTCCACGACCCGGTCGCGGAACTGCTGCTTCAGCAGCGTGTAGGCGCGCTCCGACTTGGCGACGACCATCAGCCCGGAGGTGCCGACGTCCAGCCGGTGCACGATGCCCTGGCGCTCGGCGGCACCGGAGGTGGAGATCCGGTACCCGGCCGCGGCGAGCCCGCCGATCACCGTCGTCCCGGTCCACCCCGGGCTCGGGTGCGCGGCCACCCCGACCGGCTTCATGATCACGACGATGTCGTCGTCGTCGTGGACGATCTCCATGCCCTCGACCGGCTCGGCGACGATCTGCACGGGCGCCGGTGCGCCGGGCATCTCGACCTCCAGCCAGGCACCGCCGCTCACCCGCTCGGACTTGCCGACCACGGCGCCGTCGACCTGGACCTTCCCGGCGGCGGCGAGCTCGGCCGCCTTGGTGCGGGAGAACCCGAACATACGGGCGATGGCGGCGTCGACACGCTCACCCTCAAGGCCATCGGGAACGGGCAGCGTACGGATCTCCGGAATCGTGCTCACCCGTCGAGTATGCCTTGTCGGCGCGGCTGCCCCGTCAGTCCTTGTGGACGGTGCCGTCGGGGTCCAGGCCCCGGAAGGACAGGATCACGATGAGGAAGCCACCGCACACGATCGCCGAGTCCGCGAGGTTGAAGACCGCGAAGTGGGCGGGCGCGATGAAGTCCACCACCGCGCCCTGGAAGACGCCCGGCGCCCGGAAGATCCGGTCCGTGAGGTTGCCCAGCGCACCGCCGAGCAGCAGACCGAGCGCGAACGCCCACGGCAGGCTGTACAGCTTGCGCGCCAGCCGCACGATCACGACGATCACCGCCGCGGCGATCACCGTGAAGATCACCGTGAACGCCTCGCCGATCCCGAAGGCCGCGCCCGGGTTCCGCACCGCCTCGAACTTCAGCAGATCGCCGATGACCTCGATCGGCTCGTGGTGCTCCAGCTTGGCCACCACGAGCATCTTGCTGCCGAGGTCCAGCAGATAGGCCACCAGGGCCACGGTGAAGAGCACCGCGATCCTCCGCCTGCCCCTGGGCCGCTCCTCCGGGGCATCGGTCCCGTCCTGGGGGTCCGGCGTACCGATGATGCGCTCCGCCTCTGCCACGTGAGTCCCTCAACCTAGGTGCCTGACTGTGACGAGGGTACGGCACACACGTACGGATCAGCCGCGCCGTTCCTGCTTCTGCTTGTCCTCCACGCACAGGGTGGCCCGGGGGAACGCCTGCATGCGGGCCTTGCCGATCGGCTTGCCGCACACCTCGCACAGGCCGTACGTGCCCGTGTCGAGCCGCTGGAGGGCGTGCTCGGTCTGCTCCAGCGTCGCGCGGGCGTTGGCGGCCAGCGCCATCTCGTGCTCCCGCGTGATGTTCTTGGTGCCGGTGTCGGCCTCGTCGTGCCCGGCGCCGTCCCCGGAGTCCCGCATCAGCCCCGTGAGGGCCTCCTCGGACGCGGTGATCTCCGCCTGGAGCCGTACCACCTCGCCCTCCAGCTCCGCCCGGGCATCGGCGACCTCCTCGGGCGTCCACGGCTCCTCGCCCGGCCGTACCGCGAGCTCCTCCGGCGCCGCCTCCGCGACGCCACGGGCCTGCGGCACGGCGCCACCGGCCGCCGACGGCACCTCCGCGTCCACGATCTTCTTCGCTGCCACGGTCCTGGCTCCTGTCTGCTCCGCGGCCTCGGCCGCTCCCTCGGCCGCCTGGGCGGCCTTCCTCGCGGACTTCGCCGCCTTCTTGGCCTTCGTGGTCTTCGGGGTCTTCGGGGTCTTCGGGGTCTTCGGGGGCTCCGCGGCCTTCGCCTTCCCGGTCGCGGGCTTCGCGGCAGCGGCCTTCTCGGCCGCGACCTTCTTGATCGGGGCCTTCTTGGCGATCGGCTCGGCCGCGAGCTTCTTGGCCGCGGTCTTCTCGGCGGCCGCCTTCTTGGAGGCCGCCTTGGTGGTGCTCGCCTTGGCGGCGGTCGCCTTCTTGGAGGCCGCCTTGGTGGTGCTCGCTCTGGTGGAGGCCGCCTTCTTCGCGGTGGCCTTCGCGGGAGTCGCCTTCTCGGCCGCGGCCTTCTTCCCGGTGGCCGTCCCGGCCGTGGCCCTGGTGGCCGTGGCCTTCTTCGCCGCGGCCTTCTTCCCGGCGGTGGCCTTGGTGGCGGAGCCCGCGGCCTTCGTCGCGGCGGCCTTCTCGGCGGCCGGCCTGGCGACCTTCCTGGCCGTGGCCTTCGTCGCCGCGGCCTTCTTGGTCACCGTCTTCTTGGGGGCCTCCTTCTTCGCGGTCCGCCCGGCGGGTTTCGCCGCGGTGCTCTTCTTCCCTCCGGTGTCCTTGGCCGCGCCCGGAGCGGCGGACCTCGCGGACGCCGTCTTCGTGACAGCGGTCTTCTTCGCCACCATGCCGCGGCCCCTTCACATTTTGTGATCTTGCGCGCGAATCGTGCTGGGACGATAAATCGACTCCAGCCCCGCGGCAACGGGGCACGCCGCCGGTGCGGGTCCCCCTGTACCGCGACAAGGCGAACCTGCATCCGTTGTGCCCAGCTCCCCGCCCGGTAATCCGTGCCACGGGACCCGCCGGGCCCTCTCGGGCGCCCTGTGCCATTCGGGTCACCCTCACCCGCCCGGCGGCGCCGCGGGAAAACCGGTCGGCCGGTGTCCGCGCGGGCCCTTACACTGGGCGGAGCGAAAGGCTTGGATGGGGACGAGTAGCGTCGTACGCAGCCATGAGCGACCCGGGGACGGTGCGAGCCCGGGGGCGAGCCCGATGTGAAGCATCACCCCGGAGCCGCCGGAAGAACGCCTGCGGAAGTCCGTACGGTCAGTAGAACCGGCTTCGCGCCCCGAATGAGGGGGCTGCGGGCGGCTGTGCCCGGAGCCAAGGAGGGTGGTACCGCGGGAGCTGTGGCTCTCGTCCCTCCGACGGAACGAGGAAACTGTCCGCCGGAGGATTCGATGACGCAGTACCGCCAGGTACCCGCCCAGGTCGACCTGCCCGCCCTCGAGCACGCGGTGCTCGATTTCTGGCGCGAGAGCAAGGTCTTCGCCAAGAGCCTGGAGCAGTCCGAGGGGCGCCCCGAGTGGGTGTTCTACGAGGGCCCGCCCACCGCGAACGGCATGCCGGGCGCCCACCACATCGAGGCCCGGGTCTTCAAGGACGTCTTCCCCCGCTTCCGGACCATGCGCGGCTACCACGTCGCCCGCAAGGCCGGCTGGGACTGCCACGGCCTGCCCGTCGAGCTGGCCGTCGAGAAGGAGCTCGGCTTCTCCGGCAAGAAGGACATCGAGGCGTACGGCATCGCGGAGTTCAACGCGAAGTGCCGCGAGTCCGTGACCCGGCACACCGACGCGTTCGCCGAGCTGACGACGCGCATGGGCTACTGGGTCGACCTGGACGACGCCTACCGGACCATGGACCCCGAGTACGTCCAGTCGGTGTGGTGGTCCCTCAAGGAGATCTTCAACAAGGGCCTGCTCGTCCAGGACCACCGGGTCGCCCCCTGGTGCCCGCGCTGTGGCACCGGCCTGTCGGACCACGAGCTGGCGCAGGGGTACGAGACGGTCGTCGACCCGTCCGTCTTCGTCCGCTTCCCGCTGACCTCCGGCCCGCTCGCGGGCGAGGCCGCGCTGCTCGTCTGGACGACGACGCCGTGGACGCTGGTGTCCAACACGGCCGTCGCCGCGCACCCCGAGGTGGCCTACGTCGTCGCGACGAACGGCACCGAGAAGCTGGTCGTCGCCCAGCCGCTGCTGGAGAAGGCGCTGGGCGAGGGCTGGGAGGCCACCGGGCAGACGTTCACCGGCGCGGAGATGGAGCGCTGGACGTACCGCCGCCCGTTCGAGCTGGTGCCGTTCGACGGCGAGGCCCACTTCGTCGTCAACGCCGACTACGTCACCACCGAGGACGGTACGGGCCTGGTCCACCAGGCTCCCGCCTTCGGTGAGGACGACCTCAAGGTGTGCCGCGCGTACGGGCTGCCGGTCGTGAACCCGGTCCGCCCCGACGGCACGTTCGAGGAGTCCCTCGGCCTCGTCGGCGGCCAGTTCTTCAAGAAGGCCGACGAGGCGCTCACCGCCGACCTCGACGCGCGCGGCCTGCTGTTCCGGCACATCGCGTACGAGCACAGCTACCCGCACTGCTGGCGCTGCCACACGGCGCTGCTGTACTACGCGCAGCCGTCCTGGTACATCCGCACGACGGCCGTCAAGGACCGCCTCCTCGCGGAGAACGAGGCGACCAACTGGTTCCCGGACTCCGTCAAGCACGGCCGGTTCGGCGACTGGCTGAACAACAACATCGACTGGGCGCTCTCCCGGAACCGCTACTGGGGCACGCCGCTGCCGATCTGGCGCTGCGCGGACGACCACCTCACCTGTGTGGGCTCGCTGACCGAGCTGACCGAGCTGACCGGCACCGACCAGTCGGGCCTCGACCCGCACCGCCCGTACATCGACGACGTCACGTTCCCCTGCCCGACCTGCCGGGAGACCGCGACACGCGTGCCCGAGGTCATCGACGCCTGGTACGACTCGGGCTCGATGCCGTTCGCGCAGTGGGGCTACCCGTACAAGAACAAGGACGTCTTCGAGAAGCGCTACCCCGCGCAGTTCATCTCGGAGGCCATCGACCAGACCCGCGGCTGGTTCTACACGCTGATGGCCGTCGGCACGCTCGTCTTCGACAAGTCGTCGTACGAGAACGTGGTCTGCCTGGGCCACATCCTGGCCGAGGACGGCCGGAAGATGTCCAAGCACCTGGGCAACATCCTCCAGCCGATCCCGCTCATGGACCAGCACGGCGCGGACGCGGTGCGCTGGTTCATGGCGGCCGGCGGCTCCCCGTGGGCGGCGCGCCGCGTCGGCCACGGCACCATCCAGGAGGTCGTCCGCAAGACGCTCCTCACGTACTGGAACACGGTGGCCTTCCAGGCGCTGTACGCGCGCACGGCGGGCTGGGCCCCGTCCGACGCCGACCCGGCGCCGGCCGAGCGCACGGTCCTGGACCGCTGGCTGCTGAGCGAGCTGCACGCGCTCACCGACCAGGTCACGCAGGCGCTGGAGGCGTACGACACACAGCGCGCGGGCAAGCTGCTGTCGGCGTTCGTCGACGACCTGTCGAACTGGTACGTACGTCGCTCCCGGCGCCGGTTCTGGCAGGGTGACGCCGCCGCGCTGCGCACGCTGCACGACGTGGTGGAGACGGTCACCCGCCTGATGGCCCCGCTGACCCCGTTCATCACCGAGCGGGTCTGGCAGGACCTGGTCGTCCCGGTGACGCCGGGCGCCCCGGAGTCGGTGCACCTGTCGACCTGGCCGGAGGCGGACCTGTCGGCGATCGACCCCGCGCTGTCGCAGCAGATGGCGCTGGTCCGGCGTCTGGTGGAGCTGGGCCGGGCCACGCGCGCGGAGTCGGGTGTGAAGACCCGCCAGCCGCTGTCCCGCGCCCTGGTCGCGGCCGCCGGCTTCGAGTCACTCTCCCCCGAGCTGCACGCGCAGATCACGGAGGAGCTGAACGTCTCGTCGCTGGCGTCGCTGTCCGAGGTCGGCGGTTCGCTGGTCGACACCACGGCGAAGGCGAACTTCCGGGCGCTGGGCAAGCGCTTCGGCAAGGGCGTGCAGGACGTCGCCAAGGCCGTCGCGGCCGCGGACGCCGCCGCGCTGTCCCTGGCCCTGCGGTCCGGCGAGGCCACGCTGGAGGTCAACGGCGAGACGATCACGCTGGCGCCCGACGAGGTGATCATCACCGAGACGCCGCGCGAGGGCTGGTCGGTCGCCTCCGACGCGGGCGCGACGGTCGCCCTCGACCTGGAGATCACGCCGGAGCTGCGGCTGGCGGGCCTGGCCCGTGACGCGATCCGGCTGATCCAGGAGGCCCGTAAGAACAGCGGCCTGGACGTCGCCGACCGGATCGCCCTCCGCTGGGTGTCCACGGACCCGGAGGTCGCCTCGGCCCTCGCGGACCACGCGGGACTCATCGCGGACGAGGTCCTGGCGACGGACTTCGCCCAGGGCGGGGCCGACACGTCGTACGGCGAGCCGTTCACCGACGAGTCCCTGTCGCTGACCTTCCGCCTCCGCAAGGCGTAGCCGCAGCGCCGGGGTTCGGCCCCGGCGCGTACGGGAAGCCCCGGCCCCACCGGCCGGGGCTTCCCCGTACGCGCGAAGGCCGCGGTCGCACGTAAGGGAAAGGGCCGGGGCCCGGAACAGATGTTCCGGGCCCCGGCCCTTCGTCGCAGCCTGCCGACTGCTGTGCACTCCGACGGCTAGGCGCTCATCGCGACCGCGCGGAGCGTGTCGACCGCGCCGGCCGTCAGTTGTCGTCCTCGTCGATCAGGAAACCGCGCATCGGCGAAGGAGCCTGCTGCATCGGCTGCGGCGCCTGCGGCCGCACCGGCGCCATCGGCTGGGTCATCGCCGGCGACATCTGCTGCTGGCCGCCGTAGGACGGGGCGCCACCCATCGGCGACGGACCGCCCATGCCCTGGTTGCCGCCGTAGGACGGGGCGCTCGCACCCGCGGACGCCATCGACGGGGACGGCGGCAGCGACGGGGCGGACGGGGTCCTCGGCGGGGCCAGCGAGTCGTCGGCCTGGGTCTCCAGCTGACGCAGCTGGCTCTCCAGGTAGGACTTCAGCCGGGTGCGGTACTCGCGCTCGAAGCCGCGCAGGTCCTCGACCTTGCGCTCCAGCGTGGCGCGGGCGGACTCCAGGGAGCCCATCGCGACGCGGTGCTTCTCCTGCGCGTCCCGCTCCAGGGCGTCGGCCTTGGCGCGGGCGTCGCGCTCCAGACCCTCGGCGCGCGAACGGGCCTCGCCGACGATCTTGTTGGCCTCGGAGCGGGCCTCCGCGATCGCCTGGTCGGCCGTCTGCTGGGCGAGCGAGAGGACGCGCGCCGCGCTGTCGCCACCGGGGCCCTGCTGCGGCATGCCCGGGCCGTGACCGCCCATGGGGCCACCCATCGGACCGCCCATGGGGCCGCCCTGCATGGGGCCGGGGCCGTGCGGCCCCTGCGGGCCACCGTGGCTGGGACCGGCCGGCAGCTGCGGGGCACCACCGGGCAGCTGGGGCGGGCCCATCTGCGGGGGCTGCTGCTGGACCGGCGGACCGGATATGGCGGCGGGCACCGGGGCCCCCGGGCCGACGGGACGGTCCTGCGGCTCCGGCGGCTTGCGCATCGCCTGCTGCTGCTGGTTCTGCGCGGCCGCGCGCGTGGCGGCGGCCAGCTTGGCGCGCAGGTCCTCGTTCTCGCGGAGCAGGCGCGTCAGCTCGGCCTCGACCTCGTCGAGAAAGGCATCGACCTCGTCCTCGTCGTAGCCTTCTCGGAGGCGGACCGTCGTGAACTGCTTGTTCCGCACGTCCTCGGGGGTCAGCGGCATCTCTTCTTCACCTCTACGTAGTCGTCGGCAGTCGGCAGGACCGGATCGCTCACACCCTCATCGCGAAGCCACCCACGATGTTGAGCAGGATGTAGACGATGATCATCAGAACGAAGAAGGACAGGTCGAGTGCCACGCCCCCGAGACGCAGCGGTGGGATGAACCGCTGCAGAAGCTTCAGTGGTGGATCGGTGACAGTGTAGGTGGCCTCCAGAACGACCACCATCGCCTTGCCGGGTTGCCATGAACGGGCGAACTGGAAGACGTACTGCATGACCAGCCGGAAGATCAGCAGGACGAGGAAGCACGCCAGCGCGACGTAGATCACTTGAAGTACGACGCCCATCCCGCGTTCCCTCTCCCCTGTTTCCTGTCGTCACCGGCCTCGCGGCCGGCTGTGTTCCCGGTGTCTGTCTCAGCCCTGGTCTCTGGCTTCGGTCTCAGCTCTGGTTGAAGAATCCGCCCTCTGCGATGCGGGCCTTGTCCTCCGCCGTGACATCGACGTTAGCAGGCGACAACAGGAACACCTTCTGCGTCACTCGCTCAATGCTGCCATGCAGCCCGAAGACGAGACCGGCGGCAAAGTCGACAAGTCGCTTCGCGTCCGTGTCATCCATCTCGGTGAGATTCATGATCACAGGCGTGCCCTCGCGGAAGTGTTCCCCGATGGTACGGGCCTCGTTGTAGGTCCGCGGGTGCAGCGTGGTGATGCGGTAAGGCTCCCGCTCGGACACGACCTTGGGCATGATCACCGGTGCGTTCTTCTCCAGACTCGGGCGTTCAGGTGTGATGGACGCCACGGGGGCGATTCGCGCGGGACGTCCGCTTTCAGCGGGAAGCGGAACGGGGTCGCGCTGGACGGGGGGCTGCGGTACGGCGCGGACCGGTTCCTCGCGCTCCACCTGGTGCGGAGGCTGGTGGCGACGGCGGTCGCGCTCGGGCTCCGGTTCGAGTTCGGGTTCGAAGTCGTCGTCGGGGTCGAAACCCCGGCCGTCGTACCCATCGTCCTCCACGAGGCCGAGGTAGACCGCCATCTTGCGCATCGCGCCGGCCATTCTCTGAGTCCTCCGCTCTGTGGTGGATCGCCCTCACCATGATGGGCACCGGGTCACCTCGCGCCCGCGATCCACTAGGCCTGTCCGCTGTTCGGCGGAAATGACCATATTTTCTACTGTGGTCCGACTTGCTTCGCGACGTTACCCGAGCCGAGGTCGGACTCCGAGTACCGCCGTACCGATGCGCACATGTGTCGCTCCGGCCGCCACCGCGTCCTCGAGGTCCGCACTCATCCCTGCTGACACCATGTTCGCAGCCGGATGGGTCGCGCGCAGGCTGGATGACAATTCCATCAGCCGCTCGAACGCGGCCCGTTGCCGTCCCGCGTAGGGGCCCGCGAGCGGTGCGACGGTCATCAGTCCGTCGAGCCGGAGCCCCGGCGCGGCGGCCACGGCGTCCGCCAACTCCTCGATCCCGTCCGGTGCGACCCCGCCGCGCTCGCCGCGCTCACCGGCGTCCGCGTCCAGGGCCACCTGGATCAGACACCCCAGTTCGCGCCCCGCGCGCTCCGACGCGCCGGAGAGGGCGGTCACCAGTCTCAGCCGGTCGACCGACTGCACGACATGCGCATAACCGGCAACGGAACGGACCTTGTTGGTCTGGAGCTGACCGACGAAGTGCCAGGTCAGATCGAGGTCGGCGCAGGCGACGGCCTTGGGCGCCGCGTCCTGGTCCCGGTTCTCGGCGACATGGCGGACGCCGAGTTCCCCCAGCAGTCGCACATCGCTCGCGGGGTAGGTCTTGGTGACCACGATCAGGGTCACCTCGTCCCGCTCGCGCCCGGCGGCGGCGCAGGCGGAAGAGATACGTTCCTCCACTCGCGCCAGGTTCTCGGCGAGTTCAGCCCTGCGATCCGTCGCGCCCCTCATGCGTCTCCTCCCCCGACCGTCGGCCGGGCGGTGCTCCCGAGCCAGACATATCCCGCGAGTCGCCCGGTCGTGCGGTCGCGCCGGTACGAGTAGTGGTCGCCCGACTCGCGCGTGCAGACCCCCGACGCCCGCCGGTCGCGCACCCCCAGCGCGTCGAGCTGGGCGTGCACCCCCGCGGTGACGTCGACGGCGGGAGTGCCCCAGCCGGTCTCGGCCCGGGCGGCGGGCTCCACCGCGGCGACCTCGTCCCGCATGGCCTCGGGGACCTCGTAGCAGCGACCGCAGACGGCGGGGCCGGTCCTGGCGATGATCCGGGACGGCTCGGCGCCCAGTGTGATCATGGTCTCCACGGCGGCCGGCACGACTCCCGCGACCAGGCCGGGCCGCCCCGCGTGGGCGGCGGCCACGACTCCCGCGACGGGGTCGGCGAGCAGCACGGGTACGCAGTCGGCGGTGAGCACCGCGAGCGGGAGCCCGCGCCGGGCGGTCACCACGGCGTCGACCGCCGGAACGGGCGCCTGAGCCGGCCAGGGTCCCCCGACCACGGCGACGTCACGGCCGTGCACCTGGTTCATCCAGACGACCTCGGCCGGGTCGACGCCGAGTTCCCTCGCCGCGAGCTCGCGGTTGGCGCGCACCGCCGCCGGGTCGTCGCCGACGGCGCCGCCGAGGTTGAGCTCTTCGTACGGAACGGCGCTCACCCCGCCCCACCGGTCGGTGAAGGCGAAGTGCGCGCCGCTCGCGATGTCGTGCTGCCCTATCACTTCAGGCGGTCACTTCAGGAAGTCCGGGACGTCCAGCTCTTCGGCCGAGGTGTCCGGGTAGGGGCGGGCCGTCGGCACCGCCGGCGGGGTCGGCGACGACAGCGGGCTGTCGGTCACCGAGGCCGGGGCCGGCTCGGCCGGGGCCGGGGGCTCGTCACGGACGGGCACGGTGCCGAGGCCGCCCAGGGAGCGGGGGGTCTCGGTGGAGCGCGGCGGGGTCGCCGGCTCCTCGCGCTTGGCGGCCGTCGCGCCGAGGACGTTGTCCCGCCGGGCGGGGGGCTGGCCTCCGTCGAAGCCGGCCGCGATGACGGTGACCCGTACCTCGTCGCCCAGGGCGTCGTCGATGACGGCGCCGAAGATGATGTTGGCCTCGGGGTGGGCGGCCTCGCTGACGAGCTGTGCGGCCTCGTTGATCTCGAACAGACCGAGGTCCGAGCCGCCCGAGATGGACAGCAGGACGCCCCGGGCGCCGTCGATGGACGCCTCCAGGAGCGGCGAGGAGATCGCCATCTCGGCCGCGGCCACCGCGCGGTCGTCGCCGCGCGCGGAGCCGATGCCCATGAGCGCCGAACCGGCCTCGGACATGACCGACTTGACGTCGGCGAAGTCCAGGTTGATCAGGCCGGGCGTGGTGATGAGGTCCGTGATGCCCTGGACGCCGGAGAGCAGCACCTGGTCGGCGGACTTGAACGCGTCGAGCACGCTGACCTGGCGGTCCGAGATGGACAGCAGACGGTCGTTGGGGATGACGATGAGGGTGTCGACCTCTTCGCGGAGTTCGGCGATGCCGTCCTCCGCCTGGTTGGCGCGGCGCCGGCCCTCGAAGGTGAACGGCCGGGTGACCACACCGATCGTCAGGGCGCCCAGCGAGCGCGCGATGTTGGCCACGACGGGGGCGCCGCCGGTGCCGGTGCCGCCGCCTTCACCGGCGGTGACGAAGACCATGTCGGCCCCCTTGAGGACCTCCTCGATCTCCTCGCGGTGGTCCTCTGCCGCCTTCCGGCCGACTGCCGGGTTGGCCCCGGCCCCGAGGCCGCGGGTGAGTTCACGGCCGACGTCGAGCTTGACGTCGGCGTCGCTCATCAACAGAGCTTGCGCGTCGGTGTTGATGGCGATGAACTCGACGCCCTTGAGACCGACCTCGATCATTCGGTTGATGGCATTGACACCACCGCCGCCGACACCGATGACCTTGATGACTGCGAGGTAGTTCTGCGGTGCTGCCACGTCGAAGGCCTCTCGCCTCGAGTTACGTGTCGTCGCTGTGCGCTGGTTGTCGCACCGCGACGACGGATGCCGATTGGGGCGGTCCGAAACGCCGACCCAAACCCTAACGTTGAAGTTTAGGGTTACCAGTGTGTCTGTTCGCTGGACTCTTCCGAACGAGACACTAAGTCGACAAGTGGCGCACGTTCAACGAACACGCCGAACCTCCCGTTTTTCTTTTCACCCTATGTGATCACCCATAGCGCTGACCAACCAGGGTGCTGGCCAGCGCGTATGTGCGTCAACTCGGGGTCGACGCGGGGGCGCTGGGGGCGCTGACGTCGAAGTGCCCCGCTTTGGGCGCCGCCTTCATCAGTGCGGTGAGCGCACGGCCTTTCGCCTCGCCGTCCTCGCCGCTGCCCCAGAACACCGTCCGGCCCCGCTTCAGGCGGAGCGTGACGGAGTCGTACGAGCCGACGTGGACCACCAGGAGGTCGTCGGCGACCGCCGGGGGGAGCCCGGCGGCGACCCCCACCGCCTCCAGGGTGAGCCGGTCCTCGCCGAACCGGCGGAGGCTGGGTGAACGCTCCGCCGCCAGTTCGAGCAGGGGTACGCCGACGGGAGCCTCGGCCACCGTGGCGAACCGTGTGCCCGCGGCGTCGACTTCGGTGAACCTCCCGCCCTTCTCGACCAGCAGGACCGGTTCGCGCTCGACCACCTCCAGGACGATGCCGTGCGGCCAGGAACGCGAGACGTCCACCGAGTCGATCCGGGTCAGCTTCCGGTACAGCCGCTCCTCGATCGCGTCCGTGTCCACGGAGACCAGCGGGGAGCCGACGGGCACCGCGGCGACCCGCTCGACCTCGGCGGCCGTCAGGACCCGGGTGCCCGAGACGGTGACCCGTTCGACCCGCAGCCAGGCGGAGCCGTACAGCAGCCAGACGCCGCCCACGACGAGGGCGACGGCGGCGACGATCAGCAGGAGCGCGCGCGGTCCCGGCAGCCGCCGGCGGGCACCGCCCTCCGGGCGGGGGCGGGAGGGCCGCCCCGACGACGCTCCCGCTCCTGCTCCCGCCCCCGCGGGCTTGCGGGCGCCGCGATCGGCGGTCGTCGGTCCGGCCATGCTCCCTGCCTCCTACGCCTTCCGGCGTGCTGCGATCGCCTCGTAGACCATGCCGACGAGAAGGTCGTCGGCGTCCCGGCGGCCGAATTCGGCGGCGGCGCGGGACATCTCGTACAGCCGGTGCGGGTCGGCGAGCACCGGGAGCACATGGCCCTGCACCCACTCGGGCGTGAGCTCGGCGTCGTCGACCAGCAGCCCGCCGCCGGCCTTGACCACCGGCTGGGCGTTGAGCCGCTGCTCACCGTTGCCGATCGGCAGCGGTACATAGGCGGCGGGGAGCCCGACGGCGGACAGTTCGGCGACGGTCATCGCGCCCGCGCGGCAGAGCATCATGTCGGCCGCGGCGTACGCGAGGTCCATCCGGTCCACATACGGTACCGGGACATAGGGCGGCATACCGGGCATGTTGTCGACGTGCGGCACCTCGTTCTTCGGGCCGACCGCGTGCAGGATCTGGATGCCGGAGCGCTGGAGCGCCGGCGCGACCTGCTGGACGACCTCGTTGAGGCGCCGGGCACCCTGCGAGCCGCCGGACACCAGCAGCGTGGGCAGGTTCGGGTCGAGGCCGAAGGCCGCGCGGGCCTCCGGGCGCACCCGGGCGCGGTCCAGCGTGGCGATGGTGTGCCGCAGCGGGATGCCGATGTAGCGGGAGTTGCGCAGCTTGCTGTCGGGCGTGGCGACGGCGACCCCGGCCGCGTACCGCGAGCCGATCTTGTTGGCCAGACCGGGCCGGGCGTTGGCCTCATGGACCACGATGGGCACCCCGAGCCGCTTGGCCGCCAGATAGCCGGGCAGCGCCACGTAGCCGCCGAAGCCGACGACGCAGTCGGCCTTCGTCCGCTCCAGGATCTGCTCGGCGGCCTTGATCGTGCCGCGCAGCCGCCCGGGCACGGTGATCAGCTCGGGCGTGGGCTTGCGCGGCAGCGGTACGGCGGGAATGAGCGCCAGCTCGTAGCCCCGCTCGGGCACGAGCCGGGTCTCCAGGCCCCGCTCCGTGCCGAGGGCCGTGATCCCCACGGTCGGGTCCTGCCTGCGCAGGGCGTCCGCGAGGGCGAGCGCGGGCTCGATGTGGCCGGCGGTCCCCCCACCGGCGAGTACGACATGCACCGAAATTCACCGCTCTCCGGACGGACGCTTCTTGACGCGCCGTCGCATCGACTTCCAACTCACCCCGGCCCTTTTGGCGAATCCGGGCTGTCGCACGGCCAGGGCCGCCTTCGCCGCGGGCTCGTCCCGCGCGAAGGCGATCAGCAGTCCGACGGCGAACATGGTCGGCAGCAGGGCGGAGCCTCCGTAGGAGAACAGCGGGAGGGGGACCCCGGCGATCGGCAGCAGACCGAGCACCGCACCGATGTTGACCACGGCCTGCGCCGTGATCCAGGTGGTCACGCCTCCCGCGGCGTACCTCACGAAGGGCTCCTCCGTGCGTCCGGCCACGCGGATACCCGCATAGCCTAGAGCCGCGAACAGGGCGAGCACCGACAGCGTCCCCGCCAGTCCCAGTTCCTCCCCGGTGATGGCGAAGATGAAGTCGGTGTGCGGTTCGGGGAGTTGGCCCCATTTTTCCACACTCGCTCCGAGACCGGAACCGAACCATCCGCCCGAAGCCAGAGCATAGATGCCGTGCACGGCCTGCCAGCACGAGTCCCCGGGTCCCGGTTCGGTGGCGCCGACGCAGGCGAGCCTGGCCATCCGGTTGGGGCTCGTCTTGATCAGCAGCACACCGATCGCGCCCGCCACGCCCAGCACACCGGCGAACAGCCGGGTCGGCGCCCCGGCCAGCCACAGCAGGCCGAAGAGGATCGCGGTCAGGATGATCGCCGTACCCATGTCGCCGCCCAGCATGATCAGCCCGAGCAGCGTGAACGCCACCGGCACGAGCGGCACCAGCAGGTGCTTCCACTGGGTCAGCAGCCGTCTGTCCTGCTTCCTGGCGAGCAGGTCGGCCCCCCACAGGATCAGCGCCAGCTTGCCGAACTCGCTGGGCTGGAGCTGGAAGGGACCGCCGAGGTAGATCCAGTTCTGGTTGCCGTTGACCGCGTGCCCTATCCCGGGGATCTGCACGAGCACCATCAGGAACACCGTGCCGACCAGCAGCGGATAGGCCAGCGCCCGGTGCAGGCCGACCGGCATCCGGGACGCCAGCAGCATCAGCACGGCACCGATGACGGCCGCCAGGAACTGCTTGCGGAAGAAGTAGGAGGCGGGCAGCGACAGCTCCAGCGCCTTGATGATCGACGCCGAGTAGACCATCACGAGGCCGAGCACGGTGATCAGCAGACTGGCGCCCAGGATCACGTAGTAGGCGGTCAGGGGGCGGTCCCAGGCCCGCCGCGCCCGCTCGTACCACTGCCGCACCCGGTGGCCGCGCGGCGGCCTCGGACCCGCGGGGCCGGCCATCCGCCCGGCGCCGCCCCGCGCGGCCGCCGGCCGGCGGAGGCCCGCGGTACGGCCGCGCAGCGCGAGACCCGCGGGGTGCGCCGCGTGCACGGTGTGATCGGCGGCCATCGTCGCTGTCCCCTCCAGTCGTGCCCGGCGACACCGGACCTGGCGGCTGGTCAGGCGAGCCCGGCGGCGAGTGCGCGCACGGCGTCCGCGAACGCCTCGCCACGCTTGTTGTAGTTGGTGAACATGTCCATCGAGGCGCAGGCCGGGGCGAGCAGGACCGTGTCCCCCGGCTGGGCGAGCCGCGCCGCTTCCCGGACCGCCGCCGCCATCGCCCCAGTGTCGGTCCGGTCGAGGTCCACCACCGGGACCTCGGGGGCGTGTCGCGCGAGGGCTTCGCGGATCAGGGCGCGGTCGGCGCCGATGAGGACGGCGCCCCTGAGCCGCTTCGCGGACTTCCGCACGAGTTCGTCGAAGGTGGCGCCCTTGGCGAGGCCGCCGGCGATCCAGACGATCGGGTCGTAGGCGGCGAGCGACGCCTCGGCCGCGTGCGTGTTGGTGGCCTTGGAGTCGTCCACGTACGAGACGCCCTCGACCTCTTCGACGTACTCGATGCGGTGGGCGTCGGGCCGGAAGGCCCGCAGTCCGTCCCGTACGGCCGCCGGCTCCACGCCGAAGGCACGGGCCAGGGCCGCGGCGGCGAGCGCGTTGGCGATGTTGTGCGGGGCCGGCGGCTGGACGTCGGAGACCTGGGCGAGCTCCTGTGCCTGCTTCTGCCGGTTCTCCACGAAGGCCCGGTCCACCAGGATGTCGTCCACGACACCCAGCTGGGAGGGGCCGGGCGTGCCGAGGGTGAAGCCGATCGCGCGGCAGCCCTCCTCCACGTCGGCCTCGCGCACCAGGTCCTCGGTCAGCGGGTCGGCGGCGTTGTACACGCAGGCGACCGTGTTGCCCTCGTAGACACGCCCCTTGTCGGCGGCGTACGCCGTCATGGAGCCGTGCCAGTCGAGGTGGTCAGGCGCCACGTTCAGCACGGCGGCCGAGTGGGCGCGCAGCGAGGGAGCCCAGTGCAGCTGGTAGCTGGACAGCTCGACGGCGAGGACGTCGTACTCCTCGTCGCCGAGGACGGCGTCGAGGAGCGAGACGCCGATGTTGCCGACGGCGGCGGTCCGCAGCCCGGCCGCCTGGAGGATGGAGGCCAGCATCCGCACGGTGGTGGTCTTGCCGTTGGTGCCGGTGACCGCGAGCCACGGGGCGGGCTCGCGGCCGTCCAGGTCGCGCAGCCGCCACGCCAGTTCGACATCGCCCCACACGGGCACGCCCGCCGCGTCGGCGGCCGCGAACAGGGGGTTGTCGGGGCGCCATCCGGGTGCGGTGACGATCAGCTCGGTGCCGTCCGGGAGGCCCGCGGATTCGCCGCCGAGGCGGACCGTGATCCCCTCGGCCTCCAGCTCGGCCGCCTGGGCCCGGGAGCGCTCGTCGTCCCCGTCGTTGACGACCGTGACCCGCGCGCCGAGGCCGTGCAGGACGCGGGCGGCGGGCATACCGCTCACGCCCAGCCCGGCGACGGTGACGTTCTTGTCGTGCCAGTCCCCTACGCCGCTGCTCACTTGTCGGCTGCCCATCCCGCGTAGAAGAGGCCGAGACCCACGATGACGCACATGCCCTGGATGATCCAGAACCGGACCACGACAAGGACCTCGGACCACCCCTTGAGTTCGAAGTGGTGCTGGAGCGGCGCCATCCGGAAGACCCGCTTGCCGGTCATCCGGAAGGAGCCGACCTGGATGATCACCGAGAGGGTGATCAGGACGAAGAGACCGCCGAGGAGGGCGAGCAGCAGCTCGGTGCGGGAGCAGATGGCGAGACCGGCGAGCGCGCCGCCGAGGGCCAGCGATCCGGTGTCGCCCATGAAGATCTTCGCGGGTGAGGTGTTCCACCACAGGAAGCCGAAGCAGGCGCCCATCAGCGCGGACGCGACGACGGCGAGGTCGAGCGGGTCGCGCACCTCGAAGCAGGCGTTGGGGTTGGTCAGGGTCATGGCGTTGACACAGGACTCCTGGAACTGCCAGAGCCCGATGAACGTGTACGCGCCGAAGACCATCACGGACGCGCCGGTCGCCAGACCGTCAAGACCGTCCGTCAGGTTCACGCCGTTCGACATGGCGAGGATCATGAACAGCGCCCAGACCACGAACAGCACGGGGCCGATGGTCCAGCCGAAGTCGGTGATGAACGACAGCTTGGTGGAGGCCGGGGCGAGCCCGCGCTTGTCGGAGAACTGGAGCGCCAGTACCGCGAAGGCGATACCGACGATCAGCTGGCCCGCCATCTTCGCCTTGGCCCGCAGACCCAGCGAACGCTGCTTGACGATCTTGATGTAGTCGTCGAGGAAGCCGACGAGGCCCATGCCGGCCATCAGGAACAGCACCAGGACACCCGAGTAGGTGGGGTCCTCGCCGGTGATGACCTTGGCCAGGGCGTACGCGATGAGCGTGGCCAGGATGAAGGAGATGCCGCCCATGGTGGGCGTGCCCTTCTTGCTGCCGTGGGTGCGCGGGCCGTCGTCACGGATGAACTGCCCGTATCCCTTGCGGGCCAGGAGCTTGATCAGCAGCGGTGTACCGATCAGGGTCAGGAAGAGCCCGATGGCTCCCGCGAAGAGGATCTGCCTCATCGGCCGGCGACCTCGCCCTCGGTGGTGTTCTCGAGCAGTGCCTGGGCGACCCGCTCGAGCCCGACCGACCTGGAAGCCTTCACCAGCACGACGTCACCCGGGCGCAGCTCACTGCGCAACAGGTCGATCGCCGCCTGCGCGTCGGACACGTGCACCGACTCCTCACCCCACGAACCCTCGTTATATGCGCCCAGTTGCAGCCAGGCCGCTTCCCTGCCCCCGACTGCGACGAGCTTGCCGACATTGAGCCGGACGGCGAGCCGCCCGACCGCGTCGTGCTCGGCGAGCGCCTCGTCGCCGAGCTCGGCCATCAGGCCGAGCACCGCCCACGTACGGCCCCCCTTCGCCTCTGCGGCTCTGCCCATGGCCGCCAGCGCGCGCAGCGCCGCTCGCATGGACTCGGGGTTCGCGTTGTAGGCGTCGTTGACGATCGTCACACCGTCCGGACGCTCGGTGACCTCCATGCGCCAGCGGGAGAGGGTGCCCGCCTCGGAGAGCGCGGTGGCGATCTCGTGCACGGGCATGCCCAGCTCATGGGCGACGGCGGCCGCGGCGAGCGCGTTCGACACGTGGTGCTCACCGTACAGGCGCATGGTCACGTCGCTGCACCCGGTGGGTGTGTGAAGCCTGAAAGAGGGCTGTCCGTTCTCTGTGAGCCGGACATTCTCGGCACGTACGGCGGCGTCGTCGGCCTCGCCGAAGAACGTCACGCGTGCCGTGGTGCGCGATGCCATGGCCCGTACGAGCGGGTCGTCCGCGTTGAGGACGGCGACGCCGCCCTCGTCCGCCGACGGCAGAGCCTCGACGAGTTCGCCCTTTGCCAGGGCGATCTGCTCGCGGCCGCCGAACTCGCCGATGTGGGCGGTGCCCACGTTCAGCACGAGCCCGATCTTCGGCGGGGTGAGTCCGGTGAGGTAGCGGATATGGCCGATTCCGCGCGCCCCCATCTCCAGGACGAGGTGCTCGGTCTCCTCCGTCGCCCGCAGCGCGGTGACCGGCAGGCCGAGTTCGTTGTTGAGGGACCCGGGCGTCCAGACGGTGGGCGCCTTGCGCTCCAGCACCTGGGCGATCAGGTCCTTGGTGCTGGTCTTTCCGGCCGAGCCGGTCAGCGCGACGACCTGGGTGCCGAGGCGCTCGACGACGGTGCGCGCGAGCGCGCCGAGCGCGGTCCGTACGTCGTCGACGACGATGGCGGGCACGCCGACGGGCCGGGTGGCGAGCACGGCGACGGCGCCCGCGTCGACGGCGCGCCGCGCGTACGCGTGGCCGTCGACGTGTTCACCCGCGAACGCGGCGAACAGACTGCCGGGCTCGACCTGGCGGGAGTCGTACACGACCGGGCCGGTGACCTGTACCGCCGGATCCGGTATGTCGTACGACTGCCCGCCGACGATTGCGGCGATCTCGGTGAGGGAGAGGGCGATCACTTCTTCATCCCTGACTGTTCTCGGGTCGATGGGCGCGCCCGGCGGTCCGCGCCTCGATGGCTTCGCGCAGGACCTCGCGGTCGTCGAAGGGGCGGACCACGCCGGCGATGTCCTGGCCCTGTTCATGGCCCTTGCCCGCGACGAGCACGGTGTCGCCCGGCCGGGCGCGGGCGACGGCGGCGGCGATGGCGGCCGCCCGGTCGGCTTCGACGAGGACGTCGCCGCGTTCGTGGACGGGGACCTCGGCGGCGCCGGCGAGCATCGTGGCGAGGATCGCGAGGGGGTCCTCGGAGCGGGGGTTGTCGGAGGTCAGTACGGCGGTGTCCGCGAGCCGCGCGGCGGCGGCGCCCATGGGGCCGCGCTTGGTGACGTCGCGGTCGCCGCCGCAGCCCAGCACGATGTGCAGCCTGCCCTCGGTGACCTTGCGCAGGGAGCGCAGGACGGATTCGACGGCGTCGGTCTTGTGGGCGTAGTCCACGACCGCGAGGTACGGCTGGCCCGCGTCGACGCGCTCCAGGCGGCCCGGGACGCCCGGGACGGCCGCGATGCCGTCGGCGGCCCGCTGCGGGTCCACTCCGGCGACCGCGAGGGTGGCGACGGCGGCGAGGGTGTTGGCGACGTTGAACGGGCCGGGCAGCGGTGCTTCGGCGCGGATCGTCTCGCCCTGGGGGCCGCGGATGGTGAACGTGCTCCCCCGGGGGCCGATCTCGACGTTCTCGGCCCGCCAGTCGGCGTCCGGGTCGCCTTCGGCGGAGAAGGTGACGACGGGCACGGACGCCTCCTTCGTCAGCCTCCTTCCGTACTCGTCGTCGAAGTTGACGACGCCTCGCCTGCTGCGGCGCGGCGTGAAGAGCTGGGCCTTCGCCTGGAAGTAGTCCTCCATGTCGGAGTGGAACTCCATGTGCTCCGGGCTCAGGTTGTTGAAGACGGCGACGTCGAAGACGCAGCCGTCGACGCGGCCGAGCACCAGGGCGTGGCTGGAGACCTCCATGGCGACCGCGTCGACGCCGCGCTCGCGCATCACCGCGAACAGCGCCTGCAGGTCGGTGGCTTCCGGGGTGGTGCGTTCGGACTTGATGCGCTCGTCGCCGATGCGCGTCTCGACGGTGCCGATCAGTCCGGTGTTCCGGCCGCCGGCCCGGAGGCCGCCCTCGACCAGGTAGGCGGTCGTGGTCTTGCCGGAGGTGCCGGTGATGCCGATCTGCAGGAGGTCCGCGCCGGGCGTTCCGTAGATCTCGGCGGCGAGCTCGCCCATCCGGCCGCGCGGGTCCTCGGTGACCAGGACCGGCAGGCCGGTCGCCGCGGCGCGTTCGGCGCCGGTCGGGTCGGTGAGGACGGCGGCGGCGCCGAGCCCGGCGGCCTGGGCCACGAAGTCGGCGCCGTGGAGACGGGCGCCGGGCAGCGCGGCGTACACGTCGCCGGGGCGGACCGCACGGGAGTCGTGGGTGATGCCGGTGACCTCGCCGGTGTACGGGGAGCCGGACGGGGCGCCGTGCGGGGTGTCGCCCGGGGCGCCGTGCGGGGAGGAGACGCCCAGCCGGGCGGCCAGTTCGCCGAGGGGTGTGGGGCGGACCTGGACCGGTCGGGGCGCTCCCGGCTGTTTCGCGGGGGCGTCCTTCCGGGCGTTTCGGGACTGATCAGCGTGTGGCACGGCGGTGAGCGTACCGGGCGTACCCGCCATGGGGCTAAATGGGGCCGCCGGGTCGCCGTCGGCGCCTGAGCGGTTCCCGGGATCGGGGGTGATGGTTGTCACTGGGGGCTCCCGTCGGCTCACTCGCCGGGTTCGAACGTGACCGGCATCCGCGGGGGTTCCTTGCCGGTGGGTGCGATGTGCAGGGTCTTCAGGGCGAACTCCATGACCTTCTTGTAGATGGGGCCGCAGATCTGGCCCCCGAAGTAGTTGCCCTTGGTGGGGTTCTGGATGGCGCAGTAGACGGTGATGTGCGGGTCGTCGGCGGGCGCGAAGCCGGCGAAGGAGGCGGTGTAGCCCTTGTAGCGGCCGAGTTCCGGGTCGACGCGGTTGGCGGTGCCGGTCTTGCCGGCGACACGGTAGCCGGGGATGGCGGCCTTGGTTCCGGTGCCCTCCTGGTCGTCGACGACCGATTCCAGCATGGCGGCGAGCGTCCTGGCGGTCTTCTCGCTGACGACACGGGTCTGTTTCGGGGCGGGGGCCGGGGTGAAGCGGCCGTCGGGTCCCTTGGTGCCGCGCACGAGGGTGGGTTCGACGCGTACGCCGCCGTTGGCGATGGTCGAGTAGACGGAGGCCGCCTGCATCGCGTTGATGGACAGGCCCTGGCCGAAGGGGATCGTGTACTGCTGGGAGGTGTTCCACTTCTTCGGCTCGGCGAGGATGCCGGAGGTCTCGCCGGGGTAGCCGAGGCCGGTCGGGCTGCCGATGCCGAACTTGCGCAGATAGGAGTGGAGGACCTGGTTGGCCTGCGGCTGGGTCTTGCCGAGCTGGCCGGTGGCGAGGATCGTGCCGATGTTGGACGACTTGGCCAGGACGCCGTTGAGGGTCAGGTACCAGGTGGGGTGGTCGATGTCGTCCTTGAACAGCCGGTCGCCCCGGTGCAGCCGGTTGGGCACGACGACATGGGTGCCGGGGGCGGCGGCGCCCTCCTCCAGGACGGCGGCCATCGACATGACCTTGGCCGTGGAGCCCGGTTCGTAGGCGTCCTGGAGGGCCGCGTTGCCCATGGCTGCGGCGTTGGCCTGGGAGAGGTCGTTGGGGTCGAAGCCGGGGGCGTTGGCCATGGCGAGGACCTCGCCGGTGCGGGTGTTCTGCACGATGACGTATCCCCGGTCCGCCTTGGACGCGGCGACCTGTTCGCCGATCGCCTTCTGGGCGGCCCACTGGATGTCGCGGTCGATGGTCAGCTCGATGTCGGAGCCGGGGACGGCGGGGGTCTCGGCGGAGCCCGCGGTGGGGACGCGGCGGCCGCCGGAGTGGGCGTACTTGATCTTGCCGTCCTGTCCGGCGAGCTCCTCGTCGAGCATGGACTCGACACCCCCCGCGCCCCGGCCGTCGGCGTTGACCCAGCCCAGTATCCCGGCGGCGAGGGTGCCGTTGGGGTAGACGCGCTTGCTGCTGCGCTCGCTGAGGACGCCGGCCAGCACGCTGACGCCGGGGCCGCCCCTGGCCTTCTCCTCGCGGGCCTTCTTCGCGAAGACGTTCTTCAGGTCCTTGATCTGGTTCCAGACCTGGGGCGTCTGTTTGCGGGCGAGGACCGTGTAACGGGGCGACGGGGGGCTCTTGAGCTGTTCGACGAGCGTGGCGGGGTCCTTGCCCAGGATCGGCGCGAGGAGCGCGGCGGCCTGCTCCGGAGCGTCGGGGACCTTGCTCTCGGCGGGCGTGAACATCTGCGGGTCGGCGGTGATGTCGTACGCGTCGACGCTGGCCGCGAGGGCGATACCGGACCGGTCGGTGATCTCGCCGCGCTCGGCGGCCAGCTTGTGGCTCAGATAGCGGTTCTTCTCCGCCTTGGCCGCGTACGCGCTGGCGTCGACGGCCTGGACCTGGAGCAGCCGCACGACGAACGCCAGCATGACGAGGGTCAGGCCCAGGCTCACCAGCCGGAGGCGGGGCCTGGGGCTGCCGAGCCGGATCGTGCCGGGCGCTCCGGCGCGGGGCCGCCGGGGTGCCTGGCGCGGGCGGCGCGGCGCGGGCCGGGAGGCGGGGCGGCCGGCGGGCCGGGCCGAGCGGGCCGGACCCGGCACACGGCGGCGCGGAGGTTCCTGGGCGGGCACTGCGTCACCTGCCGGAGGTCGTCGGGGCGGAGGGTACGGAGAGGCCGGCGGCGCCGGAGTCCGGCCGGGCGGGTCCGGACCCCGAACGGTCGGCGGCGCGGGGCTGTCCGGCGGCGGGCGCGGAGGACGGGGCGGGCTGGGCGGTGCCGGGCTGGGTATCACCGGGCTGGGCGGTGCCGGACGGAGGAGCAGGCTGGGCGGTGCCGGTCGCCGATCCGTCGACGGGCCGGGTCCCCGCCGTCTGCGGCGCGGGCTGTCCGGCGGTGGAGGGCTGCCCCGCCGTGGAGGGCGCGGGGGCGGTCGGCGGCGGGCTCGCGGGGGTCGCGGCCGGGGATCCGGCGGGAGGTGGGGATCCTGCGGCGGCCGGGTCCTGGGGCGGGGCGGCCGAGCCGGCGAGGGGCTGCTCGGCGGGCGGCGGCGCCTTGGCCTTGGTGGGGACGCCTCGGACCTTGCCGTCCGGTTCGAGGAAGGCGGGGCTGCCGCCGGGGACCATGCCGAGTTCGCGCGCCCGCCGCTCCAGCGCGTCGGGGGCGGAGCGGTCGTCGACGTCCCGCTGGAGCGCCTGCTCCTCGTCGGTGAGCTCGGTGGTCCGCTTCTTCAGTTCGCTCAGTTCGAAGGATCCCTGGCTGAGGGCGGAATTGAGCATCAGGAGGGTGATCAGGCCGCCGCCGAGCAGCAGCACGACCAGCAGGACGAAAGGGGTACGGGCGGCGGTGCTCGGCCTGGACGGCATGAGCCGTGCCAGCCGTGCCGCCCGCCCCTTCAGCGGTCCCGCTTTCGTCACACGTCCTCCCTGATCCGTTCGGCGCCCCGGAGCCTGGCCGGGGCCGCGCGGCGGTTCTCCGCGATCTCCTTCTCCGTCGGAAGTTCGGCACCGCGCGTGAGCAGCTTGAGCCTCGGCTGGTACTGCTCCGGTACGACGGGCAGGCCGGGCGGCGCTGTCGTCGCGGCGCCGGCCGCGAAGACCTGCTTGACCAGGCGGTCCTCCAGCGAGTGGTACGACAGGACCGCGATCCGGCCGCCGACGGCCAGCGCCTTCACGGCGGCGGGGATCGCCCGTTCCAGGACGCTCAGCTCGCCGTTGACCTCGATACGCAGGGCCTGGAAGGTCCGCTTCGCGGGGTTGCCTCCGGTCCGCTTGGCGGCCTGCGGCAGGGCGTCGCGGATGAGCTCCACGAGCCGGGCGCTGTTGGTGAACGGTTCCTTCTCCCGTTCCCGCACGATCGCCGACACGATCCGCTTGGCCTGCTTCTCCTCGCCGTACGCGCGCAGAATCCGCACCAGCTCACCGGGCGGGTACGTGTTGAGGACCTCGGCCGCGCTGATGCCGGTCGTCTGGTCCATGCGCATGTCGAGCGGGGCGTCCTGGGCGTAGGCGAACCCGCGGTCGGCCTCGTCGAGCTGCATCGATGAGACGCCGAGGTCGAACAGGACGCCCTGGACGCGCGGCACGCCGAGCCGGTCCAGTACGGCGGGGAGCTCGTCGTACACCGCGTGGACGAGGGTGGCGCGCTCACCGAAGGGCGCGAGCCGTTCGCCGGAGAGCCGCAGGGCCTCCTTGTCCCGGTCGAGGGCGATCAGCCGCGCCTCGGGGAACCGGGTCAGCAGTGCCTCACTGTGGCCGCCGAGGCCCAGGGTGCAGTCGACGACCACCGCGCCCGGCCGCGTCAGCGCGGGGGCCAGCATGTCCAGGCACCGATGGAGCATCACCGGGACGTGTCGGGTGTCGCTCATGTGCCCTCTCAGATCCGGCGCGGCGTACGCGGTCCGCCGGTGCCGGGTGAGGGCGTCGGCCGACCGGCGAGCGGGAGGAGGCCGCGCCCCGGGTAACCGCCGCACACGCGGGGGAGAAACCGCGCGAATCGCTCGTTGTCTCCGTGTCTCCGTGTACTCCGCGTCACTCTAGTCCACTCCCCCGCCCGGTCAATCAACCGGCCAGCGCGTCGCCCTGGCGTCAGGGAAAGAGGGATGATCCCGGTGTTTTCCCCTGAACGGACGGGTGGCTTTCACGCCTGTGGGTTACCTCACAAGCAGCCTCATTGACGCTCTTTGTCCGGTCTCACGGCGCGCCGATCACGGCCGTGACCACTAACGTCATGGGTATGTCGACTTCCGCGCCCCCTTCCTCCAGCGAGGACCGCCCCCTCGGGACGGTCACCGACCGCCTCCTCTCGGCGAACCAGCGCTACGCCGCCGACTTCACCGACCCGGGCATGGACGCCCGGCCGGTGCTGAAGGTCGCGGTCGTCGCCTGCATGGACGCCCGTATCGACCTGCACAGCGCCCTCGGCCTCGAACTGGGCGACTGTCACACCATCCGCAACGCGGGCGGTGTGGTCACCGACGACGTCATCCGCTCGCTCACCATCAGCCAGCGGGCGCTGGGCACCCGCAGCGTGGTGCTCGTCCACCACACCGGCTGCGGCCTGGAGTCGCTCACCGAGGACTTCCGCCACGAGCTGGAGCAGGAGGTCGGGCAGCGGCCGCCGTGGGCGGTGGAGGCCTTCCGCGACGTCGACCAGGACGTACGGCAGTCGATGCAGCGGGTGCGCACGTCGCCCTTCCTGCCGCACACCGACGACGTGCGGGGCTTCGTCTTCGACGTGACCACGGGCCTGCTGCGGGAGATCGACCCGGCGTCCTGACGTCCCAGCCGGGCCTTCGCAGGATTTCCACAGGACACGAAACACGGCAACACCCGACATAACACCCACGGTTGTCCACAGGCGAGTGACACAACGCCGTGACGGCAACAAGAATGCGGGAGTGACACCTCCTGGAACTCTCCAGGTGGTGTCCGTGTTTCACGGGTGGGCCGTGCCGTCAGCGCGCATCGGCCCATGAACGGGTCCCCCGCTCCTCCCGGGAGCGCGGGGGAAGGGCCGAGGAGGGCCGGGTGACGACCTATGACGAGCGAGCGAGCCTCACTGATCTGACCACCACAGCGGACAGGGTCCGGCGGTCGGTGGAGAGGGTGATCGAGGGCAAGCCCGAGGTCGTACGGCTTTCGCTGACCGTACTGCTGGCGGAGGGGCACCTCCTGATCGAGGATGTGCCCGGCGTCGGCAAGACCATGCTGGCGAAGGCGCTGGCACGGTCCATCGACTGCTCCGTGCGGCGTATCCAGTTCACCCCGGACCTGCTGCCGTCGGACATCACCGGCGTGTCCGTCTTCGACCAGCAGCGACGGGACTTCGAGTTCAAGCCGGGTGCGATCTTCGCGCAGATCGTGATCGGCGACGAGATCAACCGCGCGTCCCCCAAGACGCAGTCCGCGCTGCTGGAGTCGCTGGAGGAGCGCCAGGTCACCGTCGACGGGCAGTCGTACGAACTCCCCAGCCCCTTCATGGTGGTGGCCACGCAGAACCCCGTGGAGATGGAGGGGACGTATCCGCTGCCGGAGGCGCAGCGCGACCGTTTCATGGCCCGGGTCTCGATCGGCTACCCGAGCGCCGAGGCCGAGCTCCAGATGCTGGACGTGCACGGCTCGGTGTCGCCGCTGGACGACCTCCAGCCGGTGGCCCACGCGCACGACATCGTGAAGCTGATCGACGCGGTCCGTACGGTCCATGTCGCCGACGCGGTCCGGCGGTACGCCGTGGACCTGGTCGCCGCGACCCGCACCCACCCGGACGTCAGACTCGGCGCCTCGCCGCGCGCCACACTGCACCTGCTGCGCGCCGCGAAGGCGTCCGCCGCGCTGAGCGGCCGTGAGTACGCGCTGCCCGACGACCTGCAGGCGCTCGCCGTCCCGGTGCTGGCGCACCGGCTGCTGCCCACCGCCCAGGCGCAGCTGAACCGGCGTACGCCCGAGCAGGTCGTGCTGGACATCCTGCAGCGCACCCCCGTGCCGGCGGCGACCCCGCCCGCGGTCTCGCCGCGGCAGGGCGGCCCGCTCCAGGCCGGTGGCCCGCTCCAGGCCGGTGGCCCGCTCCAGCCGGAAGCCCCGTTCCACGGCCAGCAGCAGCCCGGCCTGCGGCGGCTGTGATGGCGGCCGGGGGGACCGCCGCCCCGGACGGCGAGCGCACCGGCGGCGTACGGGCCGCCCTCGGCGGGCTGACCACACGCGGCCGGTCGTTCCTCGCGGCCGGTGTCGCGGCGGCGGGCTGCGCGTACGTCCTGGGCCAGGCCGATCTGCTGCGCGTCGGGCTGCTGCTCTCCGTGCTGCCGCTGGTCTCGGTGGCCGTGCTGTACCGCACGCGCTACCAGGTGGCGGGCACCCGGCGGCTCAGCCCGCAGCGGGTGGCGGCCGGCTCGGAGGCCCGGGTCCATCTGCGGATGGACAACGTGTCGCGGCTGCCCACGGGGCTGCTGATGCTCCAGGACCATGTGCCGTACGTGCTCGGTCCGAGGCCCCGGTTCGTGCTGGACCGGGTGGAGCCGGGCGGCAGGCGCGAGGTGTCGTACCGGGTCCGCTCGGACCTGCGCGGCCGCTATCCGCTCGGCCCGCTGCAGCTGCGGCTGAGCGATCCGTTCGGCATGTGCGAACTGAGCCGTTCCTTCAGCGCCCACGACGACCTGACCGTCATCCCGCGCACCGAACCGCTGCCCGTGCTGCGGCTGTCCGGCGAGGCCGCGGGGTACGGCGACGGCCGCCAGGGGTCACTGGCGGCGGCGGGCGAGGACGACGTCATCCCGCGCGGCTACCGGCACGGCGACGACCTGCGGCGGGTGCACTGGCGGTCCACCGCGCGGTACGGCGAGCTGATGGTCCGCCGCGAGGAGCAGCCGCAGCGGGCCAGGTGCACGGTGCTGCTGGACACCCGGGGCGCCGCCTACGAGGGCGGTGGCCCGGACTCGGCGTTCGAGTGGGCGGTGTCGGGCGCGGCGTCGGTGCTGACGCACATGCTGGAGCGCGGCTACGCGGTGCGGCTGCTGACGGACACGGGCAACACGCTGGCGGGCGAGGGTTCCGAAGGGTACGTGGGCTCGGCGCAGGACTCGGCGGACGCGGCCGGCCTGCTGATGGACACGCTCGCGGTCGTCGACCACTCCGACGAGGAGGGTCTGTCCCGTCCTTACGAGATGCTGCGGGGCGGTGACGAGGGGCTTCTGGTCGCCTTCTTCGGCGATCTGGACGAGGAGCAGACCGCGCTGGCGGCGCGGATGCGGCAGCGCAGCGCCGCCGCGGTGGCTTTCGTCCTGGACGCCGGGGCCTGGCCGTCGGGCGACGCGCCCGACCCGGACGCCGGGCGCGAGACGGTACGGCGGCTGCACGAGGCGGGCTGGGTGGCGGTGGCCGTACGGCCGGGGGCATCGCTGGCCGAGCTGTGGCGGAACGCGGGCCGGACGCCGGACGCCGCGGACGGCTTCGGCGGGGTCGGTGGCGCCTATGAGTCCGGTACGGCGGGCGGTTCCCTCGGGTCCGCTACGGCGGGCGGGGGCACGGCGGGTTTCTCTGGGGGTTGGTCATGAGCGGGACCGCGAGGCTGACGCTGTGCGCGTACGCCGCGACGCTGATGGCGGCGGCGTCGCTGCTGCCGCTGGTCGATCCGTTCGTCTGGATCATCCAGGCGGCGCTGCTGCTGGCCGTGGTGAGCGGCGCGGGCGCGGTGGCCCGCCGGGTGCCGCTCGCACGGCCGCTGACGGTGGCCGCGCAGGCCCTGGTGGCGGTGGTGCTGCTGACCTTCCTCTTCGCGCGGGAGTACGCGCCGGCCGGTCTGGTGCCGGCGCCCGAGGTGTTCCAGCGGTTCGGCGTGCTGCTGACGGCGGGCGCCGAGGACGTCGGCCAGTACGCGATTCCGGCGCCCGCGACCGACGGCATCCGGCTGATGCTCATCGGCGGCGTGCTGGTGATCGGGCTCGCGGTCGACGCGCTCGCGGTGACGTTCCGCGCCGCGGCGCCGGCCGGGCTTCCGCTGCTCGCGCTGTACTCGGTCGCCGCCGGGCTGTCCGGCGGCGGGGCGAGCTGGCTGTGGTTCCTGCTGGCTGCCTGCGGCTACCTGCTGCTCCTGCTGGCGGAGGGCCGGGACCGGCTGTCGCAGTGGGGCCGGGTCTTCGCCGGTGCCACCGCCCGGGGCAGGTTCGTTCCGCCGGGCGGGGGCGCCGCCCCCGCGCCGGTGCGCTTCGGCCGGCGGATCGGCGCGGTGGCGCTTGGTGTCGCCCTGCTCGTACCGGCCGTCCTGCCGTCGCTCGGCGGCGGGCTGCTGAACCCCGACGGGTCGGGTGACGGTCCGGGCGGCGGCACGATCTCCGCGGTGAACCCGCTGGTGTCCCTGCAGAACGATCTGAACCAGCCCGAGGACCGGGAGGTCCTGCGCTACCGCACCAACGCGCAGGACTCGGCCGCCCTCTACCTCCGGCTGGTCGCGCTGGACCAGTTCGACGGGACGGCGTGGAAGTCGTCGCAGCGTCCCATCAGGAGCGTGCCGGAGCGGCTGCCCCAGCCGGACGGGCTGGCCCCGGCGGTCAGCGCGGTCGAGATCAAGACGAACATCTCGGCGGCCGGCTCGTACGAGCAGAAGTGGCTGCCGATGCCGTACCCGGCGACCCGGGTCGACATCGCGGGGCAGTGGCGCTACGAACCGGCGGGCCGGATGCTCGTCGGGGACGACGACCAGACGACCCGGGGCGTGCAGTACTCGGTGAGCAGTCTCCAGGTGAACCCGACGGCCGAGCAGCTGGCCGCCGCGCCGCCCGCCGCGGAGGAGCTGCGGCGCGAGTACACGCGCGTCCCGGGGACGCTCCCGGCCGATGTCCGGACGACCGCGCTCGACATCACGAAGGGCGCCAGGAACGACTACGAGCGTGCCGTGCGGCTCCAGGACTGGTTCGCCGTCGAGGGCGGCTTCCGCTACGACACCACGGTGACGTCCGGCACCGGTATCACGGCGATCTCCCGGTTCCTGCAGCAGAAGAAGGGGTTCTGCGTCCACTTCTCGTTCACGATGGCGGCGATGGCGCGGACGCTCGGCATACCGGCGCGGGTCGCGGTCGGGTTCACGCCCGGCACGCCGGAGGTCTCCGGCACCATGTCGGTCGGCATCCGGGACGCCCACGCCTGGCCCGAGCTGTACTTCGAGGGCGTCGGCTGGACCCGGTTCGAGCCGACGCCGACACGGGGATCCGTGCCCGAGTACACGGTCCAGCAGACCCCGACGGACCAGCCGAGCGGTTCGGCCGCGCCCCGGCCGAGCACGGCGGCGGAGCCGTCGACCGCGCCGTCGACCGGCGCGAGCTGCCCGCCGCGGGGCCTCCAGCCGGGTGCGCTGCCGGGTGCCGCCGAGGGCACGTCCTCCAGCGGCACGGCGGACGACTGCGAGCCGGACGCCGCTCAGGGTGCGCCGCCGGGGTCGGGGTCCGGTTTCCCGCTGGGTCCGGTGCTGCTGATCGTGGCGGCCGTGGTCGCCGTGGTGCTGCTGCCGCTGACGCCCCTGTTGTGGCGCACGCGCGTACGGGCGCGGCGGCTGTCCACGGGCGGGCGCGGCGCCGAGGACGTGGCGGTGCGGACGCTTGCGGTCTGGCGGGAGGTCGTGGACACGGCCTGGGACCACGGTGTGGTGCCCGACGAGTCGCTGACCCCGCGCAACACGGCGGAGCGGATCGTCCGCCTGGGCCGGCTGGAAGGGGCTTCGTCGGAGGCGGCGCACCGGCTGGCCCGGGCGGTGGAGCAGGTGCTCTACGCCCCGTACCCGAAGCCGGCCGTGGGCCTGGCGGAGGACGCGGCCCGGGTGCGTGAGGGTCTGGCGGCCGCGCTGAGCGGTCCGGGCAGGCTGCGGGCACTGCTGGCGCCGCGCTCGGCCGTCCGGGTCATATGGGCCGCGTCGGAGCGCTCCAGGGCGGTTTCCGGCCGACTGGCCGCGGGCCGCCGCGTGGTCGCGGAGCGCTTGACGGCGGTGCTGCGCAGGCCGTCCCGGCAGCGCGGCTGACGGCGGACGAACACGGGTGAGGGGTGACCGCTCCGGAGCGGTCACCCCTCACCCGTATGTCTGAGGCGTACGTCGAAATACGCGGGACGCTCAGTGGCCCTGTTCGTCGCGGCGGCGCTGCCACCGCTGTTCGATCCGGTCCATCATCGAGCGGCGCTGCCGGGAACGCCGTCCCGTGGGCGCGGCCGCGGCGGCGTTCTGCTCACCCGGCTTGGGCGCCTTGCGCCAGCCGGTGACGGCCAGGACCGCGCAGCCGAGCATGACGAGGAACCCCACCACGCTGATCCAGATCTGCTGGGCGACCATTCCGGCCATGAGGAGCGCGATACCCACCAGGAAGCCTGCGACCGCCTGGTAGACCCGTCGTCGGGTGTACGTACGCAGCCCGCTTCCCTCGAGCGCTGTCGCGAACTTGGGATCTTCGGCGTACAGCGCTCGCTCCATCTGCTCGAGCATTCGCTGCTCGTGCTCCGAGAGCGGCACGGAGTCCTCCTCATCGTCGGTCGCGGGGGGCGACCGGTATGCGGCCCTTTCAGGATAGGCAGGGAATCGCCCCCGTGAAACCCGCCCTCAATGCCAATTCGCCAATCGGGCCGCCATGCCGGTTCGGCTGGTGAGGCGTTGATTCCCCGTCCTCCGATCCGTCATGCCGGATGGTGTCCCTCGATCATACGGGGATCCTGGCCGGATCGGGGGGCCTGTGGCGTACTCCATCTGCGGCTGCGCCCCTGATCAGCCCGGTCACGGGCGCCGAGAGGTCACGGCCGGTCGGGTACGGTCCCGATGCGGTCCGGGTCGGGTACGGTCCCGGCGGGTGCGGTCCGGGTGGGGCGCGGTCCTGGTCGGTGCGGTCCCGTCGGTCAGGCGCGCTTCTCGCCCAGCACGTGCAGCTGGGTGGCGACCGAGTGGAACGCGGGCAGCTCGGCGGCGGCGGCCTCCAGCTTCAGCAGGGCGTCCAGTGCGCCGGGCTCGGTGTCCACCAGGACCCCGGGGACCAGGTCGGCGAAGACCCGTACGCCGTGCACGGCGCCGACCTCGACGCCGGCCGCCTCGACGGCCTCGGTGAGCTGCTCGGCCGTGAACCGGCGGGGCACCGGGTCGCCCTCGCCCCACCGGCCCGCCGGGTCGCCGAGCGCCTGCCGGGCCTCGGTGAAGTGTCCGGCGAGTGCGCGCGCCAGCACGGCACCGCCGAGGCCGGCGGCGAGCAGGCTGAGCGCACCGGACGGGCGCAGCGCCTCGACGGCGTGCCGGACGCCCTCGACGGGATCGTCCACGTACTCCAGGACGCCGTGGCACAGCACCGCGTCGTAGCCGCCGCGCTCCACCACGTCGAACAGGCCGTGGATGTCGCCCTGGACGCCGCGCACGCGGTCGGCGACACCGGCCTCGGCTGCCCGGCGCTCCAGGGCGAACAGGGCGTTGGGGCTGGGGTCCACGACGGTGACGCGGTGGCCGAGCCGGGCCACGGGCACGGCGAAGTTGCCGCTGCCACCGCCGGTGTCGAGCACGTCCAGGCTGTCCTTGCCGGTCGCCTCGACCCTCCGGTGGAGGGCGTCCTCGAGAACGTCCCACACCACGGCGGTGCGAAGGGAGGCGCGGGGGCGCTGCGGATCCGACACGGCAGTTGACTCCTCGGTGACGGTGACGAACGCTCCCACCCTATGGCCTGGCGCGGCCTGCCCCGTCACCCCGCCAGATGGTCCGCCTCCGCCGGGTCCGTACGGGGTGTGGGCAGGGTCGAGCGGAGCGTCAGCATCCGCTCGACCAGGCGCAGGAACACGGCCACGTCGCGGATCAGGTCGTCGGCGTCCCGGGCGCGGGCGGCGCCCTGGATGCCCGCTTCGGCGCGGGCCCTGCGGGCGGCGCCGGAGGCGAAGAGGGCGCTCCACTCGGTGAGCTCGGGGGCTATCTCCGGCAGCACCTCCCAGGCGCTGCGGATCTGCTGCCGCCGGCGCGGGCCGCGCTCGGGCCTGCCGCGGGCGGCGAGCACGGCGGCGGCGGTGCGGAGGGCGGCGAGGTGGGCCGCCGCGTACCGCTCGTTGGGGGTGTCGAGGGCGATCGCCTCGTCGAGGGCGGCGTACGCCCGGGCGAGCAGGTCGAGGGCGGCCGGGGGCGCCGGGGCCCGGCGTTGCACGGGATGGACGTCGCTGGCCATGACGAACCTCCTGTCGTCGCGTGGCGGCAGTGCCGCCGTATGTCCCCATCGTGCAAGCCGCCACTGACAATCGGCGCTGACCTGCGGTTTTGCCTCCCGGGCCGGTCGGCGGTACTTTTTGAACTGACTGGTCAGTTCAAAGAATTGGGGGGAGGTCCGTGGAGACCCCGGACAACCAGGGCAGCCCGGCCGGTACGAGCGGGGCCGACCGCACGGCCCAGGACACGGCCCGTACGAGCAAGGCCGACCTTGCGGCCGACCGCGCGGCCGACGACACACCCGGCACCGCACCAGGCCCGACGGCCGACGACGCACCCGGCCCCATGGCCGATGCCGAGCCGAGCGCCACCGCCGAGGCCGCACCCGGCACCACTGCCGGTGCCGGGCCCGGCACCGCTGCGGGCCCCGGGGCCCGCACCACGCCGGGCCGTGAGGGCGGCGCGGCGGGGCGGGGTTCGGGTGAGCGCCCTCGTGGCGTGCGGGTCACCGCCGACGCGCTCGGGCTCAAGGGCCCGCGCGGCTGGGCCTTCCGTGACGTGACGTTCGACGCCGCTCCCGGTGAGCTGGTCGCGATCGAGGGACCGTCCGGCTCCGGCCGCACCTGCCTGCTGCTGGCGCTCACCGGACGGATGCGCCCCACCGAGGGCCACGCCGAGGTCGGCGGGCTGCGCCTGCCGCGCAAGATGGCCGCCGTACGCCGGTTCAGCGCGCTGGGGCACGTCCCCGGCGTCAGCGACCTCGACCCGGCGTTCACCGTCGCCGAGCACCTGCGGGAACGCGTCCTGCTGCGGCGCCGCTTCGACGGTTCGCCGCTCGCGCTGCTCCGCAAGCCGTCCGAGCGCGCCGCCGACTCCAGAACCCGCATCAGCGCCGCGCTGGACGCCGTCGCCCTGGACGTGGACGCGCTGCCCAAGGGCGGCCGCACCTCGATCCGCGACCTGGAGCGCCTGGAGGCGCTGCGCCTGTCCATCGCCCTGGCCCTGATCGCCGAGCCCCGGCTGCTGGCCGTGGACGACACGGACCTGAAGCTGAGCGACGCCGACGAGGCCGAGGCGTGGTCCCTGCTGCGCTCCATCGCCGACGGCGGCACCACGGTGCTGGCCGTGTGCAGCGAGGCGCCCGACCACACGACCACCATCCGCACCAACGAGGAGGAGACGGCCGATGCGCTCGCCGAAACTGGCCGCGCTTGAGCTGAAGCGGTTCGGCCGGGGCAAGCTGCCGCGTGCCGCGCTCGTCGCGATCCTGCTGCTGCCGCTGCTGTACGGCGCGCTGTACCTGTGGTCCTTCTGGGACCCGTACAGCAGGCTCGACCGGATTCCCGTGGCCCTGGTCAACGAGGACAGGGGCGCCACCGCCGACGGCAAGAAGATCAACGCGGGCGACGAGATCACCAAGGGTCTGCTGGACAGCGCGGTCTTCCAGTGGCACGAGGTGAGCGACACCGAGGCACGCGAGGGCGTGGAGGACGGCACGTACTACCTGTCCCTGACGATGCCCCGGGACTTCAGCGAGCGGATCGCGTCCAGCTCGGGCGACGCTCCGGAGACGGGCGCCCTCCAGGTGCGGACGAACGACGCCAACAACTACATCGTCGGGCAGATCTCCCGGACGGTCTTCTCGGAGGTGCGCACAGCCGCGTCCACGAAGTCGTCCCGGTCCTTCCTGGACAAGATCTTCATCTCCTTCTCCGACATCCACGACGCGACCGAGAAGGCCGCCAAGGGCGCCGACGACATCAAGGACGGCGTCGGCAAGGCGAAGGAGGGGTCCAAGAGCCTCGCCGACGGCCTGACGAAGGCCAAGAACGGCAGCGGCGGCGTGGCCGACGCCCTGAGGAAACTGGACAAGAGCGCCGGCGACCTGGAGACGGGCTCCCGCAAGATCGCCGACGGCACCCAGAAGCTCGCCGACCGGGTCAACGGCGCCGAGGCCAGGATCCGCCCGTATCTGAAGAACGACGCCAAGGCGATCGCCGACAGCGCCCGTCTCGTCTCCGACGCCGCCAAGGGGGCCCGCAACAGCCTCGAACTGATCGTGACGAAGGGGCCCGCCCTGCGGACCGGCGCCCACACGGCGGCCGACAAGCTGACCGCCCTCCACGCGAAGCGGTGCGACGGCCAGCTCCTGCCCGACGCCGAGTACTGCCCCGAGCTGAAGCAGGCCATGGTCGCGGCCGCCGACGTGGCGACGGTCGCCGACGACCTCGCCGAACTGGCCAAGGACGGCAACGGCGACATCAAGGCGCTGGACGGCCGGCTGGCCGACCTCCAGAAGAAGGCCGACGCCCTGCACAAGCACGCGCCGAACCTGGACGAGGACGTCGACTACGCCGTCAAGCAGATCAACGCCCTCAACTCCGGTGCCCACGCGGTCGCCACGGGCATGGACCAGCTCCACACGGGCCTGACGAAGACCAAGTCGGGCGCCGTCGACCTCGACGGTGGCGTCGGCCGCCTCAAGAAGGGCGCGAACGACCTCGACGGCGGGCTGTTCAAGCTCGCCGACGGCTCCACGGAACTGGCCAGCGGCCTGAACGAGGGCGTGGCGCAGATCCCCGACTACGACAAGCAGGACCGCGACCGCCGTACCGAGGTGATGGCCGACCCCATCGGGCTCGCCTCGCAGTCGCTGCACAAGGCCGCCAACTACGGCACCGGCTTCGCCCCGTACTTCATCCCGCTCTCCCTCTGGGTGGGCGCCATGGTGGCGTACATGCTGATCCAGCCCATGAACCGGCGTGCCCTCGCCGCGGGCGCCTCCGCCTGGCGGATCGCGCTGGCCGGCTGGCTGCCGGTCGCGACGATCGGTCTGCTCCAGGTCGCCGCGCTGATGGCCGTGCTGCACTGGGGGCTGGGTCTGAAGATGGCGCGGGCGGCCGGCACCGTCGCGTTCCTGGCCCTGGTGACCTGCTGCTTCGCCGCGATCATCCAATGGCTGAACGCCCGGTTCGGCGCGGCGGGACGCATTCTGGTGCTGGCCCTGCTGATGCTCCAGCTGACCTCGGCCGGCGGCACGTACCCCGTCCAGACCAGCCCGGGGTTCTTCAACGCCATCCACCCCTACCTGCCGATGACCTACGTCGTCGAGGCGTTGCGCCGGCTGATCACCGGCGGTGGCATCGGGCCGGTCTGGCAGGCGTGCGCGGTGCTGGTGGCCTTCACGCTGGGGGCGCTGGCCCTGACCGCCGTCTCGGCCCGGCGCAAGCAGGTGTGGACGTTCGACCGGCTGCACCCCGAGCTGAGCCTGTAGGGCCGCAGGCTGCCGAGACCTGCGAGAAGACCAGTGAGCGGCCTTGCGGAAGAGCCGTGGGAGAGGTGAGAGAGCTGTGAGAAGAGCTGTCAGAAGACCCGTGAGAGACCTGTGAGAATCGACGCCATGGACACCCAGAGCAGCCGCCGCCAGGCCACCCGTACCAAGCTCTACGAGGCAGCCGTGACCCTCATCGCGGAGCAGGGCTTCTCGGCGACGACGGTCGACGAGATCGCGGAGCGGGCCGGGGTGGCCAAGGGCACGGTCTACTACAACTTCAAGAGCAAGACCGAGCTCTTCGAGGAGCTGCTGCGCCATGGCGTCGGGCTGCTCACGGCCTCGCTGCGCTCCGCCGCCGAGGAGACGGCGGAGCGCGGGGGCACCAAGGTCGAGGCCCTGGACGCGATGATCCGGGCCGGTCTGGTGTTCATCGACCGCTACCCGGCCTTCACGCAGATGTACGTGGCCGAACTGTGGCGCACCAACCGCGCCTGGCAGTCGACGCTGATGGTGGTGCGCCAGGAGGCGGTCGCCGTGGTGGAGACGGTGCTGCGGGAGGGCGTCGCGGCCGGTGAGCTGAGCCGCGAGATCGACATCCCGCTGACCGCCGCCGCGCTGGTCGGGATGGTGCTGGTCGCGGCGCTCGACTGGCAGGCGTTCCAGCGGGAACGGTCGATCGACGATGTGCACGCCGCTCTGTCCCGGCTGCTGCACGGCCGGGTCAGCGGCTGCTGATACGGCCACCGCACGGGCGGGCGGAGGCGGGACGGCCGCGCGTGACCGGCGGCTGGACGGCCGCCCGTGACCGGCGGCTGGACGGCCGCCCGTGAGCGGCAGCGGGACGGCCGCGCGTGACCGGCGGCGGTGACCCGCGTACGAGACAGGTCCGGCGAGGCTCGATCCCCCCGAGCCCCGCCGGACCTGCGTTCTTCCCCCGTGGGCCCGGTTCTCCCCCGTCCCCCGGCCCCCGTCGTGCGAGAGAGCCCGCCCCCGTGTGTTCCCCCGTGGTCGCGGGCCCTTTCTTGGTGCACCCCGTTCGTCAGGTGCGCCGCGCCGTCTCCGCCGCCCCGTGTCGGCGGTTCCGGCGCCGCGCCCCTTCCGTGGCCTCCACTCTTCCGTCCGCGCAGGTCGGGGCCCATCCGCGTCCCTACTCATCTCGTGGACTAAGTACGGATACTCAGCGCTCCGCGCACCTCCCCATCCGCGCGGACCGCCGGCTGGCTACGATCACGGGCGTGTCCGTACTCCCTTTGGTGTTCACGAGCGGCTGGGCGAGCGGGATCAACGCCTATGCGGTGGTCCTGCTGTTCGGCGTCTTCGGTGTCACCGGTCTGAGCGACGAGGTGCCCGCGGCTCTGCAGCGCACCGACGTCCTGATAGCCGCCGGCGTCCTCTTCCTCTGCGAGGCCGTGGCGGACAAGATCCCCTACTTCGACTCGGTCTGGGACTCGGTGCACACCGTGGTCCGGCCGCTGTCCGGCGCGGTGGTGGCCGCGCTGATCGCCGGGCAGAACGGCTCGCTGCCCGAACTCGCGGCGGGCGCCATCGGCGGTACGACGGCGCTGCTGAGCCATCTGGTCAAGGCGGGGACGCGGATGGCGGTGAACACCTCGCCCGAGCCGATGAGCAACATCGTCGTCAGCACGGCCGAGGACCTGGGCGTCGCCGCCGTCATCACCTTCGCGATCTTCAACCCGGTGGCCGCGGCGGTCATCGCGGGGGTGCTGCTCCTGCTGGGTATCGTCGTCGTGCTCTTCCTGGTCGGACGGATCCGCCGGTTCCTGCGGCGCCGGGCGCAGCGCCGTGAGGAGAAGCGGCTCGCCGCTGCCGGTACGCCCGGTGGCGGGCCACCCGGCTGACGGCGGCCCGGTGGCGGGCCGCCCCGTGGAGGGCCGCCCGGCCGCGGTGTCGGTGGCCCCCGGTAGGGTCGGCTGACATGGCACGGATTGCGGTGATCGGCGCCGGGATGGGCGCCATGGCGGCTGCCGCCCGGCTGGCCGTCGCGGGCCACCGGGTGACGGTGTACGAGCGCGCGGCGACGTACGGCGGCGCGGTGGGCCGGTTCGAGCGGGACGGGTTCGCCTTCGACACCGGCCCCGGTCTGCTGCACCTGCCCGCGGTGTACCGGGACCTCTTCGTGAAGACCGGCAAGGAGCCGCTGGAGCGGTGCGTCGAGCTCACGCAGGTGGACCCGGCGAGCCGGCACGTCTTCCCGGACGGTACGGCGGTGTCCCTGCCGAACGCGTCGCGCGCGGGTGTCGTCTCCGCGCTGGACGCCGCCCTGGGGGCGGGCGCGGGCGAGCGGTGGGGGGCGTTCCTGAACCGGGCGCGGGACGCCTGGGACCGTGCGCGGCGGCCCCTGCTGGAGGAGCCGTTGCCGGCCGACGTGACGCCGTTCGCGCGCGACCCGTACCCGGCGCTGAAGTCGCGGGTGTTGCGGCGTTCGGCGTCGACGCTCGCCGAGGTGGGCCGGCGGGAGCTGGACGATCCGAGGCTGGCCGCCCTGCTGGACGGCTGGGCCCTGGCGTACGGGTTCGATCCCGCGACCGCCCCGCCGTCGGCCGCCGTGCTGCCCTACATGGAGCAGACGTTCGGCACCTGGTACGTGCGCGGCGGCCTGCGGGCGCTGGCCGACGCGGTGTACGAACGGTGCCGCGCCCGGAAGGTCGAGTTCCGGTTCGGGGCCGAAGTGACCGACGTGGTCGAGAAGGCCGGTCGGGCCGCCGGTGTCGAACTGGCCGGCGGTGAGGTCGTGGAGGCGGACCACGTCGTCGCCGGGGCTCCCGTCCCGGCGCTGTACCGGAACCAGGTCGTGCCCTGGACGCGGCAGGACGAGTGGCCGCACATCCGGACCGCCTCGCCGACCGGGCGGGTCACGGTCTGTCTGGCCCTTCGGGGCGCCCGGGAGGAGGGCGCCGCGCACCGGACGGTGGTGCACTCCGCCGACCGGGCGGACGAACTGGCGGCCCTCGCCTCCGGCGGAAGACTGTGCGCGCGCCCGACCGTCGTGGTGCTGCGGCCCGACGACGCGGCGCTGCGCCCGGACGGCGCGCACGAGGCGGTCACCGTGACCGCGACGGTGCCGACGGTGCCCGAGAGCCTCTGGAGCGGTTCCGGGGACGGGGTCGAGGCGTTCGCGGACCGGATGGCGGAGGCGGCGGAGGCGGCCGTGCCGGGGCTGCGGGAGCGGCTGCTGTGGCGCGAGGTGCGCACACCGGCGGACACCCGCAGGGAGACGGGCGTGTACGAGGTTCCGGGACCCGCGCTGGCGGGTGCGCGTGGCGCGCTGCTGCCCACGCCGAACCCGGCGCCGCTGCCGGGTCTGTACTTCGCCGGGGGCTGGGCGCATCCGGGTGGCGGGCTCCCGCACGCCGGGATGTCGGGCGCGCTGGTCGCGGGCCTGATCGTGGAGGGCGCGGACTTCCGCGGCTCGCGGTAGGAAACGCGGCTCGGCTCGGTAGCTCGGCGGCCGGGCGGCTCAGTAGCGGTAGTGCTGCTGGTCGTTCGGGTGGGGGTCGTAGCCGTACGGCGAGGGCGGCTCCTGCGGCGGCGGGGGCATCTGCTGGTCGCCGTCGCGCTGGTGCGGCACCCAGACGCCGCCCGGCGGGGTGTCCATGCCGTACTGGCCGGCGTACGGATCGGTGCCGGGTTCGCCCGGGTACTGCTGCGGGGCGCCGTAACCGGCGTCGTACGTCCCGTACCCGCCGGAGCCGTAGCCCGCCCCGTACGCCCCGGGCTGCTCGTACGCGCCGTAGCCGTCCTGGCCGGCGGCCGCGCCGGTGGCGGTGCCGATGTACGGGTCGGAGTAGGCGGCGTAGCTCTGCTGGGTCTCGCCGGTGCCGTAGTCGTACGGCCCGGTGTAGGCACCGGCGCCCTGGCCGTAGTCCTGGGGCTGGTAGCCGGTCTGGTCGTGCTCCCGCTGGTCGTAGCCCTGCTCCTGGCCCGTGGGCGCCGACGCGGCGTACACGCCGTACTGGCCGGTGTCGTCGGGCAGCGGCTGCGGGGCGTACACGGCGGTGGCCTCGGCGGCACTCTCGGCCGGGGGCTCGTCCAGGGGCCCGCCGGGTGCGGCGCCCTCCGGCTCGTACGCCAGGTCGGTCACCTCCAGCGTCGGTCCGGCGTCCGCCGCCGCGGGGCCGACCTTGCGACGGCGGCTGACGCCGGGGCTGCCGCCGAGCGCCCAGCCGGTGGAGAACCCGCGGCGGAAGGACAGCGTCACGTACGTCTGGCCGACACCGAAGGCGATCGTGCCGACGACGATCACGTAGACCGACGGGATCAGGGCGCCGACGACCACGCCCAGGAAGCCCGCGAAGGCGAGGAGCCGCCACCGCAGCCGGGCCTTGTACTGGAGGAGCACCTCACCGAGCAGCCACAGCGCGACGATGCCGAACGCGATGTAGAGCAGCGTCCACCAGCTCATGCCCGCCCCTCTCATGCGGCCGCCGCCTCGGGACGTGACGGGTACGGCCGGTCAGGACTGCGGGTGCAGTCCGAGATTCTCGTAGATCTCGAGCGTAGCCGTGGAGTTGTTGAGCGTGATGAAGTGCAGTCCGGGAACACCTTCGGACAGCAGACGTGCGCAGAACTCCGTCGCGAACTCGATGCCCATGGAGCGTACAGCGGCCGCGTCGTCCTTGACCGCGAGGATCCGCTCTTTCACGGCGGGCGGGAAGTGCGCGTTGCTGAGCTGCGGCAGCCGGTCCAGCTGCTTGACGTTGGTGACGGGCATGACCTCGGGGATGATCGGGGTCTCGCAGCCCGCGGCGGCGACCCGGTCGCGCAGCCGCAGGTAGCTCTCCGGCTCGAAGAACATCTGGGTGATGGCGTAGTCGGCGCCGGCCCTGCACTTGTCCACGAAGTGCCGGACGTCGGTGTCCCAGTCCGTGGACCTCGGGTGCATCTCCGGGAAGGCGGCGACACCGACGCAGAAGTCCCCGGCCTCCTTGATCAGCCGGACCAGGTCGACGGCGTACTCCAGGCCCTCCGGGTGCGAGACCCAGTCGGCCATCGGGTCGCCCGGCGGGTCGCCGCGCAGGGCCAGGATGTTGCGGATCCCGGCGTCGGCGAACTGTCCGACCATGTTGCGCAGCTCGGCGACGGAGTGGCCGACCGCCGTGAGGTGCGCGACGGGCGTCAGGGTGGTGTCCGCGGCGATCTGCTCGGTGGCCTTGACCGTCCCGGCGCGGGTGGAACCGCCGGCCCCGTACGTCACGGAGACGAAGCTCGGGGCCACCGCCTCGACCCGGCGCAGCGCGTTCCAGAGGTTGCGCTCGCCCTTCTCGGTCTTGGGCGCCCAGAACTCGAACGAGTACGTCGTCTCGCCGGTCGCCAGCAGATCACGCACGGTGCGGGCGCGATCCGTACGGGTGGAAGGAGTGCCAAGGGCCATGTCGGCAGCGTAGCCACGACCCGCCGGGCTCACCCAACCAGAGGACATGGTTTGGGGTGATTTGCCGGGTTCTTGTCCACGCTTCGGACACTCATGGACACCTTGGAGGGCCGGGCGCGGATCTGGCGCGGCCCTGGCGCAACTACTCCGTGTCCCGCTCCCGGACCCGCTTGGCCAGCGACGACGCCGCCTCGGCCGGGTCGTCGGCCTCGGTGATGGCCCGTACGACGACGATCCGGCGGGCTCCGCTGTCCAGAATCTGGTCCACGTTTCCCAGATCGATGCCGCCGATGGCGAACCAGGGCCTCTCCCCCGCCAGCGACGCCGCGTACCGCACGAGGTCGAGGCCGGGGGCGTACCGCCCGGGCTTGGTGGGCGTGGGCCAGCAGGGGCCCGTGCAGAAGTAGTCCACGCCGGGCTCGGCGACCGCCGCGTCCACCTCCGCGTCGGCGTGCGTGGACCGGCCGATCAGCACCCGCTCGCCGAGGATCGCGCGGGCGGCGGGGACGGGCAGGTCGCCCTGGCCGAGGTGCAGCACGTCGGACCCGATGGCGTGCGCCACGTCGGCCCGGTCGTTCACCGCGAGCAGCTTGCCGTGCCGGCGGCAGGCGTCGGCGAACACCGCGAGGTGCTCCAGCTCCTCACCGGCCTCCATGCCCTTGTCGCGGAGCTGGACGATGTCCACGCCGGAGGTGAGGACCGCGTCGAGGAACTCGGGGAGGTCCCCCTGCCGCTTGCGGGCGTCCGTGCACAGATAGAGCCGGGCGTCGGACAGCTGCGCGCGTGCGGTGGCCATGAGGTGTTTCCCCCCGTTGTGCGGCGGTGCGCGGTGCGCGGGCGGGCCCGCCCGCGCACCGCCTGGTGTCGGTGTGGTGCTCGTGTCTCAGACGGCGAGCGCCTGGGCTCGGCGCTTCACCTCCGTGCCGCGATTCTCGCGGAGGGCCTGCGCGGGCGTGCCCGGCAGGGTCGGGTCCGGAGTGAACAGCCACTCCAGCATCTCTTCGTCGGTGAAGCCGTCGTCCTTCAGGAGCGTCAGGGTGCCGGAGAGACCCTTGACGACCTTGCCGTCCTTGATGAAGTCGGCAGGCACCTGGAGCGTCCGGTTCTCACCCCGGCGCACGGCGATCAGCTGGCCCTCCTTGACCAGCTGCCGCACACGCGTCACCTCGACATCGAGCATCTCCGCGATGTCGGGAAGGTGGAGCCAGGCAGGGACGAGAGCATCGGTCTTTGCGTCAATCTCGGTCACGTGACAAGCCTGCCATCCCCGACTGACAGTCGGTAGCGGGGTGGGGGTGTACGGGGCCCGCGCCCCACCGGGCGGCCGACAACCACACCCGGAAGGCCGCGTCCCCCAGCGACCCGGGGCGGCCCGGCGGGCGGACCGGCGGGCGGCCCGGGGCGGCGCTGAGAGCGGGGCCGGGGGCGCGGCGCGGTGGCGGCCCGGCGGGCGCGGCGAGCGGCCCGGAGCGGTGCTGTGAGCGGGGCCGGGGCGGGCTGTCCGGGGGCGGGTCGGCGGGGCCGGGGCGGGCGGGCGGGCCAGCGGGCGCGGCCCGGCGGGCGCGGCGGCTCCGGCGGCTCGGCGGCTCCGGCGGCTCGGCGGCTCCGGCGGCTCCGGCGGCTCCGGCGGTCAGGCTCCGCTGGCCGCCGCCTTCAGCGGCGTGGCCGGGTCCGCGACGCGCACCGGGTCCAGCGGGGCGCCCGACTCGATCAGCCTGCGGCCCTGGGCCAGGTCGCGCGGGCGGCCGACCGCGAGCAGGGCCACCAGGGCGTCGTCCCTGAGCCACACCACCGACCAGGCGGCGGTCGCCGGGTCGCCCCGCCGGACCATCGTGTCGGCGGCCGCGTGGTGCCCGGCGTACTGCACGAAACGGCCGAACTGCTCGGACCAGAAGTACGGCACGGGGTCGTACGGGCGGGGCGTCTCGCCCACGATGTCGGCGGCGACCGTGCGCGGCCCCTGGAGCGCGTTGTCCCAGTGGTGGACCAGCAGGCGCGTGCCGTACCGGGCGGACGGGAACGAGGCGCAGTCGCCGACCGCGTACACGTCGGGGACGGAGGTGCGCAGCCGGTCGTCCGCGACGACGGCGCCGTCGGGGCCGAGTTCGACGCCGGAGCCGGCCAGCCACGCGGTGGCGGGCCGCGCGCCGATGCCGACGACGACGGCTCCGGCCGGCAGGATCCGGCCGTCGTCCAGGGTGACCGTGCCGGGTTCGACCCGGTCCACGCGCGCGCGGGTCAGGAGTTCGGCGCCGCTCTCCGCGTACCACTCGGCCATCGGCGCGGCGACCTCGGCGGGCAGGGCGCCCGCGAGCGGCCGGTCGGCCGCCTCCACGACGGTCACCGCGCAGCCCGCCTCGCGGGCGGCCGTGGTGAACTCGGCGCCGATCCACCCGGCACCGACGACCACCACGTCGTGCTGCCCGGCGAGGACCGGGCGCAGCCGTTCCGCGTCGTCCACGGTGCGCAGCAGATGGACGCCGGGGACGCCCTCGGAGCCGGGCAGCGCGATCGGCACGGCACCGGTCGCGACGACGAGCACGTCGTACGGGACGGGCCCGGCCTCCGTGTCGACGGCGTGCGCGCCGGGGCGCAGGCCGCTCACCTCGACGCCGAGGCGCAGTTCGATGCCGAGCGCCTCGAAGTCCACGTCGAAGGCGGAGTCCTCGGCCTTGCCCAGGAGTACCGCCTTGGAGAGCGGCGGCCTGTCGTACGGCTGGTGCGGTTCGGCGCCGAGCAGCAGCACCGGCCCCGTGAAGCCCTGCTCCCGCAGGGCCACCGCCGTCTGCACCCCGGCCATTCCCGCGCCGACGATGACGACGCGCCGCTCTTCCCTCTTCTGCTCGCTCACGCGATCACCTTACGCAGCTGACATGACGTCAGGAAGACGGTTCCTCGACCACGCTCGTGCCACGGCCCTCCTGGGACTCCCACTCCCACGTCTCCTCCAGCCGAACGCGTCCGTCGGGGAGCTCCACCACGGTGGAGAGACAGTGCCCGGACGCCGTCCGGCCGTCCCGCCTCAGTTGCACGTACCGGAAGTCGAGCCGGTCCCCCGCGCGCGTGCCGACGAGGTGCCCGTGCACGACGTCGCCGCCCGCGTACTCGGCCCAGACGCGGCCGTCCCGCTCGTGGTAGGTGAACCGGGTCCCGGTGCCGACCTGGCCGGGCGCCTGGTCGGCGACCGGGTACAGCACGAGTCCGTCGAGTGAACGCGCCACGGCGAAGGCTCCCTTACAGACGGTCCGGCGGTGGGGTTAGTCTGGCCACGCTAGAGCACTCGCGGGAGCCCGGACGCACCGGGCTGAGAGGGAGGCTGGACGGCCTCCGACCGTACGAACCTGATCCGGGTCATGCCGGCGAAGGGAGGGGCTGGACGCCCATGTCACGTACGTCAGACGTCCTCGTCATCGGGGGCGGAATCATCGGCCTGGTCACGGCCTGGCGGGCGGCGCAGCGGGGGCTGCGCACCGCCGTGGTGGACCCCGAGCCGGGCGGAGGGGCCGCGCTGGTGGCGGCCGGAATGCTCGCCGCGGTCACCGAACTGCACTACGGGGAGGAGACGCTCCTCGGTCTCAACACGGCGTCGGCGGAGCGGTATCCGGGCTTCGTCGCCGAACTGGAGGAGGTCACGGGGCTCGACGTCGGCTACCGCGCGTGCGGCACGCTCGCCGTCGCGCTGGACGCCGACGACCGGGCCCATCTGCGGGAACTGCACGCGCTGCAGCGCCGCTGCGGGCTGGAGTCCGAGTGGCTGACCGGCCGCGAGTGCCGCCGCCTGGAGCCCATGCTGGCACCCGGGGTCCGCGGCGGGCTGCGGGTCGACGGCGACCACCAGGTCGACCCCCGGCGGCTGACGGCGGCGCTGCTGGCGGCCTGCCGGCACGCCGGGGTGGCCCTGCACCGCTCCTGGGCGGACCGGCTCTCGGTGGTACGGGACCGGGCGGCGGGAGCCGTACTCGCGGACGGGACGGAGGTGGCGGCCGGTCAGGTGGTGCTGGCGGCCGGCAGCCTCAGCGGCCGGCTCGGCGGCGTACCGGCCGATGTCCTGCCGCCGGTCAGGCCGGTGAAGGGGCAGGTCGTGCGGCTGGCGGTGCCCGCCCCGTACGCGCCGTTCCTGAGCCGTACGGTCCGGGCGGTGGTCCGCGGCAGCCAGGTGTACCTGGTGCCGCGCGAGAACGGCGAGCTGGTCGTGGGCGCGACGAGCGAGGAACTCGGCTGGGACACCACGGTCACGGCGGGCGGCGTGTACGAGCTGCTGCGCGACGCGCACGAGCTGGTGCCGGGCATCACCGAGCTGCCGCTCACCGAGACCCGGGCGGGCCTGCGCCCGGCATCGCCCGACAACGCCCCGATGCTGGGCCCGTCCGCGCTGCCCGGCCTGCACCTGGCGACCGGGCACTACCGCAACGGGGTGCTGCTGGCGCCGGTCACCGGCGACGTGCTGGCGGCGGTGCTCACCACCGGTGAGCTGCCCGACGAGGCCCGCGCGTTCACGCCCGCCCGTTTCTCCACCGTAGGAGTGTCATGAGTGCCCCGACCGGCATGAGCGCCCCGGGTGAGACCCCCGCCCCGCCCGGGACCGCCGCCGCCCTGACCGTCTCCGTGAACGGTGCGGCACGACGGCTGGCCTCCCCGCTGACGCTGGACGCGCTGGTCGCGACCTTCACGTCCGCCCCGTCCGGCGTCGCCGCCGCCGTCAACGAGACCGTCGTCCCGCGCGGCCAGTGGGCCGGGACGCTGCTCGCCGACGGCGACCGGGTCGAGGTCCTCACCGCCGTCCAGGGGGGCTGAACCATGGCCGACGACCGTCTCACCATCGCCGGGACGACCTTCGACTCCCGGCTGATCATGGGTACGGGCGGGGCGCCGAGCCTCGACGTACTGGAACGCGCCCTCGCCGCCAGCGGCACGCAGCTGACGACCGTGGCCATGCGCCGCCTCGACCCGACCGTCCAGGGCTCGGTGCTGTCCGTCCTGGACCGGCTGGACATCCGCGTCCTCCCGAACACGGCGGGCTGTTTCACGGCAGGTGAGGCCGTGCTGACGGCCCGGCTCGCGCGGGAGGCGCTCGGCACCGACTGGATCAAGCTGGAGGTGGTGGCGGACGAGCGCACGCTGCTCCCCGATCCGATCGAGCTGCTCGACGCGGCGGAGGCACTGGTCGACGACGGTTTCACGGTGCTGCCGTACACCAACGACGACCCGGTCCTGGCGCGCAGGCTGGAGGACGCGGGCTGCGCGGCCATCATGCCGCTGGGCTCCCCCATCGGCTCGGGTCTCGGCATCCGCAACCCGCACAACTTCCAGCTGATCGTGGAGCGCGCGAACGTGCCCGTGATCCTGGACGCGGGCGCGGGTACGGCGTCCGACGCGGCGCTGGCGATGGAGCTGGGCTGCGCGGCGGTGATGCTGGCGTCGGCGGTCACACGGGCGCAGGAGCCGGTGCTGATGGCCGAGGCGATGCGGCACGCCGTCGAGGCGGGCCGGCTCGCGCACCGCGCGGGCCGCATCCCCCGCCGCCACTTCGCGGAGGCCTCGTCACCGGTGGAGGGCAGGGCCGTGCTGGATCCCGAGCGCCCGGCGTTCTGACCGCCCCCGCGGCCGGCTGTCACAGGTCGGCTGCGGTACGGCGCTGATCATGTACAGGGCGACGGGCGGGTCGGTACGGGCTCGTAGACTCGACCGCGTGGATACGACCCTGCACGACCCGCTCGTCGGTCAGCTGCTCGACGGCCGTTACCGAGTCGACGCGCGCATCGCCGTCGGTGGCATGGCCACGGTCTACACGGCCGTCGACACCCGGCTGGACCGGCTGCTCGCCCTCAAGGTGATGCACCCGTCCCTGGCGACCGACGCGTCGTTCGTGGAGCGGTTCATCCGTGAGGCCAAGTCCGTGGCCCGGCTCTCGCACCCGAACGTCGTCGGCGTCTTCGACCAGGGCGCCGACGGCGCGTACGTGTACCTGGCGATGGAGTACGTGGCCGGCTGCACCCTGCGGGACGTGCTGCGCGAACGCGGGGCGCTGCGCCCCCGTGCGGCGCTCGACATCCTGGAGCCGGTCCTCGCCGCCCTGGGCGCGGCGCACCGCGCCGGGTTCGTGCACCGGGACATGAAGCCGGAGAATGTCCTGATAGGCGACGACGGCCGGGTCAAGGTCGCCGACTTCGGGCTCGTACGGGCCGTCGGCGCCGCGACCAGCACCACGGGATCCGTGCTCGGCACGGTGTCGTACCTGGCGCCGGAGCAGATCGAGCTGGGCACCGCCGACACCCGCGCCGACGTCTACGCGTGCGGCGTGGTGCTGTACGAGATGCTGACGGGCGCGAAGCCGCACACCGGCGACACCCCGGCGCAGGTCCTCTACCAGCATCTGAACAACGCGGTCCCCGCGCCGTCCGAGGCCGTACCCGGCCTCGCCGTCGAGCTGGACGAGCTGGTGGCGGAGGCCACCGCCCGCAACCCGGACGTACGCCCGCATGACGCGGTGGCGCTGCTGGCCCGGGTCAGGGAGGCGCGCGCCGCGCTCGGCGACGACCAGCTGGACCTGGTCCCGCCGCAGGCCCGTGCCGAGTCCGCCGCCGACCCGGACGACGTCACCAGCGTCATCCCGCGCCCCCTGCCGTCCGAGGCGGCCATCGGCGGCGGTGCTGCGGGCGGGGCTCTCGGCGGCGGGGCTGCCGGCGGCGGTGCTGCGGGCGGGGCTCTCGGCGGCGCGGCGGACGGCGGCGCGGGACCCGGCGTCCAGCACACCAGCCGTCTGGAGCTGCCGCCCGCCCCCGAGTCCGGTGGCCGTCCCGCGCCACGCACCGGACCCTTCTCGGGTCCCCGGCGCGGACTGTTCGCCGTCGTGGCGGCGGTGCTGCTGGTCCTGACGGTCGGCGCGGGCGTCTGGTACATCAACTCCGGGCAGTTCACGCACGTCCCCACCGGCCTGCTGGGCAAGAGCCGGGCGGAGGCCGAGAAGCGCCTCGCCGACGCGGGTCTCGACGTCGGCGGCACCAGAACCGAGTTCAGCGGCGCCTTCGAGCGCGGCACCGTCATGGCCACCGACCCCGCGCAGGGCGAGCGCGTCCGGGGCAACGGCTCGGTGACGCTCGTCATCTCGCGGGGCCCGAAGATCGTCAAGGTACCGGAGCTCAAGGGCACGCCGCTCGCGGACGCCAAGAAGGCGCTGGCGGACGCGGGCCTCGCGGCGGGCGTGGTGACGGAGGAGTTCAGCGAGGACGTCGAGCAGGGCGCGGTGATCTCCAGTTCCCCGGCGGCCGGCACCGAGCGCTCCCCCGACTCCGCCGTGGCCCTCGTGGTCAGCAAGGGCGCCCCGATCGACGTCCCCGGCGTCATCGGCCGGACCGGCGACGACGCCCGGAGCAGCCTCACGGACACGGGGTTCAGGGTGCGGATCGCCGATGAGCGCGTCCACTCACCGCACCCGGCCGGTTCCGTGGCCGCCCAGTCGCTCGCCGAGGGCAGCCGGGCCGCCAGGGGCGACACGATCACGCTGACGCTCTCCAAGGGCCCGCGCATGGCCGAGGTCCCCGACGTCACCGGGCTGAGCGTGGACGACGCCACGCGCGAGCTGAAGGCGGCGGGCTTCGAGGTGAAGGTCGAGAAGAGCTTCCCGTTCCTCAGCGACACCGTGAGCAGCCAGTCCGTGGCCGGCGGCGAGCGGGCGCCCGAGGGCAGCACCATCACCGTCAAGACCAAGGGAATCTAGTCACCCATGCGCTCCCAGGCTGTCGGCCCCTCCCGGCCGGGCGGCGTCCGCAACCCCGTCGGCGGCCATGTGCCCGTGGCCGGCGGCCTGGCCAGAACCGGCCTCGCCTACGCCCGTGAGCTGGGCGCCGAGACCGTGCAGGTCTTCGTGGCCAACCCGCGCGGCTGGGCGACTCCGGCCGGGAACCCGGCGCAGGACGAGCTGTTCCGCGCGGCCTGCGAGACCGGGGGCATCTCGGCGTACGTGCACGCCCCGTACCTGATCAACTTCGGCTCGCACACCGAGGCGACGGTCGACCGGTCGGTGGATTCCCTGCGCCACTCGCTGCGCCGGGCCCGGGAGATCGGCGCGCTCGGCGTCGTCGTGCACACCGGTTCGGCGACCGGCGGCCGCCCCCGCGAGGAGGCGCTCGCCCAGGTGCGGGAGCGGATGCTGCCGCTGCTGGACGAGCTGACGCACGCCGACGACCCGTTCCTGCTGCTGGAGTCGACGGCCGGCCAGGGGTCGTCTCTCTGCTCGACGGCGGCGGACTTCGCACCGTACTTCGCGGCGCTCGACGCCCACCCCAGGCTCGGCGTCTGCCTGGACACCTGCCACATCTTCGCGGCGGGGCACGATCTGACCGGCGAGCACGGGATGCGGCGGACGCTGGACGAGCTGGTCGGGACGGTCGGCGAGGGCCGGCTGAAGCTCGTGCACGCCAACGACTCCAAGGACGTGGTGGGCGCCCACAAGGACCGCCACGCGAACATCGGCGCCGGCCATATCGGCGAGGACCCGTTCCGCGAGCTGATGCGCCACCCGGCGACCGAGGGCGTGCCGCTGATCATCGAGACCCCCGGCGGCAGGGAAGGGCACCTGGCGGACGTGGAGAGGCTGAAGAAACTGCGCCATCACTGACACCCCCAGCACCGCACGGACCCTTGGGAATACCCTAGGGGGGTATATGGTTCCCGCTGTCGTCAGGAACCGCCACCCGGCATTGGGGGACCTCTCATGAGGCACGACAGCGACACCCGGCCGACCGCGCACAGCACAGCGCCCGGCACAGCGCACACCGAGCACCCCACAGAGCGCACCGCACCCGCCCCCGTCCGCCACGACGGGCACGCTCAGCACCCCGAGCACACGGGCGGCCATCAGGACCACCACGGGCCCCACGACCACCGGCACGCCACCGGCAAGGTCAGCTGGGCCGTGGCCGCCAAGGCCACGCTCCACTGCCTCATCGGCTGCGCCATCGGTGAGGTGCTCGGCATGGTCATCGGCACCGCGCTCGGCTGGGGGAACGCGCCGACCATGGCCCTCGCCATCACGCTGGCGTTCTTCTTCGGCTACTCGCTCACCCTCTGGGCCGTCGTACGGGCCGGGCTGGGCCTGAAGGCCGCCATCGGCGTCGCCCTGGCCGCCGACACGCTCTCGATCACCGTGATGGAGGTCGTCGACAACGGCGTCCTGCTGCTGGTGCCGGGCGCGATGGACGCGCACCTGGCCGACGGCCTGTTCTGGGGCGCGCTGGGCTTCGCGTTCCTGGTCGCCTTCGCCGTCACCACCCCGGTCAACAAGTGGATGATCGGTCGCGGCAAGGGGCACGCGGTGGTCCACCGGTACCACCACTGACGCTCGTACCAGGAGTCAGAGCTCCGGGCCGTCCCCCGGCTCCTCCTGGTACGAGTACCGCTGCTCGGTCCACGGGTCGCCGATGTTGTGATAGCCGCGCTCCTCCCAGAAGCCGCGGCGATCGGCGGTCATGTACTCCACGCCCCGGACCCACTTGGGCCCCTTCCAGGCGTACAGGTGCGGCACGATCAACCGCAGCGGGAAGCCGTGTTCGGCGGTGAGCAGCTCACCGTCCTTGTGCGTGGCGAAGATGGTCCGCTCGGACGCGAAATCGGACAGCCGCATATTGGCGCTGAATCCGTACTCGGCCCACACCATCACATGGCTGACGGACGGCGCCGGCGGGGCGAGTTCCAGGATCGTCCGGGCGGGCACCCCACCCCATTCGGCCCCGAGCATGCTGAATTTCGTGACGCAGTGCAGATCGGCCACGACGGTGGAGAACGGCAGCGCCGAGAACTCCTCGTGATTCCAGCAGCGCTTGTCGCCGTCCGCCGTGGCGCCGAAGACCCGGAACTCCCAGCGGTCGGGCTTGAACTTGGGGACGGGACCGTAGTGGGTGACCGGCCAGCCGCGCTGGAGTCGCTGTCCCGGCGGAAGCTCGGACTCCCTCGCCGCCCGATGTTCCTCGCTCTCCGGCTGACCCATGGCTCAATGGTGACAGACCGGGAGGGGTGGTCATGACCAGCACCCGACCCGATTCGGGCAACTCCTACTAAGCCTGCACTTACTGGACGACCTTCGACGGTGGTGCGAGGATGCGCGCATCCTGCCCCTTTCACTGCGCGGAAGGAGCCTCTGCGATGCAGGGCGACCCCGAAGTCATCGAGTTCCTCAATGAGCAGCTGACTGCCGAACTGACCGCGATCAACCAGTACTTCCTGCACGCCAAGATGCAGGAGAACTTCGGGTGGACGAAGCTCGCGAAATACACGCGCGCGGAGTCGTTCGACGAGATGAAGCACGCCGAAGTGCTCACCGACCGCATCCTTTTCCTGGACGGCCTGCCGAACTACCAGCGGCTGTTCCACGTCAGGGTCGGCCAGACGGTCACCGAGATGTTCCAGGCGGACCGGCAGATCGAGGTGGAGGCGATCGACCGCCTCAAGCGGGGCATCGAGCTGATGCGCAACAAGGGCGACATCACGTCGGCCAACATCTTCGAGTCGATCCTCGCGGACGAGGAGCACCACATCGACTACCTGGACACCCATCTGGCACTGATCGACAAGCTCGGTGAGGCGCTGTACATCGCCCAGCACATCGAGCAGCCGGACAGCTGACCGCGCCCCGCCACGCCCGGCCGAGCGAACCGGGCGGATACGGTGCGCCAGACGGCTCGGGTGGACCAGGCGGCTCGGGTAGACCAGGCGGCTCGGGTAGACCGGGCGGCTCGGGTGGACCCGGCGGACCGCTCAGGCCCGGCAGGCCGGGTGGACCGGTCAGGCCGCCTCGGAGAGGTCCGTGAGCGCCGGCTCACCCTGGTCCAGCAGCTCGCGCCGCGGGCAGGTGCCCCGGCCGAGAATGGCCTGGATGCGGCGCACGCAGGAGCCGCAGTCGGTGCCCGCCTTGCAGGCCGACGCTATCTGGCGGGGCGTGCAGGCGCCGGCGTCCGCGTGTTCCTTGACCTGCTTCTCGGTGATACCGAAGCACGAGCAGACGTACACGCGGGTCACCTCCCTGCAGGTCTCAAGGCTCGACGCCCCCCGCTTGATCGGTGAGGCTAACCTAACCTTACCCATCGGGCGGGATACGCAAAAGCCCTGTCGAGCCCGGAAGCAGCGATGGGGCGCGGATCACATGGATCCACGCCCCACACTGCTGTCAAGACTGTTTCCAGCCAAGATCACCAGTCTTTCACCCGGTCACTCACCCGGGCGGTCCCACCCGGTCACTGGTCGCGGTACATCTCCGCCACCAGGAACGCCAGGTCCAGGGACTGGCTGCGGTTGAGCCTCGGGTCGCAGGCCGTCTCGTACCGCTGGTGCAGGTCGTCCACGAAGATCTCGTCGCCGCCGCCGACGCACTCGGTGACATCGTCACCGGTGAGCTCGACGTGGATACCGCCCGGGTGCGTACCCAGCGCCTTGTGGACCTCGAAGAAGCCCTTGACCTCGTCCAGGACGTCGTCGAAGCGACGCGTCTTGTGACCCGAGGCCGCCTCGAAGGTGTTGCCGTGCATCGGGTCGGTGACCCAGGCGACCGTCGCACCGGACGCCGTGACCTTCTCGACCAGCTCGGGGAGCTTGTCGCGGACCTTGTCGGCACCCATGCGGACGATGAAGGTCAGCCGACCCGGCTCACGCTCCGGGTCCAGGCGGTCGATGTACGTCAGCGCCTCGTCCACCGATGTCGTCGGGCCCAGCTTGATGCCGATCGGGTTGCGGATCTTCGACGCGAACTCGATGTGCGCGCCGTCCAGCTGCCGGGTGCGCTCGCCGATCCAGACCATGTGGCCGGAGGTGTCGTACAGCTCGCCGGTGCGGGAGTCGATCCGGGTCAGCGCCGCCTCGTAGTCGAGCAGCAGCGCCTCGTGCGAGGCGTAGAACTCGACCGTACGGAACTCGGCCGGGTCGGTGCCGCACGCCTTCATGAAGTTCAGCGCGTTGTCGATCTCGCGCGCCAGCTGCTCGTAGCGCTGACCGGACGGCGACGACTTCACGAAGTCCTGGTTCCAGGCGTGCACCTGGCGCAGGTCGGCGTAGCCGCCGGTGGTGAACGCGCGCACCAGGTTCAGCGTCGAGGCCGACGCCTGGTACAGGCGCTTCAGCCGCTCGGGGTCCGGGACCCTGGCCTCCTCCGTGAAGGCGAAGCCGTTGACGGAGTCGCCCCGGTAGGTCGGCAGCGTCACCCCGTCACGGGTCTCGGTCGGCTTGGAGCGCGGCTTCGAGTACTGGCCGGCGATCCGCCCCACCTTCACGACGGGGACGGAGGCGGCGTACGTCAGCACGGCACCCATCTGGAGGAGCGTCTTCAGCTTCGCGCGGATGTCGTCCGCGCCGACGGCGTCGAAGGACTCGGCGCAGTCGCCGCCCTGGAGCAGGAACGCCTCGCCCCGGGCGACGGCTCCCATCCGGGCGCGCAGCTGGTCGCACTCGCCGGCGAAGACCAGCGGCGGATACGACTCGAGGTCCGCGATCACATCGCGCAGAGCCTCGGCATCGGGGTACTCGGGCTGCTGCGCCGCGGGCAGGTCTCGCCAGGTCGCCTTGGCGGCGACGGCTTGGGAATCAGCGTTCACGGTCACGGCTCAACACTAAAGGGTCGAAGCGGTCGCGGGAGAGGGAGCCCGCCTGGTGAGACGGAACCGACAGAACGGTCCGATCGGACGGCCGCCCGCCGGAGCATGCGCTAGGGTGCCGCACATGTTCGCGCAGACGACCCAGAACTGGTGGTGGACCGCTCATCCGGCGGCCACCTGACTCGCGCGCACACAGACCACGCGAAGGCCGCCCGAGGGGCGGCCTTCTCTCGTTGTACGGGCCGTTCCTCCGCTCCACCCCTCCCCAGGACCCGGAAGGAACGCCGCCCCATGGATCTCTCCCGCCCACCCGCCCCGCAGCCGTCCACCCCGCCCGCCCCGCCGCGGTCCGGCGCACCCGCCCGGCCGCTGTCCCCGCAGCCGTCCGGCCCGCCCGCCCCGCTGCTCCCCGGGCTGCTGTCCCGGCTGCTGGACGACGCCTGCCCGCCCTTCGCCCTGCTGCGCCGCCGCACACCCGGCCGCGACCACGACACCGTCGAGCTCCTGATCGGCGACGTCCACGACGTGGAACGGCTCGCCGACCTCCCCGTCGGGGACCGGCCCGCCCTGGCCCTCGTCCCGTTCCGGCAGCTGCGGGAGCGGGGCTTCGACGTACGCGACGACGGCACCCCGCTGACGGTGCTGGTCGCGGCGGAGCGGTACGAGGTGCCGCTCGGCGAGGTGCTGGAGCTGCTGCCCGCGCACGACGTGCGGGTCGAGGACGGCGGGTTCGACGTGCCGGACGAGGAGTACGCGGCGACGGTGCGCCGGGTCGTCCGGGACGAGATCGGGCGCGGCGAGGGCGCCAACTTCGTGATCCGCCGTACGTACACCGGGCGGATCCCCGGATTCGGGCGGGCCGACGCGCTGGCGCTGTTCCGCCGGCTCCTGGCCGGCGAGCGGGGCGCGTACTGGACGTTCGCGGTGCACACCGGGGAGCGGACGCTCGTCGGCGCCAGCCCGGAGGTGCACGTGCGGATGTCGGGCGGGACGGTCGTCATGAACCCGATCAGCGGCACGTACCGCTATCCGGCCGGCGGCCCGACACCGGAGGACCTGCTGGCGTTCCTCGCCGACCGCAAGGAGACCGACGAGCTCTCCATGGTGGTGGACGAGGAGCTGAAGATGATGTGCACCGTCGGCGACAGGGGCGGGGTCGTCGTCGGGCCGAGACTGAAGGAGATGGCCCATCTCGCCCACACCGAGTACGAGCTGCGGGGCCGGTCGACGCTCGACGTACGGGACGTGCTGCGCGAGACCATGTTCGCGGCGACCGTCACGGGGGCGCCCGTGCAGAACGCCTGCCGGGTCATCGAACGGCATGAGACGGGCGGGCGCGGCTACTACGCGGGGGCGCTGGCCCTGCTGGGCACCGACACGGCCGGGGCGCAGACCCTGGACTCGCCCATCCTGATCCGTACCGCCGACATCGCGGCCGACGGGGCGCTGCGCGTCCCGGTCGGCGCGACGCTGGTACGCCACTCCGACCCGGACGGGGAGGTCGCCGAAACCCACGCGAAGGCGGCGGGCGTCCTGGCCGCCCTGGGCGTGCGGCCCGGACGGCCGTGCGCCGATGCGGCGCCCGGAGCGCCCCGGCTCGCCGACGACCCGAGGGTGCGGGCGGCGCTGGACGCCCGGCGCGCGGACCTGGCGCCGTTCTGGCTGCGGATGCGGGAGGGCACCGGCGAGCTCACCGGGCACGCGCTGGTGGTGGACGCCGAGGACACGTTCACCGCGATGCTCGCGCACGTGCTGCGCTCCTCGGGCCTGACGGTCACCGTGCGCCGGTTCGACGATCCGGGCGTGCGGGAGGCGGCGCTGACGCACCGGGGCCCTGTGGTGCTGGGGCCGGGCCCCGGCGACCCGGGTGACACGACCGACCCGAAGATGCGCTTCCTGCGCGCGCTGACCGCCGACGTGCTGCGCGGCCACCGGCACGGCGTCCTGGGCGTCTGCCTCGGGCACGAGCTGATCGCGGCGGAGCTGGGCCTGGACATCGTCCGCAAGCGGACCCCGTTCCAGGGCGCGCAGGTGGACGTCGATCTGTTCGGCACGCGCGAGACGGTCGGGTTCTACAACAGCTTCGCGGCCCGCTGCGACGACGCGGCGGCCGCCGGGCTGGCGCTGCGCGATGTCGAGGTGAGCCGCGATCCGGTGACGGGCGAGGTGCACGCGCTGCGCGGACCGGGGTTCGCGGGGGTCCAGTTCCACCCCGAGTCGGTGCTGACGCTGCGCGGCCCCTCGATCGTGGCGGAGCTGACGCGTCAGACGACCGCGTCCGGCGGCCGGGCGTCCGGCGGCGGCACGAGCACGTTCTCGCTGCGCCTGCCCTCCGCGTAGTCGGTGATGTTCCGCACCGTCGTCGCGATGATCTCGGTCACCGCGTCGACGGTGTAGTACGCCTGGTGGGAGGTGACGACCACGTTCGGGAACGTGATCAGCCGGGCCAGGGTGTCGTCCTCGACCACTTCCAGGGACTTGTCGAGGAAGAAGAGACCGGCCTCCGCCTCGTACACGTCGAGACCCACCCCGGCGAAGCGGCCCGCGCGGAGCTCCCGGACGAGCGCCTCGGTGTCGATGAGGCCGCCACGACTGGAGTTGACGAGGATCGCGTCGTCCTTCATCGACTTCAGCGCCGCCGCGTCGATGAGGTGCTGGGTGGACGGCAGCAGCGGCACGTGCAGGCTGACGACGTCGGACGCGGCGAGGAGCTCGTCCCGGTCGACGTACCGCATGCCGAGGTCGACGCAGGCCGGGTTGGGGGCGATGTCCCAGCCCAGCAGGTTCATGCCGAACCCGTGGGCGATGCGGGTGAACGCCTCGCCGATCTTGCCGGTGCCGAGGACCCCGGCGGTACGGCCGCGCATGTCGCGGCCGAGCAGTCCGTCGAGGCGGAAGTCGAAGTCGCGGGTGCGGTTGGAGGCGCGGACGACATGGCGGTTGACGGCCATCGCCAGCGTCCAGGCGAACTCGGCGACGGAGTACGGCGAGTAGTACGAGACCCGGGCCACGGTGAGGCCGAGCTCCCGGGCGACGTCGAGGTCGATGTTGTTGAACCCGGTGGAGCGCTGGGCGATCATCCGCGTCCCGCCGTCGGCGAGGATGCGCAGCACCCGGGCCCCGAGGTCGGCGTTGACGCTGGTCGAGATGGTCTCGTGGCCCGCGGCGATCGGTGCGGTGTCCTCGGTGAGGAAGACGTCGAGGCAGCGCACGTCGAAGCGGCCCGCGAAGGCCCGCTCGATGAGGGGCCTCTCGTCGGCCTGCACGCCGAATGCCAGGACGTCCACGGCGGTCTCCTGAGGGGTGGGAAGAGCCAGGGCCGGATACGGCGAATATACGGCCCGGTCCCCCGCCGTGCCCGCCGGATCGGGGGCCGTCCGGCCCGCCGGACGTCCCGGGCGCCCGGGCGCCCGTCGGCTCAGGCGTCGTCCAGGCCGCGCTCGATCGCGTACCGCACGAGCTCGACCCTGTTGTGCAACTGGAGCTTGCCCAGGGTGTTCTGGACGTGGTTCTGCACGGTCCTGTGCGAGATGACGAGGCGTTCGGCGATCTGCTTGTAGCTCAGGCCCTTGGCGACCAGCCGCAGCACCTCCGTCTCGCGTTCGGTGAGCTGCGGGGCCTTCGGCTCGCCCGTCCCGGCGGCGGGCGCCGGCTCGGCGGCGAGCCTGCGGTACTCGCCGAGTACCAGTCCGGCGAGGCCCGGCGTGAACACCGGGTCACCGGCGGCCGTGCGGCGCACGGCGTCGATCAGCTCCTGGGTGCTGGCCGACTTCAGCAGGTAGCCGGTCGCCCCGGACTTCACCGCCTCCAGGACGTCGGCGTGCTCACCGCTCGCGGACAGCACGAGCACCCGCAGCTCGGGGCGGGCCCCGACGAGCTCCCTGCAGACCTGCACGCCGGGCCTGGCGGGCAGGTTCAGGTCGAGCACCAGCACGTCGGGCGAGGTGGCCTGGGCGCGGCGTACCGCCTGGTCGCCGTCCCCGGCGGTGGCGACCACGTCGAAGCCCGCCTCCGCCAGGTCGCGGGCGACCGCGTCCCGCCACATCGGGTGGTCGTCGACGACCATCACCGTGATCCGCTGCTCGCTCATCGTCCCGCCTTCCCCCGGGGACCGCGCACGGCCCGTGGAACCTTCAATTCGACCTCCGTGCCCTGGCCCGGGACCGAGACCAGCTCGGCGGTGCCGCCGAGGTCCCTGAGTCGGCCCCGGATGGACTGGGTGACGCCGAGCCGCCCCTCGCCCTCCGCCTGCGCGAGCCGCCCCTCGGGGATGCCGGGCCCGTCGTCCCGGACCGTGACGATCACCTCGTCCGGCCAGTCCTCGACCAGGATCCACGCCCGGGCGTCCGCGCCCGCGTGCCTGCGGACATTGTCCAGTGCGGCACCGACAGCGGCCGCCAGCTCCCGTGCCGCGTCCTCCGGCAGGAGCACCGGGGCGCCCGGCTCGGCGAACGTCACCCGGGACCCGGCGTGCGGGGCCAGCAGGGTCCGCAGGTCGACGGGGCCCGCGGGCACGTCGCCGTCCGGCTCGTCCACGACGCGGACGACGGCGCCCTGCGACTCGTCCTCCGACACGTGCGAGGGGCGGCTCAGTCCGTCGGCCACCAGGGTGCGCAGGGCGACCTCCTGCTCCCCCGCCATACGGCCGAGCTCGGCGGCCTCACCGCCGAGCGCGGTGCCCCTGCGCTGGACCATGGCCAGCACCTGCAGGACGGAGTCGTGGATGTCGCGGGCGAGCCGCTCCCGCTCGCGGGTGGCCGCCTCGATCTCCAGGGCGCGGGCGAGGGTGCGCTCGGAGGCGCGGGCGACCTCCACCACGTAGCCGATGGCGATGGAGGCGACCCACACCAGCAGCACGTTGTGGAGGGTGTCGCGGCTCGGCTGGCCGCGCTCGACGATGTTGGCGACGGCGACCAGCGACGAGGCGAAGCCCGCCCAGCGCCAGCCGCCCTTGATGGCGTACGCGAGGACCGACCCGGCGGTCCAGATCGACGGCAGGGTGGGGCCGTCCTGGAGCTGGGCGTGGACGTCGGCGACCGGGGTGAGCAGGATTCCGGCGAGGGCGATGGTGAGGTCGGCGACGAGGAACCGCTTGGTGCAGCCGGCCGCGCCGGCCACCTTGGGGAGGGTGGCGAGCGTCCAGACCGACATGACGGCGAGGAAGCCGACGGCGACCCACGGGCGTTCGAACTGGTCGCGGGTGGAGACGAACAGCAGGACGGCGTACACCATCGTCAGGACGCGGTACGCGGTCAGCGCGCGCCACAGCGGCTGCTCCACGGACATGCGTACGACGCGTTCGCGTTTGGCCATCTCCCCCACCCACCACCTGCGACGCGCTCAGGCGTCGGACTTCGCGGCCTTCTCGTCCTTCTCCGCCGACGCCTTGGCGGCCTGCTTCGCGGCCTCCTTGGCGGCCTTCTCCGCGTCGGCGATCTGTCGCTTCGCGGCGGTGGCGTAGATGTCGACGTACTCCTGGCCCGAGAGCTTCATGATCTCGTACATCACCTCGTCGGTGACCGAACGCAGGATGAACCGGTCGCCCTCCATGCCGTGGTAGCGGCTGAAGTCCAGCGGCTTGCCGATCCGGATCCCGGGGCGCATGAGCTTGGGGACGACCTTGCCGGGCGGCTGGATCTTCTCGGTGTCGATCATGGCGACGGGGATCACCGGGGCGCCGGTCGCCAGCGCCACGCGCGCGAGGCCGCCGGGCTTGCCCCGGTAGAGGCGGCCGTCCGGGGAGCGGGTGCCCTCCGGGTAGATACCGAAGAGCTCACCGCGCTCGATGACCTCGATGCCGCTCTTGACGGCGGCCTCGCCCGCGCCGCGGGCTCCGGACCTGTCCACCGGCAGCTGGCCGACGCCCTTGAAGAAGGCGGCCGTGAGCCTGCCCTTCACACCGGGCGACGTGAAGTACTCGGCCTTGGCGATGAAGGTGACCTTCCGGTCCAGCACCGCCGGCAGGAAGAACGAGTCCGAGAAGGACAGGTGGTTGCTCGCGAGGATCGCCGGCCCCTCGGCGGGAATGTTCTCGAGGCCCTCCACCCAGGGCCTGAAGGCGAGCTTCAGCGATCCCCCGATCGAGAACTTCATTGCGCCGTAGATCAACTCGAATTCCTCCTGTGTGCCGTCGGTCAGACCTTAACCCGGATGGGGCTCCCCCTCCGTCCCCGCGGCCTCGGTCGCGGCTGTGACGGACCTGGTCGGTGTCAGCCCGGTCGCGTACGGTGAAGTACACATTTCCCGAGCCCCATCGAATCCGAACAGGAGACCTTCGTGCCGGTCCTCCCTGGAGCCGAGCCGTACCGCCATGAGGGCGGCGAGGTCGGCGTGCTGCTCTGTCACGGCTTCACCGGTTCCCCGCAGTCGCTGCGCCCGTGGGCCGAGTATCTGGCCGAGCGTGGTCTGACGGTGTCGCTCCCGCTGCTGCCCGGGCACGGCACCCGCTGGCAGGACATGCAGGTGACCAGCTGGCAGGACTGGTACGCGGAGGTGGACCGCGAGCTGCGCACGCTGCTTGAGCGGTGCTCCGAGGTCTTCGTCTTCGGACTCTCCATGGGCGGCGCGCTGTCGCTGCGGCTCGCCGCCAAGCACGGTGACGCCGTCAAGGGCCTCGTCGTCGTCAACCCGGGCAACAAGGTGCACGGGGTGATGGCGCACGCGCTGCCGGTCGTCCGCCACCTCGTCCCGTCGACCGACGGCATCGCCAGCGACATCGCCAAGGAAGGCGTCAAGGAGATCGGGTACGACCGGGTGCCCCTGCACGCGGCGCACTCCCTGCGGCAGTTCTTCCGGGTGGTGGACGGCGAGCTCCCGCAGGTCACCCAGCCGGTGCTGCTGCTGCACAGCCCCCAGGACCATGTGGTGCCGCCGGCGGACTCCGCGCGGATCCTCAGCCGCATCTCCTCGACGGACGTGAAGGAGATCCTGCTGGAACAGAGCTACCACGTGGCGACGTTGGACCACGATGCGGAGCGGATCTTCGAGGAGAGCTACGCGTTCATCGGCCGGCTCGCGTCGCGTGTCGGCGAGAAGGGGAGCACCACCGGTGGCTGAGCAGCACGACGCGGACCACGGCCGTCAGGACGGCCGGGACGAGCCGGATCAGCGCGACCAGCAGGACCAGCGGGACCAGCAGCAGGGGGACGGGGGCGGCCAGGGGGAACGGCGGGACGAGCGGGTGAGCGGGGAGCGGCCCGAGCCGCTGGACGAGGAGGCGGCCTGGGCCGCGATCGTGGCGGCGTACGGCGAGGAGCCGGTCGATCCGCCGGGGGCCAGGCCGTTCCGGTCGATCGAGGACCTGGCCCTGCTGGAAAACCCCTCCGACGACGGCGACGGCGGCGACGACCGCAGCACCGGCCGGGGCCGGGCCGGGAGCAGCGGGGACGACGGCGGGGACAAGGGACTCGACAAGGGGTTCGGCAAGAGCGCCGAGCCCACCGAGGACCGCGAGGGCGCGGACACCTCCGAGGCCGACGGGGACGCGGGCGCGGCGCCCGCCCGGCCGCTGGGCGGCTCCGTCGTCTTCGCGCCCGGCGTCGGCATGGCCGGTCCCCGCGACTACCGGGTGGCCGAGCCGAAGGACGACGACTCCGACGCGGGCGACGAGGGCCACTTCGTACCGCCGGAGCCGCCGCCGCTGCCGGAGGCCGACACGACGGCCAAGTTCGGCTGGCTCGGGGTGATCGGCGGACCGGTGCTGATGCTGGTCGCCGTCGTGCTCCAGTGGGACATGACCTGGTGGCTGACCACGCTGTGCGTCGGCGGCTTCCTGGGCGGCTTCGTCACGCTGGTGGCCCGGATGCGGCACGGCGACGACGACGAGGACGACGACCCGGGGCGCGGCGCGGTCGTCTGACCGCCGTTCTCAGACGGCGGGTACGCGCAGGGCGGCGAGGACCGGAAGGTGGTCCGTCGCCGCCCTGAGGTCCGCGTCCGTGACCCCGGGCAGCCCCCGGGGCACACCGCAGCCGAGCACCTCGACGCCCTTCGTCGCGAAGACGGCGTCGATCCGCTGGTGCGGCTCGTCGGGGGTCGAGGTGTACTCGCCGCCCCACGGCCGTACGGTCCAGCAGTCCTGCAGCTCGGCGGCCAGCCGCCGGAAGGACCTGCCGTCGGGCCGCTCGTTGATGTCGCCCGCCGCGATCGCGTACGGCACGTCCATCGTGGCCAGCCGGTCGAGCAGCATCCCGGCCTGCGCGTACCGTTCGTCGCCGCGCAGGCTCAGATGGCAGCTCAGCAGGCCGATCCGCGCCCCGCCGATCCGTACGACCGCGGTCGCGAAGCCGCGCCGGTGCAGACCGGGGGTGAGCGGCAGCAGCACGTCCTCCGCCCGTTCGGCGGTGACGCGCAGCGAGCACAGCAGCAGCGGGCCCGACGCGGTGGCGCCGCCGCCCAGCACCACCAGGTCGCTCTTGGCCGCGAGCCGCGCCGCGTGCTTGCGCCAGCGGAAGAAGCGCGGCGCCTCCTGCACGAGGACGACGTCGGGCGCGCATGCCTTGATCACCCGGGCGATGGCGTCCTCGTCGTCGCGCATCGAGCGGATGTTGTAGCAGAGCACCCGGATCACGGCCGAACCGTCCGGCTCGGTGCGGGAGTCGGGCAGAGCGGGGAGCGCCATGACCAGCAAGATACGGCAGCGCCCGCCGCATCCCCAGAGGGCGCGGCGGGCGGGACGCGCCGGGGTTCAGCCCTGACGGGCGAGGTCCGCGGCGCCGACCAGACCGGCCTTGCCGCCGAGCTGGGCGGCCAGCACCTGGGCGTGCGGGCGGTACTGCCCGCCCACCAGCCAGCGCCGGAACGACTTGCGGATCGGGTCGAGGACGAGTTCGCCCTCGTCCGAGACGCCGCCGCCGACGATGAACGCGGACGGGTCGAACAGGGAGGCCAGGTCGGCGAGGCCGGCGCCCGCCCAGCGGGCCAGCTCGCGGAACGAGTCGACGGCCACCTTGTCGCCGCGGCGGGCGGCGTCGCTGATGTGCTTGCCCTCGATGCCGTCGGCGGTGCCGTCGCCCAGGGAGAGCAGGATGCCGGCGTTCTCGGGGGTGGCGTTGGCGCGCTGCTTCGCGTACCGCACGAGGGCGCGGCCCGAGGCGTACTGCTCCCAGCAGCCCTGGCTGCCGCAGCCGCACAGCAGACCGTCCGGGACGACCCGGATGTGGCCGAACTCGGCGGCCACGCCGAACCGGCCGCGGCGCAACTTGTTGCCGATGATGATGCCGCCGCCGAGGCCCGTGCCGAGCGTGATGCAGATGACGTCGTCGTGGCCCTGGCCCGCGCCGAACCGGTACTCGCCCCAGGCGGCGGCGTTGGCGTCGTTCTCCACGACGACCGGCAGTCCGACGCGCTGCTCGACCTTGTCCTTCAGCGGCTCGTGCCGCCAGTGGATGTTCGGTGCGAAGAGGACCGTGGCGCGCTTGTCGTCCACGTAGCCGGCGGCGCCGATGCCGACGGCCTCGATGTCATGGCCCTTGCCCGCCTCCGAGACGGCCGCGGAGATCGCGTCGACGATGCCTTCCGGAGTCGACGGGGTGGGCACCTTGTGGGTGTCGAGAATGGTGCCCTCTTCGTCGACCACGCCGGCCGCGATCTTCGTGCCGCCGATGTCGACGCCGATGGTGAGTCCCATGTGTCCCTCAGTTTTCGGTCGAGCCCCGCTACGGCCAACCGTACCCGAGGGAGGGCCCCGGCCCGTTACGTCCGTTCAGTCGAGGTCGATGTGCTCGCTACCGCCCGGACCCTCGTCGTTCTTCTCGTCTTCCGGCCGGGGGCCGTGCGTCCAGCGGCGCTCGTGGCCCTCGACGGCGGAGCGGTAGGCGGCGAGGAGTTCACCGCCGGCGGCGGCGAGATGGTCGAAGACCTGCGGATTGCGCTCGATCACCGGCTCTATCGCGGACTTCGCCTGGTCGACGAGGTGCCGGACCGTGCCCTGGGCTCCCGCGCCGAGGAGCGGGTTCCCCAGCGAGGTGACCTTGTCGGCGACGGCGTCGACGAGTTTGCGCAGCTCTTCGGCGGCCGAGCCGGGCGGCGGGCCACCGGTGCCCCGGCGGCGGGCCTTCTCGGCCGCCAGGTCCTCGGCGCAGGCCCGCGCCCAGGCGTCCGGGTCGGGACGGTCTGTGGCATCGCTCATGCCTCGACGGTACCCGAACGGTGGACGCGGATTCAGGGGGTACGGGGCCACAGGCCGGGGTCCGGGGTGAAACGGACGCTCAGCACCCCGTCCTGCAGGCCGGCCCCGGAGACGGTGCAGCGGCGCAGCACGGAAGGCAGCGGGGTGATCCGCCGGAACGGTCCGACGGTCAGGACGAGTTCGTCGCCCCGCCGCACCAGGCCCAGGTCGCTCTTGGCGGCGCCGGGCAGGGGGATGCGCCAGACCAGCACCCCGTCCTCCTCGCGCCGGTCGTCCACGCTCCAGCCGGGTGCGGCCAGGGGCGGCGCGGGGCACAGCCCCTCCAGCAGCGCCAGGTCCTCGGCCGAGCGGGGGTCGCGCCCCAGGTGCGGAACCTCCGCGACCTCGTACTCGTCGCGCAGCGCCTTGAGGTGCGTCTGCTGCTGCGCGGCGAGCGCGGCGAGCCACGGGTCGGCGGACGTGGTGGGCAGCAGCCGGTTGGCGACCACCGGGTCCAGCGCGAGCCGGTGCAGCGCCAGGCCGGCGCGGGCCGCGCGCAGCGCGTCGGCGGCGGCCGGGCCCGGTTCCAGGACGAGCCGGACGCTGGTCGTCGGGGCTTCGACGAGCTCCTGGACGGCAGCCAGCTCGGCCTCCCAGCGGGCGGCGGTGCGGTAGAGCCAGTCGGCGGGCATGGGCACTCCGGCGAGCTGCGCCAGCATGGGCCGCAGCGCACGGGCCGCCTGCCGCTCGGGCGGCAGCAGTCGGCGCAGATAGCGGCGCAGCTGCTGCGGCAGGGCGAGCAGCCGGACGGCGTCCTGGACGGCCGGAAGGTCCACGACGACCAGGTCCCAGTCGCCCCGCCCGGCGTCCCTGAGGGCCCGCAGCAGCGCGAACCGGTCGCTGCCGGGCAGCTCGGTGAGTTCCTCGTCGTCCAGCCGCCCGGCGCCGAGCATGTCGAGGGCGGTGGCGGCCCGCTCCTGGAAGGCGAGCAGCTCGGCGCGGAAGTGCGCGCCCGAGTCGACCCGGGTCACGACGGGGCCCTCGGCCGGGAACCGTTCGGCGATGTCGTCGCCCGTCACCAGCAGCACCCGCCGCCCCTCTCGGGCGGCCTGGACGGCGGTCGCTGCGGCGACGGTGGTACGCCCGGCCCCGCCGGGCCCGGTGACGAGGAGGGTACGCATCCCCGAACCGTACCGCTGCCCACCGGCGGGAGGGGACGTGGAGGGTCGCCCCCGCAGGGTCGGCCGGAACGGCACGGCTCCCAGGACCGGGACCCGAACCCGGCCGACCCGAGGAGGTGAGCCCGGAACGGCACCGACCCCCACCCGCTCGGGGCAGAAACCCACAGACCGGCAAAACCCACCGGGCAGGAACCCACAGAACCAGCGCAACCCCACCGGGAGAAACCCGCAGACCGGTAGAACCCCACCCCGGAGAAACCGAGCAGCACGAACCCACCACGGAGGCAGGAGGAACCCCACCACGCAGGCAAGAGGAAACCCACCCGCAGGCAGGAAGAGACCCACCCGCAGGCAAGAGGAAACCCACCCGCAGGCAGGAAGAGACCCACCACGCAAGCAAGAGGAGCCCCACCACGCAGGTAAGAGGAAACCCACCCCGGAGGCAAGAGGAGGCCCGGGAGCCCCCCGGGAGGTGGGCCGGGGCGGTCAGGCCGGGTGGGACTCGACGCGCTTCTTGAGGCCCGCCAGCGCCCGGTCGATGATGACCTTCTCGGCCTTGCGCTTGATCATGCCGAGCATCGGGATCTTGACGTCCACGGTGAGCCGGTACGTCACCTCGGTGCGGTCGCCCGCGCCGAGGGGGGCCAGCTGGTAGGAGCCGTCCAGGGCGCGCAGCATCTGGGACTTGACGAGCGTCCAGCTGACCTCGTCGTCGCCGGTCCAGGTGTACGCGAGCGTGTGGTCGTCCTTGATCGCCCCGGCGTCCAGGACGAGGCGGACCTGCTCGGCGCGGCCGGCGGCGTCCTTGGAGAGCACCTCGGCCTCCTTCACCTCACCCGTCCACTCCGGGTAGCGGGAGAAGTCGGCGATCACCCCCATGACCTCGGCCGGTGCCGCCTCGATCGTGATGCTCGAGCTGGTGTGTTCCGCCATCGCTGTGGCTCCTCCGGGGGGCTCGGTACGTGGTGTGCAGGCTATCGCGTGCCCGCCGGTCACCACTCCAGGGCCCAGGGCCTCCCCGACGCCGCGAAATGGCCCACGTTCACGCACTCGGTCGCGCCCACGCGCATCCGCCGGGCGAGCGGCTGGTGGACGTGGCCGAACAGGGCGTACCGGGGCCGTGTGCGGTGGATCGCGTCGAGCAGCGCGCGGCTGCCGCGCTCGAAGCGGCGGGCCACGGTGTCGTAGGTCAGTTCGGGGACCTCCGGCGGGATGTGCGAGCACAGCACGTCGACCTCGCCGAGCGCCTCGACCTTCGCGGCGTACTCCTCGTCGGGGATCTCGTACGGCGTGCGCATCGGGGTGCGCAGCCCGCCGCCCACGAACCCGAAGACGAGGCCGCCGAGCTCGACGCGTTCGCCGTCGAGGACGGTGGTGCCGGGTGCCGCGTACTCGGGCCACAGGGCGGGGATGTCGACGTTGCCGTACGTGGCGTACGTCGGCGTGGGGAACGCCGCGAACAGCTCGGCGTACTGGGCGCGTACGGCGGACTCGATCGCGCTGTTCCGGTCGACGCCCCGCTCCGCGAGCTCGGCCCACAGCCGCCGGGCGAACGCGCGGGCCTCGTCGAAGCGGCGGGCGGTGCGCAGGGCGACGATGCGGCCGGCGCTGGCCGCCCCGAAGAGTTCGGGGAAGATTCCGCGCGAGTGATCGGCGTAGTCGAGGAAGAGGACCAGGTCGCCGAGGCATATCAGGGCGTCGGCGCCGTCCCCGGCTCTGGCGAGGTCCCGGGCGTTCCCGTGCACGTCGCTGACCACATGAACTCGCATGTCACCCCACCTTAGGCGGTCGATCGCGGGCCGGACCTGCGGTTACTTCCGAGTCGTCCCGGGAGTGGACTACTGTGCGCGAAGCACCGCCAATTACGCGTGACGTTACGTGTGACGCACAGAACATCTGGCCAGGACCCCCTATCGGGAACCGAGTACTGGTGGGTAACGTCCGGGCAGTCCAGTCGTGCTCACCCCCACATGAGCACCTGCCCGTCTTGGACCGCAGCCGGCGCGTCACACAGAGCCGTGGCGTCGGCGCCCGATGAGGAGCAGCAGTCTTGCGCGAGTTCAGCCTTCCGGCCCTGTACGAGGTCCCCGCGGACGGCAACCTGACGGATCTGATCCGCCGCAACGCCGCTCAGCATCCAGACGCCGCGGTGATGGCCCGCAAGGTCGCGGGCGCCTGGGCCGACGTCACCGCCACGCGGTTCCTCGAAGAGGTCCGCGCCGCCGCCAAGGGCCTGATCGCGCGGGGCGTCCGCCCGGGCGACCGGGTCGCCCTGATCTCCCGTACCCGCTACGAGTGGGTGCAGCTGGACTTCGCGATCTGGAGCGCCGGCGCGGTGACCGTGCCGGTGTACGAGACGAGTTCGCCCGAGCAGATCCAGTGGATCCTCGGCGACTCGGGCGCGGTCGCGGCGATCGTGGAGACCGGGGCGCACGCCGCGTCCGTGGAGTCCGTACGGGACGCGCTGCCGGAGCTGAAGCACATCTGGCGGATCGACGCGGACGCGGTCGGTGAGCTCACCGAGGCGGGCGTGGACGTCACCGAGGAGACGGTCGACGAGCGCAGCGCCGCCGCGAAGGCCGACGACATCGCCACGATCGTCTACACGTCGGGCACCACGGGCCGCCCCAAGGGCTGTGTGCTGACGCACCGCAACTTCTTCACGGAGTGCGGCAACCTCGTCGAGCGGCTGGGGCCGCTGTTCCGTACCGGCGAGTCGTCCGTGCTGCTCTTCCTGCCGGCCGCCCATGTCTTCGGCCGGATGGTCGAGGTGGCGTCGGTGCTGGCCCCGATCCGGCTGGGCTGCGTCCCGGACATCAAGAACCTCACCGACGAACTGGCCTCGTTCCGGCCTTCGCTGGTGCTCGGCGTGCCGCGCGTCTTCGAGAAGGTCTACAACGCGGCGCGCGCGAAGGCGCAGGCGGACGGCAAGGGCAAGATCTTCGACAAGGCGGCGCAGACGGCCATCGCGTACAGCCGGGCCGTGGACAGCCCGCAGGGCGTGCCGCTGGGCCTGCGGATCAAGCGCGCGGTCTTCGACCGGCTCGTCTACTCCAAGCTGCGCGCGGTACTCGGCGGTCGCGTCGAGTACGCGATCTCGGGCGGCGCACCGCTGGGCGAGCGCCTCGGCCACTTCTACCGGGGCATCGGCTTCACGGTGCTGGAGGGCTACGGCCTGACGGAGTCGTGCGCGGCGACGGCGTTCAGCCCCTGGGACCGGCAGAAGATCGGCACGGTCGGGCAGCCGCTGCCGGGTTCGGTGGTGCGGATCGCCGACGACGGCGAGGTGCTGCTCCACGGCGAGCACATCTTCAACGGCTACTGGAAGAACGAGTCGGCGACGGCCGAGGTGCTGGTGGACGGCTGGTTCCACACGGGCGACATCGGCACGCTGGACGAGGACGGCTATCTCGCCATCACGGGCCGGAAGAAGGAGATCCTGGTCACCGCGGGCGGCAAGAACGTCGCTCCGGCGGTGATCGAGGACCGGATCCGCGGGCACGCGCTGGTCGCGGAGTGCATGGTGGTGGGCGACGGGCGCCCGTTCGTGGGCGCGCTGGTCACCATCGACGAGGAGTTCCTGGGGCGCTGGGCCGCCGAGCACGGCAAGCCGGCGGGTTCGACGGCGGCGGCGCTGCGCGACGACCCGGATCTGCTGGCCGAGGTGCAGCGGGCCGTGGACGACGGCAACGCCGCGGTGTCCAAGGCGGAATCGGTGCGGAAATTCCGCATTCTCACCTCCCAGTTCACGGAGGAGGCGGGGCACATCACCCCGTCCCTGAAGCTGAAGCGGAACGTGGTGGCGAAGGACTTCGCCGACGAGATCGAGGCGATCTACCGCGCGTGAGGCGCCGCCGCGTTCACCGTCCGGGCCCCGTGCGTCGTGAGCGCCCCGCTCACCGTCCGGACCCCGTGCGCCGTGAGCGCCCCGCTCACCGTCAGCGCTCCGAGCACCGTCCGGGCCCCGCTCATCCCGTGGGTCCCCGCCGCCCGGTCGGGACCCTCCGCCCCGCCGGGCCCGGCGTCCCGTCCTCGGCGATCACGCGGTCCATGGTGCGTTCGGCCAGGGCGGTGATCGTGAGGAACGGGTTGACGCCGATGGAGCCCGGGATGAGGGCTCCGTCGGTGACGTACACGCCGGGGGCACCTCTGACCCGGCCGTAGTCGTCGGTCGCGCGGCCCAGCGGGCAGCCGCCCAGCGGATGGTAGGTGAAGTCGTCGGCGAAGGCGCGGTTGCCGCCGAACAGGTCGTAGCGGTAGATCGTGCCGTTCCTGGCGTTGACACGGTCGAAGAGCCGCTTGGCCGAGGCGACGGAGACCTGGCTCTGCTCGCGGGTCCAGTGCAGCCGTACGGTGTCGGTCGCCGCGTCGTAGCGGAAGCCGCCGCGTTCGGGGTTGCGGGTGATGGCCAGGTAGAGGCTGATCCAGTGTTCCAGGCCGGTGGGCAGCGGGGCGATCTCGGCGAAGACCGGGTTGGCGGGATCGGCCCGGTTGTCGATGCCCATGACGGGCATGGTCGACTGCTTCTCGCCGACGGTGTCCCAGAGGTGGTTGGCGCGGCCGGTCATGACGTTGCCGTTGGTGCCCCAGGCGGTGCCGATGTGCTCGCCGAGGTCCGGCAGGGCGCCGGTCTCGCGGGCGCGCAGCAGGAGTTCGGTGGTGCCGAGGCTGCCTGCGGCCAGGAAGAGCCGGTCGCAGGCGAGTTCGCGGGTGGCGACGACCCTGCCGGTGGTGTCGATGCGGTCGGCGGTGACGACATAGCGGCCGTCGGGCTCCCGGCGCAGCGCGCGGGCCCGGTGGAGGGTCTCGACGGTGACGTTACCGGTGCCGAGCGCGGCGGCGATGTACGTGCGGTCGAGGCTGCGCTTGCCGTGGTTGTTGCCGTAGATGACCTCGCCCGCCAGCGCGGATCTCACGGCGGTCCCTTCGGCTTCCCGGCGCATGTGGCCGAAGTCGTACACGTTCGGTACGAAGGTGGTCGCGAGGCCGGTGCGGGCGGCGTGCGCGCGGGAGACACGGGTGTAGCGGTACCAGTCGGTCGACTCGAACCAGGCCGGGTCGACGCTGTTGACGCCCAGCATCGCGCGGGCGCGCGGGAGGTACGTGCCGTACATGGCGGTCGCGTCCAGCGACGGCAGGACCTGGGAGAGGTAGGCGCGGTCGGGCGTGACGGCCATGCCGCCGTTGACCAGGGAGCCGCCGCCGACGCCGCGCCCCACGTACACGCTGATGTCGCCGTGCCGTACGCGGTCCAGGACGCCGGGGTAGGGGCTGATGTCCTTGTTGACGACGTCCAGCCAGAGGAAGGTGGCGAGCGGCGCCTCCGTGCGGGTGCGGAACCACATGGAGCGGTGGTCGGGGGCGGTCGTGGAGCAGAAGACCCGCCCGTCCGGTCCCGGCCGGTCCCAGAGGGCGCCCATCTCCAGGACGGTGGTGCGGATGCCCGCCTCGCCGAGCCGGAGGGCGGCCACGGCGCCGCCGTAGCCGGTTCCGACGACGAGCGCGGGGCTGTGGTCGGCCGTGCCCCTGGCGGGGGCGGCGGCGGACGGACCGATACGGGTGAGGCCGAGCGCGGCGGCCGTCTGGAGGGCGCCGAGACCCAGGAGGTGACGGCGCGTCAGATGTGAGTTCATAGCCGCAGCATGCGCGGATTACGGGCTTCCGCCCAGACATCGCGGGGTACCGGTTCCCGGGCCGTCAAGACCACGATTCCGGCCGCCGGCGCGCCGCCCGCCCGCACCCGCCCACCAGAGCCGCCTCCGCCCCCGTCCCTGTCCCCGCCCCCGGGGCTCCCCGCCCGTACCCGGTGCCGCCCGGCCGGCCCGCGCGCCGTGCTACAGCAGCGTCCTGAGCCGGTCCGCCAGGAGGTCCCAGCGCCACTTCTCCTCGACCCACGCCCGCCCGCGCTCGCCCATGCGGCGGCGCAGCTCCGGGTCCTGCAAGAGCGTCACGATCCGGTCGGCGGACTCCTCCGGAACACCGCCGCGCACGACCCAGCCGGTCTCGCCGTCCAGTACGGCGTCGGGGGCGCCGCCCGAGTCGCCCGCGACCACCGGCAGACCGGTCGCGGACGCCTCCAGGTAGACGATGCCGAGCCCCTCGACGTCCAGGCCGCCCCTGCGGGTCCTGCAGGGCATCGCGAAGACGTCGCCGGCCCCGTAGTGCGCGGGGAGCTCGCCCCAGGGGACCGCGCCGGTGAACCGTACGGAACCGGCCACGCCCGTGTCCCGCGCCAGGGCGCGCAGCTGCTTCTCGTACGGGCCGCCGCCGACGATCAGCAGGACGGCGTCCGGGACCTTCGCCAGGATCGCGGGCATGGCCCTGATCAGGGTGTCCTGGCCCTTGCGCGGCACCAGCCGGGAGACGCAGACGACGACCGGGCGGTCCGCGAGGCCGAGCCGGCCGCGGATCTCGTCGCCGCCCGAACCGGGGTGGAACGTCTTCTCGTCGACGCCCGGCGGCAGCTGGACCATGCGCCCCGCGGCCTCGGGTGTGAGCGCCGCGGCGATGCGGGAGCGCGTGTACTCGCCGAGGTAGGTGATCGTGTCGGTGCCCTCGCCGATCCGCCGCAGCAGCCGCCGCGCCCCGGGCAGCTGCGCCCAGCCGGCCTCGTGGCCGTGCGTGGTGGCGACCAGCCGCCGCGCGCCCGCCCGGCGCAGCGCGGGGGCCATCAGCCCGAGCGGGGCGGCGGCGCCGAACCACACCGACGCGCAACCGTGCTCGCGCAGCAGCGCGACGGCCCGGTCGGTGACGCGGGGCGTGGGCAGCAGCATCGTCGTACGGTCGCGGACCACGGTGAAGGGCTGATCGGCGTCGAACGCGGCGGTCGCGGCGGCGCCCTCCCGGCCCCGCTTCCAGGTCGACGCGTACACGACGACCCGATCGGGGTCGAGTCTGAGCGCGATGTTGTGCAGAAACGCCTGAATCCCGCCGGGCCTGGGCGGAAAGTCGTTCGTTACGATCAAGGTCTTGTGCATCGCTGCCGACAGTACCGAACGGCACGGCCGCACCGCTCGGCACAGCCCCCGCCCGGCACCACCCACGCCGGGCGAACGACAGCGAATACCGACGTACGCCCACGGACACGGACGAGGTAGGCATGAAGCTTCTGAGCGGTATACGGCCCGCGATCGCCGCCTGGCTGCTCACCAGAACCCTTCTCCTGCTCTTCGTCTTCAAGGTCGTCGTCGTGCCCGGCCCCGACGTCACCACGGACGTCTCGGTGATCTACCGGGGCTGGTACGACGTGCTGAGCGGCGGCACGTACCCGCTGGACGACGTCACCTGGCAGTACCCGCCGGCGGCCGCCCTCGCGATCCTCTCCCCCGGTCTGCTGCCCTTCCTGGACTACGCGTCGGCGTTCTTCCTGCTGGCCTTCGCCTGCGACGCCGTGGCCTTCGGCCTGCTGGCGTACGCGGGCGGCCGGCCCGGCAAGACCCGCGCGGGCGCGTGGGTGTGGATCGCGGGCGTCCCACTGCTCGGCCCCACGGCGTACGCCCGCTACGACGTGATGGTCACGGCCGTCGCCGTCGCCGCCCTGCTGGCCGGGGCGCGCCGCCCGGGTGCCCTGGGGGCCCTGGCCGGGTTCGGCGCGCTGCTGAAGGTGTGGCCCGCGCTGCTGCTGGTCGGCACGGCGCGCGGCCGGGTCATACGGCGCTCCTGGGCCGCCGCCGCGGCCGCCGGGGTCGGCGTGCTCCTCCTGTGCATGGCCGCCATGCCGGGCGCGCTCGCGTTCCTCACCTTCCAGCGGGACCGGGGCACCGAGGTGGAGTCGCTGGGCGCGCTCGTCTTCCACGTGGCACGGTACTTCGGGGGCTGGGAGGGCGAGATACGGCTCAACTACGGCTCGGTGGAGTTCCTCGGCCCGTACGTCCCCCTGGTCAGCAGGGCCGCCCTGCTGCTGACCGTCCTCGCCTTCGGCTGGCTGCTGCTGTGGCGGCTGCGGGCCCGGGAGTTCGGCCCGTCGACGCTCGCCGACGCCGCCTTCGCGGCGGTGCTGCTGTTCACCACGACGAGCCGGGTGATCAGCCCCCAGTACATGCTGTGGCTCGTCGGTCTCGCCGCCGTGTGCCTGGTGTTCCGGGCGAGCCGGATGCGGACGGCGGCCCGGCTCGTCCTGGTGGCCACCGGAGTGACGCTGCTGGAGTTCCCCGTCTGGTTCTCGCACGTCGTCGACAGCGACGCGGGCGGGCTGCTCCTGCTCTTCGCCCGCAACGGCCTGCTGGTCGCGGCGAGCCTGACCGCCTGCCGGCAGCTGTGGCTCCAGACCGTCACGGAGCCGCGCCTGCGGGCCACCGCCGACCGAGCGCCCGCGCCGGTCGTCCACGCCTCGGCGGCACCCCGCGAGGAGGCGCTGCTCAGCCGAGCTCCCGGCGCAGGTGGTCCCGCCAGTCGCGGCTGAACTCCTCCGGCGTGGTCGACAGCACCTGGCCCAGCGCCTTCTCCACCGCGCCCTCCCGCCGGGGATGCGCGCCCACCGCCCGGTAGAACTCCGTCAGCTTCGCCTCGCCCCACCGTTCGGCGATCAGGTCGCACGCCAGCCAGCCGGACTCGTACGCCCGCGCGAGCGCGTCGGCGTCGCCGCCGAAGGCGAAGTCCCCGTCCTCGGGCAGCGCGGCCGGCACGTCTCCCGCGACGACGGCGCGGTGCAGCTCGGGGGCGTTCTGCGCGGCGGTGCGCTCGGTGCCCCGGTACGCCACCCAGTCGGCGAAGCCCTCCGACAGCCACAGCGGCGTGGCGGCCGACGTGTGGGCCCTCGTCGCCACATGGACGGTCTCGTGGGTGAGGACGACTTCCCGCCCGAACGCGCCGAGCACGCCGTACGCGTCGGGGTTGACGATCACGCGGTCGGCCGGTGTCCCGGCCCCGCCGCCGACCCGGCCCGTGGTGACCGCGGCGATGCCCCGGTACGCGGCCCCGGGTTCGCCGAGCAGTTCGCCCATGGCGTCCACGGACCGCGGTACGAGCACCACCACGCGCCCGGCCCACCGCTCGTGCCAGGCGTCCGAGACGGCGGGCACCGCCCGGTCGGCGACCGCGGCGACGGCGCGGAGCCGCTCCTGGTCCTGGCCGACACCGAGGACCAGGCTGCGCCGACCCCGGACGACCTCGACGGCGCCCTGCTGCCACAGCTGGCGGGCACCGCCCGCCGCGGGCCGGTCGCCGGTGACGGCCCACTCGCCGTCGCGCCGGGCGAGCTCCAGCACGCGTTCGCCGGTCACCGGGCCCTCGTCGTAGCCGGTGACACGGTGGGACAGCTCGGCCCGCACGGTGGCCAGGTCACCGGTGCGGCGCACCGACGTCACCCGGTACGACCAGGAGCTGAGCGGCACGTCGGCGAGGTTCGCGAACTCGCGGGCGGCCGGGTCGTGCGGGGACGTGGCATGGGCGAGCACGGCGGCGGCGCGGCGGTCCAGCGCCGACTGGATGGCGCGGGTGTCCGCGTCGGGCGGCGCGGCGCCCGGGGCCGTGCAGCCGGTGAGGAGGACGGCTCCGACGGCGGCGAGGGCGACCAGGGCGCGGCGGACGCCGTGGACGGTGAAAACGGAGCCGAAGGAGCCGGAGGGCACCCGGCGGGCGCGGCGGCCCCGGAGGGTCCCGCCCCGCTGTTCACACCGCTGTCCCTGTCCGGCCATCCCCCGATCGTACGGTCGGACCGGGCCGGTGCCCCCACTCCGTCACGCCCGGTCCCTCACACCCGGGTGACCGCCGAGACGGGCATCATGCCGACGGGGTCGTAGCGCACGGGGGCGCCCGGGTACGGGGCGTGCACGACCTGGCCGTTGCCCATGTACATCGCGACATGGCTGGCGTCGGAGCGGTAGGTCACCAGGTCGCCGGGGCGGGCCTGGGAGAGCGGGACGTGCCGTCCGGCGTTGCGCTGGCCCTGCGAGGTGCGCGGCAGGCTCACGCCCGCCTGCGCGTACGACCACTGCATCAGCCCGGAGCAGTCGAACCCGGACGGCCCCGTGGCGCCCCACACATAGGGCTTGCCGACCGCCGAACGCGCCGCCATCACGGCGGCGGCCGCCCGTGAGGAGGCCGCCTCGCCGGACAGCGACGGCAGCGCCCCGTCGCTCCGGTCCCCGGAGCGGGAGGCCCGGTCGAAGGCGTCGCGCTCGTCGTCGGGCAGGGCGTTCAGCAGGGCGCGCGCCTCGGCGAGCTTCTTCTCCACCGTGCGCTTGTGGCGGGCGACGGCCGCCCGGCTGCGCTCCAGCTCGGCGAGGGCGCCGGTGGCCTCCGCGCGTTCCTGGGCCAGCTTGCGCTGTGCCCGCTGGAGGTCGGCGAGGGCGTCGGCCTGCCGCTCGCTGATCCGGTCGAGGACGGCCGCCTTGTCGAGGTACGTGTCGGGGTTCTCGGACAGCATGAGCGCGAGCGCCGGGTCGATGCCGCCGGAGCGGTACTGGGCGCCGGCCACGGAGCCGAGCGCGCCGCGCATCCGGTTGATGCGCTCCTGGCCGCGGGCGACGCTGTCCTGGGCGCGGGAGACCTGCTCGCGGAGGAGGTCGGCGCGCTCGTCGGCCTCGTTGAACGCCTCGGTGGCCTTCTCCGCCTCGGCGTAGAGCCGGTCGACGCCCGCCCTGGTGGCTTCCAGGCTGTCGCCGGGTTCGGCGTGCACCGGGGCGGCGCCGAACGCGGCGGCCGCGGTGGCCGCCGCGGCCGACAGGACGGTGACCTTCGCGCTGTGGGTGAGACCCGGGTGTGAGGACCGGCGATGGGACGCCACGGACCGCGCTCCCTTCCGCTGTACGCGTGTACGCGTGTGCGCAGGCTTTGCCGCCGCACGCAGGCTGTTGCGGAGGCAGACAGTAGCCGGGCGACCACGGCGGGGCCAAAGACCCCGTGGGGCACGCGAAATGACGTCCCGCCGGGAGAACACAGGTCACCGGCGGGGCGCGGCGTCAGTCTGGAGGGCGGTAATTCGCCCGAACGGGCGCGCTTGAGGCGCGTCCCGGGTGTGTCGGGCGCGTTCGGAGGGAAACGCGGGTCAGATGCGCACGCCGAACTGGAAGGTGCCCATGTAGTTCATGGACTCGTAGCGGACGACCGCGCCCGGCTTCGGGGCGTGCAGGATCGTGTTGTTGCCCGCGTACAGGCCCACGTGCGACAGGCTGTTGAAGAAGACCAGGTCGCCCGGCTTGAGCTGGCTGCGGCCGATCTTCGTGCCGTCGTTCTGCTGGGTGTAGGTGGTGCGGGAGATGGCCACACCGGCCTGGCGGTACGCCCACTGGGTCAGGCCCGAGCAGTCGTACGAGTTGGGGCCCTCGGCGCCGGACACGTACGGCTTGCCGAGCTGTGTGGCGGCGGCGTTGAGGGCGGCGGCGCCGCGCTGGGAGGCCGGGACCTCGTTGCCGAGGTTCACGCGCTCGCCGGCGGCGCGGCTGGCGCGCTGCTCCTCCTCCTGCATCTTCCGCCGTTCCTCGGCGGTGAGCGTGTTGAGGAGCCGCTGCGCCTCGGCGAGCTTGCCCTGGAACTTCTTCTTCTTCTCGCCGAGGGTCTTGCGCACGTCCTCCAGGTCGGCGAGCTTCGTCGTCGCCTCGGCGCGCTGCTGGGCCAGGGTGCGCTGCTTGGCCTGGATGGCCTCCAGCGTCTCGGCCTGCTTGGCGCTGAGCTGGTCGACGGCGGACGCCTTGTCGAGGTAGGTGTCCGGGTCGGAGGAGAGGAAGAGCTGGAGGGACGGGTCGATCCCGCCGGAGCGGTACTGGGCGCTGGCCACCGAACCGATGCCGTCGCGGAGGGTGTTGAGCTCCTCCTGGCCACGGGCCACCTTGTCCTGGAGGGCGCTGATCTCCTTCTGGAGCTTGCCCCGGCGTTCCTCGGCCAGGTTGTACTGCTCCGTGGCCTCCTCGGCCTCGTGGTGGAGCTTGTCGACCTTCGCCTTGACCTCGTTCTTGCTCGGCGTCGGATCGGCCTGAGCGGTCTGGGAGGTGAGGGCCACGGCCGCGGCGGCGGTGGCGGTGAGCACGGTCACACGGGTGCGGCTCGGCTGCTTGGGTCGACGGTGGGACGCCACGGAGGCGAGCTCCTTCTTCCTCTGAGCCGCCAGCCGGGCTGTGGGGGTCGCTGCCCCGGCTCCGCGCTTCTCGTCCGGCTCCCCCGTGAAATCGAGTCCGAACCGCGCGGATTAGGCGGTTCCTTCGCTGTCGCCCCGGATGGGCGATCAACCGCGCGAAGGTTCGACCTGACCTTAGTGACCGAGCTGTGATCAGTTCAAATCCTCATAGGAAAATTCTCACCCAGGAGCAACTTTCTTTCCCGCCGCCCCACGCTGCGTCATGGGCAGTTGACGGTACGTCCCACCACCGCCCCCTCAATCCGGGCATCAGGCCCAGGGGTTACGAAACGCGCGAAAGCCGCTTCAGCAGCAAGGCGGACGCGACGGGCCTGGCACCGGACTTCGCGACACCGTCGGCGACCTCGCGGTCCGTGGAGACCACCACCACGGGACGGCCCGGCGGCTCCGCGCGCACCAGCTGACGGATCAGCTCGTCCGCCGTCACCCCCGGCTTGGAGAACAGCACCCGCACCCCGCGCGGCGGCGCCAGCAGCACCGGCGCGGCCAGCTCCGCACCGTCGAAGACGCAGGTGACCTCCGCCCCGGAACGGGCGGCCAGCGCGGACAGCCCGCCGAGCAGCCGCAGCCGCTGCTTCTCCAACGGCATCGTCGGATAGCCGGTCTTGGTGACGTTGTAGCCGTCCACCACCAGATGCGCCTGCGGCAGGGCCAGCAGCTGGTCCAGGAGCGCCGGATCGGTCTCCGACAGGGCCCGCGCCGCGATGTCCTTGGGCGACATCCGGCCCGGCTCCACCGCGTCCACCGTGTCCGCCGGGCGTACCGAGACGGGCGGCAGGGCCAGCTCACGGCGCAGCCCCTGCGCGGACTCCAGCACGGTGTCCAGCAGCAGCCGCACCCGCATGTCCTCCACCGAGCGTCCCTCGCGGGCGGCCCGGCGGCTCGCCTCAAGCGCCGCCTCGGTCTCGCCGAGCCGCGCCTTCAGACGGCGGGTCTCGCTCTCCGCGGCGGAGACCTGGGCGGCCGCCTCGGCCCTGATCGCGTCGATGTCGGCGTGGGTACGGCGCAGGGCCGCTTCACCGCGCTTCACATCGCTCTGCGCGCTGCGCAGCTTGCGCTGAAGCGATTCGGCATCCCTGCGCGCCGTGTCCAGCTCGGCCCGCAGCCGCTCCGTCTCGGCCCTGGTGTGCGCCCGTGCCTCGGCGAGCTCCTCGCGCAGCCGCTCCAGCTCGCGCCGCCCCGCCTCGTCGGCCCGTTCGGCGTCCGCCCGCTGGGCCTCCTCACCGGCGGCGGCGACCAGCTTGACCCAGCCAGCGGGACGCAGCACATAGGCGGCCGCCGCCACGTCGACGGGGTCGGCGGCGGCCGGCGGAGCACCGGACTCGACGGCCGAGGCCAGCTCCGGCTGCCCGTCCCTGACCCGCTCGCCGATCCGCTGCCGGAACAGCGGGTCGCTCTCCAGGGCGGCGGCCATCGCGTTGCCGGCGAACTTGGCGCGCCTGCTGGGCGTGAACCGGGCGTACTGGCGCAGCGGGGCGGGCAGCTCGGCGACCGTCAGACCACCGAAGGCGTCGGAGACGAGGGCGACGACCCGGCGCCGCACCCCTTCGGGGAGCGGGCGGTCGAGCGCCTCCGCGGCGTCGGCGGCCGCACCGGCCGACTCAGCGTCGCTCGCGGGCTGCTCCACGATCCGTCACCCCACTACCCGTCCGTTCTCGCTCCGCCGGACCGCTTCCGTCAGGAAGAGGCGCCCGGCCTGTCCACCAGCTCCACCTGGTCCACCGCGTTGCACCACCGGCAGCGGACGGACTCGATGGTCTCACTGACCACCTCGCGCTCCTCCACCTTGGGCTCGCCCGCCAGGTCCAGATGGACGTACTCCACGACCTTGGACGACCGTGTCACGTCGAAGCGCGTCAGGTTGCCGCACAGCGTGCAGCGCCAGCGGGTCTCGGCGGTCGGCAGGGGAACCGTGGTCATGGTGAGCGTCCTTTTCTCGTGCCGTGCCAGGTGCGGGTGCCGCGGTGCGCCGTCGGACTGCGGTGGTCCCCGGGGTACGCCCGTAACCCTACGGCCTCCCGGGTACCCCCTGTGCGGGTGGAGTCGCAGGTTCCGGTGAGGCCGCTCCGCGCCTCGGCGAGGCGCTCTGTCCGGCTCCCGACCCGTACGTCATGATCTGTACGTGATCGATTGGCGGGGAGCGGCCCGGGGCGCGGTCACGGGGCCCACGGTGACGTACGGAGTGATCGGTGTCTGCTTTGTCATCTTCGTCATCGGGCCGGCGTCCGGGCTGAACGCCTCGTACGGCACGGGTGACGCGCTGCTCGGGGCGCAGACCGCGTACTTCCGGCGCTGGGGCATCGTGCCCGCGGAGCTGATGAGCGCGTCCCCCGACGCCCTGCTCAGCCCGTTCAGCGCGCTGTTCGTGCACGGGAACTGGCTCCATCTGCTGGGCAACATGCTGTTCCTCTTCGTCTTCGGCGCGATGGCCGAGGAGCGCATGGGGCACGTGGAGTTCGGCCTCTTCTACGCCGGCTGCGGCTGCCTGGCGCTGCTGGCGTACGCGGCGGCGCACGCGGGCAGCGAACAGACTCTGGTGGGCGCTTCGGGGGCGATCTCGGGAGTGCTCGGCGCCTTTCTGTATCTGTTCCCCAGGGCGCGGGTCACCAGCCTCTTCCCGTTCCTGTTCTTCCTGCCGCTGCGGTTCCCCGCGTGGCTGGTGCTGATCTTCTGGTTCGTACTGCAGTGGCTGGCCGCGCGGGGAGCGGGCAGCGGGCCGGGCGTCGCGTACCTGGCGCACCTGGTGGGCTTCGGTGTGGGGTTCGTCTACGCGTGGGCCCGGTACGGCCGTACGGCGGCCGCGATTCCCGGGGGATAACCCCCGGACCCCCAGCAAGTAGGCTTGAGGCGCCAGCAGCGGCCACCGAGAAAGAAGGACGCCCGTGATCACCGCGATCGTGCTCATCAAGACCAGCGTGGACCGCATTCCGGAGATCGCGGAGTCGATCGCCTCCCTGGAGAACGTCAGCGAGGTCTTCTCCGTCACGGGTACGTACGACCTGATCGCCATGGTCCGGGTCGCCCGCCACGACGACCTGGCGGATGTCATCCCCGGCCGGATCAGCAAGATCCCGGGCGTCGAGGCGACGGACACGCACGTGGCGTTCCGTACGTACTCGCAGCACGACCTGGAGGCCGCGTTCGCGATCGGCCTCGACGCGTAGGCCGTCGCTCCGTCACTCTCTCGTTCCGTCGTTCCAAGGTCACCTGCACGGGGGAACCGCGCACGGCCACGGCCCCGGTTTCATGAAGAAGCCCTCATCCTCCGCTCATCCGGGCGGGCCCGCCGGGCCGCCAGGATGGCTCCATGGCCTTCACCCGTCGCATGGTGACCCTCGCCGCGGTCGTCGCCGTCCCGGTCGGCATCGCCGCCGCCAGTTACGCCCTGAACGAGGCGCCCGAGCAGCCCAGGGTGCCGCCGCCGGTACGGCTGGAGGCGACACCGCGCCCACCCGGCAGCCCGTCGCCCGGTGTGATCCCCGACGGCCCGCCGCGCGCCGTACCGTCCGCCGCGCCACCGCCCACCGCCGTGCCACCGGCCACCGCGCCACCGTCCGCCGCCGTGCCCTCCGCGGCAGGCCCGTCCGCGACCGGCCCCTCCCCCCGCACGACGGCCCCCCGCCCCGGCACCGGGGCGGGACCCGCGCCCGGCAGGACACCGGCACGGACGCCCACGGACACGGTCGTACCGGCGCCGCCGGTCACCGGGGACGACGACGATGACGACCTGGAGGACTGAGCGCCCCATCTCCGCCCGGGTACGGATCCTGCTCTGGCTGCTGCTGGTGATGGGCACCGCCCTCGCGGCCGTCGCCATGATCACCCGGTCGATCCTGCTCCGCGACGTCGACCACCGGATCAGCATGATCCTCACCCAGGAGACCCGCGAGTTCGCGAGCTTCGTGGACCAGGGCGTCGACCCGGGCACGGGGAACCGCTTCACCGAGCCCCGCAGACTGCTCCAGGTGTTCCTGCAGCGCCAGTACTCCGACCCCGACGAGGAGCTGCTGGGGCTCACCCGCGCCCCGTCGGGCCACGTCCCGGACGTGCTGCGCCAGCCCCGCGACCTGCCGGGCGGCAGCGGCCTCGCCCTGTACCGCGACCGGTCCGCGCTCGCCCGGATCTTCGCGTCCGACGCCCGCTCGGGCATCCTGTTACGGCCACAGGGCGAGGTGCGCTGGGCCAAGGTGGCCATCGAACCGGCGGGGCCCGGCGCGCCGGGCGCGTTCGTCGTCGCGTTCCACGCGGACGCCGAACAGGCCATCGCCGCCGAGGCGTTCCGTACCCAGCTCGCCATCTCCGGCCTCGCGCTGCTGCTGACGACCGGGATCGGCTGGGCCGTCGCGGGCCGCATCCTCGCCCCGGTACGCGTGGTCCGCAAGGCCGCGGCGGAGCTCACCGAACAGGACCTGACCCGGCGCATCCCCGTGCAGGGCCGCGACGACATCGCCGCGCTCGCCGAGACGTTCAACGCCATGCTGGACCGGCTGGAGGGGGCGTTCGCCGTACAGCGGCAGTTCGTGGACGACGCGGGGCACGAACTGCGCACCCCCATCACCATCGTGCGCGGCCATCTGGAGCTGATGGGCGACGACCCGGCCGAGCAGCGCGAGACCGTACGGCTGGTCACCGACGAACTCGACCGGATGAGCCGCATCGTGGAGGACCTGCTGCTCCTGGCCAAGGCGGAACGCCCCGACTTCGTGGCCCCCGAGCCGGTCCAGGTCGCCGAACTGACCGCCGACGTCTATGTGAAGGCCCGCGCCCTCGGCGAGCGCACCTGGATCCTGGACGGGGTGTCGGAGCGGGAGGTGCCGCTCGATCCGCAGCGCGTCACCCAGGCGATGGTCCAGCTCGCGCAGAACGCCGTCCAGCACACCGCCCCCGGCGACCCCGTACGGATCGGCTCCCGGGACGCCCCGGACCGGGTCGAGCTGTACGTCGCCGACAGCGGGCCCGGCGTCGCACCGGCCGACGCCGAGCTGATCTTCGAGCGGTTCCGGCGCGGCACGACCCGCCGCCCGGCCGGGACCAGCGGCGCCGGTCTCGGCCTGTCCATCGTGCGGGCCATCGCCGAGGGCCACCGGCGGGGCCGGGTCGAGCTGCGGCCCACACCCGGCGGCGGCGCCACGTTCGTACTCGTACTTCCCGTCCCGGAGGAGATCCCGTGAACCGCATCCTGATCGCCGAGGACGAGGAGCGCATCGCCTCCTTCGTGGAGAAGGGCCTGCGCGCCAACGGCTTCACGACGAGCGTCGCGAGGGACGGCGACACCGCCCTCGACCACGCCGTCACCGGCGGCTTCGACCTGATGGTGCTGGACATCGGCCTGCCGGGCCGGGACGGCTTCACCGTACTGCGCCGGCTGCGCGAGGCCCGGGTGACGGTGCCCGTGATCGTGCTGACGGCACGGGACTCCGTACGGGACACCGTGGCCGGCCTGGAGGGCGGCGCCGACGACTGGATGACCAAGCCGTTCCGGTTCGAGGAACTCCTCGCACGGGTCCGGCTGCGGCTGCGCACCGCCGCCCGCGCACCGGAGGTGACGGTGCTCCGAAGCGGCGACCTGGGCCTCGACCTGCGGACCCGGCGGGCACGGGTGGAGAACAGGACCGTCGATCTGACCGCCCGTGAATTCGTGCTGCTGGAGTTCTTCCTGCGCCACCCGGGCCAGGTGCTGTCGCGTGAGCAGATCCTGTCGCACGTCTGGGGGTACGACTTCGACCCCGGCTCCAACATCGTGGACGTGTACGTCCGCGCCCTGCGCAGGAAACTCGGGGCGCGGCGGCTGGAGACCGTACGGGGCATGGGGTACCGCATGCCGTGACGGGCCGTGCCGGGCCGGAGGCCGTGACGCTCCCCGGACCCTGACGCCGTGACGGTCCCAGGACCCGTACGCCGCGACGGTCGCCGGACCCGGACACCGCGACGCCCGGCCCTGGCGGCCCCGCGCCGCCACCCGCCACCCGTCGCCCACCGCCCCCGTACATGAAGCGGCTTTCACCGAGCGCTCATACACCGCTCACGGCGGGTGACCAGACTGATCGTCGTGTCCCTCTCTCCCAGCCGGGCGGTCTGGCTGTGCGCGGGCCTGAGCGTGTGCGCGCTGCTCGCCGTGCCGTCCAACTTCCCCGGCCTCGGCGGTGACGCCCGGCTGACGCTCGGGGTGTTCACCCTCGCCACGCTGGCGTGGATCGTCGCGCCCGTCGACGACACGTTCGTCGCGCTCGGCGCGAGCCTGGTCCTCGTCACCACCGGGGTGATCAGCGGCGAGACCCTGTTCGCCACCCTCGGCGACGCCACGATCTGGCTGCTGATCTGCGCGTTCGTCCTCGCCTCCGCCACCGCGGGCACCGGCCTCGCCACCCGCGCGGCGGCGTTCCTGCTGAGCGGTGCCCGTACGGTGCGCCAGCTGGTCCACCTCACCACGGCCGCGCTCGTGGTCACCTCGTTCGCCGTGCCCGCCACGTCCGGGCGGGCCGCCCTCGTCCTGCCCGTGTTCCTCACGCTGGCCGAGGTGCTGGCGGAGCGCCGGCGCCTGGTGGTGATGCTCGCGCTGCTCTTCCCGACGGTCGTCCTGCTCTCCGCCGTCGCGACCCTGATCGGCGCGGGCGCCCATCTCATCACCGTCCATGTGCTGGCCGAGCAGACCGGCGAACGGATCGGGTTCGTCCAGTGGCTGCTGCTCGGCCTGCCGCTCGCCGTCGTCTCCTCCCATCTCGCCGCCGAGGTCGTCCTGTTGACGACCACCACCCGGGCCGACCGGCGGGCCCCGGTGTCGCTCACCGCCGCGCGTGTCGCACGACACTCCCCCACCCCGGTCGGCGGGCCCCTGTCCCCGGCCGAGGCACGGTGCGTCCTGCTGCTCGCGACGGTGGTCGCGCTGTGGTGCAGCGAGCCCGTCCACCGGGTGCCGCCCGCGCTGGTCGCCCTGATCGGCGCGGTGGTCGCCGCGTCACCGGCGCTCGGCACGGTACGGCTCAAGGACGCGCTGCGGACCGTGCCGTGGCCGCTGCTGCTGTTCATGGCCGCGACCATGGCGATGGGCGTCGCCCTGGCCGACTCGGGCGCGGCCGGCTGGCTGGTGGGCGCCCTGCCGGCGCACGCGCCGCCCTGGCTGTTCCTGACGGTCGTCGTGGCCGTCAGCACGGCCGCGCACCTGGTCCTGCAGTCCCGCTCCGCCCGCTCGACGGTGCTGGTGCCGCTGGTCGTCGCCGCGGCCGCCGCGTCGGGGGTCAACCCGGCGGCCGCCGCGCTGGCCTCCACCGCCGCCGCGGGCTTCTGCCACACCCTGCCCGCGTCCGCGAAACCGGTCGCGCTGTTCGCCGACGTACCGGACGGCGTGCCCACCTACACACCGCGCGACCTGCTGCGCCTGTCCGCCGTGCTGGCCCCGCTCACCGCCGCCCTGGTCCTCTTCTTCGCCCTCACCGTCTGGCCGCTGCTCGGCGTGCCCGTCCTCCTGGAGACCCAGCCATGACCCCGTCAGGTACGCCGTACCGCATCGCCGTCGCCCCCAGCGGCTTCAAGGAGTCCCTGTCGGCGCGGGAGGCCGCCGACGCCATCGCCGAAGGGGTGCTGCGCGTGCTGCCGGCGGCCGAGCTCGACCTGCTTCCGCTGGTCGACGGCGGCGAGGGCACGGCCGAGGCGCTGGCCGCCGCGACCGGCGGGCGGCTCGTACCGCACACCGCGACCGGGCCGCTGGGCGACCCCGTGGACAGTCACTTCGCGCTCCTCGGCTGCGGGACCGCCGTCGTGGAGATGGCCGCCGTCGCGGGGCTCCGCCTGGTGCCGCCCGACCTGCGGGACCCCGGCGCCACCACCACGTACGGCGTCGGCGAGCTGATCCGCGCCGCCCTGGACGCCGGGGCGCGCCGCGTCCTCGTCGGCTGCGGCGACTCCGGTACGTCGGACGGCGGCGCGGGCGCCCTGCAGGCCCTCGGGGTGGGGCTGTACGACCGGGCGGGGCGCGACCTGCCGTACGGCGGGGCGGCGCTGGCGGAGCTCGCCGTCCTCGACCCCGGCGGCCTCGACCCCCGGCTGGCGGACACCGAACTCCTCGTCGCCTGCAACCCGTACAACGTGCTGTGCGGTGAGCGCGGCGTGGCCCGGGTCTTCGGCCCGCAGAAGGGGGCCACGCCCGAGCGCGTGGAGCAGTTGTCGGCCGCCCTGGAGCACTGGGCGGCCGCGCTGACGGAGGCGTTCGCCCCGGGTGTCGACCTGCGCGGGGCGCCCGGCACCGGGGCGTCGGGCGGGCTGGGCGCCGGCCTCGCGGCGGTGGGCGCCCGGCTGCTGCCCCGGTTCGACGTGCTGCTGGACGGGCAGGACGGCCTGGACCTGGACGCCAGGCTCGCCCGCGCCGACCTCGTGATCACCGGGGAGGGCGCCATCGACGGGCAGACCGTACGCGGCAAGATCCCGGCGGAGGTCGCGCGCCGCGCCCGTGAGGCGGGCGTCCCGGTGCTCGCCCTCGCGGGAGTGATCGGCGACGGCGCGCACGAGGCGCGCGGGGCGGGCGTCGACGCCTACGCGACGATCGTGCCCGGCCCCGTGCCGCCGGCCGAGGCACTGCGGCGGGCCGCCGAGTTCCTCACCGACGGCGCCGAACGGGCCCTGCGGACCGTGCTGTTGGGCACCCGGCTGGTCAGCCCCGGTCGGGCACGCAGCGCCCGTCCTCCGTACGGTAGTTCCACCGGGCCCCGTCCCGTACGAGCTCCGTCACGGCCCGAACGAACCGGTCGACGTGCTCGTCCGGCGTCCCCACCCCGAAGCTGACCCGGATCGCGTTCAGCGACTTCTCGCCGGGCGCCGCCTCGGGCGCACCGCACTCGCCGACCTCCCGCGCGGTGCCGCCCAACAGGGTCCGCACCAGCGGATGGGCGCAGAACAGTCCGTCGCGGACGCCGATGCCGTACTCGGCGGAGAGCGCCGCGGCGAAGTGCGAGCTGTTCCAGCCCTCCACGACGAACGAGAGGACGCCGACGCGCGGCGCCGCGTCGCCGAACAGCGACAGCACCCGCACCCCGGGGACCCGGGCCAGGCCCGCGCGCACCCGGGCGATCAGCTCCCGTTCGCGCCGTACGAGCGTGTCGAACCCGGCCTCGGTGAGCGCCTTGCAGGCGGAGGCGATCGCGTAGGCGCCGATGACGTTCGGCGAACCGGCCTCGTGGCGGGCCGGGGTGGTGTGCCACTCCACGTCGACGCCGCCGTCCGCGCGCCGCGCGACCTTCCGCGACGCACCGCCACCGGCGAGGTACGGCGGGGCGGCCGTCAGCCAGTCCGCACGGCCGGCCAGCACCCCGGAGCCGAACGGGGCGTACAGCTTGTGCCCGGAGAACGCGACCCAGTCCACGTCCAGGCGGGCGATGTCCACCGGGTGGTGCGGGGCCAGCTGGGCGGCGTCCAGCACGATCCGCGCGCCGTGCGCGTGGGCGGCCGCGGCCAGCTCCCGCACGGGCCACAGCTCGCCGGTGACGTTGGAGGCGCCGGTGACACAGACCAGCGCGGGGCCGTGGGGCTCGCGGTCGGCGAGGGCCCGCTCCAGCGTCTCGACCGCCTGGGCGGGTGTGCGCGGCGCGTCGAGGCAGGTCACCCGGGCGTCCCGCCAGGGCAGCAGCGACGCGTGGTGCTCGGTCTCGAAGACGAAGACCTGGCAGTCGGCCGGCAGGGCGGCGGCGAGCAGGTTCAGCGAGTCGGTGGTCGACCGGGTGAACACGACCTGGTCGCCGGGGCGGCAGCCGAGGAACTCGGCGACGGTCGTCCGGCTGTTCTCGAACAGGTCGGTGGACAGCTGCGACAGGTACCCGGCGCCCCGGTGGACGCTGCCGTAGTAGGGCGCGTACGCGGCGACGTCGTCCCACACGCGCTGGAGGGCGGGGGCGCTGGCCGCGTAGTCGAGGGCCGCGTAGGTCACCTCGCCGCCGGTCACCAGCGGCACGGTGACGTCCCGTCCGAGAACGGGCAGGGTGCCTTCGCGCCCGGGCTCGTCGGTGGCGGCGGGTTCGGCGTGGTCGGCGGGGGTTGCGGGGCCGGCGGCGACGGTGGCGGCGGTCGCGGGGGCGACGGCGGTCACGGTGACGGCGGTGGTGGTCGCGGTGGCGAGGTCGGCGGGGCTGGCGGCGGTGGCGGCGTTCGGGTACGCGGACATGGCGGTATCTCCCGGCGGGACAAGGCGGAATGGCTTCGTGAACCCGTACGGCAGGGGCCGGTCGGCGGCCGCTTCCGGATACGGGGGTGCCTCGACGCACGGGCCGGGACGCACAGCGCCGCCCGCGCGGAGGAGGGTGAAGTAAGGGGCCGGTCAGCCCTATCGCATTCGCTTGCTCACGAGACTGCTCCCTTGAGGACCAGGACCCCAGGGCAGGCAGGGGTCCGCGCTTGCCGCAGACCTCGCTGCCTGCGGCCTGGTCTTCACCCGGGGCACCCCGCCACGGACGGAGGGTTGCCGGACAGCGGGCCGGGGCCGTAATCGCTGTCACTCATGACCTTGAGGAGCATCCTGCCACATGCCAGGGAACGCGCAAGGCGCGGTCCGCGATCCGGACCGCGCCCCGCGTCGCACCGCGCCGGGTCAGGCGTTGCTCGCCGCGACCCACCGGTCCAGGGTCCGCCGGGCCGCACCCGAGTCGATCGAGTCGGCGGCCTTGGCGATGCCCGCCCGGATCTGCTCGGCCAGCGGCGCGTCCGTCGGCTCCAGGGCCACCAGCGCCGCCGCCGAGTTGAGCAGCACCGCGTCCCGTACGGGTCCGGTCTCACCGGCCAGCAGCCGGCGCGCCACATCGGCGTTGTACGAGGCGTCGGCGCCGCGCAGGGCCTCCACCGGCACCAGGTCGACGCCGACGTCCCGCGGGTCGAAGGTCTCCTCGCGGACCGCTCCGTCACGAACCACCCAGACGTGTGAGGTGGCCGTGGTGGTCAGCTCGTCCAGGCCGTCGTCACCGCGGAACACCAGCGCCGACGAGCCGCGGTCGGCGAGCACCCCGGCGAGGATGGGCGCCATCCGGGCGTCGGCGACACCGGTGGCCTGCGCCCGCACCTTGGCCGGGTTGGTGAGCGGCCCGAGGAAGTTGAACGTGGTCCGGATGCCCAGTTCCCTGCGGGCGGCCGCGACATGGCGGAGCGCCGGGTGGAACTTCACGGCGAAGCAGAAGGTGATCCCGGCCTCCTCGGCGACCTCCGCGACCCGGCGCGGGGTGAGCTCCAGGTTGACGCCGAGCTTCTCCAGGACGTCGGAGGCGCCGGAGGCGGAGGACGCGGCCCGGTTGCCGTGCTTGACGACCTTCGCGCCCGTGCCGGCGACGACGATCGCCGACATGGTGGAGATGTTGACGGTCTTGGCGCCGTCGCCGCCGGTGCCGACGATGTCGACGGACGGTCCTGGGACCTGGATCACCCGGGCGTGCTCGTACATGGTCCGTACGAGGCCGGAGATCTCGTCGACGGTCTCGCCCTTGGCCCGCAGGGCGACGGCGAAGCCGGCGATCTGCGCGTCGGTGGCCTCGCCGCTGAGGATGCGCTCCATCGCCCAGGCGGTCGCGTCGGCGTCGAGGTCCTGCCCGGACAGCAGGGCGTCGAGGACCAGGGGCCAGGAGCGGCCCGCCGCGGTCTGGCCTCCAGCGGGGTTCACAGCGCTCATGGTCGCTCCTGGGTCCGTACGGAATGAGACGGTCACCACCCTATCGAGCCGTAAGGACGGCAAAGAGCCCCGTCCGGTGATTGGACGGGGCTCTCGCCGTGGCGACCTGCAGGTCGGAGGATCAGTGGTGGCCGTGGCCGCTGCTGATCTCCTTGTACTCCTCGACCGTGGCCTTGGGGATCTGGTTCCCCTCGCCGAAGTAGCCCTTGCTCAGCTTGGCGCGGAGCTTCTGGCCGCGGGTCGGCTTGCGCTCGACGCCGTTCTCGTCGACCGTCGGGCCGATCTCGGCGGGCGTGTACTGCTCGTGCGTGGTGAGCGCGTGCAGCTGTGCCTGGCTGAGCGGCTCGTGGACCTCCACGAACTCACCGTGCGGCAGCCGCTTGATGATGCCGGTCTCGCGACCGTGCAGCACCTTGTCGCGGTCCCGGCGCTGGAGGCCGAGGCAGATGCGCTTGGTGATGATGAACGCGATGACCGGTCCGGCGAAGAAGAAGATCCGGACGAACCAGGTGATCGCGTTGATCGACATGTGGAAGTGGGTGGCGAAGATGTCGTTGCCACCACCGACCAGCATGATCATGTAGGCCGTGATCCAGGCGACACCGAGGGCGGTCCGGGTCGGGGCGTTGCGCGGGCGGTCCAGCAGGTGGTGCTCGCGCTTGTCCCCGGTGATCCAGGACTCGATGAACGGGTAGACCGCGATCGCCGCGAGCATCACACCGAAGAGGACCAGCGGGATGAAGACGCCCAGGACCAGCGTGTGGCCCCAGATGTTGATCTCCCAGCCCGGCATCACACGGATCAGACCCTCGGCGAAGCCCATGTACCAGTCGGGCTGGGCGCCGGTGGACACCATGTCGGGGCGGTACGGGCCGAGGGCCCACACCGGGTTGATGGTGAACAGCGCGGCGATGATCGCGATGACACCGAAGACCAGGAAGAAGAAGCCTCCGGCCTTGGCCATGTAGACCGGCAGCAGCGGCATGCCGACGACGTTCTTGTTGGTCCGGCCGGGACCGGGGAACTGCGTGTGCTTGTGGTAGAAGACCAGGATCAGGTGGGCCACCACGAGGCCGAGCATGATGCCCGGCAGCAGCAGGATGTGGATCGAGTAGAACCGGGCCACCATGTCGTGGCCGGGGAACTCGCCGCCGAACAGGAACATCGAGATGTACGTGCCGACGATCGGCGTGGCCAGGATCGCGCCCTGGGTGAAGCGGACACCGGTGCCGGAGAGCAGGTCGTCCGGGAGCGAGTAACCGGTGAAACCGGTGAACATGCCGAGGACGAACAGCAGGAAGCCGAACAGCCAGTTGATCTCACGCGGCTTGCGGAACGCGCCCGTGAAGAAGACGCGCATCATGTGCACGAACATGCCCGCGAGGAAGATCAGCGCGGCCCAGTGGTGGATCTGCCGGATGAGCAGACCACCGCGGACGTCGAAGCTGATGTCCAGCGTCGAGGCGTACGCCTCGGTCATGCGGATGCCCTGCATCGGCACGTACGAGCCGTGGTACTCGATCTCGTTCATGCTCGGGTGGAAGAACAGCGTCAGGTACACACCCGTGAGGATGATGATGATGAAGCTGTAGAGGCAGATCTCACCGAGCATGAAGGACCAGTGGTCCGGGAAGATCTTCCGCATGTTGGCCTTGGCCAGCGAGTAGATCCCCAGCCGGCCGTCGGCCCAGTCGGCCACCCGCTCACCGGCGGGCGCCTTCCGGTTCGTCTCAGTTGCGGTCGTGGTGCTCATCCGCGCTCCCAGAATGCAGGACCGACGGGCTCGTCGAAGTCGCCGAGCGCCTCGAGGAAGCCCTCGTCATTGACGCCGATCCGCAGCTGCGGAAGGGCGTGACCGGCCGGGCCGAAGATGACGCGGGCGCCGTCGGAGAGGTCGAAGGTGGACTGGTGGCACGGGCAGAGGACGTGGTGGGTCTGCTGCTCGTACAGGGAGATCGGGCAGCCCACGTGGGTGCAGATCTTCGAGAAGGCCACGATGCCCTCGTGGGACCACTCGAGCTCGCGCTTGTCCTTGATGTCGGCCGGCTGGATCCGGACGATCATCAGGGCGTCCTTGGCGATCTTGTTGTTGAAGTCGTGGTCGTCGTCCTCCAGGCCCTCGGGCTTGGCGAAGGTCAGCGAACCGACGGCGACGTCCTCGGGGCGGAGCGGCTCGTTGGTGTTCATGTTGATGAGCTGCTTGCCCCTGGCCCAGGACGTCTTGCGGAGCTTGTCCTCGGGCAGCGGGCCCAGGTCGCGCAGCAGCACCACACCGGAGAGCGGCACCATGGCCAGCGCGCCGAACATCGTGTTGCGGATCAGCTTGCGCCGGCCGAGGGCGGACTCCGCCGCACCGTCCGCGAAGTCGGCCATGACCTTGGCCTTGACCTCGGGCGCGGCCTCGATGGCGTGCCGGTCGTCGGCGACCTCGACGTCCGACATCAGCGTGCGGGCCCAGTGGACCGCGCCGGCGCCGATGCAGAACAGGGAGACGCCGAGCGTCAGACCGAGCGACAGGTTCAGGCTGCTGACGTGGCCGAGCGGCCACACGTACACGATCTGGTCGACCGGGAAGATCACGAACGAGGCGATGAAGCCGATCGTGGCCAGCATCGACAGGGTGAACAGCAGGGCGACCGTGCGCTCGGAGCGCTTGGCGGCCCGCTCGTCGATGTCCTGGACACGGGGCTTGTGGGGCGGCAGCCCCGGGTCGGCGAAGGGGTTCTCGGCGACCGCCGTGCCGTGTGCGGTGTCCTGCTCGGAGGGCAGGCTCTCTTCTGAAATCTCTTGGCTACTCATGACTTCTTGGCCTTAGCGGTGTGGGCCGCGACCCAGACGGCGACAGCGATGAGGGAACCCAGACCGAAGATCCAGCCGAACAGGCCCTCGCTCACCGGTCCCAGACCGCCGAGCGCGAAGCCGCCGGGGCTGGGCGTCTCGTCACCGTTGACGGTCTTGATGTACGCGATGATGTCCTTCTTCTCCTTCTCCGGCATCGTGGTGTCGGGGAAGGACGGCATGTTCTGCGGGCCGGTCTGCATGGCCTCGTAGAGGTGCTTCTCGCTCACGCCCTCCAGGCTCGGGGCGTACTTGCCCTTGGTCAGGGCACCGCCCTCACCGGTGAAGTTGTGGCACTGGGCGCAGTTGTTGCGGAACAGCTCGCCACCGCGCGCGATGTTCGCGCCCTCGGGGCTGTACTGCTTCTCGGTCGGCGTGATCGGACCGGCGCCGAGCGACGCGACGTACGCGGCGAGCTGGTCGATCTCGGCCTGCGTGTAGATGTTCTTCTTGCGCGGCACCTGGGCGCCCGGCTGCTGCGCGGGCATGCGGCCGGTGCCGACCTGGAAGTCCACGGCGGCCGAGCCGACGCCGACCAGCGGCGGACCGTCGGACGTGCCCTGACCGCCGGTTCCGTGGCAGCTGGCGCAGCCGACGGTGTAGAGCTTCTTGCCCTCCTCGATGGCGAGGGACTGGGCGGTCTCATCGGCCTGCGCCTTGCCCGCGGGCGCGAGCGCGGCGTACAGCCCCCCAGTGGCCGCCAGCGCGAGGAGTAGGACGACGACCGCCGCCAGCGGATGGCGTCGTCGTGCGGAGAGCTTTTTCACGGATTACCCCGGTGTCAGGATCTTCTGCGTCGATGCTTGCTGGATGTCGGGCCTGGTGCCCGATTACTTGATCATGTAGATCGTGGCGAAGAGGCCGATCCAGACGACATCGACGAAGTGCCAGTAGTAGGACACGACGATGGCGGCGGTTGCCTGCTCATGAGTGAATCGCTTGGCGGCGTACGTCCGGCCCAGGACCAGCAGGAAGGCGATGAGGCCGCCCGTCACGTGCAGGCCGTGGAAGCCGGTGGTCAGGTAGAACACGGAACCGTACGGGCCGGAGGACAGGGACATGCCCGCGTCCTTGACCAGCTCCGTGTACTCCAGGACCTGGCCGCCGATGAAGATCGCACCCATGACGAACGTGATGATGAACCACGTGCGGAGCTTCTTCACATCACCGCGCTCGGCGGCGAACACGCCGAGCTGACAGGTGAGCGAGGAGAGCACCAGGATCGTGGTGTTCGTCGCCGAGAACGGGAAGTTCAGGTGTTCCGCCTGCTCGGACCAGTATTCGGCACCCGTTACCGATCGCAGGGTGAAGTACATCGCGAAGAGGGCCGCGAAGAACATCAGCTCGGAACTCAGCCAGATGATGGTTCCGACGCTGGTGAGGTTCGGCCGATTGACCGACGGGTGCGCGTGCCCGGTTTCTACTGTCGTTGCTGTCGCCACGACCGACATTATGTCGGTCGCTTATCCCGCCCTCACTCCGGGGGGTGCCGTTCGGAGTGTCCGCGGTGTCCACACGGGTCACGAGCTGAGCCGAACGGCCCATCGAAGGGGTGTCCGAACCGGTGTTGACAAGGAGTCGGACGGAGTAGCATCCGCCGCATCGGTTACCGAGCATTGCCGCTGACGAACTCGGAGGAACCATGCAGTCGAGCGCCACCGTACTGGTCTACAGCGACGACGCGAACACCCGCGCGCAGGTGCGGCTGGCGGCCGGGCGCAGGCCCGCGGCGGACGTTCCCCCGGTCGAGTTCATCGAGTGCGCGACCCTGCCCGCCGTCCTCACGGCCCTGGAGAAGGGCGGTGTCGACGTCTGCGTGCTGGACGGCGAGGCGGTCCCGGCCGGCGGCATGGGCGTGTGCCGGCAGATCAAGGACGAGATCTTCCGCTGCCCGCCGGTGCTGCTCCTGATCGGCCGCCCGCAGGACGCCTGGCTGGCCACGTGGAGCCGGGCGGACGCCGCGGTGACCCACCCGGTGGACCCGGTCGAGTTCGCCGACGCCCTGGCCGCGCTGATCCGCTCCCGCCTGTCCGTGGAGGCCTGACCCGCGGCCCCGGGCAGTCACTCCCTAGACGGCCGGCCGCAGGCGGGCGGAGTCCGCCGGGCCGGCGCCGTCGCGGGTGTCGGCGATGACGGCGCTGCCCTTGCGCCACTTGTCCCACGGGACGTTCCAGTCGCCGAAGCCGTTCCCGAACGGGTCCATCTCGTTGCCGATGCTGTTGACGACGGTGACGAGGTCGCCGCGGCGCACGTTCTCGTAGAACCAGGCGGCGTTGTCGGTGGACATGCCCACGCAGCCGTGGCTGACGTTGGCGTACCCCTGCGAGCCGACGGACCACGGTGCCGCGTGGACGTACTCGCCGCTCCAGGTGACCCGGGTGGCGTAGTACACGGGCAGGTCGTAGGACTCGCTGCTGCCCGCGGCGATGCCGACGGTGGTACTGCGCATCCGTACGAAGTACTCCTTGCCGAGCACCACCTTGACGCCGTTGCGGGTGGAGAAGCCGGGCTTGCCGGTGGTCACCGGAATGGTGTTGATCACTTTTCCGTTCCGCTTGACCGTCATCCGGTAGGCGGCCGCGTCGGTGATGGCCTCGACCCGGTCGCCGATGGTGAGCCTCAGGTCCTTCACGGGCGCGCCGTAGAGGTCACGCGCGACCTTGACGCCCGCCAGGTTGCTGGTCGCGGTGACGGTCGCGCCGACGGGCCAGTACTCCTTCGGGCGGAAGTGCAGCTTCTTGTCGTCCACCCAGTACCAGGAGCCCGTCACCGCCGGCGTGGAGCGGACCTTCAGGGAGCGCTCCACGACCGCCCTGGCGGCCTTGGAGGTCACCGGGGCGCTCAGTTCCGCCGTGATGGGCTGTCCGACGCCGTACTTGCCCGCCTCCGGGCCGAATTCCACCTTCAGCACCTTCTTGGCCGGTGCCGTCTCGAACGTCAGCGTACGGCTGCCGGGGGCGCCCGAGCCGTTCTCGGTGGCGACCTTGACGGTGTAGCGGCTGCCGGCCGTCAGCGAGCCCGTGGAGCGCCAGCGGCTGCCGTCCGCGGCGAGCTCGCCGGCCAGGTGGTGTCCCGCCTCGTCGACGGCCGTGACGTCCGTGATGCGCCCGTCCCCGCCGTTGGCGGTGATCTCCAGGGGCTTGTCGAGCGCCGCCTTGCGGTCGGTGCCGGGCCCGTTGAACGAGATCTGGCGGGCCGCGTCGTACGGGCGGGCGGACAGCGGATGGCCGTCGGGGCCACCGCACGCGGTCGCGCTCGCCCCGGCGGCGACGACCAGCAGGGTGCAGCTGAGGACTATGCGGGGGCGCGGCGTCTGGCTCATAACCACACCGTAGGAACGGCTGTCGACCCCGGCACGCCGGATGACGCCAAAAGAGGGGCCCGGCAGCCTCCGAAGGGAGGTTGCCGGGCCCCTCGTGAGGAGCGGGCCGACTACTGGTTCTGGTTCTCACCGCGGTAGTACTCGAACACCCAGCCCCAGACGCCGATCAGGATCAGCGGCAGGGAGAAGAAGAGCAGCCACCAGCCGAGCGCCACGCCCAGGAAGGCGAACGCTCCACCGATGCCCAGTGCCAGCGGCTGCCAGCTGTGCGGGGAGAAGAAGCCCAGCTCACCGGCTTCGTCCGCGACATCGGCCTCCTTGTCGTCCTGCGCCATGGCGTCGACCCGCCGGGCCGTGAAGGCCAGGTAGTAGCCGACCATGATCGCCAGACCGAAGGCCATGAACAGCGCCGTCGTGCCGACCGGCTCCTTCGACCACAGGCCGTACACGATGGCCATGGCCAGGATGAAGAAGCTCAGCCAGATGAACAACTTGCCCTGGATCTTCACTTGCCGGCCTCCTTGCCACCGACGAGGGCGGTTTCCTTCTGCCCGTGGCTCTCGAGCTGGTCGAGGGCGGCGATCTCAGGGTGATGCAGGTCGAACGCCGGCGATTCGCTGCGGATGCGCGGCAGCGTGAGGAAGTTGTGCCGCGGCGGCGGGCAGGACGTCGCCCACTCGAGCGAACGGCCGTACCCCCACGGGTCGTCGACCTCGATCTTCTGGCCGTACTTGGCCGTCTTCCAGATGTTGTAGAAGAACGGCAGGATCGACAGGCCCAGCAGGAACGAGCTGATCGTGGAGATCGTGTTCAGCAGGGTGAAGCCGTCGGCCGCGAGGTAGTCCGCGTACCGGCGCGGCATGCCCTCGGCACCCAGCCAGTGCTGGACGAGGAACGTGCCGTGGAAGCCGATGAACAGCGTCCAGAAGGTGATCTTGCCGAGGCGCTCGTCCAGCATCTTGCCGGTGAACTTCGGCCACCAGAAGTGGAAGCCGGCGAACATCGCGAACACCACGGTGCCGAAGACGACGTAGTGGAAGTGCGCGACGACGAAGTACGAGTCGGAGACGTGGAAGTCCATCGGCGGCGACGCCAGGATCACACCGGTCAGACCACCGAAGGTGAAGGTGACCAGGAAGCCGATCGTCCAGAGCATCGGCGTCTCGAAGGACAGCGAGCCCTTCCACATGGTGCCGATCCAGTTGAAGAACTTCACACCGGTCGGTACCGCGATCAGGAAGGTCATGAAGGAGAAGAACGGCAGCAGCACACCACCGGTGACGTACATGTGGTGCGCCCACACCGTCACCGACAGGCCCGCGATCGCGATCGTCGCGGCGATCAGGCCGATGTAGCCGAACATCGGCTTGCGGCTGAAGACCGGGATGATCTCGGAGACGATGCCGAAGAACGGCAGGGCGATGATGTACACCTCTGGGTGGCCGAAGAACCAGAAGAGGTGCTGCCACAGCAGCGCGCCGCCGTTGGCCGGGTCGAAGACGTGCGCACCGAACTTGCGGTCCGCCTCCAGCGCGAAGAGCGCCGCCGCCAGCACCGGGAAGGCGAGCAGGACCAGCACACCGGTCAGCAGCACGTTCCAGGTGAAGATCGGCATCCGGAACATCGTCATGCCGGGAGCGCGCATGCAGATGATCGTGGTGATGAAGTTGACCGAGCCGAGGATGGTGCCGAAGCCGGAGAAGGCCAGACCCATGATCCACATGTCGGCGCCGACGCCCGGCGACCGGACCGCGTCCGACAGCGGCGTGTAGGCGAACCAGCCGAAGTCGGCCGCACCCTGCGGGGTGAGGAAGCCCGCCACCGCGATGAGGGAGCCGAAGAGGTACAGCCAGTACGCGAACATGTTCAGCCGCGGGAACGCCACGTCGGGCGCGCCGATCTGCAGCGGCATGATCCAGTTCGCGAAACCGGCGAACAGCGGCGTCGCGAACATCAGCAGCATGATCGTGCCGTGCATCGTGAACGCCTGGTTGAACTGCTCGTTCGACATGATCTGCGTACCCGGCCGGGCCAGCTCGGCGCGCATGAAGAGCGCCATCAGGCCACCGACGCAGAAGAAGAAGAACGACGTGACCAGGTAAAGCGTGCCGATCGTCTTGTGGTCGGTGGTGGTCAGCCACTTCACGACGACATTGCCGGGCTGCTTGCGCCGGACCGGCAGCTCGTTCTCGTACGGCTCCTTCGAGCCGTCGGCTGCCTCGGCGGCACCCTGAGGTTCGTTGAGGATGCTCACAGTTGGTTCGTCTCCGAGTTCCTGGCCGGGTCCGTCTGCTCGATGCCCGACGGGATGAAGCCGGTCTTCCCCTGCTCGGCGAGCTCCTTCAGGTGCTGCTGGTAGCGCTCCGGGGAGACCACCTTGACGTTGAAGAGCATCCGGGAGTGGTCGACGCCGCAGAGCTCGGCGCACTTGCCACGGAAGGTGCCCTCCTCGGTCGCGGTCACCTCGAAGACGTTGGTGTGACCGGGGATGACGTCCTGCTTGAACAGGAAGGGAAGCACCCAGAAGGAGTGGATGACGTCACGAGAGGTCAGGATGAACCGGACCTTCTCTCCCTTCGGCAGCCACAGGGTCGGGCCCGGGTTGCCGTTCTGCGGGTTCCGCGTTCCGGGGATGCCGGCGTCGTAGACGCCCTCGGCACCCGCCGGGAACTCCTTCTGGAACCTGTCCGGGATCGCGCCGAGCTCCTTGGGAGCCTCGGCACCGCCCGTGGCGGCGTCGCCGTCCACGTTCTCGATGTAGTTGAAGCCCCAGCTCCACTGGTAGCCGACCACGTTGATGGTGTGGGCCGGCTTCTCGGAGAGGGCCAGAAGCTTGGACTCGTCACGCGCGGTGAAGTAGAAGAGCACCGAGACGATGATGAGCGGGGTCACCGTGTACAGCGCCTCGATGGGCATGTTGTACCGGGTCTGCGGAGGAACCTCGACCTTGGTGCGGCTACGCCGGTGGAAGAAAACGCTCCACAGGATCAGGCCCCAGACCAGCACGCCCGTGGCGAGCGCTGCCGCCCACGAGCCCTGCCAGAGGGAGAGGATCCGCGGGGCCTCTTCGGTCACCGGGGTGGGCATACCGAGGCGGGGGAAGTCCTCCCAGTTGTACGAGCAACCGGAGGCGGTAGCCAGGATCAGGCCCGCAGTCAGCACCTGCGGCAGCTTCCGCCGCATCGGGCGCCGCGACGAGCGGTCGGAGCCGTTGGGACTCACGTAGCGCCTTCCCGAGAGTCTCGCCCGCGGGGTCGGCTGCGGCCGTCTCGCTGGTCGGTCGCCGCCCTGACGCGGGCAGGGGTTTGGATGTTTATGCGGACCAAACCCTACTGGACGCTATTTGGGGTCGCGCGGGGAGGGTGCCCAACGCGCCGCCATCCACCCCGAAGGGGTGGATGGGCGTGCCCGGGAACCCCGTGCGCGGGGTGCGCCGACACGCCGGAGACCGCCGCCGGCGGCACGGCGGCGGCGCGAAACGCCCCCCGCCCTCGCCCGTCCGACGCGTCGCCGTACGGCGCGAGTTAGCGTGGCGGCGTGGCCTACTTCGACTCCGCTTCCTCCGCTCCGCTCCACCCCGTCGCCCGGCAGGCCCTGCTGGCGTCGCTCGACGAGGGGTGGTCCGATCCGGCGCGGCTGTACCGCGAGGGGCGGCGCGCCCGCATGCTCCTGGACGCCGCCCGGGAGGCCGCGGCGGAGGCGGTGGGGTGCCGCCCCGACGAGTTGACGTTCACTCCATCGGGGACCGCCGCCATCCATACGGGTATCTCCGGGGCGCTCGCGGGGCGTCGGCGTGCCGGGCGGCATCTGGTCGTATCGGAGGTGGAGCACTCGTCGGTGCTGCACGCGGCGGCGGTCCACGAGTCGGCCGGCGGGACGGTGACCGAGGTGCCGGTGGACCGGGCGGGGCGGGTCGGCCCCGGCGCGTACGCGGCGGCGCTGCGCGACGACACGGCACTGGCGTGTCTGCAGTCCGCCAACCACGAGGTGGGCACGGAGCAGCCGGTGGCCGAGGCCGCCGAGGCGTGCCGCGCCGCCGGGGTGCCGCTGCTCGTGGACGCGGCGCAGTCGCTGGCCTGGGGTCCGGTGACGGGTGACTGGTCGCTGCTCGCGGCAAGTGCCCACAAATGGGGCGGTCCTGCGGGGGTCGGGCTGCTGGCGGTGCGCAAGGGAGTGCGGTTCGCCGTCCAGGGGCCCGCCGACGAACGGGAGTCGGGGCGGTCGGCCGGGTTCGAGAACATCCCGGCGATCGTGGCGGCGGCCGCCTCGCTGCGTGCCGTACGGGCGGAGGCGGCGGACGAGGGGGCGCGGCTGCGGGGTCTGGTCGAGCGGATCCGGGCGCGGGTGCCGGAGCTGGTGCCGGACGTGGAGGTGGTGGGCGATCCGGTGCGGCGGCTTCCGCACCTCGTCACCTTCTCCTGCCTCTATGTCGACGGAGAGACCCTGCTGCACGAACTGGACCGGGAGGGGTTCTCCGTCTCGTCCGGTTCGTCGTGCACGAGTTCGACGCTGACGCCGAGCCATGTGCTGCGCGCCATGGGGGTGCTGTCGGAGGGCAACGTCCGGGTGTCGCTGCCGCCCGGCACGCCGGACGGGGACGTGGACCGGTTCCTGGAGGTGCTGCCCGGTGTGGTGGCGCGGGTGCGGGAGCGGCTGGGCGCTCCGGCCCCGGCTCCGGTCGCCGCCGCTCCGGGCGGGGAGGCGGTCGTGGTGGACGCGGTGGGCCGGCGGTGCCCGGTACCGGTGATCGAACTGGCGAAGGTCATCGGCGGCGTCCCGGTCGGCGGGACGGTCCGGGTGCTCGCGGACGACGCGGCGGCCCGCCTGGACATCCCGGCCTGGTGCGAGATGCGGGGCCAGGAGTACGTGGGCGAGGAGCCGGCGGACCGGGGCTCGGCCTATGTGGTCCGCCGGCTGTCGTAGCGCCTTCGCGCTGCCCGCGCGGGCGGTGCGGGCAGCGCGAGGGGCCCGTTGAGCGCCCGCGACGGGCCTGTGGAGCGCCTGCGGCGGGCCCGTGGAGCGCCTGCGGCGGGCCCGCGATGGGGCCCGCGATCAGCCCGAGCGGCCGTGCGGCGATTCTGTGGAGCGCTGGGGAGGAGCGCTCAGGAGAGGTGCGCCTGGACCTCGGCGGCGGCCTCGTCGCCGTACGTCTTGGTGAAGCGCTCCATGAAGTGGGCGCGGCGCAGGGTGTACTCCTGGGTGCCGAGGGTCTCGATCACCAGGGTCGCGAGCATGCAGCCGACCTGTGCGGCGCGCTCCAGGCCGACGCCCCAGGACAGGCCGGAGAGGAAGCCCGCGCGGAACGCGTCGCCGACACCGGTCGGGTCGACCTTGGCCTCCTCGTCCGGGCAGCCGACCTCGATGACCGGCTCGCCGACCCGCTCGATGCGCACGCCGCGCGAGCCGAGCGTGGTGACGCGGTGGCCGACCCGGGAGAGGATCTCCTCGTCGGTCCAGCCGGTCTTCGTCTCGATGAGGCCCTTCTCGTACTCGTTGGAGAAGAGGTAGGTGGCGCCTTCGAGGAGGGTGCGGATCTCCTCGCCGTTCATCCGGGCGATCTGCTGGGAGAAGTCGGCGGCGAACGGGATGCCCCGGGTCTTGCACTCCTCGGTGTGGCGGAGCATCGCCTCGGGGTCGTCGGCGCCGATGAGGACGAGGTCGAGGCCGCCGACCCGGTCGGCGACGGACTTGAGCTCGATGAGGCGGGCCTCGCTCATGGCGCCGGTGTAGAAGGAGCCGATCTGGTTGTGATCGGCGTCGGTGGTGCAGACGAACCGGGCGGTGTGCAGGACCTCGGAGATCCGTACGGACCCGGTGTCGACGCCGTGCCGGTCGAGCCACGCGCGGTACTCGTCGAAGTCGGACCCGGCGGCACCGACCAGGACCGGGCGGGCGCCGAGCTGGCCCATGCCGAAGCAGATGTTCGCGCCGACGCCGCCCCTGCGTACGTCGAGGTTGTCGACCAGGAAGGAGAGGGAGACCGTGTGCAGCTGATCGGCGACGAGCTGGTCGGCGAATCGGCCGGGGAAGGTCATGAGGTGGTCGGTGGCGATGGAGCCGGTGACTGCGATACGCACGGCTGGGAGCTCCTGAGGGAGGTCGGAGGCTGACCCTTCACGCTACCGGCTCCGGGAGCGGTCACGAACAGCGGAAACTACCCGATAGTAGGTCTTTCTCGGTGCGGTGCCGCGTGCGTACGGTGCCGATATGCCGAACAACACCGCGTCGCGTGAGCGGCAGGAGACCGAGATCACCCTCGCCGAGCTGTGCGGGGACAGCGTGCGGATGGCGCCGCACTGGGCGGTCGAGGCGGTCGGCACGCCCGCTCCGGTGCCGCCGTCCCTGATCCGGGGGGTGCGCGTACCGGCGTCGGCGGCCCGGCTGATCGCCGGCACCGCCGAGTACGGGGGCTGACCCCCGCCGGGTAAGGCCCGTCGCACGCGTTCGGGAACCGCGCGCTCGTCCGCTCCGTCCCATCGGTGTCTCCCGTCAAGGGAACGCAACGGACGAAGGAGCGATGCGGTGAGCAGCACGGAGCCCACAGACGACACTCCCCGCAGGCGGCGCCCGAGGCTGGCCGTCGCCGCGATGGCGGCCGCGGTGCTGCTCGCCGGCGGCGGCGGTACGTATCTGGCCCTGGCCGCCGCGGAAGGCGACGGGAGCGGCGGCGAACGCGATGCCGCCTCGGCGTCCCGGGGCGCGCCGCCGCCGCTGGCGCTGGACGGGCACACCGGCGGCCCGGGTGACGACGGTACGGGCCCGGGCCCCGGGATCGCGCCGGGCGAGCCGGACCCGGGCGGTGCCGTGTACCGGGCCGAGGGCGACCTGCCGGACGGGCCCGACGCCGCGCCGGTGTACCGGCCCGCCGGGCACGTCGGGTCGGTCGAGGTGAGCCGGCTGGCGAAGGCGCTGGGCGTGACGGGCTCCCCGCGCCTCGAGCGGGGGACGTGGAGGATCGGACCGGACAAGGACGGCTCCGGCGGCCTGGTGTTCCACGTGGAGCGCCAGGCGCCGGGCATGTGGACGTTCGGCCTGCGGTCGGGGACGGGCGACAACTGTGTGAAGGGCAAGGCCGAGTGCCCGTCCTCCACCGGGACCGCGGGCTCACCCGTCAGCGATGACGTCGCCGAGAAGGCCGCCGCGCCGGTGCTGAAGGCGCTCGGCCAGGAGACCGCGAAGCTGGACACGACGCAGGTGACGGGCGCCGTCCGGGTGGTGAACGCCGACCCCGTGATCGGCGGGCTGCCGACGCACGGCTGGTCGACCGGCATCCAGGTGGGTCCCGACGGCGAGATCGTCGGGGGCAGCGGCCGGCTGAAGGCCCCGGTGCGGGGCGCCGACTACCCGGTGGTCGGCGCGGACGAGGCGCTGAAGCTGCTGAACGACTCCGTGGGGCACACCCGGCCCTCGATCGGCGGCTGCGCCACCCCGGCCCCGGTGGACGGCGCCGCCAGGCAGGACGGGGACGGGGCGACGGCGAGCGAGGGGACGGACCCGAACGCGCCCTGTGACCCGGTGACCGGCCCCGCGTCGCCCGAGAAGCAGGTGGTGACCATCCGCAAGGCGGTGTTCGGCCTGGCGGCGCAGCTGGAGAAGGGCGCCCCCGCGCTCGTACCCTCCTGGCTGTTCGAGGCGGTGCCGCAGGGCGGCGCCCCGTACACCTTCAGCTACCCGGCGGTCGCGCCGGAGCACCTGGCACCCGAGCCGAAGCGGCCGAGCGAGGGCACGGCCATGACCGTCGAGCAGTACGAGGCGGACGGCAGGCAGCTCAAGGTGTGGTTCACCGGCGGCGTCTGCAGCCGCTATCTCGTACGGGCCGAGGAGAACGCCCGTGAGGTGAGGGTCACGGTGTACGAGACGCTCATCGACAGCGACCGGGTCTGCGCCGCGGTCGCCGTGTCGCTGAACGACACGGTGACGCTGGACGCCCCGCTCGGCGACCGGAAGGTCGTGGACGCCCAGAGCGGCGGACAGGTCCCGGCGAAGCGGTAGCGCCGGGGCGGCGGCCGACGGCCGGGCGGCGGGCGCGTGCCTCTGGCTGTTCGGTGCGTCAGGCGGGCGCGTGCTGCGGAAGGTCTGGCGTGTCGGGCGGGCGCGTGCTGCGGAAGGCCTGGTGCGTCAGGCGGGCGCGTGCGTCAACCGGGCGGTTGCGTCGGGCGGGCGGCTGCCTCGGGCGGGCCCGGTGCGCCCGGCGGGCCGCCGACGACAGGCGGGTACGCCGAAGGCGGCGGCCCCGGGTGCTTCCGGGGCTGCCGCCTTCGTCACATCCGCGCGCCGTCGACTCAGCTGAAGGAGTCGCCGCAGGCGCAGGAACCGGTGGCGTTCGGGTTGTCGATCGTGAAGCCCTGCTTCTCGATCGTGTCGACGAAGTCGATCGAGGCGCCGCCCAGGTACGGGGCGCTCATACGGTCGGTCACGACCTTGACGCCGCCGAAGTCCTTGACGACATCGCCGTCGAGGGAACGCTCGTCGAAGAACAGCTGGTAACGCAGGCCGGAGCAGCCACCGGGCTGAACGGCGACGCGCAGCGCCAGGTCGTCGCGGCCTTCCTGGTCGAGCAGGGCCTTGACCTTGGCCGCGGCGGCGTCCGACAGGAGAATGCCGTCGCTGACAGTGGTCTTCTCGTCCGATACGGACATCTGCTTCTCTCCCGGTTTGTACGGAGACTGCTTGCCGACGGTTGCAACCCGCGGGACGCCGGATTCATTCCGGGCCCCGGGGAATGCGTCCCCGCGCGCTGGTCTTTCCCTTTCATGCTCGCACACCCGGCTCCGGGCAAGCACCGGCCTGTGGAGAGGGGATGTGTCACATCGACACTATGGACATCGTCAAAGTGACGTGAAGCGGTTATGATAGATAGCGTCAATTAGACGAAAAGGCTCAGTAGAAAGGGTGCGTGACGTGACCACCGCCCAGCCCCTGGATGTCCAGCCGACGCCGCTCGCCCTGCTGCTGCTCGGTCGCGAGGCCGACCCGAAGAGCGAGCGGGGCGTCGAGTGCCCCGGCGACCTGCCCTCGCCGTCCGACCCGGACCTGGTGGAGCGCGCCCGCGCGGCCAAGGAGAAGCTCGGTGACAAGGTCTTCGTCCTCGGTCACCACTACCAGCGCGACGAGGTCATCCAGTTCGCGGACGTCACCGGCGACTCGTTCAAGCTCGCCCGGGACGCGGCGGCCCGGCCGGAGGCCGAGTACATCGTCTTCTGCGGTGTGCACTTCATGGCCGAGTCGGCCGACATCCTGACCGGCGACGGCCAGAAGGTCGTCCTGCCGGACCTCGCGGCGGGCTGCTCGATGGCCGACATGGCCACCGCCGAGCAGGTCGCGGAGTGCTGGGACGTCCTGACGGAGGCGGGCATCGCGGACGTGACCGTCCCGGTCTCGTACATGAACTCCTCCGCCGACATCAAGGCGTTCACCGGTAAGCACGGCGGCACGATCTGCACCTCGTCCAACGCCAAGCGCGCCCTGGACTGGGCCTTCGAGCAGGGCGAGAAGGTCCTGTTCCTGCCGGACCAGCACCTGGGCCGCAACACCGCCGTCCGGGACATGGGCATGTCCCTGGACGACTGCGTCCTCTACAACCCGCACAAGCCGAACGGCGGGCTCACGGCCGAGCAGCTGCGCGACGCGAAGATGATCCTGTGGCGCGGGCACTGCTCGGTGCACGGCCGCTTCTCGCTGGACTCGGTCAACGACGTCCGTGAGCGGGTCCCCGGCGTGAACGTGCTGGTCCACCCCGAGTGCAAGCACGAGGTCGTGGCCGCCGCGGACTACGTCGGCTCGACGGAGTACATCATCAAGACCCTGGAGGCGGCCCCGGCCGGCTCGAAGTGGGCGATCGGCACCGAGCTGAACCTCGTCCGCCGCCTGGCGAACCGTTTCGCCAGCGAGGGCAAGGAGATCGTCTTCCTGGACAAGACGGTCTGCTTCTGCTCCACCATGAACCGCATCGACCTGCCGCACCTGGTGTGGGCGCTGGAGTCGCTCGCCGAGGGCAACCTCGTCAACCGGATCGAGGTCGACCGCGAGACCGAGAGCTTCGCGAAGCTCGCGCTGGAGCGCATGCTCGCGCTGCCGTAACGGTTCCGCGCCGCCCGACGGTTCGTCACGTGAGAAGGGGCGCCCCCGGCCGGGGGCGCCCCTTCGGCGTGCGCGGCCGTGTCCGGTCAGGCCCTCGCCGCCTCCGGCTGCGGCTCGGGCGCGCCGGCCGCCGCCTCCGGGGCCCCGCCCCGCCCGGCCGCGCGCTTCGCGGCCCGATGCGCACGGCGGCGGTCCTTGCGGAGCTCGACCATCGCGTACAGCGTCGGCACCAGCAGCAGCGTCAGCAGCGTCGAACTGATCAGACCGCCGATCACCACCACCGCGAGCGGCTGGGCGATGAAGCCGCCCTCGCCGGTGATGCCGAGCGCCATCGGCACCAGGGCGAAGATCGTCGCCAGCGCGGTCATCAGGATCGGGCGGAGCCGATGGCGGCCGCCCTCGATCACCGCCTCGATCACGCCGAGACCCTGCGCCCGGTACTGGTTGATCAGGTCGATCAGCACGATCGCGTTGGTGACGACGATGCCGATCAGCATCAGCATGCCGATCATCGCCGGGACGCCCATCGCGGTGCCCGTCGCGACCAGCAGACCGATCGCGCCGGTCGCCGCGAACGGAATCGACACCAGCAGGATCAGCGGCTGGACCAGGCTCCGGAAGGTGGCCACCAGCAGCATGAACACGATCGCGATCGCGGCCAGCATCGCGAGACCCAGGTTGCCGAACGCCTCCCGCTGGTCCTGCGAGACACCGCCGATCGACGCGGTCGCGCCGTCCGGCAGGTCCAGGGCGGCGATCTTCGACTGGAGCTCGGCGCTGACGGCGCCCGTGTTGTCACCGACCGGCTTCGCGGTGACCGTCGCCGCCCGGGAGCCGTCGATACGGGTCATCGACACCGGCCCGGGGACCAGCTTCACCTCGGCGACGTCACCGAGCCTCACAGGACCCAGCGGCAACTGCCGGAGCTCCGCCATCGTCCTGGCCGGGGCGGCCGAGGTGATCACCACGTCCCGCTCGGCGTCGTCCAGGACCGCCCGGCCCGCCGGGGTGCCCCGGACCGCCTGGGCGACGGCCATGCCGAGCGAGGCGTCGGTGAACCCGGCGTCCGCCGCCTTCGCGGTCGCCTTCACCGAGATACGGGGCACGGACTGCGCCAGGTCGCTCTGGACGTCGGTCACGTCGTCCAGAGCGGCGACCTCCGCCCGTACCGCCTCGGACGCCTTCTTCAGCGTGTCCGCGTCGGCCGCCTTGACCACGACGCTCAGGTCCTGGTTGGCGAAGCCGTCACCCGCGGCGATGCTCGTCTCGCCGATGCCGTCGAGCTTGCCGAACTCCTCCTGAAGGTGCTCCCGGACCTGCTCGTACGACGCCGACTCCGCCAGCTTCACCTGGTACGACGCCTGGTTGGCGCCCGTGCCGCCGCCGAAGGCCGCCAGGAAGCCGGACGAGCCGACGGTGACCTGGTAGTCCTCGACGCCGTCGGCCGAAGCGAGCACCTTCTCGACCTTCTTCGCGGCGGCGTCGGCCGCCTCCAGGCTGGTGCCCGCCACCAGCTTCTGCTTGATCGACAGGATCTCCTGCTCGCCCTGGTCGAAGAAGTTCGTCTTCAGCAGCGGCATCATGCCGAACGTGCCGAGCAGCACGACGACGGCCAGGGCCACGCTGGTGAGCCGGCGCCGGGTGGCGAACCGCAGCACCGGCACGTACGCCCGCTGCAGGACGCTGCGGGCCTCCTTCTCCTCCGCCGCGCGGCGGGCCTCCTCCGGATCGGCGGACGTGCCCCTGGGCGCTCGCAGGAACCAGTACGAAAGGACCGGGACGACCGTCAGCGAGACCAGCAGCGACGCCAGCAGCGCGGCCGTGACCGTGAGCGAGAACGAGCCGAACAGCTCGCCCACGATGCCGCCCACCAGGCCGATCGGCAGGAACACGGCCACGGTGGTGAGCGTCGAGGACGTGACGGCGCCCGCCACCTCGCGCACCGCCGTCAGGATCGCCGCCCTGCGCTCCTCTCCGTAGCCCAGGTGCCGCTTGATGTTCTCCAGGACGACGATCGAGTCGTCCACGACCCGGCCGATCGCGATGGTCAGCGCCCCGAGGGTGAGCATGTTCAGCGACAGGTCACGCGTCCAGAGCACGATCAGCGTCAGCACCACCGACAGCGGGATGGACACCGCCGTGACCAGCGTGGAGCGCAGCGACGCCAGGAACACCAGGATGACGAGGACCGCGAAGACCAGGCCGAGCGCGCCCTCCGTGGTCAGGCCGGAGATCGACTTGGAGACGGCGGGACCCTGGTCGGAGACCACCGTCAGCTCCGCGCCGGACCCGAGGTCCTCGCGGAGCTCCGGCAGCTTCTCCCGGACCGCGTCGGAGATGGCGACCGCGCTGCCGTCCTTGTCCATCGTCGCCAGCACGGCGAGACTCGGCCTGCCGTTGGTCCGGGTCAGCGAGACCCGGGCGGCCTCCTCCTGCTTCACCTCGGCGATGTCACCGAGACGGACCGCCTTGCGGGGGGCGGGGGCGGAGCCTGGTGCTTCGGCGGAGCCGGGGCCTGTCGCGGGGGCGGAGACGGGGGCGATCCGGAGGTTCTCGATCTGTTCGAGCGACGTGAACCCGCCACCGACCTGGACCGTGCGGCTCTTGCCCGCCTCGGAGAACGCGCCTGCGGGGACGGTGGCACCGCCCGCCTTCAACGCCTCGGCCAACGCCATGGCGTGCAGACCGGCCGCGGCCATCTTCCGGTCGTCGGGCGTGACCGAGACCTGGAGGTCCTGCACGCCGTCGACCGAGACCCGGCCGACACCCTCGATGTCCTCCAGCGCCGGAACCACCGTCCGGTCCAGCTGCTCGGCCAGGGCCTGCTGGTCCTTCCCGGACGTGACGGCGAGGACGACGGTCGGCATGTCGTCCGTCGAACCGGCCACGACCTGCGGGTCGACACCGGCCGGAAGCTGGGCACGGGCCCGGTTCACGGCCTGCTGGACATCGGCGACGAGCTGCTTGCTGGACGCGTCCCCGTAGTCGAACGTCGCCATGATGAGGGCGTTGCCCTCACTCGCCGTGGAGGTCACGCCCTCGATGCCGTCGACCGCCTCAAGGGCGTTCTCCAGGGGTTCGACGACCTGCTTCTCGACCACGTCGGGCGAAGCGCCCTGGTACGGCGCCAGCACCGACACCATGGGCAGTTCGATGGAGGGCAGCAGCTGCTGCTTCAGTTGCGGGATCGCGATCGCCCCGAAGACGATCGCGATGATCGACATCAGGCCTATCAGGGCCCTTTGTGCGAGGCTGAACCGGGACAGCCAGGACATGGGTCTGGGTCTCTTCTCTCTGGCGTGATCTGCTCGGTACGGACCGAGCCGTACTGACACGATCAGCCATGGAAGCGGGCGTTCCGTCGGTCGCAGGTGCCGTTCCCCACCGGGCCCGTACCGCGCCTGGAGTACGCGGCCGCCCCGCGTCACTCCACCCTTGGACGTACCAGACCGGACTCGTAGGCCACGACGACGAGTTGCGCTCGGTCGCGGGCGCCGAGCTTCGCCATGGCCCGGTTCACATGCGTCTTGACCGTCAGCGGGCTGACCTCCAGACGCTCCGCGATCTCGTCGTTGGACAACCCGCCCGCGACCAGCCCCAGAACCTCCCGTTCCCGTACGGTCAGCGCGGCGAGCCGCTCCGTGTGCGCGCCCGCCGGGGCGCCGGCCCCCGGACCGCCGTTCTGCGCGACCGCGCCCGTCTGCTTCAGGAACGTGGCGATGAGCCCCTTCGTCGCCGCCGGCGACAGCAGCGCCTCCCCCGCCGCGGCGATCCTGATCGCGTTCAGCAGCTCCTCCGGCTCCGCGCCCTTCCCCAGGAACCCGGAGGCACCGGCGCGCAACGACTGCACGACGTACTCGTCCACCTCGAACGTTGTCAGCATGACGATCCGCACCCCGTCCAGCTCCGGATCGGCACTGATCATGCGGGTCGCGGCGAGACCGTCCGTTCCGGGCATGCGGATGTCCATGAGCACCACGTCCGCCTTGGCGCTGCGGGCCAGCGCCACCGCCTCGGCGCCGTCCGCCGCCTCCCCGACGACCTCCATGTCCGGCTCGGAGTCGACCAGCACCTTGAACGCGCTGCGCAGCAGCGCCTGGTCGTCGGCGAGCAGCACCCTGATGGTCATGTGGCCCCGGCCTCCCCTGCGCGTACGGTCAGCGGCAGTATCGCCTGCACCCGGAAGCCGCCGCCGTAGCGGGGGCCCGTCGTCAGCGCGCCGCCCAGGGCGGTGACGCGTTCCCTCATGCCGAGGAGGCCGTGGCCACCGCCCTCGTTGGGGGTGGTGGGGGTCGTGGGTGGGGTGGTGGTGGGTGCTGTGGGTGCTGTGGGTGCTGTGGGTTGGGTGGGTGCTGGGGAGGTTGCGGTGGGTGGGGAAGAGGTGGGGGTGGGGGTGGGTGCGGTGGGGGTGGGGGTGAGTGCGGTGGGGGTGGGGGCTTGCGCCGCGCCGTCGTCGAGGATCGTGACCTCGATGGTCCTGCCCACCCGTACCACGCTCACCTCGGCCCTCGCGGCCGGGCCCGCGTGCTTGCGGACGTTGGTGAGCGCCTCCTGGATGATGCGGTACGCGGCCAGGTCCACGGCCGCCGGGAGGTGCGTGTCCTGGTCGGTACGGGCCAGCTCCACGGGCAGGCCCGCGTTGCGGAACGTGTCCAGCAGGTCGTCCAGGACGGCCAGGCCGGGCGCCGGTTCCGTCGGGGCCTCCGGGTCGCCGGACTGGCGGAGCAGCCCGACCGTCGCCCGCAGCTCGTCCAGGGCGGAACGGCTGGCGTCGCGGACGTGCGCCAGAGCCTCCTTGGCCTGGTCCGGGCGCTTGTCCATGACATGCGCGGCGACCCCGGCCTGCACGTTGACCAGCGCGATGTGGTGCGCGACCACGTCGTGCAGGTCGCGCGCGATACGGAGGCGCTCCTCCGCGACCCGGCGGCGGGCCTCCTCCTCGCGGGTCCGCTCGGCACGCTCGGCGCGCTCCCGGATGGCGTCCACGAAGGCGCGGCGGCTGCGGACCGCGTCGCCCGCGGCGGCCGCCATGCCGGTCCAGGCGAAGATGCCGACGTTCTGCTGCGTGTACCAGGGGGTGTCGCCGAAGAACATCGCGGTCGCGGTGAGGACCGTCATCGTCAGCAGACCGACGCGCCAGGTGGTGGGGCGGTCGGTGCGCGAGGCCACCGTGTACAGCGCGATCACGGCGCTCATCGCGACCGGTGCCGGCGGATCGCCGAGCAGCAGTTCCGCGACCGTGACCGCGCTGGTGAAGCCGAGCACGGGCAGGGGCAGGCGGCGCCGCAGGATGAGCGCGGCCGCGCCCAGTGCCATGAGCAGCACGCTGCCGGGGCCCGGGGTGCGGGCGCCGAAGGTGGGGCCGTTGGGGCTGCCGTGCGGGTCGGCGAACGACCCGACGACCATGCAGACGAGTACGGCGAGCGCGACGCCGCCGTCGAGCGCGAGCGGATGCTCGCGCAGCCATCCGCGCCCGCGCGCCAGCCCGTTTCCCAGTCCCGTCACGAAGCGAGCGTAAGCCAGGGCCCGTGTCACCGGTCCCGGAACGTTCACCGCGGGGGGCGGGTGGAGTGGAGGGCGGTGCGTGGGTGGAGGGCGGTGCGTGGGTGGAGGGCGGTGCGTGGGTCGGTGCCGCTCCGGGCTCACCTCCTCGGGTCGGCCGGGCTCGGGTCCCGGTTCAGGGAGCCGTGCCGTTCCGGCCGACCCTGCGGGGGCGACCCTGCGCGTCCCCTCCCGCCGTACGGCGACTGCCCGCCGGTGGTGTTACGGCGGAGGGATCAGGCCGGTGTCGGAGAGCATGTCGCGGACCTCTTCCAGCGTCGCGTCGGGCGCCGGAAGGATCAGTTCGGACGGTTCCAGAGAGTCGTCCGGGAGCGGTGTGCCCAGTTCCCGGACCTTCTCCAGCAGCGCGTGGAGGGTGTGGCGGAAGCCTTCGCCGTCACCCGTCTCCATCTCGGCGAGCAGTTCGTCGTCGAGCTTGTTCAGTTCGGCGAAGTGGCTGTCGGCCAGCTTCACCTGGCCCTCCCCCATGATCCGTACGATCATGACGTCCTCAACTCTTGTCGAACCGGGTCCGGGGCTGCTGCTGCGCCTGGTCCTGCGGCGTGCCGCCCTCGATGGCCTGCTGCGGGGTGGTGCCGCCGGCCAGCTCGGCCTTCATCCGCTGGAGCTCCAGCTCGACGTCCGTGCCGCCCGAGAGACGGTCGAGCTCGGCCTGGATGTCGTCCTTGGCCAGGCCGGACTGGTCGTCGAGCGCGCCGGAGGCGAGCAGTTCGTCGATCGCGCCGGCCCGCGCCTGGAGCTGGGCGGTCTTGTCCTCGGCGCGCTGGATGGCGACGCCGACGTCGCTCATCTCCTCCGAGATGCCGGAGAAGGACTCGGCGATCCGGGTCTGGGCCTGGGCGGCGGTGTACGTGGCCTTGATGGTCTCCTTCTTCGTACGGAAGGCGTCGACCTTGGCCTGGAGTCGCTGCGCGGCCAGCGTCAGCTTCTCCTCCTCGCCCTGGAGGGTCTGGTGCTGCGTCTCAAGGTCCGTGACCTGCTGCTGGAGCGCGGCACGGCGGGACAGCGCCTCGCGCGCCAGGTCCTCGCGGCCCAGCGCCAGCGCCTTGCGGCCCTGGTCCTCCAGCTTGGAGGACTGGCCCTGCAGCTGGTTCAGCTGAAGCTCCAGGCGCTTGCGCGAGGTCGCCACGTCGGCGACGCCACGGCGGACCTTCTGCAACAGCTCCAGCTGCTTCTGGTAGGAGTAATCGAGGGTCTCGCGCGGATCCTCGGCCCGGTCAAGGGCCTTGTTTGCCTTCGCGCGGAAGATCATCCCCATACGCTTCATCACACCGCTCATGGGCTTCGCGCGCCCCCTTCTGACGGACTCGGCTCCAGCACTCCAACAGAACCCACAGTACGGGCCCTGTCTCCATTACCGCACTGTTCGGGCCCCGATGCGCTCCTCCCCAAGAACGACTGCGCCCGGCCGTGATCCCGCGCAAGGAGTAGGTGGCGGGCCGGGAAGTGTGCATCCGGTGTCATGACGGACGCAGGCCGTTGCCGGATCGTTCCCCACCGGGGTGGGGTCCCCGCGACCGACCCCGTACCCTTGGGCTTTGTGTTCCGTAGCCGTTCGAAGGATGAGAAGGCCCCCACCGAGAAGGTGACGGCGGACCTCTCCAAGCAGCCCCGCGACCCCGAGGCCCCCAAGGGCCGCCCGACCCCGAAGCGGAGTGAGGCCCAGTCACAGCGCCGACGTGCGTCCAGCGCGCCGCTCGACCGCAAGGAGGCCATGCGCCGGCAGCGTGAGGCCCGCCGTGCGGATCTCGCCCGGCAGCGTGAGGCGCTCGCCAGCGGTGACGAGCGCTATCTGCCCGTCCGTGACAAGGGGCCCGTCCGCCGGTTCGTGCGCGACTTCGTGGACTCCCGGTTCTTCGTCGCGGAGCTGTTCCTCCCGCTCGCCGTGATCATCCTGGTGCTGTCGATGATCAAGGTGGGGCAGCTGCAGAACATCTCGCTGCTGCTGTGGCTCGGTGTGATCGTGATGATCGTGATCGACTCGATCGGTCTGGTCATCCGGCTGAAGAAGCAGCTGCGGGAGCGCTTCCCGAACGAGTCGAAGCGCGGCGCCGTCGCGTACGGCCTGATGCGTACGCTGCAAATGCGCCGACTGCGGCTGCCGAAGCCGCAGGTCAAACGGGGAGAGCGGCCCTGAGTACGGAAGTCTCCGGCTTCGGAGGCGCATCGGCCGACTGGCTGGACGGACTGGGTGGGCTGCGCAACACGGTCCGTCAGGAGCTCGTCGCACGCCAGCTCGACGAGCAGATAGCCGCCCGCTACCCGGTGGGACAGCGGCTGCGCATACTCGACGTGGGCATGGGCCAGGGCACTCAGGCGCTGCGCCTGGCCCGGGCCGGCCACACGATCACCGGTCTCGAAGCCGACCCGGAGATGCTGAAGGCCGCGCGGGAGGCGCTCGCCTCGGAGCCCGCCGGAATCCGTGAGCGGGTCAGGCTGGTCGAGGGCGACGGCCGGGACACCGGAGTGCACTTCCTGCCCGGCAGCTTCGACGTGGTCCTCTGCCACGGTGTGCTCATGTACGTGGCGGAGCCGGACGCCATGCTCGCCGGGCTCGCCCGCATGCTGGCACCCGGCGGTCTGATCTCCCTGGTCGTCCGGAACGCGGACGCGCTGGCCATGCGGCCCGGCCTCGCCGGGGACTGGTCGGGCGCCCTGGCCGCGTTCGAGTCCGACACCTATGTCAGCCGGCTGGGGACGACCGTACGCGCCGACCGGCTGGAGGCGCTGACGGCGACGCTCGCCGGGATCGCGGCGCCGCTCCAGGCCTGGTACGGGGTGCGGGTCTTCACCGACAACGTCCCCCTGGAGGAGGGCCTGCCGGCCGCGGAGGAGCTGGAACGGCTGCTCGCCGCCGAGGACCGGGCGGGGCGCACCGAGCCGTACCGCAGGGTCGCCGCCCTGCTCCATCTGTGCGGTGTGCGGGGCTGACGTGACGGGCCCCGGCGGCCGGTAGGGCGCGGTGGCCGCCGACAGGCAGGTGGGACGGGGGTTTTCGCGTCCCACCTGACGTGAGCATCACGGAAAACGCCACTGACAAGCTGTCCGCCCGCGATACCTGGCGGGCGCTCTACCGGCACGTCCGCCCGCACCGTGTGGTCGTCGGGCTCGGCACGCTTCTCGCACTCGTCGGCACCGTGGCGGGGCTGGCGCAGCCGCTCGCCGCGAAGGTGCTGGTCGAGCGGCTCGGCCGGGACGAGTCCATCACCGGGATCCTGCTGGCGCTCACCGCGCTGGTGGTCGTCGGCACCGCGATCCAGGCGGTCGGCTCGTACGTCCTGGAACGCACCGCCGAGTCGGTGGTGCTGGCCGCCCGCCGGTCGCTGATCGGCCGGCTGCTGCGGCTGCGGCTGCCGGAGGTGGAGCGCACCCAGCCGGGCGACCTGATGTCCCGGATCACCTCCGACACGACGCTGCTGCGGGCCGTCACCACGCGGTCGGTCGTCTCCGCGGTGACCGGCGGCCTCGGTTTCCTCGCCACGCTCGTGATGATGTCGCTGATGGACGCCGTGCTGCTCGGCGTCACACTGGGCGTGATCGTGCTCGTCGGCGGCGCGTTCGCGCTGGCCATGCCGAAGATCGCGGAGGCCACGCGGCGGGCCCAGGCGGCGGTCGGCGAGATATCCAGCCGTCTGGAGCGGGCCTTCGGGGCGTTCCGTACCGTCAAGGCGTCGGGTGCGGAGGCGCGGGAGACGGCGGTCGTGGACGCCGCCGCCCTGGACGCCTGGCGGCACGGTGTGAAGGCCGCCAAGTGGCAGGCGCTGGCGGGGTCTTCGGTGGGGCTCGCGATCCAGGTGTCGTTCCTGGCGGTGCTCGGCATCGGCGGGGCGCGGGTCGCGTCGGGTGCGATCTCCATCGCGGAGCTGATCGCCTTCCTGCTGTACCTGTTCTATCTGATCGAGCCGGTGTCGGAGCTGGTCGAGGCGGTGACGCAGTATCAGGTCGGTTCGGCGGCGATCGCCCGGATCGAGGAGGCGGAGCGGCTGGAGACCGAGGACCCGGGCGGGTCCGGCTCCCGGCCGGTGGGCGCGGGCGCCGCGTCCGTCGTGTTCGATGACGTGAGGTTCCGGTACCGCGACGACCTGCCGTACGTCCACCACGGGGTGTCGTTCGAGGTTCCGGGCGCGGGCATGACCGCGTTCGTCGGGCCGTCGGGCGCGGGCAAGACGACGGTGTTCGGGCTGATCGAGCGGTTCTACGAGGCGACCGGCGGGCGGATCCTGGTGGACGGCCGGGACGTACGGGACTGGCCGGTCGGTGAACTGCGGGGCGCCATCGGGTACGTGGAGCAGGACGCCCCCGTGCTGGCGGGGACGCTCCGCGAGAACCTCGTGTTCGCGGCGCCGGACGCGACGGACGAGGAGATCCGTTCGGTGCTGGTGCGGGCGCGGCTCGACGCGCTCGTGGAGCGGCTGCCCGACGGCTTGGACACGGTGGTCGGACACCGGGGCTCGAAGCTGTCGGGCGGTGAGCGGCAGCGGGTGGCGATCGCGCGGGCGCTGCTGCGCGGGCCCCGGCTGCTGCTGCTCGACGAGGCGACCTCCCAGCTGGACGCCGTGAACGAACTTGCCCTGCGGGACGTGGTCACCGAGGTCGCGCGGGACGTGACGGTGCTGGTGGTGGCGCACCGGCTGTCGACGGTGACGCTGGCGGACCGGATCGTCGTCATGGACGCGGGCCGGGTGCGGGCGGTGGGGACGCACACGGAGCTGGTGGCGCGGGACCCCCTGTACGGTGAGCTGGCCGCGACCCAGTTCCTGGCGGCGACCCCCTGATCGGATGCGCTGCGGAAGCCACACCAGGGGGGCGAAAGGGATACTCCGGACATGGATTCCCTTGCCTCGCGTGCGCGTGCCCTGCTGCTGCCCGTGACCGCCGGAGTCTGCGCGTCCGCGCTGGTCGGCGGCTGCTCGGTCCTGCCGCCGGGGACATCGGCGGCCCGTCCGCGCGCGGCCGCCCCCGCGGAGGCGACACCGCGGGCGGCCGCGCCCCGGCAGGCGGACGACCTCCAGGCCGACTACATGACCGTGATCGGGAACGTGCTGCCGTCGGTGGTGCAGATCGAGGCCGGGGAGAGTCTGGGCTCGGGGGTCGTCTACGACACCCAGGGCCATATCGTCACCAACGCGCACGTCATCGGTGACGGGAAGCGGTTCGCCGTGACGGTGGCGACCGGCGGGCAGGCGGTGCGGGCCAGGCTCGTGTCCAGCTACCCGGAGCAGGACCTGGCCGTCATCAAGCTGGAGGGCGCCCCGCCCAAGGGCATGAAACCGGCCACCTTCGGTGACACGTCGAAGGTCGAGGTCGGGCAGATCGTCCTGGCGATGGGCTCGCCGCTCGGGCTGTCCGGCAGCGTGACGCAGGGCATCGTCTCGGCGACCGGCCGCACCGTCAGCGAGAACGGCCCGGGCACCGGCGGCACGGGCGCGACGATCGGCAACATGATCCAGACGTCCGCGGCGATCAACCCGGGCAACAGCGGCGGCGCGCTGGTCGATCTGGACAGCCAGGTCATCGGCATCCCGACGCTCGCGGCGGCGGACCCTCAGCTGGGCGGCGGCACGGCACCGGGTATCGGTTTCGCGATCCCGGCGTCGATGGTGAAGACGATCGCCGACCAGATCGTGAAGTACGGCAAGGTGCGGGACTCCGGGCGCGCGGCGCTCGGGATCGTCGGCCGTACCGTCCTGGACAACGAGTACCGGCCGAACGGTGTCGCCGTGGAGAAGACCGCGCCGAACGGGGCGGCCGCCGACGCCGGCATCCGGGTCGGCGACGTCATCACCCGGCTCGGCGACGAGGAGATCACCACGATCACGTCCCTGCTGGAGGCGCTGGCTTCGAGGAAGCCCGGGGACGAGGTGACGGTGACGTTCGTCCGGGGCGGCAGGGCGACGAAGGTGACGGTGACGCTGGGCGAGATGTGAGCCGGAACCGGCGGTGTGACGGTCGGGATCGGTGATGCGGTGGTCGGGGCCGGTGGTGTGATGGTCGGGGCCGGTGGTGCGGTGGTTGGGGCCGGGTGCCGGAGGCCGGCAGTGTGACGGTCGGGTTGGCGGTGTGACGGTCGGGGCCGGGTGCCGGAGGCCGGCGGTGTGGTCGGTGACGGCGGGGCCGGTGGTGCGATGGTCGGGGCCGGGAGCCAGAGGCCGGCGGTGTGACGGTGGGGGCGGGGAGCCGGAGGCCGGCGCGTTGTGGTCGGGGCCGGGAGCCGGGGCGCCGCCGCGCGGAGCACCGGTCCCGGCCCCGTACCGGAGGACGAGCGTCCGCCGGGCGGCGTTACTCGCCTTCGGCGCTCAGGCTCATCGGGCCGTAGATCTTCGTCTCGTCCTCGAACAGCGTCACCTGGTCGGCGCCGCCCTCCTTGAGGTCCTTCCAGATCTCACCGATCCACGACTCGGCATCCCCCTGGGTCGTGAACTCCTCCGGCTGGACCGCCGGCTGGACCTCCGTACCGTCGGACTTCTCGAACCGCCACGTCCATGCCATGTGCGCCTCCCGCGTCCCACCAGCTGTGCTGTTTCCTGCCCGCAGCGTAGCCGGGCGCGCACCCCGCGCGGGGACGCGGGAGGATCGTTCACGTGGAACTGACTCTGCTCGGCACCGGCGCCCCCGGTGGTCTCCCCCGTCCCGACTGCCCCTGCGCCGCGTGCGCCGGCGCCCGGGGCCCGGACGTGCGCGCCGCCACCGCGCTGCTGGTGGACGGCGCGCTGCTGCTGGACCTCACCCCGGGGGCAGCGCTGGCCGCCGCCCGTGCGGGGCGCTCGCTCACCGGCGTACGGCAGGTGCTGCTGACGCATCCGCACGACGGGCCGGCCGTGGAGCTGCCCGCCGGGCTGCCGGCGGCGGGGCGGGTGCCGGACGGACGGGAGCTCACCCTGATCAGCGGGCACCGTGTCCGGGCGGTGCCGATGGACTCGCCCGGCACCGGCTACGAGGTGACCGCGCTCGAAGGCCCCCGGCTGCTGTACCTGCCGCGCGGTGCCGCGCCCGCCGGGGTCCCCGACGTGGTCCGCCCCTACGACACGGTCGTCGCCGATGTCGTAGGGCGCCCGGACGCGCTGGCCCGGCTCCGGGCCGCCGGCGGTGTCGGGCCCGACACCGAGGTGATCGCCGTCCACCTCGACCATGACGTGCCGCCGGGGCGGGAGCTGGAACGGCGGCTCGCCGCGGCCGGGGCGCGGGCGGTACCGGACGGCACGACCCTGACCGTGGGCGGCTACCGGGAGGTACCGGTGGTGCCGCGGCGCACCCTGGTGACGGGCGGCGCCCGGTCCGGCAAGTCCCTGGAGGCGGAGCGGCGCCTGGAGTCCTTCCCGGAGGTGGTGTACGTCGCGACGAGCGGCACCCGCGACGGCGACACCGAGTGGGCGGCGCGGGTGGGCGCGCACCGGGAGCGGCGGCCCGGCTCGTGGCGGACGGAGGAGACGTGCGAACTGGCGCCGCTGCTGGGCCGGGACGGCCCGCCGCTGCTGATCGACTGCCTGTCGCTGTGGTTGACCGACGCGATGGACCGGGTCGGCGCCTGGGACGACGACACCTGGGCGCACACCGGCGAGAAGGCGCTCCGGGACCGGGTCGCCGAGCTGGTCGCGGCGGTACGGACCACGCCCCGTACGGTCGTCGCGGTCACCAACGAGGTCGGCTCCGGGGTCGTGCCCGCCACGGCGGCGGGCCGCAGGTTCCGGGACGAACTCGGCCGCCTCAACGCCGCGTTCGCGGACGAGTGCGAACATGTGCTGCTGGTCGTGGCGGGGCAGACGCTGGTGCTGCGCGGCTGACACCGGGCTTCGGGGCCGGCGGTCTCGGGCCCGGCGATCGAGGGCCGTCGCGGAGCCGCCGGACCCTGCGGGGGCGACCCTCCGCCGTCCCCTTGCCGTGCCGGTACTGTTCGGCGAATGAGCAGGCTGAATCTCGATGACTTCTCCGATCTGATCGAGCGCCCGGACAGCGGCACGCGGCGCGATGCCGAGGAACGCCGGGAGCGGCTGGCCGTGCCGCCGGGGGCGCTGGGGCGTCTGGACGAGCTGGGCGAGTGGCTGTCCGCCGCCCAGGGCGCCGTTCCGGTGAGGCCGATCGACCGGCCGCGGGTGGTGCTGTTCGCCGGTGACCACGGGGTGGCGTCACTGGGGGTGTCGGGGCGGCCCGCGGGCGGGGCGCACACCCTGGTGCGTGCCGTTCTCGACGGGGCGAGCCCGGTGGCGGTGCTGGCCCGCCGGACGGGCGTGCCGGTGCGGGTGGTGGACGCGGGCCTCGACTGCGATCCGGCGCTGCTGCCCGATGACGTCGTACGGCACCGGGTGCGGCGCGGGAGCGGCCGTATCGACATCGAGGACGCCCTGACCGCCGAGGAGGCCGAGCGGGCCGTGCGGCTGGGCATGGCCGTCGCCGACGAGGAGGCCGACTCGGGCACCGACCTGGTCGTGCTGGGCGATCTGAGTGTCGGGGGCACCACCCCCGCTTCGGCGCTGATCGCCGCGCTGTGCGGTACGGACGCCTCGGTGGTGACCGGCCGGGGCGGTGCCGGTATCGACGACCTGGCGTGGATGCGCAAGTGCGCGGCGATCCGGGACACGCTGCGCCGCGCCCGGCCGGTCCTTGGCGATCAGCTGGAGCTGCTGGCCACGGTGGGCGGCGCGGATCTGGCGGCGATGACCGGGTTCCTGCTGCAGAGCGCGGTGCGGCGGATGCCGGTGATCCTGGACGGTGTGGTGTCGGCGGCGTGCGCGCTGGTCGGGCAGCGGGCCGCGTTCCGGGCGCCGGACTGGTGGCTGGCGGGCCAGGTGAGCGGCGAGCCGGCGCAGGCGAAGGCGTTCGACCGGATGGCGCTCAACCCGTTGCTCGATCAGGGCGTCACTGTGGGAGAAGGAACCGGGGCATTGCTCGCTCTCCCCCTCGTCCAGGCCGCCGCGGCTCTCGCAGCCGAGCTGCCGGAGGTGCCGGAGGTGCCGAAGGCGGCGGAGGAGAGCGACGCGGACTGAGGCGTACCGGTGTGGCCGCGACTGACCGGGCGGCCCCACCGATCCGCCCTCCATGGCATGCGATGCCCCTTATGATCGCATTTCATGGGAGAGGTCCGGTTGACCACCGAACGAGCACCCTCACGCACCACGGGGAACACGGGGACGGGCGGCACGGGGGACATCGCCGCCGGCACCGTACTGTCGCGGCGCTGCGCCGCGTTCGCCGTCTGGTACCTGCGCGCCGTCACGTTCGTCAATCTGCTGAGCGCCGTCTGGGTCTCCTTCGGACAGGACCTGCGGCGGCACAACACGGACGAGTACTTCACCCCGTACATGCTCACCGCCGGATTCGCCTCCGGCGTCTTCACGTTCTTCCTGGCCGTCACGATGCGCCGCCGCAAGCGGGCCGCGTGGATCCTCAACACCGTGCTCAGCGTGCTGCTCCTGCTGCTGTTCTCGCTGGCCATGGCCTTCCCCGAGGTCCGGGGGCACGCCCAGAACTGGGTGTCGCTCGGGCTGACCGCCGCGTTCGTGGGGGCGCTGCTGGGCGGCCGCGGGGAGTTCTACGCGAAGGGTGACCGCTCCAACCCGGTGCTGGCCACGGGCGTGGCCGTGGGCGGACTGCTGGTCACGTCGCTGATCGCCGCCGTGCTGGTCACCGTCACCGACACGGCGACCGGGACGTCCACCTTCGTGGACCGCTGGCGCTACGGCGCGATGCGGCTGGTCACGCTCGTCCCCGACCCGGAGCGGCTGAACGTCTCCGCCCCCGGCTGGGTCGACGTCGTCATCAACGTCCTGGCGGTGCTGCTGCTCGCCGCCGTGCTGTACGCGGCGTTCCGCGCGCGCCGGGCGGTCGATCCGCTCACCGCCGACGACGAGGCGCGGCTGCGGGCGCTGCTGGAGCAGCACGGCGAGCGGGACTCGCTGGGCTACTTCGCGCTGCGCCGCGAGAAGAGCGTCATCTGGTCGCCGAGCGGCAAGGCCGCCGTCACCTACCGCGTCGTCGGCGGGGTCTCCCTCGCCTCCGGCGACCCGATCGGCGACCCGGAGGCGTGGCCCGGGGCGATCGAACCATGGCTGGCCGAGGCCCGCGAGCACGGCTGGGTGCCGGCCGTGATGGGCGCGAGCGAGGAGGCCGGCACGATCTACGGCCGGCACGGCCTGGACGCCCTGGAGTTCGGCGACGAGGCGATCGTGGAGACCCCCGACTTCACCCTGGACGGCCGGGCGATGCGTACCGTACGGCAGGCGTACAACCGGGTCAGGCGCGCCGGGTACCAGGTGCGGATCCGCCGCCACGAGGACATTCCCGAGGACGAGATGGCCGCGCTGCTGCTCCGCGCCGACGCGTGGCGCGACGGGGCGACCGAGCGGGGCTTCTCGATGGCGCTCGGGCGGCTCGGCGACCCGGCCGACGGCCGCTGCGTGATGCTGGAGTGCGCCGACGCGCAGGGCGAGCCGAGGGCGCTGCTGTCGTTCGTGCCGTGGGGCCCCAAGGGGCTCTCCCTCGATCTGATGCGGCGGGACCGGGACACCGAGAACGGGCTGATCGAGTTCATGGTCATCGAACTGCTGCAGCGCGCGGGAGAGATCGGGATCACTCAGGTCTCGCTGAACTTCGCGATGTTCAGGTCAGTCTTCGAACGTGGCTCGAAGCTCGGGGCGGGGCCCGTCCTGCGGCTGTGGCGCTCGCTGCTCAGCTTCTTCTCCCGCTGGTGGCAGATCGAGTCGCTGTACCGGGCCAACGCCAAGTACCGACCGATCTGGGAGCCGCGTTTCATGCTCTTCGAGAAGAGCGCCGACCTGCCGCGCATCAGCATCGCCGCAGGCCGCGCCGAGGGGTTCCTGGAGGTCCCGGGGCTGCCCCGCCGGCTGCGGTCCCGTCGTCTGGAGGCCACGCGTTGAGGCAGGGGATCACGGCCTTCGCGCACCGCGAATGGGGGCCGCTGTTCGGGACCGTCCGTGCGGCGCTGGCCGAACGGGGCTGGCGGGCGGTCGCGATGACGCTCGGCGCGGTGTGCCTGACCGCGCTGTTCCAGGTCGTCCAGAACCAGGCGTGGGGCTATCAGCCGGTGCAGGACATCGGGTCGGTGCGGGCCTCGGACCCGCTGTGGCTCGCGCTGCTGCGCACGCCGCTGTCGCTGTTCGTACCGGCGCTCGATCTGCCGGTGTGGGGCGCGCTGGCGCAGATCCTGGTGGTGTTCGGGATCGCGGAGATCTGCCTGGGGCGGGCGCGGACGCTGTTCGTCGCGTACGCGGCCACGCTGGCCGGGACGATGTACGCGCGGGCCGGCATCGCGCTCGGCCCCGAGCACCCGCTCGGGCTGCCCCTGTCGGACCTGCGGGTCGTGGACACCGGCCCGTCGGCGGCGGTCGTGGGCCTCGCGGTGTACGTGTGCTGGCGGTACGGGGCCTGGCTGACGGGCTCGCTGGTGATCGTGGCGATGGTGGTCGAGGTGATCGTCAAGCCGAACCTGGCGGGCAAGGAGCATCTGGCGGCGATCGCCGGGGTGCTGGCGGTCCTGGCGGTGCGGACGGTACTGGCACGGATGATCCCGGCATGGGCGGGAGCCGGACGGGCGGGATCCGTACGGGCGGGATCCGTACGGGCCGGGGCGGGGGCGTCTCAGCGCGGCGAGCGCTCGTCGTCGGACGGGGCCGGCGGTACGCGGTCGGGGGCGCCGCCGATCAGGTCCTGAAAGGCCCGGCTGAGCCTGGCCCAGCGGCGGTCGTGGTGGAAGGCGCGCAGCCCCGCCCTGGCGCGGGCGCGGGGCCTGCGCCCATAGAGCCGGCGGGCCCACAGGGAGCCGGGGCGGGCCAGCCGGAGCGCGCCGAACAGGGCGACGAACGGCACGAGCGTGCCGATGATCGCCATCCGGAACTTGCCCTTGAGCAGGGCGACCAGCACGAACAGGAAGTTCAGCCCCAGCGAGAGGGCGAGCGTGGCCCGGTCCTGGCGCTCGGCGGGCGTCAACGAGTCCACGCCGAACGGCGAGTTGCCGCCGAGTACCAGCAGGACGAGCGCCGTGGTGAGGACGACGACCTCGACGCTCTTGCGGCCCTGTTCCGTCCAGTACACGTCGTCCAGGTGCAGGATGAGGGCGAACTCGTCCAGGACGAGGCCCGCGCCCATGCCGAACAGCGCGGCGCAGACGATGGCGGCGGCCCCGTGCCGGCCGACGCCGATCGCGCCGAAACCGCCGACCAGGGTCAGGATCACCCCGGGCACCACATGGTGGATGTGCAGGCCGCCGGGGCTGATGTTCCGGAACGGCCCCTTGCCCGCCCGGATGAGGCGGGTGACCGTCCGCGTCACCAGGAAGGTCAGGACGAACGAGGCGAGCGCGACGAGCAGCGGGAGCTTCCCCGGCTCGACGATGTTCCGGTAGAACCAGTGACCCATGCCACCCCCATCCGGGATCGGGCGTTATGCGCAATTTACCGTCCGGTACGGGCCACGGGCAGCGACTACTGTGCGCGCGGTGACCACTTCCGCGCCCCACCGCCCCCTCGACGGCGTACGTTTCGCCTTCGGCACCCTCACCGTGCTGCCCGCGCGCGTCACCCGCTGGGACCGCGAGGCCGCCCGCGCGGGCATGCTCTGCGCCCCTGTGGCGGGCCTGGCGGTGGGCGTCTGCGCGGCGGCGGCCGGCGGGCTGCTCCTGCTGCTGGGCGCGGGCCCGCTGCTCGCCGCCGTGGCGTCGGCGGCCGTACCGGCGGCCCTGACGCGGGGCCTGCACCTGGACGGGCTCGCCGACACGGCGGACGGCCTGGGCAGCGGCAGACCCGCCGACGACGCCCTGCGGATCATGAAGCAGTCGGACATCGGCCCGTTCGGCGTCATCACACTGCTGTTCACCCTGTTCGCCCAGGTGGCCGCGTTGCACGAGCTGTACGCGCAGAGCTGGGCGCACGGCACGGTCGCGGCGGCCGTCGCCGGCACGGTGGCCCGTCTCGCGCTGACCCTCGCCGCGCGCGGCGGTGTCCCGGCGGCCCGGCCCGAGGGGCTCGGCGCGGTCGTCGCGGGCACCGTACCCGGGCGGCCGGCCCTCGCGGTGACGGTGCTCGTGGTCGCGGCCTGCGCGGCGGCGGGCGCCCTGTCCGGCGGGTACGGAGCGGTGCGGCACGCCCTGGCGGCGCTGCTGGCGCTGGGCGCGGCGGAGCTGCTGCTGCGCCGCTGTGTGCGCCGCCTGGGCGGGGTGACGGGTGATGTGTTCGGCGCGGTGGAGGAGACGGCGGCGACGGCGGCGCTGGTCCTGCTGACGCTGGGTCCTTGAGTCCCCTGAGCCCTCGGGTCCCCTGAGCCCCCGGGTCCCCGGCTTCTAGCAGGGCTTGCGCCAGACCCCCAGCTCGTACTTCTTGAGTATCGAGCTCATCCCCATGCGCCGGGCCTGCGGACAGAACTCCGCTGTGCCCAGCTCGTACTCCACGTGGAACACCGCCTTGCCCGCGTCCAGGAACGGGGTGAGGGCCTCGCACTCGTCGTACTCGGCGCACTGCTCGTTGACCGCGAAGTCGAAGTCCCCGACGAGCTGCGGGATCTGGTCCAGGTCGTTCTTGAGACCGACGGACAGGCCCCGGTCGTGGGCCAGGCGTGCGATGAGCCGGTTGTAGCGGAGCTGGTCGGCGGCCGTGAGCGGAAAGCCCGTGTCGTTGGCGTACCCGTCCATGTTGTCGGGTTCCACGGCGTCGAAGCCCTTGTCCCGGCACATGTCGATGCGTGCCGCCATCAGCGGTTCGAGGACATCCGTACGGCGGATGTCCAGCCACCGTTCGCCCTCCCAGCCGTTGCCCTTGCCGAGGACCGCCGCCGGGAACTTCGCGGCGTCGGGGCGGAAGTCCTCCCAGGCGCCGGTGGACAGGTAGCAGATCACCTTGCGGCCGCGCCGGTGCAGATCGGCGACGGCGGCGGCCGGGTGGTCGAAGCCGTCGATGTCGTACACGGGGACGTCCACGGTCGGGTCGAGCCTGCCGCTGAGCTGCCATTGCCAGGGCCCGCCGGGCTCCGGGCGCCAGATTCCCGCGCCGGACGACGGGGAACGGGACGACGAGGGGCCGGGGCCGGGCGCCGGGTCGTCACCGGCCGTGGTGCAGCCCGCCAGCAGCAGCGCCAGGACGGCGCCGACCAGGAGCAGTGGGGACGGGCGTCGCATCAGGGGCGCTCCAGGGCGTGCGGGGCGGGCCGCAGGGGGTACGGCAGGGTTCCCCAGGGGTGGTGCCCGGTGCCGGGGACGGCGCACCGGACGGGTGCGGTGACCCGCGCGTCGGGCGGTGCCGCGTAGACCAGGTGGCAGTGTTGGGCGGCGGGCGGAAGGTCCAGGGTGCGGTAGGTGTCCCAGGGGCCCTCGAACGTGACGAGCAGGTCGGCGATTTCGCCGTACCCGGGGTGGGGGGCAGTCCCGTGGTTCAGGACGAGCGTGGCGGCGCCCGCCGCGCGTGCCGCGACCGCGAGCCGCTGGTGGTGCGGCAGCAGTTCGGGCCCGGTGGCGACCTGGTCGAGGAACGCGCCGTCGGCCCCGTACCAGTCGCGGTGGCGCAGCAGGTCGCGGACGACGTCGGCGTGCGGGCGCCGCCCGTAGGCGGTGTCCGCGTAGCCGAGGACGCGTACGCCCGCCGCGCGGAGCCGGGCGGCGACCGCGGCGAACGCCGGGTCGGGCGTGTCTCCCGCGCCGCTCGCCGGGTTCAGGACGACCCCGTACAGCAGGGGCGCGGCGGCGACGATCGCGTCCCACTCGGCGGGCCGGACGGCGGGGTGCTCGTAGTACGGCACCAGCAGGTTCACGTTCTCGGTTCCCTGTTCGTTCATCGGTTGCTCGGTGTTCGCCGCTCGGCGCTCGGCCGCCCGGTCGCTGTGTCGTTCGGTGTCACTCGGTCGCTGTGTCGTTCGGTGTCACTCGGTCGCTCGGTCGCGTTCGTCGTCAGGCTCGGTGGGTGCTGACGCGGCCCAGGACCACGCCGCTCAGGGCGAGCAGCGCGAGCGCCGCCGCGCACGCGACGGTCGTGCCGACGAGCCGCGCGTCGCCCGTGCCGGCCGCCAGGGCCACCGTGTGCGCGGCGGCGGCCGCCCCGCACACCAGGGCCGCGCCGGTCACCGCCCCGAAGGACTGGAGCAGCAGGGCGGACCACAGCACCGTACCGATGAGGAGCAGCGTCACGAGGCGCACCCCGCCGAGGTCGGGCGCGCCCGGCCACAGCAGTGTCCCGGCGGCGGCGATGGCCACCAGGGCCGCGAGGTAGCCGGTGAGGCAGCGGGCGAACGCGGCGGCGGCGACACGGCGGAACGCGCCGACGCCCGTGGTGGCCCGCAGCCCGGCTCGGCTGCGCACCCGGAAGCGGTGCAGCAGCCATTCGGCGGGGCCCATGGACAGGGTGAGCGCGACGGCCGACGGCGCGGCGACCGCCGCCTCGGGGCCGTGGGCGACGACGTCCCCTATGACCGTGTACAGCACGAGCAGGCCGGTGCCGAGGCCGAACAGCCCGTACGGTGCCGACGCGGCGAGCGGCGGCCCGCCGCGGCCGGGTGGCGGCGGGGCCGTCCCGGTGAGGAGGGTGCGCGCGGCGAGTACGGCAGCGGCGAGCGGCGCGGCCAGCAGCAGGGCGGCGCGCACCGGCCCCGGCAGACCGAACGCGAGCGCGACCGGCGCGCCCGCCACCAGCGGGAGCAGCGCGCCGAGCAGGGCCTTCGCCCGGTCGAGCACCAGCAGCACGGTGGCGGCGGCCAGGTACACGGACTGGCCGGCGGCGAACGCGACCGCGCCCCACTGGCCGGGTGACGCCGCGACGGCCGCGACGACCGCGCCGAGCAGGGCGCCCGCCGGGGCGCCGGTCAGCAGGGCGCGGGCGGCGGCGGGGCGGTCGCCGAGGCCCAGCCAGGTGTAGGCGCGGTGGGACAGCGCCTGGTTCCACATCCAGCCGGTGACGGCGCCCGCGAGGAGCGGCACCGTGCCGGCCGGCAGCCCGAGCGTGCCTGCGGGGCCCGCGAACAGGGGCGCGCCGAGGACGTAGCCGAGGCCGGGAAGCGCGAAGACGAGCCCGCGCAGGAGGCAGCGGGCGAGCCCGGTCGACCAGGTTTCGGCGAGCCGCGACGCGACGGCGGGCCGGGGGCCGCCGGAGCGCGGGCCGCCGGAGCGCGGGCCGCCGGAGCGCGGGCCGCCGGAGCGCGGGCCGCCGGAGCGGGGAGCGCCGTGCCCGGAGTCCCCGATGCCGGAGTCCCCGGAGCGCGGGCCGCCAGAGCGGGGAGCACCGTGCCCGGAGTCCCCGATGCCGGAGTCCCCGATGCGGGAGTCCCCGATGCCGGAGTCCCCGGAGCGCGGGCCGCCAGAGCCGGGAGCACCGTGCCCGGAGTCCCCGATGCGGGAGTTCCTGGTGCGAAAGGTCCCGGTGCGGAATTTCGCGGTGCGGGAGTTCCCGGTGCCGGGGTTCCGCGTGCGGGAGTTCCCGGTGCCGGGGTTCGCGGCACCGGCGTCGACCGGCTCGGGCGCGCCGGTTCCTGGGGCGTGGCCGGGGTGGCCGGGGTGGCGGCGTTCCACGCGCGCGTAGAGCTCCTCGGCGAGCGCGAAGGAGTCCTGGCGGCCGTAGGTGAGCCGTATGTGCTCGTCGTTCATGCCGTCGGACTCGAGGAGCGCGGCTATCTCGTCGGGGTGGACGGCGACCGCTATCAGGTCCTCGAGCCGTTCGGCGAGCGCGTCGACCGGGTCGGCGGCGGCCCAGGCGGGGGCGGGCCGGGGGCGCGGGAGGCACGGCAGGGTGTCGCCGCCGACGGCGCCGTCGGGGCCGGGCCTCAGCCACAGGGAGCCGCTCATCAGACGGTGCCCTCCGTGGCGAGCTCGCGGTACCAGGGGTCGGTGATCCGCAGTTGCAGGGTCCAGTCGTCGGCGTCGGCGGCGCTGAGCCCGGGTTCGGGTTCGGGTTCGGGCAGCCCGGCGAGTTCGAGGTAGATGCGGCGGAACCCGTCGACGGAGCGGCGCAGCGTGAACTGGTCGATGACGCGCTGCCGGGCGCGCCGGCCCAGTTCGGCGCGGTGCGCGTCGTCGCGGAGGAGGCGGAGCGCGGCCTCGGCCATCACGGCGGGCTCGCGGGGCGGTACGACGAGCCCGGTGTCGCCGACCGCCTCCCGTACGCCTCCGACGTCGGTGGAGACGGTGGTGCGGCCGCAGGACATGGCCTCGATGATCGAGAAGGGGAAGCCCTCGCTGATGGAGGAGAGCATGACGACGCTGCCGGCCGCGTACGCGCGGGCGACGTCGCTGATCCGGCCCTCGTAGCTGATGCCGTCGGTGACGCCGAGTTCGGCGGCGAGCTTCTCCAGGCGGGTGCGGTAGTCCTCGTTGCCCGCCGGGACCGGGCCGAACAGCCGCAGCCGCAGCTCGGGGAGTTCGGCGCGGGCGATGGCGTACGCCCGGATGAGGGTCTCCAGGTCCTTGATGGGGTCGATCCGGCCGCACCAGCTGAGCGTGGGCACGTCCGGGTCGGGTCCCGCGAGCGGGAAGGCGTGCGGGTCGACGCCGTTGTAGACGGTGCGGATCCGGTCGGCGGGTGCGCCGCCGCGCTCCTCCCAGCGCCGGTTGTACTGGTTGCAGGGCGTGATGAGGTCGGCCTTGCGGTAGCCCAGGGAGTTCAGCTCGCGGTAGAAGCCGAGCATCAGGGCCTTCACCGGCCAGGTCTGGGTCTCGGTGCGGTAGCCGAGGTAGCGCTCGCGGAGGTAGATGCCGTGCTCGGTGAGGAGGAACGGTACGCCGTCGAAGTGCTGGGCGGTGAGCGCGGGGAGGGTGGCGAGGCCGCTGGAGACGGCGTGTGCGACGCAGTCGTCGGGTATGCGGGCGGCGAGCGGGCGCAGGGCGTGTTCGAGGAGGTCGGTGGCGGTCAGGGCGTCGTGGACGGTGGGCCGGGCGGCGGCGGTCGGCAGATGGGGCATGGTCCAGATCCACATCAGCGACCGCAGAACCGATTCGCTGCGCAGGGCCGCCGACAGGCGTCCGGCGCGGGCGAGTTCGGCGAGGGCGTACAGGCCGTCACCGAAGTCGCAGCCGGGTGCGTCGGGGTCGAGGATCGACAGCAGGAAGCGTTCGTACGTGTCGGTGAAGCGGCGCCGCTCCCGGCCGAACAGCGGGAGCCGGGAGCGGCCCGGTGCCGGTCCCCACAGGGGGAAGGCGGTGTGCCGGTAGAGGTTGGGCGGCAGGTCCCAGGTGACGGGCTCCCGGCCGCTGCCGGTGAGCGCGAGGACCTGGAAGTCGACCTCCGGCATGCCCCGGACGAGCTGGTCGCACCAGGTGCTCACGCCGCCGTGGACGTGCGGGTAGGTGCCTTCGGTGAGCAGCGTGACATGGCGGCCGGTGCTGGGCATGGTGTTCCCCCCGGGTGAACGGTCAGGCCGGTACGGACCGGCCCGGCCGGTGCCGGCCGGGAGCGGTCGACCGGGCCGTACGGGTCGGTCGGGCCGTACGGCCTGTCAGGTGGCCGGCAGCGTCAGCGTGACCGCGGTCTGCAGGCCGTCCGGCGCCGTCCACGCCGAACGCGCGCCCGCGTACGGGGTGCCGAACACGGTCGAGCCGAGCAGCTGCCGCTTGCGGGTGCCGTCGGGCGCGGTGACGGGGGCGGTCACTCCCGACGGGGCCTTGATCGTGACGGTGTTCCCGACACGGTACGCGGTGACCCTGCCGTCGGCGATGGCGCGGTCCCAGGCGGCGCGGCGCCTCAGCTCCAGACCGACGTCGCGGTGGCGGGGGTTGACCAGGGGGGTGTTGTCGGCGAACAGGCCGCGGTAGTCGGCGAGCACCCGGTCCAGGACGGGGTAGAGGATGCGGTCCTCGGCCAGGTTGGACTGGTGGACGTAGTGCGGGCGCGGGTCGCCGGAGACGATGTGCCCGAGGGCGATCCGGGCCTCCTGCGGGACGATGTGCGTGGCGTAACCGGTGGCGGTGTCCAGCGGCTCGTCGAGGCAGGTGGAGGCCGGGTCGGTCTCGCACACGCCGCTGCCGCCGTCGGCCCTGCTGGTGTAGATCCAGTTGTACTCGTCGGCCATCTCGGCCGCCGTACCGACGTTGTAGTACACGTTCATCGGGTGGCGGGGCACGGTGAGGGCGCGGCCGACGGCGCGCTGCGCGGGCTCGCGCGAGTTGTCGCTGGCGACCCAGGTGACGCCGTTGTCGGCGAGGGCGCCGGCGAGGTTCGGGTTGTCCTGCGGCTGCTGCGGGAGCGTCCTGAGACCGGAGTGCTCGCCGGTGACGAGTTCGGCGCGGTCGACGGAGATGCCCTTGTTCACGGCCCAGCGGTGGTTGTCGCGGATCTGCGCGGAGATCTCGGCGCGGCTCATCCACCGGGTGTTGCCGTAGGCGTCCTTCGCGCACTGCCAGGGGACGGTGGAGGTGTCCTGGACACAGCCGAGGAACGGGTGCGTGTAGGTGTGGTTCACCCAGCGGTACTGGGCGCGGTCGGCGACGAGCCGGGCGGTGAGCGGGTCGCTGCCGCCGTGCTCGGCCTTCCACTCCTCGCCGGCGCCCGCGTTGTAGACCATGTCGAGGGTGAAGCCGGCGGTGCGCTGCCACTGGGCGGCGTACTGGGCGTCCGCGGCGGTCATCCGGATGGGCTCGGTGCCCTCGCCGTCGCCGCCGACGCAGTCGAAGTCGCCCGGGGTGCAGTTGCGTTCGGTGTCCCAGCGGGAGTCGGGCGCGAAGACGTCGTCCACGTGGACGGAGAAGTGGTTGCGGCTCTGCCCCAGGTGGACGCCCTGGGTGAGCCATTCCACGATGCCCCTGGCCAGTACGCGGAACTGCCGCTGGTACTGGTTGTAGGCGAAGGTGACGACCAGTTCGCGCCGTCCGTCGTGGGCGTACTCGCCGATGAGGCTGGCGCGGCCGCCGCCGTCGACGGGGAGGTCGAGATAGCTGGTGTACCCCTCGCGGGGGCGGCCCGCGTAGCCGTAGCTCTCGGCCACCGCGGGGGCGTTGTCCTCGAAGGTCAGGGGCCCGTCGAGGTAGCGGAACGGTCCTGCGGTGCCGGCGGCCGTGACACTGGTGGCGACGCCGTCGAGGACGCCGGAGAACCCGCCGTCGCTCGTGTAGTCGAGGCCGACGCCGGGGTGTGCCCAGGTGTAGGCGTCGACCTGCGGGATGCCGAACGTCTTCTCGTACGTGCCGAGCGCGGCCCGTTCGGTGTCGGCGAGCCCGTACGGCGCCTCGTCGGGGAGGACCACGCCCTGGTACTTGGCGCGGGGGCGCCCGTCGACCGTGTCGGAGAGGAACGCGGCGTCGATGACCGGCCGGCCCGGGTCCGTGAGCGCGACCTCGCGGTACGGCACTCCGGAACTCCTCAGTTCGGATGTGATGGCCTCGACCGCCCCGCCGCCGTCGTCGACGACGAGCACCTTGAGGTCGATACGGGGCACGGTCTCGGCCGCGGACACCCCGCCGGCCGGAAGCGCCGTGGCCAGCAGGGCCGCGGCGGCGAACGTGCCGGCGGCTCTGCCGGTCCTGAATCCCTGGATGTGCATCGGGCTTTCCCCCCTGATGGGCCCCCGAGCGGCGCGCCCGCATCGGGAGGTTCTGTGGAGATGATGCAAAGGGGTACGAGGCTCCCTTGCGTGATTGCAGGGAGTGTGACGCAGCTCTCATGATTTGATCCGCAAAACATGAAAGAGACGCCACGGACGAGTGAACCTCCGCCACCGTGAGCGAAGACGAGGAGCGCGCGTAGGCTCGTCCCTGGCGCTCAACGGGCCGGACGGGCCGAATTACGATGCGGCGGGCACGGTCGGCCCATCCCTCGACCGCCTCAGAACTCAATGGAAGCGAGAAATCACCACCGTGACTGCTCTCACTCTCAGCACTGCCGGTGCCGCGACGCTGCGCGCCGACGCCCTCGTCATCGGCGTCGCCAAGGCCGCGGACGGCGGCAAGGGGCTCGTCGTCGCGCCCGGCGCCGAGGCCGTGGACAAGGCGTTCGGCGGAAAGCTCGCCACGGTCCTGGAGACCCTCGGCGCCTCCGGCGGCGAGGGCGAGGTGACCAAGGTGCCGTCCCCTGACGGGCTGAAGGCGCCGGTCGTGCTGGCGGTCGGCCTGGGCAAGGCTCCGGAGAAGGACGAGACGTACGGCTCCGAGACGCTGCGCCGCGCCGCCGGCTCCGCCGCCCGTGCCCTGACCGGTACGAAGAAGGCCGCGTTCGCGCTGCCCGTCGAGGCCGTCGAGGACGCCGAGGCGATCGCGGAGGGCGCGCTGCTCGGCGCGTACGCCTTCACCGCGTACCAGGAGCGCGGCAAGGACGCGAAGGGCCCGCTCGCGGAGGTGGCGCTGCTCGGCGCGAAGCCCCGCGACAAGGCGTACAAGGCCGCCGCCGAGCGTGCGGTCGCCCTCACCGAGGAGATCAACCGCGCCCGCGACCTGATCAACACCCCGCCGAACGACCTCACCCCGGAGGCGTTCGCCGCCGTCGCCGCCGCGGCCGGCAAGGAGAACGGCGTCAAGGTGCAGGTCCTCGACGAGAAGGCGCTCGTCAAGGGCGGCTTCGGCGGCATCCTCGGCGTCGGCGCCGGCTCCGAGAACCCGCCGCGGCTGGTGAGGCTCGCCTACACGCACCCGAAGGCCGAGAAGACCCTCGCCCTCATCGGCAAGGGCATCACCTACGACTCGGGCGGCATCTCCCTGAAGCCGGCCGGCCACAACGAGACGATGAAGTGCGACATGAGCGGCGCCGCCGCCGTCTTCGCCGCGGTCATCGCCGTCGCCCGGCTCGGCCTCGCCGTCAACGTCACCGGCTGGCTGGCGCTCGCCGAGAACATGCCGTCGGGCTCCGCCACCCGCCCCGGCGACGTGCTGCGCATGTACTCCGGCAAGACCGTCGAGGTGCTGAACACCGACGCCGAGGGCCGTCTCGTCCTCGCCGACGCGCTCACCCGCGCGTCGGAGGAGAACCCGGACGCCATCGTCGACGTGGCGACGCTGACCGGCGCGATGGTGCTGGCCCTCGGCAACCGCACGTTCGGGATCATGGCCAACGACGACGCGTTCCGCACGGCGATCCACGAGATCGCCGAGGAGGTCGGCGAGCAGTCCTGGCCGATGCCGCTGCCGGCCGAGCTGCGCAAGGGCATGGACTCCCCCACCGCCGACATCGCCAACATGGGCGAGCGCATGGGCGGCGGCCTGGTCGCCGGTCTGTTCCTGAAGGAGTTCGTCGGCGAGGGCATCACCTGGGCCCACCTCGACATCGCGGGCCCGGCCTTCAACGAGTCCGGCCCCTTCGGCTACACCCCGAAGGGCGGCACCGGCTCGTCGGTGCGGACGCTGGTGAAGCTGGCGGAGCGCACCGCCGACGGCGACCTCGGCTGACCCGGGCGGATCCGGTCGCCGTGGCCCCGGGTGGCGGACACCCGGGGCCACGGGTTTCGCCGACGACGAAATCCGTACGTTCGTCCATGGCGCCGACCCGCGCCGACGGATGATCGGCCGTCTCACGAACCAGCCCCGCGTCTCGTACTCCGGCAACAAGTGCGAAGATGGGTTCCCGGCAGGACAGGGCCCCCACCACAGGGCCGAAGAGACAGCGGCCGAACACCAGCCGACCGACCGGTCATCCCCCCGAAGGGGACATGGGTTCCGGCGACCGGCGCACATGCATGGAGGACGTGACGTGGCGAACGACGCCAGCACCGTTTTCGACCTAGTGATCCTCGGCGGTGGCAGTGGCGGTTACGCCGCGGCCCTGCGGGGTGCGCAGCTGGGCCTGGACGTCGCACTCATCGAGAAGAACAAGCTCGGCGGCACCTGCCTGCACAACGGCTGCATTCCCACCAAGGCTCTGCTCCACGCCGGTGAGGTCGCCGACCAGGCCCGCGAGGCGGACCAGTTCGGTGTCAGGGCCTCCTTCGAGGGCATCGACATCAAGGCCGTCCACAAGTACAAGGACGATGTGATCTCCGGCCTGTACAAAGGCCTGCAGGGTCTCGTCGCCTCCCGCAAGGTGACCTACATCGAAGGTGAGGGCCGGCTGTCGTCGCCCACCTCGGTCGATGTCGGCGGCCGACGGGTCGAGGGTCGGCACGTCCTCCTCGCCACCGGTTCCGTACCGAAGTCGCTGCCGGGCCTGGAGATCGACGGCAACCGCATCCTCTCCTCGGACCACGCGCTGACCCTGGACCGGGTCCCGGAGTCCGCGATCATCCTGGGCGGCGGCGTCATCGGCGTCGAGTTCGCCTCCGCCTGGAAGTCCTTCGGCACCGACGTCACCGTCATCGAGGGCATGAAGCACCTCGTCCCGGTCGAGGACGAGAACAGCTCGAAGCTTCTTGAGCGCGCCTTCCGCAAGCGCGGCATCAAGTTCAACCTTGGTACGTTCTTCCAGAGCGCCGAGTACACCGACACCGGCGTCAAGGTCACCCTGGCCGACGGCAAGACCTTCGAGGCCGAGGTGCTGCTCGTCGCCATCGGCCGCGGCCCGGTCTCCGCCGGGCTGGGGTACGAGGAGCAGGGCGTCGCCATGGACCGCGGCTACGTCCTCGTCGACGAGTACATGCGGACGAACGTGCCGACGATCTCGGCCGTGGGCGACCTCGTCCCGACCCTCCAGCTCGCGCACGTCGGCTTCGCCGAGGGCATCCTGGTGGCGGAGCGTCTGGCCGGTCTCACGCCGGTCCCGATCGACTACGACGGCGTGCCCCGTGTGACGTACTGCCACCCGGAGGTCGCCTCCGTGGGCATCACCGAGGCCAAGGCCAAGGAGGTCTACGGCGCGGACAAGGTCGTCGCTCTGAAGTACAACCTCGCGGGCAACGGCAAGAGCAAGATCCTGAAGACCGCGGGCGAGATCAAGCTCGTCCAGGTCAAGGACGGTGCCGTGGTCGGCGTCCACATGGTCGGTGACCGCATGGGCGAGCAGGTCGGCGAAGCGCAGCTCATCTACAACTGGGAGGCGCTGCCCGCCGAGGTGGCCCAGCTCATCCACGCGCACCCGACGCAGAACGAGGCGCTCGGCGAGGCCCACCTGGCCCTGGCCGGCAAGCCCCTCCACTCCCACGACTGATCCGGTCGACCGGGCGCGACCACTTACCGCAATTCGTTAGGAGCAACTGAAACCATGTCGGTTTCCGTAACCCTGCCGGCGCTCGGCGAGAGCGTCACCGAGGGAACTGTCACCCGTTGGCTGAAGGCCGAGGGTGAGCGCGTGGAGGCGGACGAGCCGCTGCTCGAGGTGTCCACGGACAAGGTCGACACCGAGATCCCCGCCCCCGCATCCGGCGTCCTGGCCTCCATCAAGGTCGCCGAGGACGAGACCGTCGAGGTCGGCGCCGAGCTGGCCGTCATCGACGACGGTACGGGGGCCCCCGCGGCCGCCCCGGCCGCCGCCGAGGCCCCCGCCGCAGCTCCGGCCCCGGCGCCCGCCCCGGCCGCCGAGGCCCCGGTGGCCGAGGCCCCGGCCGCCCCGGCGCCCGCCGCCGAGGCTCCCGCCGCCCCCGCCCCGGCCGCCGGTGCCGCCGAGGGCACCGAGGTCGTCCTGCCCGCCCTGGGCGAGTCGGTGACCGAGGGCACCGTGACCCGCTGGCTGAAGCAGGTCGGCGAGTCCGTCGAGGCCGACGAGCCGCTGCTCGAGGTCTCCACGGACAAGGTCGACACCGAGATCCCCGCCCCCACCTCCGGTGTGCTGCTGGAGATCGTGGTCGGCGAGGACGAGACCGCCGAGGTCGGCGCCAAGCTGGCCGTCATCGGCGCCGCGGGTGCGGCTCCGGCCGCCGCCCCGGCTCCGGCCGCCCCGGCCCCGGCCCCGGCCGCCCCTGCTCCGGCCCCTGCGGCTCCGGCGCCCGCCCCGGCCGCCCCCGCGGCTCCGGCGCCCGCCCCGGCTCCGGCCGCTCCGGCACCCGCCCCGGCTCCGGCCGCTCCGGCACCCGCCCCGGCCCCGGTCGCCGCAGCCCCGGCTCCGGCTCCGGCCGCTCCGGCTCCGGCTCCGGTCGCCCCGGCGGCTCCCGCCGCCGTCCGTCCCACGGACGAGGGCGCGTACGTGACCCCGCTGGTCCGCAAGCTCGCCGCCGAGAACGGTGTCGACCTCGCGACCGTGAAGGGCACCGGCGTCGGTGGCCGTATCCGCAAGCAGGACGTCCTGGCCGCCGCCGAGGCCGCCAAGGCCGCCGTTGCCGCCCCGGCCCCCGCCGCCGCCGCTCCGGCCGCCGCCAAGGCCCCGGCGCTCGAGGTGTCCCCGCTGCGCGGTCAGACCGTCAAGATGACCCGCATGCGCAAGGTCATCGGCGACAACATGATGAAGGCGCTGCACGGCCAGGCCCAGCTGTCCTCGGTCGTCGAGGTCGACATCACCAAGCTGATGAAGCTGCGCGGCCGCGCGAAGGACTCCTTCGCCGCCCGCGAGGGCGTCAAGCTCTCCCCGATGCCGTTCTTCGTCAAGGCCGCCGCCCAGGCGCTGAAGGCCCACCCGGTCATCAACGCCCGGATCAACGAGGACGAGGGCACCATCACGTACTTCGACTCGGAGAACATCGGCATCGCCGTGGACTCCGAGAAGGGTCTGATGACGCCGGTCATCAAGGGCGCGGGCGACCTGAACATCGCCGGTATCGCCAAGGCCACCGCCGAGCTGGCGGGCAAGGTCCGCGGCAACAAGATCACCCCGGATGAGCTCGCGGGCGCCACGTTCACGATCAGCAACACCGGCTCGCGCGGTGCGCTGTTCGACACGATCATCGTTCCGCCGAACCAGGTCGCCATCCTGGGCATCGGCGCCACGGTGAAGCGCCCGGCCGTCATCGAGACGGCCGAGGGTACGGTCATCGGCATCCGTGACATGACGTACCTGACGCTGTCCTACGACCACCGCCTGGTGGACGGCGCCGACGCGGCCCGCTACCTGACGGCCGTCAAGGCGATCCTGGAGGCCGGCGAGTTCGAGGTCGACCTCGGCCTGTGACACCCCCGGCTCCCGGAGCCCCAACACGGCGCCCCCGCCCGGCAGTTGCCGGGACGGGGGCGCCGTCGTCCCGTATACCGAACCCGGGCGGAATAATGGCGGCAACCGCCGCAGCAGCGAAGGAGCCCCCATGACCACCCCGCCCGTCGTCCACTCGCTGCGCGAACAGATCCGCGAGCACATCGTGGAGGGCATCGTCAGCGGGCGGTGGAAGCCGGGCGAGCGGATCGTGGAGCGGCGCATCGCGACCGAGCTCCAGGTCAGCCAGACACCCGTACGGGAGGCGCTCAGGGAGCTGGAGAGCCTCCGCCTGATCGAGTCGGCGCCGAACAAGGGCGTGCGGGTGCGGAACCTCTCGGCGGCGGACCTGGAGGAGAGCTACCCGGTACGGGCGGGCCTGGAGCAGATCGCGGCCGAGCTCGCGGCGGAGCGCCTGGCGGCCGACTGCTCGGCGCTGGAGCCGCACGTGGCGGCGCTGTACGAGGCGGACGCGCACGGGGACGGTACGGCGCAGGTGCGGCACACGGTCGCCTTCCACCGGGAGCTGGTGCGCGCCGCGCACAACGCGGTGCTGCTGCACACCTGGGAGGGGCTCGGCATCGAGGTGTTCACGGCCCTGTCGATCCGCTGGCTCGGGACGGTGCAGAAGGAGTACGCGCAGGAGCACCAGGACCTGATGGAGGCGTTCCGCCGCCGGGACCCTGAGATCGGCGCGCTGGTCAAGGCCCACGTCCTGGGCTGCGCCCCCCGCGCGTAACCCTCCCCCGCGTTCCGCCCCCGGGCGTGACCCCCTTCCCGAAGGCCCGCCACCCCGAGGCCCCCGGAGGGGCCCGTCCCGCGCGCAACCCCTCCTCCCCCGGTCCGTCCCCGCCCGTAGCCTCTACCGGGGCACGCCCCGCGCGTAGGCCCTCCCACCGACCCGTCCCGCGCGTAGCACGTCCTCGGCGGTCCGCCCCCGCGCGTGGCCCGTCCCCGAGAGCCCGCCGCCACCCGGCCGACGACTCCGGGGCTCACTCCGACGACCACCCCCGCGTGCCCCCTCCCCGCTAGCCCTCCCCGAGGGCGGGCCCCCGCGCGTGGCCCCTCCCGCGCGGGGGACGGCGCCTTCGGGTCCGCCTCGGCGTGTGCTCATTCTGGGGTGGGGGCGCTCATGCGTGGGGCGTCACCTGCGAAAACACGGCACCCGGTGCCCGTTTTCATGGCACCCGATGCCGACTTTGGCGCTGCGCATAAGATTTTGCCGCTCACCCTTTGATCGATCATCGATCACGGTCGTACAGTCGTCGGCGGACTTCAACAGAGGTCCCCTCGCCCTGTCCTGCCAAGACCAAGGGCTCCACACCCCTTCGACTCCGGAAGGCGGCGATTATGACCGACCCCACCCGCATCCAGCCGAGCGAGCTCGACCAGCTGCCGGATCGCGACCCCGAGGAGACCGCCGAGTGGCAGGCGTCCCTCGACGCCGTCACCGAAGCGGCGGGGCCGCACCGCGCCGCGTATCTGATGCGACGCACCCTGGAGCGCGCCGAGGGCGCCGGTCTCGCGCTGCCGAAGCTGCTCGAAACCGACTACGTCAACACCATCCCCACCGCCGCCGAGGCCGGCTACGGCTTCGACGGCGACGAGGCGCTGGAGGCGCGGATCACCGCGTGGAACCGGTGGAACGCCGCCGCCATGGTGTCCCGCGGCTCCAAGTACGGCGTCGGCGGCCACATCGCCACCTTCGCCTCCGCCGCCTGGCTCTACGAGACCGGGTTCAACCACTTCTTCCGGGGCAAGGAGGCCGACGGCTCCGGTGACCAGCTGTTCATCCAGGGGCACGCGTCGCCGGGCATCTACGCGCGGGCCTTCCTGGACGGGCGCCTGACCGAGGCGCACCTGGACAACTTCCGGCAGGAGTCCGGCGGCAACGGACTGCCGTCCTACCCGCACCCGCGCCGGCTGCCGTGGCTGTGGGAGTTCCCGACCGTGTCGATGGGCCTCGGCCCGCTGTCGGCGATCTACCAGGCACGGTTCAACCGCTACCTCACCAACCGCGGGATCAAGGACGTGTCGAACTCGCACGTCTGGGCGTTCCTCGGCGACGGTGAGATGGACGAGCCCGAGTCGACGGCGGCTCTCGCGCTCGCCGCCCGCGAGGGTCTGGACAACCTGACCTTCGTCATCAACTGCAACCTGCAGCGCCTCGACGGCCCGGTCCGCGCCAACTTCAAGATCGTGCAGGAGCTGGAGGCCCAGTTCCGCGGGGCCGGCTGGAACGTCGTCAAGACGCTGTGGGGCTCCGCGTGGGACGAGCTGTTCCAGCTGGACACCACCGGCGCGCTCGTACGCAGGCTGCGCCAGGTGCCGGACGCTCAGGTCCAGACGTACCAGACGAGGGACGCGGCCTACATCCGCCAGGACTTCTTCGGTGCCGACCCGGCGCTGGTCGAGATGGCGAAGCTGCTGTCCGACGACAAGATCCTCGAGTGCTTCCACTACTCGCGCGGCGGCCACGAGTCCCGCAAGGTCTTCGCCGCCTACCGGGCCGCGCTGACGCACGCGGGCGCGCCCACCGTCATCCTCGCGCAGACCGTGAAGGGTCACACGCTCGGCAAGGGCTTCGCGTCCAAGAACGCCAACCACCAGATGAAGAAGCTCTCGGTGGACGAGTTCAAGGCGATGCGCGACCTGCTGGAGCTGCCGATCCCGGACAGCGCCTTCGAGGGCGGCCAGGTGCCTTACGGGCACCCCGGCGCCGGCTCGGCGGAGGTGCGCTACCTGCAGGAGCGGCGTGCCGCGCTGGGTGGTCCCGCGCCGGCTCGCCGGGTGCACCCGGTGGCGCCGCTGCCCGCTCCCGCGGACAGGGCGTTCGCCGCGTTCGACAAGGGCTCCGGTGCGCAGTCGGTCGCCACGACCATGGCGTTCGTGCGGCTCGTCAAGGACCTGGTGCGCGACAAGGAGACCGGCAGGCGCTGGGTTCCGATCGTCCCGGACGAAGCCCGTACGTTCGGTATGGAGTCGCTGTTCCCGTCGCTCGGCATCTACTCGCCGAAGGGCCAGACGTACGAGCCGGTCGACCGCGACCAGCTGATGTACTACAAGGAGGCCGTCAACGGCCAGATCCTCAACGAGGGGATCACCGAGGCCGGGTCCATGGCCGACTTCATCGCCGCGTCGACCGCCTACTCGACGCACGGCGAGCCGATGATCCCGTTCTACATCTTCTACTCGATGTTCGGCTGGCAGCGGACCGCCGACCAGATGTGGCAGCTCGGCGACCAGCTCGGCCGGGGCTTCCTGGTGGGCGCGACGGCCGGTCGTACGACCCTGACCGGTGAGGGGCTCCAGCACGCCGACGGGCATTCGCCGGTCATCGCGGCGACGAACCCGGCGGCCCTGACGTACGACCCGGCGTTCGCGTACGAGGTCGCGGTGATCGTCAAGGACGGTCTGCGCCGCATGTACGGCGAGGGCGCGCCGGGCGAGGACCCGAACGTCTTCTACTACCTGACCGTCTACAACGAGCCGATGCCGCAGCCGGCGAAGCCCGAGGGTGTCGACGAGGGCATCGTCAAGGGCCTGTACCGGTTCAAGGAGGGCTCGGGCGCCGAGGGCGCGCCGCGTCTGCAGCTGCTGGCGTCGGGCACGGCCATCCACTGGGCGCTGGACGCGCAGCGGATGCTGGCCGACGAGTGGGGCGTGACCGCCGACGTGTGGTCCGCGACCTCGTGGACCGAGCTGCGGCGCGACGCGCTGGAGGCCGACGCGGCGCTGCTGCGCGGCGAGGAGCGGGTGCCGTACGTGCGTCAGGCGCTGGCCGACGCGCAGGGCCCCGTCCTGGCGGTCAGCGACTACATGCGCCAGGTCCCGGACCAGATCGCCCAGTGGGTCGAGCAGGACTACAGCTCGCTCGGCGCCGACGGCTTCGGCCTGTCGGACACCCGTGAGGCCGCGCGCCGCCACTTCGGTGTGGACGCGCCGTCGATCGTGGTCGCCGCCCTGGCCCAGCTGGCCCGGCGCGGTGAGGTCCCGGCCTCCGCGGTGAAGGACGCCCGGGAGCGCTACGGCCTGTAGCCCGTATCCCGGAGTCCCGCTGTTCTGCCTGTGCCCCCGGCCCGCCTCCCCGCGTCCGGGGGCACAGGCATGATGGGCGCATGCGTGCCGCCCGCCTGATCAAGATGGTGCTGTTGCTCCAGTCCCGGCCGTCGATGACCGCCGGTGAGCTCGCGCGGGAGCTGGAGGTGTCCGAGCGGACGATCACCCGGGACGCGCTCGCCCTGTCGGAGGCGGGCGTTCCGGTGTACGCGGACCGGGGGCGGAGCGGCGGGTACCGGCTGGTCGGCGGCTACCGGACGCGGCTGACCGGCCTGGCGCGCGGCGAGGCGGAGGCGCTGTTCCTGTCGGGCGTGCCGGGTGCGCTGCGGGACATGGGCCTGGACGACGCGGCGTCGGCGGCCCGGCTGAAGGTGTCCGCCGCGCTGCTGCCGTCGCTGCGGGGCGCCCCGGAGTCGGCGGCGCAGCGGTTCCACCTGGACGCGCCGGGCTGGTACCAGGAGCCGCAGGCCCCGGAGCTGCTGCCGGCGATCGCCGACGCGGTGTGGGACGACCGGCTGGTGTCGGCCCGCTACCGGCGCGGCGACACGGTCGTGGAACGCGAGCTGGCGCCGTACGGGCTCGTGCTGAAGGCGGGCGTCTGGTACCTGTGCGCCCGCGCGGACGAGGCGTTCCGGGTGTACCGGGTGGACCGGTTCGAGGCGGTGGCGCCGGGCGCGGAGCGGTTCGCGCGGGACGAGGGCTTCGACCTGCCGGAGTTCTGGGAGGAGCGGGCCGCCGAGTTCGCCCGGTCGCTCCTGCGTACGGAGGTGGTGGTGCGGCTGTCGGACGCGGGCGCGCGACGGCTGCCGCACCTGACGGATCCGGCCGCCGCGCGGGAGGCGCTGGCTGCGGCGGGGCCGGCGGACCCCACCGGCCGGGTGACGGTCACCCTGCCGGTGGAGTCGGAGGAGGTGGCGTTCAGCCAGCTCCTGGCGCTCGGCCCGGAGGCGGAGGTCCTGGAACCGGCCACGCTGCGGGAACGGTTCGCCGGGGCGGCGGCCGGGATGGCGGCCCTGTACGGCGCCCCGGGTCAGCGGTAGTCGTCGGCGGGTGCGTCCTTGTCGCCGTGGACGACGTCCCGGAAGTAGCTCCAGGCGTCCGGCTGGGAGCCGTCGGCGTCGGTGAAGCCGTACTCCTTGGCGAGCTGGGCGCTGGACAGCGACTGGCCGTTCCAGCGGGAGCGGTCGGGGTCCGCGGCGAGGGCGGCGACCGCGCGGCCGACGTAGACGGGTGACTCGGCGACGGCGAAGTGGGGTTCGCGGGCGCAGGCGTCGCGCCAGTTCTCCTCCCGCACGCCGAACGCGTCGAGCATCTCCTCGGAGCGCAGGAAGCCGGGGGACAGCGCGACGGCGGTGCAGCCGGTGTCCTCCAGGTCGTGGGCGAGGGCGAAGGCCATCCGGATAGGGGTGGTCTTGGCGAGGTCGTAGTAGAAGTTCTCGCGGAAGCGCTGGTTGTACTCGGCCGTGCCGTCGGTCATCTCGACGAGCAGGCCGCCGGGGTGCCGGACGAGCAGCGGCAGGGCGATGCCGCTGGTGATGGCGTGGCTGCGGATGCCGAGGTCGAGCATGCGCAGGCCCTGCTCCAGGTCGGTGTCCCACATCTTGACGCCGAACTCCAGCAGGTGGTCGCCGCCCCAGAGGCTGTTGACGAGGGTGTCGAGGCGGCCGTGGTCGCGGTCGATCCGGGCGACCAGCGCCCGCACCTGGTCCGGTACGAGGTGGTCGGTGGGGACGGCGATGCCTTCGCCGCCCGCCGCGGTGACCAGTTCGGCGGTCTCCTCGATGGTCTCGCCGGGGCGGCCGACCTCGCTGACGTGGTCGCGGGTGGTGCGGCCGGTGACGTACACGGTGGCGCCGACGGCGCCGAGCTGGACGGCGATGGCGCGGCCGCCGCCCCGGGTGGCACCCGCGACCAGGGCGACCGTGCCGGCCAGGGGCCGCTCGACGGATACGCCGGGGGCGGTGCCGGGAGTGGTGGGGGCGGTGCCGGGGGAGCTGCCGGTGGCGGTGCCGGGGGAGCTGCCGGTGGCGGTGCCGGGGGTGGTTCCGGCGGTGGTGGGGCGGGTCGCGTCGGGGGTGTCCGGGGTGGCGCCGGCGGTGGGGGTGTGGGTGTTCCCGTTGGTCATACGCCGACTGTCGCAGGGAAACCCGACATCTTCTGTCCGGTTTCATTTCGGCCGCTCCGCGTGCGCCGTTCCCCGTGACGCCCGATGCTTGTCCCGTGATGGACGAGACGGAGTTCTGGGAGATCGTCGACTCGACCCGCGAGGCCGCCGAGGGCGACCCCGAGGACCATGCCGACCTGCTGGTCGAGCGGCTGCTCCAGCTCGATCCCGACTCCGTGCTGGACTTCGCCCGGCATTTCGAGTCCCGCTACAACCGTGCGTACACCTGGGACCTGTGGGGTGCGGCGGCCGTACTGCTGGGCGGCGCCAGCGACGACGCCTTCGACTACTTCCGCTGCTGGCTGATCGGCCAGGGGCGGGAGGTCTTCGAGGGCGGGGTGCACGAACCGGACGCGCTCGCCGAGCTCCTGGACGACTTCGACGAGGAGATCGACGGGGACGGGGAGGAGCTCGGGTACGCGGCGGACGAGGCGTACGAGCAGCTCACCGGTGTCGTGGCGCCCGACCTCGGCATCGCGGGTCAGCCCGCTGAGCCGGAGGGCACCCCGTTCGACCCGGAGGACGAGGCGGCGCTGGCGGAGCGCTTCCCCCGGTTGTGGGAGAGGTTCGGCGGCTGACCCGGGGAGGCCGCCACCGCCCCGGGGCCATGGCGGCCCCTGGACGGGGGTCGGCGGCCCCGGGCGGGGTGCCGGGGCGCGTGCGTCAGAAGTGGGTGCCGCCGTCGACGCGGATCTCGGTGCCCGTGATGAACGCGCCGTCCTCCGAGCCGAGCATGGCGACGACTCCCGCGACCGTCTCGGGACCGGCGAAGCCCTGCCCGATGGCGGGCACGAGCTTCGTGAACAGGCTCATGTCGGCGTCGTCCGGGAGGCCGGGGCCGGAGCCGGTGGTCATGCCGGAGGCGATCGAGCCCGGTGCGACACAGACGGCGCGCAGGCCCTGCCGGCTGTACTCGCTCGCGATGGCGTGGGTCATCGCCTGGATGCCGCCCTTGCTCGCGGCGTACGCCGACATATAGGGGTGGGCGAACGCGGCGGAGGTGGAGGAGAAGTTCACGATCACGGGCCGGTCGCCGGCCAGCAGCGCGGGGACGGCCTCGCGGATCATCAGGAACGTGCCGGTGAGGTTGACCGCGACGACCCGGTTGAAGAGGTCGAGCGTGGTGCGGTGGGTGTGCTCGGAGCGCAGGATCCCGGCGGCGTTGACCAGGACGTCCAGGCCGCCGAGGGTGTCGACGGCCTCGGCGACACCGGCGGTGACGGACCGTTCGTCGGAGACGTCGAGGAACGCGGTCGTGAGGCGCCCGGTGACGTCGGACGCCGTGCCGCCGGCGGTCACCGCTCGTTCGTACGTGGCCTTCAGCCCCGCCTCGTCGACGTCGACGGCGACGACCCGGCCGCCCTCGGCGAGGATCCGGAGGACGGTGGCGCGGCCGATGCCCGAGCCGGCTCCTGTGATCAGTACACGGCGGTTCTGGTAGCGGTCCATGGGGCGACACCGTACGCGCGAGTGACACGTTTTGCCATAGTGGCACCAGGGGTCGTATGGGGTGGTCTGTCCGGGCGTAGGCTTCTTTTCGATGAGCACCAAGCCCTCCCTGACCGAACGCCGGAAGGCCGCCACCCAGCTCGACATCGCCCGCGCCGCCGCCGACCTGTTCACCGACCGGGGCCCGGACGCGACGACGGCCGAGGACATCGCCGAACGCGCGGGCGTCGCCCTGCGCACGTTCTACCGGTACTTCCGCAACAAGCAGGACGCGGTCGCGCCGTTCCTCACCGGGGGCGCCGACCGGTGGCGCGCCCTGCTCGCGGCCGCCGCGCCGGCCGGCGAACGGGGCGCCGAGCCGCTGGCCGCCGCCCTGGAGCGGTCGGTCGCCGAGGCCCTGGCCGTACCGGACGAGACCGCGGCCGATGGCCTGCGCCGCACCCGGGGGCTGCTCCGAGCGGCCGACGGCGACCCGGCGCTGCGGGCCGTCTGGTACAGGGTCAACCACGAGTCGGAGGAGCTGCTGCGGCCCGTGGTCGCCGCGCTGGCCGGCCCGGACGCCGACCCGGTGGACGTCCGGCTCGCGTCGGCGGCGGCCACGGCCGCGATCCGGGTGGCGCTGGAGACCTGGGCCGGGACGGACGCCCCCGCCGCCGAAGCGGGCCCGCTCGCGGTGCGCTGCCTGCGCGAACTCGCGGGCGGCATCAGCCTGCTGACGCCGCCCCCGGCTCCCGGCCCCGCCCCGGGCCCCGGCTCGGGTCGATGAGGCTGCGGCCCATGAAGACGTCGTCGACGTACCGGCCGTCGAGGTAGAACTCGCCGGGCAGCACCCCCTCCACCACGAACCCCTCCGCCTCGTACAGCGTGCGCGCCGGGGCGTTGTGGCCGAGGACGCGCAGGGTCAGCCGGGTCGCCCCCTGGCGGCGCGCCTCCTCGCCCGCCGCGCGCAGCAGCGCCCGCGCGATACCGCGCCCGCGCGCCGAATCGGCGACCACGAGGCCCTGGATCTGCCGGACGTGGGCGTTGCAGGCGAGCCGCGTCGGCAGACCGATCCGTACGTATCCGAGCGGCACGCCGGCACCGTCGTCGGCGACGAGATAGTCCTCCGGGCGGTGCGTGGAGTCGAAGAACGGGTCGTACGGCGGCTGCGGCTTCGGCACCACGGCGTGCAGCGGGGACCAGGTCGTGCGGTCGAGGGCGGCGAGCGCCTCCGCGTCGCCGTGACGTGCGGGGCGTATGTGCGGGGAGGTCATGCCGGTCACTGTGCCATGAGGGCAGGATGGGACCCATGGACATTTCCCGGCCGCAGGACCCTCCCCGGCCCCTGGACGCTTCCCGGCCCCTGGACCTCTCCGGTGGCACGTCCCGTATCGCGGTGAGCGGTGCCACCGGGCTCATCGGCTCGGCCCTGGCACGCTCCCTGCGGGCCGACGGCCACGACGTGGTGCGGCTCGTGCGGCGCCCGGCGCGGGGGCGGCACGAGGTGGAGTGGGACCCGGAGCGGCAGTACGTGGACGTGGCCGGCCTCGCGGGCTGCGACGCCGTCGTGCACCTCGCGGGCGCCGGCATCGGGGACCGCCGCTGGAGCGAGGCGCACAAGAAGCGCATCCGGGACAGCAGGGTGCTCGGCACGGCCGCGATCGCGGAGGCCGCCGCTTCCCTCGACGTACCGCCGAAGGTGCTGGTGTGCGCGTCGGGCGTCAGCTACTACGGCGACACCGGCGAACGGGCCGTGGACGAGTCGGCCCCGGCGGGGGACGGCTTCCTGGCGTCGGTGTGCGTGGAGTGGGAGGAGGCCACGGCCGCGGCGGAGGAGGCGGGCGTCCGGGTCGCGCACGGCCGCACCGGGCTTGTGGTGTCGCGCGATGGCGGCGCGTGGGGGCGGCTGTTCCCGCTGTTCCGCGCCGGACTCGGCGGCCGGCTCGGCGACGGCCGGCAGTACTGGAGCTTCATCGCGCTGCACGACCAGGTGGCGGCGCTGCGGCACATCATCGACACCGAGTCGCTGTCCGGCCCGGTGAACCTGACGGCCCCGGAACCGGTCACCAACCGGGAGGTGACGGCCGCGATGGGGCGCGTCCTCAGGCGCCCGACCCCGTTCCCCGTCCCGGCGGCCGCGCTGCGCCTCGCCCTCGGCGACCTCGCGTCGGACGTGCTGGGCAGCCAGCGGGTGCTGCCCAGGAGGCTGTTGGAGTCCGGGTTCCGGTTCGCGTTCCCCTCGATCGACGGGGCGATCCGCGCGGCGGCACGCGCCTGAGGCCCGGACGGGCCGCGCCGTCTTCACCCCCCTCGATCGCGCGGGCGCTCGCGATGCCGCACCGCCGCGTACCGAGGTGTGCGGGAGCACCGGCCTGTCCGTAACCGGCCATGGCGGGGCAGCGAGCAGCACGCGTGTGCGACCTCCGTGCATCGGTGACCCCCCACGCGCGCGACTGCCCCGGCGTGGCGGGGCCCCCTACGCTCAGGAGCCGCTTGGGAGCCACCGGAAGAAACCCGACTCGACACGGAAGTACAGCCGACCGCAGAGACACCCGGGGACACCCGGGAGGACCGGGGACACCCGGGAGGACCGGAGACATCCGGGAGGACCGGAGACATCCGGGAGGACCGGGGAGACCCGAAACCGGACCCGAAACCGGACCCGTCACCGGACTCGCGTCCAGACCGGTCACCAGACCGGTCACCAGACCCGAAACCAGACCCGTCACCAGACCGGAAACCAGACCCGAGAGCAGAACCCGAACCCGACCCGAACTCGGGCATTCCGGAGCCCCGTCGGGGGCATGAGCCACCCACGCACCGAACCGTCACCCCGGGGAGGGACACGTGCTCAGTACCGCACGCCACGCGGACGTCGTCATCGTCGGAGCCGGGCTCGCAGGGCTTGCTGCGGCTCACCAGCTGACCAGCGCCGGGCTGACGGTCAGCGTCCTGGAGGCCGCTCCACAGGTAGGGGGGCGGATGGCCACCGACCACGTCGACGGGTTCCGGCTCGACCGGATCGGTCAGCTCCTCAACACCTCGTATCCCGAACTGCGCCGCACGCCCGGCTTCGACAGCGGGGACCTGCGGGCCTTCCAGCCGGGCGTGCTGGTGCACAGCGCCGGCCGGCTGCACAGGACCGGCGAGCTGGGCGGCACGCGCGGGGCGCTCACCAGGGCACGGGTGCTGGCGAGCACGCCGCGGCCGCTGGACCAGGCCCGGCTGGGCGCGGCGTTCTCGCGCCTCGCGGCCATGCCGACGGCGCGGCTGCTGGCCCGGCCCGAACGGCCCGCGCTGGAGGCGCTCCTGGGGCGCGGCCTGCCGGCCCGTACGGTCAGGACGTTCCTGCGCCCACTGCTGTCTGCCCTGCTCAGCGACCCGGAGCTGACCACGTCCAGCCGGTGCGCCGACCTCACGCTGCGCGCCTACGCCCGGGGCCGGCTGTGCGTCCCGGCGGGCGGTGCGGCGACGCTGCCGCAGCGGCTGGCGGCGGCGCTGCCGCCCGGCACGGTACGGACGGGGGTACGCGTGAAGGACGCGTCGATCAGCCGGGTCGTCACCGCCGAGCACGGCGAACTGTCCTGCCGGTCGCTGGTGGTGGCCACCGGTGCCCGCGCCGCCGCCGAACTGCTGCCGGGACTGCGGGTGCCGGACTTCCACGCGGTGACGGTGCTGCACCACACGGCTCCGGCGGCTCCGCTGTCGACCCCGTCGCTGGTGCTCGACGCCGACCGCTCGGGACCGGTGTCGCATACGGCGGTGATGAGCGAGGTGGACGCGTCCCGCGCCCCGGACGGCCGTGTCCTGGTCACCTCGACGGTGCTGGGCGCCCCGCCGGACGATCTGGACCGCCGGGTCAGGGCGCACCTGGCGGGGCTGTACGGGACGCCCACGGACGACTGGGAGCTGCTGGCCGTCCGGCACGACCCGGAGGCCGTCCCCGCCATGCTCCCCCCGCACGATCTGCGCCGCCCGGTGCGCCTGCTGGCCGGCCTGTACGTGTGCGGCGACCACCGTGACATCAGCACGGCGCAGGGGGCGCTGCACTCCGGCCGGCGCGCCGCCCAGGCCATCCTCCGCGACCTGGGCTTCCCGCCGGCCCACACCCCCCACACCCTGGGCGCCGTGGCGTAACGCGGGGGGGGCGCGCCGTGGCGTGACGCGGGGGCGCGGGTGCTGGGGCGGTAGGCGCTGGGGGGCGCCGAACGAGCACCCGTGGACGGGGGCGGGGGCCTGGGCGGGGTCCGGCCGGGTGCGGGGCAGGGGGGATGCCCCGGCACCGGGGGCGGCCGGACTCCGGGGGCGGGGCCCGGGGGCGGGTGGCCGGGGGCGGGGCGCCCGGGCGGATGGGCCCGGCGGCAGACAGCCCGGCGGCAGGGGGCGCCCCGGGGGCGGGCTGCCGGGGGCGGCGGACTCCGGGGGCGGGGCGCCCGAGGGCAGGGGGGCCGGGGGGCGGGTAGCCCGAGGGCGGGCGCCCGGGGGCCGGAGCTCCGCGAGTGGGGTGCCGAGTACGGGGCGGCACGCCACTCGCGGGGCTCCGGTCGGGGAAGGGCCGGGTGTCAGCCGAGGGTGGCGCCCACCCGGTCACGGTAGTTCCGGACGGCGGCAGCGTCCCGGTAGGGCTCCAGGCGCCGTTCGAAGTCCCGTACGTACTCCACCGCGCGCGCGGAGCGCATCTCCGACGCCTGCTGGGCCGCCTCCGCACCCAGGGCGCACGCCTGGTCGAGCTCGCCGAGGCCCAGCCGGGAGGTGGCGAGCACCACCCGGCAGAACAGCCGGCTGCGGGCGAACGCGGGCGAGTGCAGCTGGAGCGAGCGCTCCGCGTGCTGCGCGGCCGCCCGGTACTGCTGGAGGTCCCGGTGGCAGTGCCCGAACTCGTCGGCGAGCTGGCCCTCGTCGAAGAACCGGGCCCAGTACGGGACGTCGTCGCCGGGGCGCGCGGCGTCGAGGGCCCGCTCGGCCCGGACGAGCGACGCGGTGCACGCCCGCACCTCCCCCAGCACGCCGTGCCCGCGCGCCTCGACCGCGTGGAGCAGCGCCTGGACGACGGGGGGCGCCGACGAGCCGATGCCCTGCTGGGCGACGCGCGCCAGCTGCACGGCCTCACGGCCGTGCCCGAGGTAGACGGCCTGGCGGCTCATGGTCACCAGGACGTACGAGCCGTACGCCCGGTCCCCGGCGGCCTGCGCGAGCCGCAGCGCCTGGACGAAGTACCGCTGGGCGAGGCCGTGGGCGGCGATGTCGTACGACGTCCAGCCGGCCAGCCGGGTCAGGTCGGCGGCCGCGGCGAACAGCCGTCTGCCGGTCGTCTCGCCGTACGTGCCGCGCAGCATCGGCTCGGCCTCGTGCTCCAGGTAGCGGACGAGGGCCTGGCGGGCGTGTCCGCCGCCGTACGCGTGGTCGAGGGTGCGGAACAGTTCGCCGACGGAGCGCAGCGCCGCGATGTCGCCGCCGGACACGCGCTGTCCCGGGCCCCGCTCGGTGCCCCGGTCGGCGCCGCGCTGTCTCGGCACCGACGGCGTGTGGGCCGGGAGGGTGGCGGCCCCGGGCCCGGCGGGCGCGGCGGCCGGGGACGGGCCGGGGCGGCCCTGGAAGGGGACGCGGCCGGGTGGTGGCGGGAGCTCGCCGCGTCCGACCCGTTCGTCGGCCCGTCCGATCAGCCAGTCCCGGCTGGGGACGACCAGCCCCGCCGGGGTGAAGGCGATCTTGCGGAGTTCGGCGTGGCTGCCGGAGTCCTTGCGCCACAGCCCGCTGACGATGTCGACCGCCTCTTCCGGGGTCGACGCGAACTCCAGGCCCGCGTACACCGGGGCGCAGGCGTCCAGGCCGAGGTCCTGGGCGGACAGCCGCCGCCCGAGGCGCCGGGTGAAGACCTCGGCGATCAGGGCCGGGGTGGTGCCCCGGGGCTGTTGCCCGCGCAGCCAGCGCGTGACGGACGTCTTGTCGTACCGGAGGTCGAGGCCATGTTCGAGCCCTAGCTGATCCACCCGTCTGGCAAGTCCTGCGTTGGAGAAGCCGGCTTCGGCGATAAGCGCGGCGAGCTGGCGATTCGGGTTGCGCTGCGGGGGTCGATCCGTCATCAGCTGTGCGGTCTCCTGCCTTCCGGGCCGGGGTGCAGCCCCCTTGGAACGGCGCGAATTTAACCGCCATCGGCATCGATACCGCCACCTTCGCCCCACATTCATCCGATCGTGTGAGGATTGGGGGCGATGCTGACGGGCGCACCGTGTGCCGGCGGGCGGTCGCACCTGCCCGACCGGTGTCCCGGCGGCCGCCGTACAGTGGCGGTGGCGTGATACGCGCTTTTCTAGGGAGACGGTGCCGTGAGTGAGCTGCGATTCGTCCATCTGGGGTTCGGTGAGGACGCCATCGAGTACCGGGAGGCGTGGGACAGGCAGCGCGAGGTCCACGCCGCCCGTTTCGCGGACGAGGTCCCGGACACCTGCCTGCTGCTGGAGCACCCGCCGGTCTACACGGCCGGGCGGCGTACGGAGGACAGCGAGCGCCCCCTGGACGGCACGCCGGTCGTGGACGTGGACCGGGGCGGCAAGATCACCTGGCACGGTCCGGGCCAGCTCGTCGGCTACCCGATCCTGAAGCTGCCCCGCCCCGTGGACGTCGTGGCGCATGTGCGCCGCCTGGAGGAGGCCCTCATCCGGACGGCCGCGGACTTCGGCCTGGAGACCACCCGGGTGGAGGGCCGCAGCGGTGTGTGGGTGCTGGGCGACCCGGTGGAGGAGCGGCCGGCGCTGGGCGGGCTCTCCCTGGACTTCGACCCGCGCCTGCACGACGAGGAGTTCGACCCCCGGCTGAACGGCCCCGAGTACGCCCCGTCGAACGCGGGGCAGCGCCGGGAGGACCGCAAGCTGGCGGCCATCGGCATCCGGGTGGCCAAGGGCGTGACGATGCACGGCTTCGCCCTGAACGTGAACCCGGACAACACCTGGTTCGACCGGATCGTGCCGTGCGGCATCCGGGACGCCGGTGTGACGTCGATCGCGAACGAGCTGGGGCGCGATGTGACGATCGCGGAGGTGCTGCCCGTGGTGGAGAGGCACCTGCGGGAGGTCCTGGAGAACGCGGAGCCGACGCCGCGCCCGGTCGCCGGGAACACGGAGACCGCCCCGTCCGGCCCGGCAGGGCGGACGGCGGAGCACCCGGCCGTGAACACGACCGGCGAGCCGGGCGGGAACACGACCGGCGGACCGGACGGGAACACGACCGCCCGGCCGGCCGAGAAGGCGACCGTCTAGGGCGCCCGCGAACGCGCCGCCCGGGAATGCGCCCCGCCGACCCGGGGTTGGCACCAGCGCCGCCGCGTGGCGCTGTCCGCCGTGGCGCTGTCCAGCAGGGGGTGGTGGCCTAGAGACGGGCGGGCGTGAGGCCACACTTTTATCGGGCGTACCCTGGTGTTCGCCGAGGAATCGAAGCCGTAGGAGCCAGCCGTGTCCGCAGTCGCACCCGACGGACGCAAGATGCTGCGCCTGGAGGTCCGGAACAGCCAGACCCCCATCGAGCGCAAGCCCGAGTGGATCAAGACCCGGGCGAAGATGGGCCCCGAGTACAACCAGATGCAGAAGCTCGTGAAGAGCGAGGGGCTGCACACGGTCTGCCAGGAAGCGGGCTGTCCGAACATCTTCGAATGCTGGGAGGACCGCGAGGCGACCTTCCTCATCGGCGGCGACCAGTGCACCCGGCGCTGTGACTTCTGCCAGATCGACACGGGCAAGCCGCAGGCCCTGGACCGGGACGAGCCGCGCCGCGTGGGCGACTCCGTCGTCACGATGGACCTGAACTACGCCACGATCACCGGTGTCGCCCGCGACGACCTGGAGGACGGCGGCGCCTGGCTGTACGCGGAGACCGTGCGGCAGATCCACGCGATGACGGCCGGCCGCGAGGGCGGCCGCACCAAGGTCGAGCTGCTGATCCCCGACTTCAACGCGGTCCCCGAGCAGCTCGCCGAGGTGTTCTCCTCCCGCCCCGAGGTGCTGGCGCACAACGTCGAGACGGTGCCGCGGATCTTCAAGCGGATCCGCCCCGGCTTCCGTTACGAGCGCTCCCTCGACGTGATCACCAAGGCCCGTGAGGCCGGTCTCGTCACCAAGTCGAACCTGATCCTCGGCATGGGCGAGACCCGCGAGGAGGTCAGTGAGGCGCTGCGGGACCTGCACGAGGCGGGTTGCGAGCTCATCACGATCACGCAGTACCTGCGCCCGTCGGTGCGCCACCACCCGGTGGAGCGCTGGGTGAAGCCGCAGGAGTTCGTGGAGCTGAAGGAGGAGGCCGACGAGATCGGCTTCTCCGGTGTGATGTCGGGCCCCCTGGTCCGCTCCTCGTACCGGGCGGGCCGGCTGTTCCAGCAGGCCATGGAGGCCCGTGGCGCGGCGGCGACGGCGGCGGCCCCCACCGTGTGAATTCACGCACAAATCATTACCGGCCAGTAATGGCCGATTCGGCGCGGCCCGTCCGTTCCCCGCAGGTGAGGGGCGCGTACGGGCCGCTTCGGGTTCCATGAGAGGTGCGTCAAGGCTTCATGGGTGTTTGACCGGTCGGTCACGCCCTGGTAACACCAGCTGATAAGACTGGTTCCACGCCGCACACGCGCCGTGACGCGCCGCTTCCACCGGCTCGCCCCGGCTCGCGTCACCACGCCCCCCACCTCATCGCCCACCGGCACCGAGGGAGACAACCGACATGCAGGCCGCGACTCAGCAGGTACGCGCCAACGCCCTTCCGTCCGTCACCGATGCCCTGCGCGCCGTCGAGGCGCTGCTGCTCGGCAGCGGACAACGCACGGCCCGCCGGAACGCCTGGACATCCGTCCTGGAGGACCGGCGCCGCGCCAAGGACCGGGTGGAGACGCAGCACGTACTGGAGGCCGCGGCTGGTCGCACTTCCTCGGCCACGTAAACTCAGAGCATGGCGAGGAAGGCAAAATCAGACAGCGGTGACGCCGCTGCGAACCCAGGGCGACTGAAGCAGATCGCTCTGACGTACAAGATGACCCGACGGTCCGACCCGAAGGTCGGTCTAGTCCTCGCGGGTGTGGGGATCGTCGTCTTCGGCGCCCTCCTCGCGATCGGCTTCCTGATCGGGCACCCGGTCTACCTGGGCATCCTGGGCTTCCTGCTGGCCTTCCTCGCGATGGCGATCGTCTTCGGGCGGCGCGCCGAGCGGGCGGCCTTCGGGCAGATGGAGGGCCAGCCCGGCGCGGCGGCCGCCGTCCTGCAGAACGTGGGCCGAGGCTGGACGACGACCCCGGCGGTGGCGATGAACCGCAGCCAGGACGTCGTCCACCGGGCGGTGGGCAGGGCCGGCATCGTGCTGGTGGCCGAGGGCAACCCGAACCGGGTGAAGACCCTGCTGGCCGCCGAGAAGAAGCGGATGGCCCGCATCGTCGTGGACGTGCCGGTGCACGACATCGTCGTCGGTGACGGCGAGGGCCAGGTGCCGCTGAAGAAGGTGCGCACCACGATGCTGAAACTGCCGCGCGTACTGTCCGCCGCGCAGGTGACGGTGGCCAACGACCGGCTGCGGGCGATGGGCGACCTGATGAGCAACATGCCGTTGCCGAAGGGCCCGATGCCGAAGGGCATGCGAATGCCACGCGGCGGAAAGATGCGCTGACCTCACGACGACACGAGAGGGGCGCCCCGGCAGCTCGCCGGGGCGCCCCTCTCGTATGCCGAAGCCCATGCCGACACGTATGCCGGCCCGTACGCCGCCTCGTGCGCCGTACGCGCACTTCGTCCGCCGTGGCCAGCCGCCGTACGCGCACTCGTCCGCCGTATGCCGCACCCGTCCGCCGTGCGCCGTGCGCCGGCCGCCGGGTGGGACCTGGCGGCCGGGACCCCGACGGGTCAGGCCCTGACCTGGACCGCGCGGGCGAGCCGGTCGTGCAGCCCGCGACCGTCGCGGTCCCAGATGAGGGCCGGGATCGCGAGGCACAGCAGCAGGCTGCGCACGACGACCCGGCCGAGGCCGAGCCGGTCGCCGTCGACCGAGATGACGCGCAGACCGAACAGCCGCTTGCCGGGAGTGCTGCCGACCGTACCGACGGTGACGACGCTGAGGACGAAGAGCACGCCCAGCGCCCAGTTGCCGGTCGCGTTTCCGTCACCACGCGCGATCAGGCCGTATGCGATCAGCATGCACAGAAACCAGTCGACGAAGAGCGCCCCGAAGCGCCGCCCGAGCGGGGCGATGGCGCCCGTACCCTCCTGCGGCAGACCCAGCCGCTCCCCTCGGTAACCGAGGTCGGCGCCCATCTCCTCGGCGGCCGCGCGGGGCCCGGAGAGCCACGATCCGATTGCTTGCCTGTTGTCCACCCGTACACGGTACTGCGACCGTTTTCGATCACCCCGCGCCGGGTCCGCAGCAGGCCCTCGGGGGCCGCCGGACGAGCCCGTGCCGGTTAACTTGGGCGAAACAAATGGGTCATGCTTGAGAAATCCCGCGTGCCTATGGTCGGGTCCAGCGTGTGCCACCGCACTGGCCGCACGACCGAGCTACAACCCCGCCCTCCCCCGGGTGGGAGTAGGAGGAGTTGGATGTTCCAGAACGCCGACGAAGCCCAGAAGTTCATCGCGGACGAGGACGTCAAGTTCGTCGACGTCCGCTTCTGCGACCTCCCGGGCGTGATGCAGCACTTCACGATCCCGGCCAAGGCTTTCGACCCGGCCGAGGAGCTGGCCTTCGACGGCTCGTCGATCCGCGGTTTCCAGGCCATCCACGAGTCCGACATGGCGCTGCGCGCGGACCTCTCCACCGCTCGGGTGGACCCCTTCCGCCGCGACAAGACGCTCAACATCAACTTCTTCATCCACGACCCGATCACGGGTGAGCAGTACAGCCGCGACCCGCGCAACATCGCCAAGAAGGCCGAGGCCTACCTCGCCTCCACCGGCATCGCGGACACCGCGTTCTTCGGCCCCGAGGCCGAGTTCTACGTCTTCGACTCCGTCCGCTTCAACACCACGGCGAACGAGGGCTTCTACCACATCGACTCCGAGGCCGGCGCCTGGAACACGGGTGCGCTCGAGGACAACCGCGGTTACAAGGTCCGCTACAAGGGCGGCTACTTCCCGGCCCCGCCGGTCGACCACTTCGCCGACCTGCGCGCCGAGATCTCCCTGGAGCTGGAGCGGTCCGGCCTCCAGGTCGAGCGCCAGCACCACGAGGTCGGCACCGCCGGCCAGGCCGAGATCAACTACAAGTTCAACACGCTGCTCGCCGCGGCCGACGACCTGATGCTCTTCAAGTACATCGTGAAGAACGTCGCCTGGCGCAACGGCAAGACCGCGACCTTCATGCCGAAGCCGATCTTCGGTGACAACGGCTCGGGCATGCACGTCCACCAGTCGCTGTGGCAGGGCGGCGAGCCGCTCTTCTACGACGAGCAGGGCTACGCCGGCCTGTCGGACACCGCCCGCTACTACATCGGCGGCATCCTCAAGCACGCCCCGTCGCTGCTGGCCTTCACCAACCCGACGGTGAACTCGTACCACCGCCTGGTTCCCGGCTTCGAGGCCCCGGTCAACCTGGTGTACTCGCAGCGCAACCGCTCCGCCGCGATGCGTATCCCGATCACCGGCTCGAACCCGAAGGCCAAGCGCGTCGAGTTCCGCGCCCCGGACCCGTCCTCCAACCCGTACCTGGCCTTCTCGGCCCTGCTGCTGGCCGGCCTGGACGGCATCAAGAACAAGATCGAGCCGGCCGAGCCGATCGACAAGGACCTCTACGAGCTCGCCCCCGAGGAGCACGCGGGCGTCCCCCAGGTCCCGACCGACCTCGCGTCCGTCCTCAACGCCCTGGAGGAGGACAACGAGTACCTCCAGGCGGGTGGCGTCTTCACGTCCGACCTGATCGAGACGTGGATCGACTACAAGCGCACCAAGGAGATCGCCCCGATCCAGCTGCGCCCGCACCCGCACGAGTTCGAGCTGTACTTCGACATCTAAACCCTGGCTGGCCGCCATCGGCGGCGATCCGGCAGAACCGGCCCTGACCTGTGAGAACGGTTCCCATCAGTTCCCGTTCTTCAGGGCCGCTTCCCACCCTCTTGTGCAATCCCCGTGCAAGATGATCATGGGTGGCTGATGCCCCATCAGCAAACGAGTCTGGCCCCCGCCTCGTCCGACGACGCGGCAGGGGCCAGGCTCGTTTCTGCGCACTGCGCGCGGGAGCGCGCACTCAGTCGTACTCACGGAGGGCGGCGACGAGATCCCGCCCCTCCTTGGCTCCCTGGCGCATAAGCACGGCCGCCGTGGAGTGCAGTTCGTTCCAAGAGTGCGGGCGCCCGACGGCGGAAGCGTCGGGGACGGTCGCCACCGCCACGGCGGCGGCTTGCGCCGCCTCTCCGGCTCCAGCCAGCGCGTGCGCCAGGCACGAGCGGTACCAGGCCCGGTCTCTGCGGTACTCCTCCGGCAGCGCGCCCAGCCCTTCCGCGAGCTGGTCGGCAGCCGTACTCCAGTCCCGCAGGTGCAGGGATGCCATGCCGCGTTGCAGGGTGAACCACGTCTCGTCGTAGAAGTACATCCACACCGGCTCGTCCTCGGGGTGCTTGGACGCGCGGGTGATGAGGTCCTGCGCTTCGTCGAGCAGTCGGCGGGCGTCGTCCGCCTCGTGATCCAGCGCGTGTCCTCGGGCGGCCATCTGGGCGGCCATGCCCTGTACGCCGAGCGATGTGCCCGGCGCGGACCAGCGGGCGGCTTGCGCCAACCGTACGCACCGGGTGCCGCGCCCGCCGGACCACGCCATGTGGGCCTTCATGCTGAGCGTCGTGGCGGCCATGTTGGCGTCTCCGGCCTCCAGCGCCCATTCGTGGGCCCGGTCGTACCACGCGAGCGCCGAAGCGGTCTGCGCCTGGTCCTGCGCCATCCACGCCAGGAACTGCGCGTGCTCGGCGGCGAGACGCACCACCCGGTCCGCCAGCGCGCGGCGCGCTCCCCCGTGCAGGTCCACCACGGTCCGGAGCTGCTGGTGCACCACGCTGACGAGCGGCCGTGACCCGATGCGGTCCTCCGCCCGGCGATGCTCGGCAAGCAGCCGGTCAAGCCAGTCCAGCGTCGCGGCGTCCACGTGGTTCGAGGCGTCGACGACGCTCGTCACGCGGGCCAACAGGTCCTCGTCCGGCGCTGCCCCGGGAAGCATCAGCCGCGGAACCGGCGCCACGCTGCTGGCCAGATGTGCGGCCACCGCTTGCAGGTCGGAAGGGATACCGAGCCCGGACACGATGCGCTGACGCACTTCCACGGACGTGACCTTGCGGCGCCCGCGTTCGATGTCGGACACGTCCGGCTGGACCAGGCCGACGCGCTCACCGAGCTTCGTCTGACTCAGCCCGGTGAGCTTCCGGTACGCGCGGAAGACGGCGCCCCAGTCCTCGTTCGTGACTGCCGCCGCCAAGTCCGGGTGACAGGACCACAGGTCCTCGGAAGGTGCCCCCATATCCCCAATATAGGGCGGCGCTATAGGGCCATGGGATGGGTGTAAACCCACGTCGACGCCAGGGTCTCGGGCACGAAGGACCCCGGCGGCCGAGCGACCGGCCCCGGGGCATGGCCAACGCTGACTAGGAGCGTCGACAGTGGGCGTTATCCATGCCTTCCTCCACTTCTTCCTGGGCGCGTTCGCGCCCGGCTCCGGCCGACGACGAGCCGTATCCCGTCGGACCCGGCCGGCCCCCGCCGCGCGTCCCCAGACCACCCATCGCGCCGCCCGGCCGCTCCCGGCTCATCGGTCCCCGTACGGGCAGTACGAGACGTTCGACAGCGCCACGATCACCCTCGTCCGCCCGTACCTGATCGCTCACGAGCGGCGGCAGGAACGGCTGCGCATCCAGCGGCGCCGCACGCTCGTGCTCGCGGCGGACTTCAGCATCGACCTCGCCACGCTGGTCCAGCACCGAGCGGGGGCGGCCCGGTGAGCGCGCGCCTGAAGCGGGTCGAGCCGCTGAGCACGGAGCCGTGCGGGGCGCGGCACCCGGAGTGGGAGCGTCCGCGTCCGGGGCGTCACCACCTCCAGTGCGTGCTGCCGAGCGGGCATGAGGGTGAAGCGCCGGGACGCGTTCACGCAGACGTGGACGGCTCCGGTCGAGCCGATGCCTCGTGCCGAGCGCCCGGCGGTGCGCAAGCCGGTCCGCATGTGCGTGCGCTGCCACCGCATCACGGACACGCCCATGGTCGTCTCCGAGATCGACCAGGCGACCGGTCCCGGGTTCACGGTCTACTGCTGCCCGAAGTGCGCCCGATACTACTTCGCGCACCCGGAGCGCCAGCCCGGCTGGCCCGGGAACCCGGACGGGACCCTGTGAGCGGGCGACGCCTGGCGATCACGGAAGCGTTGGCGGAGATGGAGCGGACCGGGAAGTCCGGGCGTGCGTCATCGGTGAGTGCGGCTACTGCACCCCGCCGCAGGATGTGTACGTCCAGGGGCGTGGGCCGCTCATCGGCCCACCGGTCATCTCGATCCGGTGCACGTGCGCCTGCCACTACGGCCGCTCCGTCCGGCAGGAGGTCATCACCGTGTAGACCGGTCGCCCGTCCCGCATTCCGTCCCCCAGGCGGAGGGGCGGGCGGCCACCCTGACAGCCTCCCGTGCCCGGCCTTCACGGCCCCCTTCGGCCGGGCACGGGAGGCACCACAACGGCCCGTCCGTCCACCCTGGGGAGGAGAGCGGCGGACAGGCCACGGCCCCCAGAGCAGCCACAACTGCTCTGGGGGCCGTTCTGGTGTCCGGCGCCGCCCTACAGCATGTCCCGGCGCCTCATGAGGAGTTGCTGAGCGCGCCGCGTGTGCTCCCCGCCCGTGCGGGAGACCTCCCGTGCCCGGCGCCGTACGGCAGTGAGCGCCTGGTGCTCCCGTACCCGCTCCACGATCCACCGGGCCCGCTCCTCCGAGTACTGCCGCCCCGGCGGCACGCCCCACTCAGCGGGGAAGGTGGAACCCAGCCCCCGGCGCACTTGCGCTTGCTCTTCCGTTCCGGCCATCACGCCACCTCCATTCCAGGCTGCGCCTTGGGCTTGGCCGGTCCGCGCAGCGCGCCCACCGCCGCCGCTACCGCCGAGCCCTCCTGCGACGGGTCCACGAACATCAGGCTCACGTACGGGCCCGGACGCGGGTGGCGGCGCTCGAACTGGGCGCCCGCGTGCCGGTACGCCTCCCTGCGGAGCTCGTGGATCTCGGCCGACGTCGGTCCGCTCTGCCGTACGAACGCCCCGGGCAGGAACGGTCGCCGCTTCGACCGCTCCGCCCGCTCCTGTGCTTCGTCGGCTGCGGCCGTGGTGACGGCGGCCCGCTCGGCCTCCCACCGCGCGCATGCCGCCCGGATCTCATCCTGTGCGGCCGCGTGCTCCCGGGCCTTCCGTATCGCCCCGGACACCAGTTCCCGGGCGTCGACCACCGTGACGGCCGGGCGTCCCGCCCAGTCGTCGACGACGAGCAACCCGAGTTCGGCGCACTCGGCGCGCACTTTGTCGGCCTTCCGGCCCGTGGCCGCCTTGATCTCCGCCAGCGTCACCAATACTTCGCTCACGTGCCTCTCCTTCTCGCTTCGCTGCCTCCCACCGCCCGGGCAGGGCGGCGTCTCTCCCGCACAGGTGGTGCGGCGGACCACATACCGTCTCCCACACACTTCCACCGGTATCGCTGCTGGTCAGCAGGCGCGCCACAAGATCAACGCCGTGGCATTCGGCCCGGGGGGAGAAAAATGAAAGCTGGGCGCGGGGCTGGGAAGGACGCTTTTCAGAAAAGCGGGCGTGTGTGTCTGGGCCACGGTGACCGTGGCCCAGCTCGGCTTGGATGCTGCGACTGTGTCCCGTATGACCGTGTCCTTTATAGGGACACTGGGACACGGTCCTACGGTCGGACACGACCGTGTCCGGGCCGCAGTCGGGACACGGTGGGGACACGGTCCTACGCTGCATCGGCGCCTGCCTCGGTGAACGGGCGAGTGAGGGCGTGGAGCTGGGCGCCGCGTGGTCCTGGCGATACGGTAGAGAGGGGCCCGGAAGGCGATCGGGCAGCGCTACAGGCTCGCGGCATGAGGTTCAAGATCACGTTTCTCGTGCAACGGGTGTGCAATGCGGGTGCGGGCCGAGCGTTCAACCACAGGTCAGAGCATGGTCGAAGCTGTACTTCGACATCTAGGATCGCCGCGGGCCGGAGCGGTTTCCGCTCCCCCGGGCCGCCGACGGCCGTTGTCGCCCCCACCGGTCGCCCCCACCGAGCGCCTCCACCGAGCGCAGGACCGCGTCCGCCTGCGCGACAGAACCGGTAACACGACAGCCTCCTTTGTGATCAGCTGATGCCGTGGAAGCCATATGGACAAGTGTCGTAGCGGTGGGGGGCACGCTCACGGGTGCGGTGATCACGCATGTCTTCCAGCGCCTCTCGTCCGAACGCGGTGAGCTGTTCGCGCGGTCCGAAGCGCTCCGGCAGGAGCGCATGGCCGCGTACAGTTCGTTCGCCGCGGCCGTGGAGGACTACCGCCATGGCCAGGCGGACCGCTGGTACCGCAAGCGGCAGGACCCGGACGGAGAGGCTTTCATCACGGCACGTGATGAAGCGCACCGCCTCCGAACGGCGACCCGGCAGGCGCTCTACCGCGTCAAGTTGCTCACCGACGACCGGGACGTCACCCTCGCGGCCGAGCGGGCCTACCAGTGCACACGGGACGTGTCAACCGCCCAGGACCGGGCGGGGCGGGACGCACTGGACGCCCAGGCGAGGCACGCGATCGAAGCGTTCGTCGCCCGTGCCTCGCCCCTGGTCCGCTGATCCTCGGCTCCGAGACGACCGCGGGGCGGGTCGACGTCACGGCGACCCACGCCGCCGTCGCGCCCCTTCAGCGGGCTCTACCGCGAGCACGGCTGAAATCGGCTGGCTGCGTAGCCCCGCGCTGTGTTTCTGTTCCGGGATGGAGACGTGGAGTGTGCGGCGGCGGACCGACCGGGACCTCGACGGGTGCGCGGACGTGCTCGCGACGGTCCACGAGCGCGAGGGCTACCCGGTGAACTGGCCCGCCCGCCCCACGGACTGGCTCGCTCCGCCGACGCTGCTCACGGCGTGGGTGGCCGAGTGGGACGGCCGGGTCGTCGGTCATGTCGGCCTGTGCCGAGCCGACGGGAGCGACGTGGCGGCCCGGCTGTGGAGCGACCGCGAGGGTGTCGGTATCGAGGCGACCGCCGTGGTCAGCCGGCTGTTCGTCGCTCCGTCGGCACACGGCCGCGGAATCGGCGCGGCCCTGATGGCCCGGGCGGTCGCCGAAGCGCGGGAGCGCGCCCTGCGCCCGGTGCTCGACGTCGTCGCGTCCGACACCGCGGCGGTGGCGTTGTACGAACGGCTGGGCTGGGAGCTGCTGGGCACGGCCGAGCAGCGATGGACCCCGGCGCGGACCGTGTCCGTCCGTTGCTATGCGCTGTGACGCGCGGCGAGGCGAGCGAGGGGCGGGACGGTGACGGTTGAGACCCGCTACGGCGGAGACGGTGCGGCAGTAGTCGCACGGCTCCTTCGAGGAGCGTCCGTGCGGGACGTGATGGACGTCGCCGATCCCGGTACCTGGCTCGCGCTGGACGCCGCCGTACGCGAGGCGGGGTGGCGGCACCGGACGTCGCTGCCGGCGCGGGAAGAGGTCGAGGGCCCGGCAGCGGGGGGATCGCGGCAGCGGGCGGAGGCGTTCCGGAGGCGTGCCGATGCGCTCACCGAGGGGCGGCTCGCCGTCGCCCTGTGCCATCCCGACGGCAGGGTCCGCGAGGCCGCGCTCGGGCGGGTGGTGGAGCACCTGAGGCCACTGGGACAGTCAGGCCGCGCGGCGACGCGGACGGGTCTGCTGCCGCTGGTGGTCATCCGCGGTGCCGACTGGGCCGAGCCGGTGTGCGAGCGGGCGCGGGTGCTGCTGCGGGACGCTCTGCCCCAGCTCGGGGCGGAGGAGACCGCCGTGCTCGCGCGGCTCCTGGTGCGCGTCGGCCGCCGTGAGCGCGGCGGGTTCGGCGTCGAGTTGCTGAGCGACACCCTGCGCCGGGGCCCGAGCGAACGTTTCGTGCCCCTGTTCACCGACCGGGACCGCGCCGTGCGGCGCCTGGCATACGGGGTCGCCCTGGAGCAGCAGGTGCTCTCCCCCGCCCAGTGGGCTCGGGCCGCCGCCGGTGACGACGACGCCGTCGTGCAGGACGTGTGTGCCGAGGCCGCGCTCGCGGGCCTGGCCGAAGCGGACGCCGACGGCGCGGACGGCGACGGCGTGGACGAGGTGCTGCGGCCGCTCCTCTCCGCCCGTAACCCGCGGGCCCGCTCGGCCGGGGTCACCGCGCTGCGGCGCGCGGGGCGGCCGGAGGCCGCGCGGCCGTTCCTGACCGATCGCTCCGCGCTGGTGCGGGCGTGCGCTCGTTACGTCCTGCGCCAGGGCGGCACGGACCCGCTCCCCCTGTACCAGGCGTGGTGCGCGGACCCGGCCGACGAGGCGCTGCCGCCGGGTGCGCCCATCGGCCTCGCCGAGTGCGGCACGCGCGCGGACGCCGCGCTGCTCGGTCCACTGCTGCGGCACCCCGTCCCGACGGTCCGGGCCCGTGCCGTGGCCGGGCTGCGCACGCTGGGCCACGTGGACGTGGAGCGGCTGCGGCCGCTCATCGACGACGCCCCGGCCGTCGCCCGCGAAGCGACCCTGGCGCTCGCCGGGTCGGCGCGGCCGCTGCCCGAGGACTGGCTGACGCCGCGCCTGGCCCCGGAGTGGCCACGGCACACGCGGCTGGCCGCGTTCCGGCTGCTCGTCGGCCAGGGCGGCATGGTCCGGCTGCGGGCGTCGGTCCGCCTCCTGGACGACCCGGACCCGAAACTGCGCGGCTGGGCCGAGCGGTCCTTACAGGGCTGATGGCCGCCGCCCGGTGACTTTCCGCGCGGCGGGGCTGAGGCGGCGGCGCTGCTCGACCGCTGTGCGCATCTGTTCAGCCGCCATGTCCTGCTGTCGCCGACGAGCTGCGGGCGCTCGCGGCGGCCGGGCGCACCGTCGACGTCGTATACAGCGAGACCGACACGGGTACGTGGGACGCCCTGTCCCGTGCCCCGCGCCGCCGGTCGCCCTGTGGCTCACGCGGACAGGGTGCGCTCCAGGGGCGTACGGAAGCGCGGGGTGACACGGGTGCCGTTCAGCCAGGCGTGCAGGCGGGCGGCTTCCGCCTCGATCGCGGCGGCCGCCTCCCGGCCCGGGTCGGTGAGCAGGCGCCAGACCGGTTCACCGTCCGGGCGCTGGGCCCAGCCGCCGATGATCCGCCCGTCCCACCAGACGGTGGGGCCGATGTTGCCGCTGCGGTCGAAGAGTTCCGCGCGGTGCTCGGACGTGAGGTACCAGGCGCGCCCCCGCCAGCCCATGGGCGTGGGGTCCAGCGCGGGGAGGAAGGCGGCCCACGGGGCGGGGCGCTCGACGGGGGCCGTGTCGTCAGGCAGGACGTAGCCGGTGGCGCCCTCGTCGAGGTCCACCTCCACCGCGCCCACCGTTCGGAGTGCCTTGCGCACCTCGGTGACCCGCCAGCCGGTCCACCATGTGAGGTCGGCCTCGGTGGCCGGGCCGTGGGAGCCGAGCCAGTGGCGGGTGAGCGTCGCCTGGGCCTCGGCGGCGGGGAGTTCGGGCAGGGCGGGCGCGACGGCCCAGCGGAACCGGCTGGACGTCCAGGAGCCGAGCGGTCTGCCGCGTACGACACGTGCCTCGGTGCCGAGCAGGCGCAGCAGCCGGGACGACACGGTCTGCCGCTGCTCGTAGCCGGTGCCGGGGCCGTACAGGAACTGTTCGCGCAGGCGTGGTTCGTCCTCGGCCAGTTCGGCGGCGGTGGCCTCGCCGCGTCTCTCCAGGGCGGCGAGCGTGGACTGCTCCACTTCCGCCAGCCATGTCTCGTCCAGCGAGCTGCCCGCCTTGAGCTGCTTGATGAGCCCGGCACGCTCGCGGGCTGCGACGGCGTGTGTGGTGGAGGACTGGACGACGGGCGCCAGCGCGGCAGGGAGCACGAACACCGTGTGGCGCATGCCGTGCATACGGATGAGGCTGCGGTCCTCGTACAGCGCGTGTTCCATGGCCGGGACCGGGCCCGCCGGGGCCGCCTCGTCGGTGAGGCGGGCTCCCACGGCCAGGTGCACGGTCGCCGGGTCGGTGCCGTGGAGGGCGGTGAGCGATGCCGCGACCTCCTCGACGGTCGTCGCGCGGGCGGCGGGCGCCAGGTGGTGACGCACACCGGTCCGGGCCCGCCGCTCGTCGTCGCGCATCCTGGGCCGGGCCCGGCCCAGGGGGCGGGAGCCGGGCCCGCGCCCAGGGTCCGGGTCCGGGGCGGGCTCCGGGTCGGGGTGGGTCGCGGGCTGTGCGCTCATGGGAAACCTCGTCGCGGTGTGTGTGGGGGGTAGGGCCCGGCGCGCGGAACGCCGGACCCTTGCCCCGGCTCATCGGCCGTGCGGGGCCGCGCCGGGGCAAGGGCAAGGGCTCCGTACGGTCCGTCAGCGGCGGATCAGGGTCCTGACCATCCGGCACGTCAGGTCGGACGGCGGGTGGACACCGATGCGCTCCGCCGTGCTCCGTATCGTCCGGTTGTCGGCCTTCGACGGGACGTACACGCCCGAGTCGAGCAGGGCGATGGCCAGGCGCATGGCCTTGAGGCGGCGGTTGTGGCTCACGTACCACTCGCGGGGCTGGCCCGCCGGCAGTGGCTTCTTGCGAAGGGGCTTCCAGGGTTCGAGGGGCAGTGTCGTGATCGCGGCAACAGCCATCGGCGACCTCCTGGTGCGTGGTGTGGGGACCCTCCCCCGGGCCCTCACGAACTACTTCGATTTTACCGGCCACCACTGACAATCGGCCCTGGCCAGCAGGGCTTTGAGGGGGTCGGGCGGTACGGTGACGGGCATGGAGATCTGGATCAATCCCGCGTGTTCCAAGTGCCGTGGCGCACTGAAGCTGCTCGACGAGGAAGGCGCGGAGTACACGGTCCGCCGCTACCTGGAGGACGTGCCGTCCGCGGCGGAGATCCGGGAGGTACTGGACCGGCTGGAGCTGGAGCCGTGGGACATCACCCGTACCCAGGAGGCCGCCGCGAAGGAGCTCGGGCTGAAGGAGTGGCCGAGGGAGGCCGCGGCCCGCGACCGCTGGATCGCCGCGCTCGTGGAGCACCCGAAGCTGATCCAGCGGCCCATCATCACCGCCGACGACGGTACGGCCGTGGTGGCCCGGACGGACGAGGCGGTCAGGGACGCGCTCTCCCGGTCGTGACCGCCCGGCGGGACGGACCGGCCTGGCCGACGGCTGAACACCGGCGTCCTGTTACTCGTACGTAGGGACACACGGAACCGATCCGGCCGCCGTCCCCCGTGCGGCCGGGGACAGGAGTCCCAGGTGTCTCGCAAGAAGACCCTCAGCGGTAGGAAGAAGCTCGCCCTGTTCGTCGGCGCGGCCGTGGTGGCCGGCGGTACGGCGGTGGCCATGACCGGCACCAGTCAGGCGTCGGTGGCCTGCGACGGGCTGGCCACGGCTCTGGGCAACAACGAACGGTTCATCGCCGGACAGCGGGCCAACCCGGACGCGCAGTCCGAGGCGCGGATCGCCAACCGGCAGGCGGTGATCGAGGAGATCAAGCGGAAACAGGCCGCCTCCGGATGCGCCGTCGGCGCCGGTTCGGAGGCACCGGGCGCCGGGGCGGATGCGCAGGCCGGGGCGGGTGCGGAGGCACCGGGCGCCGGGGCGGGTGCGCAAGCGCCGGGCGCCGGCGCCGGGGCCGACGGGAACGCGGACGCCCAGCCGCCCGCCGACCGGCAGCCCCCCGCCGCGCAGCCGCCGGCCGCCGCCGGGGACGTGGTGTGCGCCGGGTCCACCGTCACGCTGTCCGGCGAGGGCGGCGCTCCGGCCGCCTCCAGCGGCCAGTTCCCGGCGGGGACCCTGCTGAAGGTGACCAACCTCGACAACGCCAAGTCCACGACCGTCGAGGTCACCTCCGTCTCCGGGAGCTGCGTCCTGCTGAACGACGCCGCGTTCGAGCAGGTCCGCGAACCGGGCAAGTTCCTGATCCGCAACGCCCGGATCGAACGCGTCGGCTAGCAGGTGTACGGCCGCGTGGCGCCTGGCGGGGGCTCAGTCGGCCACCAGGGCCTCCGCCTCCGCCAGGATCTCCGTCAGGCGCAGCCCGAACCGTATGTCGCAGTCGTGCGGCACCCCGCCGCGTGCCGAGGCCAGCAGCGCGTCCACCGCCGACCCGAAGGCGCCCGCCGCGTCGGCCCAGCCGGGCATGACCGCCCGGCCGCGGTCGCCGAACAGGGTGACGCCGGCGTCCGCCGCGGCGACCGGAGCGCTCAGGGTCAGCGTCGCCGTGCTGCTCGCGCCGGACGCGTGACGCAGGGTCAGGTGCCGCAGGTCGCCGGGGCCCGCCAGGGCGGCGACCTCCGTCACGTCGCCGAGTACGGGGAGGAGCACCGACAGCACGTGCGGGCCCACGTCCCATAGGGCGCCCTTCTCCCGCCGCCACGGCGACGCCGCGTACGCGCTGGTCGAGCCGGGCGAGAACAGCGCCCCCAGCCAGTGCGCCCGCCCCAGGAACCAGCCGCCCGCGGCCGTCTGCTCCGCCACCCAGGGCGCCGTGGCGGCGGCGAACCGCAGGGTGCAGAAGACGACGGACGCCACGCCTGCCTTCTCGGCCGCGAGGGCCGCCTCACGGGCGCCGCCCACGTCGGTCGCGACCGGCTTGTCGAGGAGCAGATGGCAGCCGGCGGCCGCCGCCCGCGCGGCCAGCGGCGCCTGGATGTCGGGCGGGAGCGCGAACGCGACCGCGTCGCTCGCCGCGAACAGGGCGTCCACGTCGTCGTACGCGCGGGTGCCGTGGGCCCCGGCCAGTGCGGCGGCCGCGTCGGGGCGCCTGCCCCACACGCCGGAGAACGTGACGCCGGGATGCGCCGCCAGGGCCGGGGCGTGGGTGCGCGCGGCCCACGGGCCGGTGCCCAGGAGCCCGACGCGCGGGAGTCGCCCCGGCTCGGAGGTGGCCGTGGCCGAGCCGGTCGCGATGGTGGCGGCGACCGAGCCGGTGGTGGCGGCGGCCGAGCCAGTCGCGATGGTGGCGGCGGCCGAGCCGGCGGTCGCGGTGGCAGCCGAGCCGGTCGCGGCCGTACCGGTGGTGGTGGCGGCCGAGCCGACGGCCGTGGCGGCCGTGGCGGTGGCCGGGTGCGGTTGCTGCGGCGGCGGTGTCGTCATGACGGCCAGTGTGCCTCCCTCGCGAGCGCGCGGCCGGACCGGTCGGATCCGGGGCCACCACCCGCCGCCGCCCCGGCGCTCCGGCCCGTTCCCGTAGGCCCACACCACCGCACAGCGGTCGCGTGAAACACGGGAAACCCGAGTAACACGGGGTTCACAAACGGGCAACGGCCGGGAAATCCCCTGTTGCCAAGCTGCGCGGCATACCGCTGCACCCGCAAAGGATGAGGCCCCGTGACCTTCAAGGCTGAGTACATCTGGATCGACGGCACTGAGCCGACCGCCAAGCTTCGCTCGAAGACGAAGATAATGACGGGCTCCTCCGCCGCGAACGTCGCCGAGCTGCCCATCTGGGGCTTCGACGGGTCCAGCACCAACCAGGCCGAAGGGCACGCGTCCGACCGCGTCCTGAAGCCGGTGTTCTCCTGCCCGGACCCGATCCGCGGCGGTGACGACATCCTCGTCCTGTGCGAGGTGCTCAACACGGACATGACCCCGCACTCCTCCAACACGCGCGCCGCGCTGGCCGAGGTCGCGGAGAGGTTCGCCGCGCAGGAGCCGATCTTCGGCATCGAGCAGGAGTACACGTTCTTCGACGGCGAGCGCCCGCTCGGCTTCCCGGCCGGCGGCTTCCCCGCCCCGCAGGGCGGCTACTACTGCGGTGTCGGCGCCGACGAGATCTTCGGCCGTGACGTCGTCGAGGCGCACCTGGAGAACTGCCTGAAGGCGGGTCTGGGCATCTCCGGCATCAACGCCGAGGTCATGCCCGGCCAGTGGGAGTTCCAGGTGGGCCCGCTGGCCCCGCTGGAGGTCTCCGACCAGCTGTGGGTCGCGCGCTGGCTGCTCTACCGCACCGCCGAGGACTTCAAGATCTCCGCGACGCTCGACCCGAAGCCGGTCAAGGGCGACTGGAACGGCGCGGGCGCGCACACCAACTTCTCCACCAAGGCGATGCGCGAGGGCTACGACGCGATCATCACCGCGTGCGAGTCGCTCGGCGAGGGCTCGAAGCCGCTCGACCACGTCAAGAACTACGGCGCGGGCATCGACGACCGTCTGACCGGTCTGCACGAGACGGCCCCGTGGAACGAGTACAGCTACGGCGTCTCGAACCGCGGCGCGTCGGTCCGCATCCCGTGGCAGGTCGAGAAGGACGGCAAGGGCTACATCGAGGACCGCCGCCCGAACGCCAACGTCGACCCGTACGTCGTGACCCGTCTGCTGGTGGACACCTGCTGCTCCGCCCTGGAGAAGGCCGGCCAGGTCTGATCGACGCCCGGCCACGCCGCGCTCACCGAAAGGGGGCGCCCCACCGGTCCTCCGGTGGGGCGCCCCCTTCGCCGTACCCGGACCCGCCTTCGCCGCACGGTACGGATCCCGCGCGCGGGCCGTGCGGCGGGCCGGCCGGGTGCGGCTACGCGCCCTGGCGGCGGCGCGCCACCAGGGAGCGGGTCGCGTCGACGGCCAGGAACGCCAGCAGGCTCAGGCCCAGCAGCGGGACGAACCAGCCGACCAGCGCGGTCGCCGCGGCGAGCGGCAGCAGCAGGGTCACCGGCACCTTCCGCCAGGCCCCGGCCGGGACGGGGCGGCCGGGCCTGCGCTGCCACCACATGCGGTAGCCCCACACGACCAGCAGGACGAGGGCGAGCGCGAGCGCGGCGAGTGCCAGCTGGTTGGCGAGGCCGAGGAAGACGCCCATGTGGGCGTCGATGCCGAACCGGGTCAGCTTGGCGAGCAGCGGGTAGTCGGCGAACCGGAGCGTGTCCATGACCTGCCCGGTGGCCGGGTCGACGGCCGCCGAGTCCAGATGGACGGGGTACTGGGTGTCGGTCTCCTTGACGACGTAGCCCTTGCCGTCGGTGGGCAGGGTGACGGAGATGCGGCCGTCGATCCCGGCCTCCTTCGCCGCCGCGACCGCCGTGTCGATGCCGACGTCCGTGCCGGTGGGCGCGGACGGGCCGGGGTGGCCTGCGCCGTGGCCCTCGTGCCCGCCCGCGCCCGCCGCCGTGCCGCCGACCGCGGCCGAGATGGCGGGTGTGGCACCGCCGAGCCGCTCGCGGAGGGAGCCGATGTTCTCGCCCGCGTACGTCGACCAGGTCAGGCCGGTGACGGAGAGCGCCACCAGTCCGGTGACGGCCCACAGTCCGACGGAGCCGTGCCACGACAGGGTGCGGCGGCGGGAGCGGGGGCCGCCCTCCGGGAGGAACAGCGCGCGCTTCGTGCGGCGCCTGCGACCCAGCCACAGCAGCAGGCCGCCGAGCGCGACGACCCACAGCCAGCTCGCGGCGAGTTCGCTGTAGACGCGGCCCGGTTCGCCGAGGTGCAGGTCCCGGTGGAGCTCGTCCAGCCAGGTGCGCAGTGGCAGGGCGCCCGAGCTGCCGTAGCTGGGCAGGTCTCCCCGTACCTGCCCGGTGTACGGGTCGACGAAGACCGCGAGGGACTTGCCCTCGTCGACGCCGGGGGCGGTCATCAGCACGCGGGTCGTGGCGCCGTCCTCGGCCGAAGGCCACACGGCCGTCACGGTGCCGTCGGGGTGGGCGCGCCGCGCGGAGGCGACCTGCTCGGAGAGGGGCAGGACGCTGTCCCCGACGGGGACTTCCAGCTCCTGCCGGTAGACGATCCGCTCGGCCTGGAAGGAGAGCGCGTACAGCAGTCCGCTGACCGCGGCGACGAGCAGGAGCGGGGCTATCAGCATCCCGGCGTAGAAGTGGACGCGCAGGACCAGCGGGCGCAGGGCGCTCCAGGTGGTTCCGGACGCGGGGGCGGTCGGATCGTCGGCGGGTGCCGTCGTGGTTCTTGTGGTGGTGTCGGCGGGCATGGCTGTCCGTCCTGTCCTGTTCTCGGATGTCGGCGTCTGCGGGTACGCAGGAAGCGGCCTCCGGCGGACGGTCGGTCAGACGTGGGTGCCGGGGGCCGTGGCGCGGGGTGCGGACAGGAAGGGCGGGCCGCGCCGGGACAGGCTGTGGGCGAGGACGACGCCGGGACGGCGGCGGTCGGCGGTACGGGGCCGCGCACGCGGCGGGCTCGGCGCGTGCGGCAGCGCCACGGCGGTCAGCGGCGGCCGCAGCGGTACGAAGGCCGTGCGGGCGAGCCGGAAGAAGGCGGCCTCGCCCCGGGACAGCCACAGCGCGCACGCCCCGGCGGCCAGCGCGTGCACGGCGAGCATGCCTGCCGACGCGCCCATGGGGCCCGCCGCCTCATGCGCGTGGTGCTGCGGGGCCGCGCCGGAGAACGTCAGGTGCAGGACGCCCTGTACGGCGAGGACGCCCGTGCCGATGAACGCCGTGCCCCGGCGGCGACCGCCGGCCAGCCAGCCGAGCGTGCCGGTCGCGCCGAACGCGAGGAGCAGGGAGCTCGCCGGGACATGGTGCGCGGACAGGGACGAATGCCCCACAGCGGCCAGGACGACGCAGATCGCGGCGAAGAGCGCGGCGCGCAGGGCGCGTAGCGGCGAGCGGGCGTCCGTCATGGTGAGGACATGCTGCCATCCCGGTGTTCCTCCTGGCAGCGGAAGTGTTCCCTTGACTGGCGGAACTGTTCCCCAGGCAGCGGCAGGGTTCCCCTGACGGCGGAACCGTTCCCTGGACGGCGGAACCGTTCCCCTGACAGCGGAAGTGTTCCTCTCGCAGCGGAAGTCGGGCGTGACGGGCGGCTCCCGCAGGCATGGTTCGTCTCATGAGACTTCTGATCCTGGGTGGTACGGAATTCGCGGGGCGGGCCGTGACGGAGGCGGCGGTCGGCCGGGGCTGGGACGTGACGGTCTTCCATCGGGGCCGGCACGCGGCGCCCGCCGGCGCGGTGTCGCTGCGCGGCGACCGCACGGCACCGGGCGGGCTCCGCGCGCTGGCCGGGGGCGAGTGGGACGTGGTCGTGGACACCTGGTCGGCCGCGCCCGCGGCCGTACGGGACACCGCCCGGCTGCTCGCGGACCGGGCGGGCCGGTACGTGTACGTGTCGTCCCGCTCCGTGTACGCCTGGCCTCCGGCGGCGGGGCTCGCCGAGGACGGGCCGCTCGTGGCGGGCTCGCCGGACGCGGGCGGCGCCGGCGCGGACGGCGGCGCCGGGGACGAGGTGCCGTACGCGGAGGCGAAGCGGGGCGGCGAACTGGCGGCGCTCCAGGCGTTCGGCGACGAACGCGCCCTGCTGGGCCGCGCCGGTCTGATCATCGGCCCCTGGGAGAACGTCGGGCGGCTGCCGTGGTGGCTGAACCGGATCGCCCGGGGCGGCGACGTCCTCGCGCCGGGGCCGCGCGAACTGCCGATCCAGTACATCGACGTACGGGACATGGCCGACTGGCTGCTGGACGCGGCGGAGGCGGGGCTTTCCGGCCCGTACAACCTGGTGAGCCCGCCCGGGTTCGCGACGATGGGCGAGCTCCTCGACAGCTGTGTGCGGGTCACCGGTGCCGACGCGACCCTGCGGTGGACGTCGCCGGAGGCGATCGCCGACGCGGGCATCGAGCCGTGGACGGGACTGCCCGTCTGGATACCGCCGGGCGAGGTGTACGACGCGATGCACACCGCCGATGTGTCGAAGGCCCTCGCGGCGGGCCTGCGGTGCCGCCCGGTCGGCGAGACGGTCGCCGACACCTGGGCGTGGCTGCGGTCGATCGGCGGGGTGGCGCCGCAGCGCGGCGACCGGAGCACCAAGGGGGTGTCGCCGGAGCAGGAGGCGAAGGCGCTCGGCGGGTGAACTACGGCGATTCCGGTTCCGGTTGAACACGAGGGGCGGTGCGTCCGTATGGAAAGGAGCGCTGGTTCCCTGCCGGGATTGGAGTTCCATGGGACGCACACGAAAACGCTCGACACTGGCCAACCGGGCCATCGCCGCCTCGGCCGCCCTCCTGCTGGGCGGCGGCGGACTGCTGGCGGTCAATGTCTACGCATCGGCGGGGCAAGGCTGGTCCGACCCGTCGCGACAGCAGCAGGAACTGAGGAGCTCGGGGCAGCGGTACTCCACCATCGACTGCCCCGAGGTCGCCAACGGTCTGCCCGAAGAGGTGCCCGACCAGGCACGGGGCGAAGTGGACCTGGAACTGGCGAGGATGGACAACCGGATCACGGACGCGTACCAGCGGCTCGTGAACCAGCGGGACGAGATCCAGCGCGATCCGTCGCTGGCCGAGAACGCCATCCTCAATCCGCTGAAGGAGGAGCGGCGGGCGAGCATCGAGCGCATCGCCATCGCGATCGGCCGTGTCGCCGAGCGCCCCCAGGGCATGGAGAGCCTGGCGCCCTGCACCCTGCGCGCCGACGACAGCCAGGGACAGGACCAGGACCAGGGCCAAGGACAGGACCAGGGCCAGAACCAGGGCCAGGGTGACGATCAAGGCCAGGACCAGGGGCAAGACCAGGACCAAGGTCAAGGTCAAGGTCAGGGCCAAGGTCAGGGCCAGGGACAGGGCCAGGCCGGGAACGGGCCCGTCGCCGCCGACTTCGTCGACATCCAGTCCGTCCAGCCGAACGTCCGGACACCGCGTCAGCTGCGCGGCGCGTCGCGCGGCACCTTCACCACCGACTGCGGCCGGAACGAGAACGGCAAGTTCAACCCGGACAACGTCATCGTCGCGCCCGGTGTGCGCAACGGCGCCCACCACATGCACGACTACGTCGGCAACCAGGCCAACAACGCCTTCGCCAACAACCGGATCCTCGCCAAGGGCCGGACGACGTGCCGCAACCAGGGTGACCGGTCCACGTACTACTGGCCCGTCCTGCGGGTGCAGAACGGGCAGAACGACAAGGACGCGGGGGAGGACGGCGGCGGCAAGGACCAGAACGTCGGTGTCATCCAGACGCCGTCCGAGGTGACGCTGAACTTCGTCGGCAGCCCCGTCTCCAAGGTGACGCAGATGCCGCGCTTCCTGCGGATCATCACGGGTGACGCGAAGGCGTTCACCAACGGCGACGCCAACGCCAACGCGTCATGGAGCTGTACCGGATTCGAGGACCGGCAGCTGAAGGACAAGTACCCGATCTGCCCGCAGGGCAGTCAGGTGGTGCGTACCTTCGACTTCCAGAGCTGCTGGGACGGCCAGAACGTCGACAGCGCCAACCACCGGACACATGTGGCGTTCGCCGACGACGACGGCCGCTGCCCCGAGGGCTTCCGGGCCATCCCCCAGCTCGTGCAGCGGATCGTCTACGACGTTCCGCCGGGGTCCGTGTTCGCCGTGGACTCGTTCCCGGAGCAGCTCCACAAACCCATCACCGATCACGGTGACTTCATCAATGTCTTCGACAGCGGTCTGATGGCACGGATGGTGGACTGCATCAACACCGGACGACGGTGCACCTGACCCTTGAAAGCCCCCTTCGGGCCCGGAAGGGCCCGGAGGGAAACCCTCCCCCCACAGCCCCACCCCCGACTGCGCGGTCAGCTCCCGTGGTGACCCGAGTGGTCCTCCTCGCTCCCCCCATCACCACCACTGTTCCCCGAGTGGTGCGGCGAGGCGGTCTCCACGTCGCCACCGAGCCGGCCGCGCAGTGCTGTGATCACCTCGGGCTCGCCGACCGCCGCCCACTTCCGGCCGACCAGGTACACACCGCCGTAGTCCTTGGCGCCGTTGATCCACTCACGCTGCCCCCGGTCGGTGGCGAAGGTGGTCAGGACGTACGTCCCGTACGCCGTGGCGCAGTTCGCCTGACGGATCTCCGCCGCCTCGGTCTGGATGTCCGGCCGGCATTCCGCCCGGTCGGCCAGCTCCTCCAGGGTGCCGGCCGCCGTGGGCGGGACGGTGTCGGCGCGGCGCTCCCCGCCGTCCGCCGTGCAGCCCGCCAGGGCGAAGACGGCCAGCAGGGGAACCATCGACGCGGCCATACGAGTTCGCTCCGTGCGCATCTGGCCATGGTGCCGTTTCGTACCCCTGTTCCGGGTGAGAACCGTGGGTAACGTGCGCCCCGTGCTCACACCATGGTCGCGCCGTACGTTGTTGGGTACCGCCGGGGCGCTCGGCGCGGGTGCCGCCGTCTCGGGGCGTACGTCCGCCACGGCGGCGCCCGCGGGGCCCGCGTCCCCCGCCGCCGCACCCGCCGCGAGCGCCCGTCCCGCCCGTCCCGCCCGTGCCGCTCACGCCACGCGCGCCGCCCGGGACGCGCTCGTACGGCTGCTGCCCGCGCACGCCGACCAGTTCCGGCTGACACTGCTGCCGGACGGGCCCGAGCGGTTCCGGGTCTCGGGCTCCACCGGGCGCGTCGAGGTCGCCGCCACCGGGGCGGCCGCGCTCCTCACGGGTGTCCACTGGTACCTGAAGTACGTGTGCGGGGCGCACGTCTCCTGGTCGGGCTCCCAGCTGCGGCTGCCGCGCCGGCTGCCCGCGCCGGCCGCGCCGCTCGCCCGCGAGGCCACCGTCCCGCACCGGTTCGCGTTCAACGACACGCACGACGGCTACACCGCCCCGTACGCCGACTGGCCGCGCTGGGAGCGGCTGATCGACGTCCTGGCCCTGCACGGCTGCAACGAGGTGCTGGTCACCGTCGGCCAGGAGGCCGTCTACCACCGGGTGCTGCGGGACTTCGGGTACACGGACGCCGAGGCCCGCGCGTGGCTGCCCGCGCCCTCCCACCAGCCCTGGTGGCTGCTGCAGAACATGAGCGGCTACGGCGGGCCCGTCGACGCCGGGCTCATCGCCCGCCGTGCCGCGCTCGGCCGCCGCGTCACCGACCGGCTCCGCGAGCTCGGCATGCACCCGGTGCTGCCCGGCTGGTTCGGTACCGTCCCCGACGGCTTCGCCGAGCGCAACCCCGGGGCCCGTACCGTCCCGCAGGGCCGGTGGGCTCAGCTGCGCAGGCCCGACTGGCTGGACCCGCGCACGCCGGTGTTCGCCGAGGTGGGAGCCGCGTTCTACCGGTACCAGACGGAGCTGTTCGGTGAGGTGCGGCACGTCAAGATGGACCTGCTGCACGAGGGCGGCTCGGCCGGTGACGTGCCGGTCGCCGACGCGGCCCGCGCCGTCGAGTCCACCCTGCGGGCGGCGCGGCCCGACGCCACGTGGGTGATCCTGGGCTGGCAGGGCAACCCGCGCCGCGAGCTGCTGGACGCGCTGGACAGGAGCAGGCTCCTCGTGGTGGACGGGCTGTCCGACCTGGAGGCGGTCACCGACCGGGAGCGGGACTGGGGCGGCGCCCCGTACGCGTTCGGCACGATCCCGAACTTCGGCGGCCGTACGACGATCGGCGCGAAGACCCATGTGTGGGCCGAGCGGTTCCCCGCGTGGCGCGACAAGCCCGGTTCGGCGCTCGTCGGCACCGCGTACATGCCGGAGGCGGCCGAGCGCGACCCGGCGGCGTTCGAGCTGTTCTCCGAACTGGCCTGGCGCGGGGAGCCCGTCGACCGCGACCGCTGGTTCGCCGACTACGCCGACCTGCGGTTCGGCGGCCGGGACGACAGCGCGCGCGAGGCGTTCGCGGTCCTGCGGGACACCGCGTACCGGATCACCAGCCGTGACGGCCGTCCGCACGACTCGGTGTTCGCCGCCCGGCCGAGCCTGGCCGCCCGCTCCGGCGCGCACTACGCGACGCACTCCCCCGCCTTCGACCCGGCACGCTTCGACCGGGCGTTCGCGGCGCTGCTCGGCGTCCGGGAGTCGCTGCGCCGCTCGGACGCGTACCGGCACGACCTCACCGACCTGGGGCGGCAGGCGCTCGCCAACCGGTCGTGGCAGCTGATCGGGCAGCTGGAGGACGCCTACGGCCGGCGGGACCTGGCGACGTTCCGGGCGCTGTCGCGGCTGTGGCTGCGGCTGATGCGGCTGAGCGACGAGATGGCGGGTTCGCACCGCGCGTTCCTGCTGGGGCCGTGGCTGGCGGACGCGCGCGGGGAGGGCCTGGAGCGCACCGCGCGTGCCCTGGTCACGACCTGGGCCGACCGGCCGACGGCGGACGCGGGGCGGCTCGCGAACTACGCCAACCGGGACTGGTCGGGGCTCATCGCGGACGTGCACCTGCCGCAGTGGCGGGCGTACCTGGACGAGCTGGAGGACGCGCTCGTCCAGGGCCGGGAACCGGAACCGATCGACTGGTACGCCGGTGAGGAGGCGTGGACGCGGGAGACCCGGGCGTATCCGCTGCGGCCGCCGCACGATCCGTACCGCACGGCCCGCCGCGTCCATGACGTCCTCGCCCGCGCCCCCTACCAGGGCGCCGTCAGCGTCTCCTGCGAGCCCGCCGCCGTGCCGCCCGGCGGCACCGCCCGCGTCACCGCCACGTTCCGGAACGTCAACGGCCTGCGGGCGACGGGCCCGGTGGAACTGGCCCTGGACGACGGGCCGGTGCGCCGCCCGGGTCCCGTCCCGGCGGCCGGTTCCGTCACCGCCGACTGGCACGTCACCGTCCCCGGCCGTCCCCTGGCCGACCCGGTGGAGCCGCGTCCGTACACGCTGCGGGCCACGTACGGGCCGGTGGGCGAGCCTCCGGTGACCACCGTCCTGCGGGGCGAGCTGTACGTCGCGGGACCGGTGGGCGGGGCGTGGCGCACGTACACCAACAGCGGTGCCGTGTTCGGGCGGCTCGGCGACCGGTACGCCGTCAACGGCGGCGGTCACGACCTGTGGAAGGCGCACAGCGAGTTCGGGGCGCTCTACCGGAAAGCCGCCCTCGCGGACGGCGGGACGCTGACCGTGCGGGTGGACGCGCAGGACGCCACGGCCGGCTGGGCGCGGGCCGGGATCATCGTCGGGAACGCGCTCGCCGAGCCCGGCTCGGGCGGTTTCCTGAACCTGGCCGTGACCCCGTCGTACGGGGTGGCCCTGTCGTACGACGGGGACGGCGACGGCATGATCGACGACTACCGGCGGCTGCGGGGCGTGACCGCTCCGGTGCTGCTGCGGTTGTCCAGGGCCGGCGGGGCGTTCACCGGCGCCTGCTCCACGGACGGCGGAACGACATGGCGTACGGTCGCCACGGTCCGTGTGCCGGGCACGGCGGCCGCCTCGGACGCGGGCCTGTTCATGACCGCGGCGAACGGCGGAGGCGGAGCCCGCGGAACGGTCCTGTTCAGCGGGGTGACGGGCTGGGCGTGACCGGGCGGGTGACCGTTCGGGGGACGGCGGGCGGGTGACCCTGACCGGATTCGCTCGTTCTGCTGAACGTGAGCACCCAGGAAGCCCAGCACGCCAAGGAAGCCCCGGAGCCGGCCTCCGCCACCGCGCCCATCGACGTGGAGCAGGCAGAGGCGGCGCTCGTCGAGCACTACCCCCGGCTCGTCCGCATCGCCTATCTGGTGCTGCCGCCGTCCCTCGGCCGCAACCGGCGGGTCCTGACGGCGCACGCGCTCGTGCAGCGCGCGCTGCCCCGGCGCCGCACCTCCGCCGAGGCCGCCGCGATGCCCGTGCAGCGCCGCCCGGAGGACGCCGTCGACCCGGGGTACGCGTTCGTGCGCGGCCGGGTGCTGCGCCAGGCCCTGGACGCGGGGCTGCCGTTGAAGCGGGCCGCGTGGCCGAAGCGGGCGCAGCTGCCGCCGGTGCTGCCGCATGTGTGGGGCCTGCGGCTGTTCCCGCGTTCCGGTGGCGCCGACGAACTGGCCATGGACCAGCGGCTGTCGGCGCTGTCCGGGCCCGGCCGGGCGGCGTACGTGCTGCGCGGCCTCGAACGGCAGGGCGACGCGGAGGTGCGGCGGGTGCTCGCCGCGGCCGGGGTCGCCGACCCGAAGGCGGCGCTCGCCGAGGCGGACGGGGTGGAGGCGCCGGGCGGCGTCGGCGGCGCCTCGCTGCTGGAGTCGGCGGAGTTCGACCCGTGTTCCCTGCAGGCCAGGCCGACGGATCTGATGCGGCGCCGCCAGCACACGAAGGCGGCGCTCGCGGCGGCCGCCGCCGCGGTGGTGTGCGGGGCGCTGCTGGGGCTGCCGGGTGACGGCTGGGGCCGTGACGGCGCGGCGGCGCCGCCGTACGCGCGCAATCCCGCGTCGGAGGCGGCCCTGGACCCGGGGAAGCTGATGCGGGTGGCGCCGGTGGCGTGGCAGCGCTCGGCCCGTACGGACTTCTCGGTGTGGCCGGCCAGGGGCGGGCTCGTCGACGACGAGGCGCTGCTGCGGCGGGCGTTGGCCGTGTGGGCGCGGCCGGGTCCGCGGGTGCAGGCGTCGGCCACTCCTGGGACGCTGCCGGGGCCGCCGATGGGCCCGCCGCAGCTGCTGTTCGCCGGTGAGGTGGACAACGCGCGCGTGGTGCTGTTCCACGACGGTCTGCGGGCGGTGCGGTACGCGGAGCCGGTGGACGGTACGGAGGGCGCGGCGCTGGACTTCGCGCGGACGGACGGCGCGGACACCGCGGCCTCGGGCGCGCTGGTCGTGGGCCGCACCCATGCGAACGTGCGGTATCTGACGGCGCCCTGGGTGCGGGGTACGGCGGTACGGAACCTGCTGGACCCGGCCGCGAAGCCGCGTCCGCTGGAGCGGGACGCGCACGGGGTGACGGCGCCGATGCAGAGCCCGGCGGCGGCGAGCGACTGCCGTTCGTGGGACACGGTGGAGCTGAGCGACGGGGTCGGGACGCGGGTGCTGACCGATCTCGGTGAGCTCACCCCGGCCCGGCTGACCTCCGGGCCGCCGTCGGCGCCGGTCGACGTGGCGGACGGCGGGTCGCGTGCGGAGTGGGCGCGTACGGCGTGCCTGCTGCCGTCGGTGCGGGGGCTGGGCGTGCGGTCGGTGAACTCGTGGCGGTTCGCCGAACAGGAGCTGCCGGGTGAGGGCACCGGGACGGCCGCCTGGCTGTGCACCCGTGCGGAGACGTGGCGGGGTCCGGGCAGCAGGGTGCTGGCGCAGTTCCAGGCGCCGGGTGGTGCGGCGGGCGCGCCGGGCGCGGTCGTGGCGAAGGCGGAGAACTCGCCGGCGTGCGGGGCGCGCAGCCCGCACGTCCTGGCGGGGGTGCTGTGGCAGGCGAAGAAGGGCGCGCAGTGGTACGTGCTCGCGGCCGGCAGCCCGGGGGTCGTCTCGCTGGCGGCGTCCGGCGGGGTGACGGGCAGCGCGGAGGGCCGGCTGCTGGCCGTGAAGGCCGAGCAGGGCGCGCGGGCCGAGCTGACCGGTCGTCTGGATGACGGGACGAAGGTCGAGGGGCTGCGGTGAGGGTGCGGCGGCCGGTGGCTCCGGGTGGGCCCGCCGGCGGCCGCGCGACGGGGTGGAGCGTGCCTCGTGGATCGTTGCTGACTCCCGCGTAAATACCGGTCGCACACCTCTGTCGCATCGGCGTACCCATCAGTACATTGACGCCATGTCTAATACGCAGCCGATAGAGGTCACGTCGGAGCGGACAGAGCTCAAGGCCCGCAAGGTCTCCTTCGACTGGGAGGAGACCCCGCTCCACTGGGTTCCCGGCGACCCGTTCACCACCCACACCATCAATGTGCTGCACCTGCTGCTGCCCGCGGGCGAACGCTGGTTCATCCACGTCTACCGCCAGGTGCTGCCCTACATCCACGACGACCGGCTGCGTGCGGACGTCATCGGCTTCATCGGCCAGGAGGCCGTGCACTCCCAGGCCCATGACGACGTGCTGCCGCACCTCAGGAAGCTGGGCCTGGACCCGACCCCGTACACCGCGCAGGTCGACTGGTTCTTCGAGAAGCTGCTCGGGGACCGCACCCTGCCGCCCGGCAGGGCCCGCCGGTGGTGGCTGATGGAGCGGGTGGCGCTGATCGCGGCGATCGAGCACTACACCGCGTTCCTCGGCGACTGGGTGCTCAACGCCGAGGAGCTGGACCGGCGCGGCGCCGACCCGGTGATGCTGGACCTGCTGCGCTGGCACGGCGCCGAGGAGGTCGAGCACCGGTCGGTCGCGTTCGAGGTGTTCCGCCACGTCGACGGCGGCTACCGGCGCCGGGTGCGGACCTGGGCGCTGGCGTTCTCGGCGCTCGTGTTCCTCTGGCAGCGCGGCGTCCGGTTCTTCATGGAGAACGACCCGACGCTGCTCGCGGGCAAACCCAGCGTCGGGCAGTTCGTCCGCAAGGGCCGTGAGGGCGTCCTGCCGTCGACACCGGACATGCTGCGCTCCGTCCCCCGCTACCTGAGCCGCGCCTACCACCCCTCGCAGGAGGGCAGTACGGCCCAGGCCGTCGCCTATCTCGCCTCGTCGCCCGGCGCACGTGGAGGTGCCTGAGCATGCCGCGACTCTTCCCGCCCCGGCCGCGTACCGTCGTCCTCGCCGCCGGAGCGGCCCTCCTCGTCAGGCGCGCGCTGCGGCGGCGCGTCCAGGCCGCCCCGCTGTGGCCGATGCCCGCGCTGGACGAGCCCGTCTCCGGGCAGGGCCGGCGCGCGTCCACCACACGCCGGCGCGTCCTGATCACCGAACGCACCTCCCCCGCCGACGGCGTCGTCCAACTCCGCCTGGAGGGCGACGAACTGCCGCCCTGGGAGCCGGGCGCCCACCTCGACCTGGTCCTGCCGTCCGGCCTCGTCCGCCAGTACTCGCTCTGCGGCGACCCGGCCGACACCGGCACCTACACCATCGCCACCCGCGTCCTGGAGGACGGACGGGGCGGCTCGCTGGAGGTGCGGGAACAGCTGCACGAGGGCGAGGAGGTCGAGATCCGCGGGCCCCGCAACCGGTTCCCGCTGGTCGACGCCCCCGCGTACGTCTTCGTCGCGGGCGGCATCGGCATCACGCCCGTACTGCCCATGGTCAGGGCCGCCCACGCGGCCGGCGCGGACTGGCGGCTGCTGTACTGCGGGCGCACCCGGGCCACCATGCCGTTCCTGGGCGAGCTGGAGAAGCTGGCCGCGGACGGCGAGCGGAGCGCGCTCACCGTGGTGGCGGAGGACGAGGACGGGCTGCCGGACCTCGGCTTCCTCACGGCGCTGCCGGACGAGACCGAGGTCTACTGCTGCGGACCCGACGGGCTGATGGACGCGGTGGCCGGGGCGCTGGGCCGTGCGCCCCGCCTGGAACGCTTCGCGGCGGCCGCGCAGGAGGGCGGCGGCGCCTTCGACGTCGAGCTGCGCCGCTCCGGCCGTACCGTCGCGGTCGCGGCCGGCCAGTCGGTGCTGGCGGCGGTACGGGCCGAGGTCCCGCACGTCTCCTACTCGTGCGAGCAGGGGTTCTGCGGCACCTGCCAACAGCGCGTCCTGGAAGGCGAGATCGACCACCGCGACGAGCTGCTCACGGACGACGAGCGGCATGACTCGATGCTGATCTGCGTCTCCCGCTGCCGTGGCGAACGGCTCGTCCTGGATCTGTGACGGGCGGCGAGAGCCGTGGACCGGGCCGGCGGGATCCGCGGGCCCGGTCTACGGCAGCAGCAGCCAGTCGGCCGCCAGCGCGGCGGCCAGTCCGGTGGCGAGCAGCCAGGTGCCCAGCCGGGTGCGGCCGTTCCTGCTGAGCTCGATGACGACTCCGCACAGGATCATGGCCAGCCCGTACACGCCGACCACGAGGACGGAGGTACGGCTGGCCAGCCGGAGCGCCAGCACGACGGCCAGGGTGACCAGCAGCACGGTCGCGACGACGACCCGCAGCCGCCGCGCCTGGCGCGGGGTGAGGCCGTCCTGGGACGCGTCGGTGCCGTCGCCGTCCTCGGCGCCGTTCTCGGCAGCGGCCTCGGTGTCACGGGCGGCGGCGTCCACGGCGCCCCGGGGCGCCTCGTCGGCGGCCCGGTCGGCGCCCTCGGTGACCTGCGTGTCCTGGTCCGGTGTGCTCATGTTCCCGGAGCGTAACGGACGCTGTGGCCGCCGCCGTTCGAAGGGCGACGGTTAGGCTGTTCGCATGACGACCGGGGTGCGCCGCAGGATGGGCGTCGAGGAGCGCAGGCGGCAACTGATCGGGGTGGCGCTGGAACTGTTCAGCCACCGCTCCCCCGACGAGGTGTCCATCGACGAGATCGCCGCTGCGGCGGGGATCTCACGGCCGCTCGTCTACCACTACTTCCCGGGCAAGCAGAGCCTGTACGAGGCGGCGCTGCGCCGGGCGGCGGACGAGCTGGCCGGCCGGTTCATGGAACCGCACGAGGGACCGCTCGGGGCGCGGCTGCTGCGGGTGATGGGCCGGTTCTTCGACTTCGTGGACGAGCACGGGCCGGGTTTCTCGGCGCTGATGCGCGGCGGCCCGGCGGCCGGCAGTTCGGCGACGAACGCGATGATCGCCGAGGTGCGGCAGGCCGCGTACGAGCAGATCCTCGCCCACCTCGGGGTGCGGACCCCGCCCGCCCGGCTTGAGCTGGTGGTCCGCTCCTGGGTGTCGCTCGCCGAGTCGACGGCGCTGATCTGGCTGGACGGGCGCCGGATACCGCGCGCCGAGCTGGAGTTGCAGCTCGTGCACGACTTCGCGGCGCTGATGGCGGTCAGCGCCGCGTACGACGCGGAGATGGCCGGAATCGTGGCCGGAATCCTCGCCGACGAGCCGCTGGACGGGCCGTTCGGCGACCTCGTCGCCCGGCTGGGGACGCTGCTGTCCGCCGTCGCGGCGGTGCCGGGTCAGGCGCTGCGGTAGGACGCGTCGAGGTCCCGTACCTCGGCGGAGACGTGCACGGTGAGTCCGTCGACGGGCTTGAGGAAGTCCCGTACGAGGGCCGCGGCGGCCTCGCCGAGGCGTGCCTTCGCCTCGTCGGTGCGGCCGGCCAGCAGCGCGATGTCCACGTGCACGAGGGCGTCGTCGCCCGTGCCGTCGCCGACCACGACGTCATCGGCGCGGCGCGTGCGGGTCTTGCAGGCCGCCGTCCTGGCGGCGACGGTCTCGACGACCACGGGGTGCAGGGCGCGCGCGTAGCCCTGCCGGTCGAAGGACTGGTCGAGGCGGGCGGAGTAGTCGACGGTGATCTGCGGCATGCCCCTACCTTCACCCGGCCCGTCGCGGTCGCACAACCGCCGCCCGGATGCCGGGACGGCCGTGGCGCCCCACTCCCGGCGAGGGAGCGGGGCGCCACGGCCGTGCGGGTCCCGGCTTGGCCGGTCAGCGGGCGGTGAAGACCGCCACGGAGCGGGCCGGGACCGTGAAGGTGCCGGACGCCGCCTCGTACGACGACGCCTTGACGGTGGCGTCGGCGCCGTTCGCCTGGACCGGGTGCAGGGCGTACCCCCGGCCGGCCAGGCCGGTGACGGTCTGCTCCTGCCGCTCGGGCGTGGCGTTGAAGACCACGACCAGGTCGCCGAGGCGCATGGTGATCACGCCCGGGGTCTCGTCCTTGCCGGACAGCGGGAAGGACAGGGCGGACTGGACCTGGTCGGCCGTGGCCAGGCTGAAGTCCTTCTCCGTCGTACGGATCTTCAGCAGGTCCCGGTACGCGGCGGACGCGCCGTCGATCTGGGGGCAGCCGACGGTGAGCGAAGGCGACGACAGCAGCGGCTTGGCGAACGACCACTTGTCCTGGTTGTCGGCGGCGGGCGGCAGGCCGCGCCCGAACCCGTTGCCGAGGCTGCAGTCCCAGTGGAGCGGGTTGAACCAGTCGCCGCTGTCGTACGAGTTGCGGTCCAGGGACTTGGAGCGCAGCAGGTCGGAACCGGCCTGGGACAGGGCGGGGCCCTGCGAGAGCGCGGCGGTCGCCATGGCGAGGACCTGCATCCTGGCCCGGTCGGTGGGCGCCGTGCCGGCCGGCAGCTTGAAGGCCAGCGCGTCGTACAGGGTCTCGTTGTCGTGGGCGTCCGCGTAGGCGAGGGCCTCGCCGGGGGCGGCGGCGTAGCCGGCGGGCTGGCCGTTGTAGTCGACGTCCGAGCCCTTGACCGTACGGCCCGATGTGTCGGTGAAGGTGTAGCCGGACAGGTTGCCGGAGAGACCGACCTTGATCAGGTCCTGGTAGTGCAGGAGCCGGGCCTTCTGCTCGGCCGGGGTGCCGTTGGCCGCCGAGCCGTTGGGCTCGGTGAACAGGCCGGAGGCGAAGCCCTGGACGCCGGGGTCGGCGTCGAAGGGGCCGCCGCCGCGTACGGCGTCCCGGGCCCGGTCGGAGAAGGTGGCGATGCCGGTTCCGGCCATGTTCTTCTGGGTGGCCTGGACGAACCGGGCGTCGTCGGCGACCTCGCCGAAGTTCCAGCCCTCGCCGTACAGGATGATCTTCTTGCCGTCGACGCCGTCCTTCGCCACGGTGAGGGAGTCGAGCGCCGCGCGGACGGCGAGGATGTTGTCCTTGGGGTGGTGGCCCATCAGGTCGAAGCGGAAGCCGTCGACCTTGTACTCCTTCGCCCAGGTAACGATGGAGTCCACGACGAGCTTGCCCATCATGGTGTTCTCGGGCGCGGTGTTGGCGCAGCAGGTGCTGGTGGCCACGGAGCCGTCGGCGAGGAGCCGCTGGTAGTAGCCGGGCACGATCCTGTCGAGGACCGACTTGTCGTCCTGGCCGCTCGCCACGGTGTGGTTGTAGACCACGTCCATGACGGTGCGCAGGCCGGCGCCGTTGAGGGACTGGACCATCCGCCGGAACTCGACGGTGCGGCGGGTCCCTTCGGGGTCGGAGGCGTACGAGCCCTCGGGCACGGTGTAGTGCAGCGGGTCGTAGCCCCAGTTGTAGGCGTCCTTGCCGGCGGCCGCCGCGACGCACTTCTGCTGCTCGTCGGAGTCGGGCGCGAAGGACGTCAGGTCGCAGTCGGGCCCGGTCTGGCCGGACTTCTTCTCGGGGATGGTGCCGATGTCGAACGCGGGCAGCAGGTGCACGTACGAGGTGCCGCTGCGGGCCAGCTTCGTCAGGTGCTTCATGCCGTCGGACGTGGTGTCCGTGAAGGCGAGGTAGCCGCCGGGGTGCCGGGACGTCGGGTCCGCGACGGAGAAGTCACGGACGTGCAGCTCCTGGATCTGGGCGTCCCGCAGCGGTACCGCCGCGGGCTTCTTCAGCGTGTCCCAGCCGCGGGGGGCGAGCTTCGGGTCGGTGAGGTCGACGACGAGGCTCCGGGCGGAGTCGGTGGTGAGGGCCGTGGAGTACGGGTCGGTGACCCGGTTGGTGACGATCTTCTGGACGGTGGGCGCCCAGACCTTCACGACGTACCGGTAGGGCTTGCCGGTCCAGGACGCGGCGCCCGTGACCGACCAGACGCCGGAGGTGTCGTCCCGCTTCATCGGGACGGTCCTGCCGTCGAGTTCCAGGGCGACGGACTGCGCGGTCGGCGCCCACACGGACAGGGTGGGGGTGCCGTTCCTGAAGACCGGGCCGAGGGCCCTGGCCTTCGCCCGCTCGCCGTAGAGGGTGTCGAGGACGCCCGCGATCTGCACACCGGTCGCCGACAGCAGGGCCCCGTTGGCGGCGCGCTGGGTGGCGACGAGCTGGCCGCGCAGGGCCTGGCGCGCCCGGTCGCGGTCGCGCGGGTCGACGGTGTACGCGGTGTACTTCGCCAGGTGCGGGAACGCGGCCTTCTGGGCGTCGGTCAGCGCGGTCCTGGTCAGCCGGAGCCAGTGCGCGCGGTCCTCACCGGTGAGGGCGCCGTCCTTGACGGCGAGGGACCCGGTGGGCGAGTACACCAGCTGGCTGGAGGCGGCCGTGTCGGCGGCGTTCCAGGCGACGGTGTTCGCGTCGATCCAGACGGCCTGGGACTTGGCGAGGTCCAGGGCGGCGCCGCCGCCCTTGGGCTGCGGCAGCAGGTACTTCTCCTGGCCGCCGAGCATCCACACCTCGTGGCCGAGGCCGCCGAGGTCCAGGGACTGGTCGGACGGCAGGTCCTTCTCGTCGCCCTTGTGGAGGATGTAGCTGAGGGACGTGGCGCCCTGGGCGAGCGGCACCTCGAACACGGCGCCGTACGCGTCGGTGCGGGCCGGCATGAGGGGCTTGGACCAGTCGGTGGGGTTCGCCGCGCCGGTCCAGACGTGCAGGCCCCAGCCGTCGTAGTTCCCGTCGGTGCGCTGGTAGTGCAGGACGGCCTTGCTCTTGTCCTGCGGCGGGTAGGCGCCGTCGGGCGCCTGGTTCAGGGCCTGCTCCTTGCCCTGCTCGACCCACACCTCGCCCGTCTTGGACAGGTCGATGGCGCGGTCGGCTGAGACGTCCTTGTTGCCGTCCTTGTCGATGACGAGGTAGCCGACGCTGGAGGCGCCCGGCTTCAGCTTGACGTAGGCGAAGGCGCCGTACGCGTCACGGCCGGTGAAGGCGTGGCCCGCCGGCCATTCGGTGGCCTCGCCGTCGGCGATGTCGCCCCAGGCGTAGAGGCGCCAGTCGGTGTAGTCGCCGTCGGCGCGCTTGTAGTGGACGATCGCGTAGTCCCGCTGGGTGGCGGTGGGCACCTCGGCGGCCGGGGCACGGCCCGCGACGGTCTTGGCGAGGTCGCTCGCGGTGCGGCCCCGGGAGTCGACGACCACGGCCTTGTAGCGGACGGCGGTGCCGGCCGGTGCGGTGATCTTGTGCTTGACGGTGTACGGGGCGTGGTCGGCGGAGCCGAGGACCTGCCACTTGCCGTTGCCCTGCTGGGCGGCGAAGACGACCCGGTTCAGCTGTCCGCCGTCGACGTCGGCGGTGACGTCGACGGTGCCGGTGGCACCGGCGGCCGGGGCCTTCAGGTCGACGGTGGGCGCGCTGGCGGGGGCGGCGAGCGGGCCCGCGGCCTTGAGGACGACGGAGGACAGGGCCGGGACCGTCACGGTGATCTTCATGTCGGCGCCGCTGGTGACGGTGGCCGAACCGCCGTGGACGGTGCGGAAGTCCATCGCCGCGGATCCGGTCGGGATCTCGACGGTCTGCGGCCGGTCGGCGTTGTTGACGGCGACGACGTACTCGGTCCTCGTCGTGGCGTCCGTACGCGAGAAGGCGTACACGCCGGCGCCGTCGGCGGCGTAGCGCTCGGTCTGGATGCCGTCGGCGAGCGCCGGGTGGGCCTTGCGGAGCTTGGCGAGCGCGGCGATCTGCCGGTAGAGCGGGTGCGCGGGGTCGTACGCGTCGGCGGCGTGGGTGCGGGCCGTGCCGAGCTGGTCGTCGTCCAGGTAGTCGGCGGTCTTCGACGCGAACAGGGTCTGGCGGGCGTCCTTGTCGCCGCCGGCGCCGGTGTAGCCCTGCTCGTCGCCGTAGTAGACGACCGGGTTGCCCCGGCTGAGGAACATCAGCTCGTTGGCGAGCCGGTAGCGGCGGAGCAGCTCGGCGTCGTCGGCGTCGGCGTTGTCCTGCTTGAGGAACGTGCCGAAGCGGCCCATGTCGTGGTTGCCGAGGAAGTTGACCGACTCGTAGGCGTTGGCCTTGTCGGTCGTGTACTTGTGGTCGTCCGCGAACAGCGACGCGAGCTTCGCGGCCGAGCCGCCCTGGGAGGCGTACTGGCGGGCGGCTTCCTGGAACGGGAAGTCGAGCGTCGCGTCGAGCCGGCCCTCGCGTACGTAGTGCGAGGTGACGGAGGTGTCGGCGGAGTAGACCTCGCCGAACATGAAGAAGTCGTCGCGGCCGCGCTTGGCCGCGTACGCGTCGAGTGCGGTGGCCCACTGGGTCCAGAACTCGGTGTTGACGTGCTTGACCGTGTCGATGCGGAAGCCGTCGATGCCGAAGTCGCGGACCCAGCGCTGGTAGATCTTCTCCATGCCGGCGACCACCTCGGGACGCTCGGTCCACAGGTCGTCGAGGCCGAAGAAGTCACCGTGTTCGGCGGACTCGCCGGCGAAGGTGGAGTCGCCCCGGTTGTGGTACATCGTCGGGTCGTTGAGCCACGACGGGACCTTGAGGTTCTTCTTGTCGGGCGCGACGACGGGGGTGCGCGGGAAGGAGTCCGTGTCGGTCTTCGGGAACGGGCGGGTTCCGTCGGCGTAGTCGCCGTCGTCGAACGGGCGGCCGTCCTTCGTCAGGTACGGGAAGGCGCCCTGGGAGAGGTAGCCGTACGACTTCTCCTTGTAGTCGACGACGTCGGCGGTGTGGTTGGTGATGACGTCGAAGAAGACCTTCATGCCCTTGGCGTGGGCCTTGTCGATCAGCCTCTCCAGGTCGGCGTTGGTGCCGAAGTGCGGGTCGACCTGGGTGAAGTCGGTGATCCAGTAGCCGTGGTAGCCGGCGGACGCCGAGTCGCCCTCGCCCTGTACGGGCTGGTTCTTGAAGATCGGCGCGAGCCAGATGGCGGTGGTGCCGAGGCCCTTGATGTAGTCGAGCCGCTGGGTGAGGCCCTTGAGGTCGCCGCCCTGGTAGAAGCCCTTGTCGGTGGGGTCGTAGCCGGTGGCGAGGCGGGAGCCGGTCAGTCCGCCGCGGTCGTTCTTCCGGTCGCCGTTGGCGAACCGGTCCGGCAGGACGAAGTAGAACTGCTCGCGCGTCAGGTCGTGCCGGGCGGGCTCGGCCGCCAGCTTCTTGTCGGACGGCGGCGCCGGGGGCCGGGGCGCGGCGGACGCCGGTGCGACGACCGGGACGAGTGCCGCGACCGTCGCCGCGGCCACGACGGCCGCGGTTCTGCGCCACGGGGGGCGGGGGCGTATCAAGGCGGGTTCTCCTCGGTGAGGGTGTTTCGGAGAGGAGGCCCCGCACCCGGGGGCGGGTGCGGGGCACGGCTGGCTGGGTCAGTTGCGCCAGGTGTCGTCGAGCGTCACCTTGCCGGAGGCGGGGACGGTCGCGACGCGGTTGGCGCCGCTCTCCCAGGTGACGTTTCCGGCGCCGTCCTTGCGGATGTACTTGTACTCGAAGGCCGTACCGGCCGGCAGGTTCACGTCCAGCTTCCAGACCGGGTAGGAGGCCGGGTCCAGCTTGAGGGCGCTGCCCGGGTTCCAGTTGCCGAGTGCGGACTGGTTGCCGGTGACGTAGATGTTCTGGCCGACGACGGTGGTGGCGTTGACGTGGAACGACGCGCCGGTGGCGACGGGCGTCGGGGTGGTGGAGCCGCCGCAGTTCCTGGCGCCCGCGTGCAGGGCGACGGCGGTGCCCGCGCCGAGCGTCGCGGTGAACCGGCCGGCGGAGTCCACCGTCACGGGTGTGTTCTTCTGCACGTCGCAGTAGGTGCCGGCGGGCAGCGACGTCTGGAAGGTGCGGGTGAGCGAGGAGCCCTCGTGGTTGATGGCGAGGTACGCCTTGTCGCCGCGGCCGAACGCGATCTGGTCGCCGCCGTTGTCCCACCAGTTCGTGACGCCCTGACCGCGGGCCACGTTGCGGAAGGCGACCATGGACTTGATCTCGGTCCAGTCGTGCTGGCACTTCCAGCCGTTGCTGTAGCAGGCGTTCACCTGTCCGCCCGCGGGCGGTCCGGCGTCGTGGTCGGACCACTCGTAGCCGGAGTGGACGTCCGGGGAGCCGTACGGCCAGGCCAGCATGAAGACGTTGGCGAGGGTGTAGGCGGAGCCGTTCTTGTAGTTCAGCGTGTCGCCGCCGCGCTCGGTGTCGTGGTTGTCCACGAAGACGGCGGACTTGCCGGACTCCATGAAGCCCCAGCCCGTGCCGAAGTTCTTGAGGTGGGCGAGGTTCTCGTTCTGGAAGACCTGCTTCAGGCTCCGGGCGTAGCGGAACTCCTGGACGTCGCCGTTGCCGAGGTACTCGCTGGGCGAGACGGCCTCGCCCGCTCCGTAGATCGCCTCCTGCTTCCAGTACGCGCCGGGGTTGGAGAGCCGCGACTTGATGTTGGCGAGGTCGCCGGCGGGCATGTGCTTGGCCGCGTCGATCCGGAAGCCGTCGACGCCGAGCGACAGCAGGTCGTTCAGGTAGGCGGCGATGCGGGAGCGTACGTACTCCTCGCCGGTGTCGAGGTCGGCGAGGCCCACGAGTTCGCAGTTCTGGACGTTGCCCCGGTCGCCGTAGTTGGTGCCGATGGTGGTGCGGCAGTCGTCCATGTCGGCGCCCGAGTAGATGCCCGGGTAGCCGTACTTGGTGTACGAGGATCCGCCGGTACCGGTGCCGTTTCCAGCCGCCATGTGGTTGATGACGGTGTCGGCGACGACCTTGACGCCTGCCGCGTGACAGGTGTCGATCATGTTCTTGAAGGCGGTGCGGTCGCCGAGGCGTCCGGCGATCCGGTAGCTGACGGGCTGGTACGAGGTCCACCACTGGGAGCCCTGGATGTGCTCCTGGGGCGGGGAGACCTGGACGTAGCCGTAGCCGGCGGGGCCGAGGGTGCTGGTGCACGCCTGGGCGACCGAGGCGAAGTTCCACTCGAACATCACCGCGGTGACGTCCTTGTCGCCGGGCGGTACGGCCTGCGCCTGGCTCGGGGCCGTGACGGCCACAGCGGCTCCCGCCACGACGGCGAGTGCAGCGGCCACGGTTCTTCTGGCCATGTTTCCTCCTGGGGAAGGGAGGTGCGGATGCGGTGGGGGCAGCCTCGTACGGCAACGCGCCATGCCCGCAAGGCCGGTTGAAGCTTCTTTCTGCAAGAAGTCAGCAACACTTTTCGGACGTGACCGTACGAGCCCGTCGGCGCGCGGTCAACCCCTGGGACACACTCCGCTCACATCCCTGTCACGCCCCGGAAATCCAGCGGAATCAAGGGCCTGCAAGACCTTTCGCAAGAGGTTGCAGCAGTGTTACGTTCAACCATGACTCCGGTCCGGTCGGCCGAGGGTTTCGGCCGCAAGGCCGTCCCCACGCGCCCGGCCGGCCGGGCCGGTCACCGACCGGGAGGCCCGGGGCACCGAGAAGACCCCGCCGCCCCGAACAGGGCAGCCCCGGGCCTCCTCGGCATGACGGGACTTTTCGGCGTGCCCCACCGTCCCCGGCATGCCCCCACCGTCCCCGGCAGCCGTCCCCGGCATGACGGCACTCCCCGGCATGACGACGCCACGACCCGGCCGACCGGCGGCTCGGCCACTCGGCGGCCACACGGCGGCCGCGCGGCTCAGCGCGGAGGCGCCGCCGTCGAGCCGCGTACCACCAGCTCCGGCTGGAAGACGAACTCCGTCCGCTGCACCGGGTTGCCGTCGATCTCCTCCAGCAGCGCGTCCACCGCCGCCGTCGCCATGGCCTGTACTGGCTGGCGCACCGTCGTCAACGGCGGATCCGTGAACGCGATCAGCGGCGAGTCGTCGAAGCCGACGACCGACACGTCCCCCGGTACGTCGAGACCCCGCGCCCGCACCGCGCGGATCGCGCCGAGCGCCATCAGGTCGCTGCCGCACACGATCCCCGTACAGCCCTGGTCGAGCAGGAGACCGGCGGCCGCGTGACCGCCCTCGACACCGAACAGGGTCGGCCGCACCCAGGTCTCGGCCTCGTCGCGGTCCACCCCCAGCAGCGCGTGCAGCGCCGCCGTGAACCCCTCGGCCTTGCGCCGGGACGGTACGTAGCGGGTCGGGCCGACCGCGAGCCCGATGCGTTCATGGCCGAGGTCCACGAGATGGCGTACGGCCATCCGCGCCGCCGACCGGTCGTCGGGCGACACGAAGTGGGCGTCGATGTGCTCGTTGAAGCCGTTGATGAGGACGAACGGCACGCCCCTGGCCGCGAGTCTCACATAGCGCGCCGGGTCGGCGCTGGTGTCGGCGTGCAGGCCGGACAGGAACACGACGCCGGTGACACCGCGCTCCTCCAGCTGCTCGACCAGCTCGTCCTCGGTGGCACCGCCCGGCATCTGGGTGCACAGCACAGGGGTGTAGCCGTAGCCGGCCAGCACCTGCTCGATGACCTGCGCGAACGCCGGGAAGATGGGGTTGGTGAGCTCCGGGATGACCAGCCCGATCAGCCCGGCGCTGCGGCGTTTGAGCCGTACGGGACGCTCGTAGCCCAGGACGTCGAGCGCGGCCAGCACCCGGTGCCGGGTGGCGGCGGCCACCCCCGCCTTGCCGTTGAGGACCCGGCTGACGGTGGCCTCGCTCACCCCGGCCTGCGCCGCGATGTCCGCGAGCCGCGGGGCGCCCGGGGTGAGCCCCCCGGGCGCCTCGCCGCGCGGCTGCGGAAGGGTCACACCGCCCACCAGACGGTGCTGTCGGCGGGCAGGGCGGCCGTGCCGTCCACGCTCGTACGGACCTGCTCGCTGGCCAGCAGCATCCGGCCGGGCACCTCGATGCGGACCGTCTCGCCGGTGGTGTTGGCCGTGCACACGAAGCCGTCCCGGCGGAAGACGAGGAGACCGTCGGGCGCGTCCAGCCACTCCACCGCGTCGCCCGCGCCGAGGCCCGGCTGCTCGCGGCGCACGAGGAGCGCGCTGCGGTACAGCTCCAGGGTCGAGCCGGGGTCGCCGGTCTGGGCCTCCACGCTGAGCTCGCCCCACGTGGCGGGCTGCGGCAGCCAGCTGCCGCCGGAGCCGAAGCCGTAGGAGGAGCCCGAGACGGTCCACGGGATGGGCACGCGGCAGCCGTCGCGGAAGCCGTCCTGCCCGGTCGCCCGGAAGAACGACGGGTCCTGGCGCACCTCGTCCGGCAGGTCGGTGACGTCCGGCAGGCCGAGCTCCTCGCCCTGGTAGACGTAGGCGGAGCCGGGCAGGGCCAGCATCAGCAGGGTGGCGGCGCGGGCGCGGCGCAGCCCGAGCCGGCGGTCGCCGGCCTCGCGGAGCTGGGTGCCGAGGCCCGGCGGGTTGGCGAACCGGGTGGCGTGCCGGGTGACGTCGTGGTTGGACAGCACCCAGGTGGTGGGGGCGCCGACGGGCTTCATCGCGGCGAGCGAGGCGTCGATGACCTTGCGCAGCTCGTCGGCGTCCCAGTGGGTGCCCAGGTACTGGAAGTTGAACGCCTGGTGCATCTCGTCGGGGCGCACGTAGTTGGCGGTGCGCTCGACGGTCGGGGTCCATGCCTCGGCGACGAGGACGCGCTCACCGTCATACTCCGCGAGGACCTCGCGCCAGCTGCGGTAGATCTCGTGGACGCCGTCCTGGTCGAAGAACGGCATGACGTCGTTGCCGAGCAGCTTCAGCTGGTCGTGGGCGCCGATGTCGGGCAGCCCGTCGGCCTTCACGAGGCCATGGGCGACGTCGACCCGGAAGCCGTCGACGCCCATGTCGAGCCAGAAGCGCAGGATGGAGCGGAACTCGTCGCGTACGGCGGGGTGTTCCCAGTTGAAGTCGGGCTGCTCGGGGGCGAACAGGTGGAGGTACCACTCACCGGGGCGTCCGTCGGGCTCGGTGATCCGGGTCCAGGCGGGCCCGCCGAAGATGGACTCCCAGTCGTTGGGCGGGAGTTCGCCGTCGGCCCCCTTGCCGGGGCGGAAGTGGTAGCGCTCGCGCAGCGGCGATCCGGGGCCTTCGCGCAGGGCGCGCTGGAACCACTCGTGCTGGTCGGACGAGTGGTTGGGCACCAGGTCGACGATGATGCGCAGGCCCAGTTCATGGGCTTCGCGGATCAGCGCGTCGGCGTCCAGCAGGCTGCCGAACATGGGGTCGATGGCACGGTAGTCGGCGACGTCGTATCCGGCGTCGGCCTGCGGCGACGCGTAGAACGGACTGAGCCAGACGGCGTCGACGCCGAGGTCCTTCAGATACGGGAGCCGGCTGCGGATGCCCTCCAGGTCGCCCATGCCGTCGCCGTTGCCGTCGGCGAAACTGCGCGGGTAGACCTGGTAGATCACCGCGTCTCTCCACCAGCCGGTGTCCGTGCCGGTGGTCGGGGCGGCGGGGGCGGCAAGGTACTGGGTCATGTCTTCCCTGATCGGAGAGGAATGGAGGCGGCGCCAGGTCCGTGACAGAGGCTGTCGCACCGAACCGACGCCACGGACCTGTGCGGTGGCCCCCGGGCCCCCGGGGCGGGTTCCGGAGGACCCGGGTCAACGGGGGTCCGGGAGGATCCCCGCGAGGCGGTGCGGTGCGGTGCGGGTCAGGACTTGGTGGCGCCGGCGGTCAGGCCGGAGACGAGGTGGCGCTGGACGAGGGCGAACACGATCGCGGCGGGTGTCGCGATGAGGACGGCCGCGGAGGTCAGCGAACCCCAGTCGGCGGTGTACTGGTTGACGAAGGACTGCAGACCGCCCGGCAGGGTGAGGTTCTCCTCGCCCGTCATGAACGCGGACGCGTAGGCGACCTCGGCCCAGCCGGTGATGAAGGTGTAGAACGCGGTCACGGCGAGGCCCGGCTTCGCCAGCGGCATGATCAGCCGCCAGAAGGTGCCGAACGGGCTGAGTCCGTCCACCCGGCCGGCCTCGTCGATCTCGGCGGGGATGCCGTCGAAGTAGCCCTTCATCATCCACGCGCAGAACGGCACGGCGATGGTCAGGTACGTGACGACCAGGCCGACCGGCTGGTTGAGCATCCCGAGGCTGGCGAGCAGGTTGTACAGGGGCACGATCAGCACCGCGACCGGGAACATCTGGGTGATCAGCAGCATCCACATCAGCGGGCGCAGCCCGGGGAAGCGGAAGCGGCTGACGGCGTAGCCGGTGGTGGCGGAGATGAACACGCCGATGACCGTGGTGAGGCCGACGACGATCAGCGAGTTGCCGAACCAGGTCAGGAACAGCGTGTCGGAGACGACGTGGCTGTAGTTGTCGAAGGTGAAGTTCTTGACCAGCGAGGTGTCGAACGCGTCGGTCTTCGGCTTGAACGAGGTGATCACCAGCCACAGCGGCGGGAAGACCGCGACGACGGTGGCGATCAGCAGGGTCAGGTGCAGACCGAGCGAGGCGAGCGGTGAACGCTCGCCCCGGGCGCGGGGCTTGCCGCGGCCGGTACGGGCGCCCGCGCGCGTACCGGTACGGGCGTCGGCGCGGTTCGAGGTGGGCGCGTGCGTGGTCACCACATGTCTCCCTGCTTGCGGAGCGCGCGGCGGTAGACCACCGCGAACAGCGACAGGATCAGCAGGATCACCACGCCCCAGGCAGCGGATCCGGCGAAGTCGCGCGGGCTGTTGATGAAGGAGAGCCGGTAGGCGTACGTCACGAGGATCTCGGTGGCGTCGCCGGGGCCGCCCCGGGTGAGCAGGAAGATCACCGGGAACATGTTGAAGGTCCAGATGGAGCTGAGCAGGATCACCGTGGCGGAGACGGGGCGCAGCCCGGGCAGCGTGATGTGGCGGAACCGCTGCCACGCCGTGGCACCGTCCATCTCGGCGGCCTCGTAGAGCTCACCGGGGATGGACTGCAGTCCGCCGAGCATCGCGACGAGCATGAACGGCACGCCGAGCCAGACGTTCACCGCGATGACGGAGATCTTGGCCCAGGTGGGGTCGTTCAGCCACGGAATCGCGTCGATGCCGCCGCCCGCGAGCAGCTGGTTGAAGACCCCGCTGCGCTCGTTGAACAGCAGCTTCCAGGTGAAGACGGAGACGAAGGCCGGCACGGCCCAGGGCAGGATCAGGGCCATCCGGTAGAAGCCGCGGCCCACGATCTTGCGGTTGAGCATGTTGGCCAGGACGAGTCCCAGGCCGAAGGAGAGGGCGACACAGGTGACGGTCCACACCAGGGTCCAGCCGAGCCGGTCCCAGAAGACCTGGTCGGTGAGGACGGCCGTGTAGTTGTCGAGACCGACGAACTCGTACGTCGCGGGGATGTGGTTGACGCCGATGGTGCGCTCGACGTTGGCCTCGTTGGCGTCGGTCAGCGACAGATAGAGACCGCGTGCCAGCGGATAACCGATGATCACGCCGATCACGATCACCACAGGAGCGATCATGCTCCACGCGTACCAGTGGGTCGACAGCGCCCTGCGCAGCCTGCCCGGCTTCTTGTCAGTGCGGCGGCCGCGGCCGCGGGCGCTGTGCGCGCCCGCGGCCTGTGCCACCGACTGGCTGCTCGTCTCGACAGCCATTTGTCGGTCAGCCCTTCCCACTACTTACTTGTAGTCCTTGAGCAGCTTCCGGTACGCCGCGCCGGCGTCCTCGGCGGCCTTCTCCGGGGTGGTCTTGCCGCCCAGGACGTTGGCCATCTGGAGCTTGATCGGCTCGAAGAGGGAGTTGCCCTCGGGGATCCACGGGCGCTCGACGGCCTTGTCGACGGCCGGCTTGAAGAACTGGACCATCTCGTTGCCCGACACGGACGGCTGGGCGTAGACCGACAGGCGCGTCGGGAGCAGGCTCAGCTCCTCGGTGGTCTGCTGCTGAACCTTGGCCGAGCTCATGTACTTGGCGAACTCGTAGGAGGCGTCGAGGTTCTTGGAGCCCGCGTAGACGGAGAGGTTCCAGCCGCCCTGCGGGGCGCCCTGGGCGACGCTGCCGGCCGGGACGGGGGCGATGCCCAGGTTCTTCGGGTCCTTGAACTCGGCACCGGCGCGCGAGTCGGCGATCGCCCACGGGCCGTTGATCATCATCGCGACCTTGCCGGACTTGAACGCGTTCTGCATGTTGTTCCAGCCGTCGGAGGCGTCGGTGATCGCCGCCTTCGAGTCGACCAGGTCCTTGATGGTCTTGAACGCCTTGACGCCGGCCTCGTTGTCGATGGTGATCTTCTGGCCCTTGGCGTCGACCATGTCGCCGCCCTCGCCGTACAGGAAGGAGAGGAACCAGTACGGGTCGTCGCCGCGCAGGTAGAGGCCGGTCTTGTCGGGCCACTTCTTGCTGATCTTGGCGGAGGCGGCCTTCAGCTCCTCCAGGGTGCCGGGCACCTCGACACCGGCGTCCTTGAGCATCTTCTTGTTGTAGAAGAGCGCCATGGTGTCGATGACCTGCGGCACCGCGTAGGTCTTGTCGTTGAACTTGGTGCTCGCGGCGGCCTGCGGCAGCCAGTCGACCTGGTTCTCGATGGCCGGCGTGCCGTCCAGCGGGGCGAGGTAGCCCAGGTTGGCGAAGTCGGCGACCCACGCGACCTCGGTACGCATGACGTCGGGGGCGCCGGAGTTGCCGCCCGCGGCGTTCTTGAACTTGGCGTTGGCCTCGCCGAAGGGGACGTTGACGTACTTGACCTTGACCTTCGGGTGCAGCTTGGTGAAGCCCTCGGCCAGCTTCTGATAGGTGACCTTCTCGGCCTCGTTCGAGGTGTCCCAGAAGGTGACGGTGCCGGAGAGCTCGCCCGAGCTCTTCTTGGCACCACTGTCGCCGTCGCCACCGCACGCTGCCGTCGTCAGGGCCAGGGCCGCGACCAGCGCGGTGGCCGCTATGCCACGCCGCATGTGAACTCCTTCAACTGAACCCGGGCCAGAACCGGCCGCTCCTTCGCGGCGCGCCGGGTTGCCAGGAACGTAACAGGGATGAAAACGAGCCGAAAGACCTTGCGGCAAATTTCTGCAAGCCGGTCTGATCGTTACATTCGCGTGTCCCTAAGGTTGCCGTCGCATCGCTTGACACACGGGTGCCAGCGGTCACCCGGAGGGGTTGCGCAGGGACAGAAGGCTCTGCAAGTGTTTTCACAACTGCTTGCACGAGCGTTGCATACCGGCCTCGACCGTCGTTGGTCACGGGTAGTCGCCCGCAGCCGCCATCACGGCCCACCCGAGAGGGACACCGCACATGGCCCATGAGCTCACCTCGCCCGTCCAGGCACCTCACCGTTCGCCCCGCGCGCGCTCCGCCGGCGACCACCGCGACCGCGGCCGCCAGGAGTGGTGGCGCGACGCCGTCATCTACCAGGTGTACATCCGCTCCTTCGCCGACAGCGACGGGGACGGCGTCGGCGATCTGCGCGGCGCCCGGGAACGGCTGCCGCACCTGGCCCGGCTGGGCGCGGACGCCGTGTGGCTCACCCCCTTCTACGCCTCGCCCCAGGCCGACGGCGGCTACGACGTCGCCGACTACCGGGCGGTCGACCCCGTCTTCGGCGACCTGTCCGACGCCGACGACCTGGTGCGCACCGCGCACCGGCTCGGCCTGCGGGTCATCGTCGACATCGTCCCGAACCACACCTCCGACCGGCACCCCTGGTTCCAGGCCGCGCTGGCCGGCACCGGCCGCGACCGCTACCACTTCCGCCCCGGCAAGGGGCCGGACGGCGCCCTGCCGCCCAACGACTGGGAGTCCGTCTTCGGCGGCCCCGCCTGGACCCGGGTCGCCGACGGCCAGTGGTACCTGCACCTCTTCGCGCCCGAGCAGCCGGATCTCAACTGGGACAACCCGGAGGTGAGCGCCGAGTTCGCGTCCGTCATGCGGTTCTGGCTGGATCTGGGCGTCGACGGCTTCCGGATCGACGTCGCCCACGGCATGGTCAAGGCCGCCGGGCTGCCCGACATCGGCCACCGCGAGCAGGTCCGGCTGATCGGCACGCAGCAGCTGCCCTTCTTCGACCAGGACGGCGTCCACGAGATCCACCGCACCTGGCGGGCGCTGCTCGACTCCTATGACGGCGAGCGCATCGGCGTCGCCGAGGCCTGGGCGCCGACGGCGGAGCGGCTGGCGCTGTACGTGCGCCCCGACGAGCTGCACCAGGCGTTCAACTTCCAGTACCTGAACTGTCCCTGGGACGCCGACGCCCTGCACAGGGTCATCGACGACTCACTGAGGGCGACCACGTCGGTGGGGGCGCCCACCACCTGGGTGCTGTCCAACCACGACGTCGTCCGGCACACCACCAGGTACGGGAGCCTGCGCCGGGCCCGCGCGGCGGCGCTGCTGATGCTCGCGCTGCCCGGGTCGGCCTACCTCTACCAGGGGGAGGAGCTCGGACTGCCCGAGGTCACCGACCTCCCCGACGAGGCCCGCCAGGACCCCGCCTTCCACCGGGGCGAGGGCCAGGACGGGCTGCGCGACGGCTGCCGGGTGCCGATCCCGTGGAGCGAGGAGGGCTCCTCTTACGGGTTCGGCCCCGGCGGCAGCTGGCTGCCACAGCCCGCCGGGTGGGGCGCGCTGAGCGTCGCCGCCCAGACCGGCGACCCGGCGTCCACGCTGGAGCTGTACCGGAGTGCGCTGGCCCTGCGCCGCGAGCACCCGGCGCTCGGCGCGGGCGACGCGGTGGAGTGGCTGCCCGCGCCCGAGGGGGTGCTGGCGTTCCGCCGCCGCCCGGGTGGAGGCGCGGCAGGCGGCGGTGCTGCGAGTGGTGGTGCGGCGGCTGGTGGTGCTGCGAGTGGCGGCGGTGCGAGTGGTGGTGCGGCGGATGGCGGTGCGGCGGTCGTGTGCGTGGTCAACACCACGGACCGGCCGGTGCGGATGCGGACGCCGGGTGGCCGTACGGGCCGTCTGCTGCTGACCAGCGTCCCGGAGGGGGCGGCGGACGAGGCGGCGGCGACCGGCGGCCCGGTGCGCGCGCCCGCTGCTCCGGCCGACGGGACGGCTGCCACCGGGACGGCTGCGCCGGGGGGTGCTTCGGGGAGTGCTCCGGCGGGTGCTCCGGGGGTGCCCTGGCCCGCTCGCGAGGCCGACGGCGACACTGTGCTCATTGCCGCCGATTCCTGTACCTGGTGGGCAATCTGACGTGCGCCCGGTACAGTCCCACCACATGACCGCGCGGCTTGCCGACATCGCAGCCCAGGCGGGGGTCAGCGAAGCCACAGTCAGCCGCGTGCTCAACGGCAAGCCCGGTGTGGCCGCGGCCACCCGTCAGTCCGTGCTGGCCGCGCTCGACGTCCTCGGTTACGAACGGCCCGTACGGCTGCGTCAGCGCAGCGCCGGCCTCATCGGGCTGATAACCCCCGAACTGGACAACCCCATCTTCCCGGCGCTGGCCCAGGTGATCGGCCAGGCCCTGACCCGCCAGGGGTACACGCCGGTCCTCGCCACCCAGACGCCCGGCGGATCCACCGAGGACGAGCTCACCGAGATGCTCGTGGAGCGCGGCGTCTCGGGGATCATCTTCGTCTCCGGTCTGCACGCCGACACCACGGCCGACACCCAGCGCTACGACCAGCTGCGCGGCAAGGGCGTGCCGTTCGTACTGATCAACGGGTTCTCGCCGCTCATCCAGGCGCCGTTCGTCTCGCCCGACGACCGGGCCGCGATGAAGCTCGCCGTCACGCATCTCGCGTCGCTCGGACACACCAGGATCGGCCTCGCGGTGGGCCCCAAGCGGTTCGTGCCGGTCCTCCGCAAGATCGAGGGCTTCCGGCTGGGGATGCGGGAGCGGCTCGGGCTGTCGCCCGACGAGGCGGAGGAGCTGATCCAGCACTCCCTGTACACGCTGGAGGGCGGCATGGCCGCCGCGACGGCGCTGATCGAGCGGGGCTGCACCGCCGTCGTCTGCGCCAGCGACATGATGGCCCTCGGTGCCATCAGGGCCGCGCGGCAGCAGGGGCTGCACGTGCCCCGGGACGTCTCGGTCGTCGGTTTCGACGACTCTCCGCTCATAGCGTTCACCGACCCGCCGCTCACCACCATCCGCCAGCCCGTACAGGCGATGGGCCAGGCCGCGGTCCGGGCACTGCTGGAGGAGATCGGCGGTACACCCGCCCCGCACAGCGAGTTCGTGTTCATGCCGGAACTGGTGGTTCGCGGTTCAACCGCTTCGGGTCCTCAGGGTCAGAGGTCCTCCGAAAGGCGGAGCGATAGCGCAGAGAACCCGACTGGCGGATGATCGAACCAGTGGACATATCTGGCAGACTCTTGGCCCATGGGTGACAGGACTGTGACGACGTTGGAAGGCCGTACGGCGGCCCCTCCCTCACCCATCGGAGACGACGGTCCGCACCGTCCGGCGGTGACCGCGAACCGGACCGCGTGGCAGCGCATGCGCGCTCCCCGGCATCCCCGGATCCGCTTCGAGATCCTGCTGATCGCGGTCAGTTACTGGATCTACTCGCTGATCCGCAACGCCGTTCCGGAGCAGAAGGCCGAGGCGCTGCGCAACGCCGACTGGATCTGGCGGACGGAGCAGTCCCTCGGTCTCGCCTTCGAGAAGGCGGTCAACCACGCGGCGGATTCCGTGACGTGGCTGATCGTGACGATGAACTACTACTACGCCACGCTGCACTTCGTCGTGACGATCGGCGTCCTGGTGTGGCTGTACCGGTGGCATCCCGGGCGGTACGCGGCGACCCGGCTCGTGCTCTTCTCCACCACCGCCGTCGCGCTGCTCGGCTACTACCTGTATCCGCTGGCGCCGCCCCGCCTGATGGAGAGCGAGAAGTTCATCGACACGGTGCTGGTCCACCACACCTGGGGCTCGATGGCCTCCGGCGACCTCAAGCACATGTCGAACCAGTACGCCGCGATGCCGTCGATGCACATCGGCTGGTCCCTGTGGTGCGGGGTCACCATCTTCGCCCTCGCCAAGGCGCCCTGGGCGAAGATCCTCGGGGTGCTCTACCCGACGCTCACGCTCGTCGTCATCGTCGCCACGGCCAACCACTTCTGGCTGGACGCGGTCGGCGGCATCCTCTGCCTGTCGTTCGGCTTCGCCCTGACGTACGCCTGGTACGGCCGCGCCTGCTACCGGCTGCCGCGCCGGGTCCTGTCCCGGTCGTCCGGCGAACCCGCGGCGGCGGTGCACCCCGTGGAGGCCCCCGCCGCTTCACGGGCTCAGGCCCCGTAGAGGCTCCGGCTCCGTAGAGAGGCGCAGGCCCGCAGAAGGGCTCAGGCCCCGTAGAACAGCCGGTCCACCACGGCCCGCGCCCGGCGGGTCATACGGCGGTAGTCCTCGACCATCTCGCCGGCCCGCCCCGGCACGTACCCCAGGTAACGGCCGACGGCCGCCAGCTCCCGGCTGTCCGACGGGAAGGTGTCCCCGGCCCGGCCCCGTACCAGCATCACGCCGTTGCGGACCCTGGTGGCCAGCACCCAGGCGACGTCCAGCGTCCGGGCGTCCCGCTCACCGATCAGGCCCGCCTCAAGCGCCGCCGCGAGGGCGGCCCGGGTCCGGGTGGTGCGCAGCCCCGGCACCTCGTGGGCGTGCCGCATCTGCAGCAGCTGCACCGTCCACTCCACGTCCGACAGGCCGCCCCTGCCCAGCTTGGTGTGGAGCGTCGGGTCGCTGCCGCGCGGCAGCCGCTCCGACTCCATCCGCGCCTTGAGCCGGCGGATCTCCCGTACGGCCGCCTCGTCGAGCCCTTTCGCCGGATACCGCAGCGGGTCGACCAGCTCGACGAAACGGCGCCCGAGGTCGGCGTCGCCGGCCATCGGCTCGGCCCGCAGCAGTGCCTGGCTCTCCCAGCCGAGCGACCAGCGCCGGTAGTACGCCTCGTACGACTTGAGGGTCCGGACGAGCGGGCCGCTCCTGCCCTCGGGCCGCAGGTCCGCGTCGATGAGCAGCGGCGGGTCCGTCGTCGGCAGCTGGAGCAGCCTGCGCATCTCGGCGACGACCGTGTTCGCGGCGCGGGCCGCCTCCTGTTCGTCCACGCCGTCGCGCGGCTCGTGCACGAACAGCACGTCCGCGTCGGAGCCGTACCCCAGCTCGTGACCGCCGAACCGGCCCATGCCGATGACCGTGAACCGGGTGGGCAGCGTGTCACCCCACTCGGCGCGCACCGCGGCGCGCAGGGCGCCCGCGAGCGTGGCCGCGTTCAGGTCCGTGACGGCCTGCCCGACGCGGTCGACCAGGGCACCGGCGTCCGCGTGGGCGGGGACCTCCTCGGTGCCGTACGAGGCGACGATGTCGGCCGCGGCCGTCCGGAACAGTTCCCTGCGCCGTACGCCGCGGGCCGCGGCGACCGCCTGCTCGGCGTCGTCCGCGCGGCCCACCGCCGCCAGGATCTCCGGCTCCAGGTGATCGCGGCCACGCGGCTCCAGGCCCTCGGGCGCGCCCAGGATCGCCACCGCCTCCGGGGCCCGGAGCAGCAGGTCGGGGGCGAGGCGGCCGGCCGACAGCACCCGGGCCAGGTTCTCCGCCGCGGCGCCCTCGTCGCGGAGGAGCCGCAGGTACCAGGGCGTCTTGCCGAGCGCGTCGGACACCTTGCGGAAGCCCAGGAGTCCCGCGTCCGGGTCCGCCGAGTCCGCGAACCAGCCGAGGAGCACCGGCAGCAGGGTGCGCTGGATCGCGGCCTTCCGCGTGACCCCGGAGGACAGGGCCTCCAGGTGGCGCAGGGCGGCCGCCGGGTCGGCGTAGCCGAGCGCCTCGAGGCGCTGGCCGGCCGCCTTGGGGCTGAGCCGGATCTCACCCGGCGCCAGCTGCGCGACGGCGTCCAGCAGCGGCCGGTAGAACAGCTTCTCGTGCAGCCGCCGCACCACCGAGGCGTGCCGCCGCCACTCCCGGTTCAGCTCGGTGACCGGGTCGGTGCGCAGCCCCAGTGAGCGCCCCAGGCGGCGCTGGTCCGACTCGCTCTCCGGCACGAGGTGCGTCCGGCGCAGCCGGTGCAGCTGGATGCGGTGCTCCATGCCGCGCAGGAACCGGTACGCCTCGTCGAGCTGCGCCGCGTCGGCGCGGCCCACGTAGCCGCCGTCGGCGAGCGCCCGCAGTGCCTCAAGCGTCGTACCGCTGCGCAGTGCCGCGTCGCTGCGGCCGTGCACCAACTGCAGGAGCTGAACGGCGAATTCGACGTCCCTGAGGCCGCCGGGTCCGAGCTTCAGCTCGCGTTCGACGTGCGCGACCGGGATGTTGTCCACCACGCGGCGGCGCATCCTCTGCACGTCGGTGACGAAGTTGTCGCGCTCGGCCGCCTGCCAGACGAGCGGTGAGACGGCGTCGATGTACTCGGCGCCGAGCTCCGGGTCGCCGGCGACCGCGCGGGCCTTCAGCAGGGCCTGGAACTCCCAGGTCTTGGCCCAGCGCTGGTAGTAGGCGAGGTGGCTGGAGAGCGTACGGACCAGGGGGCCGTTGCGGCCCTCGGGGCGGAGGTTGGCGTCCACGGGCCAGATGGCGCCCTCGACCGTCGTCTCGGAGCAGATCCGCATCAGGTGGGAGGCGAGGCGGGTCGCGGCCTGGAGCGCCTTGCCCTCGTCGGCGCCCTCCAGGGGCTCGCCCACGAAGATCACGTCGACGTCGGAGACGTAGTTCAGCTCGTTGCCGCCGCACTTGCCCATCGCGATGACCGCGAGCCGGCACAGCGCGGCGTCGGCGGGCGCGGCCGTGCGGGCGATCGCGAGCGCCGCGCGGAGCGTGGCCGTCGCCAGGTCGGCGAGTTCGGCGGCCGCCTCGGCGACGTCCGTGGTGCCGCACACGTCGCGGGCGGCGATCGACAGCAGGCAGCGGCGGTAGGCGATCCGCAGGGACAGCGGGTCGGTCGCGTCGGCGAGCCCCCGCTCGAACTCCGCGACGCCCGGGTGGAGGTCCGCCGACTCGTACGTGACGAGGGCCTGCCAGTCACGCGGGTGCCGGGCCAGGTGGTCGCCGAGCGCCTCGGAGGCGCCGAGCACGCCGAGCAGCCGGTCCCGCAGCGGCTTGGCCGCGATGAGCGTCGCCAGCAGGGCCTGGTGCCCGTCGTCGGGCTGCGCCTCGGCCAGCCGGACGAGCCCGCGCAGGGCCAGGTCGGGGTCGGCGGTCGCCCCGAGGGCGTCCAGCAGCACGGGGTCGGCGCGCACGGCCGACAGCACGGGCAGCCCGAGGAACCGCTCAGCGGCGGACGGGTCGGTGAAACCGTGCCGCAGGAGTCGGCTGAACGTACTGCTCCTGCGCCCTGGCGCCGGCACGGTCATGTCCGGTCTCCCTCCGCTCCGGTCCTGCGCACCGAGCCTATCGGCCGCCCAGGTGACTGACCTTCCGGCCCGGCGCGGCTCGCCGCACCGGAGGCGCCCGACCCGCCGCCCCGACCGGTGCCCCAGGGCCGACCGACCGGTGCTCGTCCGACACCGCGCACCCGACCGGTGCCCGACCGGGCCGCCATGTGAGCCGTTCCACACACGACGCCCAGCACCGGCGATGAACCGCTTTTCAGGAAACACCCTCTTCCCTGCCGGTTCGTCCGCCCTGCCCGCATCACGGAAGCCGTCGCCCATGCCCCGGTTCGCCCCCTTGTCGCGTCGCCGTCCGCTCGTCGCCGCGTCGCTCGTCGCGCTGCTGACCGTCACCGGCGGGACGCTGGCGCTGACCGCGGGGTCGTCGGACGCTTCTGACGTACCGAGCCGGGGCGTGCCGGAGGAGCGGGCCATGAAGCCGGTCCTGACCGGCGGGGGCTCTGTCGTGCAGATCGTGGCGCACCCGGACGACGACCTGTTCTTCATGAACCCGGACACCAGCCAGTCCATAGCCTCGGGGCGCAGCCTGACGTCGGTCTATCTGACGGCCGGCGAGTCCGACGGGCGCAACGCCAGGCGACAGGACCCGCAGCCGGAGCCGGACAAGGCGGCGTACGCGGAGGCGCGGCAGAACGGGATCCGCGCGGCGTACGCGGAGATGGCGACCGGCAACCGGACGAGCCCGTGGGACCGTACGTCCGTCGCCACCGCGGGCGGCGGCCGTGCCGAGCTGGACACGTTGCGGGCGAAGCCGCAGATCAGCCTGGTGTGGCTGCAGTTGCGGGAGGCGGGCAGCATCACCGGTGACCGGCCGGAGAGTCTGCGCGGGCTGTGGGACGGACGGGTCGAGGCGCTGGAGTCCCAGCTCGCCGCGGGTTCGCCGGTGCGGGAGGACTTCTCGTACACCAGGCAGCAGGTCGTCGACACGGTGTCCGCGCTGCTGGTGCGGTTCCAGCCGACGTTCGTGCGGACGCAGGACCCGACGCCGGGCCGGAAGGGCGACGGCAGGCTCTCCGACCACCAGGACCACATGTACGGGGCCCGGTTCGCGCAGGCGGCGCTCGCCGCGTACGCCGAGTCGCCCGGCCATCCGCCGTTCACCGTGCAGAACTACCTCGGGTACGCGACGGGTGGGCTGCCGCACAGCCTCGACGCGAAGAGCGCGGCCGCCAAGCTGCGCACGCTCAAGACGTACGCGTGGACGGACCACACCGACTACTGCGCCGATCCGGCGGGCTGCGGCGACCGCAAGGTGGCGGCCCGTCCGGCGGGCCACGGGTGGGCGCAGTCCATCCGCTACACCCGGGGCGAGTCCACGTCGTGGCTGCGGGAGGGCCCCGACGGGCTGTACGCGTTCGCGGTGCTGGACGGGCGGCTCGCGGTGTGGGAGAAGAAGGCGGCCCGGCCCTGGGTGGGGCCGAGGTACCTGCCGGGCGGCGGCGGTCTGGACACCGGTGTGACATCGGTCAGGCTGCCGGACGGGCGGATCGCCGTGTTCGCCACGCGTACGGTGGTCGGCCGCGCCGCCGCCGAGTACCGCCGGGAGGTCGTCGCCACGGTGCAGTCGGCGCCGGGCGGGTCCTTCGACGCGTGGCGGTCGCTGGGTACGCCGGAGCGGGACGACGAGGCGGGCACGTCCGACATCAGCCTGCCGGCGGTGCTGACCGACGGATCGGGCCGCATGACGGCGTACGTACGGGACAGCCGTGACCGGCTGAGCGTGACCGCGCAGGGCGCGGACGGCGGCTGGACGGGCTGGCGGGACGCGGGCGGCGGCAGGCTGCACGGCGACCCGGTCGCGGCGACGGACGCTTCGGGGCGCGGCTATGTGTTCGCGGCCACCCCGAAGACGGTGCTGGCGTGGGCGCAGAAGAAGCCGGGCGGGCGGGTCGCCGGCCCGGCGGCGACGGGGCTTGCCCCGACGACGGTGGCGCTGAGCGCGTCCGCCGACGGCGACGGGGTGCGGCTGTGGTTCCGCGCGCCCGGCTCGGGCGAGGTGCGGACGGCCCGGTTCTCGGGCAGCGGCCACGCGTCGGCCGTGGAGCGGGTGCCGGGCGTGGCCGGGTACGGGTCGGTGAGCGGGGGCGGCGGCCGGCTGGCGCTGCGGTCGCGTTCCGGCGGGCTGGCGACGGCGCCGTTCGGCGCCCGGCCCGAGTGGGCGGTGGACCGGCCGCTGTTCGCCGGTGCTCCGGCCGGGGCGGCGGGCGGTGTGGCGGTGGTCGGGCTGGACGGCCGGCTGCTGTGGAACGCGGCCGACTGACCCGAACACCGGGCGACGGGCCGTGTTCCGGACCAGAATCGGCTCATGAACTGGACTCTCGAAGTGGTCACCGTCCCGGTGGCGGACGTGGACCGTGCGAAGGACTTCTACGGCGACAAGTGCGGCTTCAAGGTGGACCTGGACTCGGAGGTGGCTCCGGGCGTCAGGATCGTCCAGCTGACGCCGCCGGGCTCGCGCTGCTCGATCGCCTTGGAGAGCGGTCTGCCGATGGCGCCGGGCCAGAGCGCGATGGCGCCGGGCACGCTCCAGGGCCTCCAGCTGTGCGTGGTGGACATCGAGGCGGCACGCGCGGAGCTGGTGGCGCGCGGCGTGGATGTCGGCCCGATCCAGCATGTCGGCGCCTCGGGCTGGGAGGAGGGCAAGGGCGGCGTCTGGAACTCGTTCATGTTCTTCAGGGACCCCGACGGCAACGGCTGGACGGTGCAGGAGGCGCCGTCGGAGCTCTCGGAGCGGTAACGCGCCCGGCCGGTCAGTGGACGATCCGGTAGCGGACGTGGGTGACGTCGGGGGCGTCGACGACCCGGTCCACCGAGAACCGGATGTCCGGGTCGACCCCGTCGAACAGGCGGACGCCTCCGCCGAGCAGCAGGGGTGCCAGATGGAGCTCCAGGTCGTCCAGGAGCCCGGCGTTCAGATACTGCCGCACGGTGGAGGCCCCGCCGGAGACGTGCACGTCCTTGTCCCCGGCCACGGCCCGGGCCTGCGCGAGCGCGGCGTCGATGCCGTCGGTGACGTAGCTGAAGACGGTGCCGCCCCGCCGTACCCAGGGGTCCCGGGCGGTGGTCGTCAGTACGAAGACGGGCGCCCGGAACGGCGGCGGATCGGGCCAGGCGGCCTCGCCCTCGTCGAACATGCGCCGCCCCATGACGTACGCCCCGGCCCGGTCGAAGTTCTCCGCGACGACCAGCCCCGACCGCCCCTCCTCCCCACCGCGCATCCCGTGCCGGGCCCGCCACGCCTCGACGCCGTACAGCCAGGCGTGCAGCCGCTCGCCCCCGTCGCCCAGCGGATTCCCCGGCCCCCCGTGCGGCCCGGCGACGAAACCGTCCAGGGACACCGCGAGGCTCGCGAACACCTTGCCGCTCATACGCACCATGCTCGCCCGGCGAGGACCCGTCCGCATGTCCGTGGCCCGTGCACATGCCGGGGCGGCCCGTGCACATGCCGGGGCCGTCCGGCCCGGCGGCTGGGCCGGGCCGGACGGCCTGTTCGTCGCGGGCTGCGGAGGTGGCCGGCCGCGCGGGAAGCGCGACCGGCCCTGTTCACTCAGGCCGACAGCCGCTGTTCCTCACCGGCCCGCTTCTCCCACGGGGAGAGGGGGGCGTCCGAGGGGTTGCGCACCGACGACGTGTACTGCCCTGCGGGGAGCGGCACGGTGAGTTCCACACCGCTCCAGAACAGTCGGCCGGACTTCTTGATCCGTGCGCCGCGGCCGAGGCAGGCCTCGATCACGGCGGGGATGTCCGCCTTGGCCACGCCTTCCAGAAGCCAGGCGTCCACGAAGAAGGTGACCTCCTCTGTGCCGTCGTAGCCGATGACGGAGAGATCGGCCGCGACTCCGTCGACCTTTCCCTCCCAGTCGACGACCCAGCCGTCGCCCTCCTCCGTGGGCCGGTGCTCGAACGAGGACTCCGTGGCACCGACCGAGAGCACGGCGCGCTCGATCGCTTCCTGCACCTGCGCGTGACCTGACATGTCGTTCGTCATCAGAACCACCTTCCGACCCACAGGTCCCAGTGTCGCTTACCGATGCCGACCCGGAAGACCTGCCGTGCCTTCTTCACCTTGAGGTGCGTCTTCCGGAATCCGTAGGCGCTCCAGCCGGCCCTGAAGCGGTTGCCCCGGACGTTGAACTTGCCCATCCGGTTGCCCTGGATGCCACCGTTGCCGAACCAGCGGCTGTTGTTGCCGATGAACCGGTTGTTCTGCGCCCACGTGCCGAACCGGGCACGCGACTTGTAGAACTTCTCCACCTTGTTGCGCTTCTTGAACGTGCGGTAGGCGCGGTATCCGGTCTTCGCAGCCCGGACGATCTTGCCGCAGTGCCTCCAGCAGGCCCACGCGGCCCGAGCCCCCAGGATGAGCGCCGGAACGAGGCGCCCGCTGACGTCGGGGCGGTTGACCGGGTCCGCGAAGGAGAACTCGTACGCGTTGGCTGTGCCGCCGCGTACCGGGTCGATGGAGAGGAAGCGGCCCGTCGCCGGGTTGTACAGACGGGCGCCCATGAGCACCAGACCGGTGAGGGTCTCGGCCGAACGCTGCTTGGCACCCAGCCAGTTGTACCTGACCGCCTGCTGGCCGGCGCGCGGGTTGCCGTACTCGTCGTTGTCGAGCGCGACCGGGGCCCGGTCGGCGGCCAGCGGGAGCTGCAGGGCGATGTCACCGTGGATGTTCGCCAGCTGCAGGACCACGTCACCCGTCTTGGAGGTGGTGGCGCCGAGGTCCCCGGACGCGGAGTCGACGTTGCGGGTCAGAGCACCCGACGCGGTGTCCTCCACCGTCCAGCGCGGGTTGTCCCCGTCGCCGTCGTAGTGGTGCCGCTTGGATCCGTCCTGGGTCCACGTGGTCCCGCTGCCGGTCTCCGTCTTCCAGCCGCGGGTGCGGTGGGCCGCGTCCAGCGTCCACGTCTGACGCTTGGAACCGCTGGTCTGCTGGTGCACCAGGTCGTTGGACCAGTAGCTGAGGGTGCTGCCGGGCAGGGCCGTGGTGCGACCGAACGCGTCGTACGCGTACCCGGCGTCGACCAGGCGGTCGGCGCTGTCGTAGGCGTGGGTGGTGGTGCTGCCGCCCGTGGTCGGGCAGTCGGCACCGGGGGCGCCCACCGCGGAGGTGAGCGAGGTGCGGTTGGTGGACGCGCTGAACGCGTAGGTCCGGCGGGTGCAGACCGTTTCGGTGGTGTCCTGGACCTCCGTCATCCGGCCGCTCCTGTCGTACGCGTACGACTGCTCCGACCAACCGGTGTGCGTGGTGATCTGGCCGTGCGCGGACTCGGTGACGGTGTCGCTGTAGATCAGTGTCGAGTCGCTGTCACGGGTGTAGGCGCGGCGCAGCGGGGCTCCGGTGGTGTCCTCCTCCACGGTCAGGGTGTAGCCGCCCGGCAGCTTCTCCTCGCTGACGGATCCGTCCGCGTCGTAGGAGGTGCGGAAGGTACCGGCGACGGAGTCCGTGGTCGAGGTGACCAAGCCCCGCGGTTCGGCTGTGTGGTCGTAGTGGTAGGTCACCGTCGACGGAACCGTGTCGGTGACCTTGACGGGCCGGTCGAGCAGGTCGTACTCGGTCCTTGTCGTCGCGCCGTCGGCGTCGGTGTAGGCGATCTGCCGGCCGAGCCGGTCGTAGACCTCCGTGATCGTGCCGCCGGTCGGGGAGGACGTCTTGACGACCCGGCCGCTCGCCGGGTCGTACTCGGTCGTCGTCTCCGGGACCACGGGCCCGGTCCCACCGGTGGTGACGCTGCGGACAGCACGCCCCGCCGCGTCGTAGGTGGTCGTGGTGGTCAGGGTGGCGGAGCCGGACGACTTGACCACCTTGGCCGCGTTGCCCCACCAGTCGTACTCGGTGGTGGTCGTGGGCAGCTGCGCGGGGTTGGAGCCGCCTCCGGTGATCGCGCCCGCCGGTCCCGTCGAGCACACCAGGTCGGCCCACTCGGGACGCCCCTGACAGGCGCCGGTACCCGTGGCCGACCAGTAGGTGGTCACGTGGGTGGTCGCCGACGTGCTGGTGCCGCCGGGCATGACCACCTTCGTCTCGCGGCCCTGGGCGTCGTACTCCTTCAGTGTGGTGAGCGCCAGCCCGCCGGGGTCCACGACGGTCCGGGTGGGCAGCCCCTTGACCCAGTCGTACGTGGTCTCGGTCGTCCGGGTCTCCGCGTGGACACCCGGGTGCTCACGGACCTGCGCACCTGCCGTGGCACGGGTGACCTGGTCCCTCACCTTGGCCGTGCCGTCGGTCGGACGGCCCTGGTCGTACTGGTTGACCGTCCAGCCGCGGGCCGTGACGGAGGTGCCCGCGGAGACGAGCACCGTGGCGCCCGACTTCAGGTCCTCGGTCAGGTCGATCCGGCGCAGCGGGGCGAGCTCCTCCATCTCTCGGGTGCCGGTGGCGTCGTAGACGGACCGGGTGGAGAGCAGTTCGGCGCGGTCGGAGGTGCTGAGCCCTTCCAGGCCGAGTTCGGCCTGGGCCGCGCGGTCTCGCGCGGTCAGGCCCAGGGCGATGGCGCGGTTGGCGGCCGTGAGTTCCCGGACCGTGTTGCCCGCGTTGTCGTACTCGGTGGTGCTGATGTGGCCACCGGGGGTGGCGTTGTTCACCGTGCGACCGGAGACGCCCAGGTAGTGCACCTCGGCGCGCCGGTAGGCGCTGGAGCCGAGGGCGGTACCGGTGTGGTTCGCCGGTACGGCGTCGGCGGGGAGGACGGCGGTCGCGTCGGTGGGCACGTCCGTCTGGCCCCAGGCGCGCACATTGCTCGGACCCATGGGGTAGGGGGCGTTGGCACCGGTCAGCGGGACGTCGTAGACGACGCTGATCGCCGCGGTTCCCTCCGCTACGTCCGCACTGCCCTGCGCGAGACCCGAACGGTGTGCCTTGAGCAGCATGCCGTCACCGGCGGTCTCCGCGTTGCCGGCCTTGCCGTAGGTGAAGTTCCACGGCAGGTCGGTCCCCGTCGTCAGCTGGGTCACGCGGCCCGCGGCGTCATAGGAGTACTGGGTCTGGCTCGCCTGGGCCAGGTTCGGGTTCCACTGCTGACGCAGGCGTCCGTCCGTGTCGTAGCGGTACGTGGACACCGTCTTGGCGGTGGCCTGCGCGGCGCCCGGCTCGGTGGACCAGAGGCGGATCTCCTTCACCTGGCCGGCGAAGTCGCCGAAGGCGGTGCCGGTGGCCGTGGTGGCCGTGGCGTACACGAATTCCAGCACGCGGCACCCCTTGGCAGAGGGGCCCGCCTCACAGGTGGCCGCGGACACCGCCGAGGTGGGCGCGATGATCCGCTTGGGACGTGCCAGCTTCTTGCCGTCGACCGTGACGGCTTCGGAGACGACGGTGGTGGCGGAGTTGGCCAGTCCGTCCAGCAGGGTGCTGGTGACCTGCCAGGTCGTCGCCGCGGGGTCGGCCTTGGCGAACGTGGTGACGGTGCCCGCGCTGTCGGTCAGGGTGAACGTGCCCGCGGTCGAACCGGTGAGGGCCAGATCCTCGTAGCCGGCCTCGGGGATCCAGGCGGACTTGGCCGTGTTAGCGGAGAAGAAGGTCTCGTTGTCGTCGGCGTCCACGACGGCGACCGCCGTGTCCGAGATCCTCCTGATGTGGCTGTAGTCGGACTCGGTCATCTCGGCCGTGGTGCCGGAGACCCACTCCTTGCCGAAGATCGCCGCCTGGCCCTCTTGCTTGGCGCCCTTGTCGGGGGTGCGGGAGGAGGCGGTACGCGTCACGGACAGGTCGAACGCCGAGGCGTCCGTGTCGGACAGGGTGTAGTCACCGGTGAGCAGGTTGAGCGTGCCCGGGCCCACCTCGTCGGTGGCGGCGCCGCTGGCGTTGCGGTCGACGACGACGGTCAGGGGCTGGGTGCTGCCGGTGGCGCTGTTCGGGCCGGTGAAGTCGGCCTTGAGCTGGACGGTGCCGTCGGGGTTGACGGTGTCGGTGGCGTTCCAGACGAGGGGCGCGTTCTTGCCCCCCGTCAGAGCGACGGGCCAGGCGGTCAGCGGCGTACCGCCCGCGGTGACGTGCCCGGCCGGGATCCGGACCCAGGGGTCGGCCTCGGAGCGGCGCCAGGAGAACGAGACGGCGTTGTACTTGGCCGCGTCCGCCTCGGCGACCAGGGGCAGCCGGCGTGCGGTGCGCTCGTCCTCGGCCGGCTGCTGGAAGCCGCCGGGGCCCGCGTGGAAGGTGTGGCTGATCGCCTCGGACTTGTTGTCGGCCTTGTCGACGGCCCGTACCTGGAGGGTGTGGGTGCCGTTCTTCGGCGGGGTGACCGAGATCGCCTTGGGCGTGGTGGAGGCGCCGGTGGGCACCTTGGTCCAGGTGACGCCGTCGAGGGACCATTCGAGCCAGTTCAGGTCCGCCGATGCCGGGGTGACGGTGAACGTGCCGGCCTGGCCTGCGCCCTTGACCCACTGCCCGGTCGGGTAGTCCGTGGAGACGATCTTCGTCGGGGCGGACGGGGCCGCGGTGTCGACGGTGAACGTCTTCCACTCCGACCAGCCCAGGTTGTAGTGCGTCCCGTCATACGGGGAGCTGCGGAACTGGTACGTCTTGCCGTTGGTCAGCACACCCGCCGGCACGGTCACCGGAGCCGGCTGGCCCGACGGCACGAACGCCGACCGCAGCACGGCACCGACCTGCGTGTTCGTGGCGGTGTCGAAGATCTGGTACGCGCCCTGGACCTTGTCACCGTTGACGTCGACGAAGGTGTCGCGCAGCGTCGGCGTCACCGTGTTGACCATGTACGCGCCGCCGTAGGAGAAGTACGGCGGACCCGCCTCCTGCCTGGTACCGGTGCGCGGCCGGTAGTTGTAGGTGACGACCAGCTTCGGCGGGTTGGTCGCGGCGTTGGCGGAGTTCACCCGCTTCCAGCCGGCCACCGTGGTCTCGTCGGTGGCCTTGATGCCCATGCCGGAGCGCGACCACTTGTTGTTGGACCAGTGCTGGACCAGATTGGTGACGTCCGCGTTGATCCAGCCGTCCGGCTGCGTGGTGCAGCTGGCGTTGCCGCGCGTCTCCGTCGAGGTGGCGTACTTGGCCGACATGGCGGGACGGTTCGTCCAGCGGGAGGAGGTGCTGGCGTTGTTCGCCGACCACACCTCCCACGACTTGCCGCCGCAGTCCGCGTTGTTGCCGGAGTGGAAGTTCCACAGGCTCAGCTTCGCGCTGGAGACCAGCGAGTCCGCGATCGCCGCGGTGCTCCAGGTGATGTACGTCTGCGCGGTGCGCGGCGTGCCGTCGGCGTTCTTCGTGCCCGGGTTGCCGAAGTCCAGCTCCGTGTCGGCGGACTGGTCGTACGTCACGCCCTGCTGCACGTAGGTGTCGAAGAGGTTGCCCAGCGACGACGTCGACGGGTCCACGACGACCGGGTACTTCGTGGCCGGGTCCGCGAGGAACTCCGCGTCCGGGGTCACCACCAGATCGATGGCCGAGCCCCTGCGGACGACCTTCATCGCCACCGGCACCTTGCGGGTGTGCTCACCCGACGCCGGATCGACGGTGGAGTCCCACATCACCGGAGCGGGCATCAACGCCCGCTTCTTGTTCTTCTTGTCGGTGAACAGCACACTGCCGTCCGCCTGCTGAACCGCCTTCAGCCCCTTGGCCTTCAGCGGCAGCGTGTACGTGTAGTCCGTGTCGGCCGGCTTCCGCTTGATCTCGACGAACTGCTCGAAACCCGTACGCGTCGCCTCGACCACCACGTCGGCGCCCGGCACCGCGTTGACGTACTCCGCCCGCGTGCCCTCCAGCTTCGGCGCGGGCAGCCCGCCCTTCCACTGCAGCGTGATCTGCTCGTCACCCTCCCCCAGGGTGACCAGATCCACCGCCTTGCCCCGCTGGCCGGCGCGCAGCGACTTCGCCGGGCCACCCGACTCGCCCGCCAGCCTCAACCCCTCCGGGTGAGCCACCGGCTCCACCGAACCGTCCGGACCCGCGACCAGGTCCAGGTCGACATCCCGCCACTGACCCGTCGCCTCATCCTGGAACCGGACCGGCCCGGCGGCGATCTCGGTGGTGAGCGAACCGTCCTTGTTCACCCACGTCGTGGACGTCTCCGTACGCTCCGAGAGGGCTTCCACCCGCTTACCCGACAGCCGGGCCGCGACACGCGCCGACCGGATGTCCGCCGCCTGGGTCACTGCGGCCTTCACCTCTTCGCCGACCGTCACGGGCGTCGCGGCCACCGCGATACTGCCCTCGATCAGCCCCACGGCCAAGGCGAGCGAAAGTCCCCCCGCTATGTAGCGAAGGCTCTTCCCCGTCCAGAGCCGCCCGCGCTCCTCCGGCGCAGGTATGTGAATCGTCATGATTCCTCGGTCTCTTCTTTTCACACGCGCCACCCCCTGTGGCGCACCTGTGAAAATACCGATGATCAAACCCTCAAAAAACTCCGCAATGCGACACATTGATCGCGTGCGGTGACGAGAATTCACGTGATGTGCGGCACATCGCAACCCGTGCCGGGCCGGCCGCACCGCGGCCGCAGACCACGCCCGACGGCCGACAGACCGCCCCGGCATGGCGACACGGCTCCGGACCGGCGGTCGGCGACCGGCGGCCCGGGGTGCGGTACAGCGGGGAAATCAGGTGTGACCTGGGGTTACAGCACCGGCAGGTTCTTGCGCAGCTCGAAGGCGGTGACCTCGGAGCGGTACTCCTCCCACTCCTGCTTCTTGTTGCGGAGGAAGAAGTCGAAGACGTGCTCGCCGAGCGTCTCGGCGACCAGTTCGCTGCGCTCCATCAGGGAGATCGCCTCGCCGAGGTTCTGCGGGAGCGGTTCGATGCCCATGGCGCGGCGTTCCGCGTCGGAGAGGGCCCAGACGTCGTCGTCGGCGCCGGCGGGGAGTTCGTAGCCCTCCTCGATGCCCTTCAGGCCCGCGGCGAGGAGGACGGCGTAGGTCAGGTACGGGTTGGCGCCCGAGTCGATGGAGCGGACCTCGACGCGGGACGAGCCGGTCTTGCCGGGCTTGTACATGGGGACGCGGATCAGGGCCGAGCGGTTGTTGTGGCCCCAGCAGATGTACGAGGGGGCTTCGCCGCCGGAGCCGGCCGTGCGGGTGGAACCGCCCCAGATCCGCTTGTAGGAGTTGACCCACTGGTTGGTGACGGCCGAGATCTCGGCGGCGTGCTTCAGCAGGCCCGCGATGAAGGAGCGGCCGACCTTGGAGAGCTGGTACTCGGCGCCGGACTCGTAGAAGGCGTTGCGGTCGCCCTCGAAGAGGGACAGGTGGGTGTGCATACCGGAGCCGGGGTACTCCGAGAACGGCTTCGGCATGAACGTGGCCTGCACGCCCTGCTCCAGCGCCACCTGCTTCATGACCAGGCGGAACGTCATGATGTTGTCCGCCGTGGAGAGGGCGTCGGCGTAGCGGAGGTCGATCTCCTGCTGGCCGGGGGCGCCCTCGTGGTGGGAGAACTCCACCGAGATGCCCATGGACTCCAGCATGGTGATCGCCTGCCGGCGGAAGTCCATGCCGACGTTCTGCGGGGTGTGGTCGAAGTAGCCGGAGCTGTCGGCGGGGGTCGGGCGGGTGCCGTCGACCGGCTTGTCCTTGAGCAGGAAGAACTCGATCTCGGGGTGCGTGTAGAAGGTGAAACCCAGATCGGAGGTCTTGGCGAGGATCCGCTTGAGGACGAAGCGCGGGTCGGCGAAGGAGGGCGAGCCGTCGGGCATGAGGATGTCGCAGAACATCCGGGCGGTGCCGGGGGCCTCCGCGCGCCAGGGCAGGATCTGGAACGTCGCCGGGTCCGGCTTGGCGATCATGTCGGACTCGTAGACGCGGGCGAAGCCCTCGATCGCCGAGCCGTCGAAGCCGATGCCCTCGTCAAAGGCCTGTTCGAGCTCGGCGGGTGCCACCGCGACCGACTTGAGGAAGCCGAGCACGTCGGTGAACCACAGGCGCACGAAGCGGATGTCGCGCTCCTCGAGCGTACGGAGCACGAATTCCTGCTGCTTGTCCATTTCCACACCCATCCTCGCTGATCAGGCCAGCATGCCACCGTACGGTTTCGAGCACGTTGCGAACCCATAGTGCATTGCCGGGGTGTGGTCCAGGTAACGCGAGGTCGCGCGGAGGGCGGCGGGTCCCGGTCACGCGCAGACTGGGGCCATGGACCGAGGAGCGCAGCGGCTGCCCGGCGCCCGGCCGCCGGGCTGGCTGCGGCTGCTGCCCTGGTCGCTGCTCCTCGGCATCTTCACGGCGCAGATGGTCACTCCGGAGACGGTGCAGCTGGCGTTCGCGTTCGCGGTCGTGGCACCGCTGACGTCGCTCGTCTACGGGGTGCTGGGAACGTCCCTGGTGGCGGTGGCCATGATGGGGCTGCTGGCCGTGCCCGACGTCCGCGCCGATCACGTGTCGGGCGGCGACCTGCTCGCGTTCGCGCTGATCGGGGTGGTCAGCGCCTTCCTGGCCTGGGTACGGGCCCGGCGGGACGCCCAGCTCGTGTCGGTGCGGACGGTCGCGGAGGCCGCGCAGCTGGCGGTGCTGCCGCCGCTGCCGGAGCGGGTGGGCCGCGTGCGGTGCGGGGCGCTGTACCGGGCGGCGACGGGGCCGGCCCTGGTCGGCGGCGACCTGTACGACGTACAGCCGGGTCCTTACGGGGTGCGGGCCGTGGTGGCGGACGTGCAGGGGCACGGGCTGTCGGCGGTCGCCACGGTCGCGGCGCTCCTCGGCACGTTCCGGGAGGCCGTGCTCGACGAGCCGGGGCTCGCGGGCGTGGCGGCCAGGCTGGACCGGCGGCTCGTCGTCGACTCGCTGCGGCAGGGTGACGTCGAGCTGTTCGCCACGGCGGTGCTCATGGAGTTCCCCGAGCGGCCGTGCGATGTCGTACGGGTGCTCAGCTGCGGACATCCGGCGCCGCTCCTGGTACGGGACGGCGGGGTGCGGGAGGTGGCGCTGGAACCGGGCCCGCCGCTCGGGCTCGGGCTCGCCGAGTTCCGGCCGCCCGCGCCGGTGACGGTGTCGCTCGCCTCGGCGGACGTGCTGTTCGCGCACACGGACGGGGTGACGGAGGCCCGGGACGCCGGCGGAGTGTTCTATCCGCTGCTGGAGCGGATTACGCCGGACGTCGATCCGCGGGCGCTGGTGCGGTCCGTGTGGCGCGATCTGTCCTCGTACGCGGGTGTCGTCGCCGACGACGTGGCGCTGCTGGCGCTGGCCGCGGCCGACGACGACGGCGGTAGCGGCGACGGCAGCGGGAGCGGCGACGGTGGCGGTGGCGGTGGCGGTGGCGGGAAGGTGAGCGGGGGCGGTAGCGCCGCGCGGTGACGGCCGCGCGGTGACGCCACGCGCTGAATCGACTCACCCGTCTGGCGCACCCGGGGGGTGGGCCCATTACGATCGGCGCCCATGGAGAGCCTGCGGCTCATACGTACCGCGCGACCGGCGCGGGCCACGCGTCCCATGGCTCTGCTGAGTGCCATGGCGACGCTCCTCGCCGCGCTCTTCGTCTGCTTCGGGATGACCGGGCGCCAGGAGGCGCCCCGGCCCGAGCCGCGCGTGCCGTTCGCGGACTCCGCCGTGGTCGGCGAGTACAGCTGCCCGTACGACAGGGACGACTGCCGGCTCTTCCCGTCCCTCAGCCCCGCCGTGCTCACCGCACCGCCCCTCGATCCGCCTCCGCACGCCGACGGGCTCGCGCGCACCGCTCCGGGGCCCGGGGTCGTCGGCGCCACCGCGTCGCAGGCGCGGCCGCGCGCACCCGACCTCCATGTCCTTCAGGTCCTGCGGACCTAGACCGCCCCGGTCCGTCCCGCCGTACCCGTTTGTCACCTGCCGGAACTTGTGAAGAAGGACATCGATCACCATGGCTGCGAACCGTTCGTCCACCGCGGACCGCCGGGCGCGAATAGAGGAGATGCGCCGCGCCGAGAAGGCCCGCGATCGCCGTAACCGCATCATCACGATCAGCCTGAGCGCCGTCGTCGTCGCCGGTCTCGTCGGCTTCGGCGGCTACGTGCTCAAAAAGGAGAACGAGGAGAAGAAGCAGGCGGAGGCCGCCGCCAAGGCGCCGATCAAGGACGAGAAGTCCTGGGAGGCCAAGGACCTGGGCCGCAACCACGTGACCAAGGCCGTCACGTACCCGATGAAGCCGCCGGTCGGCGGCGACCACCACCAGGTGTGGATGAACTGCGACGGCGACGTCTACAAGAAGCCGATCCCCGAGGTCAACGCCGTCCACTCGCTGGAGCACGGCGCCGTGTGGGTGACCTACAGCGCCAAGGCCGCCGAGGCCGACGTGAAGGAGCTGGAGAAGAAGGTCGGCAAGACGCCGTACTCGTTCATGAGCCCGGTCGACGACCAGGCCGGCGCGATCATGCTGAGCGCCTGGGGCAAGCAGGTCACCGTGGACAGCGCCGACGACCCGCGCGTGAACCAGTTCTTCAGCAAGTACGTGCAGGGCGCGCAGACCCCCGAGCCCGGTGCCGCCTGCACCGGCGGGATGGGGCAGTAGTGAACCGTACGCAGTGGGCCGCCCTGACGGCGGTCGTACTGGCACTGCTGTTCGCCGGGGCGGCCACGGTCGCCACGGCGGGCGGCCCCGACGGCGGCGGCGTCCCGGCCACCCCGGCGACGGACTCGGCGGACGCCGGGTTCGCCCGGGACATGGCCGTGCACCACCAGCAGGCCGTGGAGATGTCGTTCATCGTGCGGGACCGCACGCGGGACGAGGAGGTGCGCCGGCTGGCGTACGACATCGCCAACACGCAGGCGAACCAGCGCGGCATGATGCTGGGCTGGCTCGACCTGTGGGGGCTGCCCAAGACGGCGCCCGACCGTGAGCCGATGGCGTGGATGAGCCCGTCCACGGGCGGTGTCCCGGACGGACACTCGGACGGAAACTCGGATGGGGATGCGGGCGGGGATTCCGCCGGTGGCTCCTCCGGGGGTTCCCATGGGGGCTCTCACGGTGCCTCGCACGGCGGATCCGCCGGCGGCGGGGCCCCCGGGGGCGAGGGACGCCTCATGCCCGGGATGGCCACCAAGGCCGAGCTCAAGCAGCTCGCCGAGGCCGACGGCAGGCAGGCGGAGATCCTCTACCTCCAGCTGATGACCGACCACCACAAGGGCGGTGTCCATATGGCGCAGGGCTGCGCCGACACCTGCCGGGTGGGGGTCCAGCGGCAGCTTGCCCAGGGCATGGTCGACGCCCAGCAGTCGGAGCTGGCGCTGATGGCGGACCTGCTGGCGCGGCGCGGCGCGAAACCTCGCGGCTGAGCGGCGCCCGCTCGACGTCGTAGCGCGGCCGTCCTCTCCGGGGTCACCCCGGGGCGGGCGGCCGCAGCGGTCGCGGGGGCCGGGGCCCACGACGACAATGGAGGGGCTCGGGGACGACGTACGCGTCCTGTGGAGGTACGCACCCCATGACCACCGCGAAAGACATCATGCATCCGGGGGCCCAGTGGATCCCCGCACACGAGACCCTCGACCGGGCGGCGCAGCTGATGCGCGAGCTCAATGTGGGCGCACTGCCCATCTCCGATGAGAACGAGCGGCTCTGCGGCATCATCACCGACCGGGACATCGTGGTCGGATGTGTGGCCGAGGGCCATGACCCGTCGCGTGTCACCTGCGGTGACATGGCGAAGGGCACACCACGCTGGATCGACGCGAACGCGGACGTCAGCGAGGTGCTGGCGGAGATGCAGGGACATCAGATCCGACGGCTGCCGGTGATCGAGAACAAGCGCCTCGTGGGCATGATCAGCGAGGCCGACCTGGCCCGCCAGCTCTCCGACGAGCAGGTCGCGGCATGGGCGCACGAGGTGTACGCACGGGGCTGAGCCCCCGGCGGCCCTCTCCGGCCGCGGACCGGTCCGGTACGGCGTGGACGCGCCCGTCCCGGGCCGGTTTCGTTCGCCGCCGTGACGCGCGGTGGCGGCGTTCGCCGCCGTGACGTGCGGTGGTGGAGGCGGCTGTCGTGACGCGCGGTGGTGGAGGCGGCTGTCGGCCCGGTGGCGGCGGAGGCCACTGGTGTCCCGGTGGCGGCAGAAGTCTTCTCCTGTCCGTGTGGCTGGCGGCCACTGTTGTCCCCGTGGCGGAGGGAGGCCACTGTTGTCCCCGTGGCGGAGGGAGGCCACTGTTGTCCCCGTGGCGGAGGGAGGCCGCTGTTCTCCGTGTGGCGGCGGAGGCCGGAGGCCCCGGGGGCTGGAGGCCCAGGGGCCGGAGGCCGGGGACCCGGAGGCCGGGGGGCGGCCGCAGGCTCCGTCAGGGCTTCAGGACCGCCGCCGCCACCGCGTCCGGGCGGTCCAGCATGAGGAGGTGGCCCGCGTCCGGGACCGCCTCGAAGCGGGCGCCCAGCAGGTCGGCGAGGGCCCGTTGGCGGCGCGTCCAGCTGTCCGTGCCGTCCGGGCGGCCCGGTGCGGCCAGTACGGTCACCGGAACCCCGGCCGGCAGCGGGTGCCGGTCGCGCAGCGCGCGGAGCTCGGCGGCGACCGCCCGGTAGTGCGTGTTCTCCAGAAGGGCGCCTCCGAACACCCGGCCGGTGCCGTAGCAGCGGCGTACGAGCGCGGCGGGGGCAGGGTCGGGGGCGTAGCCCGCGCGGCTCAGCCGGACCATGGCGCGGCGGGCGGCCGGGCCGAGCGCCGCGGGGACGCCGACGGCCGTCAGCACGGCACCGGCGGCGCGGGCCACGGCGGTCCGTACCGCAGGCGCGGCGGGCACGCGCGCGTGCTCCTCGACGGACGAGTCCACGAGCACGACCGCCCCCGTGCGCGCCGGGTGCAGCCGCGCGAACGCCTCCGCGTGGAACCCGGCGATGGAGTGGCCGACGACCGTGACCGGCTCGGTCACGCCGAGCGCGTCCAGCACGCCCGCGACGCGGTCGGCCTCGCCCGTGGCGGTCGGCGGGTGCGCGGCCGGGCCGCTCAGCCCGTGCCCCGGCCGGTCGAAGCGGACGACGGTGCGGTGCGGGGCGAGCAGCGGTACGACGGGGTCCCAGTCGAACCAGCTCATGGCGAGGCCCGCGCTGAGCACGCACACGGGCCCCGTGCCGTCGACGGTCACATGGTGGGGCACTCCCCCGACTCGTACGAAGCTCATCGGCCCGTCCCTTCTTCCTGACCCTCCCGACCCTCCTGGCCCTCCCGGCCCTCCCGGCCCTCCCGGCCGTCCGCTCGCCCCGCTGTGCCCGGCTCGTCATGGCCGGTGCCGCGCGCCACGGACAGGGCGAGGACGGCCAGCCAGACCGCCACGAGCAGCACTTGGAGCCGCTGGCCGCCGCCGAGCGCCCACAGTCCCCTGTCCGCCTCGAACGCCGCGACGGCGGCCAGCGTCCAGGCCGTGGCGGCCAGTTCGAGCACGACGAGGGCCGGGCCCGTGCGGGCGAGCGGCCGCCACCAGCCGTACCGGCGGGCGGCGACGGTCAGCGCCACGATGCCCGCGACGGCGCCCGTCATCGCGAGCCCGGAGCTGACGGCGTGCGCGGTGTGGGTGGCCGGGACGAGCCCGGCCGTCTCCCGGGCGGCGCACGCGGGGTCGGTGGTCGGCGCGCAGCTGAGCGGCAGCTGCGAGTCGGCGGCGGTGGCGGCGCCGAACAGGGCGAGCGCGGCCCAGCCGGCCACCGCCCAGGGGCGGCGTTCGAGACCGGCGAGCGCCCACACGGAGCCGGCCAGCACCAGCAGACCCGCTGTGAGGTCGGTGGCGCGGAACAGGCCGCCGAAGGGCTGGTCGCTGGCGGCGAGTTCGCTCACGTACGCCTGTATGGGGTCGAGGCCCGTCTCCAGGACGACTTCGAGGACCCAGGTGGTGTAGGCGAGCGCTCCGAGTGCGATGAGGACGGCGACGGACCACCGCGTGGTGTGCCTGCCGCGGTGCGTCGGCGTCATGGACCCATGATCGGCGGCTCCGCGCCCGACCGCAAGGTCCATACCGGGTGGGGGTAGGCTGCCCACATGGCCAAGGTGACGACGCGATGCCGTCCGGGCGGGCGTTTCGGGCGGCTGCTGCTGCTCGCGGCGCTGCTGCTCGGCATCGTCACCATGCACGCGTGGGGTCACGCGTCGGAGCACTCGGCCACGTACACGGTGGCGGCGCCGCCCCCCGTGGCGGCGGAACACGGCCAGACGGGACACGGCCAGACGGGACGCGGCCCGACGGGACACAGCCCGACGGGACACGGCGGTGTGGCCGCGCGCTCCCCCGCGTCGGTGGCCGCGAACGACGCGCCGCTCATGGCGGCCGCGCACTCCCCCGTACCGGTGGCCGCGCACTCCCCCGTGTCGCAGGCGGCGCACGGCCACGGGAGCGAGGGGTCCGACGGCGGCGGGGCGCGGCACGACGGCCTGGATCCGGCAGCCGTGTGCCTCGCCGTGCTCGGTTCGCTCGGATTCGCCCTGGGCGCCGGGCTGCTGGCGTGGGTCCGGCGGCGCCGGGCCGGATCGCCGTCCCGCGTCCGCGCGGCCGGGCGGGCCCTGCGGGCGCTCTGGCCCCACCCCCCGCCCCTTCGGGTGGCCCTCGCCGAGTTGTCGGTGTTGCGGATCTAGGAGCGCGCCATGGGCCGCGCTCCCGGGAGCGCGTGTCCGCGCACGTTCGGCATCCGATACTCGACCACCCCATGAGGTGCACCCATGCGTATGTCTCTCTCGCGCCGCGCCGTGCTCGGCGCCGGTGTCGCCGTCGCCGGTACGGCGGCGCTCTCCGCCTGCTCCGGCGGCTCCTCCTCCGGAGGCGCCAAGGGCCCGGACGGCTTCGTCACCCCGGACGGCAAGGAGGTCGCCGCCGCCGAGGCCGCGCGCGGCTCGGGACCGGTCCGCACCGTCACGCTCACGGCCACGCCGACCACCCTCGACCTCGGCGCGGGCCGGACGGTCAAGTCGTGGGCGTACGGCGACGAGTTGCCCGGCAAGGAGGTGCGGGTCACCGCGGGCGACACCCTGGCGCTGACCCTGGCCAACCACCTGCCGCAGCCGACGTCCCTGCACTGGCACGGGCTCGCCCTGCGCAACGACATGGACGGCGTGCCGGGACTGACCCAGCAGGACATCAAGCCGGGCGCGGAGTTCGCGTACCGGTTCGCGGTGCCGCACCCCGGCACGTACTGGTTCCATCCGCACACGGGCGTACAGCAGGACCGCGGGCTGTACGCGCCGCTGATCGTCGAGGACCCGAAGGAGCCCCTGAAGTACGACAAGGAGTGGGTCGTCGTCCTGGACGACTGGGTCGACGGGGTGGACGGCTCGACCCCGGACGCCGTACTCGCCGAGCTGCGCAAGGGCATGGGCGAGGGGATGGGCGAAGGCGACGGCGGCCACGGCGACGGTCACGGCGGCGGCCACGGGGGTGGCCACGGCGGGCACTCCATGCCGTCGCCCACGGGGACCGGCGGCGGTCCCTCCCGGATGATGATGGGCGCCCGCAGTGATCTGCTGGGCGATGACGCCGGTGACGTGGCGTACCCGTACTACCTGGTCAACGGGCGTACGGCCGAGGCGCCTTCGGAGTTCCGCGCCAAGCCGGGCGACCGCGTGCGGCTGCGGATCATCAACGCGGGCGGCGACACCGCCTTCCGGGTCGCGCTCGGCGGCCACCGGATGACGGTGACGCACACGGACGGCTTCCCGGTCCGGCACGCGGAGACCGACGCACTGCTGCTCGGCATGGGTGAGCGGTACGACGTGCTGGTCACCGTGGGCGACGGCGTCTTCCCGCTGGTGGCGGCCGCCGAGGGCAAGCGGGCGACGGCGCTGGCGGTGCTGCGGACCGGCGCGGGCGCGGCGCCGACGGCCTCCGTACGGCCGAAGGAGCTGACGGGCCGGGTCATGACCGCCGACCGGCTGAAGGCGGACCCGTCGGTGGCGCTCGCCGACCGGAAGCCCGACCGGACGATCAAGATCCGGCTCACCGGCGGGATGGGGGCGTACGACTGGGGGTTCGACGGTCGGCCGTACGCCGCCGACCGGCGGCATCCGGTGAAGGCGGGCGAACGGGTCCGGCTTGAGTTCTCCAACGGCACCACAATGTGGCACCCGCTGCATCTGCACGGCCACACCTTCGCCCTGGCGAACACCGCGGGCGGCCCGCGCAAGGACACGGCGGCCATCCTGCCCAACGGGACGCTGACGGTGGACTTCGACGCCGACAACCCGGGGCTGTGGATGCTGCACTGCCACAACGTCTACCACGCCGAGGCGGGCATGATGACGATCCTCGGCTACCGCCGCTGATCGCCCGGCGCGTTCGCACCGGCCGGGGGTCGCACCCCCGCTGACGGGTCGTCACCCCCGGCCGGGAAACACCGTGAAGGAACTGTGAACGCACTGTTAGTGTGAGCGAAATTCCCACGGTTCGAAGGACTCCGCATGACCATGCCTCCGCCCGGTCCGCAGCAGCAGCCCGCGTGGCCGTCACCCGACGGCTACCCCGTGCCGCCGATGCCGCCGCAGCAGCCCCGCAACGGCCTCGGGGTCGCCGCCCTGGTGGTCGGCATCGTCGGCGTGGTCTTCGGCATCCTGCCGCCCACCTTCTGGCTCGGCGGCGTCCTCGGCCTGCTGGGCCTGATATTCGGCGTCATCGGCATCGGCCGGGCCCGCAAGGGCGAGGCGACGAACAAGGGCATGGCGCTCACCGGCGTCATCACCGGAAGCGTCGCCATGGTCCTGGCGATCGTCTGGGTGATCGCACTCGCCTTCGTGATCACCGAGGCGGTCGACCAGGCGAAGAAGGACATCGCGTCGCTGCCGTCCGCCCCGGCGAACCCGGCCGAGCCCGGCACCGGCGGACCCGGCGCCGGCGGACCCGGCGCCGGCGGACCCGGCGCCGGGGAGCCGGACGAGGAGGGCACGACGGAGCCGCTCGCCCTCGGCGAGACCCTCCGGTACGACGACGGCGTCGAGATCACCGTCGGCAAGCCCTCCTCGTACACGCCGGACCAGTACGCCCAGGGCCACAAGAAGGGCGACGTCGCGATCCAGCTGCAGATCACGATCAAGAACGGCGGCAAGAAGAGCCTGTCCATCGGCACGGCCCTGCCGACGCTGAAGGACGCCAAGGGGCGCGAAGTCGAGATGATCTTCGACGGCAGCAACGCGACCAACCCCTTCCAGGGCACCCTGCTCCCCGGCAAGCAGGCCGAGGCCGACTTCGCGTTCTCGGTCCCGGCGGACGCCGCGAACGAGATCCAGCTGGAGGTCTCGCCTTCCGTCATCGAGTACGACGACGGCATCTGGACCGGCGCCGCCAAGTAGGCGGACGCAGCGGGGCGCACCACCGCGCGGGCATGGGCACGGCCCCGCCGCGCGGGCAGGGGCACGCGGGGCACCACCGCGCGGGCATGGGCACGTGGGGCGCCCCACACGCGGGCACCGGGACATCGCGTCGCTCTGACGATTACACTGGGCCCGTGCCTCAACTTCGCCTCGCTCTGAATCAGATCGACTCGACGGTCGGCGACCTCGCCGGGAACTCCGAGTCGATCGTGCACTGGACCCGGCACGCCGCCGAACAGGGGGCGCACCTCGTCGCGTTCCCCGAGATGGTGCTGACCGGCTACCCCGTCGAGGACCTCGCCCTGCGGTCGTCGTTCGTCGAGGCCTCCCGGAGCGCCCTGCGCGCGCTGGCCGCCCGTCTCGCCGACGAGGGCTTCGGCGAGCTGCCGGTGGTCGTCGGCTACCTGGACCGGTCCGAGAAGGCCCAGCCCCGGTTCGGGCAGCCCGCCGGGGCGCCGCAGAACGCCGGGGCCGTGCTGTACGGCGGCGAGGTGGTGCTGACGTACGCCAAGCACCATCTGCCGAACTACGGCGTCTTCGACGAGTTCCGGTACTTCGTGCCCGGCGACACCATGCCGGTGATCCGGGTCCACGGCGTCGACGTCGCCCTCGCCATCTGCGAGGACCTGTGGCAGGACGGCGGCCGTGTCCCCGCGACCCGCAGCGCGGGCGCCGGGCTGCTGCTCTCGATCAACGCCTCGCCGTACGAGCAGAACAAGGACGACACCCGGCTGGAGCTGGTGCGCAAGCGCGCCCAGGAAGCCGGCTGCACGACCGCGTACCTGGCGATGATCGGCGGCCAGGACGAGCTGGTCTTCGACGGCGACTCCATCGTCATCGACCCGAACGGCGAGGTGATCGCACGGGCACCGCAGTTCGCCGAGGGCAGCGTGATCCTCGACCTCGACCTGCCGGCCGCGGCCGCCGAACCCGTGAACGGTGTCGTGGACGACGGGCTGCGCATCGAGCGGGTCGTGCTGTCCGAGGAGCCGCTGCCCGCGTACGAGCCGGAGCTCACCGGCGGCTACGCGGACCGGTTGGACGACGACGAGGAGGTGTACTCGGCGCTGGTCGTGGGCCTGCGCGCGTACGCCGCGAAGAACGGCTTCCGTTCCGTCCTGATCGGCCTGTCCGGCGGCATCGACTCGGCGCTGGTCGCCGCGATCGCCTGTGACGCGCTCGGCGCGCAGAACGTGTACGGCGTCTCGATGCCGTCCAAGTACTCGTCGGAGCACTCCAAGGACGACGCGGCCGAGCTGGCCCGCCGCACCGGGCTGAACCTCCGCACCGTACCGATCGAGCCGATGTTCGACGCCTACATGGGTTCGCTGGGGCTGACCGGCCTCGCCGAGGAGAACCTCCAGTCGCGGCTGCGCGGCACGATGCTGATGGCCATCTCCAACCAGGAGGGCCACATCGTCCTGGCTCCGGGCAACAAGTCCGAGCTGGCGGTCGGTTACTCGACGCTCTACGGCGACTCGGTCGGCGCGTACGGGCCGATCAAGGACGTCTACAAGACCTCGATCTTCCGGCTCGCGAAGTGGCGCAACCGCGCCGCCGAGGAGCGCGGCCAGACGCCTCCGATCCCGGAGAGCTCCATCTCCAAGCCGCCCAGCGCCGAGCTGCGCCCCGGCCAGGTCGACACCGACTCGCTGCCGGACTACGACGTCCTGGACCGGATCCTGGAGCTGTACGTGGACCGGGACCAGGGCAAGGACGCGATCGTCGCCGCCGGCTTCGACGTGGAGCTGGTGGCGCGGACGCTGCGGCTGGTGGACACGGCGGAGTACAAGCGGCGCCAGTACCCGCCGGGTACGAAGATCTCGGCGAAGGGCTTCGGCAAGGACCGGCGTCTGCCGATCACCAACCGCTGGCGCGAGACGACCACGACGGATCAGCCGGCGTAAGCCGAGCGGAGCCGGAAGCAGCCGGAAGCAGCCGGAAGCAGCGTACGGAGGGGGCTCCCGCGACCACGCGGGAGCCCCCTCCCCGTACCGCCCGCCCACGGGGCCGGGCGTCAGAGCGTGACGCGCGCGGCGATCGGCAGATGGTCGCTGTCGGTCGCGGGCAGCGTCCAGGAGGCGACGGGTTCGACGCCCCTGACGAGGATCTGGTCGATCCGGGCCATCGGGAACGCGGCGGGCCAGCTGAAGCCCATGCCGTCGCCCGCGGCGCCCTGGGTGGACCGCATCTGGGAGGTGACCGCGTTCAGGGAGCGGTCGTTCATCGTGCCGTTGAGGTCGCCGAGCAGGATCACCTTGCGCAGGGGCTCGCGGGCGATGGCCTCGCCGAGTTCGTCGGCGCTGTTGTCGCGCTGGTTGGCCGTGAACCCGGCCTTCAGCTTGACCCGCACGGACGGCAGGTGGGCGACGTAGACGGCGACGGAGCCTCCAGGCACGGCGACGGTGGCGCGCATCGCGCGGGTCCAGCCCATCCGGATGTCGACCGGGCGGCTGTCGGCCAGCGGGTACCTGCTCCACAGCCCGACCGTGCCCTGCACCGAGTGGTACGGGTAGGTGTCGGCGAGCGCCTTCTCGTACACCGGGACCATGCCGGGCTTGAGCTCCTCCAGCGCCACGACGTCCGCGCCGGACGCGGCGATGTCGCGGGCGGTGCCCTCGGGGTCGGGGTTGTCGGCGTTCACGTTGTGCGAGACGACCATGAGGTCGCCGCCGCCCCCGGTCTTGTCCGTCATGAGCCCGCCGAAGAGGCTGCTCCAGACGACGGCGGGCAGCAGCAGGGCGATCAGCGCGGTGGCCGAGCGGCGCAGCAGCGCGCCGGCCAGGAGCAGCGGGACGAAGATCCCGAACCAGGGGAGGAAGGTCTCGATGAGGCTGCCCAGGTTGCCGATGGCGTTCGGGACGTGGGCATGGACCATCATCACGAGCGCGAGGACGACGGCGCAGGCTGCGAGGACGAGGCCCCGGCGCCAGATGCCGGGGTCGCGGCGCCAGCGGTCGATCGCCGACCGGAGCCGGGATCCCGTGCGCAGCTCCTCCGCAGCGCCGTTTCCCGCCCCCGTCACGTCGTCCACCTGCGCCATTACCTGCCCTCACTTGCCGCCGTGCTCTGCCGGCCCCGGGTTCCGACACTAGGCGATCAGGGGACGGCCGTACTGCCACGAGGACGACGCTGTGCGGGAGCGGGTTCCTGTGGGATGCGGCCGCCGGGGCATCTGTGACAGAACGCGCACACTTCTGATCATGTGTGCTCCGCCGCGGTGCCGGTCCTCACATCAGTCGTCCGGTCGGTGGTCTCGGTCGTCCCGTCGGTCGGGGTGGGCGGGGCCGGTGGTCGTGCTCCGGCGAGGACCGTGTCCACGATCCGGGCGGGCAGATCCGGGTCGAGCGGCGCGTCGGGCCGCATGACCGTCCGCAGCAGCAGGGGGCCGACGAACAGGTCGTTGATCAGCTCGATGTCGACGTCGGAGCGGATCTCCCCCCGTTCGACGCCGCGCCGCAGCACATCGACGGCGAGCCGGTGGCGCGGCTCGATGACGGTCGCCCGGTACGCCTCCCAGAGCCGCGGGTAGCCGCGCACCTGCGCGAACAGGTCGTGCGGGAGGACGGAGGAGCGCTTGGCGACGCCGCGCCGGCGCACCGCCTCCAGCAGGGCGATCAGGTCGTCCCGCACGGAGGTGCCGGGCAGCTCGGGGTCCGGTGGCTCGACGGACCTGAGCAGGTCGACGAAGAGCGCCTCCTTGCCCGGCCAGCGGCGGTAGACGGCGGCCTTGCCGACCCCGGCGGTCCTGGCGATCCGCTCGATGGACACGTCGGCGAGCGGTACGCCCTCCTCCAGGAGTGCCATCGCCCCGCGCAGGATGGCCCGTTCGACGGCCTCGCTGCGGGGCCGGCCGCGCCGGGGCACGGGGTGCTGCGCCGTCACCGCCGTACCGGCTCTCGGGTGTCGTCGGCGGTGGCGTGCCGCTCGTCCCGGGCCCGTCGGCCCGGCAGGAACAGGGCGACCACCACGGCGCCGACGACGGCGACGGCCGCCGAGCACAGGGCGGTGACGTGCATCGCGTCGAGGAACGCCGCGTCCGCCCTGGCGATCAGCGCGTCGCCCGCCGGGCCCAGCCGGCCGGCGGCGGCGCGGGTCGCCTCGATGGACTCCCCCGCCGCCTCCCGGGCGGCGGCCGGAACGGCACCGAGGTGTCCCTCGACACCGCCCCGGTACACGGCGGACAGCACCGAGCCGAGCACGGCGACCCCCAGTGAGCCGCCGACCTGCCGGAACGTGTTGTTGATCGCCGAGCCGGAGCCGGCCTTCTCGCGGGGCAGCGACTGCATCACGGAGACCGTCACGGGCGGCATGACGTGCGCCATGCCGGCGCCCTGCGCGAAGAGGACCAGTTCCAGCACCCATACCGGGGTCTCGGCGTCGAACCCGGCGAACGCCGCCATGCACCCGGCGACCAGCAGCAGACCGCCCGCGCACACGGCCCGCACCCCGAACCGGTCGACGACCAGCCGCGAGCGCGGGGCGAACAGCAGTTGGGTGACCGCGAGCGGCAGCAGCAGCAGGCCCGCCTGGAGGGGGCTGTAGCCGCGCACGCTCTGGAGGTAGAACGCCGCGAAGAACGTCACGCCCATCAGCGCGAAGAAGATCAGCGCGATGGCGGCGACGGCGGCCGAGAACGCGGGCCGGCGGAAGTACGCGATGTCGAGCGCCGGGTGGTCGCTGCGCTTCTCGTGGAGCACGAACCCGGCCAGCACCGCGAGCCCGCCGAGCACCGGGAGCACCACGGTGACGTCGGTGAAGTCGGCGAGTTCGCCGCCGCGGATGATCCCGTACACCAGCAGCACGAGGCCGACGACGGACAGTGCCACGCCCGCCGGGTCGATCCGGCCGGGGGCGGGATCCCGGGATTCGGGCACCAGCAGCACCATCGCGACCACGGCGACGACCACCACGGGGACGTTGACCAGGAAGATCGACCCCCACCAGAAGTGCTCCAGCAGGAAGCCGCCGGTGACCGGGCCGACCGCGATGGCGAGGCCGACGGCCCCGACCCAGATGCCGATGGCCTTCGGCTGCTCGCGCCGCTCGAAGACGTTCATCAGGATGGCGAGTGTGGCGGGCATGACGAACGCGGCGCCCAGACCCATCAGCGCCCGGTAGGCGATGAGCTCGACCGGCGAGCCGGACATCGCGGCGAGTGCCGAGCCCACGCCGAACACGACGAGCCCGAAGAGCAGCGTCCGCCGTCGGCCGAGCCGGTCGCCGAGGAGGCCCGCCGTGAAGAGCAGGCCGGCGAAGACCAGCGCGTAGGAGTTGATCGCCCATTCCAGCTGGCCCTGGGTGGCGCCGATGCCGGTGGGTGCGGGCGAGGCGATCGTCTTGACCGCCACGTTGAGGATCGAGTTGTCCAGGACGACGATGAGCAGGCTGAACATCAGCACGGCGAGGATCGCCCAGCGCCTGCGGTGCACGGCTTCCGGCACGCGCGGCGCGGGATCGGGCCGGGCGGACGGCGGCGGCGACGACGACGGCGACATTCCACGAGCGTGGCACACATTCCGATACGACACCGTCTCGTAACCCCGTTCCTTGGGCCGTTCGCGCACGTGTGCAAGCCCACTTCCCCCCGCGCGGCACGAAGTGCCACCATGGATGTGGTCCGGGGACGCCGTAAGGGCGCCTCGAGATGACGAAGGAGCCGTTTCACATGACGCTTCAGGCTGCCCGCAAGCAGCCCGCCGACAGCAGCAAGGCGCTGTACGGCGGAAAGGGCACTCGGCGCATCACCGTCCATGACATCGCCGCCGCCAAGGAGCGGGGCGAGAAGTGGCCCATGCTGACCGCGTACGACGCGATGACCGCCTCCGTCTTCGACGAGGCCGGGATCCCGGTCCTGCTGGTCGGCGACTCCATGGGCAACTGCCACCTCGGCTACGAGACCACCGTCCCCGTCACACTCGACGAGGTCGCCATCCTGTCCGCCGCCGTCGTCCGGGGCACCAGTCGCGCCCTCGTCGTCGGCGACCTGCCGTTCGGCTCGTACCAGGAGGGCCCCGTCCAGGCGCTGCGCTCCGCGACCCGGCTGGTCAAGGAGTCCGGCGTCGGGGCGGTCAAGCTGGAGGGCGGCGAGCGCTCGCTGCCGCAGACCGAGATGCTCGTCCAGGCCGGTATCCCCGTCATGTCGCACCTGGGCCTGACGCCGCAGTCCGTGAACACCATGGGCTACCGGGTGCAGGGCCGGGCCGACGAGGACGCGCACCGGCTGCTGCGCGACGCGAAGGCGGCGCAGGACGCGGGCGCGTTCGCCGTCGTGCTGGAGCTGGTCCCGGCGGAACTGGCCGCCGAGGTCACCCGCTCGCTGCACATCCCGACCATCGGCATCGGGGCGGGCCCCGACACCGACGCGCAGGTCCTCGTCTGGACCGACATGGCCGGGCTGACCGGCGGCAAGGTGCCGCGCTTCACCAAGCAGTACGCCGATCTGCGCCGCACGCTCGGCGACGCGGCGCAGGCGTTCGCGGAGGATGTCACGGGCGGGGCGTTCCCGGCCGAGGAGCACACCTTCCACTGATCGCCCGCCGCACCACCACCTGACCACATCCGGCACCAACGACAGCCCGCCGACTTCCCCCATCGGCGGGCTGTCGGCCGTCGGTCGGCCCCCTGCCGTCCGCCCTGCCGTCCCCCTGCCGTCCCCCTGCCGTCCGCCTGCCGTCCCCCTGCCGTCCGCCTGTCGGCGATATGTCGGTGGCCTGTCGGTGGTCTGTCGGTGGTCTGTCGGTGAGCGCTGGTCCCCTGGGGCCATGACACGATCCGACACCAACGCCGTCGAGGTACGAGGCCTCGTGAAGCACTACGGCGAGACGAAGGCGCTGGACGGAGTGGACCTCGACGTACGCGAGGGCACCGTCCTCGGTGTGCTCGGCCCCAACGGCGCCGGCAAGACGACCCTCGTCCGCTGCCTGTCCACCCTGATCGTCCCGGACGCCGGGACCGCCACCGTCGCCGGGTACGACGTGGTGCGCCAGCCCCGGCAGCTGCGCCGCACCATCGGCCTGACCGGGCAGTACGCGTCCGTCGACGAGCGGCTGTCCGGCTGGGAGAACCTCTACATGATCGGGCGGCTGCTCGATCTCTCCCGCAGGGAGGCGCGGTCCCGCGCGGACGAGATGCTGGAGCGGTTCTCGCTGACGGAGGCCGCCAAGCGGCCCGCGATGACCTACTCCGGCGGTATGCGCCGCCGTCTCGACCTGGCCGCCTCCATGATCGGCAGGCCCGCGGTGCTCTACCTGGACGAGCCGACGACCGGCCTCGACCCGAGGACCCGCAACGAGGTCTGGGACGAGGTCCAGCGGATGGTCGCCGAGGGCGCGACCGTCCTGCTCACCACCCAGTACATGGAGGAGGCCGAACAGCTCGCCAACGAGCTCACGGTCATCGACCGCGGCCGGATCATCGCGAGCGGCGAGGTCGACGAGCTCAAGGCGAAGGTCGGCGGCCGCACCCTCCAGGTACGCCCCGTCGACCCGGAGCAGCTGCCCGCGATGGCACGGGCCCTCTCCGAGAGCGGGCTCGCGGGCATCGCGGGGGCCACGGCCGCCACGGACGAGGGACTGCTGTACGTACCGATCCTCAGCGACGAGCAACTGACCGCCGTGGTCGGACTGCTGGCCGCACGCGGCTACGGCATCGCCCACATCGGCACCCATCTGCCCAGCCTGGACGAGGTGTTCCTGGCCATCACCGGCGAGCGCACGCCGGGCATCGACACGACTTCCGAGGAGGTCGCCGCGTGAGCACGACGACAACCGCCACGACGTCAGGCCCTGTTCGCCCCGGGGGGACCGGCGCGCCCCACGGGACCGGCAGGACGGACGGTACCGGCAGGACGGACGGTACCGGCAGGACGGGCGGGACCGGCGGAGCGGGCGGGGCCGGCCGGGACGACGGCCGGATAGGTCTGCGGGCGAACCTGCGTCACATCGGCGCGCTGGTGCGCCGCAACGCCCTGCAGATCAAGCAGAACCCGGAGGCCATGTTCGACGTCCTGTTCATGCCGATCATCTTCACGCTGCTGTTCGTGTACGTCTTCGGCGGCGCGATCTCCGGCAAGGGCAACCAGCAGGACTACGTCAACTACCTGATCCCCGGCCTGATGGCGATGATGGGCATCAACATCGCGATGGCCGTCGGCACCGGCGTCAACGACGACTTCAAGAAGGGGGTCATGGACCGGTTCCGGACGATGCCGATCGCCCGGTCGTCCGTCCTCATCGCGAAGATCGTCGTGGAGATCGGCCGAATGGTGGTCGCCACCGTCATCCTCCTGGGCATGGGCTTCCTGCTGGGCATGGAGATCAGGACCTCCGTGCCGGAGCTGCTCGCGGCCGTGGCCCTGTCGCTGGTCTTCGGCGCGTCCCTGATGTGGATCTTCATCCTGCTGGGCCTGTCGCTGAACACGGCCCAGGCCGTCCAGGGGGTCGCCATGATCGTCCTGATGCCGCTGCAGTTCGGCTCCTCGATCTTCGCCCCGCCGGAGTCGATGCCCGACTGGCTGCGGACGTTCACCGACTACAACCCGCTGTCGAACCTGGCGGACGCCGCCCGCAACCTGATGAACGGCGGCCCGGTCGCCGGGTCGGCGCTGATGACGCTCGGCTGGGCGGCGGCCATCACGCTGGTCACGGCGCCGCTGGCGGTGGCCAGGTTCCGCAAGAAGACCTGACGTCCGGCGGCGGGTCGAACAGGGCGGCCGCCTCGTCCAGGGTGAGGCGGCCGCCCTCCGCGTACGCCGCGGCGAACTCCTCGCCGCCCAGGACGGCGCGGGTCAGGGTGAGGGACTGCTCCCAGTTCGCCCGTTCCATCGGCGTCGGCACGTGGCCCGGCGGCAGCTGCGCCTGGTGCGCGCCCAGGAGCAGGGCCGCCGTCCGGGCGCCGGACCCCCCGAGACCGGCCATCGCCCAGGCGGCGTTGGCCAGGTGTACGGCGGGCATGTGCGGCGCGACCATCATCGACAGCGGCTCCCGCGACCGCTCCAGCGCCCGCGCCGCCCGGTCCAGCGCATCGCCGTACCGGCCGTCCAGGTTGTCCAGCCAGGCGAGCGTGCCGAGCGTGAAACCGTCGAACAACGACAGCGTCGTCGACCTGAACTGCTCGCGCAGCGCCTCCAGTTCACGCCGGGCCTCCTCGGTGCGACCGGTCCTGCCGAGCTGCAGCGCCAGATACAGCCGGGCCGCGGGTACGGCCTCGTAGCCGACGGCACCGCCCTCGGCGAGGACCGCGCGGAGGATCCGCTCGCCCTCCTCGCCCCGGCCCAGCTCGGTCAGCGTGCCCGCGTACCGGGCGCGCAGCAGCGACACCTGCGACTGCGCGCCGAGCCGTTCCGCGTACCCGATGGCGGCCTGGAAGTCCTCGGCCGCGCCCTCGAACGCGCCGCCGCGCTCACGGGCCTCGGCCCGCGAGGACAGCGCCTCGGCCGCGCCCCAGGCGTCACCGAGCCGTACGAAAAGCTCCAGGCTCTCGTCGGCGTCCCGCGCCGCGTCACCCGCCCAGTCGCTGCGGTTGGCGAGGATGTTGGCGCGCACCTGCAGCGCGTACGCCAGCTCCCATTCCCACCCCAGCTCCCGGCAGGTGTCGACGGTCCGGTCCAGCAGGACCCGCACCTGCTCGGCGTCACCGGTCATGAGGACGGCATACGTCCAGAACATGCCGGGCATCCGGCAGGTCTGCGGCAGCCCGGGGCGGTACGCCCGCGAGATCCGGTGCAGCTCGTCGAGCCGGGTCGTCGTCCACTCGGCCACCTCGTGGTCCATGCTGGCCAGTTGGCACAGCCGGACGGCGCGGCGCGCCTCCCACAGCTGTTCCTCGTCCATCGGCGGCGGCGCGTCGGTGCTCCGGCCGGTGAGCGGCGGCGCCGGAGTGACGGGCGGCGCGAACGGGTCGGGGCCGAGCTCGGCGACGGCCCCCGCCCAGTGGCGTGCCTCGGAGCGCAGATCCCGCAGCATCCAGTACCAGACGAGGGACAGGACCAGGTAGAGCGCCTCCTGCTCCGCCCCGGCGGCGATCGCCCCGCGCAGCGCGCCGCGCAGGTTCTCGTACTCGCGCTGGAGCCGGTCGAGGGCCGCCCGCTGGCCCGCGCCGCGCAGTTCGGGGTCGGTGGTGCGGGCGAGCTCCCGGTAGTGGAGGAGGTGGCGGCGCTCGGCGTCGGCGCGGTCACCGGCCTCGTCGAGGCGTTCGGCACTGTACTCGGCGACGGTCTCCAGGAGCCGGTAGCGCATCCCGCCGTCCGCGACGGGCGCGGCGACGACCAGGGACTTGTCGACCAGGGAGCCGAGCAGGTCGACCGTGTCGGGAGCGCCGCAGACCGCTTCGGCGGCGTCCAGGTCGCAGCCGCCGGAGAACACGGACAGCCGGCGCAGCGCGGTGCGCTCCCGTTCCTCCAGCAGCTCCCACGACCAGTCGACCACGGCACGGAGTGTCTGCTGCCGGGGCAGCAGGGTGCGGCTGCCGCCGGTGAGCAGCCGGAAGCGGTCGTCCAGCCGGTCGGCGATCTGGCGCGGGGTGAGCGACCGCATGCGGGCGGCGGCGAGTTCGATGGCGAGCGGCAGGCCGTCGAGGCGGCGGCAGATCTCCGCGCACGCGTCGGGGTCGTCGTCGGTACGGAACCCGGGCAGGGCGGCCGCCCCGCGCTCGGCGAGCAGCCGCAGCGCGGCCGGATCGGGCAACGGGCCCACGGGCCGGACCAGTTCGCCGGGAACGCCGAGCGGCTCGCGGCTGGTGGCGAGGACGGTGACGCCAGGGCAGGCGGTCAGCACGGTCTCGGCGAGCGCGGCCGCGGCGTCGACGACGTGCTCGCAGTTGTCGAGCAGGATCAGCATGCGGCGCGGCGCGCAGTGCTCGGTGAGGCGGGCGAGGGGGTCGTCGCCGCGCGCCTCGGCGGCCCGCAGCTCCTCGGCCCCGGCGCCGCGCAGGACGGTCTCGCGGGCGCCGAGCGCGGTGAGCACGGTGTCGGGTACGGCGTCGGGGTCGCCCACCGGCGCGAGTTCGGCCAGCCACACCCCGTCGGGCCACCGCGCGGCGCCGCGCTCGGCGGCCTCCTGCGACAGCCGGGTCTTCCCCGCGCCGCCGGGCCCGAGCAGCGTGACGAGCCGGCCCCGGCCGAGGTCGCCGAGGATGACCCCGATGTCCTCCTCGCGCCCCACGAAACTGGTCAGCCTGGCCCGCAGGTTGCCCGCCCCGGCGCCGCCCCCGACGGCCCCGGCGCCGGTCCCGATGACCCCGATGCCGGTCCCGATGACCCCGATGCCGGTCCCGGCGGACTCGGCGGCGGCCCCGACGGCCCCAGGCGCGGGCCCCGTGGCGGACCCGGGGCCGGAACCCGTGGCGGGCCCGGAGCCGGAACCCGCGGCCGTCTCCGGCCGCGCCGGTGGCGGGCCCGCCGGTATGGGGCCGGCCGCCCCGGCAGCCGGGGGCGGGCCGGCGGTCGCCGTCGGCGCGGCGGACCGGGCGGGGACCGGGGGCGGGGTGGCGAGCAGGTCCGCGTGGAGGGCCCGCAGCCCGGGACCCGGGTCGGCGCCGAGGCGGGCGGCCAGGTCCCGGCGTACGCCCTCGTAGGCCGCGAGCGCCTCGGCCGTGCGGCCGGCGGCGCGCAGGGCCCGGATGCGCAGGGCGTGCAGCGGCTCGTCCAGCGGGGCCGCCTCGCACAGGGCGGCCAGCTCGGTCAGGGCCTCCTCGGCGCGGCCCCGCGCGACAAGCGCGGCCAGTCGCGTACGGCGGGCGGCGCCCCGGCGGGCCTCCCAGCGGGCGGCTTCGGCCGCCCGGTCGGGGAGGTCGGCGAGCGCGGGGCCGCGCCACAGGGCGAGCGCGTCGTCCAGGAGGGCCAGGGCCTTCTCGGGGTCGCCGGTCTCCAGGGCGCGTACCCCTTCGGCGGTGAACCGTTCGAACCGGTGCAGGTCCACGTCGTCGGGGTCGGCGCCGAGCCGGTAGCCGCCGTCGGCGGACACCACCGCGTCCGCGCCGAGCGCCCGGCGCAGCCGGCCGACCAGGGCCTGGAGCGCGGCGACCGCGTCGGCGGGCGGGGCGCCGTCCCACACCTCGTCCACGAGCAGCGCGACGGGTACGGTGCGGCCCGCCCGCAGGGCGAGCACGGTGAGCAGCGCGCGCAGCCGTGCCCCGCCGACCGGGACGGGTGTGCCGTCCGGGCGGTGGACCTGCGTGGGGCCGAGTACGAAGATCTGCACGGGCCCCATTGTCCGTGACGGCCGCCGGTCCGCCGGAACTCCCCCGGCGGCCGGGCGCGTTCTCCCTCCGCACGGGTACCGTCGTCGGTCCGCACACCCGCGCGTCCCGTACACCGGTGAAGCCCCGCACGACCCGCACGACCCGTCCGTCCCGCCCCACCCGCACGACCCGTCCGTCCCGCACGACCCGCACCACCCGTCCGTCCCGCACGACCCGTATCAGACGAGCCTAGGAGCGCCGCGTATGGCCGCCACCGCCTCCCGCCACAGCGACCGGCGGGTCAGCCCCGTCTTCCTGGCGATCGCCGCCGTGATGGCGGTCACCGGGTGGGCGGTGTGGACGGGCTTCTCGCAGAGCCTCGGCCTGGCCGTGTTCCTCTTCGTCACCTCGGCGTGGGTCGTCTCCCTCTGCCTGCACGAGTACGCGCACGCCCGCACCGCGCTGCACGGCGGTGACATCTCCATCGGGGCGAAGGGCTATCTGACGCTCAACCCGCTGAAGTACACGCACGCCGTGCTCAGCATCATCCTGCCGGTGCTGTTCGTGATCATGGGCGGGATCGGTCTGCCGGGCGGCGCCGTGTTCATCGAGCGGCACCGGATCAGCGGCCGCTGGAAGCACAGCCTGATCTCGGCGGCGGGCCCGCTGACGAACGTGCTGTTCGCGCTCGTGTGCACGGCGCCGTTCTGGCTGGACGCCCTGGAGGGCGTGCCGATGCCGTTCCGGTTCGCGCTGGCGTTCCTGGCGCTGCTCCAGGTGACCGCCGCGATCCTGAACTTCCTGCCGGTGCCGGGCCTGGACGGGTACGGGGTGATCGAGCCCTGGCTGTCGTACCGCGTGCGGCGCCAGGTGGAGCCGTTCGCGCCGTTCGGGCTGCTGGCGGTGTTCGTGTTCCTGTTCGTGCCCGAGGTGAACCGCGCGTTCTTCGACATGGTCTACGCGATCCTGGGCGGGCTCGGCATCACGGACGGCGAAACGTACTGCGGGCGCGACCTCTACCGGTTCTGGCAGGAGACGAACCCGAACTGCGAGCTGCTGCTCGGCCTCGCCCGCTGACCCGCGTGCCGCCGCGGGCGGCACCGGCGGGGCGCGCGGCGGCGTCCCGTGGGCGTCAGGCGCGGCGTCAGGCGGCGTCAGGCGACGCGGCGGCCTCGGCGAGGCGGGCGCGGCGCCAGTAGTACCAGCTCATGTTGGACGAGATACCGACGAGCAGCACCCAGACGATGCCGAGCCAGCTGCCCTGGGCGAAGGAGACGACGGCCGCGGCGATGGCGAGCACACAGACCACGAGGGCGTACAGAGCGAGGCGGGGCATGGGGTCGGCTCCTGTCCGGGTACGGCTGACGGTGCCCGTCCAGTGTCCCCCATGCCCGATACGCGTCAGACGTCGGTCACGCGCAGCCCGGCGTGGGCCTTGTAGCGCCGGTTGACCGAGATCAGGTTGGCGACGAGCGACTCCACCTGGTGGGCACCGCGCAGCCGGCCCGCGAAGACGCCCCGCATGCCGGGGATGCGGGCGGCGAGCGCCTGCACGATGTCCGTGTCGGCTCGCTTCTCGCCGAGCACCATCACATCCGTGTCGATCTCCTCGACGGACTCGTCCTGGAGCAGTACGGCGGACAGGTGGTGGAACGCGGCGGTCACCCGGGACTCCGGCAGCAGCGCGGCGGCCTGCTGGGCGGCGCTGCCCTCCTCGGGCTTCAGGGCGTAGGCGCCCTGCTTGTCGAAGCCGAGGGGGTTCACACAGTCGACGACGAGCTTGCCGCGCAGCGGCTCGCGGAGCGCCTGAAGGGTCGCGGCGTGGCCGTCCCACGGGACGGCGACGATCACGATGTCGCTGCGGCGGGCGCACTCGGTGTTGTCGGCGCCCTCGACGCCGAGACCCAGCTCGGCGGCGGCGGCGTGGGCCCGCTCGGCGGCCCGTGAGCCGATGATCACCTTCTGGCCGGCGCGGGCCAGCCGGTAGGCGAGGCCGCGCCCCTGGTCGCCGGTGCCGCCGAGCACACCGACGACAAGGCCGGACACGTCGGGCAGGTCCCAGGGGTCCTTGGCCGCCTTCTGAGGGGTTTCGGGAGTAGTCATGGTCCCGACATTACGTGCCGGTGCCCCGTCCGGGTGATGTGGCACCGACGGCCCGCGCGGCCGGTGCCCGCCGGGGCAGGATGCGGCGCCATGGATGCCGTACGTGTCGCGCTGCTGCGCGAGGTGCTCGCCGGGACCGAGTGGCCGGAGGCGACCCGCAGGTTCGCCGGGGTGCTGCGGTCGTCCGTCGTGCCGCAGGGCGGCGGGCTGCTGCTGGTGGGCACGGCGGAGTACGAGCCGTGGCACCTGGCCGCGCACCTGGTGGACGAGGCGGCGTGGTCCGGGCAGCCGGAACTGGCGCCGACGCTGGTACGGCACCGGGTGCGGCCCGCCGACCCGGCGCACCTCGCGGTCGGGCTCGGCCGACTGGAGGCGGCGGGGCGGGGTGCGACGCTGCTGGTCGTGGCGCCGCGGCGGCCGGAGGACACGCTGCTGGAGCGGGTGCACGACGCCCGGCGGGCGGGTGCGACGGTGCTGTCCCTGGACGCCGGCGACCCGGAGGTCCACGGTCTGGCGCACGAGGCGCTCAGTGTGCCCGGCTCCTTGAACGGTGAGGCCCGGGATGCCGGGCGGGCCGGGGAGGGCCTGGAGGGCGTCGACCTGGACACGGTGCAGCACCTGGTGAGCGCGGCGGCCGGCGAGAACAGCCTCCCGGCACCGCGCGGCCGCCGCCGCTTCCGCGACCGCCTGTCCCGTCTGGCCGACCACCTCACCTCCCCGCCGCCGGCCCCCTGGTGAGGCGGCGGCGGGCCGCGCGGCCGCCCGGAAGGACGGTCACCGGGGCGGCGACCGGAGGGACGGTCACCGGGTGGGCCGCGACCGGGGCGCCCGCTCAGGGTTTACGGGGGGTTACGGGGTGTCCAGGTTGCCCCGGTCGGGGTCGGTGGGGGCGTCGTGCCACTTGGGGTCGTTCTCCCACTGGAGGTTGCGTTCGCGGGCCGTCTCCATCGCGTGCTCTGCGGCCTTACGGGAGGGGTACGGGCCGAAGCGGTTCTTCGCCGGGCATTCCGGTCCCTCCTCGACCTTCTTGTGCTGCAGGCAGTAGTACCACTCGCCCGGTTTGCCGACCGTGCGCTTCTTGAACAGGGCCATGTCCGGCTCCTTCCTCTGTCGCCATGCTGCCCCACCGGCCCTGGTTAGACTCGCTGGCATGTCTGGCCAGTCGCTGCTCGTTCCCGGAGAGCTCTCTCCCACCCGTTCCGTCCCCGGTTCCATCCGCCGCCCCGAGTACGTCGGGAAGCCGGCGCCGAAGCCGTACGACGGCCCGGAGATCCAGGATTCCGACACCGTCGAGCGGATGCGTGTCGCGGGCCGCATCGCCGCGCAGGCGATGGAGGAGGCCGCGAAACACATCTCGCCCGGCGTCACGACCGACGAACTGGACCGGGTCGCCCACGAGTACATGTGCGACCACGGCGCCTATCCGTCGACCCTCGGCTACCGGGGCTTCCCGAAGTCGCTGTGCGCGTCGGTCAACGAGGTCATCTGCCACGGCATCCCGGACTCCACCGTCCTGCGCGACGGCGACATCGTGAACCTGGACGTCACGGCGTACATCAACGGCGTCCACGGCGACAACAACGCCACCTATCTGTGCGGTGACGTGGACGAGGAGTCGCGGCTGCTGGTGGAGCGGACTCGCGAGTCCCTCAACCGCGCCATCAAGGCGGTCAGGCCCGGCCGCCAGATCAACGTCATCGGCCGGGTCATCGAGTCGTACGCGAAGCGGTTCGGCTACGGCGTCGTGCGGGACTTCACCGGCCACGGGATCAGCACGTCCTTCCACTCGGGCCTGATCATCCCGCACTACGACTCGCCGCACGCCACCACGGTGATGCAGCCCGGCATGACGTTCACCATCGAGCCGATGCTGACGCTCGGCACCCACGAGTACGACATGTGGGAGGACGGCTGGACCGTGGTGACGAAGGACCGGAAGCGGACCGCGCAGTTCGAGCACACGCTCGTGGTGACGGAGACGGGCGCGGAGATCCTTACGCTGCCCTGACGCGAACAGGGGTACGGTGTTACCGACAGGACGTCGGCAAGCGGTTGACTTAGGTAAGCCTAAGTAGGAAGATCGGCGGTGGTGGCACCCGGCATGCCCGGCGTCGCCACCGTCCCGTGCCCACTCGGTCCCCGGAGGCCCGCCTTGGATGCAAGCGCCACCGTCACCCCCTTCTCGACGCTCATCCGCACCGCCTCGCACGAGCAGCACACCGAGGCGGAGACCTCGACCTTCATGAGCGACCTGCTCGGCGGGCGGCTCGGCGTCGACGCCTACGCCCGCTACACCGAACAGCTCTGGTTCGTGTACGAGGCCCTGGAGAGCGCCGCGGCGGACCTGCGCGACGACCCGGTCGCGGGCCCCTTCATACAGCCGGAGCTGTTCCGCACCCCGCAGCTGGAGCGGGACCTGGCCCATCTGCGCGGGGCGGACTGGCGGACCGGGCTCACGCCGCTGCCCGCGACCGCCGCGTACGCCGCCCGGGTCGCGGAGTGCGCCCGCACCTGGCCCGCCGGGTACATCGCCCACCACTACACGCGCTACCTGGGCGACCTCTCCGGCGGCCAGATCATCCGCGACAAGGCCGAGCGCACCTGGGGCTTCGCCCGCAAGGGCGACGGCGTCCGCTTCTACGTCTTCGAGGAGATCGCGAACCCGGCCGCGTTCAAGCGCGGCTACCGCGAGCTGCTCGACCGGGTGGACGTGGACGACCTGGAGAAGCAGCGGATCGTCGAGGAGTGCAAGCGGGCGTTCGCGTTCAACACCGCCGTCTTCCGCGAGCTGGGCGCCGAGTTCCCGCTCAGCGCCTGACGGGCTTTCCCGCTCAGCGCCTGACGGGCTTTCCCGCTCAGCGCCTGACGGGTCTTCCCGCTCAGCGCCTGGCGGTCTCCGGATCGCGGCGTCCCGTGGCGCCGGACGCGACGGGACGGACACGGCCGCCGACCTCGATCAGACCGTCGGGGCCGGGAGCCGTCAGGATCTGCGATCCCCGGCCCTGCGTGATGTTCAGCGCCCGGCCGAGCCGCGCGGTGAGCAGCAGCGCCGCCGCACCCGTCGCCTCGTCCTCGTCGACGCCCTCGCCGCGCCCCGGGAAGGCCCGCGCCCGTACCCGTCCCGCGGCCTCGTCCTCCCACGCCCAGGCGTAGATCCAGTCGCCCGGCGGCGGAACGTCGAGCGCGTCGACCTCGCCGGCGGAGCCGTACTGCCGCAGCGTCCTCGGAGGCGCCCACTCCGCGCGCGCCTCGATCCAGGTGAACTCGCCGTCCTGGCGGGCCCACACCTCGCCCGCCGGCGGGTTGAGCACCTCCAGGTCGAGCAGCCAGGCCGTACCGACCAGGGGGTGGCCGGCGAACGGCAGCCGCACCCCGGGGGTGTAGATGTCCACGACGCCCCGCTCGGGATCGTCCACGAACACGGTCTCGCTGTAGCCGAGTCGCTTGGCGAGCGCCTGACGCGACGCCTCGTCGGGGACGGTGCGGCCGTCCCGTACGACGCCGAGCAGATTGCCGTGGAGCCCGTCCGGGCCGCAGAAGACGGCGAGGACGTCGTGTGCGATGTTCACCCGGGCATTCAAACACGCGGGCCCGGGGAAGACGCCTGCGGCGGTCAGCGCTCGTTGATCGTCTGGTCCCGGCCCGACTGGTAGACGCGCGCGCTGCCGGACGCGGTGGCGTTCATGTGGACGCTGGTGGGCCCGGTCGTCTGCGGCGCCGGGAGCAGCGGGGTGAGCTCCTCGTCCAGGACGCGGCGGAGTTCGTCGCCGAGTGACGGGTCCTCGCGCAGGAGTCGGCGCAGCCGCCGCTCCCAGTCGCCCGCGAGGTCGCGCTCGGCGTCGGTGTCGCCGTCGGCGCGGGCGGCGAGGACGTCGTCGCGGGTCTCCTCCAGCTCGGCCTCGACGGCGGGGACGCGCTCCGGGTGGACGCGCTGCCACAGCGCGACCACCGCCGTCCTCGCCTGCCGCCAGGCGTCGGTCGCCATCGCGCCCACGAGGGCCGTTCCCGCTGCCGCCACGATCGGATCCATGGCGCCAGCGTAACCACAACCACGGGGCCGTACACGGCGGTTGCGGTACGGGCCCCCGTGGCGCTGGTGTGGGGGGGTGGTGCGAGGGGTGTGGTGCGGGGAGGGCCGGTCAGGCGGTGGTGCGGCGGCGGACCGCGTGGACGACGGCCGCTCCGGCCGCTGCGGTGGCACCGGCGGCGGCGAGGGCGAGACCGGTGGGCAGACCGCTGCCGGTGGCGGCGAGCGCCCCGGTGGCCGACGCTCCGCCGACGGTGCCGCCGCCGAAGGTGCCGCCGCCGAAGGTGCCCCCGGTGGTCGCTGCGCCGCCGGTGTCCGTCGTGCCACCGGACGGGCCGGAGCCCGTGGACGTGCCGCCGGTGGCCGGGAGTTCGGCGTCCTCGTCGAGCGAGAGCACCACGGTGACCGGGTCGATCGCGGTGCCCGGCTGGTAGAACGCCTCCCCGTTGGGCCCCGCGAACTGGGCGGCGCCCTCGGCCGTGAGGGTCGCGGGCACGTCCTTGAGGGTGACGATGCCGTTCGTGGCGGTGTAGTCGGCGCCGCTCAGGTCGAGTTCGGCGAAGGTCACGTCGCCGCCGGTGCCCTTGGAGCTGGTGACGTCGGCGACGAGGGTGCCCCGGGTCCCGGACGTCCGGACCTTGATGTCGGTGACGGTCCAGTCGATGCCGTGGGCGGCGCACACGAACCGGAGGCCGCCGGCGAAGGCGGTGTTCACCGTACGGGCCTTCGGGTCGGCGGTGGCCGTGGTGGAGCGGAAGTCGTACACGGCGCCGTTGCGGGTCGCGCCGCCCGTGGCGGTGACGGTGCCGCCGCAGGCGCCGGTGACGTACGACCGCCAGGACTCCTTGACGCCCCAGGTGAGTCGGGCGTCCACCACCCGGGGGGAGTCCGTGGGCGCCGGTGTCCCGGTCGGGGCCACCGTCGGGCTCGGCGTCGCCGTGGCGGTGGCGGTGGCCGTGGCCGTGGCCGTGGCCGTGGGATTCGGGGTGGAGGTCGGGGTGGGAGTGGGAGTGGGAGTCGGGGTCGGGGTGGGGGTGGGGGTCGGCGTGGGGCTCACCGGCCGCACGGAGAGGCTCGCCGGGTCCAGCGCGGCACCCTCCTTGTAGTAGCCCGCGAACGCCCGCTCCCCTCCCTCGGTCAGGGTCGCCGGTATGTCCGGGAAGACCATGGCCCCGTCCTGGCCCCGGCCGGGGCGTACGCCGGTCATGTCGAGCGCGGCGATCGCGAGGTCGTCCATCGACTCGTACGCGCCGTCCTTGTTCCTGGTGACGACGTCGGCGGAGATCTCCCCGGTCGGGGCGGCCGAGCCCTTGGTGGTCAGTCTGAGGTCGGAGAGCGTGATGTCGAGGACGCCGCCGTGCGCCTGGAAGCGGACGCTGCCACGGAACGCGGTGCCGGTGGCGTGCGTGGCGGGGTCGTACGTTCCGGTGCCGTCGGTGAAGCGGAACACGCCGTTGCCGGGGGCCTGGGACGCGCCGTCCGCGGCGGTGATCGAGCCGTGCGCGAACGGCGAGGCGAGGTACGTGCGGAAGGACTCCTTGAAGCCCCACTCCAGGGTGCCGTCCTTGAGCGTCACCGCGGGAGCGGCGGCCGTCCCGGGGGGCGCGGCGGCCATGGCGGGGAGGGCGAGGGCGGTCGCGCCGACGGCGGCAGCCGTGGCGACCGAGACGGCGAGGGCGGTGGGACGCATGATGGTCGGTCTCCTCGGGATAGGGGGGTGGCGGTGTGGCGCGGTGTGACGCGGTGTGAGGTGGGGTGCGGTCAGGGCGAGGCCCGGCGGCGGCGCAGCGCGTAGCCGGTGGCGAGGACGAGGACGACGAGCATGCCGCCGCCGATCGCCGCGTACGCCCCGGTTCCGAGTCCGGTGCCGGTGCCGGTGCCGGTCGTAGTGCGGGGGTCGTCCGGTGCGGGGGTCGTCGCGGTCGCGGTGGCCGGTGCGGCGGATGCCGGGTCGCTGCCCAGGTCGGGCAGGGCGGGGAGCCGTGCCGTGGAGTCGACGGCGACGGCGAGCGACACCGGGTCCATGGCGGTGCCCGGCGTGTAGAGGGAGCCGAAGACCTTGGCCCCGGGTGCGGTGAGGACGGCCGGTGCCTCGCTGATCGCGGCGAGTCCGGCGCGGGCGGTGAGGGTCCCGGCGTCGAAGGTGACGAGCGGTACGGCCTTGTCGGTGCGTCCCGGCGAGGCGGTCACATCGGCGGCGAGGGTGCCGGTGCCGTTCTTCACGCGGACGGTGATCCCGGCGAGGGTGAGGTCGAGGTGGGCGCCGGTGAAGCGGACGCTGCCCGCGAACCGGGCGTCCAGGGTGCCGCCCTCCGGGTCGTACGTGCCGGTGCCCTTCGGGAAGCGGAACAGGGCGCCGCCGTCCTGGGCGCCGCCGCCGAGCGTCCAGCGGCCGCGTGCGACGGGCCCGGTGACGTACTCGCGGAAGGTGCGCCGTACGCCCCAGTCGACGGCGGCGTCCCGGAACGAGCCGGGGGCGGCGGGCGCCGTCGTGCTCGACGGGGCCGCCGTCGCGGCCGGGCCCGGGTCCGGGTCGGCGCTCGGCTGCGGGGCGGCGGGCGCGTGGACGTCCACCGACAGGGTCACCGGGTCCAGGGGCGTGCCCGCCGCGTAGTAGCCGGCGAAGGCGCGCGCGCCCTGGGCGGTGAGCGTCGCGGGGACGGTGATCAGCGCGATCGGGGTGCCGCCGCCCCGCGTGTCGATGCCCGTCAGGTTCAGTGCGGCGAGCGGCACACGGGTGGTCGTGGTGGTCCGCCCGGTGTCCTCGGCCCGTGAGGTGACGTCGGCGTAGAGGGTGCCGGTGCCGCCCCGGACGGTGACGCGGGGCCGCGCCACGGTGAGGTCGAGCCGGTGGGAGCCGTCGGCCGTGCGGTGGCCGAGGAAGCGGACGCCTCCGGAGAACGCGGCGTCGAAGGCTCCGGTGTCCGGGTCGTAGGTGCCCTGGGCGGAGTGGAACCGGAACTGGCTGCCGCCGGTGGTGGCGGCGCCGCCCGTCAGGCTCCAACTCCCCTGGGCGACCGGGCCGGTGACATAGCTCTGGAAGGACGCCTTGATGCCCCAGTCGAGCCGTCCGCCGCGCACCGTGCGGTCGGCGGCCTGTGCCGTCGCGGCGCCCGGGAGCAGCGCCGCGAGCAGGGCGACCGACAGGATCGCGAGCAGGGCGGCGCCGACGCGTGTGCGGTGCGGCGCGGGCAGCCGGTCGGGCGGGAACGGCGACGGCATGGAACCCCTCCAACGACTAGCGAGTAAGGCAAGGCTAACCTAAGCTACATCGGGTCCGGGTCGGAACCCCTCCGGCCCGGCGGCCCCAACTCCCCCACCCCGAACGACAGGACGGTGCCTCGGTGCGCAGATTCCGCCTGGCCGGTGCCCTCGCGGCGGTACTCGCCCTCCCCCTGGCCCTCACCGGCTGCGGCGGCGGTACGGAGGCGCCGGGAGCCGCCGACCCGGCCCACCGGGCCCCCGGGACCGCCGCCTCGCCGGCCGCCGCGCCGGACCGCGTCGAACCGCTCGCCACCGCCCACCGGCCCCGGCTGCCGGTCACCGTCCCGTCGGCCGACGGGACCCGGGTGACCATCACGTCGGCGGACCGGATCGTGCCGCTCACCGGATCGCTCAGCGAGATCGTGTTCACCCTCGGACTCGGCCCGCGCGTGGTCGCCCGCGACATCGGCGCCACCTTCGAACAGGCCGCGGGCCTGCCCCTGGTGACCCGGGGCCACGACGTCTCCGCCGAGGGCGTGCTGTCGCTGAAGCCGACCGTCGTCCTCGCCGACACCACCACGGGGCCCGCCGAGGCCGTCGACCAGATCCGGGACGCCGGCGTCCCGCTGGTCGTCGTGGCCCCCGCGACCTCGCTCGACGGCATCGGCACCCGGATCGGGGCGGTCGCCGAAGCCCTCGGCGTACCGGAGGCGGGCACGGAACTGACGGCCCGTACGCGGCAGCGCGTCGCCGCCGTACGGAAGGAGATCCCCGCCCGCAGGGGCGACCGCCCGGCGCCCCGCGTCGCCTTCCTCTACCTGCGCGGCTCCTCGTCCGTGTACCTCATCGGCGGCCGCGACTCCGGCGCCGGCCCCCTGCTGGAGGCGGCCGGCGCGGTCGACGCCGGTACGGCCTCCGGACTCACCAGGGACTTCACCCCGATCACCAGCGAGGCCCTGGCACAGGCCGCGCCCGACGCCATCCTGGTGATGACCAAGGGCCTCGCGTCGGTGGGCGGCGCCGACGGGCTGACCGGGATCCCCGGGGTCGCCGAGACCCCGGCGGGCCGGGACCGCAGGATCGTCGCCATCGACGACGGCGTCCTCCTCAACTACGGGCCCCGCACCGACCAGGTCCTCGACGCCCTGGTGGAGCAGTTGTACGGGACGCGGAAGTGACGGCACGCGGAACCTGGGCGCTCACCGCGGCGCTGGCGGCCGCGCTGCTGACGCTCGCCGTGCTGTCGACGGGCCTCGGGGCGTACCGGATACCGCTCGGAGACGTCGTCGCCTCGCTCCAGGCCCGGGTGGGCCTCGGCGGACACGCCCTGGAACGGTCGGCGGAGAGCGTCCTGTGGAACATCCGCCTGCCCCGCGTGGTCCTGGCGGCGCTGGTCGGCGGCTCGCTCGGCTGCGCGGGCGCGCTGATGCAGGGCGTGTTCGGCAATCCGCTCGCCGAGCCGGGCGTCATCGGCGTCTCGGCGGGCGCGGCGGTCGGCGCCGTCGGCGCGATCACGCTGGGCCTGTCGTTCCTCGGCACGTGGACCGTGACGGCCTGCGCGTTCGCGTCGGGGCTCGCCACGGTGCTCCTGGTGTACGTGATGTCGCGGTCGGGCGGCCGTACGGAGGTCGTGACGCTGATCCTCACCGGGATCGCGGTGAACGCGTTCGCGGGGGCGCTGATCGGGCTGTTCGTGTTCTTCGCGGACAACGCGCAGCTCACCCAGATCACGTTCTGGCAGCTGGGTTCGCTGGCGCAGGCCACCTGGCCCAAGGTGCTGGCGGTGCTGCCGTGCGCGGCCGCCGGACTCCTCGTCGCCCCGCTGTACGCCCGCAGGCTGGACCTGCTGGCGCTCGGCGAACGCCCGGCCAGGCACCTGGGCGTGGACGTCGAACGGCTGCGGATGGTCCTCGTCGTGGTGGTCGCGCTGCTGACGGCGGCGGCGGTCGCGGTGGCCGGGATCGTGTCGTTCGTCGGGCTCGTCGTCCCGCACCTGTTGCGCATGGCGAACGGACCCGGCCACCGGTTCCTGGTCCCGGGAAGCGCGCTGGGCGGTGCGGTGGTGCTGCTCGCGGCCGACCTGGCGGCGCGAACCGCCGCCGCACCGGCGGAACTGCCGCTCGGGGTGCTGACAGCCCTGGTCGGCAGCCCGTTCTTCTTCTGGTTGCTGCGCAGGACGCGGCGCAGGCAGGGAGGTTGGGCGTGAGGCCGTACTGCCGGGGGTCCGGGGGTCGCCCCCCGGGCAAGCACAGCTGGTTGCTGCGCAGGACGCGGCGCAGGCAGGGAGGTTGGGCGTGAGGCCCGTCAAGTCGGTGCTGCACACGCTGATCACGGGGCGGGCGCTCGGTACGGGGCGGGCACTGGGTATGGAGCGGGGGCTCGGTACGGGGCGGGGGCTCGGTACGGGGCGGGGGCCTCGGCCGCCCGCTCCCACGGCGGCCGGTGAGGTCATGGCCGCCGTCGACGGGGCGCGGGTGCGGCTCGGCGGGCGGGACGTGCTGGCCGGGGTGGACCTGGAGGTCAGGGCCGGTGAGGTGCTGGCGCTGGTCGGCCCCAACGGGGCCGGCAAGTCCACCCTGTTGGCCGCGCTCGCCGGGGACCTGGAGTGCGCGGCAGGCGAGGTGCGGGTCACCGGCCGGGCCGTCGGCGGCTGGAGCGCGGCGGAACTCGCGCTGCGCCGGGCGGTGCTGCCGCAGTCGGCGGCGCTGGCGTTCCCGTTCCGCGCCGAGGAGGTCGTACGGATGGGGCGGGCGCCCTGGGCCGGCACCGGGCAAGAGGACCACGACGAGGCGGTCGTCGCCGGTGCGATGGCCGCGACGGAGGTCGCCGGGTTCGCCGCGCGGCCGTTCTCCGCGCTGTCCGGCGGCGAGCGGGCCAGGGTGGCGCTCGCCCGGGTGCTCGCCCAGCGGGCGCCGCTGCTGCTGCTCGACGAACCGACCGCCGCCCTCGACCTGCGCCACCAGGAACTGGTCGGCCGGATCTGCCGGGAACGGGCGGCCGCCGGGGACGCCGTCGTGGTCGTCCTGCACGACCTGGGCCTGGCCGCCGCGTACGCCGACCGGGTCGCCGTCCTGCACGACGGGCGCGTCGCGGCGGACGGGCCGCCCGCCGCGACCCTGGACGGCGCGCTGCTCAGCAGGGTGTACCGGCAGACGGTCGAGGTGCTGCCGCACCCCCGTACCGGCGCCCCGCTCATCGTCCCCGAACGGGACGGTACCGGTACCCGGCCGCCCGGCCCCGCCCCTTCCGGGTGACCATGGGCGGCGGGTCCAGGAGAGGGGCGGGGCGTGTACGGCGACTTTGTGACGGGGCTGCGGGACGGGCTGGAGGCGAGCGTCGTCATCGGCCTCGTCGCCGCGTACCTGGTGGGGAGCGGGCGGCGCGGCGCGGCGAAACCGGTCGCGGCCGGTGCCGGGGCGGCGCTGGCGCTGTCCCTGACGGTCGGTCACCTGCTGGAGTTCGGCTCGCGCGAGCTGACGCCGGAGGCGGGGCGGCTGCTCACCGGCACCCTGTCGGTGCTCACCGCCGCCCTGGTGACCTCGATGGTGTTCCGTGTGCGGCGCGGTACGGGTCCGGGCGCGGCGACCTGGGCTGCCGTGGGGTTCCTCGCGGTGGCGCGGGACGGGGTGGACGCCGCGGTGTTCGTGTGGGCGACGGTGCGGGCGGCGGGCGACGACGTGGCGGGCTCCCCCGCCCCGCTGGCCGTGGTGCTGCTGGGCATCGCCACGGCGGTCCTGCTGGGCTGGGCGGCGTACCGGGCGGCGGCGCGCATCCCGTCGCCTGACCGGTCCGTCGGCTGGACCGGCGGGCTGCTCGTCGTCGGGGCGGCGGGGGTGCTCGCGTACGGTGTCCGCGCGCTGCAGGACGCCGGGCCGTTCGGCGGGTCCGTTCCCGGCGGACCGGGTCCGGGCGGCTGGGGTCCCGCCGGTACGGCGTTCGACGTGTCCGGGGCGCTCCCGGCGGACAGTTGGTACGGCGCGCTGGCGGCGGGCCTCATCGGCTTCCGGCCGGACCCTTCGCCGCTCCAGGTCACGGTGTGGCTCCTGTATCTGGTCCCGGCGCTCGCGCTGTTCCTCGCCCCGGTAGGGTTCGGACGGTCAAGTGGGTCGGTACGGGTCGGGGTCGAGGAGCAGAAGGCAACCGATGAGAAGGCTGGGTCGGGCGCTCGTGGCGGTGACGGTGCTGGCACTGACGGCGAGCGGCTGTGTGACGGTGCACGGCGAGCTGGAGGTCGTACCGACGGCGACACCGGCTGAGGCCGAGCAGGCGCTGAAGGACTTCACCGACGCGTACAACAAGGCCGACAAGGCGTACGATCCGGCGCTCGACGCGGGCCGGGTCACCGGCGCGCTCGGGGCGATCAACCAGGCCGGGCTGAAGTCGCACAGTGTCACCAGCCCGAACGGCAACCCGAAGCACGAGCCGCTGGAGCTGACGGACGCCGCGTTCACGATCCCGAAGAAGGCGGGCTGGCCGCGCTGGTTCCTCGCGGACGCCGACTCCAACCGGGACTCCGACAAGGGGGACGGCGACAGCCGCTGGCTGCTCGTCTTCGTGCGCAACGGCTCCGACCAGCTGTGGGAGGTGGCCTACCTGACGATCCTGGCCGCCACCGACGTACCGAGGTTCGCGACGGACGGGGACGGCTGGGGGAAGCCCGTCCCCGCCGACAGCGCCGAACTGGCGGTCGCTCCGGGGAACCTGAGCGAGGAGTACGCCGCCTATCTGCGCGACGGGAAGCCGGAGCACTTCGCCGCGGGTCCGCACACGACGCAGTGGCGGGACAGCCGCAAGCGGCTCGCCAGCCGGCCGGGCCTGTCGACCCAGTTCGTGGACGAGCCGCTGGACGGCGGCGACTACGCGCCGCTGGGCCTGACCACCCAGGACGGTCACGGTCTGGTGTTCTTCGCGACCCGCTTCTACGACCGCCAGACGGCCGCGCCCGGGTACCGGCCGAAGGTCAGCGAGGACGTACGGCCCCTGCTGACCGGCGAGGTGAAGAACACGCTCACCAAGGAGTGGGTGTCGAGCCAGGCGGCGCTGGTGAAGCCGGCCGGCGCGGGCGCGGACCAGGTGACGGTGCTCAGCCGCCTCCAGGGCGTGGTGGCCGCGACCGGCTCCTAGCTCCTGTCCGGCGGACGCGCCGTGCGGCGGCCGGTCAGCGGGTGAGGGGCCAGGCCACGGCGTGCGGCTCGTCACGCTCGGCGAGCCGGTCGGCGTGACGGGCACAGGCGTCGGTGAGCGCCTCCAGCAGCGTCAGCGGGTCCGGCAGCGGATGCTCCGGGCCGCGCACCCAGACGACGCCGAGGTCACCGGGGAGCCGCGCGGGCGGTACGAGGACGTAGCTGCCCCGGCAGTGCCAGCGCAGGCCCGGGTGCTCGTCCATGGTCTCGGGGTGGCAGTCCAGCTCGCAGGGCCACCACTCGTCCTCGTCCTCGGGCGTGCCCCGGGTGGCGGTGAAGAACAGCATGCGCCCGTCGCCGAGGGCGTCTCCCGCCTCGGCGACCGGCCCGACGTCGACGGACGCGGCGAGCAGCCGCTCCAACGCGGCGCGACCGGCGTCCAGAGGTACGTCGAGTACGTCGTGGACCATGCCGGTCGCGGTGATGAAGTTGGCCTGCGGCTGGTTGAGCGCCCAGCGTTCGATCTGGGCGCGGTCGGTCGTGGACTGCGTCTGCCAGGCGAAGGAGAGCGGATGGCGCGCGGGGGTGGGACAGCCGATGCGCTCACAGGAGCAGCGGTAGCCGGCGGGATGGGCGGCGGGGGCGAGCGGCAGTCCCGCGGCGGCGGTGGCCAGAAGCAGGTCCTCGCGGCTCGGGGCCTCGGCATCGGATTTCTTCGGGCGCCGGCGCAGCCAGTGCGCGAGTCTGCTCTCCGTGCCGCGGTAGCGGCCGATACCGTCGCCCATCTATCCCCTCACACCTCATGCAAGCCCTGCGGTCCTTGCCATGGTCCCACCATCCTGCGCCTCGGGTGACCGGACTCCCCAACCGGGGTTCGGTGGCCGGTTCCTGAACGGGGGTGAGCCGGTCGAGTTGCCGGATTTTGTCGGGATATGCCCGCCGTTCAGTCTCTGTTCACCGTGAGCAGGTACACGTGATCGACGGAGTCGGCGGGCCCCGGGTCAGCGGCGGCCGGCGATGCCGTACAGGGCGTACTCCACGATCTCGTCCGCGTAGGCGTGCGTGAGCGGCAGGGTGCGCAGCAGCCAGCGGTGGGCGAGCGGGCCGACGAAGAGCTCCAGGGCGACGCGCGGGTCGACGTCGGCGCGTACGGCGCCCGCGTCCCGGGCGGCGTCCAGGCGCCTGACGTACAGCTGGAGCTGGGGTTCGAGGAGCCGCTCCACGAACTGGGCGCCCAGCTCCGGGTTGACGACGCCCTCGGCGGCGAGGGCGCGCGACGGCGCGTCGTACACGGGGTTGTTCAACTCGTCGACGGTGGCCCGCAGGACGTACTTGAGGTCGGCTTCGAGGTCGCCGGTGTCGGGGATCTCGCTCTGCCCGTCGCCGCCGAGCGCCTCGTCGGCCTGCCCGCCGAGGTCGAGGAAGGCGTCCAGGAGCACGGCGGCCTTGGAGGGCCACCAGCGGTAGATGGTCTGCTTGCCGACGCCCGCGCGGGCGGCGATCCCCTCGATGGTGGTCTTCGTGTAGCCGACCTCGCCGACGAGGGCGAGGGCGGCGTCGTAGATCGCGCGCCGGGAGCGTTCGCTGCGACGGCCCGAGTCGGGTGCCTTGGTTTCAGCCATGGCCTCAATCTAACAGCGGAGCGAGGCGAGACGTATCGTCTCGATAAGCCGACACGTCTCGACGAGAACGAGGGTCGTACGGCGCACGACGCCCCAGGAGCGTCATCGTGAACCACCCGTACGGTCCACTGCGCGCAGCCTCCTCACGGCGCACCATGGCTCCACGCACACACCGTGCGCCCTGCCGTCCGTGAGGAGCCTTCTTTGCCTCGTGACGCATCACCCCGCCGCTACCTGATGTGCCCACCCGCGCACTTCAGGGTGACGTACTCCATCAACCCCTGGATGGACCCGGCGAAACCGGTCGACCTGCCCCTCGCCCTGGCCCAGTGGGAGGACCTGCTGACCCGCTACCGCGCGCTCGGCCACACCGTCGAACTGCTGGAACCACGCCCCGACCTGCCCGACATGGTGTTCGCCGCCAACGGCGCCACCGTCGTGGACGGCCGGGTGCTCGGCGCCCGGTTCGCACATGCCGAGCGGGCCGCCGAGGCCGAGGCGCACCGGGCCTGGTTCCAGGCCCACGGCTTCACCGACGTACGCGAGCCGGACCACGTCAACGAGGGCGAGGGCGACTTCGCGGTCACCGCCACCTACCTGCTCGCGGGACGCGGCTTCCGCTCCAGCCCCCTGTCCCACGACGAGGCGCAGGAGTTCTTCGGCCGCCCCGTCATCGGCCTGGACCTGGTCGACCCCCGCTACTACCACCTCGACACGGCGCTGTGCGTCCTGGACGACGCGGCCGACGAGATCATGTACTACCCCGGCGCGTTCTCCCCCGGCAGCCGGGCCGTGCTCGCCCGGCTGTTCCCCGGCGCGCTGATCGCCGACGAACCGGACGCGGCCGCGCTCGGTCTCAACGCCGTCAGCGACGGACGGCACGTTCTGCTGCCGCAGGCGGCGGTGGGACTGTTCGAGCCGCTGCGGCGGCGCGGTTTCGAACCGATCGGAATGGACCTGGGCGAACTCCTCAAGGGCGGTGGCAGCGTGAAGTGCTGCACCCAGGAGCTGCGCCCCTGAGACACCGGTGCGCCCGGTCACCCACGCGTCGGGCGACCGGGCGCACCGGGCGTGGCTAGTCGTCCAGGGTGATACGGAACGTGGCGTGCCGGTCGTGCAGCACGATCCTGGCCTCGCCCTCCGCGTCCGCGTAGTCGCCGGTGCCGCCGGTGACGGCCGAGGGCGCGGTGTGCGGCCCGCGGCCGAAGCGGTCCATGGTGTCGCTGAGGGACAGGTGACCGGCGTCCGTGCGCAGCACGCGTTCGCACTGGACGACGGCTCCCTCGCGGGTGACGAGGACGGCGACGCAGTGCGCCGTCCCGTCGCCGATCTTCTTCCCGCGCTTGCCGTCGGTGTGCTCGTACAGGTGCGTGTAGACGGACCAGTCGTCGCCCTGGCGGACACGGTCGGGGCGGGTGGTGCTCTCCAGGGTCGCCAGCCAGTCGAGGACCTTGGTCTCCTCCTTCGGCTTGGGCGCGGCCGCCGGTACGGAGGCGGCGGCCTGAGCGGTCGGGGCGAGGGCGAGGGCGGTGATGACACCGGCCGCCGCGAGATGTCGGATACGCAGTCGGATCATGCGTCCCAGATCAACGCGTCGCCGGAGCCGCGGGCCACCACCGACAACGCCGCCTCACCCGGCCGGGCGCCCGTTCTCACCCGTCCGGTGGGCGAACACCCTCGCGGGGGCGGGCTCGGCCGGTCCCGGGCGGCTCGGCCGGTCCCGGGCGGCTCGGCCGGTCCCGGGCGGCTCGGCCGGTCCCGGGCGGCTCGGCCGGTCCCGGGCGCTCAAGCGTCGCCCCGCGGTTCGGTCGGCGACCGGCGGTTCGGTCGGCGACCGGCGGCCCAGGCCGCGTCCGGCGGCTCAGGGACTTCGGGTGGGTCGGTCGGTGCCGGGCGGTCCAGCGTCCACCGTGGCCCACTCCGCGTCCGGCGGCTCGGTCGGCGACCGGCGGCTCAGTCGGCGACCGGCGGCTCAGTCGGCGACCGGCGGCTCAGGGACTTCGGGTGGGTCGGTCGGTGCCGGGCGGTCCAGCGTCCACCCGTGGCCCACCCCGCGTCCGGCGGCTCGGTCGGCGACCGGCGGCTCAGTCGGCGTCCGGCGGCCAGGCGTCGCCCCAGTCCGCGTCCCGGGCCGCCTTGTAGAGCGGGCCGTGCCGCTTGGTCACCGTGTCGCGGCGCAGCCCCTCACCCTCGGTGCACAGGTCCAGCAGGACCTGGCCCTTGCGGATCTGCGGCCTGCGGGTCACCCGGGCGGGGGCGGGCGCCACGGGGAACCGGGTCGCCACGACGTAGCCGAACTTCTCGTCCTCGTACGCGAGGGAGCCGCCCTTGACCTGGCGGTGCAGGGACGAGCGGCTGACCCGGGCGGCGAAGTGGCACCAGTCGGTGCCGGGCTCGATGGGGCAGGCGGCGCTGTGCGGACAGGGCGCGGCGATCCGCATCCCGGCGGCGATGAGCAGCTCCCGGGCGGCGAGGACGCGCTCGTAGCCGTCCGGGGTGCCGGGCTCGACGATCACGACGGCCCGAGCGGCGCGGGCGGCCTCGGTGACGACGGCGTCGCGGTCGGCGGGGGTGAGCTCCTTGAGGACGTACGACACCGTCACGAGATCGGTGCTCTCGATCCGCAGCGCGCCGCTGATCCGGGAGCGCTGCCAGCTGGCGCCCGCCAGGGACGGCATCCCCGACGCGACGGCCAGCTCACGGCCGAGCGCGAGGGCGGGCTCGGCCCAGTCCAGGACGGTGGTGCGGGGCGCCGCCTCCTCCCACGCCTCGGCCACCGCCCAGCTCGCCGCGCCCGTGCCGCCCCCGATGTCGGTGTGCGTGCCCGGCACCCACTCCGGGGCCGCGTCCCGCAGGGCGCCCAGCGCGGACCGTACGGCCTCGAACGTGGCCGGCATCCGGTACGCGGCGTAGGCGGCCACGTCGGAGCGGTCGCGCAGGACGGGCGCGTCGGTGGGGGTGGTGCCCCGGTAGTTGGCGATCAGCCGGTCGACGGCCCCGGCGGCCTGGGTCGGCGGCAGCCCGTCGAGCACCCCGGCGAGGGCGCCGCGCAGGACTTCCGCGGTGGAGAAGGAGGCGTTCACCGAACAATGGTAGGCACCCCGCGCGGGCCCCTCCGCCGCCCGCCGGGCCCTGGGGGGCGTCCGCCTCCGCACGGGGCTCCCGCAGCACCCCCCAGGAGTGACCGGGGTGACGTGAACCGCCTTCCGGGCCGCGCCGGTTGCTAGGCTGGCGCCCCTTCAGCGGGCGGGTGCACGGGGGGACCGTGAGGCGACCATGAGACAGAGGCTCGTGCGGACGGCCCTGGTGGGCGGGGTGGCGGTGCTGGTCCTGCTGCTGGCGCTGGCCACCTGCGGCGGGCCCGAGGAGGCCGCGGGCGGTGACGTGGACCGCCGCCCCGGTGACACCTCCGCCCCTGCCGCGCCCGGCACGGCGGCGGCGCCCGCCACCAGGCTGCCCGTGCCCGCCGCGTACGACACCGGTCGCGGCTGGGAGCTGCCGGACGTCCCGGACTCCTACGTCGTCGCCCGCGCCGCCGGGCGGATCGCGTGGCTGGAGCCGGTCGGCGCGGCCAGGTACCGGCTGCGGACCGTCGACGCCGCGACCGGCACGGCGGCCTGGACGGGCCGGGCGTGGCGGCCGCTGGGCACGTCAGGCGACGGTTCCGGCGTGGCGCCCCGGCTGCTGACGGTCGCCAAGGACGACCGGGAGTTCTTCGTCACCTGGTCATACGGCCGGACGGGCGACGGCCCGCTGACGGCCACCGAGCCGTTCGTCTCGCTCGACGTGTACGACGCGGCCGACGGCGTCCGGCGGCGCGTCGAGGTGCCGTGGCCTGCCGTGCCGACGGTGACCGGCACGGGCCCCGGCGTACTGATCGGTGACGGCCGCACCACCACGGCGGTCGTCGACCCGGTGACCGGCGCCGTGACGAGGGTGCCGCCCGCGCGGCTCGGCCGGCCGGCGAAGTGCGCCGACTGCGGGCGGCTGACCGAGGTCCGGGCGGTGACCCCGAAGGGGCTGCTGGTGAGCGGCGCGCGGGGGTTCTGGGTGCCGGGCGCCTGGTTCAGCGGCAACCGCGCCCCGGCGGGCGCCGACCCCGCGAGCGGCAGGCCCGTGTCGGTGACCCCGGGCCATGTGCTGGCCCGGTGGCAGCCGGAGAAGGGCTCCCGGCGGGCGGCCACGCACGATGTCTGGGCGGTGCACGACGTCGTGACGGGCCGACCGCTGGTGCGGGTGGAGTGCCATCGCCCGGCACTGGAACCGGGCGCCCACCCGGAGGCGGTGGTCTCCCCCGGCGGCCGGTACCTGATCGCGGGACGGCTCGCCTTCGACCTCGACGAGTCGGCCGGCCGCTGCTTCGAGGACCGGGACGGCGGCAGGCCGCTCACCCTCACCACGGTCACCGACGAGGGCGTCGTGTACGGGGCGGCCGGCGCCCGTGACGTGCCGGACGCGCTCGCCGGCGGCGGCAGCCCGGTCCTGGTCCGGCCGGCCACGGGCACGGTGGAGGCCCTCGCCCCGAACGTACGGCTGCCGGCGGCGGACGTGGCCGGGGTGGGGCTTTTCCGCTGGACGGACGCCCGGGACCGGCCGTATCTGATCGCCTACCGGCGGCACGGCTAGCCGGCTTCGGCCGCCCCCCGCTCCACGGCGTTCCGGGGGCGGCGGCACAGGGCCAGGAAGCAGACCAGCGAGCCGAGCGCGCACACCAGCTGGACCACGGCCATCGGTACGGCCGTGTCCTCGCCCGCGATGCCGACGAGCGGCGACGCCACCGCGCCGACGAGGAACGACGACGTGCCGAGCAGCGCCGACGCCGAACCCGCCGCGTGCGGGGTGCGCATCAGCGCCAGGGCGTTGGTGTTCGGCAGTGTGAGACCCATCGCCGACATGAGGACGAACAGCCCGGCGGCGACCGGCACCAGGCCGACCCCTCCGAAGACGCCACTCGTCATCAGCAGCAGCGCCACCGCCGCCAGCGTGATCACGGCCAGTCCGAGCCCGAGCACCTTGTCCAGGCTGACCCGGCCGACGAGCAGCTTCCCGTTGATCTGACCGACCGCGACCAGACCGACCGAGTTCAGGCCGAAGAGCAGGCTGAAGGTCTGCGGGGACGCCCCGTAGATCTCCTGGACCACGAACGGCGACGCGGAGATGTACGCGAAGAGCGCGGCGAAGGCGAGGCCGCCGGTGAGCGTGTAACCGGTGAACACCCGGTCGGCGAGGAGTCCGCGCATCGTACGCAGCGCCTCGCCGACGCCGCCGCTGTGCCGCCGCTCGGGCGGCAGGGTCTCGCGCAGCCACCTCCAGACGACGACGGTGAGGAGGAGGCCGACCACGGTCAGGACGTGGAAGACACCGCGCCAGTCGGTGACCCGGAGCACCTGCCCGCCGATCAGCGGGGCGATGACCGGGGCGACGCCGGAGATCAGCATGAGGGTGGAGAAGAACCGGGCCATCTCGACGCCGTCGTAGAGGTCCCGGACGACCGCGCGGGAGATGACGATGCCGGCGGCGCCCGCGAGGCCCTGGAGCAGCCGGAACGCGATGAGGAGCTCGGCGCTGGGGGCGAGGGCGCAGACGGCGGTGGCGGCGACGTACACGACCATGCCGATGAGCAGCGGACGGCGGCGGCCCCACCTGTCGCTCATCGGTCCGACGACCAGCTGGCCGAGCGCCATGCCGGCGAGGCAGGCGGTCAGCGTGAGCTGGACGGTGGCGGCCGGTGCGCTCAGCGACCGGGTGACCTCCGGCAGGGCCGGGAGGTACATGTCCATGGAGAGCGGCGGCAGCGCGGTGAGCCCGCCGAGGACGAGGGTGACGAGAAGCCCCGCACGGCGGGCGGCGGGGCCGGCGGGCCGGGCGTGCGTGGCCTTGGCGGACGTGGCGGACGCGGAAGGCACGGCTGTGGGGGACGCGGAAGGCACGGCGGACGCGGAAGGCGCGGCTGTGGGGGACGCGGAAGGCACGGCGGACGCGGAAGGCGCGGCTGTGGGGGACGCGGTGGGCCCGGTACGGCCCGGGGGTGGGGCTGTCGACTCCGCTCCGGCGGGTTCGGCGTCAGGTATGGGGGCTCGCGTCGTCCTCGGGCCGCTCTCCGGCATCTCATCTCCTGTTCCGGGGGTGCGCCCCCTATGCTCTCAGCTCGACCAGAGTGGTTGAAACCTCAAAAAGTTTGGCCGGTGTGCCGGAAGGTGGGGGTCGGGATGAGCGAGACCGTGCGGTGGGGCGTGCTGGCGACGGGCGGCATCGCCGCGTCGTTCACGCGGGATCTGCTGGAGCTGCCGGACGCCGATGTGGTGGCGGTGGCGTCCCGGTCGACCGAGTCGGCGAAGGCGTTCGCGGAACGGTTCGGGATACCGCGCGCGTACGGCACGTGGGCGGAGCTCGCGGCCGACGACGACGTGGACGTGGTGTACGTCGCCACACCGCACGCCGCCCACCGGTCGGCGGCCGGGCTGCTCCTGGAGGCGGGGAAGGCGGTGCTCTGCGAGAAGCCGTTCACGCTGAACACGGCGGAGGCGGAGGAACTGGTGGGCCTGGCCAGGGAGCGCGGGACGTTCCTGATGGAGGCCATGTGGATGTACTGCGGCCCGGTCGTCCGGCGGCTGGTGGAGGTCGTGCGGGACGGTGCGATCGGAGAGATCCGCACGATCCACGCGGACTTCGGCCTCGTCGGCCCCGACGATCCGGGGCACCGGCTGCGGGACCCGGCGGCGGGCGGCGGGGCGCTGCTGGACCTGGGGGTGTACCCGGTGTCGTTCGCGCAGCTCCTGCTGGGTGAGCCCGACCGCGTACAGGCGGAGGCGCTGCTGTCGCCGGAGGGCGTCGACCTGAACACCGGGATGCTGCTGGGCTGGGACTCCGGGGCGACGGCGCTGCTGTCCTGTTCGATCGTGGCGGACACGCCGCTGACCGCGTCGGTGACGGGGACGGCGGGCCGGATCGAGTTCCCGCGCGGGTTCTTCTACCCGGAGGGCTTCACCCTGTTCCGGGAGGGCCGCGACCCGGAGGAGTTCCGGGTGCCGGGGCGGCGCGAGTCGATGCGGCATGAGGCGATCGAGGTGATGCGGTGCCTGCGGGCGGGCGAGACGGAGTCGCCGCTGGTGCCGCTGGACGGGACGCTCGCGGTGATGCGGACGCTGGACGCGGTACGGGACCGCGTCGGCGTCCGCTACCCCGGGGAGTAGCCGCGCCGGGGGCACCCCGGGGAGCGGGCACCCCGGGAGGTGGGCGCCCCGGGAGGTGGGCGCCCCGGCGAGTGGGTGCCTGCGGGATGGGCCCCGGGAGTGGGCGCGCGGCCGCATGGCATCCACATGCCGGTCATGTGCGTCCAGGTACCGGACGGGTCCCGTACGCTGCGGCCCCATGGACGCTGTACGGAGGATCGCGGTGGTGACCGGGGCGGGCTCGGGCATCGGCCGGAGCGTGGCGCTCGCGCTGGCGGAGGCGGGCTGGTCGCTCGCCCTGGCGGGGCGCCGCGCCGAGCCGCTCGCGGAGACGGCGGCGCTGGCGAAGACGGCGGAGACGGCGGCGCCGGCGGAGACGGCCGCCCCGGCCGGTGCCGACGCCCTGTGCGTACCGACGGACGTCACCTCGCCGGACGCGGTGGACGCGCTGTTCGCGGCGGTCACCGACCGGTACGGCCGGGTGGACCTGCTGTTCAACAACGCGGGCACGTTCGCGGGCGGCGGCACCCCGGTCGAGGACCTGCCCTACGAGACATGGCGGCAGGTGGTCGACGTCAACCTGACGGGATCGTTCCTGTGCGCGCAGGCCGCGTTCCGCCGCATGAGGGAACAGTCACCGCAGGGCGGCCGGATCATCAACAACGGCTCCATCTCGGCGCATGTGCCGCGCCCGCACTCGGTCGCGTACACGGCGACCAAGCACGCCATGACGGGCCTGACGAAGTCGCTGTCGCTGGACGGCCGCCCGTACCGCATCGCCTGCGGCCAGATCGACATCGGCAACGCGGCGACGGAGATGACGCGGCGCATGGAGACGGGCATCCTCCAGGCGAACGGCACCCTGGCCCCCGAGCCGGTGATGGACGCGGCGGACGTGGCGCGGACGGTGGTCCACATGGCGTCGCTGCCGCTGGAGGCGAACGTCCAGTTCGCGACGGTGATGGCCACGACGATGCCGTACATCGGCCGGGGCTGACCGCCCCGCCGACACCGCTCGCGGACGGCGGCCCGGCCGGGGAACACCAGGTACCCCCGCGGCCGTTGGAACCGGCATGACGATCATGCGTTCCCCCGAGGTCCTGCACTACACCGCGTTCTCCGGCGACCCGGCCGGCGGCAACCCCGCCGGAGTCGTCCTCGACGCGGCCGGGCTCAGCGACGACGACCAGCTCGCGATAGCCGCCGAACTCGGCTACAGCGAGACGGCGTTCCTGACCGCCCCGCCCGAGGGCCTGGACGCCACCCCCGGCCGCTCCTTCACCATCCGCTTCTTCAGCCCCAAGGCCGAGGTGCCGTTCTGCGGACACGCCACGGTCGCGACGGCCGTCGCGCTCGGCGAGCGGATCGGCCCCGGCGACCTGCTGTTCGTGACGCCCGTCGGCCCGGTGCCGGTGACGGTGACCGAGCGGGACGGCGCGCCGCGGGCGACGCTGACCAGCGTGGAGCCGCACGTCGACGGGATCGCCGAGGCCGACGTGACGGAGGCGCTGGCCGCGCTGGACTGGCCGGCCGCCGACCTGGACGACGCCCTGCCCCCGAGGATCGCCTTCGCGGGCAACCGCCACCTGGTGCTGGCGGCGGCGACCCGTGAGCGGCTCGCGGACCTGTCGTACGACTTCGCCCGGCTGGAGGCGCTGATGCGGCGCCTGGAGCTGACGACGGTCCAGCTGGTGTGGCGGGCGTCGGAGACGGTGTTCCACGTCCGTGACCCGTTCCCGGTCGGCGGCGTGGTCGAGGACCCGGCGACGGGCGCGGCGGCGGCCGCCTTCGGCGCGTACGCCCGTGAGCTGGGCCTCGTACCGGAGACGGCGGTGCTCACCCTGCACCAGGGCGAGGACATGGGCCGCCCGGGCGAACTGACGGTGGAGCTCCGCCCGGACGACCGGCGGATCCGGGTGAGCGGCACGGCCACCCGGATCCCGGCCTGACCCGCCGTACGGCATGAGCCCCCGGGCCGGGTCCGGGCCCGGGGCCGGGGCCGAGACGGGCCGGGCCAGGCCGGGCCGGGGAGGCTCAGGCCTGCCCCGTCTCGAACCGGCTGATCTTCCCGTCCGTGACGGTGAACGCCCACCTGGTGCGCATCTCGCCCCACGTGTCGTTGCGGTAGCGGGCGACGAGCGCCCGCCCGTCGTCCGCCACGGACTCCACGTCCATGTGCCCGCGCGTGGTGAAGACCTCGCGGTCGGTCCACTCGGTCAGGTCACGGTCGGAGCCGTCGTCGGACATGGTCGCGTCGGGCGTGAGCACGGCCCGGAACGCGTCACGGTCGTGCGCGTTCACGGCCGTGACGAAGGCACGTACGGCGGGGTCGCTGATCCGTTCCACAGGAATCGTCATGGCCCACCGGATACACCAGCCGAGCGGACCGGGGCCGGACCTTGAGCCACCCGTGGCGCGTCACCGCCGTGCCCGTGCCCGCCGGAAACGCCGACGGCGTGCCCTCGGTGGGTGAGGCAGACGAGTCGGGCTGTACGCCGGGGAGAGTCACCACATCGCTATGACCTGTATAAACGCGCAAGGAGGGTGCTTCGGTGGCTACCTTGGTGGCTGGGTAAGGAGACGGCTCCGCCCGGGAGCGGTCCAGACGGAGCTTCGTCGTCCTCGGAGTTCAGACGGTCTGCGCGATGTGTTCGAAAATGTCCGAGTCCGTCTCCTGCTGCCAGGCGGGAAGGGCGGCCCAGTCGGCGACGTATCCGGGCTTCGGGTCCTCGAAGTGCTTGAACATCTGGGCGGTCCAGCAGATCGCCACGAAGCGGCCTTTCTGCTCGCGGGAGAGCCGTGTGGCGTGCCCTTCGCTGACCTTGATGAAGTCGCGAACCTGTCCGTACACCGCCGCGGCAGCCTCGCGCTCCCACTCGGGCGTCTCGTCCCAGGGCGTGATGTAGCCGGGCTTCGGTTCGCCGGGATAGTGCTTGTTCACACCGGCGATCCACGCCTCGCGGAAAATCCGGCCGTCACTCATGCGCGTGTCCCTCTCGTCATTCGGTACGCGGAAGCGCCGCGATTCGGTGATCCAGATCCGAGACTCGGTCATCGGCCATGAGCGGGGCAAGAGACCCTCGAAGCCCGTCCAACTTCCTGCCGATGAATCCCGAGTGAGACCGGTCGGCCAGTCCGAGAGCCTGCTCCGCGTAGTGCACGACCTGGTCGGTGTCCCGCCGACACGCCCCGAGGGCGGCGAGGTCGCTCAGAACGGCGGCTCGGCGACGCAGCGACAAGGACTGGGCGAGTGCCGCGGTCAGCGCATCCTCCGCAAGGTCGGGACGGCCCAATCGGAGGTAGCAGGCCCCTCGTTCCTCGGCGAGACGCGAGCCGTCGAAGCGGAGCCAGCCGCCGTTGTGGGAATGCCTGCCATCGAGGGCGTACACCTTCTCGGCTTCGTCCAGAGCCCGGTTGCAGGCATCGAGTTCGCCCATCGCCGCGTACACCTGCGCTTGGACGGCGGCGACCCAGTGGCGGGTGGAGAGCGCGCTATCGCCCCGCTGAGCGACCCGGGTGGCCGCCGCCAGCAAGGGCTGGGCGGCGGGCGCGCAGCCCGCGTACAGCTCGACGTACGCGTGGCGGGTCATGGCACACGCCCAGAGGTCGTGGTCCCCGCCGGCATGAGCGGCGTGGGCGGCCAGTGTGTAGCACTGGGCTGCGTCGGTGTACCGGTTGGCATCGAAGAACAGCTCGCCGACGAGCTGGTAGAGGTCGGCCGTCATTCGGCACAGCTTGGCCCGCTGGGTCGGCGTATGAACCTCGGCCAGCGCCTTCGCCATCACGTCGAGCTGCCCACGGACCGCAGGGAAGACAACCTGCTTGGAATCCGAGAGCGCGTAGACCTGCCAGAGGCTGCGATGCAGATCGCCCCCCGCCTTCAGGAGTACCGACGCCGTGCGCCCCCGGGAGATCCCGTCGGGGCCGGGGAGCATGACCAGCGCGCCTGTGACGGCGAGCAGGCCCAGGACTTCGCGACGCTTCATCTCGTCATCATCACCAGGGAGGAGGGGCGGAGTGTCGGGAAGCGCCGCAGTCACAGCCGGCGGTTCTTCGAAGAGGAGGGCTTCCAACTCGGGGAGGGTCACTCCTAGCAGCCCTGCAATCTTCGGTCGTTGGTGCGGTCGCGGGGTGGCACGACCGCTTTCCCAACGGACCACGGTGGACGCGGCCACCGCAAGCGCTTCTGCGAAATCTTCCTGGGAATAGCCCTGTGCCACGCGTTGCTCGGCGAAGCGCTCACGCCTCGATGCCATCGTCCGCTCCTTACGAGTACGCCCTCCCAGACGCGAGGCCTGGCAACGCCTGGGAAACGCCTGTGCATCGCCTGAGGTCCGCTCTGGGAGACCGTAACGGATCGTCGTTCACTGGTCACACGCCGCTCGTGGGTCAGGAACCCTTCTGGTGGCTTGTCGAAGAGAGGAGTAGAGCGTGACGACATCCCTCGCCGGCTACGAGCGGCACCCGCTCCTGAACACGACCGTCCGAGACGTCGCATCGCGCAGAGAAGGTGTGCTCGTCGCTGTCACTTACGAACTCCACAGCGACGGCACGGTACGACTCGCGCACATCCGGCCCTCGTCCGGAATCGAGTGGACGTCGGCCGCCGGCAACGTTCAACCCTCCCTTTCCTGAGGCAGACGCCTCTTCTCTGTCTTCCGAGGAGTCCCATGACCACCTCCGCTTCACTCACTCCCACCCGACCGTGGGGCACGAGCCGACTCGCGCCTTACCCGACCACCGTTCGTCGGCCGCACGCCACCGTCACCGTCGACCCCGCGACTCAGCTGGGGGTGTTCCGTGACCGTGCCGGACAGGTGGTCGAGATGGGCAAGCACGGCACCAGCTCCGGCACCGAGACCTCCACGACGACGAACTCGGACTCCCGGAACGACCAGGGTTACGACCAGGACAGCAGCCAGGACTGATGACCGTGACCGAGAAGAGGCCGGTTCTGGTGGCCACGGAGGCGGATGACATCACCGCCGACATGGTGATCGGCGAGCTCAACCGGCGCGGTGTGCCGGTGGTCCGGTTCAACCCCGCCGACATCGGAGGGGACCTCACGGTCTCGTCTTGGTTCGGCACCTGCCCGGCCCCTGTGGTCGGGCAGGTGCGCACCCCGTCGAGAACCGTCGACCTGACCCAGGTCCGGTCGGTGTACTGGCGCCGCCCGGAGTGGCCGTCATTCCCCCATCTGTCACTGGACGACTCCCGTTTCGCGGCGGCTCAGGTCCGCTACGGGCTCGGGGGCACGCTCTACGCCTTGGACGGCCCATTCTGGGTCAACCATCCACTGCGCATCGCTGCAGCCGACTACAAGCCCGCCCAACTCGCTCTCGCCCAGCGGCTCGGCTTTACCGTCCCGCGTACCCTCGTCACTAACGATCCAGTCGAGGCGCGCGAGTTCATCCGTGTCCAAGGCGATGCGATCTTCAAGACTCTGCGGTGGACTCCCTACATCTGTGACGGCGTGCCGGTGACCGGATGGGCCGACCCCGTCACCCCTGACGATATCGACGACAGCGTTCGAATCGCGCCCCATCTGTTCCAGGCCCGCGTGGACAAGATCGCCGACGTTCGCGTACTGATCGTGGGCCGGCACACGTTCGCCGTACGCATTGAGTCCGAACTGCTGGACTGGCGCAAGGACTACAGCGCCCTGACCTACACCGTGGAGCACCTGCCCGACCCGGTGGGCAAGGCGCTCCATGCCTATCTGGATCGACTGGCGCTGGTTTCGGGAAGCTTCGACCTCGCGGTCGACCAGGCGGGGAACTACTGGTGGCTGGAACTCAATCCCAACGGACAGTGGGCGTGGCTGGAGACCGAGACCGGCCTCCCGATGTCCGCCGCCTTCGCCGACCTACTCGCACAAGGAGACCGCCCATGACCGACCCGGCATCTGAGCGACGTCGTATGGCGGCCGTGCTCGTGATCAAAGGTGTCCTGAGGTCCCCCTGGTTGCGCACCGCCGTCGAGTCAATCTCTCGTGAGCAGTTCCTCCACCCGGGAGTCTTCCTGGATGAGGGGCGGACCTGGCAGCCCGTCATCGCCGCCGACATGGACCCGGACGAGTGGCTGAAGATCGCATACAGCGTCGACACGCTCACCACCCAACTCGACGGCCACCTCACCGCCGACCAGGCCGACGAGCCCGTCGTGGGCGTGCCCACGTCCTCCTCGACCGACCCGGCCACCGTCGTCGGCATGATCGAGGCCCTGGACCTTGCGGCGGGCCACCGGGTCATGGAGATCGGCACGGGCACCGGCTACTCCACCGCCCTGATGTGTCACTACCTCGGCGAGGACAACGTCACCACGGTCGAGGTCGACGCACAGGTGGCCGCACGCGCCGACACCGCTCTCGAAGCCGTCGGCTTCTCAACGTGGACGGTGACGGGCGACGGGCTCCTCGGCCACCCGTACCGGGCGCCGTACGACCGCGTCATCGCCACCTGCGCGGTCCGCCGCATCCCCTACGCCTGGATCCGGCAGACGAAGCCTGGAGGTATCGTCCTCGGCACGGTCGGTTCATGGCCGCGGGGAACCGGCCTGGCGAAACTCACCGTCGGCGATGATGGGACCGCAGAGGGCGCGATCGTCGGGCGCTCCTCCTTCATGCAGGCACGGGCCCAGGCGGTGGCCCCCCTGGCGGGCGACCTCTCCGCCCGCACCTCATACACCGACAGCGAGCGGCACGTTCGGGTGTCCCCTCTCGTCCTGGAGGAGTGGATGCCCGCTTTCCTCGCGCAGTTGGCCGCACCCGGCGCTCAGCTCGTCCGCGCGACGAACGGTGACGGCTCACCCTTGCTGTACCTGTTCGATCCGGAGAGGGAGTCGTTCGCCGAGTTTCTCGTCAACGGGGAAAGCTGGACCGTCCGTCAAGGCGGCCCGGTAGCACTGTGGGACGACGTGGAACGTTCTCTCGTCGCCTGGCGGGACGCCGGAGCACCGGAGATCGACTCCGTACGGCTCCGCGTGACACCCGCTTCCCACTGGTACTGGATCGACCGGGCCCCTTCCCTGCGCTGGGAACACCGGATCACCTGACCCACTACGCTCCGGGCATGGACGACGAACCGCTCGCCGAGTGGGCCGAGCGCCGGCACGCGAGGATCGGGCAGCTTCGCGCCGTACCCCTCGTGACCGGCGACGGCCCGAGGGCATCGCATCTGAACCCCGATGCGCCGCGCGCGATCCAGCGGTGGAATGGCCATCTGTGGGAGCCGCACGGCTTCGCGGCGAATCTCGCGGAAGCGAGGCGCATCCTGTTTCCCCAAGTCGAGGCCGCCCCCACACCTGAGGCAACACCGAAGCTCGGCCCCGGGACCGGCAGACATCGGAAACCGCAAGCGCCCTGATAACTCTGCTGGAGTGCCGGCCCATGCCATGCCTATGAAGCCGACTCCCCCTGGTTGACCACCTGCGGCACACTGCCGCCCGTGAGCAACGGCATATCCGATGACCCGTGGGCCCAGCGGGTGTACTTGACGTGGCTGGACCGCGACACTCGCTACGCTCTGGCAGCCCTGGCCGCGCTGATGGGCTATGCGCGGACCACTCCGGTCCCGCCAGCCGCCTGGATCTGCTTCGAGGACTTCCTTTCCTTCCTCGGAAAGGTCTCCCGGACTCTGTGGCCTGCCCTAGGGAAGGGCCCGAACGGGACCGACGAGGGCCTGGAGTGGCGAACGAAGCGAGGTCCGTTTCTACGCAAGATTCTTGAGGTGGAGGACTCGTCCCCCCTGAAGGCGCGCGAGGTCCGTACCGGAAGCGAGCACTTCGATGAGCGCCTTGACGAGTGGATCGTCAGCCTGTCTCTCTCCACCGTCGAGCACTGGCAGACGGGCGCCAGGCCCAGGCAAAGACGTGGCAGGGAAGGCCCCTCCCCGGCTCACCCGACGCCCACGCCAAGCCACCGAGCGTGGCTACTTTCGTAGCGGCGAGGTCCGGTTCGGACCGGTACGGCTACAGCCGACCGTCCACGGATAAGAGACCCTGACCTGCTATTTCGCTGGTCAGAAGCCCTGAGGGGCAGACGAGTCGGGCTGTACGCCGGGTTCTGTGCCCCGGGACCTCGCGGTCGTCGGGGCGACGGCCATCCATCTAGGGCCGGCGTTGCCGCCGGCCTCGTGCGGTCTACCCGCGGACTCGGGCGGGCAGCCCTCGAACGTCCGCGCAGGGCCGTCTTGCGACGGCTCCTCTTGACCTTGCTCCAGGTGGGGTTTACCTAGCCGCCTGGGTCACCCCAGGCGCTGGTGGTCTCTTACACCACCGTTTCACCCTTACCGAGGGCCGAGGCCCCCGGCGGTCTGCTTTCTGTGGCACTGTCCCGCGGGTCACCCCGGGTGGGCGTTACCCACCACCCTGCCCTGTGGAGCCCGGACGTTCCTCGGGGAGATCCGAGGATCCCCACGCGGCCGTCCGCCCGGCTCGTCTGCCGTGCCGACCATGGTACCCGGCCGTCACACCCGCCCGGTCTCAGAGGGAGTCGGCCGTCTCCGGGTCGAAGCCGTCCGGGTCGAAGCCGTCTCGGGGTCGAAGCCGTCTCCGGGTCGAAGCCGAAGGGCTCGGGGAGGGCGCGGGCCTTGCCGAACGGCGCCAGGTCAGCGGCGGAACCCGCCGTCCCTGACGCCGTCCCTGTGCCCGGGGTCGTTTCCCCCGACCGTGGCACATGGCCGAGGAGCCCCGCCGGAGCGGGCTTGACCTTGTCGTAGCGGCAACGTTTGTACTGGGGTCATGAGGATCGGAGAGATCGCCGGGCTCGTCGGGATCAGTACACGGGCCGTGCGTCACTATCACCAGCTGGGGCTGCTGCCCGAGCCACGGCGGCTGGCCAACGGATACCGGGACTACACCGTGCGGGACGCCGTGCTGCTCGCACGGGTGCGGCGGCTGACCGAGCTGGGGCTCGGGCTCGACGAGGTACGGGACGTGCTGACCGACGACGCGGGGCGGGAACTGGTCGACGTGCTGGAGGAGCTGGACGCCGACCTTGCGCGGCAGGAGGCCGCGTTGCGCGGGCGGCGTGAACGGCTGGGGGCGCTGCTGGCGGAGGCACGGGCCGGGCGGCTGCCCGCCGAAGGGCCGGTGTCACCTCGGCTGGCCGCACTGTTCGCGGACATGGCGCGGGCGGCGGCCGGCCGTCCCGGGCCCGAGCCGGCCATGGCCGTGCGGGACCGGGAGCTGCTGGCACTGCTGGAGACGGTGGCGCCGGAGGAGGAGGGAGCGCGGCTGATGGAGGCCATGCGGACCATGACGGAGCACCCGGCGGCCATGGAGCGGGCGTACGCGGTGTACGAGCGGCTCGACGCGCTCGTCGGCGCCGCGCCGGACGACGTGCGGGTGGAGGAGGCCGCGCGGGCGCTGGCCGGTCTGCTGCCCGACGAGGTGGTGGGGCACCTCGGGGACGTGGACCCCGCCGCGGGCACGTTCGAGAGCGCGTTCTTCGCGGACTTCGCGCCCGCGCAGGCCGCCGCGATCCGGCGGGCCATGCGCATCGCCGCCGAGCGTGCCCGGTGAGGGCGCCGCGACGGCTGCTGCGCGGTGCCGCCTGTGCGGTGCTGCCCGGGGAGGCGGTGATCGTCGGCTGCCTGGTGGGAGGGGTGCGGATTCCGTACCGGGTGCTCGCGGCGGCCGAGGTCGCCGTGATCGTTCTGCTGCTCGCGGAGGCCGGGGCGTTCCTGTGGCTGCGGCGGCGGCTCGGGGCTCGGGCGGCGCTGTACGAGCTGGTGCCCGAGGGTGTGGTGCGGCTCGTACGGCATGAGCTGCGGCTGCTGGCGAGCCTCGTGCGGTGGGTGGCGCGCCGGCCGCACGGGCCGGGGCCGGGGGTCGAGGCGTTCGGGCACGCCCGGGACCAGGCGGCGCTGATGTACGGGTTCGCGTTCGTGTGCGTGGTGGAGACGGTGGGGATGTCGTACCTGCTGGCCGAGTGGCCGCTCGTGCACGCCGTCGTGCTCCTCCTCGACGTCTACACCGTGGTGTTCGTGCTCGGGCTGCACGCCGCGTCCGCGACCCGGCCGCACCTGCTGGGCGGCGGGGTGCTGCGGCTGCGCCACGCCGCCCATGTGGACCTGGCGGTACCGCTCGACCGGATCACCGCCGTACGCCACGAGCCGCTGTTCTCGCACACCAAGGAGGACGGGGTGCTGAACCTGGCGGTCGGCGCACAGACGTCGGTCACCGTGGAGCTGGCCCCGCCGGTCGAGGTCGTGGGGCTCCTCGGCAGGCGGCGGCCCGTCCACACCGTACGGTTCCACGCCGATGACGCGCGGGCCCTGCTCGCAGCGCTCAGGCGGGCGCGAACAGGGCCTTCTCCCTGCCTGGGAACGCCTGGGTGAGCCGCACCCGGAGCCGCTCCCCCAGCGGGAGCGGGGCCGGGCTCTCCACCCGCGCCACCACCGCGGGGTGCGGCGCCGACAGGTGGACGGTGCCGACCTTCGGGTTCTGCTCCTTGACGTCCACGACCACGGCGTCGAAGACCTCGCCCACCCGGTCCATGAGCAGCGCGGCCTCCACCAGGTCGACGCACTCCCGCTCGACGCCGTTCGCCCGGCGGGTGCCGTCGGCCATCTCCTGCGGGAGCGCGGCGAGCGCGTCGCGCACCCAGTCCGGCGGTTCGTGGCCCTCGACGGCCGCCACGCACAGCTCGCCCGCGTAACGGTCGACCAGTCTGCGCAGCGGCGCGGTGCAGTGCGTGTACTCGTCGGCGACGGCCGCGTGCAACGCGGGTGACGGGAGGTTCCCGTCGGTGAAGACGGTGTAGCCCGCGCCGCGCAGCAGGGCCGTGCAGTCCTGGAGGAACGCGGCGTGGCGCGGATTGTCCGGATCCAGGGAGCGGACGAGCGCCGCGTACGAGACGTGGTGCGGCCAGTCGACGCCGAGCGCCTTCGCGGAGCGCCGCAGCCGGGCGACGGCACCGTCCGGCGCGGTCGGCAGCGTACGCAGGATGCCGGTGCCCGCCGCCGTCATGAGGTCGGCCGCCGCCATGCCGGTGAGCAGGGAGATCTGCGCGTTCCAGCCGTCGGCGGGGCGCGGGGCGCGATACACCAGCTGGTACGAGCCGTCCCGTTCGACGATCTCCTGCTCCGGTACGCCGAGCGAGATGCCGCCCCTGGCCACCTCCAGCTCCTCGCGCAGCCTGCCGATGTCACGCAGGAGCGTGAGCGGCTCCTCGGCCGTGCCCGCGTCGAGCTGCTGCTGCACGCCCGCGTAGTCGAGCCTGAGCCGGCTGCGGACGAGGGCGCGGCGCACCTCGGTGGCGACCCGGCGGCCGTACGGGTCGAGGTCGACGCGCCACAGGAGGGCGGGCGCGGTGTGCCCCGGCAGCAGGCTCGCGGCGTCCTCGGACAGGGCGGCGGGGTGGAGGGGCACCCGCCCGTCGGGGAAGTACAGGGTCTGGACGCGCCGGTGCGCCTCGGTGTCGACGGCGCCGCCGGGCGTGACGAACGCGGCGACATCGGCGATGGCGTAGTGCACGCGGTAGCCGCCGTCGGCCCGGCGGGCGAGGTGCATGGCCTGGTCGAGGTCGGCGGAGCCCGGCGGGTCGATGGTGAACAGCGGGATGTCCGTGGCGTCCCGGCCGGGCAGGCGAGGTGACTTGGCGGCGGCCTCCGCCTCGGCGAGGACCGCGGCCGGGAAGGCGTCGGGAATGCCGAGTTCGGTGCGCAGCGCGCGCAGGGCGACCCGCAACGGAGCCTCGGTCGCGCCGGTCACATGCAGCTGGCGGCGGGGCATGTTCCGAGCCTATGGCGCCGGACGCGCCCCGGCACGTCGGCAGCGGCGGTACGCGGATGGGCGCGGTGGGGTGGGGCGGGGAGCGGGGGGGTGGGGAGCGGTGGGGTGGAGTGGAGAGCGGTGGGGCGGAGTGCGGTGGGGCGGGGTTCGGTGAGGCGGGGTGCGGTGAGGCGGGGTGCGGTGGGGCGGGGTGCGGTGGGGTGCGGGGCGGGGTTTGTACGCTGGCTGGCGGTCCTCGGGCCGTCGAGGGGCCGCACCCCCTCTTTCCGTACGTACGAAGGAGAACCACCGTGCTCGTGCTGTTGCCGCCCTCGGAAGGCAAGGCCGCTTCGGGGCGCGGCGCGCCGCTGAAGCCGGAGGCGCTGTCGCTGCCGGGGCTCGCCGAGGCGCGGGCCGCCGTGCTGGACGAGCTGGTGGAGCTGTGCGCGGCCGACGAGGACAAGGCCCGCGAGGTGCTCGGGCTGAGCGAGGGCCTGCGCGGCGAGGTCGCGAAGAACGCCGGGCTGCGGACGGCCGGTGCCCGGCCCGCCGGGGAGATCTACACCGGGGTGCTGTACGACGCGCTGGGCCTGGCGACGCTGGACGCGGCCGCCCGGCGGCGGGCACGGGCCTCGCTGCTGGTCTTCTCCGGGCTGTGGGGCGCGGTACGGGTGGACGACCGCATCCCGTCGTACCGCTGCTCGATGGGGGTGAAGCTGCCGGGGCTCGGCGCGCTGGGCGCGTACTGGCGCCGCCCCATGGCGGACGTCATGCCGGACGCCGCCGGGGACGGGCTCGTGCTCGACCTGCGGTCGGCGGCCTACGCGGCGGCCTGGAAGCCGAAGGGCGAGGTCGCGGAGCGGACGGCGACCGTCCGGGTGCTGCACGCGCCGACCCGGAAGGTGGTCAGCCACTTCAACAAGGCCACGAAGGGCCGGATCGTACGGAGCCTGCTGGAGGCGGGCACGGCACCCGCTTCGCCGGGCGAGCTGGTCGAGGCGCTGCGGGACCTCGGGTACGTCGTGGAGGCCGACGCGCCGGAGAAGGCCGGCAAGGCGTGGTCGCTCGACGTGCTGGTGGACGAGGTCCATTAGACGCGTCCGCGGGGTGCCCGGCACTGGCGTTGCAGCGTGTGCAACGCTCGTTGCGGGTAGTGGTGCGGCTCGGCAGGATGGGCGGCATGACCTCCGTACTGGGCCTCGTCGGCGCCGTGCCCGTCGTGCCGGTCGTCGTGATCGACGACGCCGCCGACGCCGTACCGCTGGCGCGCGCCCTGGTCGCGGGCGGGCTCCCGGCGGTGGAGGTGACCCTGCGCACCCCGGCTGCGCTCGACGCGATCCGGGCGGTCGCCGCCGAGGTGCCGGACGCCGTGGTCGGCGCCGGCACCGTCGTGTCGCCGGGATCCGTGGCGGCGGCGGTCGCCGCCGGGGCCCGCTTCCTGGTGAGTCCCGGGTGGACGGGCACGCTCGTCGACGCCATGGCCGCCTCGGGCGTGCCCTATCTGCCAGGCGTCTCGACCGCGTCGGACGTCGTGGCACTGCTGGAGCGCGGGGTGCCGGAGATGAAGTTCTTCCCGGCGGAGGCGGCGGGCGGCACGGCGTACCTGAGGTCACTGGCCGGTCCGCTGCCGCAGGCCCGGTTCTGCCCCACGGGCGGCATCTCGGCGGCCTCGGCGCCCGCCTATCTGGCGTTGCCGAACGTGGCCTGCGTCGGCGGTACGTGGATGCTGCCCGCCGACGCGCTCGCCGCCCGGGACTGGACGCGGGTCGAGTCCCTGGCGCGGGCGGCGTCGGCGCTGCGGGCGGCCCCGGCGCTGCGGGCGCCCGCCTAGTCGGAGGCTTCGGGTGTGGCTTCGGGTGTGGCGGGTGCGGCTGCCGCTTCGGGTGTGGCGGGTGCGGCTGCCGCTTCGGGTGTGGCTGCGGATGGGGCTTTGGCTGCGGAGTGGCTTCGGGTGTGGCTTTGGCTTCGGGTGTGGCTTTGGCTTCGGGTGTGGCTGCGGATGGGGCTTCGGCTGCGGAGTGGCTTCGGCTTCGACGCCGTCGGTCAGCGGAGGTGCGACGTGTCGTTGAGCAGCCGCACCGACGCGTTGCCGTCCTTGTAGTAGGCCACCGCCGAGAGCGACGCCGCCGAGAGCTCCATCCGGAACAGCGACTCCGGCGGGGCACCCAGCGCCAGGCGGATCAGCGTCTTGATCGGCGTGACGTGCGTGACCAGCAGCACGGTACGCCCCGCGTGACGCGCCGTCAGCCGGTCGCGGGCCGCCGCGACCCGGCGCGCGACCGTCGCGAACGACTCGCCGCCCGGCGGCGCCGCCTTCGGCGAGGCCAGCCACGCCTCCAGGTCGTCCGGGTACCGCTCCTGGACCTCGCCGAACGTCAGGCCCTCCCAGGCACCGAAGTCCGTCTCCCGCAGCCCGTCCTCGATCTGGACGTCCAGGCCCAGACGGGCGGCCACGGCCTCGGCGGTCTGGCGGCAGCGCCGCAGCGGCGACGACACGATGTCCTGGACGGTGCCGCGCGCGGCGAGCGCCGACGCGACGGCCTCGGCCTGGCGCAGCCCGGCCGGGGACAGCTCGGGGTCGGTGCCGCCGCTGCCGGAGAAGCGCTTCTGCGGCGTGAGCGCGGTCTCGCCGTGCCGCAGCAGCACGAACGTCGCCGGAGCGCCGAGGTCCGCTGCTCCCCAGCCGACCTGCGCCTCCGCCGCCGTCGCCGTCGCCTCCGCGCTCGCCTCGGTGGCCGCGGGGACCGTCCCGGCGCCGAACGCAGTGGCCGGGGCGGTCGGTGCCACCGCGCCCGTACGGGTCGTCATCGCCGCCGCTTCAGCCAGCGCCTGGCGGGCCTTCGCCGCGCCCGCCGTCGCGTCACCGACCACGCGGGCCGCGCCCGCGTCGAGCGCCGCCTTCGACGCGGAAGGCTGCCACTGCCTGCCCTGCCGGCCCGCGTCCATCGCCTCGTTGGCGAGCCGGTCCGCGTGCTTGTTCCGCTCGCGCGGGATCCACTCGTACGTGACCTGCGAGGCCGGAAAGACCCGCGCGGCCTCCGCCGCCAGCGGCTTCATGTCCGGGTGCTTGATCTTCCAGCGGCCCGACATCTGCTCGACGACGAGCTTGGAGTCCATCCGCACGCGGATCGTCGCGTCCGGCGCGAGGTCGCGTGCCGCCCGCAGTCCGGCGACGAGGCCCTTGTACTCGGCGACGTTGTTCGTGGCGACGCCGATGTACTCGGCCGTCTCCGCCAGCGCCTCCCCGGACCCCGGGTCCAGGACGACGGCGCCGTAGCCGGCGGGGCCCGGGTTGCCCCGGGAGCCGCCGTCGGCCTCGACGATCAGTTCGCGTACCGCGGTCATTACAGGCCGGACTCCGACGTACGGACCAGGATGCGGCGGCAGTTCTCGCACCGCACGACGGTGTCGGGGGCTGCCGCCCGCACGTCGTTCAGCTCGGTGATGTTCAGCTCGATGTGGCAGCCCTCGCAGCGGCGCTGGTACAGGCGGGCCGCGCCGACACCGCCCTGCTGGCCGCGGATCTTCTCGTACAGCTTTAGCAGGTCCGCCGGGACGGAACCCGCCACGACCTCCCGCTCCTTGGTCACGGACGCGGCCTCCGCGTCCAGCTCGCCGGTCGTCCGGTCGCGGCGGGCCGTCGCGTCGTCCGCCTTCGCCTGGACGGAGGAGACGCGCTCGGTCAGCTCGGCCACCCGCTCCTGCGCGGACTCGCGGCGCTCCATGACCTCCAGGACGACGTCCTCCAGGTCACCCTGGCGCTTGGCCAGCGAGACGATCTCCTTCTGGAGGTTCTCCAGGTCCTTCGGGGACGTGACGGCCCCGGAGTCCAGCCGCTGCTGGTCGCGGACGGCACGCTGGCGCACCTGGTCCACGTCCTGCTCGGCCTTCGTCTGCTCGCGGGCGCAGTCGCTCTCCTCGGTCTGCGCGGCGACCAGCAGGTCCCGCAGCTGCGTGAGGTCCTTGTTCAGCGACTCGATCTCGGCGTGCTCGGGCAGCGACTTCCGCTTGTGGGCGAGCTGGGACAGGCGTACGTCGAGGGCCTGGACGTCGAGGAGTCGGATCTGGTCGGCGGGCGCGGCGTTCAGTTGGGGGCTCCAGGAGAGGTGTGATGAGCGGAGGGGGACGTGTGGTGGGCGGACCACGGGTCGGTGACCGTCTTGGAGACGTGGACCCGCAGGTTCCAGCCGTGGCGGTCGGAAATCTCGTCGAGCTGGGCGGCCGCCTGCTCGCACCAGGGCCACTCGGTGGCCCAGTGGGCGGCGTCGACGAGACCGAGCGCGCTCTGCTGGGCCGCCTCGGAGGCGGGGTGGTGGCGCAGGTCGGCCGTCAGGAACGCGTCGACGCCCGCGGCGCGGACCGCGTCGAACAGGCTGTCGCCGGAGCCGCCGCTGACGGCGACGGTGTGGACCGTCGCGTCGAGGTCGCCCGCGACCCGGATGCCCTGCGCGGTGGCCGGCAGCCGCTTGGCGGCGCGTGCGGCGAAGTCGCGGAGCGTCTCCGGGGGGTCTACCGCGCAGATCCGGCCGAGGCCGTTCTCCGGTACGAGGGGGCCGAGCACGCGCAGGTCGAGCGCGCCCGCGAGGGCGTCGGAGACGCCGGGGTCGGCGGTGTCGGCGTTGGTGTGCGCGACGTGCAGGGCGATGTCGTGCTTGATGAGCGTGTGCACGACGCGGCCCTTGAAGTGGGAGGCCGCGACGGTGGTCGTGCCGCGCAGATAGAGCGGGTGGTGGGTGACGATGAGCTGGGCGCCGAGATCGATCGCCTCGTCGGCGATCTCCTGGACGGGGTCGACCGCGAACAGGACCCGGTTCACCTCGGCGTCGGGGTCGCCGCAGACGGTGCCTACGGCGTCCCACTGCTCGGCCCGCTCGGGGGGCCAGAGGGCGTCGAGCTCGGCGAGGACTTCAGACAGACGGGGCACGGGGGCAAGGCTACCCGTACGGGTCTTCGGGCCCGAATCGCCGCCGCCGTCACGGTGTGGGGGTGAGGGCGGGTGGGGTGGGTGCGTGGCTTGGGGGTGGGGTGGGTGGGGTGGGTGCGTTGGGGGGTGGGGTGGGTGCGGTCCGGTCGGTCGCTGTCCGGTCCGTCGCTGTCCGGTCCGTCGCTGTCCGGTCCGTCGCTGTCCGGTCCGTCGCGGTCTGGGTCGTCGTGGGGTCGGGGGTGTTCCGGGCTCACCTCCTCGGGGTCGGCGGCCTTGGGCGCCGGTACGGGGAGCCCGGCCGACGCCGCCGATCCCCTGCGGGGGCGACCCTCCACACCCCCTCCCGCCGTCCTTCCGGCGCGGCGGAAGGGGGGGCCGGTTACTTGACCAGGTGGCCGCGGAGGTCAGGCGACCCTCCACACCCCCTCCCGTCGTCCTTCCGGCGCGGCGGAAGGGGGTGCGGGTTACTTGACCAGGTGGCCGCGGAGGTCGTCGAGGATCTTGTCCGCGGCCGTGACGCCGAGGCCGAGGTACCAGGTCTCGTCCGGGACGTCGATGGCCTGGCCGGACTTGACGGCCTTCAGGTTCTTCCACAGGGGGTTGGCCTGCGCGGTGTCACGCTTGGTCTTCTTGGGGTCGCCGTAGACGCCCGTGAAGATCCAGTCGGCGTCGGCCTGGTCGATGTTCTCCGGGCTGACCTCGGTGGCGAGGTCCTCGACCTGCTGGTTCTTCGGGCGGGGCAGGCCGGTGTCCTCCAGGATCGTGCCGATGAAGGAGGCGCGGGCGTAGAGGCGGATGCGGTCCGGGAGGTAGCGGACCATGGAGATGGTCGGCTTGTCGGCGCCGATGTCCGTGCCGAGCTTCTTCGCCTTCGTCTCGTAGGCGGCGAGCTTCGCCTTGGCCTCGGCGGTCTTGTCCAGCGCGGCGGCGTTGAGGAGGTAGTTCTCCTTCCAGGTGAAGCCGGGGCGGAGGGAGAAGACCGTCGGGGCGATCTGGGACAGTTCCTTGTACTTGTCGGCGGCGCGGAGCTGGCTGCCGAGGATCAGGTCCGGCTTCAGGGCCTCGATGGCTTCGAGGTTGAGGTTGTTGATGGTGCCGATGTTCTTGGGGTCGCCGCCGTCCTTGGCGAGGTAGCTCGGCAGGTCGGGGTCGCCTTCGGCGGGGGCGTAGCCGACGGGCTTGACGCCGAGGGAGACGACGTTGTCGAGCTCGCCGACGTCGAGGACGACGACCCGCTGGGGGGCGGCCTTGAGCTCGGTCTTGCCCATGGCGTGGGTGAGGGTGCGGGGGAACTGGCCGGGCTTGGCGTCCGTGCCCATCGCGGCGGTCTTCTGCCGGGCGGTGGCGAAGTCCTGGCCTCCCTGGGCGACGGCCTTCTTGCCGCTGTCACCGGAGTCGCCCGGCTTCGCGTCGGAGCCGCTGTCGCCGCAGGCGGTGAGGGACAGGGCTGCGGCGAGGGCGATGACGGCGGCTGTGCCGCGTCGGCGTACGGACATGGTGTCGCTCCTGGGGACGGATGGTGCGGCGGAGACCGGAGTGCCGGACTCCACTTAGGGCTGCCTTACCTTACTGCGTCCCGGGTGGCGTCAGCACAGCGGCCCCTTCCCGCTCAGGTGAACCCGGGGACCGCCACCCTTATGTGTGAAGCGGCGGGGCTCGCGTTGTTCGGGTGGAAGTGCGAAAACTAGCTTCGGTGGCCGGAGGTGACAGTCGATGACTGCCTGTGCCATCGAGACCGACGCGGGGAACGACGGCGCGGTCCGGCGTGCGGGGTTCGCGATCGCGGCGGACGGCGCCTACGCGGCGCGGCTGGCCGGTGACGGCGATGCGCTGTTCCCCGAGCGGTGGACGCTGGACGGGCCGGAGCCGTACGCCGTACCGCTGCCGCTCGGCCAGCCGGAGGAACGGGACGCGCAACTGCTGCCGCTGACGGACGGACGGGTGCTGATAGCGCGCCGAATGGGCGAGCGGTACGCGTTCTCGCTGCTGTATCCGACCGGGCCGGGGACCGGTGAACTGCCTTTGGGTGCCGTCGAGTCGGCGTCGCTGCGGCTGCTGCCGCCGTCGCCGGACGGCCGTAGCGCGTACGCGCTGGCGGTGGGCGAGCACTCCACGGCGGTGTGGCTGGTGGCGGGCGGCGCCTTCGGTCCTGAACGGGTCGCCGAAGTGAAGGGGGCCTGCTCGGGTGGCGTGTGGCTGGACCGGGCGGGGCGGCTACTGGCACTGGACCGGCGGCTCGACGGCGGGCCGGTGAAGGCGGTCGCCGTCGACCTGGGGCGGGGCGGTGAGGTGACTCCGCTGCTCCAGATCACGGATGAGAGTGACGACCGGCTGCTGCTGGCGGACGCGGACAGCGGGCTGCTGCTGATCCGTTCCGACGCGCCGTCACCGGGGCACGCGCGGCTCGGCTGGGGCGTGCTCGGCTCCACGCGGCCGGTGCGGTTCCCGGACTGCCTGCGGCCGTCGGACGCGGCGGTGACCCCGTTCGCGGTGCAGCCGGGGCAGGTGCTGATGCCGGAGAACTGTTCGGTGGCGCTGCGGATCGACTGCGCTGCGGGCAGTTGGGTGGGGGTGTGGCGGCCGGCGGGCCGGCGGTTGGTGCAACTGCCGGTGCCGGACGGGTGGCTGGCGGGTACGGGGCTGTGGACGGCGGAGGGGGAGCTGCGGCTGCCGTACACGACCCCCGCGGTGCCGTGCGGTCTCGCGCGGATCGAGGTGGCACCGGAGGTGCTCGTACCGGATCGGCTCACGACATCCGCACAAGCGGAATCCGCAGGTGAGGAATGTTCGGGGCCGCCGAGCGGTCCTGTGATGTGCAAGCCCGTGCCGTTGCAGCAGGCGCCTCTCACGGGGCGCGCGATGCCTCGTTAGACTCTCGGGCCGCACATCATCAGCGATCACTACGGGGTGAATTCCCAGATGTCTGAAGCCAGCACCGACCTGACCCACGGGCGACCGCAGGGGGACGACGGCGGCTCCGGAAAGCACCGAGGGGGCGCGGCGGCGTCGGAGGACATGGCGTCCCAGCCGCACGGCCGTCACCGCAGGGAGCCGAACCACGGTTCCCACGCGGTCTGACGGTAGGTCAGTTGTCGTTTCGAGGGCCGTTCCCGGTGATCCCGGGGCGGCCCTCGTCGTCTCCCGGTGCGCCGGAGGCCGGCGTCTCAGGGGCGGGTGAGCGACAGCACCTCCGTCGCCGCGAACGTCTCGCCCGGGGGCCGCTCCGCGTAGTACGGGGTGAGCTGGGCGTCCAGCTCGTCGTACGAGTAGGTCTCCTTCCGGGTGCCGAACGTGGCGGCCACGCGCGGGCGTTCCATGACGGCGACCAGACCGCCGTGCACCACCAGGAGCTGGCCGTTGACGCGGGCGGCGGCCGGGGAGGCGAGGTAGCCGACGAGCGGGGCGACGTGTTCCGGGGCCAGCCGGTCCGTCTCGCCGGGTGCCGGTTCGGCGACGCCCGCGAAGACGTCGGCCGTCATGCCGGTGCGGGCGCGCGGGCAGATCGCGTTGCACGTCACGCCGTACTTGGCGAGGGCGTGCGCGGTCGATGTGGTGAGGCCCACGATGCCGCCCTTGGCGGCCGCGTAGTTGGGCTGGCCGGCCGAGCCGGCGAGGAACGCCTCGGAGGAGGTGTTGACGATCCTGCCGTGGACGGGGGCGCCGCCCGCCGCCTTGGAGCGGTGGCGCCAGTGGGCCGCCGCGAAGCGGGTGGTGTTGAAGTGGCCCTTGAGGTGGACGCGGATGACCGCGTCCCACTCGTCCTCGGTCATCGAGAAGACCATCCGGTCGCGCAGGATGCCCGCGTTGTTGACGAGGACGTCGAGCCGTCCGTACGTGTCGACGGCCAGGTCCACGAGGGCGCGGGCGGCGGTGTGGTCGGAGACGTCGCCCAGGTGGGCGACGGCACGGCCGCCCGCCGCGCGGATCTCGGCGACGGTCTCGGCGGCGGGTCCCGCGGACGTCTCGCCGTGGTCGTTGACGACGACCGCCGCGCCCAGCCGCGCCAGTTCCAGCGCCTCCGCGCGGCCCAGCCCGCGCGCGGCGCCGGTGACGACGGCCGTGAGCCCCTCCAGAGGCAGTGACATGGTCCGTTCCTCCCGTCGTCAGAGTTCGATGCAGGTGCGCAGGGCCTCGCCGGTCCGCATCTGCGTCAGGGCCTCGTTGACGTCGGCGAGCCGGACCCGGTGTGTGATCAGGCCGGCCAGGTCGACGCGGCCTGCCCGCCAGAGGGCGATGGACCGTTCGTACGAGCGGAGGACGTCACCGCCGCCGTACATCGACGGCAGGATCCTCTTCTCGTCGAAGAACAGCTCGAACATGTTGAGCCGCAGGAAGTCGTCCATGGCGCCCGCGCCGACGATGCAGAGGGTGCCGCCGCGCCGGGTGGTCTCGTAGGCGGTACGGGCGGTGGCCGAGCGGCCGACGACCTCGAAGACGTAGTCGAAGCCCTCGCCGCCGGTGACGCGCTGCTTCGCGTCGGCGAGCCCGTCCGGGGCGACCGCCTCCGTCGCGCCGAACCGGAGGGCGGCCTCTCTGCGGGACTCCACCGGGTCGACGGCGACGATCTCGGCGGCGCCCCGCAGCTTGGCGCCCTGCACGGCGGAGATGCCGACGCCTCCGCAGCCGATGACCGCGACCGACGAACCGGCTTCGACCCGGGCGGTGTTGATGGCCGCGCCGAGTCCCGTGGTGACGCCGCAGCCGATGAGCGCGGCGATGTCGAAGGGGACGTCGTCGGGGATGGGGACGGCGCAGCCCGCGTCGACCACGACCTCCTCGGCGAAGGTGCCGGTGCCGGCGAAGCCGAAGACGTCGCCGCCGGGCCGCTTGAAGTTGGGGGTCCCGGCGTTGAGGAACCCGGCCAGGCACAGCTGGGTCTGGCCGCGCCGGCACGCCTGGCAGGTTCCGCAGGCGGGGAGCCAGCACAGGACGACCCGGTCGCCGGGCTTGACCGAGGTGACGCCTTCGCCGACGTCCACGACCTCACCGGCGCCCTCGTGGCCGGGGACGAACGGGGCGGGCTGCGGCAGGACGCCGCTCATCGCGGAGACGTCCGAGTGGCACAGCCCGGTGGCCCGGACACGGATCCGCACCCTGCCGGGGCCGAATCCCACCGCCTCGACGTCGTCGTGGACCTCCAGCTTGTCCTGGCCGGTCTCGTGCAGTACGGCTGCGCGCATGGCGCGGCTCCCTTCGGTCCGTGCGGGCGTGAGGGGCGTGACGGGCGGTGAGGGGCGGTGGGGTCGGGGAGATCGGTGGGGTCGGGGAGATCGGTTAGGCAGGGGAGATCGGTGGGGGCGGCGCTGCAGGGCGGTGCGGATGGGCGGTGCGGGCGGGCGGGTGCGTTCAGACGGTCTCCACGACCGTGTCGGCGAGGACGGGCGCGTCGTCCCGCTCGGCGGCCGTGACCGCCGCGCGGACCTGTCCGGGCTCCTCCCAGAGGCGTACGCGCAGGGTCTCGCCGGGGAAGGCGACCCCGGCGAAGCGGGTGCGGTACGAGCGGACCCGGGTGACGTCGCCGTCGAGGACCGTGTCCACGACGGCCTTCAGGGTCATCCCGTACGTGCACAGCCCGTGCAGGATCGGCCGGTCGAATCCGGCGAGCTTGGCGAACTCGGGGTCGGCGTGCAGCGGGTTCCAGTCCCCGGACAGCCGGTACAGCAGCGCCTGCTCTTCGCGGACGGGGCGCTCGACGGTCCGGTCGGGGGCGCGGTCCGGGGCTTCGGCGCGGGCGGAGGGGCCGCGCTCACCGCCGAAGCCGCCTTCGCCCCGTACGAAGATCTCGGCGTCGCTCGTCCAGAGCGGCCCGTCGTCGTCGGCGGTCTCGGAGCGCAGGACGATGAGGGCGGCCTTGCCCTTGTCGTACACGGCGGCGACGCGTGAGGTAGTGACGGCCCGGCCGCGTACCGGGATGGGGCGGTGCAGGTCGACGCGCTGCCCGGCGTGCAGGACGGCGGCCAGGTCGACGTCGATACCGGGCGCGGCCAGCCCGCCGAGCATGCCCATGCCGGCGCCCGCGACGGTGGCGAAGCTGGGCAGGACGTGCAGCCGGGACTCCAGGGTGTAGCGCAGCTCGTCGGGGTCGGTGGCGGGCGTTCCGGCGCCGAGGCCGAGGTGGTAGAGCTGGATGTCCTTGTGGTCCCAGCCGATCTCGGCGGAGCGCGGCTCGGCGGCGAGTGCCTGGGGGACGTCGATCGGCATGGGGCGCTGCTCCCGGGGGTCGTGGGCGGAGAGGACCTCGGTGCGACCGTCCGCACCGTCGGCCACACCGAGGCGTGCGGGTGCCGACCGCACGAGAACGTGTTCTAGGGGCCGGCGGCCTCCTGTATAGCGCGTGCCGGGTGGCTTGGGAAGGCTCCTGACGCCTCGTCAGACACCCTGGGCCGGATTGCTCCGGCGGGGCAGCCAGAGGTACATCATCAGGGCGCTGGCGACGAGGATGCCCGCGCCCGTGCGGAACGCCAGGGCGTATCCGGCCGTCAGCGTCCCGGGGTCCGTGGCGCCCTCCGTGCGGGACGCGGCGACCGTGGACAGCACCGCGAGGCCCAGGGCGCCGCCCATCGTGCGGGAGGTGTTGACGAGCCCCGAGACGAGGCCGGCGTCGCCGGGGGCGGCGCCCGTGGTGGCGAGCGTGGCCAGCGGGGTGATGACGAGCCCGACACCGGTCATCATCAGGATGCCGGGCCCCAGGATGGCCGTCGTGAACGTGCCGTCCGCGTCCATCAGCGACTGCCAGGCGAAGCCGACGGCGCCGAGCAGCGCGCCGATCACCGCGAGGTTGCCCGCGCCGGTGAGCGGCATGAGCCGGGGCGCGATCTTCGAGCCGACGACGATGCTGATCGAGCTGGGTACGAGGGCGAGCCCGGCCTCCAGCGGGCTGTAGCCGAGCACGTTCTGCGCGTACACCGTCATGAAGAACCACATGGCGAACGACGCCGAGCCGGTGACCAGCATGGCCACGTTCGCGGCCGCCACCGCCCGGGACCGGAACACCTTCAGTGGCATGAGCGGCTGCCGGGCGCGGGCCTCCACCGCGACGAAGGCGGCGAGCAGCGCGAGCCCGCCGAGGAGGGGCACGAGGGTCTCCCGGGCGCCCCAGCCGGCCTGCTCGGTCTGGACGACGCCGTACGCGAGGGCCGCGAGGCCGCCCGTGACCAGCACCGCGCCGGGCAGGTCGAGCCGCCGCCCGGCGCCGGTGCGGTGTTCGCGGACCCACACGACGGCGGCGATCAGGACGAGGGCGCCCACCGGCACGTTGATCAGGAGCACCCAGCGCCAGGACAGCAGGTCGGTCAGGAGTCCGCCGACGAGCCCGCCCGCCGCGCCGCCGCCCGCCCCGACCGCCGCCCAGGTCCCGATGGCCCGGGTGCGGGCGTGCCCTTCCGGTACGGCGCCGGTCACGATGGTGAGCGTGGCGGGCGCGAGGACCGCCGCGCCGAGCCCCTGGACGGCGCGGGCGGCGAGCAGCTGCCAGCCCTCCTGGGCGAGCCCGCCCGCGACGGACGCGGCGGTGAACAGGCCGAGCCCGACGAGGAACATCCGCTTCCGGCCGAACAGGTCGGCGGCGCGCCCGCCGAGCAGCATGAACCCGGCGAACGCGATCGAGTACGTGTTGAGCACCCACTGCAGGCCGAGCGCCGACAGTCCCAGGTCGGCGCGCATGGAGGGCAGGGCCACATTGACGACGGACACGTCGAGGACGACCAGGAACTGGCCGGCGCAGGCGGTCGTGAGCACCAGCCAGGTCCTGACGGGACGCGGGGTGCGGGGACGTGAGCGGGGAGTGAGGCGGGGGCGGAAGCGGGCGGGAGCGGCGGCTGCGGTGGCTGCGGCGTCTGTCCGGGGCTGGGCCATACGTGTCATGGTCGCAGCTGCCTTCCGGTCCGTACATGGTGGCATCGGTCCGGGGAGCGGGTACCCCGCGCCCGGCGCGCTCACCTCGCCCGGGTCACTCCGTGCCGTGCGTAGCGGCCCGTAGCAGGGTGACGACGGCGGCGCCGCCGAGGCCGATGTTGTGGGCGAGGCCGGTGCGTGCCCCGGCGACCTGGCGGGCGCCGGCCTCGCCGCGCAGCTGCCGTACGAGTTCGGCGGCCTGGGCGAGGCCGGTGGCGCCCAGCGGGTGGCCCTTGGAGATCAGCCCGCCGGACGGGTTCACCACCCAGCGGCCGCCGTAGGTGGTGGCGCCGGACTCGACGAGCTTGCCGGACTCCCCCACCGCGCACATGCCGAGCGCCTCGTAGGTCAGCAGTTCGTTGATGGAGAAGCAGTCGTGGAGTTCGATGACGTCGACGTCCTCGATGCCGAGCCCGGCCGCGTCGTACGCCTGCAGCGCGGCCGCCCGGGTCATGGGCGCCCCGACGGCGTCGACGCAGGTTCCGGAGGCGAACGACGCCTCGGTGTCGGTGGTCATCGCCTGCGCGACGATCTCGACGGCCCGGCCGGCGAGCCCGTGCCGTGCCACGAACCGCTCGGAGGCGACGACGGCCGCCGCGGCGCCGTCGGAGGTGGGTGAGCACTGGAGCCTGGTCAGCGGGTGGTGCACGGTCGGTGCGGCGAGCACATCGGCGACCGAGTACACGGTGCGGAACTGCGCGTCGGGGTTGTGGGCGGAGTGCCGGTGGTTCTTGGCGCCGACGGCCGCGAGCTGGGCCTCGGTCGTGCCGTACCGGTCCATGTGCTCGCGGGCGGCGTTGCCGAAGAGCTGGGCGGTGGGCGGGGCCTCGGCGAAGCCGTGGGCGGCGGCCATGATCCCGTAGTGCCGGGCGACGGGCGACGTACGGAAGTCCCCCGCCCCGGCGCCCGCGCCGAGCGCGCCGCGCGTCATCTTCTCGAAGCCGAGGGCGAGGACGCAGTCGCTCGCACCGCCCTCCACGAACTGGCGGGCCAGCATCAACGCGGTCGCGCCGGTGGCGCAGTTGTTGTTGACGTTGTAGACGGGTACGCCGGTGAGGCCGAGTTCGTACGCGGCGCGCTGCCCGGCCGTCGACGCCTGGTGGCAGAAGCCGACGGGGACCTGTTCCACGGCCTCGTATCCGATGCCCGCGTCGGCGAGGGCGGCGGTGCCGGCCTCCCGGGCCATGTCCCAGTACTGCCAGTCGCGGGTCTCGGGCTTCTCGAACCTGGTCGTGCCGACGCCGACGATGTACGCCCTCGTCTTCATGGCTGCGCCCCTTCCGTGGCCGGCCCGCAGAGTAGAACGCGTTCCAGTAGGACGGAAGGGGCGCGACGCGGGCCCCGGGTCACCCCTTCGGCGCGACCACCTTCACGGAGCCGCAGCCGATCCGCTCGGCCTCGGCTGCGACGTACGGGGGCAGCAGGTCACGGGTGTACCGGAACCCGCGCTCCGCGTTCTTCAGCTGCTCCACCATGAACACCACCGGCCCGGACTGGCAGTTCACCTCGTACACGGCGCGGGTGGCGTTGAGCGTTCCCCGGCCCCTGTCGCCGTCGAAGTGCGGCCCCCCGTTCAGGAGGTCCCGCGCGAAGACGTGCGCGGTGAGCGGTTCGACGACGGTCGTGAACCGCACGGTCGGCCTGCCCCGGTCGTAGGACGCCTCGCAGACCCTGGCGGGGCCTTCGCCACCGGCGACGAAGCGCACGGTGCTCAGGAGCTTGCGGTGGGCGGCGGGCAGGACGAACCCCTTGATCCCGCAGAACGCCTGATGGTTCGCGGCGGTCCAGTCGACCGGCGCGGCCAGTTCGCGGGGGGCCGGGTAGGCACCGGCGCAGTCGAAGTCGCGCAGGACGCCGTTGGCCACCGCCACCACCGTACGGGCGAGCGCGGCCCGCTCCGCCGGGTCGTACACGGAGTCGACCTCCAGCCCCGCCTGCCCCATGCCCGCGTCGACCACGGCCGGGCCCCCGTCGCCGGACCCGGTGCAGCTCTGCGGCAGCGCGATCCAGGCGCGGGCCCCCGACGCCATGCCGGGCAGCCCCTCCCCGAGCGGCGACATGGTCGCCGCGAGGAACTCGGCGGGCCACTTGCGGCTGTCGGTGCCGTACAGCGAGTCCAGCCTGCGGACGTGGACGGTCACCTGCCGGGCGGCCCGCTCCTCGCCGCGCTCCTCGCGGTAGCTCGTGATCCGGCACTGGCCGTACATGAGCCGGTCGCCGCGCGGGTCGGGCTGGAGCTTCTGCTCCTCGGCCTCGATCCTGCGGTCGCCGAAGAGCGCGGCCACGGCGGAGTCGTCGAGGGAGTCCCAGCACGGCTTGGGCCCGACCAGCGGGAGCGTGTCGGTCCGCCAGCCGACGACGCCCGCGCCGAGCAGCGCGCCGACGAGCCCGGCGACGACGGCGGTACGGACCGTGCGGTGACGCAGGAACCGCCCCAGCGGCGACCGCCGCGCGGGCGCGGGCTCGGTCGCGGCGGCGGGCTCGGTCCCGGACTCGGCGGCGGCTTCCGGCGTGGCTGCGGTGTCGGTCTCGGCGGCGGGCGCGGACCCGGACTCGGACTCGGCGGCGGCTTCCGGCGCGGCCGCGGCCGCAGTCCCGGCGGCGGTGTCGGTCTCGGTCGCGGCGGCTTCCGGCGCGGCTGCGGCCCTGGTCGGCGTCTCGGTCGGCGTCTCGGTCGCGGCGGGCTCGGTGCCGTTCCCTCGCTCGGTCCCGTTCCCTCGCTCGGTGCCGTTCCCCCGCTCGGTCTCGGATTCCGCCATCACGCCACCGTTCCCTTGTTCTCGCACCCCATGTACGCGCTCACGGACTGCACGAAGTTCCTGAACACCGTCCGATCGTCAGGCACGCTGAGGCCGCGCAGGCCCTCCCCCGTGCTGCCGTAGTAGACCGTCGGCCGCCCCTTGCAGGTGGTGCGCACCAGCCCGTGGTCGACGCCCTCCGGGAGACCCGCGAACAGGGCGGCGAACCTCGGTGTACCGGCCATCACGTACTGACCCGCGGGTTCCCGGGGCGTGTAGCGCGTCTCCCACAGCACGGAGCAGGTCCGCAGCCGGTCGTCCACCACGCCCACCTGCTGCTCGTAGTCGTACTCCTTCACGTAGTCGAACCGCATCCCGGGGATCCGGCAGAGCGGGTCGAGGGCGTACTCGCTCTCCTCGCTCTCGGCGACCGCCACCATCGGCGACCGCACGCGCAGCGGCGTGTCCGGCGCGCAACTCGCCGCCTTCATCGTCTTGTCGGCGAGGTTCAGCAGCATGCCCGTGACCTCGTCCAGCTCGCCGATGGAGCCGCCGTCGGTCCGGATCGTCACCGTCGACGGCTTGCCGTCCACATCGCACGCCTCCGGCAGGACCAGCATCGCCCGGTCTTCGGCCACGACTCCGTCGAGCCCGTCGGGCAGGAGCGTGGCGGAGCCGCTCAGGAAGTGGGCCAGCCACTCGCGGCGCTCCTCCGCATCGGCCGGGACCCGGCCGTACTCCGCGGTGACGGTCTTGCTGCTCGGGTCGTCGCTCGGAACCTCCCTGAGCACCAGGACCTCGCACAGCGCCTCGGGCTGTCCGGCGGACGGCGGTGCGGACTGCGTACCGGTCCGCTTCGCGCCCTGGTCCAGCGGCTCGTCCCCGAGGAAGTACGGTCCACTGTTCTGCTGCCAGGCGCCCCAGCAGTAGCTGTCGCGGAACGGCCAGCTGTCCGTGGCCGCCAGCACTCCCGTCGCGGACGCGAGCACCACCACGGCCAGGACGGCCGCGCGTATCCGCCCGCGCCGCCTGCCCCCGCCTCTGTCCTGCCCCGCCATGTGTTCCCCCTTGCGAACCGGCATCGAAGATCGAGCAAACGCGCCGATGGTACGGGCCGGCACCGACACGGCCTCACGGGGGTCGAAGGAACGATCCCGCTCCACCGGTTCGAGTGACGCCCGCATATCCGGACAACCCCGTGGGCAGCGCCCACAAGGCATCAATACCTTGGATGACGGGATTTCTCATGCGACTTCGCACCACGCTCGCCGCCGCCGTCGGCGCGTTCGCGCTCGTCCTGACGTTGCCCACCTCGGCCGGCGCGGCCACGGGCGAGTTCAGCTACACGTACTACACCGAGAACGGCGACCCGGAGACCGGCAGGCTGACCGACCCCGACAGCGGCCGGTGCATCACCCTGCCCGAGGTCGAGAGTTACGCGTTCCCGCCCGCGCACACCCCGAAGAACCGCACCACGTCGACGGCGACCGTCTTCACGGACGTGGACTGCGAAGGCCTCTTCTACGTGCTCCGGCCGGGCGGCAGCGCGAGCGAGCGGCTGAAGCTGCGGTCGGTGGTCTTCTCCTGAGCGGCAGGTTCATGACGGTCGGTCGGCATCGTCGTGTCGACCAACAGCTCCGCCCCGGTACGGACCCGTACCGGGGCGGAGTCGTTTCGCTACGTTCCTCAGACGCCGAAGTCTCCCCCGGCGGCGGCCGTGACGAAGGCCGCGAAGGCGGCGGGGGCGACGGCGAAAACGGGACCGTCGGGGTTCTTGGAGTCACGGACGGCGATACGGCAGGGCCGTGCGGCGACCTCGACGCAATCACCGCCGGTGTCTCCGCTGTGCGACGACTTCTGCCAGGCGGCGGCGCCGAGCGGCGCGCACTCGACGCACTCGCCACCAGTGTCCGAGCTGTACGACGACTTACGCCACCGTGCGCCCGTCAGAGTCTGGATGCTCTCCATAGCGTTCCTCCATTACGCGGGCGATCAGTGCCGCCGAATCCTCCACGGAGAGCGCGGCGGCCTGCAAGTGATCGTAACGGAGCGAACCTTCCCTGACAGCGTCCGGATTGGCCGTCATATGGCCCTGCACGAAGTCCTCGGTGTAGACGATGTCCGGGTCGTCCTCGAACCGCAGGATGTTGAAGGAACCCATCAGTCCGGTGTGCGCGCCAGCCACGAAGGGCAGAACCTGCACCTTGACCCACTCCCGCCCCCGCAGGCTCAACAGGTGGGCAAGTTGGGCCCGCATGACCTCCCGGCCGCCGATCTCCTGATGGAGGACCGCCTCGCTCAACACGACCCAGATGAGCGGCGGCCGGTCGCGGTCCAGTATCCGCTGCCGTTCCATTCGGGCCGCCACACGGGCGTCGATGTTCTCGTCGGTCCGCGCGCCCAGTACCGCCCGCGCGTACTCCTCCGTCTGGAGCAGCCCGTACACCAGCTGCGCCTGGTACGTGGAGATGTACGCCGCCTTCGCCTCCATCTCCGCGTACGCCTGGAACCACGTCGGCAGTTGGCTCCGCAACACCAGCCCCACCAGTCGTGAGAACGTGCCGTCCGTGCCGAGCGCGGCGTCCAGGCGTTCCGAGAACTCCCGTGTCGGCACCTTCTTCGCCGTTTCGATCTGCCCGATCAGCGAACCCGTGCAGAAGATGACTCCGCCCAGCTGCCCCTGCCTGAGCTTGGCCGCCTCTCTCAGGCGGCGGAGTTCGGAGCCGTAGTAGTCCAGCGGAGAAGCGCTGGGATCGAGATCACGGATGTTGACCATGCGGCGGTCACCCCCAAGCCAACGCCTCGCGGCGTTCCTTTCGGTCCGTAGCCGAGCGTAACCACATCGCTCCACGCTGGTGACATGAATCACGTAACTCGCCCCGCTCCAGGCGAATTCGGCGACAGCTACCAGTTGGGGTTCACGCTCGGTGAGCATTCCGTGCGGCATCTGCGGCGCGTGCTACGGATGTTGCTGGGGAGCTGGGGCATGACCGGCGTCGCCGAGGCCGCCGAGCTCGCGCTGACCGAGCTGGCCACCAATGTCGTCCGTCACGTGCCGGGCCGGTGGGCCACGACGGTCATCCTGCGGGGGCAGGGCGTGCTGCGGGTGGAGGTCTCGGACGGGTCCGAGCGGCCCGCCCTCCCGGTGCGGCCGGTGGACCGGCTCGGGGAGGGCGGGCGCGGGCTCCTGCTGGTGGACGCGGTGACCGACCGGTGGGGGGTGACGCGGCTGCCCGACGGCAAGACGGTCTGGTTCGAGTGCGACACCGAAGAGGGCTGAGGAGTGAGAGGACGGAGGGGCGACGAGAGCTCCTACTGGGGCCCCTCGTCGAGGGCGCTGATGCCGTCGGGGCTGGACCGGAGGGTGTCGATGTACTCGGAGACCTCTCCCTCGCTCACGTTCCGGCCGCCGGGGGTCTCCGCCCGTGCCTTCTCGATGGCCCTCTCCATCGAGGGCTCGCCCGCCAGGAGCAACGCACGCACCTTCTCCGCGACCGTGTGCAGCACCTGATCTGGTTGCGCTGTCATCTTCACTCCTCCCGTGAGTACGGTGACCGGCGCTCCCAGGTGATCGCGGAACGCCTGGGCGGGCGACCCGGGCGGCCCGGCGGCCCACCGATCTGGTGACCGGCTGGCCTCTGTGGCCTAATGGCTGCTCACACGCACGTACGACCGGGAGGACCCGATCCATGGCAGCCGCCACGCCCGAGCCCGCGACGCTCGCCGCCTTCGAGGCGGCCAAGGGCTTCATGCCCGTACGGGAGGGCCTGGCCCTGTACGCGGCGGCCGTCGAGGCCGGGCGGCTCGGGCTGCCGCTGCTCGAGGTCGGGACGTACTGCGGGCGGTCCACGATCCTGCTGGCCGACGCGGCGCGGGCGGCCGGGACCGTCGCCGTGACCGTGGACCACCACCGGGGCAGCGAGGAGCAGCAGCCGGGGTGGGAGTACCACGACCCGACGGTGGTGGACCCGGAGGTCGGCCTGATGGACACCCTGCCGACGTTCCGCCGGACCCTGCACGCCGCCGGCCTGGAGGACCACGTCATCGCGGTCGTCGGGCGGTCGCCGCAGGCGGCGCGGGTGTGGGCGGGCGAGGTCGGGCTCGTGTTCATCGACGGCGGGCACACGGACGAGCACGCGAACGGCGACTACGAGGGCTGGGCGCCGCGCGTCGCGGAGGGCGGGCTGCTGGTGATCCACGACGTGTTCCCCGACCCGGTGGACGAGTTCACCGGCCAGGCCCCGTACCGGGTGTACCTGCGGGCGCTGGAGTCGGGCGCGTTCACGGAGGTGTCGGCGACGGACTCGCTGCGGGTGCTGCGGCGCACGGGCGCGGGAATCTGAGCGTCCCGCGCGGGGAGCGCCTAGGCTCGCGCACGTGCACGACGACGACATCCCGAAACCCGTCCCCGCCCCTGTCCCCGTCCCCGTTCCCGCGTCCGCGTCCGTGCGCCGGCGGCGGGCGCGCGCCGGGCTGGCCGTGGCGGCGGCCGCGCTGCTGACGACCGTGGCGGTGGGCTGGCTGGTGCGGGCGGCGGCCGACGACACCGGGCGGCGGGCGGGTGGCGCGCCGCCGGATGCGGTACCGACGGCGGGCGCGGCGGCGGTGTCGCCTTCCCCGTCTGCCGCGCCCGAGGGTGCCACCCTTCCCCTGTCCGGGAAGACGGTCGTGATCGACCCTGGCCACAATCCAGGCAATTTCGATCACCCGAAGGAAATCAACGCTCTCGTCGACGTCGGTACGCATCGCAAGGAATGCGACACCACCGGCACCGCGACCGCCGACGGCTACACGGAGGCGGAATTCACCCTCGACGTCTCACACCGTCTGCGCACCCTGCTCCGCGAGCAGGGCGCGACGGTCGTGTTCACCCATGACGCCGATCGTCCGTTCGGGCCGTGTATCGACGAACGGGCCCGCGTCGGCAACGCGGCACGGGCGGACGCGGTGGTCTCCGTCCACGCGGACGGCTCGGCGGCCGGGAACCGGGGCTTCCATGTGATCCTGCCCGCGAAGGTCCGTGGAGGTGCTGCGGACACGACAAAAATCGTCGGTCCTTCGCGTACGCTCGGCGAGCACATCGCCAGGACGTTCGCCCTGGCGACGGGCAGCGCCCCCGCCAACTACATCGGGGGCGGTACGGGGTTGGACGTGCGCGACGATCTGGGCGGGCTGAACCTGTCGGCCGTGCCCAAGGTGTTCGTCGAATGCGGCAACATGCGTGATCCGAAGGACGCCGCGCTGCTCAAGGACGGCTCCTGGCGGCAGAAAGCGGCGCGGGGAATCGCGGACGGCATCAGCACCTACCTGAACGGGTAGGGACAGCGGACGATACATTCGTCCGTACGATGGGGGCCGCCCCCGTGCTTCGCGCCACCCGACGACGAGACGAACCGACGAAGGACTTCTACACGTGAACATCCGCTCCCTCACTCGAGGCGATGGCGTGGTGATCGGAGCAGCGGTGGTGCTGTTCATCGCCTCGTTCCTGAACATCGCCGAATGCTCGGGCTCCTTCTGCGACGCGGTGCCGAGCCCCTGGGAACTCTCCTACCTGGGCTGGGGCGTCTTCTTCACCGGCGTCGCCGGTGCCGCCCTGGTCGTGGTGAGCCACCTGCTGCCCCAGCCGCGCAAGGTCGCCGGGCTCGACCTGGGGCAGGCCGGTGTCGTCCTCACCGTCGCCGCCGCATGGTCCATGCTCATGTGGATCTTCGAGGCGGAGAACGCCGGAGCCGCGCTCATCCTCGGCCTGATCGCTTCCCTGCTGCTGGCCGCCGGGGCCGTCGCCTCGCCGCTGGTGCCCGCGCTCAAGGCGCCGCTGATGGGTGCGCCGCGTCCGCAGACCCCGCAGCCGTACGGCGGGCAGCCGGGCCAGCAGGCCATGCCCCCCGGTGGTTACGGCTACCCGGGCGCGCAGCCCTACGGCGGGCAGCCGGGTCAGGGCGGGCAGCCGCAGCCTTACGGGGCGCAGCCCTCGCAGGGCGGCGGTCACCCGCAGGCCGAGCAGCAGGCGCAGCACACGCCCGCGCCCGCATCGGACTTCTCGCCGTTCTGGTTCGCGGTGCCGGTGGCCCGGCCGCTGTACGCGGAGGACGGTTCGCCGTCGCCGATCGCCGAACTCGCCCCGGGTACCTGGTACCTGGCGGTGGAGCAGCGCGGCGCGGCCCTCGTGGCGCAGACGCAGGACGGCCGGCGCGGTGTGCTCCAGGACACGACGGGCATCCAGCGCGGCTGACCGCACGACCGCACAGCACGACGGCCCCTCGCCCTTCCGGGTGGGGGGCCGTTGGCGTACAGTCCCGTCCGACGCCCGTGACTGACGTACCGTCAGGAAGGTTCGCCCATGCGGCTCGGACTGGCCCTCGGGTACTGGGGGCGGCGCCCCGACCCCGCGCACCTCGGTCTCGCCCGGGAGGCGGAGCGGCTCGGGTACGACTCGGTGTGGACGGCCGAGGCGTGGGGGTCGGACGCGTTCACACCGCTCACCTGGATCGCCGCGCACACGTCCCGGATCCGGCTGGGTACCGCCGTCGCGCAGATGGCCGCGCGGGCGCCGACGGCCACCGCGATGCACGCGCTGACGCTGGACCACCTGTCGGGCGGGCGGATGCTGCTGGGGCTCGGTCTCTCAGGTCCGCAGGTGGTCGAGGGCTGGTACGGGCGGCCGTTCCCCCGCTCGCCGCTCACCGCGACGCGGGAGTACGTGGACGTGGTCCGCCAGGTGCTGCGCCGCGAGGCGCCGGTGGCGCTCGACGGGCGGTTCCATCCGCACCCGTACGCCGGGGCGGACGCCACCGGGCTCGGCAGGGCCCTGCGGCCGATCACCCACCCGCTGCGGGCCGGCCTGCCGGTGCTGCTGGGCGCCGAGGGGCCGAAGAACATCGCGCAGACGACCCGTATCGCCGACGGGTGGCTGCCCCTGTACTGGTCGCCGTTCCGGACCGGCGCGTACACGGACGCGCTCGCCGGGGCCGCCCCGGGCTTCATGGTCGCGCCGCTGGTGCGGGCCCGGGTCTGCGACGACGTCGCCGATGGCCTGCTGCCGGTGAAGGCGATGCTCGGGTTCTACATCGGCGGCATGGGCCACGCCGCCCGCAATTTCCACGCCGACCTGATGGCCAGGATGGGGTACGGGGACGCGGCCCGCCGTGTCCGGGAGCTGTTCCTGGCGGGGCGGCGCGACGAGGCCGTGCTCGCCGTGCCGGACGCGTTCGCCGACGAGATCTCCCTCGTCGGCCCGCGCGGCCGGATCGCCGAGCGTCTGGCACTGTGGCGGGCGGGGCCCGTCACGGACCTGCTGGTGACGGCCCCCGACCCCGCGACCCTGCGCGTACTGGCCGAGCTGAACCGCTGAACCCAGCCCCCCGAGCCGCAGCCCCCGAACCGCCGCCCTACCGGCCGCAGCAGTCCGGGGCGAGACCGCGCGGGAGGCGTTCGGCGCCGAAGACCGCCGTCGTCGCCTCGTCGCCGCCCAGCGCGGCCACCGCCAGGAGCAGGGCGCCCGCCGTCCAGGTGGTGAGCTCCTCCGGCCACACGGCCGGGGCGTTGTCGCCGTCGGCCTCGAAGACGTACCCCGTCCAGTACATGCCGCCGTCGGCGCGGAGGTGGCCGATGGACCGGAGGATCTCCAGCGCCCGGTCGGACTCCCCCATCGCCCACAGCGCGAGCGCGAGTTCGCAGCTCTCGCCGCCCGTCACCCACGGGTTCGGCAGGACGCAGCGCACCCCGAGACCGGGCACGACGAACTCGTCCCAGCGGCTCTCGACGCGCTCCTTGGCGGCCACACCGGTGACGGCGCCGCCGAGGACCGGGTAGTACCAGTCCATCGAATAGCGGTCCTTGTCGAGGAACCGCTCGGGGTGGTGGGCGACGGCGTGGGCCAGGGCTCCCGTCGCGAGCTCCCAGTCGGGCTGCGGCTCCTCCCGCTCGTCGGCGATCGCGAGGGCGCAGCGCAGCGCCTGGTGGATGGAGGAGCTGCCGGTCAGCAGCGCGTCCGTGACGGGGGTGCCGTCCGGCTCGCGCTTCCAGCCGATCTGGCCGCCCGGCTGCTGGAGCCGGAGGACGAACTCCACGGCCGCGTACACCACGGGCCACATCCGGTCGAGGAACGTGTCGTCGCCGGTGGCCAGGTAGTGGTGCCAGACGCCGACCGCGACGTACGCGCAGAAGTTGGTCTCCCGGCTCCGGTCGGTGACCTGCTCGGCGTCGCCGTCGTGGTACGCGGCGTACCAGGAGCCGTCCTCGTTCTGGTGCCGGGCCAGCCACTCGTAGGCGCGGGCGGCCGCGGCGTGCTCGCCCGCGGCGTCCAGCGCCATGGCGGCCTCGGTGTGGTCCCACGGGTCCAGGTGGTGGCCCCGGAACCAGGGGATGGCGCCGCTGTCCCGCTGGGCCGCCAGGATCCCGGCGACGGTCTCGGCGGCCTGCTCGGCGGTCAGGACACCGGGCAGGACGAGGTGTTCGGTCCTCTCGGGGCTCGCGTCGGGGCTCGTCACGCGGTCTCGGCCTCGTCCCTGGGAAGGTGGGGCTTGGTCGCGTACACGACGAAGCTCTTGCCGACGACCGGGTTGAGCAGCTGCTCGGCGACGCGGGTCAGGGCGGGCTTCTTCATGATGTCCCAGACCAGCAGCTTGTGGTACGCGCGGACCGGCAGCGCCTTGTCGTTGTCGACGCCGAACGCGCACTTCAGCCACCAGTAGGGCGAGTGCAGGGCGTGCGCGTGATGGGTGCCGTACGGCTTGAGGCCGGCCTGCCGGATCCTGCCCAGGAGTTCGTCGGCCTTGTAGATGCGGATGTGGCCGCCCTCGACCTCGTGGTAGGCGTCGGAGAGCGCCCAGCAGACCTTCTCGGGGCCGTAGCGCGGGACGGTGACGGCGATGCGGCCGCCCGGCTTCAGGACGCGGACCATCTCGGCGAGCACCCCCTTGTCGTCGGGGATGTGCTCCATCACCTCGGAGATGATCACGACGTCGAAGGACGCGTCGGGGAACGGCAGGTTCAGCGCGTCGCCCTCCATCGCGGTGGCCGTCGCGCCGGCCGGGGCCTCCCCGGCCTCCTTCATGGCGGCGAACCACTTGGCGACCTCGCGGATCTCCTCGCCGTTCTGGTCCAGCGCGACCACGTGCGCGCCGCGCCGGTAGCACTCGAAGGCGTGCCGTCCGGCTCCGCAGCCCAGGTCGAGCACGCGGTCGCCGGGGGCGAGCGGGAAGCGGGTGAAGTCGACGGTCAGCACGAGTGCGGCCTGCTTTCGCGGTCGAGGGGGTCGAGGTGGGGGGTCGAGGCGGGGCGAGGTGGGAGCGGGGTGGGGCGAGGTGGGAGCGGGGTGGGGCGAGGTGGGAGCGGGGTGGGGCGAGGTGGGAGCGGAGTGGGGCGAGGTGGGAGCGGAGTGGAGGGGGGGTGCGGGCGAGGTGGCGGGAGGTGCGGGCCTGGGCGGTGCTGCGGGCCGCACGCCCGGGGCGGGGTCAGCGGGCGGTGGCGGGCCTGCGGGCCGTTCCGCTCGCCGCGACGGCCTCCCGGTACAGTTCCGCCGTGCCCTCGGCCGCGCGGGCCCAGGTGAAGCGGTCCAGGACCCGGGCGCGGCCCGCCGCGCCGAGGCGCGGGCGCAGCTCATCGCCGCCGGGGCCGAGCAGCCGCGCGAGCGCGGCCGCCAGGGCTCCGGCGTCACCGGGCGGGACGGCCAGGCACGTCTCACCGTCCGGGCCCGCGACCTCCGGGATGGCGCCGCCCGTGGTGGCGACGAGGGGCGTCCCGGTGGCCATGGCCTCGGCGGCCGGCAGCGAGAAGCCCTCGTACAGGGACGGCACACAGGCGACCTGGGCGCCGCGAACCAGGTTCACGAGCTCGGCGTCGCTGATGCCCTTGACGAACTCGACGGCGTCCTGGAGCCCGTACCGTTCGATGGCCTGGGCGACCGGGCCGTCCTCGGCCCGCTTGCCGACGACGACGAGGTGGGCGGCCGGGATGTCGGTGCGCAGCTTGGCGAGCGCCTCGACGAGATGGACGAGGCCCTTGAGGGGGACGTCCGCGCTGGACGTGGTGACGATCCGGCCGGGCACCTCGGCGACCGACGGGTCGGGGGACCACAGGCCGGTGTCGGCGCCGATGTGGACGACCCGGACGCGCTCGGGCCGCACACCCAGGTGGTCGACGATCTCCTGCCGGGACGAGCCGGACACGGTGAGCACGGAGGGCAGGCGGCGGGCGACCCGCTTCTGCATACGGGTGAACGCGTACCAGCGGCGTACCGAGGCGCGGCGCTTCCAGTCCGGCGCGGCGTCCAGCTCCAGCTGCCGGTCGACGGTGATGGGGTGGTGGATCGTCGTGACGAGGGGGGCGCCGATCGCCCCGGGGCCGCCGAGCAGGCCGTAGCCGAGCGTCTGGTTGTCGTGGACGACGTCGAAGTCGCCTCGGCGGGCGGCCAGGTGGCGGCGGGCCCGGAGGGAGAACGTCAGCGGCTCGGGGAAGCCGCCCGTCCACATGGTCGCGACCTCCAGGGCGTCGACCCAGTCCCGGTACTCGCCGCGCCGGGGGGTGCGGAACGGGTCGGGCTGCCGGTACAGGTCGAGGCTGGGCAGCTCGGTGAGCGGCACGCCCTCGTCCAGGACCGGGTACGGCTGCGAGCCGATCACCTCGACGCTGTGCCCCAGGCGGGCGAGCTCGCGGGACAGATGGCGTACGTAGACGCCCTGGCCGCCGCAGAACGGGTTCCCCTTGTAGGTGAGGAGAGCGATGCGCAGCGGGCGGCTCCCGTCGGCGGCCGGTGCGGCGCCCGTGCCCGCACGGGGGCCTGCGTCTATGGCCTCTGCGGTCACTCGCGGCCCCCTTCATCCCTGCGTGTTCGGCGGAGCGTAACCGGTCGCGCTAATCTAGAACAAGTTCCAGACTTGATCGTTCTTGATCGTTCAAGGAGCTTCGAATCTACCGGCAGGTAGCGCGCGTGTGAGGGGCGGATCAGGTGATTCGCGCCACGGCGGGGCGGCGGCCATACTGTCGCGCACGCGAGCGTCGCGCGGGTGCGGGACGCGTACGTCGCGGGACGCATGCGGGAGGCGCCCCGGACGCGATGAGCACGGCATGAGGGCAGTGAAGGCACGACGGGGGCGACGGGATCGATGACAGCGGACGACAGACCGGCCTCGCCGCCGCTGACCGAACGCCAGGAGGCGCGCCGCCGCCGCATCCTGCACGCCAGCGCGCAGCTCGCGGGCCGGGGCGGCTTCGACGCGGTGCAGATGCGCGAGGTGGCCGAGGCGGCCGGGGTCGCGCTCGGCACGCTGTACCGGTACTTCCCCTCCAAGATCCACCTGCTCGTCGCCACCATGCAGGACCAGCTCCAGCATCTGCACGGCACGCTGCGCAAGCACCCCCCGGCCGGCGACACGGCGGCCGAGCGGGTCGCCGAGACCCTGATGCGGGCCTTCCGGGCGCTCCAGCGCGAGCCGCACCTCGCGGACGCGATGGTGCGGGCCCTGACCTTCGCCGACCGCAGCGTCAGCCCCGAGGTGGACACGGTCTCGCGGCAGACGACGGCGATCATCCTGGACGCGACGGGCATCGACCGCCCGACCCCGGAGCAGCTCTCGGCGGTCCGGGTGATCGAGCACACCTGGCACTCGGCCCTGATCACCTGGCTGTCCGGCCGGGCGTCCATCGCCCAGGTGAAGATCGACATCGAGACGGTCTGCCGGCTGATCGACCTGACGGCGCCGCCGGGCGCGGAACGGGACTGACGAGCGCCCCACCACCGCCCGCGCGGCCTGGGGCGCGTACGCCGACGGCCCCAGAGCCCTTACGACACAGGGCGGTTCGCGCGACTCGGGGCAGCCCGCATGACGTGGGGCAGGCAGCTCGCGCGGCGTGGGCAGCCCGCTGACGTGGGGCAGGCAGTTCGCGCGGCGTGGGGCAGCTCGTGCGATGCGGGGCGTTCGTGCGCCGTGCGGCGGTCCGCGCGACTCGGGGCAGCCCGTATGACCTCGGGCGGCCCGCGCCCCTGGGCGCGCATGCCGACGACCTACGAGGCGGGTTCCCTTCGCCGGTATTGTCCGGATCAGGTGTCTGGGGGTCGCCTTCCAGGCGTACGGCCTCTCGGCCCCACGTCCTTCCGGCCTCTCAGCCCGACCGTCGACGTCGGCACCAGCGGATGCCGACTGCTACATCGGCGTCTCGCCAGAGTCGGCTACTCCGGTCGAACTCCCTCACTCGTCTCGTAGGCCTATAAACAGGATAAATCGCACCGGTGGTCGTGCGCTAGTCCTCCGACGGGAAAATCGGCTCCCCGCTGCCCAGCAGTTTCAGGGCGATGGCCTCCACGGGGCAGCTCTCGGCGGCGGTGAGGATCTCCTCGGCCGCGTCGGTCTCCGCCTCGACGGGGTGGGCCTGGCGGCCCGCGTCGAGGCGGAAGGCGCCCGGGGCGTGGTGGAGGCACTGGGCGGAGCCGACGCACACCGTGCGGTCGACCTCCACGTGCCAGCGGTCGCCCATCACTCGGCTCCGTGGCCCGCCGGGAGGTGGATCATCTTGTGCTCCAGGTACTCGGCGTACCCCTCGGGGCCGAACTCGCGGCCGAGGCCGGAGTTCTTGTAGCCGCCGAACGGGCCCAGCATGTCCAGGCTGAAGGTGTCGACGTTGAAGGTGCCGGTGCGCACGCGCCGGGCGAAGTCGATCCCGCGCGCGACGCCCGCCTCGGTGCCGGCCGTCCAGACACTGCCGCTCAGGCCGTAGTCGGAGTCGTTCGCGATACGCAGGGCCTCGTCCTCGTCGCCGTACGGGATGAGGCAGACGACCGGGCCGAAGATCTCCTCGCGGGCGATCCGCATCCCGTTGTGCACCTCGCCGAAGAGCGTCGGCTCCACGTACCAGCCGGTGGACCGCCCGGCGGGGCGGCCGCCGCCGGTGAGGACCTTGGCGCCCTCCTTCTGGCCGATGCCGATGTAGTCGAGGGAGCGCTGCCGCTGGCGCCGGGCGACGAGCGGGCCGACCTGGGTCGCCGGGTCGAGCGGGTCGCCGACCACCAGGGCTCCGGCCGCCGCCGCGAACGCGTCGGCGAACTCCTCGTACCGGGCGCGCGGCGCGAGGATCCGGGTCTGCGCCACGCACGCCTGGCCGTTGTTCATCCACGCGGCCGGGACGATCCCGGCGACCGCCGCTTCGCGGTCCGCGTCCGGCAGGATCACCGCCGCCGACTTGCCGCCCAGCTCCAGGGTGACCCGGGTGAGGTTGCGGGAGGCGACCTCCATGACGCGGCGGCCCGCCGCGACCGACCCGGTGAAGGAGACCTTGTCGACGCCGGGGTGCCCGACCAGGTACTCGCTGACCTCCCGGTCGGCGGGCAGGATCGACAGCACGCCCTCCGGCAGGCCCGCCTCCTCGGCGATCGCGGCCAGGATGTACGCGTCGAGCGGCGTCTCGGGCGACGGCTTGAGGATCGCGGTGCAGCCCGCGAGCAGGGCGGGACCGAGCTTCGCGGCGGCGGTGAACTGCGGCACGTTCCACGGCACGACGGCCGCGACGACACCGACCGGCTCCCGGCGCACCAGGATCGGCCCGAGGACACCGGACCGCCGTTCCTCGTGCGGGAAGTCCCGGGCGACGGTGATCGCCGCGTCCCACACCATCATCGCGCCCAGCGCCTGCGCGAGGACGCTCCAGGAGTACGGTGAGCCGTTCTGCGCGCTGACCGACCGGGCGATCTCCTCGTGCCGCACGGCGACGGCGTCCTTGACGCGGGTGACGACGGCGATCCGCTCCTCCAGCGGCATCCTGGGCCAGGGCCCCTCGTCGAAGGCGCGGCGCGCGGCCGCGACCGCCCGGTCCACATCCGCTTCGGAGGCGTGCGGGACCCGGCCGATGACCTCCTCCGTGTGCGGCGAGACCACCTCGATGACGGCCTCGCCCAGAGGGGCGGTCCACCTGCCGCCGATGAACAGTTCCCCGTGTTCGACCAGCTCGGTCATCGTCGACCACCCGTCTTCCGGCACGTCTTCTGATACTGCGTCAGTTCTGCGAGTCTGTTTCTGACGCTGTTTCAGAACTGATACCAGTTCTCGTTATAGTGGGCAATGGCCGACCGTACGGCGGTGGCGACGAGGGGGTCTCATGGCGCGGGTGACCGAGCACGGCGGAGGCGTCTGGAGCATCGCGGTCCCCATCCCGGACAACCCCCTCGGCCACACCCTCGTCCACGTCCTCGACACCGATCGCGGGCCGGTCCTGATCGACACCGGCTGGGACGACCCCGGCTCCCGGGACGTCCTGGCCGCCGGGCTCACCGCGCTCGGCACCTCCGTCGCGGACGTCCACGGCGTCGTCATCACCCACCACCACCCCGACCACCACGGCCTGTCCGGCCAGGTACGGGAGGCGTCCGGCGCGTGGATCGCCATGCACCCCGCCGACACCGCCGTCGTACGCCGCACCCGGTCGGCACCGCCCGGCACCTGGCTCGCCTACCTGGCCGCCAAGCTGACCGCCGCCGGCGCCCCCGCACACCACACCGCGCCGCTGCTGGCGGCCGGCGCGGACGCCGCCACCCTGCCCGGCCTGCGCCCCGCCCTGCCCGACCGGGACATCGTCCCCGGCGAGCGGCTCGACCTCGCGGGCCGCAGACTCCGTGCCGTATGGACACCCGGCCACACCCCCGGCCATGTGTGCCTGCACCTGGAGGAGGAGCACCCGGCCATGCTGCCCGGCCACGGGCGGCTCTTCTCCGGGGACCATCTCCTGCCCGGCATCTCCCCGCACATCGGTCTGTACGAGGACCCCGACGACACCACCGCCACCGACCCCCTCGGGGACTACCTCGACTCGCTGGAGCGGATCGGGCGCCTCGGGGCCGCCGAGGTGCTCCCCGCGCACCAGCACGCCTTCACCGGCGCCGCCGCCCGCGTACGGGAGCTGCTCGCCCACCACGAGGCCCGGCTCACCGCCCTGCTCGGCCTGCTCTCCGCCCCCCGCACACCCTGGCAGCTCGCCGAGCGCATGGAGTGGAACCGGCCGTGGGCCCGGATCCCGTACGGCTCGCGGAACATCGCCGTCGCGGAGGCCGAGGCCCACATCCGGCACCTGGTCGAGCGCGGCCGCGCCGAGCCGGTGCCGGGCAGCGACCCGGTCGCGTACCTGGCGCGCGGGGACACCGGGCGGGCGGCCGGACGGACCGCGGGGGGTGGCCTGGAGACAGCCGGGGGGTAGTGCCGACCGGGTGCCGAGTGCGGGCCGGGCGTCCCGCACCGGCCGGAGTACGGGCCGGTAGAGTGTGCGAGTCGTCCATGCCCGTACGGGGGGAAGCCGGTGCAAATCCGGCGCTGACCCGCAACCGTGACCCACCTCAGGTGGCGAGCCGGAATGCCCCGTACGGGCGCGTGACCGGCTCGTGTCACCGGGGGCCACCCGGTGGCCGGCACCGTCGAGGAATACGGAGCCGGAGCCCGGTGCCCTCGCGTGCCCGGCCCCCGGCCCCACAGGAGGGCCACCCGTCATGACCACCGCTCGCCGCGGCCCCGCGGCGCTCGCCGCGGCCACCGCCGTACTGCTCACCGGGGGCGCGGCCGTCGCCCCCGCTGCCCACGCCGCACCGACGCCGAGCCCCGCGCCCGTCGTCGTCCCCTCCGGCCTCTACGGCACGAAGGACCCCACGTACGACGGTGTGTGGCGGCAGTCGCTGGCCTTCGTGGCGCAGAAGCTCACCCAGGTGAAGCCCGCCCAGAAGTCCGTGGACTGGCTGCTCGGGCAGCAGTGCGCGAGCGGCGGCTTCCCCTCCTACCGCCCCGACCCGGCCAAGCCCTGCGACGCGACGACCCCGCTCGACACGAACGCGACCGCCGTCGCCGTCCAGGCACTCGCCGGGCTCGACAAGCCGGAGACGGCGGACGGCGAGACCGACCCCGTCACCAAGGCCATGCGCGCGGCCACCTCCTGGCTGAAGAACGCCCAGAACAAGGACGGCGGCTGGAGCTACAACCCGGGCGGCCCCAGTGACGCCAACTCCACGTCCCTCGTCACCGGCGCCCTGTCCGTGGTGGGCGTCAAGCCCGGCGACATGCGCTCGGCGAGCGGCAAGAACCCCTACGACGCGCTCCTCACGTTCGCGCTGCCGTGCGACGCCAAGGCGGGCCCCGGCGCCTTCGCCTACCAGCCCGCCCAGGACGGCACGCTCGTCGCCAACGACGACGCCACCGCCGCCGCCGTGCTCGCCGGTCTCGGCAAGCGCGTCCCCGCCAAGGGCGTGACGCCGTACCAGGCACCGACCTGCGAGGACACCGCCAAGCCGAGCGCCGAGCGGGCCGCCCGCAACGGGGCCGCGCACCTGGCGGCCGTGCTGGCCGCGAAGGGCCACCTCGACCTGCCGCCCATGCCGGGCGCCGCGTCCCCCACCGCCCCGCAGCCCGACATCGGCAACACCGCCGACGCCGTCGTGGCCGTGGCGGCGGCCGGGCACGGCGACAAGGCCGCCGGGGCCCTGAAGTGGCTCACCCGGAACTCCGCCGCCTGGGCGAAGGACGGCGGCCCCGCCGCGTACGCACAGCTGATCTTCGCCGCGCACGCGATGGAGGCCGACCCCCGCGACTTCGGCGGCGTCGACCTCGTGGCGCGCCTCAACGCGACCGGCCCCACGCCGGAGTCGACACCGGAGGCCACTCCGACCGCCGTCGAGCCGAAGAAGGACGAGGAGCGGGGCGAGGACGAGGGCATCAACGTCTGGCTGATGATCGGGATCTTCCTCGTCGCCGGCATGGGCATCGGCTTCCTGCTCAGCGGCCGCAACAAGAACCGGCAGCCGTGACCGCTGCGGTACGCGGGCGGGCCGGCGGCCCGCCGCCCGTCACGACGCGCGCCGCGCGGCCGACCGCCGTGTCCACCCGGCTGACCGCCGTGCTGGCCGGGCTCGCCGCTGTGCTGCTGCTCGCGGCGGGCCCCGCGCAGGCGGCCGGATACCGGTACTGGTCGTTCTGGCAGTCCGGGACGGACGGCACCTGGAGCTACGCCACGCAGGGCCCGGCGACCGCACGGCCGGCCGACGGCACGGTCGACGGCTACCGGTTCGCGGTGAGCGCCGACTCGGGGGACGCGGCGCGACCGCGCCAGCAGCCCTCCTTCGACGCGGTCTGCGGCACCGTGCCCGCCAAGGACGGCACCAAGCGGGTCGGGGTCGTGGTCGACTTCGGCGTCCCCGACCACGCCCCCGACGGCGAGACCCCGCCCGCCCGGCGCACCGCCTGCGCGCAGGTCCGTACCGACGCGACCAGCGCGGAGGCGCTGGCCGCCGTCGCCGCGCCGCTGCGCTACAACAACCAGGCGCTGCTGTGCGCGATCACCGGCTACCCGGAGAAGGGGTGCGGGGAGAGGGTGGCGACCGAGCCGTCCGGCGCGGCGTCCGGCCCCGCGACCACGGCGCCCTCCGCTTCCCCCGCCTCCCCCGCCGCGTCGGAGACCGGGTCGGCGGAGCGGCAGGTCGACGGCGGTCCTTCGCTGGGTGTCGTCGCCGGTCTCGCGGCCGTCGTCGCCCTCGGTGCCGCCGCCGTCGTACAGGCCCGCCGCCGTCGCCGATGAGCCGGACGACATGGCGGGCGCCCGAGGCGCACCGGGGTAACGCCGTGCACGCGGGCGCGTGGTGGCTGTGGGCCATCGGCCTGGCCACGGCGGCGTCCCGCACCACGAACCCGCTGCTGCTCGGGCTGATCGTCGGCGTCGCCGGCTACGTGGTGGCGGCACGGCGCACCGACGCGCCGTGGGCCCGCTCGTACGGGGCGTTCATCAAGCTGGGTCTCGCCGTCGTGGCCATCCGGCTGGTCTTCTCGACCCTGCTCGGTTCGCCGATCCCCGGGACGCATCCCCTGTTCACGCTGCCCGAGGTGCCGCTGCCCGACTGGGCGCAGGGCGTGCGGATCGGCGGCCGGGTCACCGCCGAGCAACTGGTGTTCGCGCTGTACGACGGGGCGAGGCTGGCGACCCTGCTGATCTGCGTGGGCGCGGCGAACGCGCTCGCGAACCCGGCGCGGCTGCTGAAGTCGCTGCCGGGCGCGCTGTACGAGATCGGGGTCGCCGTCGTCGTCGCGATGACGTTCGCCCCGAACCTGGTCGCCGACGTGGTGCGGCTGCGCACCGCGCGGCGGCTGCGCGGCCGCGCGACCGGCGGGATCGGTGCGGTGCTCCAGATCGGTCTTCCGGTCCTGGAGGGCGCGCTGGAGCGGTCGATCGCGCTGGCCGCCTCCATGGACGCGCGGGGCTACGGCCGTACGGCCGAGGTGCCGGCGGCCGTACGGCACACCACCACCGTGCTCACCCTCGGCGGGCTGCTCGGCGTCGCGGCCGGATCGTACGGGCTGCTCGCCGCGGAAGGCGCCCGGTACGGGCTGCCGTTGGCCGCCGCCGGGCTCGCCGCCGCGCTCGTCGGGCTGTGGCTGGGCGGGCGCCGCTCGCCGCGCACCCGCTACCGGCCCGACCGGTGGGGCGTGCGCACCTGGCTGGTCGCCGCGTCCGGGATCGCCGTCGCGGGCCTGATGATCTGGGCCACCGGGTACGCCACGGACGCGCTGCGGCCCGGTGTCGTACCGCTCGCCGCGCCCGAACTGCCGCTGTTGCCCGCGCTGTCCGTCCTGGTGGGCCTGGTGCCGGCGGTCGTCGCGCCGGTGCCCGTCGCCCCTGCCCCCGAGGAGTCCCGGTGATCCGGTTCGAGAACGTGTCGGTGACCTACGACGGCGCGGCCGCGCCCGCCCTGCGGGACGTGGACCTGACCGTCCCCGAGGGCGAACTCGTCCTGTTGGTCGGCCCGTCCGGGGTCGGCAAGTCGACCCTGCTGGGTGCCGTGTCGGGGCTCGTCCCGCATTTCACCGGCGGCACACTGCGCGGACGGGTCACCGTCGACGGCCGCGACACCCGCACCCACCGGCCGCGCGAGCTGGCGGACCTGGTCGGCACCGTGGGCCAGGACCCGCTGGCCCACTGCGTCACCGACACCGTCGAGGACGAACTCGCGTACGGCATGGAGTCGCTGGGCCTCGCGCCCGCCGTGATGCGCCGCCGGGTCGAGGAGACCCTCGACCTGCTGGGCCTCGCCGACCTGCGGGACCGGCCCATCGCGACGCTGTCCGGCGGCCAGCGGCAGCGGCTCGCGATCGGCTCGGTGCTCACCCCGCACCCGAAGGTGCTGGTCCTCGACGAGCCGACGTCGGCGCTGGACCCGGCGGCCGCCGAAGAGGTGCTCGCGGTGCTGCAACGGCTGGTCCACGACCTGGGGACGACGGTGCTGATGGCCGAGCACCGGCTGGAACGGGTGGTGCAGTACGCGGACCGGGTCGCCCTGCTGCGGTCACCGGGCACGCCGCTGGTCGTCGGCGCGCCCGCCGATGTGATGGCGGTCTCCCCCGTGTACCCGCCGGTGGTGGGACTGTCCCGGCTGGCCGGCTGGTCACCGCCCGCGCTCACGGTCCGCGACGCCCGCCGCCGCGCGGGCGCTCTGCGGGAGCGCCTGGCCGACGCGATGGGCGAGGCCGACCCCGGCGGGCCGGCGCGGGCTGGCGGGTCGGGCCGGGCTGGCGGGTCGGGCCGGGCTGGGGGGTCCGGCGGGGCGGTCCAGGCTGGGGGGTCCGGCGGGGCGGGCCAGGCCGGTGGGTCCGGTGAGGCGGTCCGGGCTGGTGGGTCCGGCGGGGTCGGTGGGTCGGTGGAGTCCGGCGGGGCGGTGCAGGCTGGCGGGTCGGTGGGGTCCGGCGGGGCGGTCCAGGCCGGTGGGTCCGCTGTGGCGGGGCTCGCCGCTCAGTCCCGTACGGCGTCCTCGGCGGAGGAGCGGCCGCCCTCGGCGGAGGGTCGCTCGTGGTGGCCGTTCCGGCGGCGCGCCGCCGGAACGGCTCCGTGCCCGCCCGGGGGCGCGTCCGCCCGGGGCGTCGCGGACGAGGGCGTCGTCCACGTGGACCGGCTTGCTGTGCGGCACGGCCGCGTCGAGGCGCTGCGCCGCGTCGACCTGGACGTACGCGCCGGTGAGACGGTGGCCCTCATGGGGCGCAACGGCGCCGGCAAGTCGACCCTGCTCGGGGCGCTGGTGGGCATGGTCGAGCCCGCGTCGGGCACCGTCCTCGTGGCGGGCCTGGCCCCGTACCGCACCCCTCCGCGCACCCTGATCCGGCACGTCGGTCTGGTCCCGCAGGAGCCGCGCGACCTGCTGTACGCGGACACCGTGGCCGCCGAGTGCGCGGCGGCCGACGCCGACGCGGGCGCCGCTCCCGGCGCCTGCCGGGCGCTGGTGTCCGAGCTGCTGCCCGGCGTCCCGGACGACGCGCATCCCCGCGACCTGTCCGAGGGGCAGCGGCTCGCGCTCGCGCTGGCCGTCGTCCTGACCGGGCGGCCATCGGTGCTGCTCCTCGACGAGCCGACCCGGGGCCTGGACTACGCCGCCAAGGCCCGGCTGGTGGAGGTCCTGAAGGGTCTCGCCGCGCGGGGGCACGCCATCGTCATGGCGACGCACGACGTGGAGCTGGCGGCGGACCTGGCGCACCGGGTGGTGATCCTCGCCGACGGCGAGGTCGTCGCGGACGGGCCGACACCCGAGGTGGTGGTGTCGTCGCCGGCGTTCGCGCCGCAGGTCACGAAGATCCTCGCGCCGCAGCCGTGGCTGACCGTCGCCCAGGTGGGGGCGGCGCTGTGACCGGCCACGGCACGGTGCGGCCGGTACGGCTCGGGCCCCGGTCGGTCGTCGCCCTGGTCCTGGTCAGCGCCGTCGGGGTGGTCGCGTTCGGCTGGCCGCTGCTGGCGGACGGCGCGTCGAGCCTCGCGGACCGGTCGGGGAGCGCGCCGTGGCTGTTCGCGGCGCTGCTGCCGCTGCTGGTCGGGGTGGTCGTGGCGACCATCGCCGACCAGGGCATGGACGCCAAGGCGGTGGCGATGCTGGGGGTGCTGGCCGCTGTCGGGGCGGCGCTGCGCCCGCTGGGCGCGGGTACGGCCGGTCTTGAGCCGATGTTCTTCCTGATGGTGCTGAGCGGCCGGGTGCTGGGCCCCGGGTTCGGGTTCGTGCTGGGCGCGGTCACCATGTTCGCGTCGGCCCTGCTCACGGGCGGGGTGGGGCCGTGGATGCCGTACCAGATGCTGTCGATGGCCTGGTTCACGATGGGCGCTGGACTGCTGCCCCGGAGGATCGGGGGCCGGGCCGAGCTGCTGACGCTGGCGCTGTACGGGGCGGTGGCGGCGTTCGCGTACGGCACGATCATGAACCTGCAGGGCTGGGTGCTGCTCCAGGGCATGGGCAGCGGCATCTCCTTCCAGGCCGGTGACCCGCTGCGCGAGAACCTGGTGCGGTTCGTGGCGTACTGCGCGGCGACCTCCCTGGGGTGGGACGCGGGCCGCGCGGCGCTCACCGTGGTCCTCGTCCTGACCATCGGATCGACGGTTCTGAAGGCGCTGCGGCGGGCGACTCGGCGGGCCGCGTTCGAGGCCCAGGTCACATTCGAAGGCCCCCAGAAGCCGCATAGGGCACCTTTCGGGGTGAGGCGCCCCACGCGACCCACGTCACATACGAGCCGGGTTAGTAGCCCCGATGGCGTCTCGGCGGACCCCCGGTCCGCCCGTGGCGACCTGCGCTGACCGGTCGGCGCCGGCGGTGCGCACGGGGCCGCGTCTCCGGCCCCGCCTCGTACAGGGGGGTCGTTGCGTCGGTGCGTCCCGGCTGCTTCTCTGGTGATGTCGCCGGGCACCGATCGCATCGGAACGCCCCCTGGCAGGCCACTCCCCAAGCCCCTGGCTCTGGTTCCGGCATGCCTGAGACGCCCTTGTCCCCGACGTTAGGTCGCTTCGTGTTCCGCTCCATCGCCAGCCGTTTCTCCGCCCGCCAGAAGTCCGCCGTCGCCGCCGCAGCCGTGCTGCTGGGTGCCTCGGGCGCTGTCATGGGAGCGACGGCTCCGGCTTCGGCCGCGACCTCCGCGCAGGAGATCGCCAAGAAGATGGTCCCGGCCGGCCAGTACCAGTGCTTCAGCAAGATCGTGGAGCATGAGTCCGGCTGGAACCACACCGCCACCAACGCCTCGTCCGGCGCCTACGGCCTGGTCCAGGCCCTGCCCGCGTCGAAGATGTCGTCCGCGGGCTCGGACTGGAAGACGAACCCGGCCACCCAGATCGAGTGGGGCCTGGACTACATGAACGACCGCTACGGCAGCCCGTGCGACGCCTGGTCCTTCTGGCAGTCCAACGGCTGGTACTGAGCCGCGGTTGCGGTCTCGTAGCGCCGCGTCATAGGGCGCGTCACGCCCCGCCGCGCGTCATAGCGCGCGTCATAGCGCCGCCTTCGCGTGAGGGCCCCGGTGAGCGAACTCACCGGGGCCTTTCCCGTACCCGCGCGCGCCGGCCCCCGCCGGCCCCCGCTACAGCCGCTACAGCCGCTACAGCCGCTACAGCCGCTGGATGATGGTGCCGGTGGCGAGCGCGCCGCCCGCGCACATGGTGATCAGTGCGAACTCCTTGTCGCTCCGCTCCAGTTCGTGCAGGGCCGTGGCGATCAGCCGTGCGCCGGTCGCCCCGACGGGGTGGCCGAGCGCGATCGCGCCGCCGTTCACGTTCACCTTGTCGAGGTCCTGCTCGAAGACCTGGGCCCAGCTCAGCACGACGGCCGCGAACGCCTCGTTGACCTCGACCAGATCGATGTCCCGCAGGGACATCCCGGCCTTGCCGAGGACCGCGCGGGTGGCGTCGATCGGCCCGTCGAGATGGAAGTGCGGGTCGGCGCCGACGGCCGCCTGCGCGACGATCCGGGCGCGCGGCCTCAGCTTCAGGGCCCGCGCCATGCGCTTGGACGCCCACATGAGGGCGGCGGCGCCGTCGGATATCTGTGAGGAGTTGCCCGCGGTGTGCACGGCGGTCGGCATCACCGGTTTGAGTCCGGCGAGCGCCTCCGCGCTGGTGTCGCGCAACCCCTCGTCGCGGTCGACGAGCCGCCACATGCCCTGCCCCGCGGCCTGCTCCGCCTCGGTGGTCGGCACCTGCACGGCGAACGTCTCGCGTTTGAACCGCTCCTCCGCCCAGGCGGTCGCGGCGCGCTCCTGGGACAGCAGCCCCAGCGCGTCGACGCGTTCGCGGCTGAGGCCCCGGTGGGCGGCGATGCGTTCGGCCGCGTGGAACTGGTTGGGCAGGTCGACGTTCCACTCGTCGGGGAACGGCTTGCCCGGACCGTGCTTGGAGCCGCTGCCGAGCGGTACGCGGGACATCGCCTCGACGCCGGAGCTGATGCCGACGTCGATCACGCCCGAGGAGATCATGTTGGCCACCATGTGGGCGGCCTGCTGGGAGGAGCCGCACTGGCAGTCCACGGTCGTGGCGGCGGTCTCGTACGGCAGTCCCATGGCGAGCCAGGCGGTGCGGGCGGGGTTCATCGACTGCTCACCGGCGTGGGTGACCGTACCGCTGACGATCTGCTCGACGCAGTCGGCGGGTATGCCGGTGCGGCCGAGGAGTTCGCGGTAGGTCTCGCCCAGCAGGTACGCCGGGTGCAGATTGGCGAGCGCGCCCGCGCGCCTGCCGATGGGGGTGCGTACGGCTTCCACGATGACGGGTTCCGCGGCCATGAGCTCGTCCTCTCGTCGCGCCCACGGGCGTCCCGGCGCCCTGCGGGGCGGATCTGGGGGAACCAACACGACTAGTACGCGTTCTAGTTACCTTGCAGTCTGGGAGGTGCTACCCCGGGTACGCAAGGGTCGTGCACGGGCCGCCCGCCCGCGCGGGCGCGAACCGGGCCGCCGCGGCCCTTGCGACTTGTAGAACTCGTTACTACCTTGCGGGCACCCTGTCTGATGGGCCGTCAGATCGTTTGTGCCGATGTCGTCAGACGCCTCGCCAGACGTGCTGCTCACCGCCAGCCATGGAGCCGCCGATGTCCTGCCCCCACCTCTCCGGAGGATTCGACTTCACGGACCCGGACCTCCTCCAGGCCCGTATCCCCTATCCCGAGTTCGCCGAGGCACGGCGGACCGCCCCGGTCCAGTGGTGCCCCCAGCGGCGCGGCATCGCCGGGTTCGACGACGAGGGCTACTGGGCGGTGACCCGGCACGCCGACGTCAAGTACGTGTCCACGCACCCCGAGCTGTTCTCCTCGTCCACCAACACGGCCATCATCCGCTTCAACGAGTCCATCCACCGCGAACAGATCGACGCCCAGCGGCTGATCATGCTGAACATGGACCCGCCCGAGCACACCCGGGTCCGGCAGATCGTCCAGCGGGGCTTCACCCCCCGGGCGATACGGTCCCTGGAGGACGCCCTGCGCCACCGGGCGCGGTCCATCGTGGACACCGCGCGCGACGCGGCGGGCGCGGACGGGACGTTCGACTTCGTCACGGACATCGCCGTCGAACTGCCCCTCCAGGCCATCGCCGAACTCGTCGGCATCCCCCAGGAGGACCGCACCCGGATCTTCGACTGGTCCAACAAGATGGCCGCGTACGACGACCCCGAGTACGCCCTCACCGAGGAGGTCAGCACCGAGGCGGCCATGGAGATCGTCGCGTACGCGATGAACCTCGCCGCCGCCCGCAAGGAGTGCCCGGCCGAGGACATCGTGTCGCGGCTGGTCGCCGCGGAGGACGAGGGCAACCTCTCCAACGACGAGTTCGGGTTCTTCGTGATCCTGCTGGCCGTCGCGGGCAACGAGACCACCCGCAACGCCATCAGCCACGGCATGCACGCCTTCCTCGACCACCCCGACCAGTGGGAGCTGTACAAGCGGGAACGGCCGGCGACCACCGCCGAGGAGATCGTCCGCTGGGCGACCCCGGTCGTGTCGTTCCAGCGCACCGCCACCCGGGACCTGGAGCTCGGCGGACAGAAGATCAGGGCGGGCGACCGCGTGGGCGTCTTCTACTCCTCCGCCAACCACGACCCCGAGGTGTTCACCGACCCCGACCGGTTCGACATCACCCGCGACCCCAACCCCCACCTCGGGTTCGGCGGCGGAGGACCGCACTTCTGCCTCGGCAAATCCCTCGCCGTCCTGGAGATCGACCTCATCTTCCAGGCCGTCGCCGACACCCTCCCCGGCATCCGCCGGGCGGGCGAACCGCGCCGGCTGCGCTCCGCCTGGATCAACGGCATCAAGGAACTACGGGTCGCCGTCGGGAATCCCGGGCCCCGGTAGGCCGCCTCGGGTAGTTTCCCGAGCATGACCCAGGAACGATGGACCGCTGTCGACACCTACCTCACCGACCTGCTCGCCCCCGCCGACGAGGCCCTGACCGGCGCACTCGCGGCCAGCGACAGCGCGGGGCTGCCGCAGATCGCCGTGGCGCCGAACCAGGGCAAGCTGCTGCACCTCCTGGCCCGTATCCAGGGTGCCCGCACCATCCTGGAGATCGGCACGCTCGGCGGCTACAGCACCATCTGGCTGGCCAGGGCGCTGCCGAAGGACGGCAGGCTGATCTCCCTGGAGTACGACCCCGCCCACGCCGACGTCGCGCGCGGCAACCTCGCCGCCGCCGGACTCGACGCCGTCGCAGAGGTGCGCACCGGCGCGGCCCTCGACACCCTGCCGGCGCTGGAGGCCGAGGGCGCGGGCCCCTTCGACCTGGTCTTCATCGACGCCGACAAGCGCAACAACCCGCGGTACGTGCGGTGGGCGCTGAAACTGAGCCGGCCGGGCGGTGTCATCGTCGTGGACAACGTGGTGCGCGGCGGGGCGGTCGCCGACGCGGACACCGAGGACGAGGCGGTCCTCGCGACCCGCGAGATGTTCGAACTGGTCGCGCGGGAACCGAGGCTGGACGCCACGGCGATCCAGACGGTCGGCGTGAAGGGCTACGACGGGCTGCTGGTGGCCCGGGTGGTGTCCTGAAGGAAAACCGCTGGCGGGAAGGGTGACCGGCGGGTTAGGCAGGGGGCATGACCACGAACTGGGCCGTGCGCCCCGAGCATTACGACACGGCCGACGCCACCGCCCTGCGCCGCGATTACTACGCGGAGGTCGCCGGCCGCTACTGGCGCCGCCCCGCCACCACCGCCGAGGTCGACGAGGGGCTCACGAACGACGGGGTCGAGGCACTGGCCCCGCCCACCGGCCGGTTCCTCGTCGGCCGGTACGACGGGGCACCGGCGGCGTGCGGCGGCGTCCTGCTGCTCGACGCCGACCGGGCGGAGCTCACCCGCGTCTACGTCCGGCCCGAGTTCCGGGGCACCGGCGGCGCCACCCTGCTGATGGCCGCCCTGGAGGAGGCCGCCGCCGCCCTGGGCGCCTCCCGTGTCGTCCTCAACACACGCCTGGACCTGGTGGAGGCGCGGGCCGTGTACACGCGCGGCGGCTACCGGGAGATCCCCGCGTACTGCGAGGGCCCGTACATGGAGATCTGGTACGGCAAGGAGCTCGCCGCCCGCTAACGGCGGCGGCCGGAGCGGGCGCGGGTCCAGGCGCTAGCTGCGGCGGCCGGAGCGGGCGCCGGTGCGGGTGCTGGTCGGCGGGCGCGGGTCCAGGCGCTAGAGGTGGTGGTCGGGGGGCGGTTCGCGCATGGGGCGTTCCCGGTCCGAACCGCTCAGCTCCGCCGTCAGCTCCTCGACCAGTTTGATCAGGTCGGTCGGCCGGTCGGGACCCCACCAGTCGCCGAGCAGCTCAGCGAGGGAGTCCTCCCGGGCGTGGGCCAGCGCGGTCGCCGCCTCCACGCCCCGGTCGGTCAGCATCAGCTGGAGCCCCTCGCGGCGGGCCAGGCCCCGCTCCTCGACCTGCCGGGACGCCTCCGTGATGGCCCTGATCGGCACGGGCGTGGTCTCGGCGAGCCGGGCGGGCTCCACCGTGCCGTGGCGCCGGATGCGCAGCAGCAGCCAGCTCGACGCGGGCAGCAGGTCGAGTCCGGCGCGGGCGGTGATCTTCTCGTAGACCGCCTTGCGGCCCTCCCGGGAGCCGAGCACGGACAGGGCACGGGCGCACTCGTCGTACGAGGAGCGCTCGACCGGGTTGGAGGCGATGGTCTGGCTCGGGTCGGGCGCGGTGACGGAACCCCGCAGCCGGTCCTCCTTGAGGAACCAGGCGATGAGGAAGGCGAGGACGACCACCGGCACCGCGTACAGGAAGACGTCCGTGATGGAGGTCGCGTACGCGGAGATCGCCCGCGGCCGCAGGTCCGGGGGGAGTTCACCGATGGCGCGCGGGTCGGCGGAGATCGCGTGGGCGTCGGCCCCCGGCGGCACCTCCCGGCCCGCGAGCGCCTCGGCGAGCTTGTCGGTGAGCCGGTTGGTGAAGACGGTGCCGAAGACGGCGACACCGAACGACGCGCCGATCGACCGGAAGAACGTGGCGCCGGACGTGGCGACGCCCAGGTCCTCGTACGAGACGGCGTTCTGCACCACCAGCACCAGGACCTGCATGACCAGACCGAGACCGGCGCCGAAGACGAAGAAGTACAGGCTCATCACCCAGGTGGCGCTGGCGGGCTCCATCCGGTGCAGCAGGAGCAGGCCGACGGCGGTGACGGCGGTGCCGGCCACGGGGAACACCTTCCAGCGGCCGGTACGGCTCACGATCTGCCCCGAGGCGGTCGAGGTGATGAGCATGCCGAGCACCATGGGCAGCATGTGCACCCCGGACATGGTGGGGCTGACGCGCTGGACGACCTGGAGGAACGTCGGCAGGTAGGTCATCGCGCCGAACATGGCGAAGCCGATGACGAAGCTGATGACGGACACCAGCGTGAAGGTGCGGATCCGGAACAGCTTCAGGGGCAGGACGGGTTCGGCGGCGCGGCGCTCCACGGACACGAACCACACCAGCAGCACCAGGCCGAGGACGGCGAGCGCGATGATCTGCGTCGAGCCCCAGGCCCAGGTGGTGCCGCCGAGCGACGCCACGAGGACCAGGCAGGTGGCGACCGACGCGATGAGGAACGTGCCGAGGTAGTCGATGGTGTGGCGGGTGCGGCGCACCGGGATGTGCAGGACGGCGGCGATCACGAGCAGGGCCACGACGCCGATCGGCAGGTTGATGTAGAACACCCAGCGCCAGCTCAGGTGTTCGGTGAACAGCCCGCCGAGCAGCGGACCGAGGACGCTGGTGGCGCCGAACACCGCGCCGAACAGGCCCTGGTACCTGCCTCGCTCCCGGGGCGGGACGATGTCGCCGACGATCGCCATGGACAGCACCATCAGACCGCCGCCACCCAGCCCCTGGACGGCGCGGAAGGCGATGAGCTGCGGCATGTTCTGCGCGATGCCGCACAGCGCGGAGCCGACGAGGAAGATGACGATCGCGGTCTGGAACAGCTTCTTGCGGCCGTACTGGTCGCCCAGTTTGCCCCAGAGCGGCGTGGCGGCGGTCGCCGCCAGCATGTAGGCGGTGACGACCCATGACAGATGGTCCATGCCGCCGAGTTCGCTGACGATCGTGGGAAGGGCGGTGGAGACGATGGTCTGGTCGAGCGCGGCGAGCAGCATGCCGAGGAGGAGCGCGCCGATGGCGACCAGGACAGTGCGTCTGTCCCCGCTCCCGGGCTCCGGCGACGGGCTGGTGTCCGGGGTGCTCACTTCCTGCGCCATGGAATCTCCCTCGCCTCCCTCACTCTTTCCTCCTCCATCGTGGGTGTTCTGGCCGGTTATGGCCTGCCGAGCGAGGAACGCGGCGTTGGGCGGGCCCGTATGGGGCTGCATAATCGCTGGCAGTTCACAGGGGAGGGGCACCACAGTGGCTGAAAAGGTCTGTCCTGCGTGCGGCACACCGCCGGGCGTGGGCTGCGCCTGCGCCGGGCCGGTACGGGACATGAGGGCGGCGACGCCGGGCATGCCGACGGCGCCGGCGGCCGGACCGTACGGGGAGGATTTCGAGCCGCTCCGGATTCGCCCGTACGTGCACCTGGCGGCGCCGGTGGGCGCGGCCGCCGACGCGCCCCCTCCGGACGCTGTTCCGCCGGAAGCGCTGTCGGCGGACGCGCTGTCGGCGGAGCAGTTCGGTGACCCGGCGTCGACGATGCCGCTGTTCCTCCCGCAGGGCCACGACCCGGGGGCCGGTCCCGGCGGTCCCGGCGGTCCCGGCGTGCCTCCGGGGCCGCTGCCGCCGGAGCGCACGCCGCCGCCGGAGGCCGACCCGCTCAACGGCCCGCCCACGCGCCCCCACGCCGTCCCGCTCACCGACCCGCACGCCGACCCGCACGCCGCCCTGCCGCCGTACGACGAGCACCCGGACGCCACCTCCGGCTTCGCCCCGGATGCCGCGCCCGACGTCACCCCCGACGTCGCGCCCGGACCGCGCCGCTCCCGGCGCCGCGCCCCCGATCCGCGCCACGCGGGCCGTCGTCCCTCGATCGTGGTGCTCGGGGTCGCCGCGGCCGTGGTGGCCGTGATCGGCACGGCGGCGTTCGCCGGGGGCCTGTTCGGCGGCGACGAGGCGGACCGCGTGATGCCGGACCCGAGCGCCCCCGCGTGGCCCAGCGACCAGCCGGAGCCACCGTCCACGGAGGCGTCGGGTTCGACGCTGGCGTCCCCGTCGGCGACGCCGTCCCCGTCGGCATCCTCCACCCCACCGGCCCCGAGGCCGTCCGACGGTACGGGCGGGTCGGCGACCGACACCGGATCGACGCCCACCCGGGCCGAGACCCGCACCAAGGCGCCCACGGCCGGCACCAGTCTGAGCCGGGGCGACCGGGGCCAGGGGGTCACGGACCTCCAGCACCGGCTCCGGGAGCTCGGCCTGTACGACGGGCCGATGCACGGGCGCTACGACAAGAACGTGGAGAAGGCGGTGGCCGCGTACCAGGCACGCCGGGGCATCACGGCCGACCCCAGGGGCGTGTACGGCTCCACCACACGAGGCTCCCTGGAGGGCGAGACGGCAGGCCGCTGACCCGGACGAACCGCGAGGCCGGCCGGGAGCAGGGCCGCAACCGGGGCGCCGGGAGGCCGGGAGCCGGCAGGTCGGCCCTCCCGGGACCATTGCCGACCTGCCCGGGACCAGCGCGGGCCGGCTCGGGACCATCGCGGGACCAGGGCGAGTGGCGCTCGGGCACCTCGTTTTGTATCGTGGAGGAACAAAGTGGCTCCGCCCGTACTCCCTGACCGGCGGGCGGGCCACTTCGTACTCCTTCGTACTCCTTCGCCCTGCCTCACCCTCCCTTCACCTTGCCCCGGAGCCCCTGGAGCCCGCCCATGACGGCCACCGCTTCCGCCCCCGTCGTCCTGACCGCCGGGGCTCTGCTCCTGGACATGGACGGCACGCTCGTGAACTCGGACGCGGTGGTGGAGCGCTGCTGGCGCCGGTGGGCCGTGCGCCACGGGCTGGACCCGGAAGAGGCGCTGAAGGTGGTCCACGGCCGCCAGGGGTACGCCACGATGGCCGTACTCCTCCCGGACCGGCCCATGGCGGAGAACCACGCCGACAACCGCGCGATGCTCGCCGAGGAGACCGCCGACCTCGACGGCGTGGTCCCCGTTCCCGGCGCCCCCGCCTTCATGGCGGCCATAGCCGCCCTCCCGCACGCCCTGGTCACCTCCGCCGACGAGCCGCTCGCCCGGGCCCGGATGGGCGCGGCCGGCCTGCGGATGCCCGAGGTGCGGGTCACCGCCGAGCGGGTGGGCGCCAGCAAGCCGGACCCGGAGGGATTCCTGAAGGGCGCCGCCGAACTGGGGTTCACCCCGGAGGAGTGCATCGCGTTCGAGGACTCCGAGGCGGGCATCACCGCCGGCCGGGCCGCCGGGATGCGCGTGGTGGGCATCGGCCCCCGCGCCGCGGCCTTCGCCCCGGACGTCCACGTCCAGGACCTGACGCGGGTACGGGTGGAGGCGGCCGGCGACGGCACGATCCGCCTCCACATCACGGCCTGAGGACCACGGCCTGAGGACCACGGGCTGAGGACTCACGGGCTGAGGACCACGACCCGAGGGCCCCGGCCCCGCACACCGCTCCCGCGCCCGGCACCGCGCGCCCCGCGCGCCGCGCCGCATCGGCTACGCCGCGAGTGCCTCGTACAGGCTGAATCCGGCGAGCGCGAGCATCAGGCCGGCCGCGACCCTTGTGATCAGCCGGAGCGGTACGTACTTCATCAGCGTCCGCCCGCCGAGGATGCCGATCCCGGCGACCGCCCAGAGGGCGAGCACCGCCCCGAGGCCGACCGACAGCGGGTCGTCGTAGCGGGCGGCCAGGTTCGCGGTCATGATCTGCGTCAGGTCGCCGAACTCGGCGACCAGGATCAGCATGAAACCGGCTCCGGAGACCTTCCAGAAGGACTGGTCGGCCGGGGCCTTGACCGTCTCGTCATCGTCGTCGTGCTTCTTCAGCAGGAGCATCACCGCGCCCGCCAGGAACAGGACGCCGACCATCGCCTGCACCAGCCGGTGCGGGAGCAGGGTCAGTACGCTGCCGGCCGCGACGGCCAGCGCGACATGGACGGCGAAGGCAGCGGCGACGCCCGCGAAGACGTAGGACGCGCGGTAGCGGGTGCCCAGCATGAGGCCCGCGAGGGCGGTCTTGTCGGGGAGCTCGGCGAGGAAGACGACGCCGAAGGTGATCGCCATGATGGTCAGGCTGAGCACGAGTGGTTCCTCAATCGGTCGGACTCCGCCATACCGAGAGACCTGCGTGAACTTCCGTTTCAGGGGTCGCTCCGGCACGGCAGGGCCATGGATGCACATGACATGACACTGCTGCTGCCGAAGGTCTCGCTGGCGGTGCCCGGCACGCGGGCTCCGCCTCCGGGCGCCGGCCGGGCACGAGGCCCAGCAGTATGTCGACGGTCCGGCGAAGAGCTACTCCCCTTCTGCTCCGTTCAGGGTACGTGACCGCCCGGACGGCCGGCCGCTCGGCCCGTTCCCGTGCCGGCCGGCTCCGCCCGGTGCAGCCGCCCGCGTGCCACCAGCTCCAGCACCACCGCGACCGCGATCGCCTGCACGGCCATGAGCCCTACCAGCACGAACAGCTGCACGGCCGCCGCCAGCAGCGGTGACGCCCCGCCCAGCAGCATCCCGACGAAGGCGCCGGGCAGTGTGACGAGACCCACGGTCCTGGTCTGGTCGAGCCCCGGCAGCAGCGCGTCCGACGCCGCTTCCCGCGCCACCTCCAGCCGGGCGTCCCGGTCGAGGAGGCCGAGCGCCATGCCCGCCTCCACCTCGCCGTGCCGTACGGCGAGCTCGTCCAGCGCGCGCCTGCCGCCGAGCACGGTGGCGGTGAGCGCGCCGCCGATGAGGATGCCTCCGACCGGGACGAGGGCGATCCCCTTCAGCGGGACGAGCCCGGTGAGCAGCAGCGCCCCCACGACGGGGACGACCCCGGCGGCGATGGGCGCGGCGGCCCACCACCAGGTGCCGTTGGGGGTGACGCGGCGCCCGGCGGTCCGTACCGCGACCCCGTACATCACCAGCAGGAAGAGCAGCAGCAGCGGTACGGCGCTGACGACCCATCCGATGACGAGCGAGACGGCGGCGAGCTGGACGGCCGCGCGGACGCCGGCGGTGAGGATCTCGCGGGCCGGGCGGAGCCGCGCGAGGGCGGCGACACAGGCGGTGACGGCGAGCAGGACGGCGAGAACGGCCCCGAAGGCGAGGTTCACGGGCAGTAGCACAGCCCAACCCTAGGCGGCGCCAGGGAACCTGGCGGGATGTCAAGAAGTAGACACAACCCTTGATGTGACGTGTGCATGTCGTCACCCTGTTACCTGGCGCCCATCCCCACGCAACCTGGCGCCGCCACGCTGACCGGGCCGCCCCCGAGGGGGCGATCGGCCAAGGCCCCCCACCTCAAGGGAGTTCGCATGTCCCGTGTCTACGCGCGTCGAACCATGCGTCGCGCCGCAGTCCTCGCCTCCACCGCAGCCCTCACCCTGACCACCCTCCTGACCACCGCGCCCACCGCCCAGGCGGCCCCGCCCACCCCGGTCAGCGCGTCCACCGCCCGTACGTACCTGAGCCAGCTGACCGTCAAGGCGGAAGGTTCCTCCACCGGTTACAGCCGCGACCTGTTCCCGCACTGGATCACCCAGTACGGCACCTGCAACACGCGTGAGGTCGTCCTGGAGCGCGACGGCGTGAACGTCGTCCAGAGCGATACGTGCGCGGCGGTCAGCGGCCGCTGGTACTCCGAGTTCGACGGCGCCACCTGGTACGCCGCGTCCGACGTGGACATCGACCACATCGTCCCGCTCGCCGAGGCATGGCGTTCGGGCGCCAGCTCCTGGACCACCACCCAGCGCCGTTCCTTCGCCAACGACCTGACGCGCCCCCAGCTCATCGCGGTCACCGACAACGTGAACCAGGCCAAGGGCGACAAGGACCCGGCCGAGTGGATGCCGCCGCGCACCGCGTACCACTGCGTGTACGCCCGGATGTGGGTGCACACGAAGCACTACTGGAACCTGAGCGTGGACTCCGCCGAGAAGAGCGCCCTGCAGTCGGTCCTCAACGGCTGCTGACCGACCCCGCGTCAGGGTTGGCCGGAATCGGCCGGGGTGGAACGGCCCGCTTCCCTCCAGCGTTCCGTACCGTACGGGCGGGGCGATGGAGGGGAGCACACATGGGCGCCGGTCTGCGGCTGGGACCGCTGCTGCGGTACGTCGGCCGAGAGGCGGCCACCGGCGGCCGGGAGCCGTCGAACGCGGCGGACGCGACGGGAACGGCGGGCGCGACGGGAACGGCGGGCGCGGCGGGAACGGCGGGCGCGGCGGCCACGGTCTGGGTCGAGGCGGACCGGCCGTGCACGGCCGAGGTCCGGTGCGCGGACGGCGCGGGCGGGTCCACCCGGACGTTCCAGATCGCCGGACACCACTACGCCCTCGTCACCGTCACCGGTCTGACACCCGGCACGACGACGGCGTACGACGTACTGCTGGACGGCCGTCGGGTCTGGCCGCCCGAGGGCTCGCGGCTGCCCGCCTCCACCGTCACCGTGCCCGCGCCTGCGGCCACGGAGGTCCGTATCGCGTTCGGGTCGTGCCGGTGGGCCGCACCGCCCGCCGACGCGCGCGACCCGGTCGGCGCGGACGCGCTCGGCGCGCTCGCCGCCCGCCTGGCCGCCGACCCCGCCGCACCGCGCCCCGACGCCCTGCTGCTCCTCGGCGACCAGGTGTACGCGGACAAGACCTCGCGGGCGACCCGTCGTTGGCTCGCGGCCCGCCGCGATCTGCGGGAGCCTCCGGGCGCCCAGGTCGCGGACTACGAGGAGTACACGCGGCTCTACCACGAATCGTGGCTCGACCCCGACGTACGGTGGCTGCTCTCCACCGTCCCGAGCCTCATGATCTTCGACGACCACGACGTCATCGACGACTGGAACACCAGCGCGGCCTGGCTCGCCGGGATGCGCGCGAAGCCGTGGTGGCGTGAGCGGCTGCTGAGCGGGCTCATGTCGTACTGGGTGCACCAGCACCTGGGGAACCTCTCCCCCGCCGAACTGGCGGCGGACCCCCTGTACGCGGCGGTGCGCGCCGACCCCGACGGCACCGAGCACCTGCGCCGGTTCGCCGCCGAGGCGGACACCGATCCGGGCACGGCCCGGTGGAGCTACCGGCGTGACCTCGGCCGTACGCGACTGCTGATGCTCGACACCCGCGCGGGCCGCGTGCTGGACGAGCAGAAGCGGGCCATGCTCGGCGGCGAGGACGCCCGCTGGCTGCGAGACCAGGCGCTGGCCGACCCCGAGGAGCGTGACCATCTGCTGATCGGGAGTTCGCTGCCATGGCTGCTGCCGCCGCTCGTCCACGACGCGGAGGGCTGGAACGCCGCGCTGTGCCGGGGCGAACGGGGCGACCGCTGGGCCAGGTTCGCCGAACTGGCGCGCCGCCGCTCGGACCTGGAGCACTGGGCGGCGTTCCCCGAATCGTTCGGGTCGCTGACGGAGCTGCTCGCGGAGGCGGCCGGCGGGCCGCACGCCCCGGCGACGGTGGCCGTCCTGTCGGGGGACGTGCACCACGCGTACGTGGCCGAGGCACGGCTCGGCACGCCGGGCGGTGCCGCCCGGGTGCTCCAGCTGACCTGCTCGCCGCTGCACAACCGGATCCCGTACGCCCTGCGGCTCGCGTTCCGGTTCGGCTGGAGCGGCGCGGGGCGGCGGCTCGGGCGCGTGCTGGTCCGGCACGGACGCGTGGGGCGCCCCCGGGTCGAGTGGCGCAGGACGGGCGGCCCGTGGTTCGGCAACCAGCTGATGACGCTGACGCTCAAGAGCCGTACGGCACAGCTGCGTCTGGACCGCGCGCGACGGCCGCGTGCCGGGGGCGCGGCGCTGGTACGGGTCGAGGACACGTCCCTGACGCCCTGATGCTCCCGGGCACCTGGACACCTGGGCACCTGGGCACCCGGGCACCTGGGCACCTGGGCACCTGGGGCTCTGACACCGCGCACCCCCGTTCACTCAATCCCTCCCCACTCTTCACAGCCTCCTTCCCCATGCCGTGATCCCTTCCGTGATCCTGCCAACAGCGGAGGGTGAGCCTCCGCCCAGAGGTTCGCTTGCGGGGTCCGCGTCGGCATGATGGGCCGGACGTCCTGCTTACGCGCCGCCCGCACGCACGTTCCGGGAGTCCTTCGTCTTGTCGAACGCCGTTCCCCCCGCCATAGCCCTGGTCGGCGCAGGTCCACGCGGCACATCGGTGCTGGAGAGACTCTGCGCCTCCGCCCCGGAGCTGGCGTCGGGGACGCCCCTGACCGTCCATGTCGTCGACCCGTCGCCGCCCGGTCCCGGGCGGGTGTGGCGTACGGATCAGCCGGCCGAGCTGCTGATGAACACCGTGGCGTCCCAGGTGACGGTGTTCACCGACACGAGCGTGGTCTGCGAGGGCCCGGTACGCGAGGGCCCGAGCCTGTACGAGTGGGCCGCCACCCGCGCGTACGCACTCGGGCCCGACGACTACCCGACACGCGCCTGTTACGGGCGCTACCTGGAGTGGGCGTTCGCCCGCACGGTGCGCGACGCGCCGCCCGAGGTGACGGTACGGGTGCACCGGGCGCGTGCCGTGCGCCTGGCGGACGAGCACGGGTGCGACCGGCACGGCGAACCGGACGCACACGACCGGCAGGCCGTCGAGGGAGCGGCGACGCCCACCCAGGTCCTCACCCTGGACGACGGCACGGTGCTCGGCGGCCTGGGGGCGGTCGTCCTGGCACAGGGGCACCTCCCGGCGGTCGCGGACGCGGCACAGGCCCGCCTCGCCGCGTACGCCGACGCGCACGGGCTGCGGTACCTGCCGCCCGCCAACCCGGCCGACCTCGACCTGACGCCGATCGGCCCCGGCGAGCCGGTGCTGCTGCGGGGCCTGGGCCTGAACTTCTTCGACCACATGGCGCTCCTCACGCAGGGGCGCGGCGGCCGGTTCGTACCGGCGGGGAACGGCGACGGGCTGGTGTACCGCCCTTCGGGCCGGGAGCCCCGGTTGTACGCGGGATCGCGGCGCGGCGTGCCGTACCACGCGCGCGGGGACAACGCGAAGGGCGCGTCGGAACGGCACGAGCCGGCGGTGCTGACCCCTGACGTGATCGAGGCGTTCCGCGCGCGGGCGCGCGCGGGCGACCCGCCGGACTTCCTGAGCGAGGTCTGGCCACTGGTGGCGCGGGAGGTGGAGACGGTCTACTACGAGACGCTCCTCGCGCACGGGCAACGGCACAGGCCCCGCAGTCCCAGGACAGGGCACACGCCCGCGTACCCGTACGCGGCCGGGGCGGGGGTGGCGGGGTTCCGCGCCCGTTTCCTGGGCGACGAGCCGCCGGCCGTCGTACTGGACGCCTTCGGGGTGCCGTCACACGCGCGCTGGTCGTGGGAGCGGCTGGCCCGCCCCCACACGGGCGAAACGTTCCCTTCGGCGGCGGGGCACCGGGCCTGGCTGCTGGCCCGGCTGCGCGCGGACGTGGCAGAGGCGGCGCTCGGCAACAGGGCGGGGCCCCTGAAGGCGGCGCTGGACGTCCTGCGGGACATCCGCAACGAGCTGCGGCAGATCGTGGACCACGCGGGATTGTCGGGCAGCTCGCGCCGCGACCATCTGGACCGCTGGTACACGCCGCTGAACGCGTTCCTGTCCATCGGCCCGCCGCGTCGCCGTATCGAGGAGATGGTCGCCCTGATCGAGGCGGGCGTGCTGGAGGTCGTCGGGCCGCGCATGGAGGTGCGGGCGGAGGGCGGCGCGTTCGTCGCCGCTTCACCGGTCGTGCCGGGATCCGGTGTGACGGCGACCACGCTCATCGAGGCGCGGCTGCCCGAGCCGGACGTGCGGCGCACGGGTGACGAGCTGCTCGGCGAGCTGCTCAGGACAGGTGGCTGCAGGCCCCATGTGAGCGACGGCCACGAGACGGGCGGCCTGGACGTCACAGCGGGCCCGTATAACCTGATCGATCGTCAAGGTGCTGTGCACAGGCGGAGGTTCGCTCTCGGCGTGCCGACGGAGGGCGTGCACTGGGTGACGGCGGCGGGAGCCCGGCCCGGGGTCGGTTCGGTGACGCTCGCGGACGCGGACGCGGTCGCCAGGGCGGCCCTGCGGGCGGCGGTCCGAGCGGCCCCGCAAGCATCCGGCCACTCCGCGACACGACCGAATGTTGAACTTGCAAGTATTTATGAGGACTCCCTAACCTAGGGCTCTCATCGGTACGTCCCCAGCCGAAGGAGCAACCCCCCATGTCCAAGATCTCCGAACGTCTCGATCAGGCCCGGCCGTACGCGCTCGGACTGTTCCGCGTCGTCATCGGCCTGCTGTTCCTCACCCACGGCGCCTCGAAGCTGTTCGGCGTCCTCGGCGGCGCCGACGGCAGCGGCGGCACGGTCCCGTCGGGCACCTGGCCGTTCTGGTACGCGGCCGTGATCGAGCTGGTCGGCGGCGCGCTCATCCTGATCGGCCTGGGCACCCGTACCGCCGCCTTCGTCTCGTCCGGCGCCATGGCGTACGCGTACTTCAAGATGCACCAGCCGCAGGGCCTGTTCCCGATGGAGAACGGCGGCGAGGGCGCGGCCCTGTACTGCTGGGCCCTGCTGCTGCTCGTCTTCACCGGACCAGGCGCGCTGGCGCTCGACGGCCTGTTCAAGTCCCGGGCGCCGCAGGACGCGGGACAGCGGGCCGAGACGGTCACGGCCTGACACCGGCGGTACCGCGACGCACCCCACCCACCCCACCCCACCCGCGTCGACGGCTGTGCGGCGTGACCCGCCATGCGAGATGGATCCGCCGTGCGACGTGCCCGGCCGTGCGAGATGGACCCGCCATGCGACGTGACCGGCCATACGACGGCAGTGCGACGCGCACCGGGTGACGCGCGGTCGAGGAGCGCGCACCGGGCGACGCGGTCGACGGGTGCGCACCGGGCGACGCGGTCGACGGGCGCGCACCGGGCGACGCGGCCGAGGGGCGTGAGGCGAACGGCCTCACGCCCCTCCGCGTGCGATGACGCCGGGAGCCGGGCGTACGCTGTTCCGCGTTCTTGCGGCCGAACCCGGGGAGTCAAGGTGCTGGAGAGCGTGGGGTGGCTGGCCGGAAGCCCATGGGTATACGCGGCTGTCGCCGTGTCGGTCCTGCTCGACGTGTTCCTCCCCGTACTGCCGAGCGGCGTCCTCGTCATCACGGCCGCCACGGCCGCCGCCGCGAGCAACGCCCCGACCGACGTCTCCCTCGTCACCCTCGCCCTCTGCGCGGCCGGCGCGTCGGTGCTCGGCGACCTCGTCGCCTACCGGCTGGCGTGGCGCGGCGGCCCCCGCCTGGACCGGGCGATCGCCAGGTCACGCCGCCTGACCACCGCGCAGGAACGTCTCGGCACGGCGCTCAGCCGGGGCGGCGGCGCCCTCGTCGTCATCGCCAGGTTCGCCCCGGCGGGGCGCTCCGTCGTGTCGCTCGGCGCGGGCGCGGCGCGGCGCACGGCCCGGGAGTTCCTGCCCTGGTCGGCGCTGGCCGCCGTGGCGTGGGCGGTCTACAGCGTGGGCCTCGGCTACTTCGGCGGGCAGTGGCTGGGCGCGACCTGGATCAGCGCGGGGGTGTCCGTGCTGGCCCTCTTCCTGGCGGGCAGCCTCGCCTCGTACGTCATGCGGCGCCCGACGGCTCCGGCTCCGACACCTGCGGCCTAGCCTGGCCGCGGACCTCGATCCCCGCCAGCAGGGCCTGCGTGGCGTGGGCGATCTCGTCCACGGCCCGCTCGAACACCTCCCGGTTGTGCGCGGCGGGCACCCGGAAGCCGGAGACCTTGCGTACGTACTGGAGGGCCGCCGCGCGGATCTCCTCCTCGGTGGCCTTCTCGGGGAGGGCGGGCGGTCGAAGCGTCTTGATGCTGCGGCACATGCCTCCAGTGTCCGCGATCCCCCACGATCGCGGCACCTGTTCCCGTTGCCCGCCCGTCCCGCTTCACCACGCCGTCCCGCTTCACCACGCCGTCGCGCGTCGCCAGCCCCTCGTACGTTCCGACTCCCTCGCCGGGCCCTCACCCCGCAGCCGCTCCACGAGGTACGTGGCCCAGTCGGCCCGGTGGAGATTGCACCGGGAGGCCCCCACCATGGCCAGCCGCCGGCAGCGGCGCCCCTGCTTGGTGCGTGCCCCGCACTTGGACTGCGTACGAGCCATCCGAACCACCCCCTGTCCCTCCGGGCCCCGAGCGGCCCCCTGACCAGCAGGGTGCGGGTTGCGCCGCCGCCCGGGGAAGGCGCAGTCCGCCCCGTACGGGTGCGCTCCGGGGCGAACCGGGGGCGGACTCGGGCCCCGCTGTCGCATGATGAACCCGTCGTTCGACCGAGGGGGAACCATGCGACGCACCGGCACATCGACGACGACGGCCGCGGCCCTGGTACTGCTGCTCACCCTGACCGGCTGCCAGGACACGACCGCCCCCACCTCACCCCAGCCGCCGGCGAACACTCCCGCGACGTCTCCGTCGCCGGGCGGCGCCGACAAGCCCCGGACTACGGGCGTGCTGCCAGACCTCGTCGGCAAGGGCCTCCAGTACGCGCAGGACGAGGCCCAGGCCGCCGGGTTCCTGCTCCTGACATCCCATGACGCCCTGGGCCGGGGACGCGAACAGGTCCTGGACCGCAACTGGAAGGTCTGCACGCAGAACCCGGCGCCCGGAACGCACGCGACCACCGTGAAGGTCGACTTCGGCACGGTGAAGCTGACGGAGGAGTGCCCGGCGAAGGACGCCGGTACGCCGGACCCGGCGGACGGCACGATGCCCGACCTCGTCGGCAGGTCCGTGAAGGTCGCCCGACAGGTGCTGCCGTCGAACAGCAGCATCGACGTACGGGACGCGAGCGGCAAGGGGCGGGCCGTGCTGGTGGAGTCCAACTGGCGGGTCTGCCGCACCACTCCGGCAGCCGGCGCCACGCTCGACGGCAGCCCGATCAGGATCGACACGGTGAAGTTCGACGAGAGCTGCTGACGGGCGTTCGGCCGTCGACGGTCCACGACGACTGCTCGGCGCTGCGCCGCTACCTGGTCGTGGCCGGGCTGATGCACCGTACGAAGGACGGCAGCAACTACCGCAGGGCCGCCTGACCGCCGACGGCACGGCTCCGCGCGCTCGGCGGCGCGGCGCGGTCGTGCAGGCGCGGCACGGCACGGCAGTGGCACGCTGGTGGCCGGGCACGGTGACGGCGCGGCCGCCCGGTCACGGCGGGGATTCGCCCCACACCCCGGGGCCGCCGCCCCGCCACTCGACCAGCCGTGACGCGGCCACCTCGTCGGGCCCCAGTTCCAGCCCGACACCCGCCAGCATGTCCGCCAACTCGGCGATGCTGTGTGCGAGCCCGAGGATCGTCCCGTCGGCACGCACACGCCGCCCACCGGTCTCGGACGGCGGGTAGACGATGACAGGCGGGTGTGCGGACATGCCCCCAGCCTCCCCGTGGTCCACCGGCATCGCATCCCGAGGCCCCCGAAGGGCGTACCCGGTGAGCCCGAGGTGCCCGACGCACCCCGCGCCCCCTTCTCCGTGGTGATTTCGGCAAGTCGCCGTCACGAAGCTGTGAAGGAAATCGGCCACTCTCGAAGAACACCGGCGCGAACGCGCCCATCACTCGGGGGACATCCATCATGCCGATCATCCGGACCCGCCGCACCGCCACGTCCGTCATCGCCGCCGTCCCGGCCCTGGCCCTGGCCCTCTCCCTGACGGCGTGCGGTCCGGAGGACCCGTCGTACGACGGCAGCCCGTCCGTGTCCGCGCCGCCGACGGCGACCGCCGCCCCGACGCCGGGCGACAAGGGCGGCACGGACGGCGCCCCGACGCCGACGACGCCCACGGCCACTCCGCCGGGGGCCACGCAGCTGTGCGGCACTGCCGACGTCACCTTCACGGCGACCCTCGCCGAGCCCACGACCAGCTCGTACCTCCTGAAGGTCACCAACAAGACGGGCAAGCCCTGCCTCGCCCACGGCTACCCGGTCGTGACCTTCGGCGACCTGGACGGCGCGGCCACGCACCGCGAGGAGACGCACCCGGGCACGGATCTCACCCTCGCCCCGGGCGAGTCGGCGTACGCGGGCCTGATGGGCGGTCGTCACGACGGGAAGGGCAAGACGGTGAACTCGATCGCGATGACGATGGAGACCGAGAGCGACCTGGAGCAGACCCCGCTCACCGCGAGCACCCCGGGCCTGTACGTCTCCCCCGACGCATCGGTCACGGCCTGGGTCGGCAACGTGGAGGACGCGCTCAGCCTGTAGCCCGCCCGGCCCCGGCTCCCGGCCTCGCCCCTGCCCCTCGCCCCCCACGACCCCAACCACCCCAGGCCGGGTCTCGGCGGCCCCGGGATCGCCTGCCGCCGGGCCGCCACAGGCGTCCCGGCACGCGGTGGGCGACGCGGGCACCTAGGCCTGGGCGGCCGGCCGGTAGGTGCACACGTTGACGCCCGCGCCGCTGGTGACCGTCGACACCAGCTCCAGCGTGTGCTTCCCGCCGTCGTCGGGGAAGATCGTCTTTCCACCGCCGAGGAGCACCGGCATGATCATGAGCCGGAGTTCGTCCACCAGACCCTCGGCCAGCAGGGTGCGAGCCAGCGTGGGGCTGCCCATGACCAGCAGGTCGCCGCCTTCGGCCTCGCGCAGTTCGCGGATGCGGTCGACGGCGCCGTCACCGACGATGAGCGTCGTGTTCGCCCACGTCAGCTCCGCGTCGCCGAGCGTCCGCGACACGACGTACTTCGGGATGGAGTTCATGCGGTCGGCGAACGGGTCGCCCGCCCGCTCGGGCCACGCCCCGGCCATCGTCTTCCACGTACGACGCCCGAACAGCAGCGCCTCGGCCTTGCCCAACGCGTCGTCGAAGGCACCGCCGACCACCTCGGGGTCGAAGAACGGGTGCGTCCAGCCGCCGTGGGCGAAGCCGCCGTCGGTGTCCTCGTCGGGCCCACCGGGGGCCTGCACGACGCCGTCAAGGCTGATGAACTCGCTGATCACGATGCGCATGGGCCTGATCCTCTTCTTCGCTCGGGCTTACGGCAATACAGACGGCCGGGCGACCCGAAACTCATCGCATCCACGTCACCCCCCCCCCTGTGATCCACGACACACCCCGCGGGGAGCCGCTAGGAACTCTCGACCGCCATGTACTTTGCGTGGCAAAGTACAAGCGAACGCGGCGGGCGGCCGCACGGCGTCCGCTGGCCGACGCCACCCAAGCGCGACCACTGGGGGAACACCATGGGGACACCCACACCGACCGGCGCGGACGCATCCGAACCGACGGCATTCGAACCGACGGCATTCGAACCGACGTCATCCGAACCGGCACCGGAGACACCTGGCCCGCCGGCGAGGACATCCCGACCGAAGACGACCACCGAACCGAAGGCGGCCCCCGAACCGCACGCGACCCCCGAACCGCACGCGACCACCAGCCCGAAGACGGACGCGGCCGGGCTGCTGGCCGCGACACAGGGCCTACGGGCCAGGACCCGTACGCAACTGAACGGCTCGTGGGTCCCGCTCCTCGGCTTCGGCGTACTCGCGCTGGCGGCGGCGCCGATCGCCCGGTACGCCTTCAACTTCGGGGCGCACGGGCGCAACGTCGGGTCCTATCCGACCTTCGCGTACGCCGAGTTGACCGGTCTGTGCGTCGTACACGAACCCGGAACGCCCTGTCTGGAGGGCGAGTTCGACGGCGCCGTGCTGCGCTTCGCGGCCTGGGGCGTGTGGTTCGCGCTGCTCCCGCTGGCGTGGTTCGCCCTCGCCCGCTGGTACCGCCTGCGCGGCGAGTCCCGGGGCATCGTCCCCCGCCGCGGAGCGTGGATCCGCGCCACCGTCGTGGCCACGGCGGTGGTCACGACGGCCCTGCTGGCGCTCCTCTTCTACGGCGGCCAGCCATGGCAGGTCGCGCTGCTGGAGAACAGGTACGCCTCCCCCTGGTATCTGGTCGGCGTCGGGCTCCTCGTACTCGGCGTGGCCGAACGCGGCTGGACCACGGCGGCGGCCGGCGCCGCCCACGCCCTGCTGCTGACCGGATACCTGGGCGCCGAGTGGGGCAGCGGCCTGCTTCCCTGGACACACCCCGCCCAGCCGGGTTGGGTCGACGGGCCGCAGGCCAAGGCGGTCCTGCTCGCCGCCATCCTGCTCGTGGCAGGTCTGGCCGAGTGGGCGAGGGTCCGCCGCCGGGCCACCGAGGGCGCCGCACGTCCGCGTACGGTCGCCTCATGAGCGACGACCATGAAGAACCGCACCCGACCCAGGCGCTGGACGACACGGTCCACCAGCGCGTACGGCTCGGCATCCTCACCGTCGCCCACGAAGCGGACCGGGTGGACTTCGCCTTCCTGAAGAAGCAACTGGCCGTCACCGACGGCAACCTCTCCCGGCACCTGAAGGTGCTGGAGGAATCGGGCCTGATCACCGTGGAGAAGGGGTACGCGGGCCGGCGCCCCCGCACCTGGATCACCCTCACCCGCGCAGGCGCGCACGCCCTGGAAGGCGAACTCCGCGCCCTGCGCGCCCTCGTCCACCGCCTGGAGACCCCGCGCGCCACCCCCGAACCACCCGGCACGTGATCACCACGAGCAGGGTCAGAGGCGCAGCAACGACGACACGAAGGCGTCGGCCTCGTCCACACCGACGGCCGGCCGGTAGCCCGCGTCGAAGACCTCCGAGAACCGGCCGGTCAGCTGCGTCACACCCCGGGAGTTCCGGCCCGCCCAATGGTGCTGCACGCGCGTCGCCCGGAGCAGGGTGACCTCGAAGATCGGCAGCAGTACGGCTGACACCGTCGCCCGCCGGAGATCGATCCCGACCATCAGGAAGGCCGGAACGCTGTCCGGGGTGGCGAGGAAGGCGAGCGTCTTGTCGATGTTGTACGCCTTCGGTGCCGACGCGCGGTCGAGCAGTTTCGTCTTCACGTCGATCGAGAGGACCCCGCCCGGGAACTCCCTGACGAGGTCGTCGAGCCGGTGGCCGTGGCCTCCGCCGAGGCCCGTGATGTGCCGCTCGATGTCGTTGCCCCGGACGTTCACGTTCTCGACCCGGGCGGAGCGCAGGATCGCGTCGGAGCGGGCCCGGACGATGTCGGCGAGCTCCTCACCGACCTGCCGGAACGCCCGCGCCCCCATGACCCGCGCGGCCCGCTCCGGGCCGCGCAGGATCTGGGCCGTCTGCTCTTCGGTGGGCCGGAACCGGAGATCCCTCCCGGCGACGTCGTTCGTGGCGCCGACGAGCCGCTCGAGGTTCTCCTCCCAGGTGAACGCCGCGTGCGACGCGAAGAGGGCGTCGAAGTTCTCCGGGCTGTTCCGCAGCCCCTGGTACTCCCGCAGGATGTCGCCGCCGTTGAAGCTGCCCCGGACGTTGTCGACGGTCAGCCGGTGCGAACTGTGGCTGGCCTTCTTCAGGAACGTCGAGTTGGCCAGCAGGAACTCCAGGCCGGTGTCACGGACGACCACGACGACGAACGGCCGCGCGTCATGGCTCCTGAGAGCGGACAGCGACAGGACGGTGTTCGAGAACGAACCCGTCCGGGCCTCCGAGAACCGCACCCCGTACCCGTCCCCCACGAACACGCTCCGCGCCCGCAGAGGACGGAACGCCTCGACGAACGCCGCCCGCACCTCATCCTTACGAGCCCCCGGCATCCGCCTCTTGAAATCCCGAAGGAACGCCACCGCGTCCCCCACCCCGCCCATATCGCCCGCCTCCCCTTCCCCACCCCGACGAAGCGTCAGGGCCCGTCACCGACGGCCCGAAGCCCCCGCCCATGCGCTCCCACCGCCATGACGGACGGGAGGCCGGCACCACCCTGCTCGACCGCCCCCATGGGCCGTCGGACACACGGCCCGCGCCGACAGGTTCGCCTCGATCTGTCTGCCGTGTCGGCTCACTCCTCGTCGCCACGTTCCAGAACCAAGCCGACCGACCCGCCCTCCAGACCGTTGCCGTCTTCGAGGTGCAGATGGCTCCCGGCGGGCACGCCGTCCCGGGCGAGGACGAGCAGATGCCCGGCAAGCGTTCTGAGGCCTGCGGCATTCGCTTCGACGACGACCTCTCCGCCGAGGTGGCGCACCTCGATCCGCGCGTCCTCGTCCCACGTGAACACCATCGCGGCACCATCCGCCACAACCGTGGCGCGGGTGCGCTCCTTGGACACGCTGTCATCCGGACTCATGGAAACCATCATGCCGCCCTACGCGCCGACCGGGGCCTTGACGCTTGGTGAGCATGGTGCCCCTCGCAGGCCGCGTCCCCGCATCCGCACCTGGTGCTGAGGCCGTCAACGTTGCCGTTGGGGCCGGCGCAGAGATGTCGAAGGCCCCCAGCCATGATCGGCTGGGGGCCTTCGTGGTGGTGGGCGCGGACGGTTTCGAACCGCCGACATCTGCTTGGTAAGTTCGATCGCCCCAGCCGTCGGGAGCTCTCGTCCTCGCGTCCACGCCTCGCGCGCGACCGTGTTGGGCTGCCCTCGTCCGCTGTCGTTGATGTCACCTGGTGATGTCAGGACTGGGTGTGGTCTTGAGGTGCCGCCGCATCGCCGTTCGCAGGGCTTCGAGTTCGGTTCGGGGAAACGGCCGGCCCCATTGAGCCTCGTAGGCCTCCTCGCCCAGTTCGTGGTCAATCCGGTCGAAGGCTCGGACGGCCGACCGCGCGAGTGCCGCGATCGCGTGGCGTCCTGACCAGAGGACCGTCCCCGAGCTGTCCGGCGCAAGGCCGTCGTCGGCCCTCACGAGTCGAACATCGACCCCCGAACCATCCCGATGAAAGAACCACCGGTACCCCTGCGGTTCGCCCTCCAACTCGGCGCGTGTGTCCTCGTCACCCAGCACCAGCCTGGCCACGGCGTACAGGAATTGCTCAGGCCCGTCGGTGATGTATGAAGCGATGACCTCCGCCTCGCCTTGATCGTCACCCACCTTCACGACGGCCCACCCGTGACTATGCGGACTCCACGTGATCGTGAGAGATCCCATCGCATCCCCCTGATGCGCGCCCTATGACGAGGCACGGTAGGGCGTCCAAGGGCATGAGCTTGGGAATCACCGGCGGTCTGGACTGCTGGACGGGCTCTGACCTGTGCTTTTCGTGTTGGACGGGATGGTTGGCTACGGTCCCTGGGAGCCGTACCTGACCGCTGTTGTCCGCTCCGCTGGGCACGGATGGGGCACGGGTGGCGGCAGTGCGACAGAGCCCGGGGGGTTGGCGGGTCAAAGAGGAATGATGCGGATCTGGCTGCCGCAGAGTTTGGTCATGTCGTCGCTGTCGGACGTCAGCAGAGCGACGGGTTTCGGCTGGCGAAGCGCGACCTCGGCGACCGTGGCGTCGATGGCGTATTTATGCCCGTGCAGCCCGGCGTCTTTGAGGAGTTCCGCTGCCGCTTTCGCCGCTTGTTCGGTGACCGGCTCCACCTTGACGCGGGACAGAGCCCAGTTCAGGCAAGGCATGTTGGTTCGGGAGTGGCTGACTTCCACGATGGTGTCTGCCCCGATGACGAGGTCGGCTCCCATGTCGTGGAACACCTGCAGCATGGCGAGGAGCTTGCGGTCCTGCGCGATCCAGGCGGACAGCCCTTCCGAGTCCAGGACGACGGTCTCGATACGCTCGCTCACGCGGCGTCCGCGCCCTTAGAGGAGCCGGTGGAGCCGAAGATCTTCGCGCGGGCCTCGGCAAGCTCCTCGTCGCTGAAGGATCCGTGCTCCTCCTCGTGGCGGCGGAGGTCGCTGCCCAGGAGCTGGTGCCGGATCTGGCGGGCTACGGCTTCTGCCACGTAGCCGGAGACGTTGTCCGTGAGCCTACGGAGCTCCGCCACCTGGTCGGTGGGCAGTGTGACGGTGATGCGCGTAGTCGATGACATACTCGGAGCATACTGGAGTATGCGTGAAGTCGTCCGCGATCGGCGCCCTGAGCTCCGACCAGGTGCCCTCGGTGGGCAGGATGTCGTCCGCGCCGATCGCGGGGCCTTCTTCACCAGCCCCTTGGAGTGCGGGTGATGCCCCTGCTTCCTGCGGGAGCGGAGCGACGACGCCGACGCAACGACCCCGGCGTATACACACCGGGGCCGCCCTTCCGGGCCGGTCGCACGTGAGAGTGCGCCGACCCGCTTTCACGCTAAGCCTCGTGCGTATGAAGACGACGTACGCCAAGTACGAGACGCACGTCCGGCGGCAGATGTACGGCGCATGCTCACCGCTGCAACCGCCACGACGTCAGCGGCCACGGCCAAGGAGTCCCACCGGGTCCTGCGAAGCGCGTTGACGGCCGCGTGCCGAGAGGAATTGATCAGTAGGAACGTGGTCAAGCTGGTCCCCGCGCCCCATGCGCAGCCGCGGGAACTCAAGCCGTGGGACCTGGAGCAGACGACAACCTTCCTGGAGGCCGCGAGGAAGGATCTTCTGTACCCGCATTCGTCCTGGCAGTCGCTCTCGGGCTGCGACGGGGAGAGGTCTCGGACTGCGCAGGTCGGACATCGACCTGGAGCGCCGGACGCGCACCGGACGCCCTGTGGAGGCGAGGAACCTCAGCCGATCGTTCGAGCGCATCTCAGGTGACGCAGGGCTCCCCCGCATCCGGCTGCACGACGCCCGGCACGGATGCGCCACCCTGCTGTTCGCGGCCGGGGTGCCGGCGCGCGTGGTGATGGAGATCCTGGGGCACTCGCAGATCGCCGTCACGATGAACATCTACACCCACGTGCCGGACGACAATCGGCGTGAGGCGATAGATCACATGGACCGGCTCTTGCGACGTCGCCGCCGGTCAGACTGAGGGACTGCCGTCAATTCCTACCGTCAACGCCCCCGCAGCGGCTCGCTGCGGGGGCATTTCGGCTGGTGGGCGCGGACGGTTTCGAACCGCCGACATCTGCTTTGTAAGAGCAGCGCTCTACCCCTGAGCTACGCACCCGTGGAGTGAGGCAACAGCGTACATGGCGCATGGGTGGGTCTCGCAAACCGGTCATCGGGCCCGGGGGGTAGCCCTACCTTCGAGACGGTGGAGGGCTGGATCGTGGGGGGCGGGGTCCGTACGTAGCGTGAGGGGAGTCGTCGTCGTCGGGTTGTCGGGGGATCGTCGTGGGTGTGTCGGTGAAGCGGCTCGGCCGTGCGTTCGGGGTCGCGGCGGGCGTTCTCGTCGGGGTGGTGGGGGTCGCGGGGTGTGGGGGTGTGGACGCGGGGGCGGCGCCTGCGGAGAGCAAGGTGTTCCCGTTCCGGGGCGAGTCGTTGGTGGTGGATTCCGACGGCTCTGACCTGGTGCTCGTGCCTGCCGATGTCGACGGGGTGGAGGTGACCCGGCAGGTCGACGGGTGGGTGGTGTTCGGCGAAGGGCCGTCGCCGAGCTGGCGGCTGGAGGCCGGGCGGCTCACCCTGCGGGTGTCGTGCGACGCGCTGGTGGATGCCTGCGGTGCCCGGCACGAGGTGAGGGTGCCGCGCGGTGTCGCCGTGACGGTGGAGAGCGGCGACGGGGACGTGACGGCCGACGGGTTCGCCGGCGCGCTGGCGGTACGGGCGGACAACGGCGACCTGACCGTACGGGGCTCCGGCGGGCCGCTGGAGGTGCGGAGCGACAACGGGGACGTCCGCGTGGAGCGGTTCGCGGGGCGGCGCCTCGTGGCGTACAGCGACAACGGGGACGTCCGGCTGGCCCCGGTCGCCGTGCCCGACCGGGTGGAGGCCGTCAGCGACAACGGCTCGGTGACCGTCGAGCTGCCGCGCGCCGGCGGTCGTGGCGCGACGCCGCAGTACGCCGTGGACGCGCGCAGCGACAACGGCACCGTCGACGTGGCCGTGCCCATCGACGCGGCCAGCCGGCATGTGGTGGAGGCGCGGAGCGACAACGGGGACGTGTCGGTGCGCGCCGCGAACTAATGGGCCCGTGTGTTCGTCCTTACCTGGTGGGAGAATGACCGGACAGGGGCGGACCCAGCACGGGAGCGGGATGTGACGGTGACACGCGCGCGGCGGCGGTGGAGCGATGTGGTCGCGCTGGTGTTGCTGCCTCTGCCGTTGGCCGTCGCCCTGCTTCCCGCCGCGTTCGCCGGGGCCGGGGGTGCCGGCGGGCGCCGTTGGTTCGGGGGGCGCGGCGAGAGTCAGCGTGCCGACGCGCAGGCGGCGAAGGACGAGGCGGCCGCGGCGTTCTACGAGCTGGACACCGCTCAGCGGGACCTGCGGATCTCCATCGAGACGATCACCGCCGTGGACGGTTCACCGGCCGCGCGCCGGGCGGAGGACGACTTCGCCGCGCTGGGGCGGCGGATCGACGAGGTGAGCCACGCGTACATCGCCGTCGTGGACTCCTACGACCTGGACCGGCCGGAGCTGGAGGCGTCCGCCGCCGTGCGGGCGCGCGGTGAACTGACCCGCGCCAAGGACGATCTCGTACGGGTCAAGGGCGAGCTCGACCGGTTCGAGCGGCAGCTCGCGCCGTTGCTGGACAAGGCGGAGACGCAGCTGGCCCGGCTGGCGCCCGCCGTCGAACGGGCCAGAGCGGCGCTCCTGTCCGCGAGCAACGCGCTCGACGGGGTGCGGGACGCGGGGTTCACCGCCGACGGTCTCGCGGCGCGGCTCGCCGCCCTCGCCCCCGAGCTGACCAAGCTGAACCAGGGCGCCGGCCGGCACGGCGTACCCGAGACCCTCCAGCGCGCCGACCGTGTCCTGCGTGACGCGGAAGCCGTACGCGCCGAGGCGGAGCGGCTCCCGGAGCGGGCCGCCGAGACCGACCGGCGCCTGGTGTCCCTCCGTACCCGCGCGCAGGCGCTCGCGCACCGGGCCGGGTCCGTCGAGCCGGTGCTCAGCGAGCTGCGCCGCCGGTTCAGCGCCGCCTGCTGGCAGGACCTCCAGCCCGTCCCGGCGCAGGCCGCCGACAACGTGCGGCGCGCCGAGGAGAGGCTGAAGGAGGCCGGGCAGGCCCGGGACGAGCAGCGCTGGGCCGATGCCACGGCCCTGCTCACGACCGTGCGGGCGTTGCTGAACGCCACCGACGAGGCCGTGTCCGCGGCCGGTGACCGGCTCCAGCGGCTGAACGCGGTGGCGAAGGACCCGCAGCAGGAGATCGAGCGCACCCGGTTCGCCATCCGCGACGCGCAGCGGCTCGCCATGGCGGGCCGTCACACCCCCGACCCGCGCCACGCGGGGCCGCTGGACGACGCGGTGGCGCGCCTGGAGCGGGCGGTCACCGGTCTGGAGGGGCGCCACCCCGACTACTGGCACTTCCTGGCGGAGACGGAAGCCGTTCGGGGCGCGGTCGCGCGGGTCGTCGAGCAGATCCGCGACCAGCGCGGAGCCGCCGGGCACTAGCTCCGCACGCCGGGCGTGGCAGGGGCCCGTGTGAGGGTGCGTGGTCGGCAGCCCTGGGGAGCCCGAAGCAGGGCTCGTGGTCGGCAGCCCTGGGGAGCCCGAAGCAGGGCTCGTGGTCGGCAGCCCTGGGGAGCCCGAAGCGGGGCGTGGTTCGGGCCGGGCGGCTCGGCGCCTTTATCCTGGGCTTATGCGGTACGTGAGGCGTACGGAACCCGGGAGGCCGTCATGGCCACGCACCACGACGACGCCCCTCGCCACCCCCGCCGCCTCGGTCGCGTCCAGCGCGCCGGCACCGCCCTGACCGGGCTCGTCCTGCTGCTCTTCGGCGTCCTCGGGCTGCTCTCGCAGGTCGACTTCTTCGACTCCCGGGGCGACACCGTCGCCGGTCTCGGCACCAACGGGGCGCTCGGCACACTGTCCCTGTGCGCGGGGCTGCTGCTCCTCGCGGGCGCGGCGATCGGCGGCCCGTTCGCGCCGCAGATCGACCTCGTCGTCGGCGTCGCGTTCCTGGTCAGCGGGTTCGTCAACCTCGCCCTGCTGGGCACGGGTCTGAACCTGCTGGCGTTCCGGCTGCCGAACGTGCTGGTCAGCTTTGCCGTCGGGGTACTGCTGATGGCGCTCGGCGGGTACGAGAAGGGCCGCCGGCTCCGGCACCCGCGCCGTTAACCTGTGGCCATGCCCCGTTATGAATTCCGCTGCCGCACCTGCGGCGACACCTTCGAGCTGAACCGTCCCATGGCCCGATCGGGAGACCCGGCCGCCTGCCCGGCCGGGCACGACGACACGGTCAAGCTGCTCTCCGCCGTCGCGGTCGGCGGTACGGCGGCCAAGGCCGGGCCCCCGCCCTCCGCCACCGGCGGCGGAGGCGGGTGCTGCGGCGGCGGCTGCTGCGGCTAGCACAGGCCCGGCGGCCCGCCCGCCCCCTGGCCGGTCAGGGGGTTCGGCGCGCCGCCGCCAGGAAGCGGCGCAGGATCTCCTCGCCCGCCGCGACACCACGGTCGTCCAGCACCTCGACGTTCCCGGCCGTCCAGCCCGTGTCGGCGAGTTCGCCGTGGCCCGGCCGCCACGCCCGGTCGGCGGCCAGCAGCAGGTCGGCGTCGAGCAGCGAGTCGCCGGCGGCGAGGACGGTCTCCGCTCCGGTGCGCCGGGCCACCTCCCGTACCGCCGCGCTCTTGGTGAGCGGCTTGGGCACCGCGTACACCTTGCGGCCCTGCAGCGAGACCGTCCAGCCGCAGGCGTCGGCCCACTCGGCGAGCTCGTCCGTCCAGCCGTCGGGCAGCAGGGCGCGCTCCACGACCAGGTACGCGAAGAGGTCCTCGGCGACCCGCTCCTTCAGCAGCCAGGCCGGGTCGGCGGCGGCGAGCAGGTGCGCGCGCACCTCGGCGAGCGAGGCGCACTCGTCCGCGAGCCGGGCCTCGACGGCCGCCCGCCAGCCGGGGTCGGAGACGCCGTCGACCAGCAGGTGGCCGCCGTTGGCGCAGATCGCGTACCGGGGCTGCGGGCACGGCAGCTGGATGCGCTGGTACTGCTCGCGCGTGCGGGTCGTGACCGGCACGAACGCCGCGGTACGGGCGAGCTCCTCCAGGATCGTGGCGGCGGCCTCGGTGACGTACGACAGGGGCTTGCCCTGGTACACCTCGACGCACAGCAGCCGGGGCGCCTCGGCGTCGGCCGCGGTGAGCGCCAGCGCGGCCGTCGAGTAGATCAGCGTGCGGTCGAGGTCGCTGGCGATCAGGGCGGGCGGGCCGCCCGGCAGGCCGGACGCGGGGCCGGGGACCGGCGTGGTCGCGGTCACGGGGCCGTCACCGCCCGGCCGTCGGCGCCGGTGGCCCCTCGGGTGAACTTCGGGTGGATCAGCCCGACGCAGGTGTACGGAAGTCCGTCGACCTCCTCCACCGGTACGCCGCGCTGCTCGGCGAGCAGGCGCACATGGTCCAGGTCGGCGCCCGCGCCGCGCTGGGCGAGGATCTTCCACGGGACGCGGCGCAGCAGGACGCGGGTGGTCTCGCCGACGCCCGGCTTGACCAGGTTGACGTCGTGGATGCCGTGCTCCTCGCTGATCCGCTCGACCGCGGCCCACCCCTCCCAGGTCGGTGCGCGGTCCCCGGCCAGCAGCTCCTTGACGTCCGCATCGACGGCGGCGGCGACCTCGTCGAACCGGGCGGCCACGGTGTCGAGGAAGTCGCGGGACACATCGGCGGCGGCGAGCTCGCGGTAGAACTTGGCGCCGTGGAAGTCGTCGGGCCCGACGAGGTCGGCGCGGAGGACCGTACGGGATATCAGGCCCGAGACCGTCGAGTTGAGGCAGGCGGAGGGGATGAGGAAGTCCTCGCGGGTCCCGTAGGTGCGGACGCAGGAGCCCGGGTCGGCGAGGACGGCGATCTCCGGGTCGAACTCCGGGAAGTCCTCCAGGGCGGCGGCGAGTTCGCGGGTGATGGCGCCCTTCCCGGTCCAGCCGTCCACGAACACGACGTCGGCCGGGTCGTGGTGGGCGCGCAGCCAGCGCAGGGCGTTGGTGTCGATGCCCCGGCCGCGCACGATGGACACCGCGTAGTGCGGCAGGTCCAGGCCGTGGCGGTGCCGCGCCCAGCGGCGCATCAGGACGCCGACAGGCGTGCCGGCCCGGGCCAGCGACACCAGGACGGGGCGCGGGGACCGCTCGGCGAGGACGGTGTCGGTGACGGTGCCGACGGCGCGGGCGATCCGGGCGGCGGAGGTGTCCAGGGCGGCCCGGAACAGCCGCTGGTACCGGTCGCTGGGTTGGTACTCGACGGGCAACGACTCCGCGTAGTGCGCGCCGCCGCGCTGGATGGCCTCCTCGCGCTCCTCCGTCGGCGCCTCCAGTTCGACGTCGGACAGGTCCTGGAGGAGCCAGCCGACCTCGTCGGGGGCGTAGGAGGAGAAGGCGGGGCCGCGCAGCGGCTCGGGGAGCATGGGTTCGGGTTGCCTTTCGGGCACGTCGGTCACGTCGGTCACGTGGGGTGGGTGGGTCGCGTGGGTCGCGTGGGGCGGGTGGGTCAGGTGGGAGGTCATGTGGGGCGCACGGGGCTGGTGGGTCACGTGGCGCCGGTGGGATGCGGGGGCCGGCTCGGCTGTGGTGCCTGCGGCGCGTGCGGTGCCTGCGGCGCGTGCGTCCGGTGTGTACGAGGGGATCACTGCGAGCACGACGTCCGGTATGTGCTCGGCGAGCCGGGCGAGCAGGCCGTCCGGGGCGTGCAGGGCCGGGGTGTCGGCGGCCGAGTCGACGACGGCGACGACCGCGTCGAAGCCGGCGCCCGCGACGTTGTAGGCGTACCGGTCGCCCGGGCCGTCGGCGGGGTCGTCGTGGGCGGGGAAGACCAGCCGGGTACGGATCGCGTAGCCGGGGTCGTCCACCGCGAGGACCGGCGACCGGGTGGTGGTGGAGTACCGCACCTCGGCGTGCGGCAGGCGGGCCTCCAGGGCGGCACCCAGGGCGAGCGGCGCGTACATCAGTTCCTCGCAGCCGAGCACCAGCACGCGGGGGCGCGAGCCGGGCCGCTCCGGGCCGGTCTTCGCGGGGGCGCCGTCCAGGTCCAGCGCGGCGGCGACGCGGCCGGCCAGGCCCGGGAGCGCTGCGTCCAGGCGGGCGCGGTGTTCCGGGGTGAAGCCGTGGCGGCCGCCGTCGGGCACCCCGGCGGGCCAGCTCAGGTCCACGCGGCGCACGGCGGCGGGCGCGGGCGCGGGGGACGGTACCGGCTCCCGGGACCGTACGGTCCGCGCGGCCTCGTCCGAGGCCCCCTCCGCCGTCTCGTGCGCGGCCACCAGGGCCCGGCCGCGCTCCAGTACCCCGTCCGGCAGCCGTACCGTGCCCGCGGCGAGCGTCACGAGGTCCACGCGCGCGCCGATCTCCGTCGCGAAGTCCGCCAGCCGGCCCCGGTCCCCCGGCGACCGCATGTCGACCAGCGCCACCACCACGTACCGGTCGCGCGGGTAGCGCCCATGGAGCGCGCGGACCGTGTTGAGCACCGTGTTGCCGGTGGAGAACTCGTCGTCCACCAGGACCAGCGGCCCCCGCCCGGCCAGCAGCTCCGGGTCCTCGGGCAGCAGCAGATGCGACGTGTGGTGCGAGTGGGACTCCTCGAACCCGCCCGCCGGTGCGACGCCCGCCACGGGACGGCGGGTGGAGTGCAGATACGGGGCGAGGGCGAGCCCGTCGGCGACGCAGTGGCCGAGCCCGGTCGCCGTCTCCGCGTACCCGAGCACGACGGCGCGGCGGGCCTCGGTGTCGCCCAGCAGCTCGCGCACGCGCACCCCGAGGTCGTACCCGGAGCGCCGCACCACCCCGGGGCTCTGCGGGACGTGCTTGCCCAGCACGTTGGAGACGAGCAGGTGCGCCCGCTTGGGGTTGCGGCGCAGGGCCAGGCCCAGCAGGCCGTGCAGCTCCGCGTCGCCGGACAGCTCGACGCCGAGCCGCTCCGCGACCCACGTTCCCGACCAGACCACGTTCTCGTTCTCCTCGCTGCCGTCCGCGTGCGCGTGTCCGTCGTCATCCGCGTGCGCGTGTCCGTCGTCGTCCGCGTGCGCGTGTCCGTCGTCGTCCGCATGCGTGTGTCCGTCGTTGTCCGCGTGCGCGTGTCCGTCGTCGTCCGCGTGCGTGTGTCCGTCCGCGTCCCCGTGCCTGTGTCCGTCCGCGTGCGTGTGTCCGTCGTTGTCCACGTGCGTGTGTCCGTCCGCGTCCCCGTGCGTGTGTCCGTCGTCGTCCCCGGGCCCCGGCCCGTGGGCGTAAGCCTGCCCCGGCTCCATCCCGTGGCCGGCCTCCGGGGGCGTCAACCGGACAGTCCCGCCGCCAGCAGGTCCACGAACCCGACGTCCTCCTTCGCGACGCCGAACACCTCGGCCCGCTGGAGGGTCCGCTCGGCCCAGGCGCGGTGCGGCTTCACCTCGTTCATCTTGTTCGTGTACGCCGAGCGCAGCACGCCGCCGCCGTCCCGCTCGGGCCGCAGGATGTCCTGGGCGTCGCTGAACTCCTCGTGGCTGACGACGGACAGCGCGTGCACGGGCTGGACGTGCGACGGGTGGATGCACGTCTTGCCGAGCAGCCCGTTGGCGCGGTCCAGTTCGATCTCCCGCAGCAGTCCGTCCAGGTCGTGTTCGATGAGGGCGGTGCGCAGTTCCTCGGCGCGGCCCTCCATGAAGGGGCTGCGGCGCAGTTGTGGCTTGAACATGCGCTCCTGGAGGCGGAAGTACTCCCAGACGGGTCCGGTGATGGTGAAGCCGGTGCCGTCCGCGCGGCCGAGGACGTTGACGACGTCGGCGATGACGCCGGCGACGATCTGCACGTCGTACGCCGTCATGTCGGGCGTGCGGCGCAGCCCGTACGCGGAGCAGAAGTCGGTGACGCCGAGGCGCAGCGCGAGGACCCGGTCGCGGTACTTGTCCACGGTGCGGGCGATGCCGCCCAGGGTCTCCTGCCTGGTCTCCAGGTGGAGCAGCTCCGGCGACTCCAGGACGGGCATGGCGAACAGTCGCCGACCGCCCGGCGTCTCACCATCGGCCTCGATCCCGGCCTCGATCCCGGCCTCGGCCTCGGTGAGGGCCTCCAGGAACGGGGTGCCGCGCCGCTCGGTGAACTTGGGCAGTACGAATCCGGACAGCAGGCGCACGGTCGGGCCGAGCCGGCGGACGAGGTCCGGGATCTGGCCGGGCTCCCGGACCCGGATGAACAGCAGGGGCGGTTCTCCGCCGCGCGCGTCGAGCTCGGCGAACTGGCGGACGAGGTTGTCCTCCGCGGCCTGGACGTCGCCGTCGCCGATGGAATCCTCCAGGCACAGCACCATCGAGACGACGCCGCGCGACACCTGCTTGAGCACGTCGTCGGCGAGCCGGGGCCGGGTGGCGGGGCTGTAGAGGGTGGCGCCGAGGGCGGCCGAGAGGACCCGGGCGGGTGAGCCGGTACCGAAGGCGCACGGCTCCTGGTGGAACAGCCCAGCCCGGGCAGCGGGCGAGATATGCCCGAAATGACGCATATGGATTCCCCAGTACTGCCGTTACGGCCTGATGACATGTGGCCGGTAATAGTACGTAGAGACCGATGTCGTCGGTTCCCCGCCAGCATGAACTTCAGGTAACCCGGCCGCATCTCGTCCATGCCCGGCCACCGGCGCGCCCATGCCGGGACCCGCGTTGTCCGAACGGCGGACGGCCAGGCAGGATGACGGGCATGACGCACGAGATGCTGAAGGGCTCGAACGTCCCGCTCGATACCGCGGCGGTACGGGCCGTACTGTGCTGGACCCCCGGCCCCGGGGTCCCCGACGTCGACGCCTCGGCCCTGCTGCTCGGCGCCGACGGGCGGGTGCGTTCCGACGAGGACTTCGTCTTCTACAACCAGCCACGGCACCCCTCAGGGCTGGTGCGCCGGCTGCCGAAGAAGCGCGTGCCGGAGGGCCTGACCGATACGGTCGAGGCAGATCTCGGGGCGCTGGACCCGTCGGTGGAGCAGGTGGTGCTCGCCGCGTCGTCGGACGGCGACGCCTTCGACCGCGTACCGGACCTGCGCATCCTGCTGTACGACGCCTCGGCCGGGGCTTCGGAGTCGGCCGAGCCGCTGGCGCTGTTCGATGTGCGGCCGGAGACGGGCGAGGAGACGGCCATCATCTGCGGCGAGCTGTACCGGCGCGGGGAGGGCTGGAAGTTCCGCGCGGTCGCCCAGGGCTATCCGACGGGGCTGATCGGACTCGCCACGGCGTTCGGCATCTCGGTCGACGAGACCGAGACCGAGGCCGGGGCCGGGGCCGGGGCCGGGGCGGGGGCCGTCGGGGGCTCCGGCGAGGCCGAAGGACCCCGGGACGCGGACGGGGCGAACGCCGCCGACACAGCCGACCGCACGGACGCGGCCGACCGCCCGGACACGGCGGCCTCGGCGGCGACGGCGGACTCGGCGGACGACGAGACCGGGCAGGCCGGTGCCGGTGCCTCGGAGCACGACGAGGCCCGCGGCGCCACCGGTACGGCGGAGCCCGAGCCGTCCCCCGGCTCGGCGTCCGCGCCGACCTCCGCGATCCCCGCGCCGCCCACGGCACCGCCGCCCCCGGCCGGGCCGCCCGTCGCCCCTCCGGTCCCCGGGCAGACCGGGCCGCCCGCGTACGGCTACCCGCATCCGGGGGCGCCGCAGCCCGCGTACGGCTATCCGCAGCCCGCGTCGGCGCCCACCGGCTCCTCCGGCCCTGCGTACGGCTATCCGCAGCCGTCTCCGGCGGCGGCGCCCGCCCCCGACCCCAACTTCCGGCTGCCGCCCATGGGCCCGCAGTTCCTGCGGGTGTGAGCCGTCAGAGCTTGCTCTCCTTGAAGCCCCTGCCCCACTGCAGGCCCCAGCCGTACATCCGGTCCAGCTCGCCCTGGAAGCCGTACACGAACTTCACCTCGCGGCGCACGACCAGTTCGCCCTTGACGTTCTCCAGCAGGAACACGGCGCAGGAGCGGGCCTGCGGGGCGCGCTCGTCCAGTTCTATCTCGATGCGCGGGCCGTTGCTGGGGTAGAGCGTCATCTTGGCGTGCGTACGGTCGAACGCCGGCGTCTGGTCGTAGATGTAGACGAAGAACAGCAGCCGCTTGATGTCGTCGCAGTGGTCCAGATTGACGAAGATCGTCTCGCCGGACGGGGCGCCGAACCGGTCGTCGCCGCTGAGCTTCACGTACGGCGGCGAGTTGAGGTCGCCGAAGAACCCGCCCAGCGGCTGGACGACGCCCTTGGTGCCGTCCTTGAGCTCGTACAGGCAGCCGATGTCGAGGTCGACGTTGACCACGCCCTGCGTGTGGGCCTGGACGGGTTCCGGCCGGAACACCTTGAGCGGATGGCGGAGCAGCCGGCCGCTCTGCCGGGACCTGCCCTCGATGTCGGACGTCCGCATCTGCCAGGAGAGGTTGACGCGGAGGTTGCCGTTGGCCGCGCCCTGTTTGCTGAGGGAGACGGTCGGTCGCCGCTTGGTCAGGTCGATGGAGTTGCTCGAGGCGCTGCCCGAGTCGAACTGCGCCGCCTTGTTCTGCCACAGGTTGTCCCAGAAGGCCATGCCCCACCCCCAGTTGTCCGGTGTCGCTCGGGTACGCCAGGGGGCGGCCGGGAGCACCCGGCCGCCCCGCTCAGAAGCGTTCCGCATCGCCGGAGTGGTCACACCCCGGTCTCATGCCGTGGTCGTCACACTCCGGAGGTGACCTCGGTCTTGTCGCTGGAGCCTCCGGCGTCGCCCTCCTCGGCCGCGAGCAGCTTGTTGCGGCGGAGGGAGGAGAGGAAGGAGGCCGCGATCAGGAACACACCGATGAGGCCGGTGATGATCTCGCTGATCTCGTACCGGATGGTGATGAGCAGGATGCCCGCGAGTGCGCCGATCGCGTAGTGCGCGCCGTGCTCCAGGTAGACGTAGTCGTCCAGGGTGCCCTGGCGGACCAGGTAGACGGTGAGCGACCGGACGTACATCGCGCCGATGCCGAGGCCGAGCGCCATCCAGAAGATGTGGTTGGTGATGGCGAAGGCGCCGATCACTCCGTCGAAGGAGAAGGAGGCGTCGAGGACCTCCAGGTACAGGAAGAGGAAGAAGGCGGCCTTGCCGGCCAGGCCGACGGCGGAGACCTGCTTGCCCTCCTTCTTGGCCTTCTCCTCCTCCTCGTGCTCGCGCTCCTCCTCTTCTTCGAGCTTGTCCTCGAAGAAGCCGGAGAGACCGCCGACGACCAGGTACGTGATGAGGCCGGCGACGCCGGAGAGCAGCACGGTCGCGGACTTGTCCATATGCCCGGTGCTCGTGTGCGCCTGGGTGGCGAAGGTGACCGCGGTGACGAGCAGGACGATCAGGGCGGTGCAGACCGACAGCATGTCGACCTTGCCGAGCTTGGCGAGCGGGCGCTCCAGCCAGGCCAGCCACTTGATCTCGCGCTCCTCGAAGACGAAGTCGAGGAAGATCATCAGCAGGAACATGCCACCGAACGAGGCGATGGCCGCGTGCGCGTCGGTGACCAGGTCCTCGTACTGGCCGGGGTTCCTGACGGCCAGTTCCACCGCCTCGATCGGTCCGACCTTGGCACTGATGGCGACGATGACGACAGGGAAGACCAGTCGCATGCCGAAGACCGCGATCAGAATGCCGATCGTCAGGAAGATCCGCTGCCAGAAGGCATTCATCTTCTTGAGGATTCCGGCGTTGACGACCGCGTTGTCGAAGGACAGCGAGATTTCGAGGATCGACAGGATCAGTACGATCCCGAACGCCTCCCACCCCCACTGCCAGGCGGCGAACGCGAGGCCGCCCGCCGTGACGGCGAACGACCACCCGAAGGTTTTCAGAACCACTGGCTACCCAATCGTGATGAGGGTCCCCCCGGGCGAAGCATGGGGGAAGACCTCCCCCACGCCGAGCGCGCCGGGTCTTGAAGGAACCCGGAGACGAGCTTTAGGAAACATTGACCCCGAAGTCTAGAGCGATGCCCCGCAGCCCTGATGCGTACCCCTGTCCGACCGCACGGAATTTCCATTCCGCGCCGTACCTGTACAGCTCACCGAAGATCATCGCCGTCTCGGTCGAGGCGTCCTCGCTGAGGTCGTAACGGGCGAGCTCCTGGCCGTCCGCCTGGTTCACGACACGGATGAAGGCATTGCTGACCTGGCCGAACGTCTGGCCCCGGTTGTCGGCCTCGTGAATGGAGACCGGAAAGACGATCTTGTCGCAGTGGGCGGGGACCTTGGAGAGGTCCACGATGAGGGACTCGTCGTCGCCGTCGCCCTCGCCGGTGAGATTGTCACCGGTGTGCTCGACGGAACCGTCGGGGCTGGTGAGGTTGTTGTAGAAGATGAACCACTCGTCGCCGAGCACCCTGCCCGTCTGGCAGAGCAGTGCGCTGGCGTCGAGGTCGAAGGGCGCTCCGGTGGTGGAGCGCGCGTCCCAGCCGAGTCCGACCAGCACCTGGGTCAGATTGGGTGCGGCCTTGGAGAGGGAGACATTGCCTCCCTTGGCGAGCGTGACGCCCATGACGATGAGTCCTCCCCGGTGTGCTGCTGTGTGACGTACTGCGTGAGCCTGCCCTGAAAGGGCGCGTCCGACGCCGCACGGCAGCGTGCGGCGTCGGACGGAGCGACGTGGGCCGGACTCAGACGTTCACGCCGAAGTCCTGCGCGATGCCACGCAGGCCGGAGGCGTAACCCTGGCCGATGGCACGGAACTTCCACTCCGCGCCGTGGCGGTACAGCTCGCCGAAGACCATGGCGGTCTCGGTCGAGGCGTCCTCGCTGAGGTCGTAGCGGGCGAGCTCCTGGTTGTCGGCCTGGTTCACGACGCGGATGAAGGCGTTGCGCACCTGGCCGAAGGACTGCTGGCGGCTTTCGGCCTCGTAGATCGAGACCGGGAAGACGATCTTCTCGACGTCGACCGGGACGGTGGCGAGGTTGACCTTGATCTGCTCGTCGTCGCCCTCGCCCTCACCGGTGAGGTTGTCACCGGTGTGCTCGACGGAACCGTCGGGGCTCTTCAGATTGTTGAAGAACACGAAGTTGCCATCGGTGGCGACCTTGCCCTCGGCGTTCGTCAGCAGCGCGCTGGCGTCGAGGTCGAAGTCCGTACCGGTGGTGGTGCGGACGTCCCAGCCCAGACCGACGGTGATCGCGGTCAGATTGGGCGCGGCCTTGGTCAGCGAGACGTTGCCGCCCTTGCTGAGGCTGACTCCCACGAGTCCCTCCATTGGTTTCCAGGGGCAGCGCCCCCGTCGTGCGTTGGCATCGGAATCAACGACTGGATCCTAGTGACCGGTTCCCGGCGGGAGCAGGCTCTTGCGCCGATCCGCCGCCGGTGTCGGCCCGCTCGCGATCGCCGCCCTGATCCGCTCGCGGTCCGGGCGGCGCGGGAGCGGCTCAGAGCGCGTCGAGCGCCTTGACGTAGTCGCCGAGGTCACGGGCGTCGGGCAGGTCGTTCACGACGGTCCAGCGGACGATGCCGTCCTTGTCGATGATGAAGGTGCCGCGCACGGCGCAGCCCTTCTCCTCGTCGAAGACGCCGTACGCCCGCGAGGTCTCGCCGTGCGGCCAGAAGTCGGACAGCAGCGGGTACTCCAGGCCCTCCTGCTCGGCGAAGACGCGCAGGGTGTGGATGGAGTCGTTGGAGACGGCCAGCAGCTGGGTGTCCTCGTTGACGAAGCGGGGCAGCTGGTCGCGCAGGGCGCACAGCTCGCCCGTGCAGACGCCGGTGAAGGCGAAGGGGTAGAAGAGCAGCACCACGTTCTTCTCGCCGCGGTAGTCGCCGAGGCGCACGGTGCGGCCGTGGTTGTCCTTCAGTTCGAAGTCCGGGGCCTTGTGTCCGACCTCGATCGCCATGTTCACGCTTCCCTTCAGTGGGCCAACCGGTGGGGTCCCACCCTACGCAAGGAGCCCCCGCCGACGATGTCGGCGGGGGCTCCTGACTGCTGCGGCCTCTCGGTGCCCGCGGCGGGCCGGTGCCCGCCGCGCGCCGGAAGGTCAGCGCTTGGACTTGGCTGTCTTCGGGGTGACGAGCCGGCTGCCGACCCAGTCCTTGCCCGCGTTGATGCTCCGGGTCTGGGAGAGGCCGGCCGTCTGGGCGGCCTCGTTGATGTCGCTGGGCTCGATGTAGCCGGGACGGCCGGTCTTGGGCGTCATCAGCCAGATCTGACCGCCCTCCTCGATCAGGCCGATGGCGTCGACCAGCGCGTCCGTGAGGTCGCCGTCCTCGTCACGGAACCACAGCAGCACGACGTCGGCGACGTCGTCGTAGTCCTCGTCCACGAGATCCTGGCCGATGATGGCCTCGATGCCTTCACGGAGCTCCTGCTCGACGTCGTCGTCGTAGCCGATCTCCTGGACCACCTGATCGGGCTCGAACCCCAGCCTGGTGGCCGGGTTGGTCCGCTCCTCCGCGTGGTCCGCGGTCGCGCTCACGGCTTGCCTCCTGATCGTGTTTTGGAAAGTGCTCGGGCCGCGCGCGTACGCGTGGCATGGGCCGTAGTCCACACGTGCTGGGCGGATCGCGCAAGTACCCGGCGACCGAGACCGCCGAAACGGTGACTTTTGGGGCTGTCTTGCCGCAACTCCAGGCACCTCTCCGTGGCGATCCGTCCGGACTCGCGGTGGACACCGAGCCCTGTGACCCACTTTAGGGGTTTCCGCACCTTCTGCGAGTGGGCGGGTGCCGAACAACCGGACGAAACGCCTGGACGGCTTGGGCGTAAGGTTGCGATTTGGCCGACCTCGCACCGGGGGCGGCCGGGATGCCCGACCGGCGGGGGGTTACCTCTCGGTAGAGATGACGTTTGCGGCCACGGGGTACACGATGGTGGCGGCGCGACCTCGTCTGCTGACACTCCGCACACGGCTCTCTCCGTCCACCTCCGTCACCCTCCGTCACTCCCCCACCTTCCCTCATCCCGTAGGCACCACCGAACAGCGAAGGAACAGCGTGGCTTCCGGATCCGATCGCAACCCGATCATCATTGGCGGCCTTCCCAGCCAGGTCCCGGACTTCGATCCCGAGGAGACCCAGGAGTGGCTCGACTCGCTCGACGCCGCCGTGGACGAGCGGGGCCGTGAGCGCGCCCGCTACCTGATGCTCCGACTGATCGAGCGCGCCCGGGAGAAGCGCGTCGCCGTGCCCGAGATGCGCAGCACGGACTATGTGAACACCATCGCCACCAAGGACGAGCCGTTCTTCCCCGGCAACGAGGAGATCGAGCGGAAGGTCCTCAACGCGACCCGCTGGAACGCCGCCGTGATGGTCTCGCGGGCGCAGCGCCCCGGGATCGGCGTCGGCGGCCACATCGCCACGTTCGCCTCGTCCGCGTCCCTCTACGACGTCGGCTTCAACCACTTCTTCCGGGGCAAGGAGGAGGGCGACGGCGGCGACCAGATCTTCTTCCAGGGCCATGCGTCGCCGGGCATCTACGCCCGCGCCTTCCTCCTGGACCGGCTGAACGAGACGCAGCTCGACGCCTTCCGCCAGGAGAAGTCGAAGTACCCCGACGGCCTGTCGTCGTATCCGCACCCGCGGCTGATGCCGGGCTTCTGGGAGTTCCCGACGGTCTCCATGGGCCTCGGCCCGCTCAGCGCGATCTATCAGGCGCGGATGAACCGCTACATGGAGGCGCGCGGCATCGCCGACACGTCGAAGTCGCACGTGTGGGCGTTCCTCGGCGACGGCGAGATGGACGAGCCGGAGTCGCTGGGTCAGCTGTCGATCGCCGCCCGTGAGGGACTGGACAACCTGACCTTCGTCGTGAACTGCAACCTGCAGCGGCTCGACGGTCCCGTGCGCGGCAACGGCAAGATCATCCAGGAGCTGGAGTCGCAGTTCCGGGGTGCCGGCTGGAATGTGATCAAGCTGATCTGGGACCGCTCCTGGGACCCGCTGCTGGCCCAGGACCGCGACGGCATCCTGGTCAACAAGATGAATACGACGCCGGACGGCCAGTTCCAGACGTACGCGACGGAGACCGGCGAGTACATCCGCCGGCACTTCTTCGGCGACGACCACCGGCTGCGCGCCATGGTCGAGGGCATGACCGACCAGCAGCTGCTGCACCTGGGGCGCGGCGGCCACGACCACAAGAAGATCTACGCGGCGTACGCGGCGGCCAAGGCCCACAAGGGCCAGCCGACGGTGATCCTGGCGCAGACGGTGAAGGGCTGGACGCTCGGCCCGAACTTCGAGGGCCGCAACGCCACCCACCAGATGAAGAAGCTGACGGTCGACGACCTGAAGCGGTTCCGGGACCGGCTGCACCTGCCGATCGCCGACAAGGAGCTGGAGTCCGGCCTGCCGCCGTACTACCACCCGGGCCGGGACTCGGAGGAGATCCAGTACATGCACGACCGGCGGCAGGCGCTGGGCGGGTACGTCCCGACCCGGGTCGTGCGGTCCAAGCCCCTGGCGCTGCCGGACGACAAGACGTACGCGGCGGTCAAGAAGGGGTCCGGGCAGCAGTCGATCGCCACCACGATGGCGTTCGTCCGGCTGCTGAAGGACCTGATGCGGGACAAGGAGATCGGCAAGCGGTTCGTGCTGATCGCGCCGGACGAGTACCGCACGTTCGGTATGGACTCGTTCTTCCCGAGCGCCAAGATCTACAACCCGCTGGGCCAGCAGTACGAGGCCGTGGACCGTGAGCTGCTGCTCGCGTACAAGGAGTCGCCGACCGGGCAGATGCTGCACGACGGCATCTCGGAGGCGGGCTGCACGGCGTCGCTGATCGCGGCGGGTTCCGCGTACGCGACGCACGGCCAGCCGCTGATCCCGGTGTACGTCTTCTATTCGATGTTCGGTTTTCAGCGGACCGGCGACCAGTTCTGGCAGATGGCCGACCAGCTCGCGCGCGGTTTCGTGCTGGGCGCGACCGCCGGGCGTACGACGCTGACCGGTGAGGGTCTCCAGCACGCGGACGGCCATTCGCAGCTGCTGGCCTCCACGAACCCGGGCTGCGTCGCGTACGACCCCGCGTTCGGCTACGAGATCGCGCACATCGTCAAGGACGGCCTGCGCCGCATGTACGGGGCGAGCGAGGAGCACCCGCACGGCGAGGACGTCTTCTACTACCTGACCGTCTACAACGAGCCCATCCAGCACCCGGCCGAACCCGCGGACGTGGACGTGGAGGGCATCGTCAAGGGCATCCACCGCTTCAGGGCCGGAGAGGCGGGGGCGATCCCGGCGCAGATCCTGGCGTCCGGTGTCGCCGTGCCGTGGGCCGTGGAGGCGCAGCGGATCCTCGCCGCCGACTGGAACGTCAAGGCCGACGTGTGGTCCGCGACCTCCTGGAACGAGCTGCGCCGCGACGCCGTCGAGGCCGAGGAGTACAACCTGCTCCACCCCGAGGAGGAGCAGCGCGTCCCGTTCGTCACGCGGAAGCTGTCCGGGGCGCAGGGGCCGTTCGTGGCCGTGTCCGACTGGATGCGGGCGGTCCCGGACCAGATCTCGCGCTGGGTGCCGGGCCGCTACACCTCGCTGGGCGCGGACGGCTTCGGCTTCGCGGACACGCGCGGCGCGGCCCGGCGCTGGTTCCACATCGACGCGCAGTCGATCGTGGTGGCCGTGCTGACCGAGCTCGCGCGGGACGGCAAGGTGGACCGCTCGGTGCTGAAGCAGGCGGTGGACCGCTATCAGCTGCTGGACGTGTCGGCGGCCGACCCGGGCGCCGCGGGCGGCGACGCCTAGGAACCCGATATCAGGGTCGTTGGTCGCGGGGCGGTGGGGCCGGGTGGCCCCACCGCCCTTACCGGTTCTTTACGATGCGCCCTATGAGGGCGACGTTGAAGGAACCGACCGCACAGATCCGCTGGGAACAGCGGACCCACAAGCCACTGCTGGCGCTGGCCGTCGCGTTCGCCGTCGCCTACGCCGTGTCGATCGTGGCCACGGGTGTGGACCCGTGGGTGCATACGCTCTGCATGGCCGTGGAGTGGATCGTGTGGGCGGCGTTCGCCGCGGACTACACCGTCCGGCTGGTTCTGGCTCCCTCCCGCTGGCTGTTCGTCCGCAGCCATCCGCTGGATCTGCTGGCGGTGGCGCTGCCGCTGATCCAGCCGCTGCGGCTGCTGCGGCTCGTGGCGACCCTGCTGCTGGTCGGGCGGCGGGCCCGGATGGCGTCGCAGGTCACGCTGACGACCTATGTGACCGGGTCCGTCGCGGGCCTGATGATGTTCGGCTCGCTGGCCGTCCTGCATGTGGAGCGGGACGCACCCGGCGGCAACATCAAGACGCTGGGTGACGCGGTGTGGTGGTCGTTCACCACGATGACCACCGTGGGGTACGGGGACCACGCGCCGACGACCGGTCTCGGCCGGCTGCTGGCGGTGGGCCTGATGCTGTCGGGTATCGCGCTGCTGGGTGTGGTGACGGCGAACATCGCGGCCTGGTTCATCTCCCGCTTCGAGCGGGACGACGCCGAGGAGCGCCGCCGGACGGCCCTGCTGGAGGCCCTCACCCATGAGGTGAGGGAGCTGCGCGCGGAGGTCGCCCGGCTCTCGTCGCCACCGGCTGCGGCTCCGGCGGCTTCGGCTCCGGCTTCGGCGGTTCCGGGGCAGACCACGGGGCCCGGGATCAGTTCTCCCAGATCTTGAAGGCCCGCACCTGGTAGGGCGAGCGCGGCACCCATGTGCCGCTGCCCGGGTAGGTCTCGAACTCGCCTGTCTCGCCGCACGTCGCCGACTGGTACGTGGTGACCGGCCGCCCGGTGCGGTTGGCGAGTGCGGTGGCGGTGGTGCCGTCGGGCAGCGGGACGCAGCTGTCGATGTCGACGCCGGTCAGCTCGTACGTCTGCCTGGCCCCCTTGAATCCCTCCTTCGGCCACAGACACAGCTGTCCCGCTCCGCAGGGGCCGAGGCCGGCCGGTGGCGCGGCGGTGGCCGGACTCCCGGCCTGGAGGGCCGTGACGGCGAACAGGACGACGGCGAGCAGGCCGACGCCGAGCAGCGACCCGGTCCTGGGCACGGTCGTGGGCATGGCCGTGGGCACGGTCGTAGGCATGGTCGTACGCATGATGAGAACCCCCGTTTCACAGGGACCTGGTCCGATCCCCTCACCCAATGGTGACTCTCCGTGACCATTGCGGGGAAGGGTGCGGAGCGTGATCCACCCGGACGGGTGACGGCGGTGACCGGCGGCGGGGGGCAGGAGTACGGGGAAGGGCGGAGGCCCCGGCACAGGTGTGCCGGAGCCTCCGCTGTGACGGGGCCGTGCCGGCCCGCAGTGGGCCGCGCAGGGGCCAGTGGGCCGCAGTGGGCCGCGCAGGCCCGGAACGGTCCGGACGCGCGGGTCAGATGTGGGCGCCGCCCGCACCCGCCTCCGCGTTCGCGCCGCGCTTGGTGAGCGTGGCGACCAGGGCCGCGACGACCGCGACCACGCCCGCGACCGTGAAGGCCATGCCCATCCCGGACATGAACGTGTCGTGGATGACACCCGAGATCGTGCTCAGCAGGTCCGGGGTCATCCCCGGCGCCTTGGCGAGCTCCTCCGGCACCATGCCGAACTCGGCCGCCTGCTCCAGGCCGGGCGCGGGCGGTACCGGGATGCCCGCGTCCTTCCAGTTGCCGCCGAACTCGGAGCTGACCGTGGAGGACATGACCGCGCCCAGCACGGCCGTACCGAGCGCGCCGCCGACCTGCATCGCGGCCTGCTGGAGTCCGCCGGCGACCCCGGAGAGCTCCAGCGGGGCGTTGCCGACGATGACCTCGGTGGCACCGACCATGACCGGGGCGAGGCCCAGGCCCAGCAGGGCGAACCACAGGGACATCGCCAGCGTGCCGGTGGCGGGCGTGAGCGAGAGCATGCCGAACATGGCGGAGGCCGTGCACACCATGCCGCCCACCAGCGGGATGCGGGGTCCGAACCTGGTGATGAGAGCACCGGCCAGCGGCGAGGAGACGATCATCATCGCCGTCAGCGGCAGCAGGTGCAGGCCGCTGTCGACGGGGCTGAGCCCCTTCACGCCCTGGAGGTAGAACGTCACGAAGAACAGGCCGCCCATGAAGGCGAACGCCATGAGCACCATGAGGACCACGCCCGCGGAGAGCGGCACGGAGCGGAACATGCCCAGCGGGATGAGCGGTTCGCGGACCTTGGTCTCCCAGATGGCGAAGACGGCGAAGAGGACGACCGCGCCGAGGATGAAGGCCCAGGTCTTGCCGCTGCCCCAGCCCCAGCTCTCGCCGGCCTTGATGATGCCCCAGATCAGCGAGGCCATGGCGGCGGAGAGCAGCAGGATGCCGACGAGGTCGAAGGAGCGCGGCGCGTTCTCCGCGCGGTGGTCCTTCAGGATGACCAGGCCCATGACGAGCGCCAGGATGCCGACCGGCACGTTGATGAAGAAGACGGACTGCCAGCTGACGTGCTCCACGAGCAGACCGCCGACGATCGGGCCGCCGGCCGTCGACGCGCCGATGACCATGCCCCAGATGCCGATGGCCATGTTCAGCTTCTCGGCGGGGAAGGTGGCCCGCAGCAGGCCGAGCGCCGCGGGCATCAGCAGGGCGCCGAAGAGGCCCTGGAGCACCCGGAAGGCGATGACGAGGGCGATCGAGTCGGACAGGCCGATCGCTGCGGAGGCGCCGGCGAAGCCGGCGATGCCTATCAGGAAGGTCTGGCGATGACCGAAGCGGTCACCGAGCTTGCCGGCCGTGATCAGCGAGACGGCGAGGGCGAGCAGATAGCCGTTGGTGATCCACTGGACGTCGGCGAGCGACGCGCCGAGGTCCCGCTGGATCGCGGGGTTGGCGATGGCGACGATCGTGCCGTCGAGCGCGACCATCATCACGCCGACGGCCACGGCGAAGAGCGTCAGCCAGGGGTGGCCGCGCAGGCCCCCGGCCGGTGCGGGCAGGGGCTCGGGCTCGGGGCCGCCCTGCGACGCCTTTTCGATGGTGGTCTGACCAGTCATGACGTCGAGGCTAGTGTCAGCGACTGACAATTGACAAAGCAATTCACACGACGGTAACTGTCACGTCGCTCACAAGTACCCTGAGCCGCCGGAACAGGCCGAAAGCACCAACAAGAGGACCAAGAAGTGACGGTTGAGCAGCCGACCACCCCGGGCTCCCCCACGAGCCCGTCCGGTGGCTCCCCCACCGGCGCCGGGCAGGCCACCGGGTTGCGCGAGCGGAAGAAGCGGCGCACCCGTGACGCCCTGCTGCGGTCCGCGCTGGAGCTCTTCACCACACAGGGGTACGAGCGGACGACCGTCGACGAGATCGCCGACACCGTCGACGTCTCGCAGCGCACGTTCTTCCGCTACTTCGCCAGCAAGGAGGACGTCGCCTTCGCCGTCCAGCAGATGGTGGAGGAGCACTTTGTGGTCGCGCTCCGGGCGCGCCCGGCCGGCGAGGGTCCGTTCGACGCCATGCGGAACGCCGTGCTGGGCGCCTGGGACACCATCGGCGAGGCCGTCATGGAGCTGGTGCCGGTCGAGCTGTACCTGCGGATGTTCCAGGTCATCGAATCGACCCCGGCGCTCCTCGCCGTCCATCTGCGCCGCTCCATCGAGATGGAGGAGAACATCGCCCGGCTGATCGCCGACCGCGAGGGCCTCGACGTCGACACCGATCCCCGGCCGCGCGTCGCCGTGGCCGCGTTCAGCGGGGTCATGCGGATCACCGGACAGCTGTGGGTCCGGGGCGACGACCCGACCCTGGAATCGATCCGGGCGATCACCGAGACATATCTCGACCACCTCGGGCCGGCCCTCGCCGCAGACTGGCGTCCCGCGCCGCAGCGTACGCCCGGCGCACACGGAGCGTGACAGGGCCGGGCGGACCCGGCGGCCCCTTCCCCGTATTCCCCGTTTGACGCGTGACGTGCGCCACCCTGCGCGCGAGCCGCCCCGGGCGTCTCCTAGGGTGTCTCGTAGTGACTTCTCCCGCCCTCACCCCCACGCTCACCGTATGGCGCGCTCTGCTCGCCCTGGCGGTCGTCTTCGTCCTCCTCGCGACCACCGGATGGACCTCCCTGCAGGACAGACGCGGCTCACAGGAGCCGCGCCAGGCCGCGCTGACCGCATGGCGGGATGGCCGGACAGGCATGCGGGAGCTGCCCGATCCGGCATCGCCGCCGACCGTCATCGCGGCGTTCTTCGCGTCGCTCGGCGCCCACCAGCGCCACCGCCTCGCCGCCGAGCACCCGCTCGTCGTCGGCAACCTCGACGGGGTGCCCGTCACGCTCCGCTACCGCGCCAACCGGCATGGGCTGGCGCGCGCGCTGGACACCGAACGGCGGCGGGTGAACGATCCGCGGCTGACCGCCGATGGCCGGCGGGAGGCCCTCCGCAGGACGCACCGGTTCTCGTCGCTGATGCGCGGACACCGGCAGATCCTCGCCTTCGACCCGTCGGGCACCGGCCGCGTGGCGGAGGTGTTCGGCGACCTGGACCGGGCGCAGCGCGTCTCGGTCGTCGTGCCGGGCGTCGACACCGACGTGCTGAGCTTCCAGAAGACCGCCCGCAGGTACACGGCGCCCGTCGGCATGGCCGAATCCCTGTACGCCGCCGAGCGCTCCGCCGCGCCCGGCACCCGTACCGCCGTCATCGCCTGGGCGGACTACACCGCGCCGGACGGGGTCGGCATGGACGCGGCGACCGGGCGGCTCGCGGCCGAGGGCGCCACGCGGCTCACCGCGCTGGCCCGTGCGCTGCCCGGCGACTCCCGGGTGTCGCTGTTCTGCCACAGCTACGGCTCCGTGGTGTGCGGGCTCGCGGCGCACGCCCTGCCCGCGCGGGTGACCGACATCGCGGTGGCGGGCAGCCCCGGCATGCGGGCCGAGACGGCGGCCGCGCTGGGCACCGGGGCCCGGGTGTGGGCCATGCGGGACGCCGAGGACTGGATCGCGGACGTGCCGTACCTGGACGTGGCCGGAGTCGGGCACGGAGCGGACCCGGTGGCCCCCGAGTTCGGGGCGCGGCTGCTGTCGGCGGCGGGCGCGGCGGGGCACGGCGGGTACTTCGAACCGGGGACGGAGAGCCTCACCAACTTCGCCGAAATAGGTGTCGGTTCGTACCGGAGCGTGCGCTGTGCGGATGGAACAAGCGCTTGCCGCAGCGGAATCTCCGGCCCGTCGGCGCTCTGACGCGCGTAGAGGCGCGCAAGGGTACGTCCGGTTCCGCACCTCTTCCAGGGGCGACGCGCGGGCGCACGCCGCATACGATGAGGCGCATGGGTGATGTGCTGGCCGGAATTCATGCCACCTGGGAGTTCGAACCCGACGCCGTGCTCATCCGCTTCGAACGGGGGATCCGTGCGCCGAAGCTCTTCCAGGCGCTGCGCGAAAGACGCGTGCCCTACGAGGCGTTGGCGTCGGTGACGCTCTCCCCGGGGAAGCGGGGAACGGTGGTGCTGCACGCGCGGCCGCGCGCGGGGGCCGATCCGCTGATGGAGGCTGCCTCGGGCCAGTTGAAGGAGGGCAACGACCCCTATCGGCTGGTGCTGCCCGTCGAGCGCGAGACGCTCGCCGAGTACTACGCGGACGAGCTGCGGGCGCTGCTCGGGCCCGAGGCGCGCGAACCGGCGGAGCGGTTCCTCGTGGCCGCCCCTGAGGCGCCGCTGCACTTCAAGGCGTACGACGCCAAGGCGTCCTTCGACGGCGGCCAGGTGTCGTTCCGCTGGTTCTGGACCGGTGCGTCGTCCGCCAAGTGGAAGGCGGGCGACCAGACGTTCCCGGTGCGCGAGCTGAGCGGTGTCGAGTGGCGCTCGCCCGACGTGCTGGACGGCTACCTGCGGCTGCTGCGGCGCGGCGGCGGCGAACCGCAGCCGGCCCAGGCCGACCAGGACCCGGCGGCCGTCGTCTTCGGTCTCGGCTACGGGCCGGTCCACGAGTCGCTGCCGTTCGCGGCGGCCGTGCTGCACGCCGTACGGGCGGCGGCCGGGGCGCCGGTCGCGGTGCCCGTCGCGGCCGGGCGCCGCGACCCGGCGGACATCGCGGATCGGATCCGTCACCTGGGCGAGCTGCACCAGGCGGGCCTGGTGACGGACGAGGAGTTCACGGCGAAGAAGGCCGAGCTGCTGGCCGAACTCTGACCCCGCGACAGGCCGCGGCGCCCCGGGGCGCGCTCGGCCACGCGTCGCCCGGACGGGCGGCTGTCGCACGGGCGGCGCCCGGACACGTCACGCCCGGACACGTCACGCCTGTCATGTCGCGCCCGGACACGTCACGCCCGGTCATGTCGCGCCCGGACACGTCCCGCCCGGTCATGTCGCGCCCGGACATGTCGGGCCGGACAGGCGCGGGTCACGCCTCGCGGGCGGCCGAGGTGTGGGACATGTCCGGGTAGCGGTCGCCGGTCACCCGGTCGGCGATGGGCTCCAGCAGGGCCAGGTCCTCGGGGGTGAGCGTCAGCCGGGTCGCTGCGGCGTTCTCCATCAGCCGGGCCCGCTTGCGGGTGCCCGGGATCGGGACGACGGCCAGGCCGTGCACGGCCGCCCGCTGGTGCACCCAGGCCAGGGCGACCTGCGCGGCGGTGGCCCCGTGGGCGGCCGCGACGGTGTGGACCGGCTCCAGGAGCGCGGCGTTGCGCCGGGCGTTGTCGCCGGAGAAGCGCGGCTGGTGGCGCCGGAAGTCGTCGTCCGGGAGGTCCTTGGCCGCGTCGGCGAAGGCGCCGGTCAGGAAGCCGCGGCCGAGCGGCGAGTACGGCACGAACGCCACGCCCAGCTCGGCGGCCGCGCCGACGGCGCTGCGCTCCACGTCCCGGGAGAACAGCGACCACTCGGACTGGAGCGCGGCGATCGGGTGCACCGCGTGCGCCTCGCGCAGCTCGGGGCCCGTCACCTCGCTCAGGCCCAGGTGCCTGACCTTGCCCTCCCGTACCAGCTCGGCCATCGCGCCGACGGACTCGGCGAGCGGGACCGCCGGGTCGCGCCGGTGCATGTAGTACAGGTCGATGGTGTCGACGCCGAGGCGGCGCAGGCTGTGCTCGACCGCCGACCTGATGTACGCGGGGTCGTTGCGGACGGTCCGGGTGTTCGGGTCCGCGCCGCGGTCGATGGCGAACTTCGTCGCGAGGGTGATCTCGTCGCGGTGGGCGGCGACGAACGGGGCGAGGAACTCCTCGTTGGCGCCCTGCCCGTACATGTCCGCCGTGTCGATCAGGGTGACGCCCGCCTCCAGCGCGGCGTCGAGGGTGTCGCGGGCCGCGGCCTCGTCGGTGTCGCCGTAGAACTCGCTGATGCCCATGGCGCCGAAGCCCTGGACGCCGACGAGCGGGCCGTCCGTGCCGAGGCGTACCGTCGCTATCCGCTCGACCGGGGCGGCGACCCGCTCCGCGCCGATTCGCTCTGTGTCGATTCGCTCTGTGTCGATCTGCTGTGCGGTGGTCTGCTGTCCGGTGGTCTGCTGTTCCGTGGTCATGTGGCGTTCAGGCCCTCTCCGACGCCCGGCGGGCGCCCCCGTAGAAGTCGATCTTGAAGTCGAGGACGGCCAGCGTCTCCTGGAGCTCGGCGATCCGGGCCCGTACGTCCCTGCGGGTCCGCTCCAGCAGTTCCTGCCGCTCCTCGAAGGTGTGCTCGCCCTCGCGCACCAGCTCGGCGTAGCGCACCATGTCGGCGACCGGCATCCCGGTCAGCCGCAGCTTCCCGACGAACGCCAGCCAGTCCAGGTCCCGGTTGGTGAACCGGCGCTGGCCGGTCGCCGACCGGTCGACGTGCGGCATCAGCCCGATCCGCTCGTACCAGCGCAGGGTGTGGGCGGAGAGCCCGCTCCAGTCGGCCACCTCGCTGATCGTGTAGCGGTCCTGCCCGTCGGGGCGGGGGTGTGCGGGCGGCGCCGCCGTGCAGACGTCGGTGCCCTCGGTCCGTACCGTCCCGTTCCGTACGGTCGTGCTCTCGATCACCGTCATGGCCCCCACGCTAAGAGGTTGGAGTGCACTCCAGGCAAGGGCCGCCGGGCGACGAAGTACGCTCGTTCGCATGCAGAGCCTGGCGATGATCGAGAACTGGCCCGTCCCGACCTCGGCGGCCGCCGTCGTCCGCGCGGACGGCACCCTGGCCGGGTCCCACGGCCCCACCGACCTGCGGTTCCCGCTCGCGTCGGTGACGAAGCCGCTCGCCGCGTACGCCGTGCTCGTCGCGTACGAGGAGGGCGCGGTCGAGCTGGACGAGCCGGCCGGGCCCGAGGGCTCCACGGTGCGGCACCTGCTGGCCCACACGTCGGGGCTCGCCTTCGACGAGCCGCGCGTGATGGCGGCGCCCGGCACGCGGCGGATCTACTCCAACGCCGGGTTCGAGGCGCTGGGCGACCATGTCACGAAGGCCACGGGCATCCCGTTCGCGGAGTATCTGCGCCAGGCGGTCCTCGAACCGCTGGGCATGACGGCGACGGCCCTGGACGGTTCGCCCGCGAAGGACGCGGTGTCGACGGTGGACGACCTCGTGCGGTTCGCGGCGGAGGTGCAGGCGCCCCGGCTGCTCGACCCGCGCACGGTGCTGGCGGCCATGACGGTCGTGCACCCGGGGCTGACCGGCATCCTGCCGGGGTACGGGCACCAGCGGCCCAACGACTGGGGTCTCGGGTTCGAGATCCGGGACGGCAAGTCGCCGCACTGGACGGGCGCCGCGTCGTCGCCGCGCGCGTTCGGGCACTTCGGGCAGTCGGGAACGTTCCTGTGGGTCGATCCGGAGGCGGGCGCGGCGTGCGTGGCGCTGACCGACCGGGCCTTCGGGCCCTGGGCGATCGACGCGTGGCCGCCGTTCACGGACGCGGTGCTCGCCGAACTGCGCCGGTAGGCGGGGCGGTCGGCCAGGTCGGCCGGTCGGCCGGTCGGCCGGTCACCGGATCAGGGAGTGACACCGGGTGCCGGTGTGGTGGCCGGTGCCGGTGTGGTGCCCCGTGCTGCTGTGGTAGCCGGTGCTGGTGTGCTGCCGCCCGGTGCCGGTGTGGTGCTCTGTGCCTGGCCGTCGGGCGCCCACGTCGGCGTCGGCGCGTCCCGGTCGCAGCGGACGGCAGGCAGCGTGGCCCCTGCCCCGGAGACGGCGACCTCCACAGCGCCGTTGATGTCGGCGGCGTACGCGATCGTGCACACCAGTTGCCTGACGGCCGCCGGTGACAGTTCCCCGACCGCGAGACCGACGGTGACGTCCACCCGGTCCCGACCCTGGCGGACGCTCACGGGTGTGCCGGACCGGTCGCGTCCGATGGTGGGCAGTTCGGTGGTGACACCGGCCGACCGCTCGTCGTTCGAGGGCCCCGCCAGCAGCGCGGCGACGGTCTTCGCGACCCCGGGGCCGGTCGGCCGGGTGTCCGTCGTACCGTTCCCCGAGCTCTGGACGGGTGGCGGCTGAGCCTCGAACGGCCGTGCCACCGGCAGCGGTTCGCCCTCCGGGGACACGAAGAAGAGCAGCATGCGGGCGTCGCGCCCCGGGAAGACGTCGACGGTCGCGGGGCCGCCGGCCCCGATGACCCCGGTCTCGCGGACACCGCAGCCCGCGAGCAGCGGCAGCGCCGTGACCAGGGGGAGCGCCGTTAGGGCCCACGCGCGCCTCATCGGTCCACCCCCGGGGCCGGCTCTTCGGTGGTCAGCGGCAGGTCGACGGTGAACAGGGCACCGCCGTCGGGGCCGTGGGCGTCGGCGCGGACGGTGCCGCCGTGCAGCCGTACGTTCTCCAGCGTGATGGCGAGGCCGAGGCCGCTGCCCGCCGAGCGGGTGCGGGCCTCGTCGGCCTTGTAGAAGCGGTCGAAGATGTGCGGGAGCGCCTCGGGCCGGATGCCCGGGCCGCTGTCGGCGACCTCCATGACGAGCCGTTCGGCGCCGTCCTCGCGGGTCTCGGCGCGAAGGCCGACGCGGACCGGAGGGCGGCCGTGCCGCAGGGCGTTGCCGACGAGGTTGGCCACGACGACGTCGAAGCGCCGGGGGTCGAGCCGGGCCCGGATCCCGTCGGGCAGCGCGGTGACGACCTGGCCGGTATCCGTCCACCGCCGGGACTGGAGCGTGCGGCGCACGGTCTCGGCCACGTCGACCTCGTCGGTGTTCAGCGCGGCCGCGCGGGCGTCGAAGCGGGAGATCTCCATCAGGTCCTCGACCAGCACGGCGAGCTTTCCGGTCTCGGCGCTGATGAGCCGGACGGCCGCGGCCGTGTCGGGGTCGAGGCCGGACGCGTCCTCGTCGAGCACCTCGGTGACCGCGAGCATCCCGGCGAGCGGGGTGCGCAGCTCGTGGGAGACGTCGGAGGCGAAACGGCGGGCCCGTGCCTCGGCGGCACGCAGCTCCTGTACGGACCGTTCGAGCGCGCTCGCCGACTCGTTGAACGTACGGGCCAGGTCGGCGAGTTCGTCCCCGCCCTTGACCTGGATGCGGGTGTCCAGCCTGCCCCGGCCCATGCTGCGGGCGGCGCGCCGCAGGTCGCGTACCGGGCGCAGCACGCTGCGGGAGGCCAGCAGCGCGGGGACGAGGGCGACGCCGAGCGCGGGCACGGCGCCGTCGCGGGCGGCGACGACCATGGCCTGGATGTTGGCCTCTTCCTCCTCCAGCGGCATCACCGCGTACAGGACGAGCCCCGTGGGGCGGGTGTGGTCGCCCAGCTTGAAGACGGCCGGGACGGCGATGGTCAGCCAGACCCTGTCGCCCTGGACGACCCGCTGGAAGCTGCCGTGCGGGTCGGTGTGGGCGGCGCGGCGCAGTTCGGGGGTGATGACGGTGGACGTGTCGCGGGTGCCGGACGAGGCGCGGACCGTTCCGTACTCGGCGAAGACGTGCCAGGGTCGGGGGCGGCCCTGGCGGGCGATGTCGCGCAGCAGGTCCTGGAGCCCCTCGTGCCGCACGGGCAGGGACATTCCGAGGAGGCGGACCTGGTCGCGGAAGGCGGTGACAGCGGTGTTCTGGGTCTGTTCCAGGATCGCGTTGCGGGCCTCGCGGTAGGTCAGGGTCGCGGTGGCTCCGGCGCTGACGGCGGCGACGAGGAGGAAGGCGAGCACGAGGCGGGTGCGCAGCCCGAACCGGGCGAACCGCCTGCGACGCGCGGGCCTCGCGCCGGCGGCGCCCGTGGCTCCCGTGGCCCGGGTGGCCCCCGTGGCATCCGCTGCCCCCGTGGCATCCGCTGCCCCCATTGCCCCCGTGGCCTCCGTTGCCCCCGTGATCCCGGGCGTTCCGCCGGTCACAGCGGGCCGAACCGGTAGCCGAAGCCGCGCAGGGTCTGGACGTAGCGGGGGCTGCCTGGCACGTCCTCGATCTTGTTGCGCAGGCGCCGCACACAGGCGTCGACCAGCCGCGCGTCACCGTGGTAGCTGTGCTCCCACACGTGCTCCAGGAGCTGCTGACGGCTGAAGACCTGCTCGGGCGAGGCGGAGAGATGGAGCAGCAGCTTGAGTTCGGAGGGGGCGAGCGCGATCGGGTCGCCGTTCTTGGCGACGGTCAGTCCGGCCCGGTCGACGGCCAGTTCGCCGTGGAGCTCGATGTCCGGCCGACCGCCGGGTACGTCGATGCGGCGCAGGACGGCCCGGATGCGTGCGTCGATGACGTCGGTACGGGCCGGTTTGACGATGTAGTCGTCGGCGCCCGCCTCCAGCCCGATGACGACGTCGAAGTCGTCGCCCCTGGCGGTGAGCATGATGACCGGCAGCTGGCTGCGCTCGCGGACGCGGCGGCACACCTGGACGCCGGTCATGCCCGGCAGCATCAGGTCCAGCAGGAGCAGGTCGGGGCGGAACGCGGTGAGCGCGGCGAGCCCCTCCTCGCCCGTGGGCGCCGTGCGGACGTCGTGGCCGCGACGGCGCAGGCCGAGGGCGACCCCTTCGCGTACGGACGGGTCGTCCTCGATCAACAGGACGCGTGGCATCGGTGGAAACCCTTCGCAGAGCCGTCAGGGGCGGCGGCGCAGCCGCCGCAGCGCACCGGTGAGCAGGGCGTCGAGCTCGGTCAGCCGCAGGGGCCTGGCCAGCAGCGCGAACACGGCGAGGATGACCGCGCCGCCCGCGGCCGCGCCGCCCAGGGGCCCCGCGCCGCCCGTCGCCCAGGCGCCGGCCGCGTGGCCCAGCGCGCCTGCGGGCAGCGCGGCGAGCAGCAGCCGGGCGACGGCGGGCCGCGCGGTCGCCGTGGGCGCCGTGGGCGCCCCGGCGGACCCGGCGGGCGTGGCAGTCGAGACGGACCTGGCGGGCGTGGCCGTCGAGGCGCTGGCCGCCCCGACGGTCGGCGTCACGGCAGTGGCCGCCCCGACGGTCGGCGTCACGGCAGTGGCCGCCCCGACGGTCGGCGTCACCGCGGTGGCCGTCCCGGCGGTCGGCGTCGGCGGGGACGTCGCGGGAGGCGCCGCCGCCCCGCCCTCGCGGGGCAGGCGCCGCGCCAGGGCGTACGCGGTGAGCGCCCAGCCCGCCCACAGGGCCACCGAGTACGCCCCGGCCATGCCCGTGACCGCCCAGCGGGCGGGCAGCAGGAGGTACGCGGCGGTGGACAGGCCCGCGTTCAGCGCGACGATCACCAGGTTCAGCAGGAACGGGGTGCGGGTGTCGCGCAGCGCGTAGAAGCCGCGCGTCAGCACGTACTGCCCGGAGAACGCGACGAGTCCGGGCGCGAACGCCATCAGGATCGCGGCCATCCCCGCGATGTCGTCCGCGTCGGTCCTGCCGTACTGGAACACCAGGGCCATCAGCGGCACGGCGAGCGCGAGGAGCGCGCAGGCCGCGGGTACGACGGCGGACGCGCTCGCGCGCAGCGCGTACGAGACGTCGCGGCGCACACCGGCCGTGTCGCCGTCGGCGGCCGCCCCGCTCATGCGGGGCATCAGGGCGGTGACCAGGGAGACGGTGACGATGCCGTGCGGAACGGCCCACAGCAGATAGGCGTTGTTGTACGCGCTGAACCCGGCGCCGCCGTCGACGCCCTGGGCGGCCGCGCGGGCGCCTGCCGCCGTGGCGAGCCAGGTCACGACCCAGTACGCGAGCTGGTTCGTGAGGACGAGCAGGACGAGCCAGCCGGCCGAGCGCAGGGGTGCGCCCAGTCCGCTGCCCCGTACGTCGAGGCGGGGCCGCCAGCGGAATCCGGCGGCGCGCAGCGACGGGACGAGGGCGAGGGCCTGGACGGCGATACCGGCCGTCGTGCCCCAGCCGAGCAGGGCGGTCTCACGGGCGGTGAGGGCGCCGGTGTGGGTGGCGGCCACCGTGAGGTAGACACCGAACACGGCGATGACGACGAGGTTGTTGAGGACCGGCGTCCACATCATGGCGCCGAACCGGCCGCGTGCGTTGAGCACCTGGCCCAGCAGCGTGAACAGCCCGAGGAAGAAGATCTGCGGCAGGCAGTAGCGGGCGAAGGCGACCGTCATGGCGGCCTGTTCACCGGTGTAGTCGGTGTACGCGTCGACGAGCGCGGGCGCGCCCAGGACGGCACCGGCGGTGAGCGCCAGAAGGGCCAGCGCGCACACCGTCAGGAGCCGGTCGGTGTAGGCGGCGCCGCCGTCGTCGTGCTCCTTGGCCGCCTTGACCAGCTCGGGGACGAAGACGGCGTTGAGGGCGCCGCCGATCAGCAGCATGTAGACGATGGTGGGGACGGAGTTGCCGACGGCGTACCCGTCGGCGACGAGTCCGGTGCCGAGCGCCGCCGCGACCATGGCGGACCTGATGAAACCGGTCGCCCGTGAGACCAGCGACCCGGCGGCCATGACGGCGCCGCCGCGCAGCACGGACGGGGAGCGCGGCGCCGACGGCCCCTCGGTGGGGACGGGCGGCCCGGCCGTCGCAGTCGCCGTTGCCGTCGCCGTCGCCGTCGCCGTTGCCGTCGCCGTCGCCGTCGCCGTCGCTGAACGGCTCATCGGCGGGCCAGATACGTCTGGAACGCCCGGTACAGCGCGTGGTTGGCGGTGCCGCTCATGGGTGTTTCCCACTCCCCCAGCGTTTCTACGACGTCTCCCCCGGTCCCCAGCTTCCAGCGCAGGAGGCCGTGCGCGCGGTCACCGGGATCGAGAGTGGAGGGTACCCCGCGCATGTCGTAGACGTCGGCGCCGATCGCGTGGGCGTCGAGCAGCATCCGCCACTGGAGGGCGTTGGAGGGCCGCACCTCACGGCGGTGGTCGGCGGAGGCACCGGTCTGGTACCAGACGCGGCGGCCGACCGTGACCATGGTGTGCGCGGCCAGGGTCTCGCCCCCGTGGCGCGCCAGGTACAGCTTCATCCGGCCCGGCTCCTCGGCGTTGAGGGCCTCGTACTGCCGCTGGTAGTACGCCAGGGAGCGGCCGAGCCGGAACCCGTCGCGCTCTTCGGTGATCCGCAGCAGCCGGTGGAAGTCGGGCAGGTCGGCGGCGCTGCCGACGACGACCTCGACGCCCTCCTTGCGGGCGCGGCGGACATTGCGGCGCCATTCCTGGTTGAGGCCGCTCCACAGGTCGTCGGGGGTGCGCCCGGCGAGCGGCACCCGGAACACCAGGCGCGGCTGTGCGTCGCCGTCCCCGCCGCCGGCCGCGCCGTCACCGCCGCAGCGCCGCCAGCCGCGTGCCCTGAGCCGTTCGGCGACGGCGGTGCCGACGGGGTCCGCCTCGGTCGCGATCACGTCGCCGACGCGGCGGCCGGGCCCGGTGGCAGCCTTCAGCCGGGCGGCGTCCCACCGCCGGTACGCGGGCGAGGGACCGATCCGTACGGCGAAGGCCCCCGCCCGGCGCAGATGGCGCAGCAGCGGGGTGAGCCAGCGGTCCAGGTCCGGGTCGGTCCAGTCGGCGACGGGGCCCTCGGGCAGGTACGCGAAGAACTTCCGGGTGCCGGGGAAGGGGCGCAGCAGCACCAGGGCGACACCCTCCAGCCCGCCGCCCGACGCGGAAGGGGGCGGGGAGGAGGACGAGGGCGAGGACGGGGACGAGGACGGGAACGGGGACGAGGACGGGGACGGGGACGGGGACGGCGAGCCGGGCCCGGTGGACGGGGAGTACCAGCCGATGAGTTCGGAACGCCACCCCTCCTTGACGTCGGCCCAGGACGGGCACTGGAGGAAGCTCGGTCCGTCGGGGAGGGCGGCGCGGGACGTGAGGAACCCCCGGTACGCCTCGGGCCGGACGGGACCCAGCCAGATGTCCCCGCCGGGGGGAGCGGCTGTCGCGAGCAGCGCTGACACGGTGTGCGCCTCCTGTTCCGCCCCGCTCGGCCGGAGGTCTCTCCGGTGGCTCTCCGGTGGGGCACTCAGGAGGTTCACAAGCGTCCGTGACCGTGCCGCGCGGTGAATGTGACCGGACGATGACCGTTCCGGCGCAGCCGCCGTCACATGCGCCGGAAGGCCGTTCCAGGGGGCGGCGCCCGGCCTAGAGTCCGGGCATCCCACCACCTTCCGGAGGTTTCCGTGCCCCTGATACGTGCCCCGCGTACGCGTCCCGGCATCCGTGCGGCCGTTCCCGCCGCCGTGGCCGCCGCCCTGCTCAGCACCGCGCTCGGCGCCTGTTCCGGCGCCCAGGACGGCCCGGCCGGGCGGGCGTCCGCGACCCCGGACGCGAAGGGCGGGGCTGCGGTCCGCGCCGTCTCCGTCTCCGTGACGCCGAGCGGCGCGAAGGCCGCCGCGGGCCGCCCGGTCGTGGTGACCGCGACGGGCGGCACCCTGGTCGCGGTGACGGTCACCGCACCGGACGGCGGCGTCCTCACCGGACGGGTATCGGCCGACGGCAGGTCCTGGACGTCGGACCGGAAGGCCGCGCCAGGCACCGCGTACACGGTCGTGACGAAGACCCGTGACGCCGGCGGCCGTGAGGCGGGCACGCGGACGTCGTTCACCACCGAGGCGGCGGACCGGGTGAACAAGCTGACGCTGGCGCCGGGCAAGGACACCACGGTGGGCGTGGCCCAGCCGCTGTCGATCGTCTTCGACCACCCGGTCACCGACAAGGCGGCGGTCGAGAGGCAGCTGAAGGTGACCACGTCGCGGCCCACGGAAGGGTCGTGGGGCTGGCTGAAGGACTGGTCGGGCAACGACAGGGCCGACTGGCGGCCCCGGGAGTACTGGAAGCCCGGCACGAAGGTGACCCTCGACGCCGCGCTGAACGGCACGGACTCCGGGGACGGCGGCTGGTTCGTCCGGGACTACCGCACCACGTTCACCGTCGGGGCGCGGCAGATCGTCCGGGTCGACCTCGACGCCAAGCGGCTCACCCTGGAACGGGACGGGCGCGAGATCCGGCGGGTCGCCGTCTCCGGCGGTACGCCCGGCGGCGAGAAGCGGTCCTGGCGCGGCACCGCCGTGCTGATGTCGAAGGAGGGCACGATCCGCATGAACTCCGAGACCGTGGGCCTGCGTGACGCCTACGACAAGATGGTCGACCACTCGATGCGGCTGACCTGGTCCGGGATGTACGCGCACGCGGCGCCGTGGAACGCCCGCTGGTTCGGCAGGGCCAACATGAGCTCAGGCTGCATCGGGATGAGCGACGCCGACGCGGCGGACTTCTACCGCCAGGTGCGGGTCGGCGACCCCTTCGAGATCAAGGGGGCCGACACCAAGGGCACGGTCGCCCCCGGCAACGGGTACGGGGCGTGGAACGTGCCGTGGGAGCAGTGGCGGGCGAAGAGCGCGCTGGCCGGGGGCGGGAGCGGACCGGCCGCCTGACCCCCGCGCGCGTCCGGAGCGCGTGGCACCGCGTAGGGCGTCGTACCGCGGAGCACCCGGAGTACGTCACGGCCCGGAGCACGTCACAGCCCGGAGCACGTCACAGCCCGGAGCACGTCACAGCCCGGAGCACGTCACGACCCGGGGCACGTCACGACCCCGCGCGGGTCAGCCGGACATCTCCCAGACCAGGACCTCGGCCGCCGTGACGGCGGTGAGGTCGAGCCCCTTCGTGTCGGTGATCCTGGCCGCGTCGCCGGGTCCCAGCTCGTGGTCGCCGAGCCTGACCCGGCCGCGTACGACGTGCGCGTGGACGAAGGGCGCGTCGGGGACGGCGGTGCGGTCGCCCGGTCCCGCACGCCGGACGTGCAGCAGCGCCCCGGCGGCCGGCACCGCGAACGGCGTCGCGTCGGCGATGCCCTGGACGAGCTCGTACGACGGCTCGCCGCCGGGCTCGGCCGGGGCCAGCCACATCTGCACGAACCGCAGCGGTACGGTGCCCTCGTTGCGCTCGCTGTGCCGCACCCCGGCCGCCGAGCCGAGCCGCTGAACGTCGCCGGGGCGGACGACGGTGGCGTGCCCGGCGGAGTCGCGGTGCGTCAGCTCGCCCTCCACGACCCAGGTGACGATCTCGGTATGGCTGTGCGGGTGCTCGTCGAACCCGGCACCGGGCTCCAACCGCTCCTCGTTGCACGCGATGAGCGCGCCGAACCGGACGTTGTCCGGGTCGTAGTGGCTCCCGAAGGAGAAGGCGTGCAGGGTTTCGATCCCGGTGGCGGGATCACCGCCGCGATAGCGGTCGCCCGACCGCCGTACATCGATCACGTGTCCACCCTAGGGTGCGCGGCGGGAAACCGGCCCGGCTGGCCATGCCCCCGTCCCGATAAGGCACTCTTGTCCCCGTGCCTGAACCAGCAGCAGCGAACCGGCCCCATCCGCACACAGCGACCCTGAAGCGCCTGGAGCAGTCCTCCGGGCGGCTCGCCGCGAGTGCCATCGCCCGCATGGACGAGACGCTGCCCTGGTACCGGGCGATGCCCCCGGAGAACCGGTCGTGGATCGGGCTGGTCGCGCAGGCGGGCATCGCCGCGTTCACGGAGTGGTTCCGGCACCCGGAGGCGCCGCAGGCGATCTCCACGGACGTCTTCGGCACGGCTCCGCGCGAGCTGACCCGGGCGATCACCCTGCGCCAGACCGTCGAGATGGTGCGCACCACCATCGAGGTGATGGAGTCGGCGATCGAGGAGGTCGCCGCGCCCGGTGACGAGTCGGTGCTCCGTGAGGCGCTGCTCGTCTACGCCCGGGAGATCGCCTTCGCCACGGCGCAGGTGTACGCGCAGGCCGCCGAGGCACGCGGCGCGTGGGACGCCCGGCTGGAGTCCCTGGTCGTGAACGCCGTGCTGTCCGGCGAGGCCGACGAGGGCGCCGTGTCCCGGGCGGCGGCGCTCGGCTGGAACTCACCCGAGCACGTCTGCGTGCTCCTCGGCACCGCCCCCGACGGGGACAGCGAGCTGACGGTGGAGGCGATCAGGCGGGCGGCCCGGCACGCCAAGCTCCAGGTGCTGACCGGGGTGCTCGGCGACCGGCTCGTGGTGATCGCGGGCGGCAGCGACAATCCGCTGGCCGTCGCGAAGTCGCTGATCGGCCCGTATGCGGCGGGCCCGGTCGTGGCGGGGCCGATCGTGCCGGACCTGCTGGCGGCGACCCGGTCCGCGCAGGCGGCGGCGGCCGGTCTGAAGGCCTGCCTCGCCTGGCAGGACGCGCCCCGGCCGGTCCTCGCGGACGATCTCCTGCCGGAGCGCGCGATCGCCGGTGACCCGTCGGCGCGCGAACAGCTGGTGGAGGAGATCTACAGACCACTGGAGGAGGCGGGCTCGGCGCTCCTGGAGACGCTGAGTGTGTATCTGGAGCAGGCGAGCAGTCTGGAGGGCGCGGCCCGGATGCTGTTCGTGCATCCCAACACCGTGCGCTACCGGCTCCGACGTGTGACGGACGTCACCGGCTGGTCGCCGTCGGATGTCCGCTCGGCGTTCACGCTGCGGATCGCGCTGATCCTCGGGCGTCTGGCCGACATGGACTCCCCGTCCTAGGCTTTTGTGGAACACCAACAATTCCCCCGACGGTTCTTCGTCCTTGTCCCCACGGGCGCTTGGAACCGTCCACAAGAGAGAGTGTGAGGGTGCTCGTACTCGTCGCTCCCGGCCAAGGCGCTCAGACGCCCGGCTTCCTGACCCCCTGGCTCGACCTTCCCGGCGCCTCCGAGCGCGTCGGCGCGTGGTCCGAGGCCATCGGGCTCGACCTTGTCCACTACGGCACGAAGGCCGACGCGGAGGAGATCCGCGACACGGCGGTCGCCCAGCCCCTGCTCGTCGCGGCGGGCCTGCTGTCCGCCGCCGCGCTCGGTGACGTGACGCCCGGCGCCGTCGCCGGTCACAGTGTCGGCGAGATCACCGCCGCCGCGTTCGCGGGTGTCCTCGACGACACGGCGGCGCTCGGTTTCGTCCGCACGCGCGGACTGGCGATGGCCGAGGCCGCCGCCGTCACCGAGACCGGTATGTCGGCGCTGCTGGGCGGCGACCCCGAGGTCACCGTTCCGCATCTGGAGAAGCTGGGGCTGACCCCGGCGAACGTGAACGGCGCGGGGCAGATCGTCGCCGCCGGCACGATGGAGGAGCTGGCCGCGCTGGAGGCGGACAAGCCCGATGGCGTACGCCGCGTGGTGCCGCTCAAGGTGGCGGGCGCGTTCCACACGCGCCACATGGCGCCCGCCGTGGCGAAGCTCCAGGAGGCCGCCGAGGCGCTCACCGTCGCCGACCCGGCCGTGCCGTACGTGTCCAACAAGGACGGCCGGACCGTCGCCACCGGCGCCGATGTCGTCGCCCGGCTGGTGGGCCAGGTCGCCAACCCCGTCCGCTGGGACCTGTGCATGGAGACGTTCCAGCGGCTCGGCGCGACCGCCCTGGTCGAGGTGTGCCCGGGCGGCACCCTGACCGGTATCGCCAAGCGCGCCCTTCCCGGGGTCACGACGCTCGCTCTGAAGACCCCCGACGACCTCGAGGCGGCTCGCGCGCTCATCGCCGAGCACGCTGCCGCCTGACAAGGAGCCGTAGAGCATGGCGAAGATCAAGCCCAGCCAGGGTGCCCCGTACGCGCGCATCATGGGCGTGGGCGGCTACCGGCCGACCCGTGTCGTGCCGAACGACGTCATCCTGGAGACGATCGACTCGTCCGACGAGTGGATCCGCTCCCGCTCCGGCATCGCCACCCGGCACTGGGCGTCGCCCGAGGAGACCGTCACCGCGATGTCGGTCGAGGCGGCGGGCAAGGCCATCGCGGACGCCGGGATCACCCCGCAGCAGATCGGTGGCGTGATCGTCTCCACGGTGTCGCACTTCAAGCAGACCCCGGCCGTCGCCACCGAGATCGCGGACAAGATCGGCGCGACGAAGCCGGCCGCGTTCGACATCTCCGCGGGCTGCGCGGGCTTCGGCTACGGCCTCACCCTCGCCAAGGGCATGATCGTCGAGGGCTCCGCCGAGTACGTCCTCGTGATCGGGGTGGAGCGGCTCAGCGACCTGACCGACCTGGAGGACCGCGCGACGGCCTTCCTGTTCGGTGACGGCGCGGGCGCCGTCGTCGTCGGCCCGGCCAAGGAGCCGGCGATCGGCCCGACCGTGTGGGGCTCCGAGGGCGACAAGTCCGAGACGATCAAGCAGACCGTGCCGTGGACGGACTACCGTGACGGCGAGGTCGACAAGTTTCCGGCCATCACGCAGGAGGGCCAGGCGGTGTTCCGCTGGGCCGTCTTCGAGATGGCGAAGGTCGCCCAGCAGGCGCTGGACGCCGCCGGCATCAGCGCGGCCGACCTGGACGTCTTCATTCCGCACCAGGCGAACATGCGGATCATCGACTCGATGGTGAAGACGCTGAAGCTGCCGGAGCACGTCACGGTCGCCCGTGACGTCGAAACCACCGGCAACACCTCGGCCGCCTCGATTCCGCTCGCTATGGAGCGGCTTCTGGCGACCGGTCAGGCGAAGAGCGGCGACACCGCGCTCGTCATCGGCTTCGGGGCGGGTCTCGTCTACGCCGCGACGGTCGTTACCCTCCCCTAGGCACGTACGGAATCCTCCGGACGACAAGCCGCACACCCTCTCAGACACATACCGAAGGAGCGCCGACATGGCCGCCACGCAGGAAGACATCGTCGCAGGTCTCGCGGAGATCGTGAACGAGATCGCCGGTATCCCGGCCGAGGACGTCCAGCTGGACAAGTCCTTCACCGACGACCTGGACGTCGACTCGCTGTCCATGGTCGAGGTCGTCGTCGCCGCCGAAGAGCGTTTCGACGTGAAGATCCCGGACGAGGACGTCAAGGGCCTCAAGACGGTCGGCGACGCTGCCGACTACATCCTCAAGCACCAGGCCTGATCCGGTTCGCCACCCGGCGGTGGCGCCGCATTCACGCATTCCTCATACACGTGGAGAAAGAATTCCTGTGAGCTCGACCAATCGCACCGTGGTCGTCACCGGTATCGGCGCAACCACACCGCTGGGTGGCGACTCCGCCTCGACCTGGGAGGGTCTGATGGCGGGACGTTCCGGGGTGAAGCCCCTCGAAGGCGAACGCTTCGCCGAACTGTCCGTCCAGATCGCCGCGCCCGTGGCCGTCGACCCGGGCGAGGTCCTGCCCCGGCCGCTGGCCCGCAAGCTGGACCGCTCGGCCCAGTTCGCGGTCGTCGCGGCGCGTGAGGCGTGGGCGGACGCCGGTTACACCGGTCCGGCCGGTGAGGACGAGAAGATCCGCCCGGAGCGGCTCGGCTCGGTCATCGCCTCCGGCATCGGCGGCGTGACCACCCTGCTCGACCAGTACGACGTACTGAAGGACAAGGGCGCGCGGCGGGTCTCCCCGCACACCGTGCCCATGCTCATGCCCAACAGCCCCTCCGCCAACGTCGGCCTGGAGGTGAACGCCCAGGCGGGCGTCCACACCCCGGTGTCGGCGTGCGCGTCGGGCGCCGAGGCGATCGGCTACGCCATCGAGATGATCCGCACCGGCCGCGCCGACGTGGTCGTCGCGGGCGGCACCGAGGCGGCCATCCACCCGCTGCCCATCGCCGCGTTCGCCAACATGATGGCGATGTCCAAGAACAACGACGAGCCGGAGAAGGCGTCCCGGCCGTACGACAAGGGCCGTGACGGCTTCGTCCTCGGTGAGGGCGCCGGTGTCGTCGTCCTGGAGTCCGCGGAGCACGCCGCCGCGCGCGGCGCCCGCGTGTACTGCGAGGCGCTCGGCCAGGGCCTGTCCGCCGACAGCCACCACATCGCGCAGCCCGAGCCGACCGGCCGCGGCATCGCCGCCGCCCTGCAGAACCTGCTGGACGGCACGGACCTGAAGCCGTCGGAGGTCGTGCACCTGAACGCGCACGCCACGTCGACGCCGCAGGGCGACGTCGCCGAGGTGAAGGCGCTGCGGAAGGTGCTCGGTGACGACCTCGACCACGTCGCCATCTCGGCCACCAAGTCGATGACGGGTCACCTGCTGGGCGGCGCGGGCGGTATCGAGACCGTCGCGACGGTCCTGGCGCTGCACCACCGCATGGCCCCGCCGACCATCAACGTCGAGGACCTGGACGAGGAGGTCGACGCGGACGTCGTCCGCGACGAGCCCCGCGCGCTGCCCGAGGGCACCATCGCGGCGATCAACAACTCGTTCGGCTTCGGCGGCCACAACGTGGTGCTCGCGTTCCGCACGGTCTGACGGCCGGGCGCGTAGCGTCGCTCGTACGGGAAGGCCCCCACCAGGCGGTGGGGGCCTTCCCGTACGTACGGCGTGTCGAACCCGTCGGGCACGTCGCCCCCATCGAACCGCTGCACCGCTGTACCGCTAGACCACCTGGTGGAGCCAGCGGACGGGCGCGCCTTCGCCCGCGTAGCGGAAGGGTTCCAGTTCATCGTCCCACGGCTTGCCGAGCAGCTTGGCGATCTCGGCCTCCAGGTCGGTCTCACCCTGCGCCGAGCGGGCCAGGGCGGCGCGGAGCCGGTCCTCGGGGATCATGATGTCGCCGTGGATGCCGATGACCGCGTGGAAGATGCCCAGCTCGGGCGTGGCGCTGTAGCGCTCGCCCTCGGCCGTGGGGCAGGGTTCGGCGGTCACCTCGAAGCGGAGGAGCTGCCAGCCGCGCAGCGCGGAGGCCAGCTTGGACGCGGTGCCCGGTTCGCCCTGCCAGGAGAACTCCGCTCTCCAGGTGCCCGGCGAGGCCGGCTGCCGGATCCAGTCGAGCTGGACCCTCGCACCGAGCACTCCCGCCACCGCCCATTCGACGTGCGGACACAGCGCGCGCGGTGCGGAGTGTACGTACAGGACTCCACGTGTCGTCACCGGGACCTCCAGTGTGGGACGAGGTTCGCCTTTTCCCAGCGGCCTCAGTAAACAGCATCGGGAGCGAAACTCCGCAAAACGGACAGCTTGTGACGTGATGTAATTTACCGGAGCCGATGGGCGTAGGCGCCTGACGGTTCGACGGGGAAAAAGCTACCGTGCGCCGGGGCGCTTGGGATGACGTACGGTCGGTCCCGTGGGCCGTCGACACGAAGCTTTCACTCGCCAGGACGCCGACAGGAGGCCCGACAGGATGCGCGGGGTTCACCGACGTGCCGCCGTCGCCCTCTGGACGGCGGCGGCCGTGCTGTCGGGCGCCGTACTCTCCGGCTGCGTGGCCTCTTCGTCGGGGGACGGCCCCGGGGAGGACGCGGCACGGCGGCCGGCGGCGAGCCCGAGCCCTTCGCGGGGCCCGGTGTGGAACCCGCGCCCCGCGTCGGTCGCGGCCGTGGGCGACTCGGTGACGCGCGGGTTCGACGCGTGCGGGGTGCTGGAGGACTGCCCCGAGGTGTCGTGGGCGACCGGCTCGGACACCCGCGTGAAGAGTCTGGCGCTGCGGCTGCTCGGGCCTTCCGCGCTGCCGTCGCGGAGCTGGAACCTGGCCAGGTCCGGGGCCAGGATGGCGGAGCTGCCGGAACAGATGGCGCGTGCGGCCGCGCACGAGCCGGGCCTCGTGACGGTGATGGTGGGCGCCAACGACGCGTGCCGCGACACGACCGCGCTGATGACGCCGGTCGCCGACTTCCGGGCGTCGTTCGAGGCGGCGATGGCACGGCTGCGCGAGAGGGCGCCGAAGGCGCAGGTGTACGTGTCGAGCGTGCCGGACCTGAAGCGGCTGTGGTCCACGGGGCGTGATCATCCGCTGGGCCAGCAGGTGTGGCAGCTCGGGATCTGCGCGTCGATGCTGGCCGACGCGCAGGACCTGGGCGAGGCGGCCGAGCGGCGGCGGGCGCTGGTGCACGAGCGGGTGGTGGCGTACAACGACACGCTCAGGGACGTGTGCGCGAAGGACGCGCTGTGCCGGTACGACGGCGGGGCGGTGTTCGCGTACCGGTTCACCGGGGCGCAGTTGAGCCCGTGGGACCTGTTCCATCCGAGTCTGAACGGGCAGGAGCGGCTGGCGGAGATCGCCTACCGCACGGTGACGGCGCGGCGGCCGCCCGCGTAGGCTCGGCGATCATGATCACCAAGGTGGAGGAGTGGGGCCGTACGGCCGAGGGCCGCGCGGTGCACCGCTGGACGCTGGAGCGCGCGGGTACGCGCGTGGCCGTCCTGACGTACGGCGGCATCGTGCAGTCGGTGGAGATACCCGACCGGGACGGGACCGTGGCGAACGTGGTGCTCGGCCACGGCTCGCTCGACGGGTACGTCGCCCGTCCGGGGCCGTACCACGGCGCGCTGGTGGGGCGGTACGCGAACCGGATCGCGGGCGGGGTGTTCGCGCTGGACGGCCGGACGTACCGGCTGGCGCGCAACGGCGGGCCGCACAGTCTGCACGGCGGCGAACTCGGTTTCGACAAGCGGGTGTGGGAGGCGCGGGAGACCGCGGACGGCGTGCGGCTGTCCCGGGTCAGCCCGGACGGCGAGGAGGGGTTCCCGGGGCGCCTGGAGGTCTCCGCGACGTACACCCTGGACGAGCGGGGGGCGCTGCGGATCGCGTACGAGGCGGTGACGGACGCGCCGACCGTGGTGAGCCTGACGAACCACGCGTACTGGGACCTCGGCGGCGCGCAGGAACTGCGGCTGGCCGCGGGGCGTTACACGCCGGTGGATGGCACCGGGATCCCGACCGGGGCGATCGATCCGGTGGACGGCACGCGGCTGGACTTCCGCACGGCGCGCCCGGTGGGCACGGGCCTGGACCACAACTTCGTCCTGGACGGCGGGGGGAGCGGCCCGGCGGCCGAGCTGTACGCGCCGGAGAGCGGGCGGCTGCTGACGGTGTCGACGTCGGAGCCGGGGCTCCAGGTGTACGCGGACGACCGTATCGGCGGGGTGGCGCTGGAGACGCAGGCGTTCCCCGACTCGCCCAACCGGCCGGCGTTTCCGAGCACGGTGCTCCGGCCGGGCGAGGTGTACGCGTCGTGGACGCGGTACGGCTTCGGGCTCCGTCCGGCGCGCTGACGCCGTCCGCGCGGGGCGTCCGGGGCTCGGCCTCGGGGGTGGTTGGGTGTGACTTGTCCATGATGGGGCGTCATCATCCGGTACGTACGGCTCTATGACGCCGTACCTCCGTGCGGCGCCCGGCCGTTCGCGTTCCGGCGCGGTGCGCCCCTGCCGTGCGGGGGCTCCGCACGGGGGGTGACAAGGGTTTTCCCCGTATCGGGTTCATCCGGGGTTTCCCTACTGTCTGCCGCACCGGTGGTTCTCAGCCCCGTCCCTGTCAGGTGCATGTAACTCACATGCTCACCCCCCTGCCGCGGGACGTCTGAGGTCCGCCGATGTCGGCCCCTCCCCAGGGGCCGGCGCGCCGGCGGCGGCGCACGGGCTTACCCAACCCACAGGGAGCGCGGACGGACCCCACACCCGCCCGCGCTCCCGGCGCCGCCCGCCCGCGCTCCGCACTGTCAGCGCTCCGGGAGTCGCCGGAGCCGCCCTGAAAGGGAACACCTTGAACGGTTCCAGGCGGAGACTGATATCGATCGTGGCGGCGAGCGCCACGATCCTCGGCGTCGCGGCCACCTCCTCGGTGGCCCTCGCCGCTCAGGCCACCCCCTCCCCGAAGCCGGCCGGTCCGGCTTCGCAGGCCATGACCGCCAACGCCACGCCGACCGCGCCCGTCGAGAAGGTCATCGTGACCTACAAGGCGCGCACCGCCGAGGCCACCTCGAACGCCGCCGCGAAGAGCGACGCGGCCGACAAGGCCGCCCAGACCGGTGAGAAGCTCTCCTTCGAGCGCCGCCTCGCCGACGGCGCCGCCCTCGTGGACCTCGGCTCCGCCGCCACCGGGCAGGACGTCACCGAGGTCATGGCCGCCTTCCGCGCCGACCCGGCCGTCGCGTCCGTCGAGCCCGACGTCCGCGCCTACGCCATGGCGGTCACCCCCAACGACACCGACTACGCCAAGCAGTGGGACCTCTTCGAGGCCACCGGCGGCATGAACGTACCGGGCGCCTGGGACACCACCACCGGCAGCGGCGTCACCGTCGCCGTCATCGACACGGGCTACGCCGCCCACTCGGACCTCGCCGCGAACACCATCGCCGGCTACGACTTCATCTCCTCATCCGCCGACGCCCGCGACGGCAACGGCCGCGACAGCGACCCCAAGGACGAGGGCGACTGGAACGCCACCGACGGCGAGTGCGGCACCGGCTCCCGGGCGAGCAGTTCGTCCTGGCACGGCACGCACGTCGCGGGCACCATCGCCGCTGCCACGCACAACACCAAGGGCATCGCGGGCATCGCGTACGGCTCGAAGGTCCAGCACGTCCGGGTGCTCGGCAAGTGCGGCGGCTCGTCCGCCGACATCGCCGACGCGATCACCTGGGCCTCCGGCGGCAGCGTCCCGGGCATCCCGGCGAACCCGAACCCGGCCAAGGTCATCAACATGAGCCTCGGCGGCGCCAGCTCGACCTGCCCGACCGTGTACCGCAACGCCATCAACGGCGCCGTCTCGCGCGGCAGCACCGTCGTCGTGGCGGCGGGCAACAGCAACGCCAACGCGTCCGGCTTCACCCCCGCCAACTGCGCGGGCGTCATCACCGTCGCGTCGACCAGCCGCGAGGGCAACCGCTCGTACTACTCGAACTACGGCAGCATCATCGACGTCTCGGCCCCCGGTGGTGAGACCCGCCGCGCCACCGACACGCCGGGCACCGTCACCACCCCCGAGAACGGCATCCTCTCCACGCTGAACTCGGGCTCCACCGTCCAGTCGACGGAGAACTACAAGCCGTACCAGGGCACCTCGATGGCCGCCCCCCACATCGCCGGTCTCGCCGCGCTGATGAAGGCCGCCAAGTCGACCCTGACCCCGGCCGACATCGAGGCCGCCATCAAGGCCAACGCCCGTCCGCTGCCCGGCACCTGCTCCGGCGGCTGCGGCGCCGGCATCGCCGACGCGGCCAAGACGGTCGCGGCCGTCACCGGCGGCACGCCCACCACGCCCGGCGCCGGCACCTTCACCAACACGAACAACGTGACGATCTCGGACAACACGACCGTCACCTCGTCCATCTCGGTCACCGGCCTCACGGGCAACGCGCCGTCCGCCCTCAAGGTGAACGTCGACATCAAGCACACCTGGCGCGGCGACCTGGTCATCGACCTGATCGCCCCGGACGGCACCGCCTACCGGCTGAAGAACTCCAGCGGCAGCGACTCCGCCGACAACGTCCTCGCCACGTACACGGTCGACGCCTCGTCTGAATCGGCCAACGGCGTCTGGAAGCTTCAGGTCCGCGATGTGGCCGCTGGTGACACCGGCTACATCGACTCCTGGGGCCTGACCTTCTGAAACAACGGCTTTACTCACATAACCGCAGGTCAAAGCGGTTAGCAGGGGAAAATGGGGCGTGCTCGCGGCAACCTGCCGGGGGCACGCCCCGCCGCTGTACCGTCCACATGCCGGACAAGGGGCATGGACTCCGGTGGCCGAGTTCGTATTCTCTGCTCGCGGGCAGGGGGTCCGCTCGCACGCCGGAGGGTGGTGGCACGTGAGGTCGACGCCGTACCTCTCCACGCCGGTGGACGGGCCAGCGCCCACCGGTCTCGTCCCGCCGGGCGGCGGCACAGCGCCCGTCGGCCGCGCCGATCTCCTCGCCCGGCTCGACCGGGTCCTGGGCACCCGGGGCCGCGCCCTGCTCACCGGCCCCGCGGGCATCGGCAAGACCGAGGTCGCGCAGGCGGCCGCCGCGCGGGCAGCGGCCCGCGGCGAGACCGTCCTCTGGCTCGCCCCGCAGCCCTCGGACCGCGACATGGCGGGGGCGGCCGCCGCGGCGCTCGTCGCGTCCGTGCCCGCCCACGCCCTGGAGGGGCTCCCCGGCCCGCAGCGGAGCGCCGTCGCGGTGCTCTGCCGCGAGGCCGCGGCCCCCGAGGCCGGCTGGGACCCGATCGCCCTCCGGCTTGGCGTCGCCCGGATCCTGCGCACCCTCGCCGAGCGGGAACCCGTCCTCCTCGTCGTCGACGACGCCCAGCGCATCGACGCCGACAGCGCCGACCTGCTCCGCTTCGCGCTCCACCTCGCCCCGGCCGCGCTGCGGGTCCTCGCCGTGGAGACCCCCGCCCCCTACGGGCCGGGCGACGGCCCCGACGGCGACCGCGGCGACGGGGAGGCGGGCGACACCGCCGCCCGGTCCCTGTGGGTGGCGTCCGAGGCCGACGTGCTGCTCGTACCGCCCCTGCACGCCGACGAGATAGCCGAGCTCCTCGTCCACCACCGGCTGCCGTCCCGGATGGCCGGGCGCATCCACCGCGCCAGCGGCGGCAACCCCCGGCTCGCGCTCGCGGTCGGCCGCACCCTCGCCGACGCGCGCGTCCCCGTCCACCACACGGAGGCCCTGCCCCTGTCCGGCCGGGCCCGCGACCTGGCCCGCCGCATGCTCGCGCCTGCCTCGCCCGCCGTACGCGCCACGCTGCTGCTCGCGGCGCTGGCCCTGCGCCCGACGGCCGCGCTGATCCGCCGCGCCGGGCGGCCCGCCGCCGAGGCCGACCTCGCCGCCGCCGAACGCGCGGGCCTCATCTCGCTCGGCGAGGACGGCACGGTCGCGTTCACGGCCGGACTGCTGCCCTCCACGCTCGTCCACGACACCTGCTGGACCGAGCGGAGCCGGGGCCACGCCGCGCTCGCCCGGGTCGCGGACGACCCCGTCGAGGCGGTACGGCACCGGGCGCTCGCCACCGACGTGCCCGACGAGGCGCTCGCCGCCGAGGTCGCGTCGGCCGCCGAGACCGCCCGCAGGCGCGGCGACAGCGCCCTCGCCGCCGAACTGGCCCTGCTGGCCGCCGAGTCGACGCCCCCCGAGCCCGCCGCGCCGGCGGAACGGCGGCCCGCCCGGCTGGTGGACGCCGCCGAGGAGGCCGCCCGCGCGGCCCGCGCCGACCTCGCGGTGCGCGCCGCCGCCGACCTGCTCGCCCGGGACGCCACACCCGCCCAGCGGGTACGGGCCAGGCTCGCCGTGCTGGACACCGCGGGGCAGGGGCTCACCGACCTCGACGAGCTGTACGTGCACGCCATGGAGGACTCCGAGGGCGAACCGGCGCTGCGCGCGGCCGTGCAGCTGAGGCTCGCCGTGAAGTACGTCCTCGCGGACGGCGACCCGGTACGGTCCAGGACCGCGGCCGTCGAGTCCGCCGCGCTCGCCTCGTCCGTGGGCGACCGGCACACGGCGGCACAGGCGCTCACCCAGCAGGCCCGGATGGACCGGGTGCTGGGCTCGCCGGACGCCGAGCGGGTCCTCACCGAGGCCCGTGCCCTGGAGATGGCCGACCGGCCGCTGGGTGTCCACAACGCGGCCCAGATACTGACGATCCGGCACGCCCTGTTCGACGACCGGCTCACCGAGGCCCGGGACCAGCTCCACGCGCTGCTCCCGCTGGTCGAGCGGCGCGGGCCCGTCGAGGACGCCATCGAGCTGTTCCGTACGCTCGCCGAGATCGAGTCCCGGCGCGGCCAGTGCGCCGCCGCCCTCGCGCACGCGGGGCGGTCGCTCGCCCTGACCCTGGAGGCGGGGCTGTCGCCAGGACCCGCCTGGTTCGCGCTCGCGCTGGCCGAGACGGCGGGCGGCAGCTTCGCGCGGGCCGTCAGCTACGCCCGGCGCAGCGTCCAGGCGTCGGAGGAGGAGGGCGACCACGTCTTCCTCGCCCGCAGCCTGTACGCCCTCGGCCGGGTCCAGCTGATCACCGGCGACGTGGCCGGGGCGCTGGAGACGCTGCGCCGCGTCCAGGACGAGGAGAACGCGCAGTGCGCCGTCGACCCGTCCATGCTGCGCTGGCACGAGGAGCTGGCCGAGGCGCTGCTCGCCGGGGACGCCCGCGAGGAGGCGGAGGAGCTCCTCGCCGATGTCGGCCCGGTGGCGGAGCGGCTCGGCCGCGCCACGGTCCTCCTCGGCTGCGACCGCGTGTACGCGCTGTGCCTCGCGGCGGGCGGCAAGGTCGACGAGGCGGTGGCCCTGCTCGTGGAGACCGCCGACCGGTTCGCCGGGCACGGGCTCGTCCTGGAGCAGGGGCGCTGTCTGATCGCGCTGGCCAGGGTGGAGCGCCGGCGGCGCAGGCGGTCGGCCGCGCAGCAGGCGCTCCAGGCGGCGGCCGGCGTGTTCGAACGGGCGGGTGCCCTGCCATGGCTGGAACTCGCCGCGGAGAGCCCGTCGCGGGCCGAGCCGGCACCGGCCGGGGGCGGTGCGCTGGCCCGGCTCACGGACGCGGAGCTGCGGCTGGCCCGGCTCGTGGGGCAGGGCGCGAGCAACCAGGAGGCGGCGGCCCGGCTGTTCCTGAGCGTGAAGACGGTCGAGGCGCGGCTGACCCGGATCTACCAGAAGCTCGACGTCCGCTCCCGGTCGCAGCTGGCGACGGCCCTCAACGCGTCACGCCCCGCCCCGGGGTGACGCCGGGGTGCCGGGGGCCGACCAGTCCAGTGTCACGCTCAGGCGGCAGTCGGTCAGCGAGCGGCCCGCCCTGATCTCGTACGCGCCGGGGACGGCCGTCCAGCTGTGGGCGGCCTCGTCCCAGACCTCGAACGCCCGGCGCGGCAGCACGATGTCGGCGTCGACGGCCTCGCCGGGGCCGGCGGCCACGCTCGCGAACCCGGCGAGGATCCGCGCGGGGCGTTCCACGGTGTCGGCGGCGAGCTCCGGGGTCGGGGCCAGGTACACCTGGACGACCTCGCGGCCCGCCCGGGACCCGGTGTTGCGGACGCGGACCCTGGCGGCCGTCGGGGTGACCTCCAGGGACTCGTACTCCCAGGTGGTGTAGCCGAGGCCGTGCCCGAAGGGGTACGCGGGGGCGGTCGCGGTCCTGTCCCAGGCGCGGTAGCCGACGAACAGGCCCTCGTCGTAGGGGAGTTTCCCGTTCGTGGGGGTGACGTCGGTGACCGGGGCGTCGGCGAGCCGGGCCGGCCAGGTGGTGGGCAGCCGCCCGCCCGGCTCGTCGGCGCCGATGAGGACGTCGGCGAGCGCGGCGCCGCCCTCCTGGCCGGGGAACCAGCCGAGCAGGACGGCGGCGACGTCGTCGCGCCAGGGCATCTCGACGGGCGCCCCGGCGTTGACGACCACGACCGTGCGCGGGTTGGCGGCGGCGACGGCCCGGACGAGGTCGTCCTGGCGGCCGGGCAGCCTCAGGTCGGCGCGGTCGAACCCCTCGGACTCGACGCGTTCGGTGGTGGCGACCACGACGACGGCGGCGTCGGCGGCGCGGGCCGTGTCGGCGGCCTCCGCGATGAGCGCGTCGGGATCGCGGCGCGGGCCCAGGTGCAGCAGCGCGAACGCGACCGCGGGCAGCGGCGCGGCGGCCGCCGCGGCGACCGGGTGGAGCAGGGACACCTCGACGGGGACGCCCTCCTCCAGGTGCGCGGTGCCGCGCTCGGCGGGGGCTCCGAAGAACGCCTCGAACGGGTCGGTCTCGTCGCCCGTCTCCTGGACGCCGTCGTACAGGGTGACGCCCGCGACGGTGAGCGTGAAGCGGCCGACGCCCCGGGTGCCGAAGACATGGGCGCCGCTCTCGCGCGGGGTGAACGTGCCGGTCACCTCGACGCTCCGCAGGCTCTCGTGGGTGACGCCGGCGGGCAGGTCGTCGCCGATCCACTGGACCTGACCGCTCGGCAGGGCGGCCTCCCCGACGACCCGCCCCGCGCCGTCGCGGCAGATCGCGCGCAGGGCGAACCCCTGCGCGGCGGGAGCGGGTTCGTCGCTCGGGTCGGCGCCGACCGCGTACGTGACGGAACCGGGCGGCAGCGCCGCGGTGAGCCCGTCCAGCGGGGAGACCACCCGGTCGGGGAAGACGTGGGCGGAGCCGCCGCCGAGGATCCGGGCGTCACGGGCGGCCGCGCCGACGAGGGCGACCGTACGGACGCGTGCGGGGTCGAGCGGCAGGGCGGGGGCGTCGGCGAACGGCCGGGCGGAGGCATCGGCGAACGGCAGGGCGGAGGCATCGGCGCGTGCGGGTCCGGTGGGCCCGGTGCGGACCCGTACCGGTTCGTTGCGTACGAGCACGAAGGAGCGCCGGGCGATCTCGCGGGCCAGCGCCCGGCCGTCCACGTTGGCGGGCGGTTCGGGGACGGCGGGCGGGACGCCGTCCAGGGCGCCGACGCGCGCCGCGAGGCGCAGCACCCGCCGTACGGCCTCGTCCACGGCGGGCTCCGCGACCTCGCCGGAGCGTACGGCGGCGGCGAGCGCCTCGCCGTACACGGTGGCGGGGCCGGGCATGGCGAGGTCGAGGCCGCCCTCGATGGCGGCCCTGGTGTCGCGGGCGGCCAGCCAGTCGGAGACGATGACGCCGTCGAAGCCCCACTCGCCGCGCAGGACACCGTTCTGGAGGTGGTCGTGGGCGGTCATGGTGACGCCGTTGACCTGGTTGTAGGCGGCCATGACGGCCCAGGGGCCGGCGCCTTCGACGATCGCCTCGAAGGGGGCGAGGTAGAGCTCGCGCAGCGGGCGCGGGGCGACGATGTTGTCGACGGTGAAGCGGTCGGTCTCCGCGTCGTTGGCGACGAAGTGCTTCACCGTGGCCGCGACGCCGCCGTCCTGGACGCCGCGCACATAGCCGGTGCCGATCACGCCGGTGAGGTACGGGTCCTCGCTGTACGCCTCGAAGTGCCGGCCGCCGAGCGGGGACCGGTGCAGGTTGACCGTGGGGGCCAGCAGGACGTGGACGCCCTTGCGGCGCGCCTCCTGGGCGAGCAGGCGGCCCGCGCGGCGGGCGAGTCCGGGGTCCCAGCTCGCGGCGAGCGCGGTCGGGGAGGGCAGCGCGACGGACGGGTCGTCGGCGGTCCAGCGCACTCCGCGCACCCCTACCGGCCCGTCGGACATGACCAGGGAGCGCAGGCCGATCTCCGGGACGGCCGGCAGGGTCCAGAGGTCCTGCCCGGCGAGGAGCCGGGTCTTGGTGTCCAGGTCGAGTGCGTGGAGCGCGGCCTCCACGGCTTTCGCGTCGTCCGCCACGGCGGACCTCCTCGTCGTCGTCGGGAGAGGGGGTCCATACTGACCCCACCGCCGAGCGACAGGTCGGCTTCGTTATGTGTTCGTGATGATTGCGGGAGGGTGCGATGGAGGCGTCCGGCGTGCGGGCGACCGGGAGGGCGCGCGGCGAGCGGCGGCGAGCGGAGATCGTGCGCGCGGCCCTTGACGTGATCGCCGAGCGCGGCTACCGGGGCGCCTCCCTGGCGGCGGTCGCCGAGCGCGTCGGCCTCACCCAGCAGGGGCTGCTGCACCACTTCCCCAACAAGGAGGCGCTGCTCGTCGCGGTCCTGGAGGAACGGGACCAGTGGGACACGGGTGGCGCGGGCAGCGGGGGCCCGGATGACCGCAGGCTCGGCCTGCTGCCGCTCCTGGTCGAGTACAACGCCATGCGGCCCGGCGTCGTGCAGACCTTCTCCGCCCTGCTCGGCGAGAGCGTCACGGACGGGCATCCGGCCCGCGCGTTCTTCACCCGGCGCTACACACAGGTGCGGGAGGACCTGGCGGCGCTGCTGCGGGCCGAGTACGGCGACCGGCTGCCGGGCGGTCTGACACCCGAGCGGGCGGCACCGCTGCTGACCGCCGTCCTGGACGGGCTGCAGTACCAGTGGCTGCTGGACCCGGAGTCGGTGGACATGCCGGCGGCTTTCCGCGACTTCCTGCGTCTGCTGGGCACCGCGCCGCCGTCCGACTGAACCGGACGCCCCGTGGCGGGAGTTGCGGGTGTGCCGGGATACTTCCGGGGCCTGACGAGACCTGACGGACGGAAGGACTCCCGTGTCACCGATACGCACCACGCTCGGCCTCGCTCTCGCCCTCACCACCGCCGCACTCGCCGCACTCGGCACCGCTCCGGCGTCCGCCGCCGGTCCCTCGTCCGCCGCCGGTCCCTCGTCCGCCGCCGGTCCCGCGCCGACGGCGGCCGGGCCCACCGTGGAGGAGGCGCGGCTCGACCGGGAGGTGCCCCGGGAGATCCTGCGTCGCAGCGGATTCGACACGGTGGCACCGGAGTTCGCGTCGGCGCTCGCGGCGGCCGGATCGTACGCGCGGGCCGAGCATGCCGTCGTACGGCACGGGTCGCGGGTGTGGCAGCGGGCCGTGGACCGGGCGCAGGGGCGGGGCGCCGCGCCCGGGGACCTGGCCCGTGACGACGACCGGCCGCTGTACTGGGCCCGCCTGGCCATGACGCGGGAACTGCGCGGCTGGAAGCCGGGGTTCGGGCTGACGGACGAGGCGCGGGCGCGGCTGCTCGGCCGGCTGGAGTCGGCGTCGCGCGGCCAGGACTCCCTCCGGTTCCCGGCGGGCCGGGGGATCAAGCGCGTGCTGATGACCGGCTTCGACCCGTTCACGCTGGACCGGGACATCCGGATCGGCAACCCGTCGGGCGCGGCGGCGCTCGCGCTGGACGGGACGCTGATCCGGACGGCGGACGGCTCCCTGGCCCGGGTCGAGGCGGCCGTCTTCCCGGTGCGCTGGCAGGACTTCGCCGACGGCACGGTGGAGCGGACCCTGCGCCGGCAGCTGCCCCGCGTGGACCTCTTCACCACGGTGAGCCAGGGCCGGGTGGGGCGCTTCGACATCGAGCGGTTCAACGGGGCGTGGCGGGGCGGGTTCCCGGACAACGAGAACGTCTCCGTGACCGGGACCGTGCCCGTCGACGACCCGGCGGGGCAGCCGCAGTGGACGGCGACGACGCTGCCGTACCGGGAGATCGTCGCCGCGGACACGGGCGGCTTCCCGGTGTACGACAACACGCGGGTGACCGAGGTCCCGGCGGGCGCGGCGGACCCGGTGGTCCGGCCGGACGGGCCGACGCCCGGTTCGGCGGCCCGCGCGGGCGGCGGCGGCGACTACCTGTCCAACGAGATCGCCTACCGGGCCACCCTGCTGCGGGACCGGCTGGGGCTGTCCGGGCTGCCCGGCGGTCATGTGCACACGCCCGTACTGCGCTTCGGCGACGGCAACACGGACGCGGTGCAGGACCCGGAGTACCTGCGGAACAGGGCGGCGATCACGGCGCAGGTCCGCGCGATCATCGCGGTCGCCGCGACCGCGTCGCCCGGGTCCGCCGCGCGGGGCTGACGGTCAGGCCGAGCTGACGCCGAGTGCCGCCCCCAGTCCGACCAGCGTTCCGCCGATGACCCGGTTCAGGGCCTTCTGGGCGCGGAGCATCGCGTCGCGCAGCCGGGCGTGGGAGAAGAACAGCGCCACGAGACCGAACCAGGCCAGGTGGGCGAAGGACATGAACAGTCCGTAGCCCGCCTGCTGCCACAGCACGGTGTCAGGGCCGACGACCTGGGTGAAGGTGGAGACGACGAACAGGGTCGTCTTGGGGTTGAGGACGTTGGTGAGGAAACCGGCGCGCAGCGCGCCCCACGGCGTCAGCCCGGGGCCGGACTCCAGGTCCACGGTCAGGTCCGCGCGGGCGAAGAACGTGCGCAGCCCGATGTAGACGAGGTACGCCGCGCCCGCGAGCTTGATCGCCGTGAACAGCGCCGTGTTCGCGGCGATCAGCAGGCCGACGCCGAGCATCGTGTAGGCGACGTGCACGAGGACGCCGGCGGCGACGCCGACGGCGGCGAGCAGGCCGGTCGTACGGCCGTACAGATAGCTGTTGCGTACGGTCATGGCGAAGTCGGCGCCCGGGCTGATGACGGCCAGGACGGTGATGACGGCGACGGCGATCACTTCGGTCATCCGCCCATGCTCACCACGGGCGGCGGTCATGACAAGGCAGAATCGACTCATGATCGTCGCAGCGGCCCAGTTCGGCTCCGTGCCCGCCCGGATCGACACCAACGTCCGCACCATGGGCGCGCTCGTGCGCGAGGCGGGGGCGCGGCTCGTCGTCTTCGCCGAACTCGCCCTGACCGGCTACGAACCGGACCGCATAGCCCGGGACCCGGGCCTGTGGGTCGCGGCGGACGACCCTCGGCTCGACCCGCTGCGCGAGGCGTGCCGGGCGGCCGGCAGCGCGGCCGTCGTGAACGCGCCGGGCCCGCCCCGGCCGGGAGGACGGCCCGGCGGCGGAGGACGGCCCGGCGAGCGACGGCCCGGCGGAGGACGGCCGTTCATCACCTCGTACGTGATCGGCCCCGACGGGCAGACCCTCACCCGGTACGACAAGCGGCATCTGTACGAGGCGGAGGCGGAGGTCTTCGCGGCCGGTGACCGGGACGGCCGTTTCACGCTCGACGGCCACCGCTTCTCGCTGGCCACCTGCTTCGACAACCACTTCGCGGAACTCGGCGAGCGCGCGGCGGCGGACGGCTGCCGGGTCCATCTGGCCAGTTCGCTGTACGGGACCGGGGGCGGCGTCCAGGAGCGGGCGACGGTGTATCCGGCCATCGCCCGCCGCGAAGGACTGTTCGTCGTGCTGGCCAACCACGTGGGTCCCGCAGGGCCCTGGACGGGCTGCGGACGCAGCGCGGTGTGGGGCCCGGACGGCGAACTGCTGGCGGAGGCGGGCCCGGCCGAGCCGGGGCTCGCGCGCGCCGAGATCCCGTAGCACCCTCGGGTGGGCGCGCCTCAGTCCTTCCGGAAGGCGAGGGGCGGGGCCTGCTCGGGACGCGGGGCCAGTTCACGGGCCATGAGGGTCGCGCCCGCGACCGCACCCGGCATCAGGAAGACGGCGACGAACGGAACCAGGAAGGACAGCGCCAGCGGGGCGCCGAAGCCGAGCGTCAGCATGCGGCTGCCGCGCAGCAGGGCGAGCCGGCTCTTGAGGGGGACGCGGCGCCGCTGGAGCGCCACCGCCGTGAGCTCCTCGGTCAGGAAGAAGCCGGAGACGCACAGGCCGAGCACGGGGACGACGGTCTGGCCCAGGACGGGGACGAAGCCGAGCGCGAAGAGCAGCACCCCGTACAGGACCACCCGCCCCAGGATCCGCAGGCTGTCGCAGGCGGAGATCCACAGCTCACGCCAGAGCGGCAGCCCGGACGTGGGGATGTCACCGCCTTCGGAGCGCTCGACCTCCGCGGAGAGCGCCTCGTAGAAGGGCTGGCCGATCAGCAGCGTCACGGCGGTGAAGGTGACCACCGCCAGGAACAGCCCGAGGGCGAAGACGAGCGCGGTGAGGAAGCCGCGGAACAGGCCCTGCCACGGCGAGGTCCAGTCGTCGGCGAACGGCGTGGCCCAGGCGGTCAGGTCGTCAGCGCCGTATCCGAGGCCGACCAGGGCACCGGCGTACAGGACCAGGGTGACGAGGCCGGGCAGCAGCCCGAAGCCGAACCAGCGGCCGTGCCGGCCGACCCACCGCTGGCCTTTCACGAGGTAGCCGAAGCCCCTGCCGAGATCACGCATGGAGGTCACCCTATCGAGGGACGGTCGCTAGTCTCGGGCCACGTCGTCGGTTGGGAGGGAACACGCGTGACCGGGATATCGAACATGGTGCGAGGCTTCGTCGCCGCGGGGTTCGAGGAGGTACGGGACGAGTTCGCCGCCGTGGTGGCGGGGGAACGGCCTGACTACGCGGGCCAGTTGGCCGTCCATGCGCACGGGCGGAACGTCGTGGACCTGTGGGCGGGGCCGGACACGGACGGCGACACCCTGTTCGGCGTCTACTCCTCCACCAAGGGCGCCGCACATCTGGTCGTCGCCCTGCTCGTGCAGGACGGCGTCCTGGAACTGGACCGGGCCGTGGCGCACTACTGGCCGGAGTTCGCGGCGGGCGGCAAGGGCGGTGTGACCCTGCGGGATCTGCTCGCCCATCGAGCGGGCGTGGTGGGCGCCGACGCCGGGCTGACGCCCGAAGAGCTCGCCGACGACCGGGTCGTCGCCGAGCGGGTGGCCGGGCAGCGCCCGTACTGGCGCCCCGGCACCGCCTTCGGCTACCACGCGCTGAACATCGGCGCGCTGACCGGCGAGGTGGTGTTCCGGGCGACCGGCCACACCCTGCACGAGGTGTACGAGACGCGGGTGCGCGCCCCGTACGGGCTCGACTTCCACCTGGGCCTGCCGGAGGAGCACGAGCCGCGGTTCCGTTCCGTGCTTCCCATGGACCCGACACCGGAGCAGCGTGCGCTGCTGGACGCCGGGCCGGCGGACGGGACCGGGTCCCTCGGGGTGATCGCCTTCAACAGGAACGGGGAGCACCCGACCGATCTGGAGTCCCTGCCCAACACGCGGCGGGTCCGCGCCAAGGGCCCCGCTTCGGTGGGCGGGGTCGCGTCGGCGCGCGGGCTGGCGGGGCTGTACGCGGCGGCCATCGGAGCGCTGGAGGGCCACGCGCCGCTGCTGAAGCCGGACACGGTCGCCGAGTTCGGGCAGATCCACTCGCACGGCATGGATCTGGTGGCCCGCGCGCACAAGTCGCTGGCGCTCGGCTTCCAGAACACCGCCGACGTCTACCCGTGGCTGGGCGCGGGGTCGTTCGGGCACAGCGGGGCGGGCGGCTCGCAGGCGTTCGCCGATCCGAGGGCGGGGCTGGCCTACGGGTACACGCGCCGCCGGTTCGCGTTCCCCGGTGGGGCGGCGCCGGAGAACGAGCGGCTGGTGCTGGCGGCACACCGCGCGGCGACCCGCTGAGCCGCGAGCCGCCGGGGCGGCTCCGGCGGGGCGGGTCACATAGGGGCGGGTCACGGCGGCGGGACGGGGCGCGGCGGGGCGGCTCACGGCGAGACGGGTCACGGCGGCGGGGCGGGTCACGGCGGCGGGGCGGGTCACGCGGCGAGGCGGCTCACGCGGCGAGGCGGCTCACGGCGGGGAATGATGCCCCGAGCCGCCGCGCCGGGCACGGCGAAGGGCCGCACCCCGCCGGGGTACGGCCCTCGTGGTGCCGGTCGGGTCGACCGGTCAGACGGCCAGCTCGACCGTGATGTTGCCCCGGGTCGCCTTGGAGTACGGGCAGACCTGGTGCGCCTTCTCGATCAGGCTCTTGGCCGTCTCGACGTCCACGTTCGGGATGTGCGCCGAGATCCTGACGATGATCCCGAAACCGTCGTCGTTCTTGCCTATGCCGACCTCGGCGGTGACCTTCGAGCCGGAGATGTCGGCGTTCTCCTGGCGGCTCACCACACCGAGCGCGCCCTGGAAGCAGGCGCTGTAACCGGCGGCGAAGAGCTGCTCCGGGTTGGTGCCCGCGCCGGAGCCGCCCATGGCCTTGGGCGGGTTGACGACCACGTCGAGCGCGCCGTCGTCCGTGGCGACCCGCCCGTCCCGGCCGTTCTCGGCGGTGGCGACGGCGGTGTACAGGACGTCGGACTGCTGGATGGACATGTAGGGGTTCCTCCTGTGATGCGCCGCGACTCGCGCCCACGATCGCGACGGCCTGGAGGTGAGCCTAGCGGGTGAGTGAAACGATCATCTTTCCGGTGTTCTCACCGCGCAGCATGCCGAGGAACGCCTCGACGCCGTTCTCGACGCCCTCGACGACGGTCTCGTCGTACGTCAGCTCGCCGGAGCGCAGCCAGCCGGCGACGTCCTGGACGAACCGGGGCTGGAGCGCCGCGTGGTCGCGGACCATCAGGCCCTCCAGGCGGAGCCGCTTGCCGATGATCATGGCCATGTTGCGCGGGCCGGGCGCGGGCTCGGTGTCGTTGTAGCCGGCGATCATGCCGCAGATCGCGATGCGGCCGTGCACGTTCATCCGCGAGATCGCCGCTTCGAGGTGCTCGCCGCCGACGTTGTCGAAGTAGACGTCGACGCCGTCGGGGGCGGCGGCCTTCAGCTGCTCGGCCACGGGGCCGTTCTTGTAGTTGAAGGCGGCGTCGAAACCGTACTTCCCGGTCAGCAGCTCGACCTTCTCGTCGGAGCCGGCGGAGCCGATCACCCGCGAGGCGCCCCGGAGCCTGGCCAGCTGGCCGACCTGGCTGCCGACGGCACCGGCGGCACCGGAGACGAAGACCGTGTCGCCCTCCTTGAAGGAGGCGGTCTCGAAGAGGCCCGCGTAGGCCGTGAGGCCCGTCATGCCGAGCACGCCGAGGTACGCGGAGAGCGGGGCGAGAGAGGCGTCCACCTTGGTCGCGTGCTTCGCGTCCAGGTCGGCGTACTCCCGCCAGCCGAGCCCGTGCAGGACGTGGTCGCCCACCGCGAAGCCCTCGGCGCCGGAGGCGATGACCTCACCGACCGCGCCGCCGTCCATGGGCCGGTCGAGCGCGAACGGCGCCACGTACGACTTGACGTCGTTCATCCGGCCGCGCATGTACGGGTCGACGGAGAAGTGCAGGTTGCGGACCAGGATCCGGCCCTCGCCCGGCGCCGCGACGGGAACCTCGCGCAGGGCGAAGTCCTCCGGCTTGGGCCAGCCGTGCGGGCGGGCGACGAGGTGCCATTCACGGCCGGACGAGGGAAGAGCGGACATGGTGCGGTGCCTCCTGAGACGTTCCATGGGCCGGACAATGTTTCATGACCTGAAACAACCATGCGCCTCGATATTTCAGGTTGTCAAGTAAACGGGTATCCTGAGGCCATGGCCAGCAGACGTACAGACGCGCTCACCCTCGAAGTCGTGGAGCTCATCGGCACGGTGGTGGCCCGCTACCACGCGGAGTACGAGCAGGCCGCCGCCCAGCACTCGCTGACCGGCGCGCAGGCCAGGGTCCTCAGCCTGCTCACCCTGGATCCGCTGCCGATGCGCCGGATCGCCCGCTCGCTGCGCTGCGAGCCGTCCAACGTGACGGGCATCGTGGACCGGCTGGAGGCGCGCGGCCTGGTGGAGCGGCGCCCCGACCCGGCGGACCGCCGGGTGAAGCTGGCCGCCCCGACCGAGGAGGGCCGCGCGACGGCACGACGCCTCGGTGACGCGCTGGACTTCGCCCGCGAGCCGCTGGCCGGCCTCTCGGTCGCCGAGCGCGCCGTACTGCGGGATCTGCTCCTGCGGATGCTGGGCGAGGAGCGGCCCCCGGCCGAGGGCTGAGCCCTCCCGCCGACCGGGGCGGCCGAACGGACTCACGGCCGGCGCGGCCGGGCGGGCTCGCAGCCCGGGCGGACGCACGGACTCGCGGACGGGTCGGCGCACAGGCTCTCGAACCGGTCGGCCCGCAGACTGGCGAACCGGTCGACCCGCAGACTGGCGGACCGGTCGGCGCACGGGCACCGGATCGGCCGGTGGAAACGCGGGCGTGGGCTCCGCCAGGGGGTGTCCGGCGGATCAGGGTCGCATCGGAGCCGGATGCGCTCTCCCGCTGGTGAACGGGGTCCGGTGCGTGCGGACGCACGGCGGAGGAGCGAGCCACCGCAGCGCACCGGCGACCGACGACAACGCCGCAGTCGCGCGTGCCGGAGCAGACGGCCCCAGCACGGCCCGCCGGACACGGCCTAGAAGCACCACCACAGCCACGGGGTGCAGGTCTGCGTCGGCGAGGGCTCCGGGGCGGGCGCCGAAGGCGTGGGCCCGTCCGACACCGACGCGGACGGCGACGGGATGGCGCTGGGGTCGCCCGACCCGGGCTCGTCCGGCTTGTCGTCGCCGCCACCGCCGCCGCTGCCGCCCCCGTTGCCGTTGCCCGGGCGGGTGCCGCCGCTGTAGGAGGCCGGGACGGACGCCGTGGCGCCGCCACCCGGGCCCGAGCCCGAGCCGTCGCCGGGAGCCGTCGCCGCGGGCTCCCCCGACGCACCCGGTGCGGGGTCGTCGGACGAGGGCGAAGGGTCGCCCGTCACGGAGGCGGAGGCGGTGGGCTCGTCCACGGCGTCCGGGTTATCCGGCAGCTCCGTGCCGCCCGTCGGCAGCGGCGCGGGCACCGAAGCGGAGAGGTCCTCGCGTACGACACCGGCCGCGTCCCCGTCACCCGGGAACTCGCTCGCCAGCTCGGCCAGGCTCAGTGCGCCGGCCGCCAGTACCAGTGCGCCGATCCCGATCAGCACCTTGCGCCCCCGGCGCCTGCGGGCGCGCCGACCCGACCGGGCGGCCCGTCGTGGCGCGGGCTGGGCGCGGCGGTGACCCGCGGCCGGCTGGTCCTCGTCCCGGGACAGCTCGACGACGAACTCCGCCGCCGCGTGGGGGGCGTCGTGCCGGAGTTCCTCGGCGGGGGTGCCGCACCCGGCACAGGCGAGCGCCCCGTTGAGGTGCCGTCGGCACTGGTGGCAGTAATCCATGGCGCCCGCAGGTTATGCGGCGGTGACGCACGCGAGACAGGCGGCACTGTGAGGATCTTGTGCAGAAAACGCTCAAACCCGTGTGGCGCCTCGCCCATACCCCACGGAACCCGGTGAACGGGTACGCCCGGAACCCATCGGGCCGAACAGGGGCAGGATGACGGCATGAACTCCGCGCCGTTCGGTCCGCTCGACTTCCAGCTCGTCCTGCTGCGCCGCATGGCCGATCACCAGCCGGGGCTCGTGGAGGACGCCCGCCGTGAGCTGGGCGTCTCGATCGGCGACATGCGCGAGGCGAACCGCCGCTGGCAGGCCATGGTCCGCTCCCCACGGGCGCGCGGGGCCCTCGCGCGTTACCGCTCCGTGCTCGGCGAGCCCGAGTCGCGCGTCCGCCGCCGCATCGGCGACCTGGACTGCGAGGCCGTCCAGTGGCCCGTACCGCTCTGGCCCGACCTCCGCTTCGAGGTGCTGACCGCACCCGACGGGCGCTCGGTGTGGAACGAGTGGCTGGTCAGGGCGGTCGGGGCCACCAGGCCGGATCTGCGTACGGTCGCCGACCTGCGGCCCTGGGCCTGCACCGTCGACGAGGTGGCCCGCGCCTTCCCGCCGGCCAGGCCGCTGGAGGGCAGCGCGCCCACCCGGTGGCGCCTGGCGTTCACGCCGCCCGGCGGGGGCTCGGCGGTCGCGGAGTTCACCTGGGGGCTGCTCCAGCGGCTCGTCCAGGCGCCGGACGGACCGTGACGCGGCCAGACGGACAGTGACGCGGCCGGACGACCGGACCGTGGCCGTCGGAAGGCAACCGGTCGGACGGTGACCGGTCAAACAGTGACCGGTCAGACGGTGACCGGTCAGACGGTGACCGGTCAGACGGCAACCGGTCAGACGGCAACCGGTGAAACAGTGACCGGTCAGACGGTGACCGGTACCGGGTGGATCTCGTCGGCCAGGTGCCCGGCCTTCTCGTGCACCCGCTGCACCGCATCGGCGGACGGCCCCTCCGACAGGCAGTACACGGTGCCGGACTCGGGGTCGGCCCACGCCCGCTCGAAGTGGACCCCTTCCTCCTTCTCCAGGGCGAGGTCCGCCTCGTGCGCCTCGCGGAGCTTCTCCGTCGTGATGCCCTTCATACCGTGGTGGACATCCATGAACGTCGCCATGACTCCACACCTCCGGGGTGTTCTGTGTGCCCCTCCTCCATGGTGCGCCCGGGACAGCCCGGCGGCATGGTGAACCGGGGGCGGGCGGGGCCCGTACCGCCCTGGGGTACCGATCCCGCGCGGCCGCGACCCGTTCACCCATCGGCTGGCACCCCGTCAGCCGCCACCCCCCGACCGGCGCAGTCCGGCGCGCGCCGCGCGTGCGGCGATCGCACGATGCGAAGACGTACCGCTCTCGGGAGGATCCGCCGTGACCGTCAGTCTTGAGCAGTTGCGCCGCTGCCACGTCGCCGTCGATCTGGGGGCCGCCAGGACCCGGGTCTTCGTCAAGGGTGTCGGGCTCGTCGTGGACGAGCCGAGCGTCGCCGCCGTCAACATCCGCACCGGCGCGCTCATCGCCGTCGGCGAGTTCGCCGAGAAGATGACCGGCCGCACCCCGGACTACATCCGGGTCGCCCGGCCCATCTCGGGCGGCAGCGTGGTCGACATCGACATGGCCCAGCGCATGCTGCGTCACCTCCTCGGCGAGAAGCTCCGCCGCCAGCTGCGCCGCAAGCCGATGCTGCGGGCGGCCGCCTGCACCCCGCACGGCAGCGACCCGCTGGCGCAGCGCGCCACCATCGAGACGATGGTCGGTCTCGGCGCCCGCCGTGTGGAACTGGTCGACACGCTGATCGCGGCGGCCGTGGGCTGCGGCCTGCCCGTGGAGCAGCCGACCGCCACGATGATCCTGGTGTGCGGGGCGGCCACGACCCAGGTGGCCGTGCTGTCCCTGGGGTCGATCGTCACGGCCGAGCGCATCCCCGTCGGGGGCAACGCCATCGACCACGCGGTCATCCAGTACCTGCGCCACCAGCACGAACTGATGCTGCCCAGCCAGTCGGTACGCCCCCTCCAACTGGCGCTGCACGGCAACGGCCTGACGACGAAGGGCCCGGCCGCCACGGAGATCCACGGCCGGGACGTCGCGACGGGACTGGCCCGTTCGGTGCTCGTGGACACCGCCGCCGTGCGCCAGGCGATCCACACGCCGCTGACGGCCGTCCTGGACGGCATCGGCAAGGTGCTGCGGGACTGCCCGCCCGATCTGGTGGCCGACCTGGTCGACCGCGGGGTCATGATGGTCGGCGGCAGCGCCCGGCTGCCGGGGCTCGACCAGATGCTGCGCGACGCGACGGGAATGCCGGTGCACATCGCGGAACGCCCCGACATCTGCGCGGTGCTGGGGCTCGGCGAGATGCTGGAGGGCCGGATCCAGCCGCTGACGCTGAACCCGCTGGCCGAGGCGGACTGACACGGGGGCGACACGGTCCGGTACGGGCGCCGGCGGCTCCGTCCCGGCACCGGCAACGGCACGTGCGGCGGGCTGTCCACGGCGGGCGAGAGGTACGCGGGCGGCGGCGAGGACACCACGCACGCGCTCGGCGCGGGTGGCGGCGGCACCACGCACGCGCCCGACGCGGGCGGGGCCGGGCGGCGGACGGGCGAGGGACCCGCTTCCCCCGGGGGACCCGGCCCGCACGGCGCCCGGGGTACGGCGCTGACCTGGACTCGCCCCGTGAGGGCCGTCGTGGCGGGCCCGGGGCGGGGAGCCCCGGGTACGGCGAAAACCGGTCGCGGCACGGGCCGGGCGGCCACCACAGTGGGCGGATGAGCGAGATGTGGACGACCGCGCTGGCCGGGGCCGCCGCCGGTCTCGGGGTCGCCGTGCCGGTCGGCGCGATCGGTGTGCTGCTGGTCCAGGAAGGTATGCGGAACCGGCGTGGCGCGATGGCGGCCGGGGCCGCGGTCGCCGTGGTGGACGGGGCGTACGCGGCGGTGGCGACGGCGCTCGGCCCCCTGGTCGCGGCCGCGCTGTCCGGGGTCGAGGCATGGGTGCGGCTGGTGGCGGCGTCGGTGCTGCTGGCCATCGCGGGGCACGGGTTGTGGCGGTCGCGCCGGGAGCAGGCTCCCGCGCACCCGGGCGCACGGGTCGGCGGGGGTGCGGCGCGCACGTTCGTACGGTTCGCGGCGCTGACGCTCGTCAATCCGACGACGGCGCTGTACTTCGCGGCACTCACCACCGCGCAGGGTGCCGCGCTCGGCGGCGGGACGGCCGGGGCGGTGTTCGTGGGCGCGGTGTTCCTGGCGTCGCTCGGCTGGCAGCAGTTCCTGGTGGCGGCGAGCGGCTTCGCCGGGGCGCGGATCTCCGACACCGCCCGCAGGTGGACGTTCCGGGTGGGCTACGGGCTGGTGGCGGTGTACGCGGTGAAGGTCGCGCTGCCCCTTCCCTGAAGCCCCGGACGCGCGCCCACGCACCCCTGCGGCGGAGCTACGCCGTACGGCTCACTCCCCCGCGCCGCCCGCCGTGGCCAGGCCTTGACTGGGGAGTGGTACGCGTCTCACCGCGTGAAACGGCACGGTGGGCCCCTCCGGCGGTCGCGGTGGGGAGAATGGTGGGGCCCGAGCCCGCGGATGAACGGCCCCGTACCCACGGGGATGCGAGGAGGACGACCGTGAGTGCCCTCTTTCCGGCCCTGGCCGCCGGATCGGACGACCGGCCCGCGCTGCGCTTCGGCGAGCGTTCCCTCACCTACGGCGAACTGCGCGCCGTCGCCGGGCACCTGGCCGGACGGCTCGCGGGCGCCGGGCGGGTCGCCGTCTGGGCCACGCCCACCCCGGAGACGGCCGTCGCGGTGGTCGCGGCCCTCCTCGCGGGCGTCCCGGCCGTGCCGCTCAACCCGAGGACGGGCGAGCGCGAGCTCGCCCACATCGTCGGCGACAGCCGGCCCGACCTGGTGCTGGCCGCGCCCGGCGACGAACTGCCCGCGCCCCTGGCCGGGGTGGCGCGCCTCGACGTCCCGGCCAGGGGCACCGGCCCGCTGACCGGCCGGCCGGAGGAGCCCGGCCCCGAGGCGCCGGCTCTCATCGTCTACACGTCCGGTACGACGGGCCCGCCCAAGGGCGCCGTCCTCCCCCGCCGGGCGGTCGCCGCGACCCTCGACGCCGTGGCGGACGCCTGGGCCTGGACCGCCGACGACGTGCTGGTGCACGCCCTGCCGCTGTTCCACGTCCACGGCCTGGTCCTGGGCGTCCTCGGCCCGCTGCGCCGGGGCGGCTCCGTCCGCCACCTGGGCAGGTTCTCGGTGGAGGGCGTGACGCGCGAGCTCGCCTCCGGCGGGACGATGCTGTTCGGCGTGCCGACCATGTACCACCGGCTGGCCGAAGTCCTGGACGGGGACGCGGAGTCGGCGAAGGCGCTGGCGGGCGCGCGGCTGCTGGTCTCCGGCTCGGCGGCGCTGCCGCTCCACGACCACGAGCGCATCGCCGCGGCGACCGGGCGGCGGGTGATCGAGCGGTACGGCATGACCGAGACCCTGATGCTGTGCTCGGTGCGGGTACACCCCCTCGCCCCCGACAGCGTCCGGCCGGACGCGGGCCAGGAGCGGCCCGGCACGGTCGGGGTCCCGCTGCCCGGCGTCGAACTGCGCCTGGTCGAGGAGGACGGGACGCCGATCACCGCGTACGACGGGGAGACGGTCGGCGAGATCCAGGTGCGCGGCCCGAACCTGTTCACCGCGTATCTGAACCGTCCCGACGCCACGGCCGCCGCGTTCGACGGCGACTGGTTCCGTACCGGCGACATGGCGATCAGGGAGGAGGACGGTTCGGTGCGGATCGTGGGGCGCAAGGCCACCGACCTGATCAAGAGCGGCGGGTACAAGATCGGCGCCGGGGAGATCGAGAACGCGCTGCTCGACCACCCCGGGGTGCGGGAGGCCGCCGTGACCGGGGAACCGGACCCCGACCTCGGGGAACGGATCGTGGCCTGGGTGGTGCCCGCCGATCCCGGCGCGCCGCCGCGCGCGGACGAGCTCGCGGACCATGTGGCGGCGCAGCTCGCCCCGCACAAGCGGCCGCGCGCCGTCCGCTACGTCGACGTGCTGCCCCGCAACGACATGGGGAAGATCATGAAGCGGGCCCTGCGTGACTGACACGCCGAGGGCGACCGCCCGCGAGATGATCGCCCTGGTCACCGACGACTTCGCCGACGCGACGGGCCACGGGCCGCCCCCCGGCGACGGCTCGGCCGACGGTCCGCTGTCGTGGGAGGGGTACGGCGCCTCCCGCGCCCGTGCCGCGGAGCGCACCGGCGAGGACGAGTCCGTCGTGTACGGCGTCGCGTCGCTCGGCGGCCGCCGGTGCGCGCTGCTGGCCTTCGAGTTCGGGTTCCTCGGCGGATCCCTGGGCGAGCGCACCGGCGACCGGCTGGAGGCGGCCTACCGGCTGGCGCGGGAACACCGGTACCCGCTGGTGTCGCTGGTGGCGACGGGCGGCAGCCGGATGCAGGAGGGCATGGTCGCGCTGACCCAGCTCCAGCGGGTGGCCCGTGAGTCGGTGCTGCTGCGGGAGGCGGGCGTGGCGCACCTCGCGGTGCTGCGCGACCCGGCGACGGGCGGCGGCTGGGCGACGGTCGGCGCGGGCGCCGATGTGATCCTGGCGCTGCCCGGGGCACAGATCGGGTTCGCCGGGTCGCGGGTGCGGCCGGCGGACGCGGACCCCTCGGCGTACACGGCCGAAGGCCAGCTGGCGGCAGGGCACATCGACGCGGTCGTGGCCCGCGGGGAGCTGCGGGAGACGCTCACGCGGTGGGTGGCCGCGCTGGGCGGGCCCGGCGCGGCCGAGCCCGTGCCGCCGCCGGGCGCCCTGTCGGACACGCCGCTGCCGGAGACCGGCTGGGACGCGGTACGGCAGGCCCGCGCCCCTGGGCGGCCGCGCGCCGAGGCGTATCTCGACCGGTACTTCACGCGGCGGCTGCCGCTCAGCGGCGATCGCTGCGGCGGCACGGACCCCGGCATGCTGTGCGGGGTGGGGCTGCGCGACGGGCGGCCCGTCGTGTACGCGGCGCAGTGCGGCACCGCGACCCGCCCCGCCGGGTTCCGTACGGCGGCGCGCGTGATCCGGCTCGCCGACCGGCTCGGCATCCCGGTGCTGACGCTCATCGACACGCCGGGCGCGGCCAATGACGCCGAGGCCGAGCGGGCGGGCGCGGGCCCCGCGATCGCGGAGGTCTTCGCGGCGGTCGCGGCGGCGCGGGTGCCGGTGACATCGCTGCTGATCGGCGAGGGCGGCTCGGGCGGGGCGCTGGCGCTGGCTGCGCCGGACAACACGTGGGCCACACCGGACAGTTACTTCTCGGTGATCGCCCCTGAGCTCGCCGCCGCGATACTCAAGCGCCCGCCGGACGACGCCCCGCACACGGCGGAACAGCTGCGGCTCCGCCCGCAGGACCTGGTGGAACTCGGCGTCGTACGGGGCGTCGTCAGCTCCTGACCGACCGGCCGGCGCCCGCCCCTCACCGGGCTGCGCCGGCTCGATCCCGCTCCTACCGGGCCGTGTGGTCCTGGCCGGCCCCCGGCACGTCGTCCACGAGGGTGGCGTCCACCCCGTCGAGCACGGTGGTCAGGGCGTTGAGGCGGGCGCGCAGCTCGCGCAGCTCGTCCAGGGGCATACCGGTCGCGGCGGCGATCCTGCGCGGCACCCCGCGTGCCCGCTCGCGCAGGGCCAGGCCCTCCGGGGTGGGCCGGGCGGTGACGGACCGCTCGTCCTCGGCGCTGCGCCGCCGCTCGATGTATCCGGCCGCCTCCAGCCGCTTGAGCAGCGGCGACAGGGTGCCCGAGTCGAGCCGCAGGTGTTCTCCGATCCGTTTGACGGGCAGTTCCCCGTGCTCCCAGAGCACCAGCATGACCAGGTACTGGGGGTAGGTCAGCCCGAGATCCTTCAGCACGAGGCGGTACACCCCGTTGAACGCGCGGGTGGCGGCGTGCAGCGAGAAGCAGATCTGGTGGTCGAGGCGGAGGAAGTCCTCGTCCCTCACCGTGTCGAGCGTGTCCATGGCTCCAGGCTAGCGCGACCTGCCCGTGACGCCATTAAGTTGTGCACAACTGAATAGTGCGCTACAAATGGAGTCACGTCCGACGGACGAACCGACGAGAGGACCTGTCAACCCATGAACGCGCTGTACACCGCCGTCGCCACCGCCAACGGCCGCGAGGGCCGCGCCGTCAGCTCCGACGGCCGGATCGACCTGCCGCTCGCGCACCCCCAGGCACTCGGCGGCAACGGCCAGGGCACCAACCCCGAGCAGCTCTTCGCCGCCGGCTACGCCGCGTGCTTCGCCAGCGCCATGGGCGCCATCGGCCGGCAGGAGAAGATCGACGTCAAGGACGCCTCGGTCACCGCCGAGGTGAGCATCGGCAAGGACACCGACGGCGGCTTCGGCCTGGCGGTCGTCATGCGCGTCGAGCTCCCGGAGCACCTCCAGGGCGAGGCGGGCCGCGAGCTGCTGGAGAAGACCCACGCGTACTGCCCGTACTCCAAGGCGACCCGCGGCAACATAGCCGTGGAGATCGTCGTCGAGTAACGGGGTCGCGGTCGGGCGACCGACGGCGAAACGCGCCGACGCGCACACCAGGAACACCGGGAACACCCGACACCCCGGAAGCACCCGCAACACTGAGAACACCGGAAGCTGAACGCGCGAAACGCACGGAGAAGCGGGAACCGGGATACGGGAACCGGCGACCCGGGACTACGGGATCCGGCGATCCGGGATACGGGGATACGGGGATACGGGGATACGGGAACCGGATATACGGAGAAGGGGGCCTCGGACATCAGTCCGAGGCCCCCTTTCGGCCGTGTCAGAAAGCCGGGGTGTCCCACCCCGTGACGGCGGCGCCCTCCAGCCTGCGGCTGCGATAACTCTCACCCTCCAGGGTGACGACCTCCGCGTGGTGGACGAGCCGGTCGACCGTCGCCGACGCGATGCCGCCGTCGCCGAAGATCTCCGCCCAGCGCGCGAACGGCCGGTCGCTGGTGACGACCAGCGAGGCCCGTTCGTAGCGGTGCGAGACCAGTCGGAAGAACAGGTTCGCCACCTCGGCGTCGAACGGCACGTAGCCGAGCTCGTCCACGATCAGCAGCGGATACGCGTCGAGGGCGGCCAGCTCCTGTGTCAGCCGCCCCGCGGCCTTGGCCTCACCGAGCCGTACGGCCCACTCGGCGGCCGTGGCGAAGAGCACCGCGTGCCCGTCCTGGCAGGCCCGTACGCCGAGCGCGACCGCCAGGTGCGTCTTGCCGGTTCCGGGGCCGCCCAGGAAGACCACGTTGCCGCCGCGGTGCAGGAAGTCCAGCTTCCCGAGCTGGTGGAGGGTCTGCGGGTCGGGCGCCCGCAGACGACCCGCGTCGAACGCCTCAAGCCGCTTGCGCGACGGGAACCCGGCGGCCGTGATGCGGTACTCGGCGCCCGTGTCCGCCTCGTCCGGCCCGGTCTGCCCGCCTCCCGCGACGGAGTCACCGCCCGTCCGCTGGCTGGGCAGGACGGCATGCGGAGCGGCCGGCTCGGCGGGGTCCCTGTCGGCGTGGGCCGCCATGGGCCCCGACATGTAGGCGAGGATCGCGGCGGAGACGATGAACGCCATGTGGATCACCGTGCCCCAGAGCAGGTCGTGCCGGGGCGTGTGGTGGACGTCGACGAACATCTGGAGCAGGTGCACGGACGAGATGCCCACGATGGCGGTGGCCAGTTTCACCTTCAGCACGTTGGAGTTGACGTGCGAGAGCCACTCCGGCTGGTCGCGGTGGCCCTGGAGGCCGATGCGCGAGACGAACGTCTCGTACCCGCCGACGATCACCATGATCAGCAGATTGGCGATCATCACCACATCGACCAGCTTGAGCACCGCGAGCATGACGTGCGTCTCGTCCGCCTGCCCGCTGATGACGTGGTCGATGAGCTTCCACAACTCATTGAAGAACTTGTAGACGTACACGCCCTGCGCGGCCACCAGCCCGAAATACAGCGGGGCTTGGAGCCACCGGGTGGCGAACAGCGCGTACCCGAGAGTCGTCATGGTCGAGGCGGACGGGTCGGAGCGGGACAACGGAACCTCCGGCGACAGGGGATTCGTCATTCTTGTGCGCCGCCGCCGAAAATCTGAATTCGCGCCACCCGTTGGGATGAATAGAATTCCTGTAGCACAGGGGGTGGCAGGGGCGCCGGAGCGGACGGACACGTGATCCGTCCGGCCCCGCGCCACCGGCCCCGCGCCACCGGTCGCACCCCGTGCCGCCCACCCGGCCGTGGCGTGCCGGGCACGGGTGCCGTGGCGTGCCGTGGGTCACCAGGTGACGGGCAGCGCCTCCGGTCCCCGGATCAGCGCGGCCCGGCGCCAGGGGATGTCCCCGGCGGGGACGGCGAGGCGCATCCCGGGGAGCCGGTCGAGGAGCGTGTCGACCAGCAGGTCGATCTGCAGCCGGGCGAGCAGTCCCCCGGCGCAGTAGTGCGTGCCGTGCCCGAGGGACACATGCGGATTGGGGTGCCGGTCGAAGTCGATCCGGTCCGGGTCGGGGAACACGTCCGGGTCGCGGTTGGCGGCCAGGTACGAGACGTAGACGGCGTCGCCCGCGGCGATCCGGAAGCCGCGGATCTCCACGTCCTCCAGGGCGATCCTGGCCAGCCCGACCGAGCTGCGGTGCGGGATCCAGCGCAGCAGCTCCTCGACGGCCCGTGGCCGGATCGCCGGCTCGTCCCGCATCCGCTCGAACAGCTCCGGGCGGGTCAGCAGGGTGTAGAGCATGTTGCCCACGTTGTTGGTGACGGCCTCGCCGCCGATCTGGAGGGGTCCCGCGACACCGACGGCCTCGTCCTCGCTGACGTCCCCCCTGCCGACGGCGGCGCCCAGCAGCGAGAGGACGTCCTCGCCCGGGGAGCCTGCGCGCTCCCTGACGGCCTCCCGGAGCCAGCCGTACAGACCGTCCTTGGCCTCCGCCGTGTCTCCTGCGCCACGCTCGGGGAAGACGATCCGGTGCGTCCAGTCCAGCAGCCGGGGCCGGTCGGCGGTCGGCACGCCCATCACCTCGCAGATGACGGCCGTGGGGAACGGCCCGAGGACGCGTGCGGTGAGGTCCGCGGGCGGGCCGTCCCGCAGCAGGGCGTCGACCCGCTCGTCCAGCATCGCCCGCGCCCTGCCGCGCAACCGCTCCATGCCGGGCGCGGTGAACGCGGCGGCCACGGCGCGCCGCAGCCGGTTGTGGTCGGGCTGCTCGGCGAAGGCCAGCGAGCCGGGGCGGGGCGCGAAGTGCGGGGCGACCCGGGTGACCTGCCGGTCCACGACGGGCGCGCGGCTGAACCGGGGGTCGTTCGTGACCGCCTTGACGTCGTCGTAGCGGGTGATCAGCCAGGCCCAGCCCTCGCCGTGCGGGAGCCGGATCCGGGTGACGGGCCCGGCGCGCATCAGCTCGGCCAGGACGGGGTCGAACTCCGTGCCGGTCAGGTCCTGCGCGGGCCAGTCCCGTACGGGCGGCGGTTCCAGGGGGGTCCGGGTCGTGGTGTCCTCGATCATGCGGCGGTCCCTTTCGATGGCGGGTGCCGGTCGTCGCGGCCGGTGCGCCTGCCGTCGTGGGCAGACACCGGCCGCCGTGGCGGATGCCGGTCGACCTCACGATCGCCCGCCCGCGGCGGGAGCTCGCGCCGGACTACTCCAAGAAGCCCCAAGGAATCGGCCGTGACGGACACCACCCGGTTCGCCGCCGGTGCCGAAACGCGCCGAGCGGGTGACCGTCCATACGGATGTCCGTGCCCGCCTGCGCGACGGTCCCCCGGAGTGCTCTCCAGGGGACCGGATGAAGGGCCGCATACGGCCGCGTACTCGGTTCGACCAGCGAAGACGCCGGTCGTAACGTTTCTGCGTGCTTGGCGCGGAGTGGGGCGGGTGGGACTCGAACCCACGGCCGACGGATTATGAGTCCGCTGCTCTAACCGGCTGAGCTACCGCCCCTTACGGCGCGTCGCGCACATTTGTGCGCGCCGTCTGCCGCAGCATAGCCGCTCATACGATCTCCTGCTCCGGATGGTCGGCAACGCACGTCCTTGAGGACTGCGCTGGGGCCTGCGCGGTTCCGGAACAGGTCGGATAAACAAGAAAGAGGACCCGGAGGGTCCTCTTTCGTCCGCTCCCCCGGCTGGACTCGAACCAGCAACCCTCCGGTTAACAGCCGAATGCTCTGCCAATTGAGCTACAGGGGATCGCGCTCCCCCGACTGGACTCGAACCAGTAACCTGCCGGTTAACAGCCGGCTGCTCTGCCAATTGAGCTACAGGGGATTGCTGCGTTGCACCGAACGTACCTACCGGGGATGTTCCGGGCGGCGCGCGCTCGCTGCGACACATACATTAGCGCAAGCAGGGGGGTGCTCCGCCAATCGGTATCGCCCCGGGGCCCGGCCACGCATGCCCGGGTGATCTGCGGCCGTCACGGGTAGGCGGCCGACACCGACGCTACGGAAGGTGGCAGCCATGCGCTACAAGGTCTCGTTCATGCTGGGACTGGCCCTCGGGTACGTCCTCGGGACCCGGGCAGGCCGTGAGCGGTACGAGCAGCTGCGGCAGTCGGCGCGCCAGTTCTCGCAGAACCCGGCCGTGCGCAACGCCGCCGAGTCGGCGGCCCAGACCGGCCGGGAGGTGGCGGGCCGCGCGTACCACGTGGTGAGCGACAAGATGGGCGACCGGATGCCCGAGGCCGTCGCCGAACGGGTGCGTTCGCTGCGGGAGCGCGGGCAGGGCGGCGAGGACGACTGGGGCACCAGCAACACCTGAGCCGACGGCCCGGCTCGCCGCCCGGCACCGGTGACCGGGTTCGCCCCCGGCGCCGGTGACCTGGTGGCCGGTGACCTGGTGGCCGTCCTGAACCGGGGCGTCCGGACGGGGCGGCTTCCGGCCCGAGTGCGGCAGAATCGTCTGCATGGGGATAGTCGCCGGGTTGGACAGTTCGTCTGGTTTCACGCGCATCGTCGTCTGCGACACGGACACGGGTGCCGTACTGCGGCAGGGCTACGCCGCGCATCCCGTCGACCCGAAGGCGACGGAGGTCGATCCGCAGGCGTGGCTGCTGTCGCTCGGCGAGGCCGCGTCCGGCGGGCTGCTCGAAGGCGTCCAGGCCATCGGGGTGTCCGCCCAGCAGCAGGCGCTGGTGCCGCTGGACCGGCAGGGCTCCCCGGTACGGGCGGCGCTGGTCGGCAACGACCGGCGGGCACAGGTCGCCGCCGCGGACCTGATCGAGGCGCTCGGCGGCCGGCACGCCTGGGCCGAGGCGGTCGGGTGCGTCCCGCAGGCGGCGCAGCCGGTGGCGAAGCTGCGCTGGCTCGCGCGGGCCGAACCGGAGGCGGCGCGGCACGTGGCGGTGCTGATGCAGCCGCACGACTGGCTGGTGTGGCAGCTGCTGGGCCGCCCGGTCCGCCGGACCACCGACCGGGGCGGCGCGTCGGGCACGGGGTACTGGTCGGCGGCCACCGGGGCGTACCGGCCCGACCTGGTGGAGCTGGCGCTGGGGCATCCGGCCGCGCTGCCGGAGGTGCTGGCGCCGTCCGAGGCCGCCGGGACGACGCCCGAGGGGCTGCTGATCTCGGCCGGGACCGGCGAGACCATGGCCGCCGCGCTGGGCCTCGGCCTCGGCGCCGGCGACGCGGTGGTGTCGCTCGGGGCGTCCGGCTCGGTGATGGCGGTCCACCACGGGGCGCTGGCCGACCCGCACGGCATGATCACCTCGCTGGCCGACGCGACCGGGATGCACCTGCCGGTCGTCCACACGTCGAACGCGGTCCGGGCGCTGCGCGGCACCGCCGAGATGCTGGGCGTGGACAGCCTGGAGGAGCTCTCCGCGCTGGCGCTGAAGTCGACGCCCGGCGCGTCCGGGCTGGTGCTGCTGCCGTACCTGGAGGGCGAGCGGACGCCTCGGCTGCCGCACACGGCCGGGACGCTGAGCGGACTGCGGCGCGAGTCGATGAAGCCGGAGCACCTGGCGCGGGCGGCGTTCGAGGGCATGCTGTGCTCGCTGGCCGACGCGATGGACGTGCTGCGCGGGCGGGGCGTCGAGGTGCGCCGGGTGTTCCTGCTGGGCGCGGCGGCCGAGCTGGCGGCCGTACAGGCGGTGGCGCCCGCGGTGTTCGGCGCGCAGGTCGTCGTACCGCAGCCGGCGGACTACGCGGCGCTGGGCGCGGCCCGGCAGGCCGCGTGGGCGCTGGGCGTGAGCCAGGGCACGCTGTCGCCGCAGGCGCCGCCGGCGTGGCGGGGTGCGGCGGCGCAGGTGCTGGAGCCGGGCGAGGAGACCGCGGTGGGGCAGGCCGTGCGCCAGCAGTACGCGGCGACGCGCGAGCAGTTGCACCCGGGGGCGTTCAGCTCGTAGCGGAGGGCGGCGGGGCGATCGGAAACTCGGTCGTAACGTCCGGCGGGCGCGGGCGATAGTGGAGACCGTGCTCAGACAACTTCTACGGAATTATCTGGGGCCGTACAAACGGCCCATAGCCTTGCTGGTGGCGCTCCAACTCCTGCAGACCTGCGCCACCCTTTATCTGCCCACGCTGAACGCGGACATCATTGACAACGGTGTCGTCACCGGTGACACCGGTTACATCCTGCGGTTCGGCGCTCTGATGATCGCCGTGTCCGTGGTGCAGGTCGCGGGCAACATCGGCGCCGTCTACTACGGCGCGCGGACCGCGGCGGCGCTCGGGCGGGACGTCCGGGCGGCCGTCTTCGCGCGGGTGCAGTCGTTCTCGGCGCGTGAGGTCGGCCAGTTCGGGGCGCCGTCCCTGATCACGCGGACCACCAATGACGTCCAGCAGGTCCAGATGCTGGTGCTGATGGCGTTCACGCTGATGGTGTCGGCGCCGATCATGTGCGTCGGCGGGATCGTCATGGCGCTCGGTCTGGACGTACCGCTGTCGGCGGTGCTGCTGGCCGTCGTGCCGGTGCTCGGGATCTCCGTCTCGCTGATCGTGAAGCGGATGCGGCCGCTGTTCCGCACGATGCAGGAGCGGCTGGACACGGTGAACCGGGTGCTGCGCGAGCAGATCACCGGAAACCGGGTCATCCGGGCGTTCGTCCGGGACGGCTACGAGCGGGAGCGCTTCAAGGGCGCCAACACGGAACTGACCGATGTGTCGATGGCGACCGGCCGGCTGATGGCGCTGATGTTCCCGACGGTGATGACCGTCGTGAACGTGTCCAGCGTCGCCGTCGTCTGGTTCGGCGCGCACCGGATCGACAGCGGCGCCATGCAGATCGGGGCGCTGACGGCGTTCCTGGCGTATCTGATGCAGATCGTGATGGCCGTGATGATGGCCACGTTCATGTTCATGATGGTGCCGCGCGCCGAGGTGTGCGCCGAGCGCATCGAAGAGGTGCTGCGTACCGAGACGAGCGTGCTGCCGCCCGCGGCGCCGGTGCGGGAACTGACCCGTCACGGCCATCTGGAGATCCGCGGCGCGGACTTCCGCTACCCGGGCGCCGAGGAGCCGGTGCTGCGCGGCGTCGACCTGGTGGCCCGGCCGGGCGAGACCACGGCGGTCATCGGCTCGACGGGCAGCGGCAAGTCGACGCTGCTCGGCCTCGTGCCACGGCTGTTCGACGCGACGGGCGGACAGGTGCTGGTCGACGGCGTGGACGTACGGGAGCTGGACCCCGACCTGATGGCGCGGACGGTCGGCCTCGTCCCGCAGAAGCCGTACCTGTTCTCCGGGACGGTCGCCACGAACCTGCGGTACGGGCGGCCCGACGCGACCGACGAGGAGCTGTGGCACGCCCTGGAGGTGGCCCAGGCCGCCGAGTTCGTACGGGAGCTGGACGGCGGGCTGGACGCGCCGATCGCGCAGGGCGGCACCAACGTGTCCGGCGGTCAGCGGCAGCGGCTGGCGATCGCCCGGACGCTGGTGCGGCAGCCGGAGATCTACCTCTTCGACGACTCGTTCTCCGCGCTGGACTACACGACCGACGCCATGCTGCGCGCGGCGCTGGCCCGTGAGACGGCCGCGGCGACCGTGGTGATCGTCGCCCAGCGGGTGTCGACCATCCGCGACGCCGACCGGATCGTGGTCCTGGACGAGGGACGGGTCGTGGGGACCGGGCGCCACCACGAACTCATGGCGGGCAACGAGACGTACCGGGAGATCGTGCTCTCCCAGCTGACCGAGGCGGAGGCTGCCTGATGGCCGGTCCTGGTGGACGGATGATGGCCGGTGGCGGCCCCGACGAACGGTCGATGGACTTCAAGGGCTCGGGCAAGCGGCTGCTGCGGCAGCTCGCGCCGGAGAAGGCGACGCTGTGGGTGATGCTCGCGGCCGGTGTGCTGAGCGTCGCCCTGTCCGTCGTCGGGCCGATGATCCTCGGCTGGGCGACGGACCTCGTGTTCGCGGGTGTCGTCGGCCGCGGCATGCCGGAGGGCACGTCGAAGGAGCAGGCCGTCGACGCGCTGCGCGCCAAGGGCGACGACGGGCTCGCGGACATGCTGTCCGGGGTCGACTTCACGCCGGGGCACGGCATCGACTTCGGTGCCGTCGGCGACGTCCTGCTGCTGGTGCTCGCGGTGTACGTGGCGGCGGGGCTGCTGATGCTGGTGTCGACGCGGTTGTCGATCCGGGTGATCAACCGGACCGTGTACCGGATGCGGGAGGACATCCAGGCGAAACTGGAGCGGCTGCCGCTGTCGTACTTCGACCGGGCCAAGCGCGGAGAGGTGCTGAGCCGGGCGACGAACGACATCGACAACATCGGGCAGACCATGCAGCAGACGATGGGGCAGCTGATCAACTCGGCGCTGACCATCATCGGTGTGCTCGTGATGATGTTCTGGATCTCGCCGCTGCTGGCGCTGGTCGCGCTGGTGACGGTACCGCTGTCGGTGGTCGTCGCGACCCGGGTCGGCAAGCGGTCGCAGCCGCAGTTCGTGCGGCAGTGGCGTGCGACGGGCAGACTCAACGCGCATGTCGAGGAGATGTACTCGGGGCACGCCCTGGTGAAGGTCTTCGGCCGGCAGGAGGAGTCGGCACGGGACTTCCACGAGCAGAACGAGGCGCTGTACGAGGCCGGTTTCAAGGCGCAGTTCAACAGCGGGATCATGCAGCCGCTGATGTTCTTCGTCTCCAACCTGAACTATGTGCTGGTGGCGGTCGTCGGTGGACTGCGGGTCGCGTCCGGCACGCTGTCGATCGGTGACGTCCAGGCGTTCATCCAGTACTCGCGGCAGTTCTCGATGCCGCTGACGCAGGTGGCGTCGATGGCGAACCTGGTGCAGTCCGGTGTCGCGTCCGCCGAGCGGATCTTCGAACTGCTGGACGCCGACGAACAGCCGGGCTCCCCCGCCCTGGAGCGGCCGGAGCGGGTGCGGGGCGCCGTCTCGCTGGAGAAGGTGTCCTTCCGCTACGAGCCGGAGAAGCCGCTCATCGAGGGCCTGTCACTGGCGGTGGAGCCCGGCCAGACGGTCGCCATCGTCGGCCCGACGGGCGCCGGCAAGACGACGCTCGTGAATCTGCTGATGCGGTTCTACGAGGTGACGGGCGGTCGGATCCTGCTGGACGGAGTCGATGTGGCCCGGATGTCCCGCGAGGAGCTGCGGTCCTCGATCGGCATGGTCCTCCAGGACACCTGGCTGTTCGGCGGCACGATCGCCGACAACATCGCGTACGGCGCGGCCGCGACGCGCGAGGTGACGCGGGCGGAGATCGAGGAGGCGGCACGGGCGGCGCACGCCGACCGGTTCATCCGTACGCTGCCCGACGGCTACGACACCGTCATCGACGACGAGGGCGCGGGCGTCAGCGCCGGTGAGAAGCAGCTCATCACCATCGCGCGGGCGTTCCTCTCGGACCCGGTGATCCTGGTCCTGGACGAGGCGACCAGCTCGGTCGACACGAGGACCGAGGTCCTGATCCAGAAGGCGATGGCGCGGCTGGCCCACGGTCGGACGAGCTTCGTCATCGCGCACCGGCTGTCCACGATCCGCGACGCCGATGTGATCCTGGTGATGGAGGACGGTTCGATCGTCGAACAGGGCACGCACGACGAGCTGTTGGCGGCCGAGGGCGCCTACGCGCGCCTGTACGCGGCGCAGTTCGCGCAGGCCGTCGCCGAGGTCGACTGACCCACGGGGAGACGAGGGGAAGACATGACGGGGAACAGGGGGAACACGGGGAACACGGCGAACAGGCGGAACAGCGGGAACACGGACGACGCGGGGTGCCCGGCCGGTACGGGCGACTCGGGAACACGGGGAACAGCGGGAGCACGGGGGACGCGGGAGCACGGGGGACGCGGGGGACGCGGGGGACGGCGGGACGACCGCCGGGCGGGGCGCGGCGGGACGGGGCGGCCGGGGCATCGCGCTCGGCCTGTCGCTCGGACTGACGCCGGGCGCCTCGACCGGCCCGCTGCTCGGCGACCTGGCCGCGGGCGTCGCGCTGGGCACGGGCATCGGTGTCGCGCTCGGTGCCGCCTACGGCAGGCGGCGCGGCGGCGATCAGTCCAGGTAGCCGCGGAGCTGGTCCGCGAAGGCATGGTCCCGCAGCTTGCCGAGGGTCTTGGACTCGATCTGGCGGATGCGTTCGCGCGTCACGCCGAAGAGACGTCCGATCTCCTCCAGGGTGCGGGGCCTGCCGTCGTCCAGGCCGTAACGGAGCTGGACCACCTTGCGTTCGCGCTCGCCGAGCGTGGACAGGACCGCGTCCAGGTGCTCGCGCAGCAGCAGGAACGCGGCCGACTCGACGGGCGACGCGGCGTCGCCGTCCTCGATGAGGTCGCCGAGCGCGACATCGTCCTCCTCACCGACCGGGGCGTGCAGGGACACCGGCTCCTGCGCCAGGCGCAGCACCTCGCCGACCCGCTCGGGCGGCAGCTCCAGCTGGGCCGCGACCTCCTCGGCCGTCGGTTCCTGGCCGCGTTCCTGGAGCATCCGGCGCTGGACCCGTACGACCCGGTTGATCAGCTCGACGACGTGCACGGGGACGCGGATGGTCCGGGCCTGGTCGGCGAGGGCCCGGGACATCGCCTGGCGGATCCACCAGGTGGCGTACGTCGAGAACTTGTAGCCGCGCGCGTAGTCGAACTTCTCCACGGCCCGGATCAGGCCGAGATTGCCCTCCTGGACCAGGTCCAGCATGGTCAGGCCCCGGCCGACGTACCGCTTGGCGACCGAGACCACGAGCCGCAGGTTCGCCTCGATGAGACGGCGCTTGGCCATCCGGCCCATGACGACGAGCCTGTCGAGGTCGACGGCGAGCTGGGTGTCGAGGTCGGGGGTGCGGGCGAGTTTCTCCTCGGCGAACAGGCCGGCCTCCACCCGGCGGGCCAGTTCGACCTCCTCGGCGGCGGTGAGCAGCGGTATCCGGCCGATCTCCCGCAGGTACTGGCGGAACAGGTCCGACGAGGGGCCGGCCCCGGTGTCCGCACGCCCGGCGCGCGGCACGGACGGCTCGGGCGACTCCTGGGCCTCGGGCGCCTCAGGGACGTCAGGCACCTCCGGGGGCTCCGGGAGCTCGAGCGACAACGGGGCCTCCAGGGACTCCGGGGCCTCGGGTGTGTCCGGCGGCTCGGACAGGGCGTCCAGGACGGCCGGGTCGGGCAGGGCCTCCGGGTGGCGCGGGGGCAGGCCCTGCACGGGGACGACGTCACTCACGGTCTGGGTCTGCACGGGGGCGACCTCCAGGTGATCGCTGCCGGTTACGGGGGCATGGCGGCAGCGGGACGGCGGCGCACGCGACCGATGTACTCCGTCCCGGGCTCGGACACCGCCCCCCAGTGTGGGGTACGACACATCACCGCCACGAGGGGCGTGCGGCCACTTTTTGCGTCCGGCACGTGACGCGCAGTCCCCGTTTCGCCCAATCCGAATGGCCGCTCCGGCGGTCCGCCGATTAGATGAGGACACAGGTGCGTCGCGCCGACGCACGACGACCGACACCGTGTGTGCCGATCCCCCTTCGGCGAACGGAGCCGTGCCATGACAACGGACGACCAGACCAGCTCCCCCGGCATCGACCTCCACAACGCGCCGGGGCCGGCGGAGGACACCGCGACCCTCGCCCCCCGCACGGCCGAGCCGGGGCCCGTGGCCGATGCCCTTCCCTCCGACCCCTCCGACCTGAACGAGCAGACGATACGCACCTTGCTCTGGACCGCGGCCACGCACCGACCGCTGGAGGAGGTGGCCGCGCTCGTCACCCTGCTCAAGCAGACCAAGGCCGTCCACAACCCGGGGGACGAGGCACTGCGCGCGGCGGCCGTGGCCCGGCCGCTGGAAGAGGTACGGCAGCTCGTCACCCTGCTGACCGAGTCGGGTCACAAGCTGGAGGAGGCCGACACCGCACTGCGGGCGGCCGCCGTGGGACGGCCGATCGAGGACGTCGCCCAACTCGTGGACATCCTCGGCGCCGACGGCGCGCAGAGCTGGCCCAGCGCCGGGCCCGACACCAGCCCCGTGACGCCCCCCGGGGCGGGCACCGGCGCGGGTTCGGGAACCGGTACCGGTACCGGCTCCGGCTCCGGCTCCGGCTCCGGCGGTGCGAAGGCCGCTCGCGGCCCGGCGCCCGTCCTGGAACCGGACGGCGGATCGTCCGGTGGCGGCGCCGGCACGACCGCGCCGCTGCGCTCCCCCCTGCGCCTGCCCGTCGCCCTCACCCTGCTGATCTGCGGGTTCGTGCATCTGCCCGGGGGCCTCGGCGGCTACAGGGCCGGCGGCTATGTCGACGTGCTGGCCCTGGCGGTCACGGCGCTGTGCTGCGTCATGGGCGTCTGGCTGGCCGTACGGGACAGTGTGCGTGTCTGGACGGCCGCCGCCGCCACGGGCGTCGGCGTCGTCGCGCTGCAGCTGCTGGCCGGGGCCGGCGCGCTCGACGGGCTGGTGAGCCGTTCGGGTCCCGCCCTGACCGGGCCCGTCGGCGTGGCGCTGACCACCGCGGCGATCTGCGCCGTGCTGAGCGGGGCGGTGCTGGTGCGCCGCAGGGCGCGGGACCTCGCCGGGCCGGGGCGCGAACCGGAAGCCGAGCCGCGACCCGCCCCCCGGGCGTGACCGCGTCACAGCGCGGCGGCCCCGTGGCACGTCACAGCGCGGCGGCCCCGTGGTTGCGGAGCGACTGGCCGTACTGCTGGAGCACCCACAGCTCGTTCTGGACGGCCGCGAGGTGCTCGGGGTCGCCGTGTGCGCCGAGGCGTGCCAGGGACCCCTGGACGTCGCGGACGCGGCGGTCGACGGCGCGCAGTCTGACCTGGACGAGCTGGTCGCCCGCGTACGCCTCGTCGACCGTGCGGGCGTGGACGGCCTCGACGGCGAGTTCGGTGATCAGGGCACGCACCGTGTCGTCGGGTGCGGCTTCCCGGACGCGGGCCAGATAGTCGGCGGCGTCCCGGACACCCTGCTCGGCGCCGCCCGCCTGGGCGATGGTCTGGCGCACGGCGGCGTACGGCGGGGCCGTGAACTCGTCGGCGCCGTACGCGTCGAACGCCGGTGACACCAGGGCGGGGTACTGCAGCGCCAGCTTCAGCAGCTCCCGTTCCGTGCGGTGCGCCGGGCTGCGCAGGTTGAGCGCCGGACCGGACGGGGCCGTGGCCTGCGACCGCTGGTGCTGCTGCTCGTGGTACGCCGGGCCGCCCGGCCGTGCCGGTGCCGGGCCCCGGCCGCCGCGCTCCTTGGCCCAGCGGGCGACCTGGGCGACGCGCCGGACGACGAACTGCGTGTCGAGGATGCCGAGCATGCCCGCGAGTTCGACGGCCACCTCGTGCTGTGACGCGACGTTCTTGATGCGGGCGACGACCGGCGCCGCCTCGTCCAGCGCGGCGGCGCGTCCGGCCGGGGTCTCCAGGTCGTAGCGCCGCACGATCTGTCGCAGGGCGAACTCGAACAGCGGGGTGCGGGGCTCGACCAGCTCCCGCACGGCCTCGTCGCCCTTGGCGAGGCGCAGCTCGCAGGGGTCCATGCCGTCCGGGGCGATGGCGATGTACGTCTCGGCGGCGAACTTCTGGTCGTCCTCGAAGGCGCGGAGCGCGGCTTTCTGGCCGGCGGCGTCACCGTCGAAGGTGAAGATCACCCGGGCGGAGCCGTTGTCCATCAGCAGCCGGCGCAGGATCTTGATGTGATCGCCGCCGAAGGCGGTGCCACAGGTGGCGATGGCGGTGGTGACCCCGGCGAGGTGGCAGGCCATCACGTCGGTGTAGCCCTCGACGACGACGGCCCGGCTGGACTTGGCGATGTCCTTCTTGGCCAGGTCGATGCCGTACAGCACCTGCGACTTCTTGTAGACGGGGGTCTCGGGCGTGTTCAGGTACTTGGGCCCGTTGTCGTCGTCGCGGAGCTTGCGCGCGCCGAAGCCGACGACGTCGCCGCCGACATCGCGGATGGGCCACATCAGCCGGCCTCGGAAGCGGTCGATGGGGCCGCGGCGGCCGTCCTGGGAGAGGCCGGAGACGATGAGCTCCCTGTCGGAGAAGCCCTTGCCGCGCAGGAAGCGGGTGAGGTGGTCCCAGCCCGCCGGGGCGTAGCCGACGCCGAAGTGCTGGGCGGCGCCCTGGTCGAAGCCGCGCTCGGCGAGGAACTTCCGGCCGATCTCGGCCTCGGCGCTGTCGAGCTGGTCGACGTAGAACAGGGCGGCCGCCTGGTGGGCCTCGATCAGCCGGATCCGCTCGCCGCGCTGGTGGGACGGGTTGTAGCCGCCCTCCTCGTACCGCAGGGTGATGCCCGCCTTGGCGGCGAGGCGTTCGACCGTCTCCGAGAAGGAGAGGTGGTCGATCTTCATCACGAAGGCGATGGTGTCCCCGCCTTCCTGGCAGCCGAAGCAGTGGAAGAGGCCCTTGCTGGGGCTGACCTGGAAGGAGGGGGACTTCTCGTCGTGGAAGGGGCACAGGCCCTTGAGGTTGCCGCCGCCGGCGTTGCGCAGCTGGAGGTACTCGGACACGACGGCATCGATCGGGACAGCGTCCCGTACCGCCTTCACGTCGTCATCGTTGATCCTGCCTGCCACGCAGCGAGTCTACGGCGGTCAGCCGCGCGGCAGGACCTCGGTGAGCGGGGTCGACGGGTCCGCCAGGGCGTCGGTGTCCACGGGGGCGCCGGAGCGGATGAGGTCCTGGATCGGGCCTGTGACGTCCCACACATTGACGTTCATCCCGGCGAGCACGCGCCGCTCCTTCAGCCAGAAGGCGATGAACTGCCGCTTGCCCGCGTCGCCGCGCAGCACGACCTGGTCGTACGTGCCGGGCGGCGCCCAGCCGGAGTACTCCATGCCCAGGTCGTACTGGTCGGAGAAGAAGTACGGGATCCGGTCGTACGAGACGTCCCGGCCGAGCATGGCGCGGGCGGCGGCGGGCCCGCCGTTGAGGGCGTTGGCCCAGTGCTCGACGCGCAGCCGGACGCCGAGGAGCGGGTGGTGGGCGGCGGCCACGTCACCGGCCGCGTAGATGTCGGGGTCGGAGGTGCGCAGGGAGGCGTCGACGGCGACACCGCCGCCGTGGGCGCGGTCGACGAGGGCGAGTCCCGCGGTCTCGGCGAGCGTGGTGCGCGGGGCGGCGCCGACCGCGGCGAGCACGGCGTGCGCGGGGTGCTCGTCGCCGTCGTCGGTGCGGGCGGCGAGGACCATGCCGTCCTGGCCGACGATCTCGGTGAGGCGGGTGCCGAACCGGAAGCGGACGCCGTGCTCGGTGTGCAGGTCGGTGAAGAGCTGGCCGAGCTCGGGGCCGAGCACCTGGTGGAGCGGGGTGGGCTCGGGCTCCACGACGGTGACCTCGGCGCCGTATCCGCGGGCGGCGGCGGCGACCTCCAGGCCGATCCAGCCGGCTCCGGCGATGACCAGGTGGCCGTTGTCGCGGCCGAGGGCCGCGAGGACGCCCTGGAGCCGGTCGGCGTGGGCGAGCCTGCGCAGATGGTGCACTCCGGCCAGGTCGGTGCCGGGGACGTCGAGGCGGCGCGGTTCGGCACCGGTCGCGAGGAGCAGCTTGTCGTAGCGGATGGTGGTGCCGTCGCCGAGGTGTACCGTCCGGCTCTCGCGGTCGACGGAGGTGACGGGCTGCCCGAGGTGGAGCTCGATGTCGGCCTGGGCGTACCAGGCGGGTTCGTGCACGAAGACGCTGTCGCGTTCCTCCTTGCCGGACAGGTAGCCCTTGGACAGCGGCGGGCGTTCGTAGGGGTGGTCGCGTTCGTCACCGATGAGGATCACACGGCCGTTGAACCCCTCGGAGCGGAGCGTCTCCGCCGCCTTTGCCCCGGCCAGTCCCCCGCCGACGATGACGAAGGTCTGATCTGCGTCGACCACTTGTTGCCTCCTACCCGGAAAGACACAGTACGTCCATGTCCACGCTACGCCGCGCCGCCGCGCTCCCGGTCGCGGCGCCATTGAGGGAGGGTCCCGCACGGAGCGTGGTCGCGGAAGAGGGACGGCCGGGCGCGGTCCGGTGCGGGCGGGGCGGGGTGGGCGGCCGGACGGCGGACGCCGGTGAACCCGCGCCCACGGTGGGTGGTCGGCTGCTCAGCCGCACCGGCCGGTGAGCCGGGCGTGCAGGGTGCGGGCGGACGCGTCGGTGAAGGAGGCGATCTGGTCGACGACGACACGCTGCCGGGCGCGGTCGTCGGGTGCCGTGTCGAACAGGGCGCGGAACTGCGGGTCGAGGCCGTAGGGGGCCTGGTTCATCATGGCCTCGGCGAGTTCGGCGATGACGACGCGCTGGTCGGCGCGGAGGGCCTCCTGCTCGGCGCGCTGTATGACGTAGCGGTCGGCGACGGCCTTGAGCACCGCGCACTCGTTGCGGGTCTCGCGGGGTACGACGAGTTCGGCGCCGTACCGGGTGAGGCGGCCCGATCCGTACGCCTGGCGGGTCGCGCCCTCGGCGGCGAGGCAGAACCGGCCGATGAGCTGGCTGGTGGCGTCCTTCAACCTGGCCTGGGCGAGGGCCGTTCCGTCGTAGCCGTGCGGCCACCAGTCCTGGTCGATGAGCCGGTCGAGGGCGTCGGCGAGCTCCTGCGGGTCGGTGTCGTGGGGGACGTACCGGCCGATGGCGACGGCGAAGACCTCGGCGCGTTCGGGTTCGGCGAGGAGCACGTTGGGGTCGAGGTGGCCGGCGTGCAGGCCGTCCTCGAAGTCGTGCACCGAGTACGCCACGTCGTCGGACCAGTCCATGACCTGCGCCTCGAAGCACTTGCGGTGCGCGGGTGCGCCCTGGCGGGCCCACTCGAAGACGGGCAGGTCGTCCTCGTACACGCCGAACTTGGGCGAGTGCGGGTCGGTGGGGTGGGCGCCGCGCGGCCAGGGGTACTTGGTGGCGGCGTCGAGGGCGGCGCGGGTGAGGTTGAGGCCGACGCTGACGAGTTCGCCGGTCCCGGGGTCCTGGACGAACCGCTTGGGTTCGATCCGGGTGAGCAGGCGCAGCGACTGGGCGTTGCCCTCGAAGCCGCCGCAGTCCTTGGCGAACTCGTTGAGTGCCTGTTCGCCGTTGTGGCCGAACGGCGGGTGGCCCATGTCGTGGGAGAGGCAGGCGGCTTCGACGAGGTCGGGGTCGCAGCCGAGTGCGGCGCCCAGTTCGCGGCCGACCTGGGCGCACTCCAGGGAGTGGGTGAGCCGGGTGCGGGGGCTGGCGTCCCACGCGGGGACGGAGGTCGCCCCCGCTCGACCGGACTCGGGGGCGTGGGGGATGGTGCCGGGCGTGACGACCTGGGTCTTGCCGGCCAGGCGGCGCAGCGCGGCCGAGTGCAGGACCCGGGCGCGGTCCCGCTGGAAGGCGGTGCGGCCCGGCCGTTTGTCGGGCTCGCCGGCCCACCGTTCGGTCGCCGTCTCGTCGTAGGCGGAATGCGTACCTTCCATGCCGTTCATGCACTGAAGGTAACCGCAGGCGACCGCGGTGAAGCACGGGGTGCGTCAGACGGGGGCGAACTCCCGTGCCCGGCCGGTGCCGGCGAGGGCGGCGACGGCCCGGTCGTAGCGGTGCAGGACGAGCCGGGCGAGGGCCGGGTGGGGGCCGATGGGGGCGGCGGCGATCCAGGGCGCGGCGGCCGCGGCGCGGGTGGCGAACAGGCCGGGCGCGGTGAAGCAGGAGGCGACGGCGACCCGGTGGCGGCCCCGGGCGGCGAGCGCGCGGACGGCTTCGGGGACGGTGGGCGTGGCGGCGGACGCGTAGGCGGCGACGACGGGGACCCCGCCGAGCCGTGCGGAGAGCAGGGCGGCCAGCCGGCGGGTGCCGGCGGCGGAGTCGGGGTCGCGGGAGCCGGCGGCGGCGAGGACGACGCCGGTGCCGGGGCGCGCGGCGTGGCCGGGGCGCCAGCCGGCCTCGGCGAGCCGGTCGTGGAGCGCTTCGACCAGCAGCGGGTGCGGGCCGAGCGGGTCGGCGACGCGGACGCGCAGCCGGGGCGCGGCGGCGGCGGCCGCGGCGGGCAGGTCGTGCTTGACGTGGTAGCCGCGCCCGAAGAGGAGGGGTACGGCGATGGCGTCGCCGCCGTCGGGCAGGGCGTCGAGGGTGTCGGTGAGGAGGGGCGCGTTCAGTTCTATGTGGCCGAGCCGGACGGGCAGGCCGGGGCGCAGCTCGCGCACCCGGTCGAGCAGCGCGGTCACGGCGGGCACGGCCCGGGGGTCCCGGCTGCCGTGGGCGACGGCGACGAGGGTGGGCCGGTCGGGTGCGGTCATGGGCGGCCTGCGCGTTCCGTCGAGGTGGAGGTGGTCGAGCTGGGTGCCGAGCTGTGCGGTGATGCGGGTGAGCAGCTGGGCGGTCGTGGGGAAGCCGCCGTCCACGGCGGGGGGCTCGCTCGGGCGTTTCGGGTACGGCTCCGTCATGGAGCGATCCTGCCGGGCGCAGGTTGCCGGGCCGTTGCATGAGGGTGACGGGTGTTTTCCGGCGGCTCACGGAACGGTTCACGCCAAAGTGCGCGCTCCTACCCGGTACCAACTTTCCGAAACACGGAATATATTTTCCGTTGCAGCATCGTCATCGGGTGGATCATGTGGGGAGGGCCATGGCTCCGGCTGTGGAAGGGCCGCTGCCGCGCAGGGTCGTCGCCGAGTTCGTCGGCACGGCGGCCCTGGTCGCCGTGGTCGTCGGCTCCGGCATCCAGGCCGCCGGGCTCAGCGACGACGTCGGCGTCCGGCTACTGGCGAACTCGCTGGCGTCCGCGATCGGCCTCGGACTGCTGATCGCCCTGCTCGGGCCGGTCTCGGGCGGCCACATCAACCCGGTCGTCACGCTGTGCGCGTGGTGGGCCAGGCGCCGCGCCGGCGGCCGGACCCCCGCGCGCGACGTCGCCTGCTACATCGGCGCCCAGCTCGCCGGGGCGGTGGCCGGGGCACTGCTCGCCGAGGCGATGTTCGGCCGGACCGCCGGCGGGTGGTCCACGCAGGTCAGGTCGGACGGCCATCTGCTGCTCGGCGAGACGGTCGCCACCGCCGGGCTGGTCCTGCTGATCGTCGGCCTGGAACGCGCCGGACGGGCCGGGCTGACGCCGCTCGCGGTCGCCGCCTACATCGCCGCCGCGATCTGGTTCACCTCGTCGGGCTCGTTCGCCAATCCGGCCGCCACGGTCGGCCGGTCGTTCACCGACTCGTTCACCGGGATCGCGCCCGTCTCACTGCCGGGCTTCATCGCCGCCCAGCTCCTCGGTGCCGCCGTCGGCGCGGGCCTCGCCGCCCTCCTGTACGGCGGGCCCCCGTCCCGTACGTCACAGCCGTCCCGCTGAACCGCGCACCCGCCGACGGCGTCGAAGGGAACGGAGACGACGTTACGAGGAGGTCCATCGATGCGGGGCGGGATACGACGGCTGGTACCGGCGGGCCTACGGGGGCGGCGCGGGCAGCGGCGGCTGGTGCAGGGCGTGATGCTCGGCTGCGTCCTGGCCCTCGCGCCCGCGACCTGGATGCACGCCGCCGCCGACAGCCGGCTGCGTACCGTCGCCGACGTGCCCGCCCGGGACGTCGCCGTCGTCTTCGGCGCCGGACTGTGGAACGGCCGCCCCACGCCGTACCTGGCGCACCGGCTCGACACGGCCGCCGCGCTGTACCGGGACGGGAAGGTGAAGGTCGTCCTCGTCACGGGGGACAACAGCCGGGTCGAATACGACGAGCCCGACGCCATGCGCGCGTACCTGACCGAGCGCGGCGTGCCGGACACCCGGATCGTCAGCGACTACGCCGGGTTCGACACCTGGGACTCCTGCGTCAGGGCGAGGAAGATCTTCGGCGTCGACCGGGCCGTGCTGGTGACCCAGGGCTTCCACATCCGCCGGGCCGTCGCCCTCTGCCAGGCGGCCGGGGTCGAGTCGTACGGTGTCGGGGTCGCCGAGCCGCACGACTCGGTCTGGTACTACGGCGGTGTACGGGAGCTCGCGGCGGCCGGGAAGGCCGCGCTGGACGCGGCCTTCCAGCCCGATCCGACGTTCCTCGGCCGCCAGGAGACCGGGGTCACCGAGGCGCTGGCGTCGGCGGGCTGACCCCGGCCGGGCACCGGGCGCACACGCGGCCCCTCCGGCACGCGCGGCCCGTCACCCCGGACCGCGGCCCTCACCGCACGGCCGGCCACGGCCGGAGCGCGACGTACCGCGTGCGTTACACCGCAGGACGGCCGACGTAACACGGCCGTCGCACGCTCGATGGCATGCTCGCCGCCACCACCACCTCCACGCACTGCCCGTACTGCGCCCTTCAGTGCGGGATGAACCTCCGGGCCGCCGACGGCACCGCCGACGACGCCCCGGTCGTCGACGTCGTGGAGCGCACCGACTTCCCCGTCAACCGGGGCGCTCTGTGCGGCAAGGGACGCACCGCGCCGGCGGTGCTCTCCTCCCGGGTACGGCTGACCGGGCCGCTGATCCGACGCCCCGCCACAGGCAGGCTCACACCCGCGACCTGGGAGGAGGCCCTGCGGGCCGTCGCGGACGGACTGCGGCGCACCCGCGAGAGCCACGGCCCCGACGGCGTGGGCGTCTTCGGCGGCGGCGGGCTCACCAACGAGAAGGCGTACACACTCGGCAAGTTCGCCCGGCTCGTCCTCGGCACCTCCCAGATCGACTACAACGGCCGCTTCTGCATGTCGTCGGCCGCCGCCGCGCACATCAGGGCGTTCGGCGTGGACCGGGGCCTGCCGTTCCCGCTGGAGGACATCCCGCGCACCGGCTGCGTCATCCTGGTCGGCTCCAACATCGCGGAGACCATGCCGCCCGCGCTGCGCTACCTCACGGAGCTGCGGGAGAACGGCGGCAAGCTGATCGTCGTCGACCCGCGCCGCACCCGCACCGCCGAACAGGCCGATCTGCACCTGGCGCCGCGCCCCGGCACCGACCTCGCCCTCGCGCTCGGGCTGCTGCACCTGGTGGTCGCCGAGGGCCGTACCGACCAGGACTTCATCGAGAGCCGTACGACCGGCTGGGCCGACGCCCGTGCCGCCGCCATGTCGCACTGGCCGGCGCTCGTGGAGCGGATCACCGGCGTGCCCGTGCCGCAACTGCGCGAGACCGTCCGGCTGTTCTGCGACGCCGAGAACTCCATGGTCCTCACCGCGCGCGGGCCCGAGCAGCAGTCCAAGGGCACCGACACGGTCGGCGCCTGGATCAACCTGTGCCTCGCCACCGGCCGGGCCGGCCGCCCGCTCTCCGGGTACGGCTGCCTCACCGGCCAGGGCAACGGCCAGGGCGGCCGCGAGCACGGCCAGAAGGCCGACCAGCTGCCCGGCTACCGCAAGCTGGACGACCCGGCGGCCCGCGCCCATGTCGCCGGGGTGTGGGGCGTCGACCCCGACATCCTGCCCGGCCCCGGGCGCAGCGCCTACGAACTCCTCGACGCGCTCGGCCAGGACGTGAAGGCGCTGCTGCTGATGGGGTCCAACCCGGTGGTGTCGGCACCCCGGGCCGCGCACGTCGAGGAGCGGATCCGGTCCCTGGACTTCCTGGCCGTCGCCGATGTCGTGCTGTCCGAGACGGCGGCGCTCGCCGATGTCGTCCTGCCCGTGACGCAGTGGGCCGAGGAGACCGGCACCACCACCAACCTGGAAGGACGGGTCCTGCTCCGCCGCCGGGCGATCACCCCGCCGGACGGCGTCCGCACCGACCTGGAGGTCCTGAACGGGCTCGCCGGGCTGCTCGGCTGGGAGAAGGGCTTCGCCACCGACCCGGAGGAGGTCTTCGACGAGCTGCGCCGCGCGTCGGCCGGCGGCGCCGCCGACTACTCCGGCATCAGCTACCGGCGGATCGCGGAGGAGGACGGCGTCTTCTGGCCCTGCCCCGACCCCGAACACCCGGGCACGCCCCGCCTCTTCCTCGACGGGTTCGCGACCCCGGACGGGCGGGCCAGGTTCGTCCCGGTCACGCACCGGGCGGCGGCCGAGGAGACGGACGAGGCGTATCCGGTCGTCCTGACGACGGGGCGGGTCGTGGCCCAGTACCAGTCGGGCGCGCAGACGCGTCGGGTGGCCGAGCTGAACGCCGCGGCGCCGGGACCCTTCGTGGAGCTGCACCCGAGGCTCGCCGAGAGGGTGGGCGTCGCGGAGGGCGAGCCGGTCGCGGTGGTGTCACGGCGCGGGCGCGCGGTCGCCCCGGCCCGCATCACGACGGCCATCCGGCCGGACACCGTGTTCATGCCGTTCCACTGGCCGGGCGAGGGCCGGGCCAACACGCTGACCAACCCGGCCCTCGACCCGACGTCCCGGATGCCCGAGTTCAAGGTGTGCGCGGTACGTCTGGAGCCGGCCCGCGACTGAACCAGTCGCCGCCCTCGATCGGCGGGCCCGGCTCGGTGCGGGCCGCGGCGACGTACACCCAGGCCCGTACGAAGGCCCCGTCCCGTCCCCGGACGACGTCGCACGGCTCCCGCTCGTACAGGTTCAGCGGATGGCCGGGCCCGTAGAACCCCTCCAACCGGTCGAGCACGGACAGCAGCGCGCGGTACGCGCCGGGCACGGCGTGCACCAGGTCGCCGACCACGTCACCCGGGCCGCGCACCGCGTACGGGTAGCCGGGCCCTTCCCGGAGGACGGCGCCCGGCAGCCGGGCGGGCTCCTCGACCGCCGTGCGTCCCCGGAGGTACAGGGCGTGGTTGTGCGCGCCGGGCCGCAGCGTCCCGTACACGAAGAACGGCAGCTCGATCACGCGGTCTCCCGGGCGACCCACTCCAGGTAGGCGGCGCTGCCCCGCACCACCGGCGTGGCGATGATCTCCGGCGTGTCGTAGTCGTGGACCCGCAGGATGTACGCCTCCAGCGCGTCGTACGTCGTCTCCGCCGTCTTGAACAGCACCTGCCACTCCGGGGCGGTCTCGACCGCGCCCTGCCAGCGGTACACCGAGGTCACGGGACCGGAGATCTGGGCGCAGGCGGCGAGCCGCGCCTCCACCGCGCCACGGGCCAGCTCCTCGGCCTTCGCCGCGCTGTCGGTGGTGGTCAGGACGGTCATGGCCGGGGTCACGCGCGCGCTCCTTCGTCACGGGGCCGGTGACGGACGGCCCCCTCGACGCCAGGATCACATCCGGAGCCCGGATCGCGGAACGGGGGGCGCGGGGTCAGGTGGCGGCCCGCGCGGTCCTGGGATCGGGCGCGGCGGGCTTCCCTCCCTGCCGGTAGAAGATGTCGATGTCCACCTCTTCACCGCCGACGATCAGCGTGTCCCACGCCCCGCTCTCCAGCAGGGTGTGCAGGGTCTCGGGGCGCAGGGCCCGCAGGTGGTCCCGGAGCGTCGCGTCGTCGGGCATGCCGGGGACGCGGGACGCCAGACGGCCGCGGATCTGCCGCAGTCGTTCCAGCAGCGCCTCGGTGTCGGCCTCCCTGTCCGTGCCCTTGTCCGCCGACTCCTCGATGCTCTGGGCGATCTTCTCCTTGATCGGCCGGCTGACGCCGTCCTCGTCGGTGGTGATCATCGTGTTCCAGGCGCGGCTCTTGTGGCGGTACTGGAGCATCGACATGGCCGCCTCGTGGCGGGCGAAGTCGGCGTCCCGGAACGGCCTGCCCGTCCAGGCGCCGTCGAGGGACCTGGCCAGCGAGATCGCGGACGCCAGCCCGCTGTTGAGGCCGCGGCCCGGCCAGAAGTGGATGGCGTTGGCGGCGTCACCGAGCAGGAACCCGTAGGTGCCCTGGGTGGTCGACGTGGCGGAGTAGAGCCGGGTGGTGAACCGGGGCCGCTGCACCATGTCGAGACGGAACGCGGTGACCGCCCTCAGATCGCGTTCGGCGACCCCGAAGAGCACCAGCCCCTCCAGCACCCTTTTCCACAGCACCGAACCCTTGACCATGGCCGGCAGGAAAAGGGTGCTGTGTGTCGAGCACTGGAAATCGCCGTGGTCGTCGCGGCCCATCACGCACGGCCGTGAGGCGATGCACTCCTCGAACACATGCCGGACCGGGTCGATTCCGACCACTTCCGCGGCCTCCGCGTCGGTGAGCCGCATGTTCAGGAATCCCTGACCGCGCAGGGAATTCAGCAGGAAGCGGTTCTGCGCGACGGTCAGCAGGACGGTCATGGGATCGGTCAGGGTGGACTTCACGCGCAGTCCCAGAACCACGTCCTGGACGTGCTGACCGTGCAGTGAGTAGATGGACTTGTCGGCGTTGCCGAATTTGTCGGTGAAGTACTCCCGGGTCCGGGAGCGGCCGCCCTCGCACACGGCGAGCACATGGTCCTTGGCCACCGCCTCCCGCTGCTCCGCCGGGTCGAAGGCGGCGGGGACGAGCCGGATGCGGTCCGCCTTCTCGTTGGCCAGCTCCAGCAGGGTGTCCTCGATGTAGGCGATGCGGAGGTTCCTCGGGTTGTGGCCCCCGATCGAGTCGGGGCCGACCGGCCACATCTCGGAGTACGCGTCACCCCGGAACAGCCGTCGCCGCACCTCGTCGGGCAGGTTGAGGTACTGGCGGCTCTGCACCGTGACGACCTGCTGCCGCCGGACGTTGCCCTGTCCTTCGTCGCGCCATACGACCCTCGTCCCCTCCTGTGTCCAGCGGCCGTCGTACACCGTGACGGCCACGCGCCGCCCCATGAGGTGTTCGAGGAGCAGGGCGAAGGCGAGTCCGACAGGGCCGCCGCCGGAGACCGTGACGCGCAGTACCGGCCCCGTCGTGACCGTCGTCGCCGTAGGACCGAGGGGCCGCAGCACGGAGAGGTCGATGATGGTCTCCAGCGCGTCGGCCGCCTCGAAACGAAGGGTTTCGCCCCCGATCTCGATGAGGTCTCCGGGTTGCAGTACGTGCGAGGTCACCCGCTGCCCGTTGACCATGGTCCCATTGCTGCTGCCACTGTCGTACAACACGAATCCGTGGCCCTCGCGGCGCACCTCGGCGTGAAAGCGGGAGACGTTCTCCCGGGTGATGACCACGTCGTTGTCACTGTTGCGGCCCAGGGTCACCGGGGTGGCGCCGATCGGGAACTGCTTTCCCGCGAGAGAGCCTTGCTGGCCGACGAGGCGAGGAGGCATGGGTCACCCATTTCCCTGAACCACGGATACGGGCGCCGAGCGGCCCGCACCGCGTCACAGGGTGCGAGCCGACCGGCACGGACCGCAATCTTAGGGCGCCCCCAGGTGCGATGAGAAGACATTCGTCCTGACCTGTCATCACACAGGCGGTGAATCAGGGAATATGCCATCACACGCGCCGACGGCCCTACGTACCCGCCCCTTTCGCCCCCTCGCGCTCTTGACGTCAGGCCGTGTAGGGGCGGACGGCCTTGGCGTCCCGGAGGGCGTGCGCCCACCAGGCGAGCTGGTCCAGCATCTTCTTCACGGCGGCTTCCGGCCCGGCCGGGTCCTTGGGCGCGCCCTCGTCGTCGAAGAGGCCGTGCGCGTGGTGGAAGGAGACCGTGTCGCGGACGGTGACCGCGTGCAGTTCGGCGAAGACCTGCCGCAGGTGCTCCACGGCGCGCAGGCCGCCGGAGACTCCGCCGTAGGAGAGGAACCCGACCGGCTTGGCCTGCCATTCGGCGTAGTGCCAGTCGATCAGGCGCTTCAGCGAGGCCGGGTAGGAGTGGTTGTACTCGGGCGTGAGGACGGCGAACGCGTCGGCCTCGGCGAGCCGGGGGCTGACCTTGTCCAGTTCGGTACGGACGTCGGGGCCGGGGTTGAACGACAGGGCGGTCGGCAGCCGGGAGTCGGCGACGTCCACGACGTCGACGGTGAAGTCGGTCCGCTCGCGGGCGAGGGAGAGGAACCAGTCGGCGACGACCGGGCCGAAGCGGCCCTCACGATCGCTGCCGACGATGAGCGCGAGGCGGAGCGTGGACAGGGACGGGTTTTCCCGCGTGGTGAGTTCCATACCGAGAAGCGTGGTACCTCAACCTTGATTGAGGTCAAGCCTCGCAGCCGACGGCCCGTCACCCGTTCGACACACCTCCTCCCACAAGACCACCAACAAGCCACTGACCTGCGATGACACCCACCGTCCAGGGCGGCACGCCGACACGAACGGAGGAAAACTGATACCCCATCAGCATGCGCCGCCGACGCGCGGGGCCTTACCTCGAAGAACAGGACACCCGCCCGTAGCGCTGCCCGGAGGACCCCCATGCGCACCACTGCCCGCCTGCTCACTGGTACCGCGCTGGCGGTCCTCGCCCTCGGCGTCGCCTCCCCCGCGTACGCCGGGGACTTCGAGCGGCTGGAGGTGAACCCGTCGACGGCGGCCCCGGGCGCGACCGTCACGGTGAACACGACCGCCTGCGGCCCGAACGGCCGGGGCGTGGGCGACGCGCAGTCGCTGGGCGCCGGTGAGTTCAAGCTGTCCCCCGGCACCCACAAGGAGGTCGTGGTGGGCCAGTTCAGGATCCCCGCCCACGCCAAGCCGGGTACCTACGGCATCGGTGTCGCCTGCGACAACGGCAAGACCGCCACGGGGAACGTGACCGTCACGCACGGCGGCGGCCCGACCGACCACCACACCCCGCCGTCCGACCACCACACGGCCCCCAGCGGCCATGTGCGCACAGGCGTGGGCGGCAGCGTCGGCCCGGACACCCCGCAGATCGCGGCGGGCGTCGCGGTGCTCACGGCCGCCGCGGGCGCGGGCCTCTGGCTCCTGCGCCGCCGAGGGGCCTGAGGAACGAGCCGCGAACCAGCGCGAACCGACCACTACGGCGCGATCCGGCCACCACCCGGAAACGGACGTCCGCACCGGACACCGCCCCACCCCCAGTCTCCCCGTCCCTGCCGCGTGGCCCCGAGACCGCGGCGGGGACGGGGGGTCCGTCACCGGAGGACCCACCGCATGAGCAGCCCCACCGCCACGACGGGCCAGGGGCCCGCCAAGGGCAAGGCATGGGGCGTCGCGGTCGCGGTCTGCGTCGGGCTGTGGCTCGTCCAGAACGGCTCCGCGGACGTGACCCCGCCGCTCCCGTCCGCCGCCGAGGCGTTCGCGGCGGGCCCGCACCGGCACACCGACGCGGCCGCCGAGCCGCTGCCCCCGTCCGCCCCGGTCCGCGTCCGGATCCCGGCCATCGACGTCGACGCGCCCGTGATGCGCCTCGGTCTCGGCCCGGACGGCAGCCTGGACGTACCGCCGGCGGGGAACCGCAATGTGGCCGGCTGGTTCAAGGACGGCACCCCGCCCGGCGCCGAGGGCACCGCGATCATGGCGGGCCATGTGGACAACGCGCACGGCCCCGCTGTCTTCTACGCGCTCGGCGCGCTGAAGAAGGGCCATCGCGTGGAGGTGGACCGGATGGACGGGCGGACCGCCGTGTTCACGGTCGACGCCATCGAGGTGTACGACAACGACGCCTTCCCCGACCGCAAGGTGTACGGGCGGGCGGACCGTGCCGAGCTACGCGTCATCACCTGCGGTGGCGGCTTCTCCCAGCGGACCGGCTACCGGGGGAACGTGGTGGCGTACGCGCACCTGATCGGCGTGCGCTGAGCCGCGCGGCCCGGGTCAGCCCCACTGGTCGAACGCCAACTTCGCGACCAGCGAGAACACCACGACCAGCAGCACTCCACGGACGAACTCCGCGCCCTTCCGCAGGGCCATCCGGGCACCCAGCATCGCGCCGGCCAGGTTGAACACGGCCATGAGCGCCGCGAGCCGCCACAGCACGTTCCCCTGGTAGGCGAACATGGCGAGCGCCCCGGCGTTGGTGCAGACGTTGACGATCTTGGCGGTCGCGGACGCGGTCACCAGGTCGAGATGGAGGACGGCGGTCAGCGCCAGCACCAGGAACGTGCCCGTGCCCGGCCCGAAGAGCCCGTCGTAGAACCCGATGCCGCCGCCGACGAGCACGATCGCGGTGACGACCCGGGCCCGCCGCACCGGGCCCGCGGGGGCGTCGGTCGTCCCGAAGGACGGGCGGAGGATCACGAACGCCGCGACGGCGACCAGCACGACCAGGATGACGGGCCGCAGCACGTCGCTGTCGATGGCCTTGGCGAACGACGCCCCGCCCGCCGAGCCCGCGAGCGCGGCCAGGCCGACCCGTACGGCCGTCTTCACGTTGACGGGCGCCTTGCGTACGTAGGTGAGCGCGGCGCCCGTCGTGCCGACGATGGCGACCGCCTTGTTGGTGCCCAGGCTCTGCGGTGCCGGGAGGTGGGGCAGCCCGATCAGGAGGGCCGGCAGGAGCAGCAGGCCGCCACCGCCGACCACGGCGTCGATCCACCCGGCCACGAGCGCGGCCGCGCAGAGGAAGACAACGGTGGTCATCGAGATGTCGGGCATGAGTTCGACTGTACAAAGACCGGTAGATGGCCTGCCCATCGATCACGGAACTCTTGAGCTTCCTCAGAGGTTCGGGCCCGGGTGCGGGTCCGGGGCCTCCAGATACCGGAGCACGGCCAGGACGCGGCGGTGTCCGCCCTCCCCCACGGGCAGGTCGAGCTTGGTGAAGATGTTCGCGACGTGCTTCTCGACCGCCCGCTCGGAGACGACGAACCGCTCGGCGATCGACTGGTTGGTGCGGCCCTCCGCCATCAGGCCCAGCACCTCGCGCTCGCGGGGCGTGAGCCGGTCGAGGGCGGAGGTGCGGCGGCTCGCGCCGAACAGCCGGCGCACCACCTCGGGGTCGAGGGCCGTTCCGCCGGCCGCGACCCGTTCCAGCGCCGACACGAACTCGGCGATGTCGACGACCCGCTCCTTCAGCAGATAGCCGACGCCCGCGCCGCCGTCGCCGAGCAGCTGCTCGGCGTACCGGGTCTCCACGTACTGGGAGAAGATCAGCACGCCGGGCGCGGGCGCGGCGCGGCGCAGGGCGACGGCCGCCCGCAGCCCCTCGTCGGTGTGCGTCGGCGGCAGCCGGATGTCGATGACGGCGGCGTCCGGGCGGTGCTCGGCGACGGCGGCGAGCAGGGCCCGCGCGTCACCGACGGCCGCGCAGACCTCGACGCCGCGCAGGGCGAGGAGCTGGACCAGGCCCTCACGCAGGATCACGGAGTCCTCGGCGATGACGACACGCATCCACGGGCCCTTCAGTACGGGAGAACGACGGTGACCACCGTAGGGCCCCCGGGCGGGCTGTCGCAGGTGAGCGTCCCGTCCACGGCACGGACGCGGGCCAGCAGGCCGGTCAGCCCGCTGCCGGAGCCCACGGCGGCGCCGCCCCGGCCGTCGTCCGAGACGGTCAGCCACAGGGCGCCGTCCAGGTCGCGGACGTCCACGCGGGCAGCGGGGGCGCCACTGTGCTTGGCCGCGTTGGCGAGGAGCTCGGCGGCGCAGAAGTACGCGATGGCCTCGACCGCCGGGGGCGGGCGGCGGGTCAGCTCCACCGTCGCCGCGACGGGCAGTGCCGTGTCCGAGGCGAGCGTGGCGAGGGCGGTGGAGAGGCCCTGGTCGAGCGCGGGCGGGTGGATGCCCTTGACCAGGGCGCGCAGTTCGGCGACGGCCTGTGTGGCGTTGCCCCGCGCGGTCTCCACGACGGTGAGCAGCCGGTCCCGGCCCGCGTCCGCCGCGATCAGCTCGCGGATGAGCGTGAGGTGCATGCCGAGGGCCACCAGCCGGGCCTGGGTGCCGTCGTGCAGATCGCGTTCGATGCGCCGCAGGGTGGCGGCCGCGTCCTCGACCGCCAGCGCCCGGGTCTCCTCCAGCGTCCGGATGCGCCGGTCGGCGGCGCTCTCGCCGAGCAGCGCGGCCAGCAGTGCCCGGTGCGGTACGAGGGCCCGGCGCAGCAGCCCCGGTGTGAGGGCGAGGAGGACCAGCCCGAGCGCGAACGGCACCGTCCAGCGGGGCCAGGTGTCGAACCGGACGCCCGCGACCTGCAGCGAGTTCCAGCGCCCCAGCACGGGATGCAGGGTGAACAGCGTTCCGTACACACCACCGGCCAGCACCGCTCCCAGCGGCGGGACGGCGGTGAGCGGGGCCGCCAGCGCCCAGCCGACGGCGCGCCACCCGGCCCGGTCGCCGAGCACGGCGCGCCGCCACCCGAAGGCGCCGGGGCGGGTGCGCCGCACCGGCGGCTCCACCGACAGGCCGAGCAGGACGCGGGCGAGCAGGCGGTGGAGCGCGCCGAGCGCGAGGGCGCCGCGCACGGTCAGGGCGATCAGCCACGGGCCGAGCGGGGTCACCGACAGGACTCCGCCGACGACGAGACCGACGACGACCAGGACGAACCCGGCCACCGCGAGCGGGAGGGCGACGACCGCGTACAGCGCCGCGCACAGCACGGTACGGAGCAGGATCATGGCCCCGAACCTAGGTGGTGTGGGCCGGTCGGTCCTGGGACGCGTCCCGCAGGAGCCGGCCGGCCAGCCGCGTCTGCAGGGCGGTGAGGCCCCGGCCGATCCACGGCATCAGCAGGAGGAAGCCGACGCCGCCCACGACGGCGTGGAAGGCCCACGCCCCGGCGAAGGTCGGTCCGCCCCAGGCTCCGGCCGGGTCGGAGGCCCGCAGGGGCCACCCGAGGTTCATGGGGACGACCGACCAGCCGTAGACGGTGATGAAGGCCGCGAGCAGGTTCAGCGGCGTGGCCAGGACGGCGTACAGCAGGAGCCGTACGGGGGCGGGGTCGGCGATCTCCACGCCGAGCAGTCGCCGGGCGAGGCGGTGCGGAACGCCCAGCAGCGCGGCGGCCGGGGCGAGCAGCAGGTGGGCGACCCGTTTCCAGGTCGAGGCGCGGAACGGCTCGGTGAGGACCGTGCGTACGGTCGCCGGTGCGGTGTCCATGCCTCCAGCCTCCCGGCGGGCCCGGCCCGGCACGACCGTGCGGGCACGGAGGCGGAGGGTTCGGTTTCCCCCACCCCCTGTACCCCACCGTCCCGTCCCGTCCCCACGCCGGACTTTCCCCCGGGGCTGAGGGCGCGTGGCCTCACGGCCGGGGCGCGGTGCCGCTGAGGTCAGCTTTCCGCGCGTGAAACAAACGGGATGCGGCCGGGAAACACCGCCGACGCACGCTGCTGAGCATGAGTTCACGGATCGTGGTGGTCGGCGGTGGTACGGCGGGGGCACGCCTCGCCGAGCGGCTGCCCGTCACCCTGCTCGGCGAGGAGCCGCACACCCCGTACAACCGGGTGCTGCTGGCGGACGTCCTGGCCGGCCGGTACGGGCCCGAGGTGATCGCCCTGCCGCAGCCGGCGGGCGAGCCGGTACGGCGGGGGGTGCGGGTGACCGGCATCGACCGGGCGGCCCGGCTGGTGCGCTGCGACGACGGCAGCACGGTCGCATACGACCGGCTGGTCCTGGCGACCGGCTCCAACCCGGTGCTGCCGCCGCTGCGCGGCCTGGGCAACGGCCGGCTGCCGGCCGGCGTCCACGCGTTCCGGACGCTCGACGACTGCCTGGCGCTGGACGGCCTGGTCCGCCCCGGCGTACGGGCCGTGGTGATCGGGGGTGGGCTGCTGGGCGTCTCGGCGGCCCGGGCGCTGGCCGCCAGGGGCGCGGAGGTGATGCTGGCCCAGCAGGGCGAGCACCTCATGGAGCGCCAGCTGGACGCCGAGGCCTCGGAGCTGCTGCGCGATCATCTGGTGTCGCTGGGTGTGGAGGTCCACACCGAGTGCCGGGTGCGCGGTCTGCGGGTCGCCTCCGGGGCGGTGGACGCGGTGGAGCTGGCGGACGGGTTCGTGCTGGACGCGGACGTCGTGGTGCTGGCCTGCGGGGTCCGGCCGCGTATCGGCCTCGCCGTCGAGGCCGGCCTTGACGTGCGGCGCGGGATCGTCGTGGACGACCAGCTGCGCACGTCCGACCCGTACATCCACGCCATCGGCGACTGCGCCGAGCACGACGGCCGGATCTACGGCCTGGCCGGGGCGGCCCTGGAACAGGCCGACGTCCTCACGGACGTGCTCACCGGCACCACCGAAGCCACCGAAGCCACCGAAGCCACCGGCGGCACCGGCGGCACCGGAAACATCAGCACCACCGGCAGCACGGCCGCCACCGGAACCGTCACCGCCGCCTACCGGGGCACCCGCGCGCTGACCCGGCTCAGCATGGACGCCCTCGAACTGGCGGCGTTCGGCGAGGCGGTCCCGCAGCCCGGCGACGACACCGTGCGGCTGACCGACGCCACCCGCAGCGCCTACCGGAAGGTCGTCGTGCGCGGCGACCGGCTGGTCGGTGGCGTCCTGCTCGGCGATCTGGGCGCGGTCGGCACCCTCGCCCGGGCGTGGGAGGGCGACGAGGCCCTTCCGGACGCGCCCCTGCTCCACCTGCTCACCCATGACGGAGGCTCCTGACATGCCGAACACGCCCGGGGCTGCGAACACGCCCACCATCGTCCTCGTCGGCCACGGCATGGTCGGCCAGCGCTTCCTGGAGGCGCTCGCCGAGCGCGGTGTGACCGGGCGGTCCCGCGTGGTCGTCCTGTGCGAGGAGCCCCGCCCCGCGTACGACCGGGTCCAGCTGACCTCGTACTTCTCCGGCAAGACGCCCGACGACCTGTCGATGGTCCCCGAGGGCTTCATGGCGGAGCACGGCATCGAGCTGCACACCGACGACCCGGCGGTCTCCGTCGACCGGGAGACCCGCACGGTCACCGCCCGGTCCGGGATGACCGTCACGTACGACACGCTGGTCCTGGCCACCGGCTCGTACCCGTTCGTGCCGCCGGTCCCCGGGAAGGACGCGACGGGCTGCTTCGTCTACCGCACCATCGAGGACCTGCTCGCGATCGAGGAGTACGCGAAGACGGCGAGGACCGGCGCGGTCGTCGGCGGCGGTCTGCTGGGCCTGGAGGCGGCCGGCGCGCTCAAGGGCCTCGGCCTGGACACCCACATCGTGGAGTTCGCGCCCCGGCTGATGCCGGTGCAGGTGGACGAGGGCGGCGGCGCGGCGCTGCTGCGCACGATCGAGGGCATGGGGCTCGGCGTCCACACGGGCGTCGGCACCCAGGAGGTCGTCGCCGGCGCCGACGGCACCGTCACCGGGATGAAGCTGTCGGACGGCTCCGAACTCGCCACCGACCTGGTGGTGTTCTCGGCCGGTGTCCGCCCCCGCGACCAGCTCGCCCGGGAGTGCGGGCTGACGGTCGGCGAGCGCGGCGGCATCACGGTCGACGAGCAGTGCCGTACCTCCGACCCGGCCGTGTTCGCGATCGGCGAGTGCGCGCTCGCGGCGGACGGCCGGGTGTACGGGCTCGTCGCGCCCGGCTACGAGATGGCGCTGACGGCCGCCGACGCGATCACGGAGCGGCAGTCGGCGTTCACCGGGGCGGACCTGTCGACCAAGCTGAAGCTGCTCGGTGTGGACGTGGCGTCGTTCGGTGACGCACACGGCACGGCGGACGACTGCCTGGACGTCGTCTACTCCGACTCGCGCTCCGGGGTCTACAAGAAGCTGGTGGTGTCGTCCGACGGTGTGCTGCTGGGCGGCATCCTCGTCGGCGACGCCGACGCGTACGGGATGCTGCGGCCGCTGACCGGTTCGGTGCCGCCGGTCCCGCCCGAGCAGCTGGTCCTGCCGGCCGGGGCGGGCGCGCCGGTCGCGCTGGGCCCGGAGTCGCTGCCGGACGACGCGGTGATCTGCTCCTGCCACAACGTCTCCAAGGGCGCGATCTGCGAGCACACGACCCTGCCGGAGGTGAAGAAGTGCACCAAGGCGGGCACGGGCTGCGGCAGTTGCGTGAAGGTCCTCCAGCAGCTGCTGCCGAAGACCGGTGACGGGGGTCTGTGCGGCTGCTTCGGGAAGACCCGCCAGGAGCTGTACGAGATCGTGCAGGTGCTGCGGATCGCCTCGTTCGCCGATCTCCTCGACCGGTACGGGCGCGAGGAGGCGAAGGGCGGCGACGGCTGCGAGATCTGCAAGCCGGTCGTGGGCTCGATCCTGGCCTCCCTGTCCAACGGCTACATCCTCGACGGCGAGCAGGCCGCCCTCCAGGACACCAACGACCACTTCCTCGCCAACATGCAGCGCAACGGCTCGTACTCGATCGTGCCGCGCATCCCGGGGGGCGAGATCACCCCGGAGAAGCTGATCGTCATCGGTGAGGTCGCCCGGGACTTCGGGCTCTACACGAAGATCACGGGCGGCCAGCGCATCGACCTGTTCGGGGCGCGCGTGGAACAGCTCCCGGTGATCTGGGCACGGCTGGTGGACGCGGGCTTCGAGTCGGGGCACGCGTACGGCAAGGCGCTGCGGACGGTGAAGTCCTGTGTGGGGCAGACCTGGTGCCGCTACGGCGTCCAGGACTCGGTGCGCATGGCGATCGACCTGGAGCTGCGCTACCGGGGCCTGCGGGCGCCGCACAAGCTGAAGTCGGCGGTGTCCGGCTGCCAGCGGGAGTGCGCGGAGGCCCAGTCGAAGGACTTCGGCGTCATCGCCACCGCCAACGGCTGGAACCTGTACGTCGGCGGCAACGGCGGTGCGACGCCGCGCCACGCGGACCTGCTGGCCAAGGACCTGTCCGACGCCGAACTGATCAGGCTGATCGACCGGTTCCTCATGTACTACATCCGCACGGCCGAGCGGCTGGAGCGCACGGCGCCGTGGGTGGAGCGGATCGGACTCGACCATGTGCGCGAGGTCGTGGTCGAGGACTCGCTGGGCATCGGCGACGAGCTGGACGCGCTGATGGCCCGCCATGTGTCGAACTACCGGGACGAGTGGGCCGAGACGCTCCAGGACCCGGAGCGGCTGAACCGGTTCGTCTCCTTCGTGAACGCCCCGGACGCGCCGGACCCGTCGGTGCGGTTCGTGCCGGAGCGGGACCAGATCAAGCCGGACCTGACGGTCCTGACCCTGGAAGGTGTGACCGCCCGATGAAGCTCGAACTCTCCCCCGTGGGCCACGGCGAAGGCGCGGAAAACAGGGGCGCCGAAGGTGACGGCGACTGGATGACGGTCTGCGACCTCTCGGTGCTGACACCGGGCCGCGGCATGGCGGCCCTCCTGCCGGACGGCCGGCAGGCGGCGCTGTTCCGGGACAGGGCCGGGCGGCTGTACGCGATCGACAACCGGGACCCGTTCACGGGCGCGCAGGTCCTGTCGCGGGGCCTGGTCGGCTCGGCGGGCGGCCGGACCTTCGTGGCGTCGCCGCTGCTGAAGCAGCGGTTCGACCTGGAGACGGGCCGCTGCCTGGACGACGACGACGTGTCGGTGGCGGTGTACCCGGTCCGTACGGCCTGACGACGGGCCGTACCCGGCCCTACCCGGCCGCACGCGGGCGGTCCCGGCCGCTGGCGGGCGGTGCGGCCCGGCCGCCGCCGGGGTCGTCACGCCCATGGCCTGGTACGACGCCGTACGGCCTCGTACGGCCCTGTACGGCCTCGTACAACCGCCTGTACGGCCGCGTACAACCGCCTGTGCAGCCCCGTGCGGTCCGGTGCGGCCTCGTACGGAGGCGATGCGGGGCCGACGCGGGGTCCGTGGTGACCACGGACCCCTTCGGCGTGGCTCAGCCCTCGGACTGCTCCATCTTCTCGACGTCCATCCAGACGACCTCCCAGGTGTGGTGGTCCGGGTCCTGGAACGAACGGCCGTACATGAAGTCGCCCATCTCCTGCGTCTCGTTGGCCGGGGAGCCGCCGGAGGCCAGGGCGGTGTCCACCAGCTCGTCGACCTTGGCACGGCTCTCGGCGCTCAGCGCGAGGATGGCCTCGATGCTGGTCGACGCGTCGGCGATCTCCTTCTTCGTGAAGTCCTTGAAGCGCGGCTCGGTCAGCAGCATCGCGAAGATCGTGTCGCTGAAGACCAGGCAGGCGGCGTTCTCGTCGGTGAACTGCGGGTTGAAGGAGTAGCCGAGCTTGGTCCAGAAGGCCTTGGACGCCTCCAGGTCCTTCACGGGCAGGTTCACAAAGATCATCTGAGCGGCCATGGTCCGGTCTCTCCCTTTGTCTGTGGTGTCTCTGGTGTCTGTGGTGACGGGTGCGTCGCTTTCGAAGGGGTAGACCGGGGGTCCCGGCGGAACTCATCGCCGTCGGGCGAATTTTTTCCGGATCTTCCCGCGCGGGGACGGAGCGCCACCCCGGCGACGGACCGCGAGCCGCCGCGGCGAGCCGCGAACCACGAACTGCGAACTGCGAGCCCCGGGCCCCGAGCCGCGAGCCGCTGACCGAACCGACACCCGACGCTTCCGCTTCATCAGTTGTTGATGCACCGTCAATCCAGGACTTCTAGGTTCCCGAAGCGCGTGAACCCGCCGCCCGACCGGTGCGGCGGGGCGGTCACGATCCCCCTGGAGTGACAAGTGGAACGTCGCAGTTTCCTGCGCGGAGCGGTCGCCGGCGGCACCGCAGCGGCCTTCGGATACACGCTGATGCAGGGCGCCGCCTACGCGGCTCCGGCCCAGCCCGGACCCGGCCCCTACGGGCCGCTCGGCCCGGCGGACGCCAACGGCATCCAGCTGCCCAGCGGCTTCACGAGCCGGGTCATCGCCCGCTCCGGGCAGAAGGTCGGCTCCACCTCCTACACCTGGCACAACGCCCCCGACGGCGGTGCCTGCTTCGCCGACGGCACCGGCTGGATCTACGTCTCCAACTCGGAGATATCCACCACGGGCGGCGCCGGCGCGGTGAAGTTCGACTCCTCGGGCACGATCACCGGGGCGTACCGCATCCTGTCCAACACCAACCGCAACTGCGCGGGCGGCGCCACCCCGTGGAACACCTGGCTGTCCTGCGAGGAGGTCAGCACCGGCTACGTCTACGAGACCGACCCGTGGGGCGTGAACGCCGCCGTCCGCCGCGCCGCGATGGGCCGGTTCAACCACGAGGCCGCCGCCGCCGACCCGGTCCGCAAGGTCGTCTATCTGACGGAGGACGCGTCGGACGGCTGCTTCTACCGGTTCGTCCCGAACACCTGGGGCAACCTGTCCTCGGGCACGCTCCAGGTCCTCAAGGCCGGTACCGCCACCTCCGGCGGCTTCACCTGGGCCACCGTGCCCGACCCCGACGGCTCCCCCACCGCGACCCGCAACCAGGTGTCGGGCGCGAAGCGGTTCAACGGCGGCGAGGGCTGCCACTACGCCAACGACACCGTGTGGTTCACCACCAAGGGCGACGGCCGCGTGTGGCAGCTGAACCTCGTCGCCAACACGTACGAGCTGGCCTACGACGACTCGCTCGTGGCGGGCGGCGGCGCCCCGCTGACCGGCGTCGACAACATCACCGGCGCGTCCTCCGGCGACCTGTTCGTCGCGGAGGACGGCGGCAACATGGAGATCTGCGTCATCACCCCCGACGACGTGGTGGCGCCGTTCCTGCGGATCAACGGCCACTCCGGCTCCGAGATCTGCGGCCCGGCCTTCTCCCCGAACGGCCGGCGCTTCTACTTCTCCAGCCAGCGCGGTACGAGCGGCAGCTCGTCCGGCGGCATCACCTACGAGGTGACGGGCCCCTTCCGGGCGTAACGACGCCTCTCCGGCTGGGCGCCGCCGTGCAGCAGGGCGGCGCCCAGTGGCGTCAGGGTGTGCAGCACGGAGCTGCCCTGGCGCAGGGTCACCACGAGGCCGGCCTCGCGCAGCACGCCCGCGTGCTGGCTCGCGGACGCCAGGGACACCCCGGCCCTGCGGGCGAGTTCACTGGTCGTACCGCCGTGCCCTATGGCCTTCAGGACGGCGGAGCGCGTATGGCCGACCAGCCGGCCGAGGGACGGGCCGCCGGGGTCGCCGGACGCCGGGGCGTCCGTGTGCGTCACGGGGTAGACGAGGACCGGCGGGAGGTCCGGGTCGCGGTACATGACCGCGGTGCCCCGGCAGAAGTACGACGGCTGCAGCAGCAGCCCCCGCCCGCCCAGGTGGACGTCCCGGTCGACGGGGTAGTCGGCCTCCAGCACGGGCGAGCGCCAGCGGAGCATCGGCGGCAGCGAGGCGAGCAGTTCGTCGGCGCCGCCGTCCAGCAGGGCCCTGCCCCGCACGGCGCGGTCGGCCTCCACCCGGGCCTGTACGTACGTCCAGTACGGTTCGACGGCCGCCCGGTGGTAGGCGCGCAGCGCCCCGATGAGCTTGCCGAAGGGTGCCGGCCGCCCCTCGGCGAGCTGGGCCGCCCAGCCGGGCAGCGGAGCCGCCGCTGAGCGCGAGGAGCCCAGCAGGGCGAGTTCGGTGTGGAGCCGGGCGGGTGGAGTGCCCCGGACGGCCTCCAGGGCCGTGTCGAGGCCGTGGAGCCCCTCGGGAGGGGTCAGGAAGTCGGGGAAATACCCCCTCGGCGGGACGAGCGCGCCCAGGAGGCGCGTTTCGCCGTTCAGGCGGGTCCGGGTTTCCGAGCGCCATTCCCCGTAGAGGAGGGCGCCGCGCCGGTCCCGCAAACGGTGAAAGCTGAGAATCGTTTCCCACAGCACGTCCGGCCGGGCGGCCATCCGCACCCCGGCAAGATCTGCCCCGTTGAAATGAATACGCAGCACTGAACCCCCACCTGTTGCATCCGCAATCACCCCCCACCAATGAGTATGCATACCATCACAGCACGTCACCACGGCATTTCAGCCACACTTGAAACGCATCGCCAGGGGTGGGGTCGAACCGAAAAGCTGTACGGCGTCGGGCAGGAAACCTTCAGGACCGAGGTGGCGTGGCAGAAGACCGTGGGGGGCTTCGCACGTCCGGCGGCGGACCTGAAAGGTTGCGGCTCTCCTGTCTGGCAGGGGTAATGGGGCGCGGTCGGCGGGTGGGGATCCGGTGGCCGCGCTCCGCCCGTTCTTTGCGGGGCGAATGGCGGAAATTGACCCGATGTCAAACCGCCATAAAGGTCCGGACTTCAACTGACCGGACTTCAACCGACCGGAATTCAACCGGCCGCAATGCAACAGGAACACACTTTTCTCCCCGTCGACATGCCGGCGTTTGCACCACCCGCCCCACACGACCCACGGCGGCCCACGCCGCCCAGGGGACGCCACACCCACCCGGCACGCACCGCACGGAGCGCCGGAGCGCACGGAGCGCACACACGCACAGAGCACCGGGGCACACGGAGCGCCCGTGGCGCGGACATACGACAGGGCCGGACACCTCCGCACAAGGTGTCCGGCCCTGCCTCTTGGATGCCGGAGCCGCCGCCGATCGGTGAGGGTCGGGTGACAGACGGCGGCTCCGGCGGTTCAGGGGGTCATGGCGTCAGCGGCTGTCGCTCCCGGAGGACTGAGCCGCCGCGCGTCCCGCCTCAAGCCGGGCGACGGGGATACGGAACGGCGAGCAGGAGACGTAGTCCAGGCCCACCTCGTGGAAGAAGTGCACCGACTCCGGGTCGCCGCCGTGCTCACCGCACACGCCGAGCTTGATGTCCGGGCGGGTGGCCCGGCCGGCCTCCACGGCGCTCCGTACGAGCGAGCCCACGCCGTCCTTGTCGATCGTCTCGAACGGCGACACCCCGAAGATGCCCTTCTCCAGGTACGCGGTGAAGAAGCTGGCCTCCACGTCGTCCCGGGAGAAGCCCCACACCGTCTGGGTGAGGTCGTTCGTGCCGAACGAGAAGAACTCGGCGGCCTCGGCGATCTGGCCGGCGGTCACGGCGGCGCGCGGCAGCTCGATCATCGTGCCCAGCGCCAGCTTCAGGTCCACGCCGGTCCTCTGCCGTACCTCGGCGATGACCTGCTCGGCCTCGTCGCGGACGAGCTCCAGCTCCTGCACCGTGCCGACCAGCGGGATCATGATCTCGGCGCGCGGGTCGCCCTTGGCCTCGACGCGCTCGGCCGCGGCCTCGGCGATCGCCCGTACCTGCATGGTGAACAGGCCCGGGATGACCAGCCCGAGGCGTACGCCGCGCAGACCCAGCATCGGGTTCTGCTCGTGCAGCCGGTGCACGGCCTGCAGCAGGCGCAGATCGTTCTCGTTGTGGTCCTTGCGGGCCTCGGCGAGGGCGACGCGCACCGACAGCTCGGTGATGTCGGGCAGGAACTCGTGCAGCGGCGGGTCGAGCAGACGGACGGTGACGGGCAGGCCGTCCATCGCCTCGAACAGCTCGATGAAGTCCTTCTTCTGGAGCGGCAGCAGCGCCTTGAGGGACTCCTCGCGCTCCTCGTCGGTGTCGGCGAGGATGAGCCGCTCGACGTACTGGCGGCGGTCACCGAGGAACATGTGCTCGGTGCGGCACAGGCCGATGCCCTGGGCGCCGAAGCGGCGGGCGCGCAGCGCGTCCTCGGCGTTGTCGGCGTTGGCCCTCACGCGCAGGCGGCGGCGCCGGTCGGCGTAGGCCATCATGCGGTGCACGGACTCGACCAGCTCGTCGGCGTCGTCGGCGCCGGCGTGCATCCGGCCCTCGAAGTACTCGACGACCGGGGACGGTACGACGGGCACCTCGCCCAGGTACACCTTGCCGGTGGAGCCGTCGATGGAGACGACGTCGCCCTCCTCGACCACGTGCCCGCCGGGCACGGTCATCCGGCGGCGCTTGGTGTCGACCTCCAGCTCCTCGGCGCCGCAGACACAGGTCTTGCCCATGCCGCGCGCGACGACGGCGGCGTGCGAGGTCTTGCCGCCGCGCGAGGTGAGGATGCCCTCGGCGGCGATCATGCCGTCCAGGTCGTCGGGGTTGGTCTCGCGGCGGATGAGGATGACCTTCTCACCGGACCGGGACCACTTGACCGCGGTGTACGAGTCGAAGACGGCCTTGCCGACCGCCGCGCCCGGCGACGCGGCGATACCGCGGCCGACCTGCTTCACCTCGGCGTCGGTGTCGAACCTCGGGAACATCAGCTGCGCCAGCTGCGCGCCGTTGACCCGCTGGAGCGCCTCGGCCTCGTCGATGAGGCCCTGGTCGACCAGCTGGGTGGCGATCCGGAACGCCGCGGCGGCGGTGCGCTTGCCGACCCGGGTCTGGAGCATCCACAGCTGACCGCGCTCGATCGTGAACTCGATGTCGCAGAGGTCCTTGTAGTGGTTCTCCAGCGTCTCCATGATCTGCATCAGCTGGTCGTACGACTTCTTGTCGATCGACTCCAGGTCGGCGAGCGGCACGGTGTTACGGATGCCGGCGACGACGTCCTCGCCCTGCGCGTTCTGGAGGTAGTCGCCGTAGACGCCCTGGTGGCCGGAGGCGGGGTCGCGGGTGAAGGCGACGCCGGTGCCCGAGTCCGGTCCGAGGTTGCCGAAGACCATCGAGCAGACGTTGACGGCGGTGCCGAGGTCGTGCGGGATGCGCTCCTGACGGCGGTACAGCTTGGCGCGGTCGCCGTTCCAGGAGTCGAAGACGGCCTTGATGGCCAGGTCCATCTGCTCGCGCGGGTCCTGCGGGAAGTCGCGGCCCGCCTGGGCCTTGACGATCTTCTTGAACTGCCGGACGAGCTTCTTGAGGTCGGCGGCCTCGAGGTCGGTGTCGACCGTGATCTTCTTGGCGGCCTTGGCCTCGTCCAGGGCCTCTTCGAAGAGCTCGCCGTCGACGCCGAGGACGGTCTTGCCGAACATCTGGATGAGCCGGCGGTAGGAGTCCCACGCGAACCGCTCGTCCCCGGCCTGCTTGGCCAGGCCGTCGACGGACTTGTCGGAGAGGCCGATGTTGAGGACCGTGTCCATCATGCCCGGCATGGAGAACTTGGCGCCGGAACGGACCGAGACGAGCAGCGGGTTGTCGGCCTGGCCGAGCTTCTTGCCCATCTTCTGCTCGAGCGCGTCGAGGTGCGCACTCACCTCGTCGCGGAGCGCGGCCGGCTCGTCGCCGCTGTCGAGGTAGACCTTGCACGCCTCGGTGGTGATCGTGAAGCCGGGAGGAACCGGCAGGCCGAGGTTGGTCATCTCGGCGAGGTTCGCGCCCTTGCCACCGAGGAGGTCCTTCAGGTCCTTGTTGCCCTCGGTGAAGTCGTACACGAACTTCTGATCTTTGTTTTCCGACACGGGTCTCGACTCCTCGAGGACGCGGTGGCTGCCCTGACGGCGAGGAACATACCCAGATCGAAGGCTTCTGGGGAGGTACGCCTACCCGTCGTACGGCCTTAACCACCCGTCCGCCAGCAGATCGAAAGTTACGGCTGGGTTGCCTCGTTAACCCGAGAAGATTCACCCCTTGAAGCGTTCCCCCCCACGATGAGCGAAAAGGAGCTCAGGTGAGCGGCGACCAGAACATCTGACTTCAAGTCTTGAACACACAAAGGGTGGCACTCAGTGCCACCCTTTGAGAAGTACAGCCAGCGTTAACGCGCTCATCTGAGCGCAACCCCTATCAGGGGTGGCGAGAATCACGCCTCCGGACCACCCTTGATCCCACGATCCGGACGGTCCCGCGACGCCGTTCGTTCACCCGCCGGACGTGTCGAGTTCGGCCTCCGCGGCGACCGAAGCGCAGTCGTAGGGGTCCTTCAGCCAGCCGTCGGGCAGCACCACGCGGTTGTTGCCCGACGTGCGCCCACGCGGTCCGTCCGCGCCGGCCGGCCACGACTGGTCCAGGTCGAGCTCGCTCAGCTGAGCGCTCAGCTCGTCCAGGGACGAGGTGACCGCCAGCCGCTTCCGCATCTCCGAACCGACCGCGAAGCCCTTCAGGTACCAGGCGACGTGCTTACGGAAGTCGATGACCCCGCGCGTCTCGTCGCCGATCCACTCGCCCAGCAGCCGGGCGTGCCGCACCATGACGTCCGCGACCTCGCGCAGCGTCGGCGTCGCGGCCGTACCGGTGCCCTCGAAGGCGGCCACCAGGTCGCCGAAGAGCCAGGGGCGGCCGAGGCAGCCACGGCCCACGACCACACCGTCGCAGCCGGTCTCGCGCATCATCCGCACCGCGTCGTCCGCCGACCAGATGTCGCCGTTGCCGAGTACGGGGATCTCCGGGACGTGCTCCTTGAGACGGGCGATGGCGTCCCAGTCGGCCGTGCCGCCGTAGTGCTGGGCGGCGGTGCGACCGTGCAGGGCGATCGCCGTCACGCCCTCCTCGACCGCTATCCGCCCGGCGTCGAGGTAGGTGATGTGGTCGTCGTCGATGCCCTTGCGCATCTTCATCGTGACCGGCAGGTCGCCGGCGTTGGAGACCGCCTCGTTCAGGATCGCCCGCAGCAGCGGCCGCTTGTACGGGAGGGCGGAGCCGCCGCCCTTGCGGGTGACCTTGGGGACCGGGCAGCCGAAGTTCAGGTCGATGTGGTCGGCGAGGTCCTCGTCCACGATCATGCGGACCGCCTTGCCGACGGTGACCGGGTCCACTCCGTACAGCTGGATCGAGCGCGGCGTCTCGGTCGCGTCGAAGTGGATGAGCTGCATGGTCTTCTCGTTGCGTTCGACCAGCGCCCGGGTGGTGATCATCTCGCTGACGAACAGCCCCTTGCCTTCACCGTCCGCGGCCCTCGGGGGGCGGCCCCCGAAGCCCCGCTCGCCGTTGGCGAATTCGCGGCAGAGGGTGCGGAACGGGGCGTTGGTGATGCCGGCCATCGGGGCGAGCACCACCGGCGGCCGCACGGTGTGCGGGCCGATGGCGAGGGGGCTGAACGCGGTCATGCCCCCCATTGTCCCGTACCGCGCGCCGGACTCCTCCGGCATCCGGGAATCGCCGTCCGGGCCCGATGCGGGGGCCGGCCCGATGCGGGGGCCGGGACACAGAGGACCGGGCCACGTGCTGTGGCCCGGTCCACCGTGCGCGTCAGGGGGTCAGCTCTGTGTGTCGTCCTGGGCAGCGGCACCGCCCTGTGCGCGCTCGCGCATCTTGCGGACCAGTTCCTGCTTCTGGTCGGCCGCGGCCTTGCGGTGTGCGGCACGGGCGGGGGCTGAGGCCTGCTGGTCCGCGCGGGACAGCTTCTTGCGCTGTCCGCCGACGCCGAGCAGGTTGTTTCGACTCTTGGCCACGAGGGCCTCCCATGCGAGGTGAGAAGTGATCCGGAATGTGTCTGGTGGGGCGGCGGCGCGGGGCCGACCGCACTCTCACTCGTAGATCGGGAGGAAAGAAGACATGCGGGTAAAGGTACCGGCCCGCACGGAGCCCCGGCACCGCCTTTTCCCAGCACACCAGCCCTGGACGACCGACCAGCCGAACAGCTGACAGATATTGAAATCTGTCATCCGTCATGCCATAGTTGTCCGCATGACCTCCATGACCACCACCCCGTTCCCCACCCGCACGCTCGGCGCGACCGGCCCCCGGGTGTCCGCGCTCGGTCTCGGCTGCATGGGCATGTCCGCGCTGTACGGCGAAGCCGACCGCGCCGAGTCCATCGCCACCCTCCACGCCGCGCTCGACGCGGGCGTCACGCTGCTCGACACCGGCGACTTCTACGGCATGGGCCACAACGAGCTGCTGATCGAGGAGGCGCTGCGCACGGCCCCGGCCGCTGTCCGCGAGCAGGTGCTGACCAGCGTGAAGTTCGGCGCGCTGCGCACGGTGGAGGGCGACTTCACCGGCTACGACGGCCGTCCGGAAGCGGTGCGGAACTTCGCCGCGTACTCGCTGCGGCGTCTCGGCACCGACCACATCGACATCTACCGGATCGCCCGCGTCGACCCGGACGTACCGATCGAGGAGACGGTCGGCGCGATCGCCGATCTGGTACGGGCCGGGCACGTGCGGCACATCGGGCTCTCCGAGGTCGGCGCGGACACCCTGCGCCGGGCGGCGGCGGTCGCCCCGATCGCCGACCTCCAGATCGAGTACTCGCTGATATCGCGCTCCATCGAGGACGAGATCCTGCCGACCGCGCGCGAGCTCGGCATCGGCGTCACCGCGTACGGCGTGCTGTCCCGGGGCCTCATCAGCGGCCACTTCAGCCGGGACCGGGAGCTGGCCGCCGACGACTTCCGGGGCATGAGCCCGCGCTTCCGGGGCGAGAACCTCGACCACAACCTGCGGCTGGTGGAGCGGCTGCGCGAGGTCGCCGAGGAGAAGGGCGTCACGGTCGCCCAGATCGCGATCGCGTGGGTGCTCTCGCGCGGCGACGACATCGTCCCGCTGGTCGGCGCGCGCCGCCGTGACCGGCTGGCCGAGGCGCTCGGCGCGGTCGACGTGACTCTGGACGCCGACGACCTCGCCGCCATCGAGAAGGCCGTCCCCGCCGACGCGGCGGCCGGCGCGCGCTACCCGGAGGCGCAGATGGCGCACCTGGACAGCGAGCACTGAACCGGTGATCGGATGACAGGTACTGTCATTCCATGCCGACCGAGACCCTGACAGCAGAGCGCATCCTCGAAGCCACCGAGGAGGTGCTGCGGCGCTACGGGCCGGCGAAGGCGACGGTCGTCGACGTGGCCCGGGTGCTGGGCGTCAGCCACGGCAGCGTCTACCGCCACTTCCGTACGAAGGCCGCGCTGCGCGAGGCGGTCACGCAGCGCTGGCTGTCGCGGGCGGAGGTCGCCCTCGCGGAGATGATCGCGGCTTCGGACGAGCCCGCGCCGCGGAAGCTCCGCGCCTGGTTCACCGATCTGTTCGACGCCAAGCGGCGCAAGGCGGGGGACGACCCGGAGCTGTTCGCCACCTTCGGGGTGCTGATCGAGGGCAGCAGCGGCGTGGTCGAGCACCATCTCGACGTACTGGTCGATCAGATCCGCACGATCGTCGAGGAGGGCGTCCGGGAGGGCGAGTTCACCGCCCCCGACCCCGCGTCGACGGCCCGCGCGCTCTTCGACGCGATGTCCCGCTTCCATGACCCGGTCCACGCGTCGGAGTGGCGGCGCCCCACGATCGACGCCGAGTTCGACGCGGTCGTGGACCTGGTCCTGCGCGGCCTGCGCGCCTGAACCCCCGACCCTCCGCTCCGCCACCCCGTCCCCGACCCGACCCTCCGCCCGGCCACCCCGGCCACCCCGGTCCGGTCCGATCCGGCCCGGCCCACACAGGCGCGCAGGCAGGCATGCGGGCCGGTGAGCAGGCCGCGGGCGCGTCAGGCGGCCGGGCGCATCGGGCGCATCGGGCGCGCCTGGGGACAGTACGCCGAAGCCCCCGGTCCCCATGAGGAACCGGGGGCTTCCGCGTGTGCGTGCCGAGCCGAGCGTCAGCAGCCGAGCAGACGGCTGCCCAGGTAGCCCTGGATCTGGTCCAGGGAGACGCGCTCCTGCTTCATGGTGTCGCGCTCGCGCACGGTCACCGCGTTGTCGTCCAGGGTGTCGAAGTCGACGGTGACACAGAACGGCGTGCCGATCTCGTCCTGGCGGCGGTAGCGGCGGCCGATGGCGCCGGCGTCGTCGAACTCGATGTTCCAGTTCTTGCGCAGGTCGGCGGCGAGCCCCTTGGCCTTCGGCGACAGCTGCGGGTTGCGGGACAGCGGGAGCACCGCGACCTTGACCGGCGCGAGGCGCGGGTCGAGGCGCATCACGGTGCGCTTCTCCATGACGCCCTTGGCGTTGGGCGCCTCGTCCTCGTTGTACGCGTCGAGCAGGAACGCCAGCATGGTGCGGCCGACACCGGCGGCCGGCTCGATGACGAACGGGGTCCAGCGCTCGCCGGCCTCCTGGTCGAAGTACGACAGGTCGGTGCCGGACGCCTTGGCGTGCGCCGAGAGGTCGTAGTCGGTGCGGTTGGCGACGCCCTCCAGCTCGCCCCACTCGCTGCCGCCGAACTGGAAGCGGTACTCGATGTCCGCCGTGCGCTTCGAGTAGTGGGAGAGCTTCTCCTTCGGGTGCTCGTACCAGCGCATGTTCTCCTCACGGAGACCAAGGTCGCGGTACCAGTTCCAGCGCTGCTCCATCCAGTACTCGTGCCACTGCTCGTCCTCGCCCGGCTTGACGAAGAACTCCATCTCCATCTGCTCGAACTCGCGGGTGCGGAAGATGAAGTTGCCCGGGGTGATCTCGTTCCGGAACGACTTGCCCATCTGGGCGATACCGAACGGCGGCTTCTTGCGCGAAGTCTGCTGCACCTGGCCGAAGTTGGTGAAGATGCCCTGGGCGGTCTCCGGGCGCAGGTAGGCGACGGAGCCGGAGTCCTGGGTGGGGCCGAGGTGGGTCGAGAGCAGGCCCGAGAACTGCTTGGGCTCGGTGAACTGGCCCTTGTTGCCGCAGTTGGGGCAGTTCAGGTCGGCGAGGCCGTTCTCGGGGAGCCGGCCGTGCTTCTCCTCGTATGCCTCCTCCAGGTGGTCCGCGCGGAACCGCTTGTGGCAGGAGGTGCACTCGGTGAGCGGGTCCGTGAACGTCGCGACGTGGCCGGAGGCCTCCCAGACCTCGGTCGCCAGGATCACCGACGAGTCGATACCGACGACGTCCTCGCGCGAGGTGACCATGTAGCGCCACCACTGGCGCTTGATGTTCTCCTTGAGCTCGACACCCAGCGGCCCGTAGTCCCAGGCGGCACGCTGTCCGCCGTAGATCTCGCTGCACGGGTAGACAAAGCCACGGCGCTTGCTCAGGTTGACGATGGTGTCGATCTTGTCGGCGGCCACGGTGCTCTCTTCATTACGACGACGAATGGGACGTGGGGCGGCGCGAGGCGCCTCGCGGGGTGGAACTGCGGCGGCGCACAGCGCCTCGAAACGAGGTGGTGCTCAGGTGATGGGCGGGCCAATGCTTCAGATTAGCGGCGCGCGCACCCCTGGGATCAAATCGGTGGGTGACAGGGGCCACTGAGACGCTTTGTTGACAATCGTTTCCAGCATTGTTGAAAATGAGTGTCATGAACGTACGACGCTCCATATCCACCACCGCCGTCGCCGGTGCCGCTGTCCTCGGCCTGGTCACGCTCTCCGCCTGCGCGGGCTCCACCGGCGCCAAGGAGAAGAACAAGGACGGCAAACTGGACGTGGTGGCGTCGTTCTACCCGATGCAGTTCCTGGTCGAGAACATCGGCCGGGACCATGTCTCGGTCAACACCCTCACGGCGCCGGGCGTCGAGCCGCACGACCTGGAGCTGAAGCCGAAGCAGATCGGCGAACTCGGCGAGGCGGACTACATCCTCTACCTCAAGGGTATCCAGCCCGCCGTCGACGACGCGATCCAGCAGGCGAACGTCGAGAACACGGTCGACGCCGCCACCCTCACCACCCTCCAGGCGTTCGGTTCCGGGACCGAGCACGGCCACGGCGAGGAGGAGCACGGGGACGAGCACGGCGGCGAACACGCGGACGAGCACGGCGCGGAGGAGTCCGGCGCCGACCCGCACATCTGGCTGGACCCGGTGAAGTACGCCGAGGTCGCCAAGGGCGTCGGCGCCTCCCTCACCAAGGCCGACCCCGACAACGCCGCGGACTACGCGAAGAACACCGACGAGCTGGTGAAGAAGCTCTCCGCCCTCGATACCTCGTTCCAGCAGGGCCTGAAGAACACCGCCACCAAGACCTTCATCACCACCCACACCGCGTTCGGCTATCTCGCCGAGCGGTACGGGCTGGACCAGGAGGGCATCGCCGGCATGGACCCCGAGTCCGAGCCCAGCCCGGCCCGGATCAAGGAGCTCCAGGACACCGCGAAGAGGGAGAAGGTCACCACCGTCTTCTTCGAGACCCTGGCCAGCGACAAGACCGCGAAGACCCTGGCGAAGGACACCGGCCTCAAGACGGACGTCCTGGACCCGCTGGAGGGAATCACGGACAAGTCCCGGGGCGCTGACTACATCGAGGTCATGACAGCGAACCTCGACGCGCTGAAGAAGGCCCTCGGCGCCCGGTGACGCTCTTCACCGGGAACGATCCCCTGGAGGCACTGGTGAGCGTGAGCAGCGAGCCCGTCATATCCGTCCGAGCGGCGACCGCCGCGCTCGGCTCACGCCCCGTGCTCCGGGGCATCGACCTCACCGTGCACCGCGGTGAGGTCGTCGCCCTGCTCGGCGCCAACGGCTCGGGCAAGTCGACCGCCGTACGCTCCGTGATCGGGCAGGTGCCGCTGACCGGCGGCGAGATATCCCTGTTCGGCACGGAGCTGCGGCGCTTCCGCGACTGGGCGCGCGTCGGCTACGTACCGCAGCGCACGACCGCCGCCAGCGGGGTGCCCGCCACGGTCCGCGAGGTCGTGGCGTCGGGCCGGCTGTCCCGTACGAAGCTGAGGTGGCCGTCGCGGGCCGACCGCGCCGCCGTGGAGCGGGCCATCGAGCTCGTCGGGCTCGCCGACCGGGCCAAGGACGCCGTCGAGGCGCTCTCCGGCGGGCAGCACCAGCGGGTGCTGATCGCCCGCGCGCTCGCCTCGGACCCCGAACTGCTGATCATGGACGAGCCGATGGCGGGCGTCGACCTGGCCAGCCAGGAGGTCCTGGCGGCCACGCTGCGGGAGCAGGTAGCGGGCGGGACGACCGTGCTGCTCGTCCTGCACGAGCTGGGCCCGCTGGAGCCGCTGATCGACCGCGCGGTCGTCCTGCGCGACGGGTGCGTCGTCCATGACGGGCCGCCGCCGGAGGCCGTCGGGCAGCACGCGCTGCCGGGCCACGACCACGTACATCCGCACGCGGCGGACGAGCCGCTCCGCACGGGACTGCTGACCTGATCATGGAAATCCTCGACCAAGCGTTCATGCAGCGGGCGCTCCTCGCGGCCCTTCTGGTCGGTGTCACGGCGCCCGCCGTCGGCATCCACCTGGTGCAGCGCAGGCAGGCCCTGATGGGCGACGGCATCGGACACGTGGCGCTGACCGGTGTCGGGCTCGGCTTCCTGATGTCCACCAACCCGGTGTGGATGGCCACGCTGGTCGCGATCGTCGGCGCCATCGCGATGGAACTCATCCGGTCGTCGGGCCGCGCGCGCGGCGACATCGCGCTGGCGCTGCTGTTCTACGGCGGCATGGCGGGCGGCGTGATGCTGATCAACCTGTCGCCGACCGGCTCCAACGCCAACCTCACCTCCTACCTCTTCGGTTCGCTGTCGACGGTCTCGGACGAGGACATCACCGCGATCTGCGTGCTGGCCGCGTTCGTGCTGCTGGTCACCCTGGGGCTGCGCCGCCAGCTGTTCGCGATCAGCCAGGACGAGGAGTTCGCGCGGGTGACCGGTCTGCCGGTGCGCGCGCTGAACCTGCTCGTCTCGGTGACCGCGGCCGTGACCGTGACGGTCGCGATGCGGGTCGTCGGTCTGCTGCTGGTCAGCGCGCTGATGGTGGTGCCGGTCGCGGCGGCGCAGCAGCTGTCGCGGAGCTTCCGCGCGACGTTCGCGGTCGCCGTGCTGATCGGCACGGGGGTGACCCTGGCCGGCACCGTCACGACGTACTACTACGAGGTACCGCCCGGCGCGACGATCGTGCTGCTGGCGATCGCGGTGTTCATCGTGCTGGCCGCGCTCGCCGCGCCGCTGGCCCGGCGCCGTGCCCGGGTGGCGGAGGCGGCGATGGCACGCGGCGTCGACGCCCGGGGCGCCCACGGCCCGGCGGACGACGTGAAGGTCTGAGGGAACGGCTGCCGGGGCCGCGGGAACGGCCTGGCAGAATGGCCCGACGTACATGTGAGCGGGCCGAGGGCGAGGAGGCACCTGTGGCGACGGCTGGACCCCCCGGCGTACGCGGCCGGTCGACGCGGCAGCGCGCCGCCGTGTCGGCGGCGCTGAACGAGGTGGACGAGTTCCGCAGCGCGCAGGAACTGCACGACATGCTCAAGCACCGGGGTGACTCGGTGGGGCTGACGACGGTCTACCGGACGCTCCAGTCGCTGGCCGACGCCGGCGAGGTGGACGTGCTGCGCACCAGCGACGGCGAGGCGGTCTACCGCCGCTGCTCCACGGGCGAGCACCACCACCACCTGGTGTGCCGTGCCTGCGGCAAGGCGGTCGAGGTCGAGGGCCCGGCGGTCGAACAGTGGGCCGAGACCATCGCGGCGGAGCACGGGTTCGTGAACGTGGCGCACACCGTGGAGATCTTCGGTACGTGCGCGGAGTGCGCGGCGGCGGCCGGGGACTGACGGGCCGGCCGAGCGGTGCGGCTCGGCTCGGCTAGCGGACGCCCCTGTCGCGGTCGAGGCAGCGGGTGAGCAGAACGAAGAGTCCGGGCGTCTCGATGAACCGGGGCAGCGCCCGCCAGGTGATCGACACGTCCTGGTCCCGGGTCGTCCAGCGCACGCCGGAGTCGTCCGCTACCGCCCGGTGCTCGCCCTGCGGCTCGACCATCCGCTGCACCTGGCGGGCCTGGACCCGGACGATGAGCGGCGGGGCCGCGTAGGACCAGACGGCCAGCCCGCCGGTGAGCAGCAGGGACGACGTACGGGGCTCCCCGGGGAGTGCGAGCAGGACCGCGAGCAGGAGGACGCCCAGCGTGCCGCCCGCCAGGAGCAGCCGCCGTGTCCTGCGGCCGGACGGCGTGCCGCGCATCCGGGCGCGCAGGGCGGTGCGCATATCGGTGGCGGTGGGCAGGTACACCAGCTCGACCCGCTCCACCGCCCGGCCGTCCGTACGCGCCTCGGTTGTCATGACCCCTCCCGGTGACGAAAAACCAGCCGTGATCGTAACGGGGTGGGCATGACGCGATGATCAGCACGCGGTGATCGGTCCGCGGTGATCGGTCCGCGACGACGAGTCCGCGGTGATCAGTCCGCGGTGGCGTCGGGACGGCCCTTCATCGCGGCCTCCATCTCGAGGAGCCGCTCGTTGGGCACGGCGCCGCCGAAGCGGCGGTCGCGCTGGGCGTACTCCAGGCAGGCCCGCCACAGGTCGCGGCGGTCGAAGTCGGGCCACAGCACGTCCTGGAACACCATCTCGGCGTAGGCGCTCTGCCAGAGCAGGTAGTTGGAGGTGCGCTGCTCGCCGCTCGGCCGCAGGAACAGGTCCACGTCCGGCATGTCCGCGTAGTACAGGTACTTGGCGAAGGTCTTCTCGGTGACCTTCGCCGGGTCCAGCTTCCCCGCTCTGACGTCCTCGGCCAGGGCCTGCGCGGCGTCCGCGATCTCGGCGCGGCCGCCGTAGTTCATGCAGAAGTACAGGGTGAGCCGGTCGTTGTCCTTGGTCTGCTCCTGGGCGACCTGGAGCTCCTGGGCGACCGACTTCCACAGCTTGGGCATCCGGCCCACCCAGCGCACCCGGATGCCCAGTTCGTCGAGCTGGTCACGGGTCTTGCGGATGAAGTCCCGGTTGAAGTTCATCAGGAAGCGCACCTCGTCCGGCGAGCGCCGCCAGTTCTCGGTGGAGAAGGCGTACAGGGAGATGCTGCCGACGCCCATCTCGATCGCGCCCTGCAGAACGTCCAGCACCCGCTCGGCGCCGACCTTGTGGCCCTCGGTGCGGGGCAGACCGCGGTCCTTGGCCCAGCGGCCGTTGCCGTCCATGACGATCGCCACGTGGTTCGGCACCATCTCGCCCGGGAGCTTCGGCGGACGCGCGCCGGACGGGTGCGGTTCGGGGTCCTGGTACTCGCGCCTGGACCGTCCGAGGATTCCGCGTCGTGCCATGGCCATGCGGCTCACATCTCCCATGTGTCTACTTCTCTACGTACCGGAGCGAGCGCAGGCCGCGCTCCAGATGCCAGTGCAGATAGGCGGACACCAGTCCGCTGCCCTCCCTGACGTGGCGCGCTTCGCACGCGTCCGCCGTCTCCCAGTCGCCGGTCAGCAGCGCGCTGAGCAGACCGACGGCCTCCGCAGAGGGTACGACGCTACCGGGCACCCGGCAGTCGGCGCATATGACGCCGCCCGCCGCGACCGAGAAGAACCGGTTCGGCCCGTGGATGCCGCAGCGGGCGCAGTCCTCGAAGGAGGGCGCGTAGCCGTTGACGGCGAGCGACCGCAGCAGGAAGGCGTCGAGGACCAGGTTCGGGGCGTGCTCCCCGCGCGCGAGGGTGCGCAGTCCGCCGACGAGCAGCAGGTACTGCTGTACGGCCGGTTCGCCCTCGTGGTCGGTGAACCGCTCGGCGGTCTCCAGCATGGCCGTACCGGCGGTGTAGCGGGCGTAGTCGGTGACGATGCCGCTGCCGTAGGCGGCGATGGTCTCGCTCTGCGTGCACAGTGGCAGGCCGCGCCCGACCAGATCCGCGCCCCGGGCGAAGAACTGCACGTCCACGTGGGAGAACGGTTCGAGGCGCGCGCCGAACTTGGACTTGGTCCGCCGCACCCCGCGGGCGACGGCGCGCACCCGTCCGTGGCCGCGGGTGAGGATCGTGATGATGCGGTCGGCCTCACCCAGCTTCTGGGTGCGCAGCACGACGCCGTCGTCACGGAACAGACTCATGCGGCCATTCTCCCGTACGGCGCGGCGGGCTCGGCGCCGGTTCCGGGGTCGCGGTCCGACGCCGGTTCCAGGGGCGCGGCACACCCGGTGGGCCTCCGGGTGCGACAGCGGTTGCTGCCATCCTTGGTGCCATGTCGATCACCGCGACCGTTCTGGTCCTCCTCATCGCCGCGCTGCACCTGTACATCCTGGTCCTGGAGATGTTCCTGTGGACCGGCCCGAGGGCCCGCGGCGCCTTCGGCACGACGCCGGAGTTCGCGGAGCAGACGAAGGCGCTCGCCGGGAACCAGGGGCTCTACAACGGCTTCCTCGCGGCCGGCCTGGTGTGGGGCGCGGTGGCGGACGACCCGGTCGGGTTCCAGGCGAAGGTCTTCTTCCTGGTGTGCGTCGCGGTGGCGGGCGTGTACGGTGCGGCGACCGCGAGCCGCAAGATCGTCTTCGTACAGACCGCGCCCGCCGCAATCGCCCTGGCGTTCGTGCTGGCGGCGCACTGAACCCCAGCACCCGCTTCGACAGCCCATAAGGCAAGCTTATGAGGTCATAGATCGGGACCGGGTACCGTAGCGCGAGAGATCTTGTAAGGGTGACCTAACAAGACGAGTGTCGCCAGAGTGCCTGTCGAAGGGAACCCACCATGCCCCGCCCCCTCCGGGTCGCGATCGTCGGTGCCGGTCCGGCCGGGATCTACGCCGCCGACGCGCTGCTGAAGTCCGAGACCGCCACCGACCCGGGGGTCTCCATCGACCTCTTCGAGCGGATGCCGGCGCCGTTCGGGCTGATCCGCTACGGCGTCGCCCCGGACCACCCGCGCATCAAGGGCATCGTCACGGCGCTCCACCAGGTCCTGGACAAGCCGCAGATACGCCTCTTCGGCAACGTCGACTACCCGTCCGACATCACGCTGGACGATCTGCACGCGTTCTACGACGCGGTGATCTTCTCCACGGGCGCGACGGCCGACCGGGCGCTGAGCATCCCCGGCATCGAGCTGGACGGCTCCTACGGCGCCGCCGACTTCGTCTCCTGGTACGACGGTCACCCGGACGTGCCGCGCACCTGGCCCCTGCACGCCGAGAAGGTGGCGGTGCTGGGCGTCGGCAACGTGGCACTCGACGTGGCCCGCGTCCTCGCCAAGACGGCGGACGAGCTGCTGCCGACGGAGATCCCGGCGAACGTGTACGAGGGCCTCAAGGCCAACAAGGCCCTGGAGATCCATGTGTTCGGCCGGCGCGGCCCCGCGCAGGCGAAGTTCAGCCCCATGGAGCTGCGCGAACTCGACCACTCGCCGAACATCGAGGTCATCGTCAACCCCGAGGACATCGACTACGACGACGGCTCGATCGACGCGCGGCGCTCCAACAAGCAGGTCGACATGGTCGCCAAGACGTTGGAGAACTGGGCGATCCGGGACGTCGGCGACCGGCCGCACAAGCTGTTCCTGCACTTCTTCGAGTCGCCGGTCGAGATCATCGGCGAGGACGGCAAGGTCGTCGGGCTCCGCACCGAGCGCACCCGCCTCGACGGCACCGGCAACGTCGAGAGCACCGGCGAGACCACGGACTGGGACGTCCAGGCCGTGTACCGGGCCGTCGGCTATCTGTCGGACGAGCTCCCCAAGCTGCCCTGGGACACCGCCTCCGGCACCGTCCCCGACGAGGGCGGCCGGGTCATGCAGGGCGACGAGCACCTGCGCTCCACGTATGTGACGGGCTGGATCAGGCGCGGCCCCGTCGGCCTCATCGGCCACACCAAGGGCGATGCCAACGAGACCGTCGCGAACCTCCTGGAGGACCACCGCGAGGGCCGGCTGAGCACGCCGTCGGCGCCCGGCGCGGACGCCGTGGTGGAGTTCCTGGAGAGCAGGGGCGTCGCGTACACGACCTGGGACGGCTGGTACCGGCTGGACGCGGCGGAGCGGGCGCTCGGCGAGGCGGAGGGCCGCGAGCGGGTGAAGATCGTGGAGCGTGCGGAGATGCTGCGCGCGAGCGGCGTCGAGATCTGACCGGCGGCCCCGCCCCCGGATTCCGGCGCGCGTGACCGCTCTGCTCAGGGTCACCCCGTTCTGCTCAGGTGACCCACTCAGAACGGGGTGACCGTTCCGCTCAGGGTGACCGTTCCGCTCAGAACGGGGTGACCCTTCTCAGAACCGGGTGACCGTTCGGCTATCAGAACGGCGCGCGCGCCGCTTCCATCAGCCGGACCGTGTCGTCCGCGCATAGCTGGAGCGCGGCGCCCACCGTCGTGAGCACCTCGCGCTCGGCCTGTGTGTACCCCCCGTCCGCGAGCGCGATGCGGGCGCCCTGGAACAGGATCGATTCCCGCCCTGCGGGCGCCAGGTGCGGCGTGAGCGGCTCCAGGGCCTCGTGCAGCTCGATGGCGAGGGCGGCGCCGCAGGGACCGCCGGTGTCGGCGACGAACCGGCCGGTGTCTGCGGCGAGCGCCTCGATCAGGGTGGTGAGGCTGTCGGCGGTGCACTCCTCGTACCCAGCGGCGCGCACCGTGCTGACGGCGGTCCTCACGACCGTGTGCGAGGAGGTACCGCCGGCGGCGAGGACGGCGAGCGCGACCGTGTGCACGGCGTCGCGGAGCATCGCGGAGAACCGCGCGGTCGTCGGGTGGTCGAGGACGTCCGCGCCGAAGTGGCCGTGGCAGGCGGAGCAGGCGACGACCGGACCGGTCACTCCGCGCGGCAGCAGCGGAACACCGAAAAGGGTGAAGCGGCGACGGCCGGTACGGCGGCGGTAGTTGCGGTCACCACCGCAATCCGGACAGAAGAACTCACCGTCGCCGATGGTGGTCCACGAGGTGTGAACGGAACAGAAGCGGAGTTTTCGGCCGCGTGATCCTCGTGCTGGCTGCACGTCGCACCTCCATGACGCCTCGGCCACCTTGCCGCGTTCACGTGATGTTAGCCACATCCGTGATGTGGCGTCAGCACTCCGTCGTGAGAACGCCACGACATGGCCGAACCCCGCCCGCGCGAGACGGGCGGGGTTCGTCGCCTTTCGGCCGGTTCCGGCCACCGGTCGCGGCCGGTTCCGGTCGGTCCGGCCGGGTGGCTCAGCGTGCGGAGCGGTTGACCGCCGAGATGACGGCCTTCAGCGAGGCGCGGGTGGTGTTGGCGTCGATGCCGATGCCCCACAGCACCTTTCCGTCGATGGCGCACTCGATGTACGACGCGGCCTGCGCGGACGCGCCCTCGCTCATCGTGTGCTCCTGGTAGTCCAGCAGCCGGGCGTCGACACCGATGGTGTTCAGCGCGTCGAAGAACGCCGAGATCGGACCGTTGCCGACGCCGGTCAGCACGGTCTCGGAGCCGTCCACGACCGCTTCGACGGTCAGCGTGTCCGTGCCGTCCTTGTCGGTGGTGGTCTGGCCGGAACGCAACTGGATCCGTCCCCACGGGTTCTCCGGGTTCGGCAGGTACTCGTCCTGGAAGACCGCCCAGATGTCCTTCGGGGTGACCTCGCCGCCCTCGGCGTCGGTCTTCGCCTGGATGATCCGCGAGAACTCGATCTGCATCCGGCGCGGCAGGTCCAGCTTGTGGTCGTTCTTCAGGACGTACGCGACACCGCCCTTGCCGGACTGCGAGTTGACCCGGATGACCGCCTCGTACGACCGGCCGACGTCCTTCGGGTCGATCGGCAGGTACGGCACGGCCCACTCGATGTCGTCGACGGTCTTGCCGGCGGCGGCCGCGTCGGCCTCCATCGCGTCGAAGCCCTTCTTGATGGCGTCCTGGTGGGAGCCGGAGAAGGCGGTGTAGACGAGGTCGCCCGCGTACGGGTGCCGAGGGTGGACCTCCATCTGGTTGCAGTACTCGGACGTCCTGCGGACCTCGTCGATCTGCGAGAAGTCGATCTGCGGGTCGACGCCCTGGCTGAACAGGTTCATGCCCAGGGTCACCAGGTCGACGTTGCCGGTGCGCTCGCCCTGCCCGAACAGGCAGCCCTCGATCCGGTCGGCACCCGCCATGATCGCCAGTTCGGCGGCGGCCACCGCCGTCCCCCGGTCGTTGTGCGGGTGGACGGACAGGCAGACGTGCTCCCTGCGGGACAGGTTGCGGGACATCCACTCGAACCGGTCCGCGTGGGTCGACGGCGTCGAACGCTCCACTGTCGCGGGCAGGTTGAGGATGATCTCCCGGCCGGCCTCCGGCTGCCAGACGTCCATGACGCCCTCGCAGACCTCCAGTGCGAAGTCCAGCTCGGTGTCGGTGAAGATCTCGGGGCTGTACTGGTAGCCGAAGGCCGTCTCGTCGCCCAGGATCTTGTCCGCGTACTCCATCACCAGGCGGGTGCCGTCGACGGCGATCTGCTTGATGTCGTCCTTGGAGCCGCGGAAGACGACCCGGCGGAAGACCGGCGCCGTCGCGTTGTACATGTGCACGGTCGCCCGGTGCGCGCCGCGCAGGGACTCCACGGTCCGCTCGATCAGGTCCTCGCGGGCCTGGGTCAGCACGGAGATGGTGACGTCCTCGGGGATCGCGCCCTCTTCGATGATCGAGCGCACGAACGCGAAGTCGGTCTCGCCGGACGACGGGAAGCCGACCTCGATCTCCTTGTAGCCCATGCGCACCAGCAGGTCGAACATCGCGCGCTTGCGGGCGGGGGACATCGGGTCGATCAGGGCCTGGTTGCCGTCCCTCAGATCGGTGGACAGCCAGCGCGGCGCCTTGGTGATACGGGCGTCGGGCCAGGTGCGGTCGGGGATGTCGACGGCCTCGTACTGGCCGTACTTGTGGAGGGGCATCCCGGACGCCTGCTGCGTGTGCGTCGCGTTGGTGATCGGGGTGGGGCGGCCAACGGGCTGAGACATTGCGTAGGGCTCCTCGGGTCCGACAGGGGGGAGGCCGACTGAGTCGAAGCAGCACCAGACTCCGCGGGGAGGGGGTCGGCCTACGACTACAGGCCCTCGCCGCGGCAGCTAAGGAGAAGCAGCCCGAAACGCATGATGCGCAGCAGCGTAGCCCAGTCACAGGGGAGCGCGGGTGCCGTTTCAGTATGCGGGATTCCTGACCGGTAACCCCCGAAAAGTGATGTGTCACTCCTTTTCGTCAATCATGGTCGCAGGGGGTGACACCGTGATGACCCAGTGCCACATTGCTGCCATGACGGCCTTCTCCTCTCCCATGCCCTTCTCCTCTCCCGGGCCCTTCTCCTCCTCCGTGCCCTCCTCCCCTCCCGTGTTCTGCGCGATCGTGCCGCCCCACCTCCTCGACCGGCTGGCCCGGTCGGCCGACCCGGCGATCGCCGAGGCAGCGCGCCGCACCCTCGTCGCGGACGCCGCCCACCGCACCGGCCGCCGGCTCACCACGGTCACCGGTGTGCGCACGGTGGCGGCGGGGGCGCCGGAGGCCGCCGCGGGCCGGCCGAACCGGACGATCCACGACGCCGAGCACAAGCGGCGGCTGCCGGGCAGGAAGGTCCGCGCCGAGGGCGACGAGCCGACCCGGGACGCCACGGTCAACCGCGCGTACGCGGGGCTCGGCGCGACGTTCGCGCTGTTCCACGAGGTCTACGGCCGTGACTCCATCGACGGGTCGGGGCTGCCGCTGGACGCGACGGTCCACTACGACCGGGACTACGGCAACGCGTTCTGGGACGGCGAGCGGATGGTGTTCGGCGACGGTGACGGCCAGGTCTTCCGCGACTTCACGATCCCGGTCGACGTCATCGGGCACGAACTGGCGCACGGCGTCACCCAGTACACGGCCAACCTCGCCTACTTCAGCCAGCCGGGCGCGCTCAACGAGTCGATGTCCGACGTCTTCGGCTCGCTGGTCAAGCAGTACGCGCTGGGCCAGACCGCCGACCAGGCCGACTGGCTGATCGGCGCGGGCCTCCTGACGGACGAGGTCCAAGGGGTGGCCCTGCGCTCCATGAAGGCACCGGGCACGGCGTACGACGACGACGTCCTCGGCAAGGACCCGCAGCCCGCGACGATGGACGACTACGTCCAGACGGGCAGCGACAACGGCGGCGTGCACATCAACTCGGGCATCCCGAACCACGCGTTCTACCTGGCGGCCACCGCGCTCGGCGGGCACGCCTGGGAGCGGGCAGGGCAGATCTGGTACGACGTGCTGACCGGCGGCGAGCTCACCGAGACGGCCGACTTCGCGGCCTTCGCCCGGCTCACGGTCGCCGCGGCCCGCGAGCGGTTCGGCGAGTCGGGCCCGGAGGTGGAGGCGGTGGTGAAGGGCTGGTCGACGGTGGGGGTGCCGACGGAGTAGACAGGCGTCATGCGTATTCGCGTGACACGTACGGGCGGGTTCGGGGGCATCCGGCGCCGGGCCGAGGTCGACACCTCGGGGCTGCCGGACGCCGCCGCGTGGCGGGCCCTGGCCGAGGCGGCCGTCGCCGATGCCCGGGGCACTCCCCCGCCCGGCGTCCCGGACGGGTTCAGCTACGAGATCACCGTCGACGGGCGCACGGTCTACTGCGCCGACCCCCGCCTCACCCAGGCCCAGCGCGACCTGATCGCCCGGGTGCTGAAGGAGGGCGCCTGACGGCGACGATCCCGCACGCCCGCTGCGGCGGCCCCGCCCGCCGGTCCGGGTACGGGCCCGCGCCGGGGCGCTCTGTGCCGGGGCGGGACAGCCCGGGGCCGGACGGCCCGGGGGGCGGGGGTCGGAAGCCGAGCTCGCGGAGCTGCTTCGGGACCCCTTCCCACCGCCGCCCTCGCACGCCTCGGCCCCTGGGGGCCTCACCGGCGTCGACCGGCTGCGGCGGCCCCGCCGCCGACCCGGTGGCCCGCGCCGGGGCGCTCTGTGCCGGGGCGGGACAGCCCGGGGGCGGGGGTCAGAAGCCGAGCTTGCGGAGCTGCTTGGGGTCGCGCTGCCAGTCCTTGGCGACCTTCACATGGAGGTCGAGGAAGACCGGCGTGCCGAGCAGGGCCTCGATGTGCTTGCGGGACTTGATGCCGACCTCCTTCAGGCGCTTGCCCTTGGGGCCGATGATGATGCCCTTCTGGCTGGGGCGCTCGATGTAGACGTTGGCGTGGATGTCCAGCAGCGGCCGGTCGGCGGGGCGGTTCTCGCGGGGCAGCATCTCCTCCACGACCACCGCGATCGAGTGCGGCAGCTCGTCCCGTACGCCTTCCAGCGCGGCCTCGCGGATCAGCTCGGCGACCATGACCTGCTCCGGCTCGTCGGTGAGGTCGCCCTCCGGGTAGAGCGGCGGGCCCTCGGGCAGGAGCGGGATGAGCAGGTCCGCGACCAGCCGTACCTGCTTGTCGCCGACCGCCGAGACCGGGACGATCTCGGCCCACTCGATGCCGAGCTCCCGGCCGAGCCGGTCGATGGCGATGAGCTGCTCGGCGAGGGTCTTGGAGTCCACCAGGTCCGTCTTGGTGACGATGGCGACCTTCGGGGTCTTCTTGATCTCGGCGAGTTCCTTGGCGATGAACCGGTCGCCGGGGCCCAGCTTCTCGTTGGCGGGCAGGCAGAAGCCGATGACGTCGACCTCGGCCCAGGTCGTCCGTACGACGTCGTTGAGCCGCTCGCCGAGCAGGGTGCGCGGTTTGTGCAGGCCGGGGGTGTCGACCAGGATCAGCTGGGCGTCCGCGCGGTGCACGATGCCGCGGACCGTGTGCCGAGTGGTCTGGGGACGGTTGGAGGTGATGGCCACCTTCTGTCCGACCAGAGCGTTCGTGAGGGTGGACTTGCCCGCGTTGGGGCGGCCGACGAAGCAGGCGAAACCGGCCCGGTGGACGGCTTCGGATTCTGGGTTACGAGCGCTCATGGGGGCCATTCTCCCCGATGCGGGCGCGCCTGACGTACCGCAGTCGCGCGGTGGCGGCCGCGCACGCCGCGAGGAGCACGGCGAGCGGGAGCCACGGCAGGGCGAGGAAGGGCGCGCGGGCCGTCTCCTCGACGGCCCCGGCGGTCGCGGTCACGGTGATGTCGCCCCACTCCAGCTGGGGTGCGCCGGTCCAGGTCTCGGTCAGGCGGATCTTCTGGCGGGGCAGCAGCACGGAGGGGACGTGGTCCAGGTCGCGGGCGAGCAGGGTGCGCCCGAAGAGGCCGTCGGCACGGAGGGCGACCTTGGGGTGGAGGGTCACGTTGCCCTGGTTGTGCAGGGTGTACGAGACGCGTGCGGTGCTCTCGCCGGTGCCGGGCACCAGGGGCCGGTCGTGGGTGAGCGTGAGGTCGTCGACGGCCAGCGCGGGCGCGGCGGGTCCCGTGACGCGCAGGTGGACGCGGGCGCCCACGGCCCGCTGGACGCCCATCGCGACCGGTCCGCCGCCGGGCGCGGGGGCGACGCGTTCGTCGAGGGCGACCAGGGCGCCCGCGTGGTCGCCGGGTTCGGCGTCGTCCGGGACGGTGAGGGTGTACGGGACGGTGACCCGGCCGTGCGGCGGGACGGTGACGCGTGTCCGGTCGGGCCTGGCCCAGGCGCCGACGCCGTGCTGGGGCTCGTCGGCGGTGCGTACGGCGAAACCGCCGTCGCGTGCCGTGTTGTACGCGTCGGCGGCGTAGAGACGGAAGGTGAGCGGCGCCGAAGTCTTGTTGGTGATGACGACCCGGTCGGTGAGCGTGGCGCCGGGGTCGGCGGACAGGTAGAAGTACGGCCTGCCGCCGAGGCGGGACGCGGCGGGCTGGACGGCCCACTCGCCGTTCTCGGCGGCGTACGCGGTCCCGGCGCCCGCCACCGGTGCGGCCAGGAGGGTCAGGGCCGTGAGGAGGAGGACGTACAGCGTGCGCACCGGGCCTCCGGAGGGTCGGGGCGGGCCGGCCGGGTGCGCGCCCGGCCCGCCGGTGGTCAGGTCAGGGTGAGGGTGAGCACTCCTGCGTACGTGCCGGGCGCGGTGAACGCGGGGACGTCCAGCGAGACCTTCGCGTCGACGGTGAACTCACCGCCGGTGACCGTTCCGCCGGGTGTGGACGCCAGGGTGGCGCCGGCGGCGCCGACGGGGCCCGGCGAGCCGGCCGCGCAGGTGCTGGGGCTTCCGGGCCTGGTGGCGCAGGCGGGCGTCCAGGCGAGCCGGCCGGCGTCGATGGTGCCGCCGGGTCCGGTGAAGTCGGTGACCCTGCCGGTCAGCGACCAGCCGGCGGGGCCGCCCCGGAAGTCCTTGACGGTGACCGTGCGCAGGTCGCCCGTCGCGGCGCCGCCCCTGCCGAAGTCGACGGACGTCAGCGCGACGGCGTCCCCGGCCTGGCTCATGGAGAGGGTGCCGGCCGCGACGGTGGTGCTGATCCGCTGGCTGCCCTCGGGGAGTGGGGTGTCGTCGACGACGGTGTATGCGGCGGGTCCCGCGCCCTTGTCGGTGCTCCAGGCGTCGCCCTCGTACGCGACGATGCCGGTGGTCGCCGGGTCGTTGACGCGGAGGGCCGCGGTGAAGCCTCCGGAGCTGTTCGCCTTGAGGGTCATGCGGTCGGCGGTCTCGGCGGCTCCGGCCCGTCCGGCGACGGTGATGTCGGCGAGCGGGGTGAACCGGCTGCCGGTGGCCACGACGCGGTCGCCGGGTTTGCCGGAGGCGGTGGCGAGCTGGACGGTCCGCTCGTTGGCGCCCGGCTGGTCGGTCGCGGTGACCGTCTCGGAGACGGGTGCCGGCGGGTTCGTGACCGTACAGGGGGTGTCCAGCTCCATGAGGTAGCTGGTGTGGATGTTGTAGTCGCCGGGCGAGAGGGTGATCGCGCCGGCGGCGGTGACGGTGAAGGTGCCCGTCATGGAGAAGGGCGGGAAGACGCCCTTGCCGGGGACGGGCGGGTTCTTCCTGGGGCCGGTGACCGTGACGGCGCCGGTCTGGGCGCCGCCGAGGGCGACCTTGCCGCTGGGGGTCATGATGTCGGCGGGGAGCGCGAGGTCGACGGGGTTGCTCGCGGCGGGCTTGGTGACGGTGTAGGTGACGGTGACGGTGTCTCCGACCCTGGGCGCCGCGTTGTCGACGGTGATCTCGGCGGTGGTCGTGCCGTCGATGGGCGGGATGCCCGCGATCGGCGGCGGTACGCAGTGGGTGGGGAAGTCCACTGCCTGGGAGGCGGTGGAGACGGCGCCGGCCGGGGCGGCGGACATGCCCCCGGCGGCGACCACGAGGACGGTGACACCGGCGAGTGCCGCCCGGTGTCGTCTTCGCAGGGATGCCATGTGTGCCCCTCCTGAGGGTGTCGGGAGGGCGCCATTGACGAGCGGTCGGGAAGAGAAGTCAAGGACGGTGGACGACGCCGCCTGATGACCCATCAGGTACTGGCAAGATCTCGTTTCCGCAGGTCGGACGCCATACGAACGGGCGCGGGCAGCAGCACGGGGCCGGGGGGGGGGCGCGGGGGGGGGGGGGGGGGGGCGCCGCCCCCCGGGCGGGGGGGGGGCGGGGGGCGGCGCCGCGCCCGCGGGCGCG
>NZ_JBIDCF010000001.1:782105-1333482 GCF_043204435.1 Streptomyces sp. NPDC047886
CCCGGCACCACCCGGCTCGACCGGCCACCCGCGCGGGCCCGCGGGGCCCCCCCCCCCCCCGGGGGGGGGGGGGGCCCGGGGGGGGGGGGCCCCGCGGGGGGGGGGGGGCGCGCCCCCCCCCCCCGGCCGTGGGGCGCGGGATCAGTCGAAGACGAACGGGCCGGGCGACTGCGACGACGTGGCGTCGCAGTTCACGGTCACCCCGAAGATCTTCAGCGTGAGCGCGGTGCCGGCGAAGAAGGAGTCGAGGCTGTCACCCGAGGCGACGGTCCCGGCCAGCGGCCCCATGGTCACGGCGGAACCGGCCGCGAGGGCGGGGTTCTTCCTGCCGGTGAACACCGTGGTGCCGGTGCCGTTCTTCGCGAGCGTGAGCCGGGCCTCGATCTGGTCGGCGCCGACGGCGACGGGCGTCGTCATCGCCGAGGTGACGGTGATGGTCGCGGCGGTGCCGTTCTGGGTGGCGGTGAGCGTCGCCCCGCCGCCGCCCCAGAACCCGCAGTCGTACGTGGCCGTGGCGCTGCCCGGCACGGCGGCGGCCGCCGGGGCGAACGCCAGTCCGGTGACGGCGAAGGCCCCCGCCGCCAGCGCCGCGCCGACGCGTAACCTGCTGCCTCTCATGGGGTGTTCCCCTTTCCCTTGTCCCTGTTCCCGCGCGTCGGGAGGTCCCGTTCGGCGGGTCGAGAGCGCACTCGTGCACACGGCGCTACGAAGGGTGCGGGGCTGCGTGAAGGGTGCGCGCCGGGGCGCGGCTCGCACCCCGGGCCGACGGCCCCGCCAGGAGAACTGACGGTCCGTCGGCTGATGTGCTGTTCATTGAGGCGCAGGCGACCGGCGAAGGCAAGAGGAACCTCGTTGATTCTTCAGCGACTTCGGGACGTGGCGGCGTCAGGAGGCCGCCGAGTCGCCGCGGCGCGTCCACCACCGGCCTGCCGCCGCGGCGAGCAGCACCAGAGGCACCAGCGCGACCAGCACCAGCAGTGCCAGGTCGGGCCCGTCCACGTCCTCACCCCGGAGGAACGCGGCACCGGCCGGGACGACATGGGCGCCGACCGCGACGACCAACAGCACCGAAGCGGCGGCCGACAGTACGCGCGCCGCCGCCTGCCGCCGCGCGCCCAGCAGTTCGGCGCCCGCCCACGCCAGCAGGAAGAGGGCGAAGGTGTCCGTCAACGCGGGCGCCCGGCCGTCGATCAGCCACTCCAGCACGGTCACGATCACGAACGCCACGCCCATGGCGAAGGCGCCCCTCAGCAGCCATCGCGGTGACCGCGCTACCCCCCGGGGCGCCATCAGCCGGCCGTCACGGTGGCGCGCAGGGCACCGTCCGGACCGGCGAGCAGCACCGGGGTGTCCGGGCCGCCCAGGTCGCGCACGGCCGCGCGGTCCTCGTCGGACGCGGCGTCCGCCTCGGACACGACGGCGGCGGCCTCCAGCGACTTGGCGCCGCTGGCCACGGCCATGGCCACGGCGGTCTGCAGCGCGCTGAGCCGCAGCGACTCCAGGGCGACGGTTCCGGCGACGTAGGTACGGCCGGTCTCGTCCCGCACCGCGGCGCCCTCGGGCACACCGTTGCGGGCGCGGGCGCTGCGCGCCAGCGTGATGATCTTGCGGTCCTCGGGGTCCAGGTCGGTGCTCTGTGTCATGCCCCGAGCATAAGTCGCGGGACACCGGTGGGGTCGGCGGCGGGGTCCTACCAGTCCAGCGCGGTCCTGCCGGCCCAGCGCCGTCCCACCGGTCCCACCGGTCCAGCGCTGCCCTACCGGCCCAGCGCCGTCCTACCCGTCTCACCAGCCCCACCGGTCCCACCAGCCCGACCGGTCCTGCCGGTCCCACCGGTCCTGCCCGCCCAGCACCGTCCTACCGGTCCCACCAGCCCCACCGGTCCTGCGGGGCCCTCCCGTCCTACGGGCGCTGCCGGTCCCCGCGTGCCCACCGGTCCCCCGGAACCCGCGCGGGCCGTACGGGCCCTACGGCCGGTCCAGGCGGAGGCGCTCGGCGCGCGGCAGCCCCGCGACCACCAGGTCGTAGGAGTCCTCGACGAGCTCACGGACCATGGCGGCGGGCAGCCCGCCGACCGTGACGGTGTTCCAGTGCCGTTTGTTCATGTGCCAGCCGGGCGCGATCGCCGGATGGTCGGCGCGCAGTCTGACCGCGATCTCGGGCTCGCACTTGAGGTTGACCGTGAGCGGCCTGCCGTTGAGCGCGGCCAGCGCGAACATCTTGCCCGCGACCTTGAAGACGGACGTCTCCGGGCCGAAGGGGAACTCCTCCACCGCGGCGTTGAAACTCAGACAGAACTCCCGCAGCTGCTGGGGGGTCATCTCGCTCACGCCGCCTCGTCCTCCGGTTCCGGCGGTACGGGCTCCACGAGCACCGTCACGATCTTGTTCCGGCGGCCCGCCGGGGACTCGGCCGTCAGCCGCAGCGCCCGCCCGTCGGGCAGGTCCACCACCGCCGTGGCCCCGGCGATCGGCACCCGGCCGAGGGCCTTGGCGAGCAGCCCGCCGACCGTCTCCACGTCCTCGTCGTCGTACGCGTCGAGGCCGAACAGCTCGCCGAGGTCGCCGATGTCGAGGCGGGCCGTGACCCGGAAGCGGCTCTCGCCGAGCTCCTCCACCGGCGGCAGCTCCCGGTCGTACTCGTCGGTGATCTCGCCGACGATCTCCTCCAGGATGTCCTCGATGGTGACGATCCCGGCCGTGCCGCCGTACTCGTCGATGACGACCGCGCAGTGGTTGCGCTCCCGCTGCATCTCGCGCAGCAGGTCACCGGCGTTCTTGGTGTCCGGGACGAAGGCCGCCGCCCGCATCGCCGTGGACACCAGGTCGGATTCGGCGTCCCGGTTGATGTGGGTCTTGCGGACCAGGTCCTTCAGATACACGATGCCGACGACGTCGTCCTCGTTGTCGCCGGTCACCGGGATCCGGGAGAAACCGGAGCGCAGTGCCAGCGTCAGCGCCTGCCGGATGGTCTTGAACCGCTCGATGGACACCAGGTCGGTGCGCGGGACCATCACCTCGCGCACCAGGGTGTCGCCGAGTTCGAAGACGGAGTGCACCATGCGGCGCTCCTCGTCCTCGATGAGGGACTCCTGCTCGGCCAGGTCGACCATGGCACGCAGCTCCGCCTCCGAGGCGAACGGGCCCTTGCGGAACCCCTTGCCCGGGGTGAGCGCGTTACCGATGAGGATCAGCAGCTGCGGCACCGGGCCCATGACCCGGGCGAGCGGCAGCAGCACGTACGCGGCGGCGGTGGCCGTGTTCAGCGGGTGCTGGCGGCCGATGGTGCGCGGCGAGACACCGACCGCGACGTACGACACGAGGACCATCACCCCGATCGCGACGACGAGCGCGCTCCACGTCTCCGCGAACTCCTCCAGGCAGACGTACGTGATGAGGGCCGCAGCCGCCATCTCGCAGGCGACGCGGACCAGCAGGGCCACGTTCAGGTACCGGGTGGGGTCGGAGGCGACCTGGGCGAGCTTGGCCGCGCCGCGACGCGCGGACCGTACCGCCTCGGCGGCGCGGAAGCTGGAGACGCGCGCGATGCCCGCCTCCGCGCACGCCGCCAGCCACGCGACCACGACCAGCGCGACCGCGCCGAGGACGAGTTGCGCGGTCATGAGACGGTCGGCGCCGGGGACGGGCCGGTGAGGCCCTTCTCCGCCCGCCAGCCGTCGATGATCGCCGCCTGGAGCCCGAACATCTCGGCCTTCTCGTCCGGCTCCTCGTGGTCGTACCCGAGCAGGTGCAGCACTCCGTGGACGGTGAGCAGCTGGAGCTCCTCGTCCATGGAGTGCCGCGTCGGGGCCTCCTGGCCCTGCCGGGTGGCGACCTCGGGGCAGAGCACGATGTCGCCGAGGAGGCCCTGCGGGGGCTCCTCGTCGTCCTTCGCCGGCGGGCGCAGCTCGTCCATCGGGAAGGACATGACGTCCGTGGGACCGGGCAGGTCCATCCACTGGATGTGCAGCTGCTCCATCGCCTCCGCGTCCACCACGATCACCGACAGCTCGGAGAGGGGGTGGATGCGCATGCGCGTGAGCGCGTAGCGGGCGACGTCGAGGATCGCCTGCTCGTCGACCTCGGTACCGGACTCGTTGTTGACGTCGATCGACATGGTGCTCTTCTGTCTACTTCCCGTTTCGGCTGTCGTACTTCTCGTACGCGTCGACGATACGGCCGACGAGCTTGTGCCGAACGACATCCTGGGACGTCAGCAGGGAGAAGTGGACGTCGTCCACGCCGTCCAGGATGTCCCGGACCTGGCGCAGACCGCTCTTGGTGCCGCCCGGCAGGTCGACCTGGGTCACGTCACCGGTGATGACGATCTTCGAGTCGAAGCCGAGCCGGGTCAGGAACATCTTCATCTGCTCGGGGTTCGTGTTCTGCGCCTCGTCCAGGATGATGAACGCGTCGTTGAGCGTCCGTCCGCGCATGTACGCCAGCGGCGCCACCTCGATCGTGCCCGCCGCCATCAGCCGCGGGATCGAGTCGGGGTCGAGCATGTCGTGCAGCGCGTCGTACAGCGGGCGCAGGTACGGGTCGATCTTCTCGTAGAGCGTGCCCGGCAGGAAGCCGAGGCGCTCGCCCGCCTCGACGGCGGGCCGGGTCAGGATGATCCGGTTGACCTGCTTGGACTGCAGGGCCTGCACCGCCTTCGCCATGGCGAGGTAGGTCTTGCCGGTGCCCGCCGGGCCGATGCCGAAGACGACCGTGTGCTTGTCGATGGCGTCGACGTACCGCTTCTGGTTGAGCGTCTTCGGGCGGATCGTGCGCCCCCGGCTGGAGAGGATGTTCTGCGTGAGCACCTCGGAGGGTGTCTCGACGGCCGCTCCCCCGGTCTCCTCCTTGAGCATGGCGATCGAGCGTTCCACTGCGTCCTCCGTCATCGGCTGCCCGGTGCGGAGCACCAGCATCATCTCGTCGAACAGGCGCTGGATGAGCGCCACTTCCGTCGCGTCCCCGACCGCGCTGATCTGATTGCCCCGGACGTGGATGTCGGCCGCCGGGAACGCCTTCTCGATCACACGCAGCAGCGAGTCTCCCGAGCCGAGCACGGTCACCATGGGGTGCTTGGCGGGCACGGTGAAGTGGGCACGTACCTGGTCTGTGGGTGTCTGAGTCATGGGCCGGCCCTCTGGCCTGCGCATACCTCCTGTTGCGGGGTTCTCGCCACTCGACAACCTCTGGACTGTCCAGCGTACGACGTGCCGATGACAAGCCCGAAGGCTTTTCCCGGGCTGCCCGGCCCCGCCCGGCGCTACGCGGAGCGGCCGAACCCGATCGTGGGCACCGCGCGGCGCAGCGGCCACGTCCGGCTCGGGGCGGGCAGCAGCGCCTCCAGGAACCCGTACCGGCGCAGCGCCGCCGGGTCCTGGTCGGAGCAGCCGCGCACGTACTGCCACCAGGCGGCCACCTCGACCCATCCGGGCGCGGACAGCGAACCGCCGAACTCCTGCACGGACAGGGCCGCGGTGAGCCCGGCGAAGGCCAGCCGGTCGGCGAGCGGCCACCCGGCGAGGGTGCCGGTGACGAACCCGGCGACGAACACGTCCCCGGCGCCCGTCGGGTCCAGCGCGGTCACCGCGATGGCGGGGACCTCGGCGGTCTCGCCGGTCGCCCCGTCCACGGCGTACGCCCCCTCCGCGCCGAGCGTGACGACGGCCAGCGGCACCTTCTCGGCCAGCGCACGGGCGGCGGCGCGCGGGCATGCCGTGCCGGTGTAGCGCATGGCCTCCTCGGCGTTCGGCAGGAACGCCTCGCAGTGCGCCAGGTCCATGAGCGACGCCAGGTCCCAGCGGCCGGTCTCGTCCCAGCCGACGTCCGCGAAGATCCGGGTGGCGTTGCCCGCGGCGGCGGCCACCCAGGGCTCGGTCCTGCCGGGTACGAGCGAGGCGACGGCGGCACGCGCGCGTGGCGGGTACTCGGGCAGCGCGCTCCGCAGGGGCGGGGCCTCGTGGCCGTGCGACACCATGGTGCGTTCGCCGTCGTAGGCCATGGACACGGTCACCGGCGAGTGCCAGCCGGGCACGGTCCGCGACAGGGACAGGTCGATGCCCTCACCCTGCTCCAGGGCGTCCCAGCAGTAGTCGCCGTAGTGGTCGTCGCCGAACGCGGCGGCGAGCGAGGTGCGCAGGCCGAGCCGGGCGAGCGCGGTGGCCATGTTGGCGACCCCGCCGGGGCTGGAGCCCATGCCGCGCGCCCAGGTCTCGGTGCCGCGCACGGGGGCGCTGTCCAGGCCGGTGAACACGATGTCGAGGAAGACCGTTCCGGTGAGGAACACGTCGCAGCACGGATCGGCGGGGGTACGCAGCGTGTCCAGGGGGTCGACCCCGGCGGTGTGCTGCCGTTGCTGCTGCTCTCCCCTGGGTGTGGTCACGGCGTGCTCCCCGGTCGCGGTGCGGATCTGGCCAGTGTGCCCGATTGCGCACCGTTTCGAGACCGGGACGGAGGACCCGGGGACGGGACCGATGACCTGGAGCCGGGCCGAAGACTTTGGCGGGACGGAAGACCCGGGCCGGGCCGAAGACCCTGGCGGGACCGAGGACCCGGGCCGGGCCGAAGACCCTGGCGGGACCGAGGACCCGGGCCGGGCCGAAGACGTGGCCTGGGAGTAAGGCTCCGGGCCTGGGAGTAAGGCTCCGGGCCTGGGAGGGAGGCCCCGGCCGGGAAAACCGTCCGCGCTCAGTCGAAGACGTACGCGTCGACCTCGGCGAGGTACCGCGCCCGCCGCTCCTCGTCGTCGTCGAGGAACGACGCCAGGAACGAGTTCCGGGCCAGCTCGCGCAGCGCCTCCTCGTCCAGCGCCAGCGCCTCGCGCACGGCGTGGAACGTCTCGCCCACATAGCCGCCGAAGTACGCGGGATCGTCGGAGTTGACGGTGACCAGCAGCCCGGCCGCCATCATCTCCCTCAGCGGGTGCTGCTCCAGGACGTCGACGGCCCGCAGCCGTACGTTCGACAGCGGACAGAGCGTCAGCGGCACCCGTTCCCGGGCCAGCCGCTCCACCAGCTCCGGGTCCTCCATGGCCCGCAGCCCGTGGTCGATCCGCTCGACACCGAGGACGTCGAGGGCCTCGCGGATGTACGCGGGCGGTCCCTCCTCACCGGCGTGCGCGACCTTGCGCAGCCCGAGCGCCCCGGCCGCCTCGTACACCTCGCGGAACTTCGACGGCGGGTGGCCGACCTCCGCCGAGTCCAGTCCGATCCCGCAGATCCGGTGCAGATACGGCTCCGCCGCCCGCAGGGTCTCCATCGCCGACTCCGCCGACTCGTCCCGCAGGAAGCACATGATCAGCTTCGTGGAGACGCCGTGCCGCGCCTCGCCGCTGTCCAGCGCACGGGCGAGGCCCTCGATCACGGTGCCGATGGGCACGCCACGCGCGGTGTGGGCCTGCGGGTCGAAGAAGATCTCGGCGTGCCGGACGCCCTGGGCGGCGGCGCGGGCGAGGTAGGCGTCGGCGAGTTCCGTGAAGTCGTCCGCCGACCGCAGCACGCCCATGAGCGCGTAGTACAGGTCGAGGAAGGACTGCAGGTCGCTGAAGAGGTACGCCTTGCGGAGTTCTTCGGTGTCCGCGTAGGGCAGCTCGACGCCGTTGCGTTCGGCGAGCGCGAAGGCGAGTTCGGGTTCCAGCGTGCCCTCGATGTGGAGGTGCAGTTCCGCTTTGGGCAGGTCTTCGGGGAGGTGCATGGCGGTGGTCCCTAGGAACGCTTCGGGAGGGGCACCCGGACGAGGTCCTGGGCGATGGTCAGTTCGCCGTGGAAACCCGCCCTGCGGGCCTGCCGTTCGAACTCGGCGGGGTCGTGGTACCGCTGCGAGAAGTGGGTCAGCACCAGATGGGCGACCCCCGCGTCGCGGGCGACCCCCGCCGCCTGGCCGGCCGTCAGATGGCCGTGCTCCACGGCGAGCTGCTCGTCGTCGTCGAGGAACGTCGACTCGATGACGAGCAGGTCGCAGCCCTCGGCGAGGGTGTGCACGCCGTCACACAGCCGTGTGTCCATGACGAACGCGAAGCGCTGCCCCCGCCGTACCTCGCTGACCTCGTCCAGGGTCACCCCGCCGAGCTCGCCCTCGCGTTGGATACGGCCCACGTCCGGGCCCTGGATGCCGTGCGCGGCCAGCCTCTCCGGCAGCATGCGGCGCCCGTCGGGCTCGGTCAGCCGGTAGCCGAACGACTCGACGGGGTGCGAGAGCCGGTACGCGTCCAGGGTGTAGGCGGGCGTCTCGGCGATCGGCCCGTCGACGGCGACCGGCGCCTCCACGATGTCGGCGCGCTCGCGGTAGGCGGTGGCGTACCGCAGCCGGTCGAAGAACCGCTGCCCGGAGGCCGGGTAGTGCGCGGTGACCGGGTGCGGGACCTGGTCGAGGTTGATGCGCTGGATGACCCCGGCGAGGCCGAGGGAGTGGTCGCCGTGGAAGTGCGTGACGCAGATCCGGTCGATGTCGTGCGCGGCCACCCCGGCCCGCAGCATCTGCCGCTGGGTGCCCTCACCGGGGTCGAAGAGGATGCCGTCGCCGTCCCAGCGCAGCAGGTAGCCGTTGTGGTTGCGGTGTCGGGTGGGCACCTGGCTGGCGGTGCCCAGCACGACGAGTTCTCGTACGGACAAGGTGGTACCGACCGCCTATCCGGGAGGCCACTCGAGGCCGCGGCCGCCGAGGACGTGGGCGTGCGCGTGGAAGACCGTCTGTCCGGCGCCGGTTCCGGTGTTGAACACGATGCGGTAGCCGGAGCCGTCGATCTTCTCGTCGGCCGCGATCCGGCCCGCCTCGACCAGCACGTCGGCCGCGACGGCCGGTTCGGCGGCGGCGAGCGCCGCGGCGTCGGCGTGGTGCGCCTTGGGGATCACCAGGACGTGCGTGGGCGCCTGCGGGTTGATGTCACGGAAGGCGACGGTCGTCTCGGTCTCCCGGACGACCGTGGCGGGGACCTCCCCCGCGACGATCTTGCAGAACAGGCAGTCGCTCTGCGGCTCTCCGGCCATGCTGCGGCCCTTCCTCGACTGGACGACACGGACGACGAATCGGATACGGTCCGTACCCTATCCGCCGCGCCGAGCGCCGCGTGCCGCGTGCGGCGTGCCGTGCGCCGCACGCGCGGTGGGCGGTCCGGCCGGCGTGGCGAGGGGCGTCACGACCAGCGGCCCGTGCGGCCCAGGAGCAGTGCGGTGGCGGCCGTCCCGGCGGTCGAGGTGCGCAGGACGCTGCGGCCCAGCCGGTACGGCTTGGCGCCCGCCTCCGCGAACGCGGCGAGCTCGTCGGGCGACACGCCGCCCTCGGGGCCCACGACGAGCACGATCTCGCCCGTGGAGGGCAGTTCGGCGGTCGCCAGCGGCTGGGAGCCCTCCTCGTGCAGGACGGCCGCGAAGTCCGCGTCGGCGAGCAGCCGCGCCACCTGCCTGGTGCCGGCCGCGTCCGCGACCTCGGGGAACCGGAGCCTGCGCGACTGCTTGCCCGCCTCGCGGGCGGTGGCCCGCCACTTGGCGAGTGCCTTGAGGCCGCGGTCGCCCTTCCACTGCGTGATGCACCGGGACGCCGCCCAGGGCACGATCGCGTCGACACCGGTCTCGGTCATCGTCTCGACGGCCAGTTCGCCCCGGTCGCCCTTGGGCAGCGCCTGGACGACGGTGATACGCGGCGCGGGCACCGGTTCCGTACGCACCTCCGCGACCTCCACGTCGAGCCGGTCCTTGCCCTCGACGGCCGCCACCGTGCCGTACGCGCCGGTCCCGGCGCCGTCCGTGAGCACGACCTCCTCGCCGACGCGCAGCCGCCGCACGGAGACGGCGTGCCGCCCCTCCGGCCCGTCCAGGGTGACGGTTCCCGACGTGACCCTGTCCACCACGAAGACCGGCGCGGTCATGCCGCACCTCGCAGGGAGAGCGCCGCGATCGCCGACCGCAGCTCGGAGTCGAGGACCTCGACCAGCCGGCCGGCGGGCAGTTCGCGGGCCATCCGGTGGCCCTGCCCGGCCCACAGCGCCATGCCCTGCGGGTCCCCGGCCTTGGCTGCCGCCTTGCGGAGCCCGCTCGTCAGATGGTGCACCTCGGGGTACGCGGCGGGGGCGTACGGCCCGTGCTCCCGCATGAACCGGTTCACCAGGCCGCGGGCGGGCCGCCCCGAGAACGCCCGGGTCAGCTCCGTCCGTACGAACAGCGGATCGGTCATGGCCTGCTTGTGCAGCACGTTCGCTCCTGATTCGGGGCACACGAGGAACGCGGTGCCCAACTGCGCCGCTTCGGCGCCCGCCGCGAGGACGGCGGCGATCTGGCCGCCGCGCATCAGCCCGCCGGCGGCGATCAGCGGCAGCCGTACCGTCTCCTTCACCTGCGCGACCAGCGCCAGCAGTCCGGTGCCGGAGCCGCCGGTCGCCGGGTCGTCCCGGTGTGTGCCCTGGTGGCCGCCGGCCTCGACGCCCTGCACGCACACGGCGTCGGCGCCGGCCCACTGCGCGGCCTGCGCCTCCTCCGGCGACGTGACCGTCACCACGGTGAACGTTCCGGCGCGGGAGAACGCGTCGAGCGTGTCCCGGCTCGGGCACCCGAACGTGAACGACACCACCGGCACCGGGTCGTCCAGCAGGATCGCGAGCTTGGCCTCGTAGCCGTCGTCCCGCCCCGCGTCGGGGTCGCCGAGCGGCGTCTCGTACCAGGTGGCCTCACCGGCCAGCTGCTGCTGGTAGAGCGCGACCGCTGCCGGGTCGGCCTGCCCCGGCTGCGGCATGAACAGGTTGACGCCGAACGGCTGCGCGGTCAGCCCGCGGACCTGTTTGACCTCCTGGTACATGCCGTCGGCCGTCTTGTACCCGGCGGCCAGGAAGCCGAGACCGCCCGCCTCGCACACGGCGGCGACGAGCTGCGGACAGGAGGCGCCACCCGCCATGGGGGCCTGCACGATCGGGTGACGACAGAGATCGGTCAGTGCGGAGGACATGCACGCATGGTGTCACGCCGCCGCGCCGCACCGAACCCCCCGCCTCCCCACCCCACGGGCGGCGTCCCGGCCCGCACAACGGCGAGGGGCGGCCCCGGGTGACACCCCGGAACCGCCCCGGCAACCCTGACGCCCCGGCAACTCTGACGCCCTGACGCCCTGACGCGCCTAACGGCCGTTGAACGCGTCTTCAACCGTGAGAAGAGCCCCTGCCGCCCGGCAGGCCCCACCAGCCCGGGGGACAACCCCCGGACCCCCGGCCACACCACACCGTCACCGCACGCGCCTAACGCCCGTTGAACGCGTCCTTCAACCGCGAGAACAGCCCCTGCTGCCCCGGCAGGCCCCACCAGCCCGGGGGACAACCCCCGGACCCCCGGCCACACCACACCGGCACCGCACGCGCCTAACGCCCGTTGAACGCGTCCTTCAACCGTGAGAAGAGCCCCTGCTGCCCCGGCTGGAACTGGCCCATCGGGCGCTCCTCGCCGCGCAGCTTGGCGAGCTCCCGCAGAAGCCGCTCCTGCTCGGGGTCCAGCTTCGACGGCGTCTGGACCTCCACGTGGACGATCAGGTCGCCCCGGCCGCCGCCGCGCAGGTGGGTGACGCCGCGCCCGTGCAGCGGAATCGACTGGCCGGACTGCGTGCCCGGCCGGATGTCGACCTCCTCGATCCCGTCGAGCGTCTCCAGCGGGCACTTCGTGCCCAGCGCGGCCGCCGTCATGGGGATCGTCACCGTGCAGTGCAGATCGTCGCCGCGCCGCTGGAACACCGCGTGCGGCAGCTCGTGGATCTCGACGTACAGGTCACCCGCGGGGCCACCGCCCGGACCGACCTCGCCCTCGCCGGCGAGCTGGATACGGGTGCCGTTGTCGACACCGGCGGGGATCTTGACCGTGAGCGTGCGGCGCGACCGGACCCGGCCGTCGCCCGCGCACTCCGGGCACGGCGTCGGGACGACCGTGCCGAACCCCTGGCACTGGGGGCACGGACGCGAGGTCATGACCTGGCCCAGGAAGGACCGGGTCACCTGCGACACCTCACCGCGGCCGCGGCACATGTCGCAGGTCTGCGCGGACGTGCCGGGCGCCGCGCCCTCACCTGAGCAGGTGGTGCACACCACGGCCGTGTCGACCTGGATGTCCTTCGTCGTGCCGAAGGCCGCCTCGTCGAGCTCGATCTCCAGCCGGATCATCGCGTCCTGGCCGCGCCGCGTCCGCGAGCGGGGCCCGCGCTGCGACGCCGTACCGAAGAACGCGTCCATGATGTCGGAGAAGTTGCCGAAGCCGCCCGCGCCGAAGCCGCCCGCGCCCGGGCCCGCGCCCGCCGAGGACAGCGGGTCGCCGCCGAGGTCGTAGACCTGCTTCTTCTGCGGGTCCGACAACACCTCGTACGCGGCGTTGATCTCCTTGAACCGCTCCTGCGTCTTCGGATCGGGGTTGACATCCGGGTGCAGCTCGCGCGCGAGCCGCCGGAATGCCTTCTTGATCTCGTCCTGGGACGCGTCGCGGCGTACGCCGAGTACGGCGTAATAGTCCGTGGCCACTTACGACTCCGCCAGGATCTGTCCGACGTAACGTGCCACTGCGCGTACCGCTCCCATCGTTCCGGGGTAGTCCATGCGGGTCGGTCCGACCACGCCGAGTTTGGCGACGGCCTCGTCGCCCGAACCGTAGCCGACCGCGACGACGGACGTGGAGCTCAGCCCCTCATGGGCGTTCTCATGTCCGATGCGCACGGTCATCGCCGAATCCGTGGCCTCGCCGAGCAGCTTGAGGAGCACGACCTGCTCCTCCAGTGCCTCGAGTACCGGCCGGATCGTCAGCGGGAAGTCGTGCCCGAAGCGGGTGAGATTGGCGGTACCGCCGATCACCAGCCGCTCCTCGGTCTCCTCCACCAGCGTCTCCAGCAGTGTGGCCAGCACCGCCGAGACGGTTCCGCGGTCCTCCGACTCGAAGGACTCGGGGAGATCCTGGACGAGCTGCGGCACGTCGGCGAACCGACGCCCGACGACACGGGCGTTCAGCCGCGCCCGCAGATCGGCCAGGGAGGTCTCGCCGAACGGCGCGGGGCAGTCGACCATGCGCTGCTCCACGCGACCCGTGTCGGTGATCAGGACGAGCATCAGCCGGGCCGGGGCCAGCGACAGCAGCTCCACGTGCCGCACGGTGGAGCGTGTCAGCGACGGGTACTGCACGACGGCGACCTGCCGGGTCAGCTGCGCGAGCAGCCGCACCGTACGCCCCACGACGTCGTCCAGGTCGACGGCGCCGTCCAGGAAGTTCTGGATGGCCCGGCGCTCCGGTGTCGACAGCGGTTTGACGCCGGCGAGCTTGTCCACGAACAGCCGGTAGCCCTTGTCGGTGGGGATGCGCCCCGCGCTGGTGTGCGGCTGGGCGATGAACCCTTCCTCCTCCAGCACCGCCATGTCGTTGCGGACGGTGGCGGGCGAGACGCCGAGGTTGTGACGCTCGGTGAGTGCCTTGGAGCCGACGGGCTCCTCCGTGCCGACGTAGTCCTGGACGATGGCGCGCAGCACTTCCAGTCTGCGTTCACTGAGCATCGCGCACACCTCCAGCTGGCTCGGGTTTCCTGCCGTTCGTTGGCACTCACGGCGTCCGAGTGCCAATAATCCCGCGGCCAGTGTACGGCGCCGAGGTAATCCCCTGGCAAGGGCGGCCGACCACGCTACCGCGCGCCGGTGGTGGGCATTGCCGATAGCGTCGCCGTATGGACGTCTCTTGGGAAGACTTCGGGTGGGAGCGGCTCGCCGACGGCGTGGGCCGCAGGCGCCTGCCCGTATGGGACGCGACCACCGCACTCGTGGTCGGGGAGGACGCCGCGCTCCTGTACGACACGGGCTCCACGCTGCGTGAGGGCGCCGAGGTGCGGGCGCAGGCGCAGCGGCTGCTGGGCGGCCGCCGCGTGACGCATATCGCACTGAGTCACCCGCATTTCGACCATGTGCTCGGCACGGCGGCGTTCGCGGGCGCGGAGGTGTACGGGGCGGTCGGGCTGGACGAGGTGCTGGTCAAGGACCGGGACACCCTGCGGTACGACGCGATCCGTCAGGGTGTCGACGCGGCGGAGGCGCTGGAGGCGACGGACGTCGTGGTGCGCCCGCACCATCTGGTGTGCGGCGAGTGGACGCTCGACCTGGGCGGGCGGCAGGTGCTGCTGGCCAACGTGGGGCCCGGCCACACCGGGCACGACCTGGCTCTGCTGGTGCCGGGCCTGCGCGGCGGGCCCGAGGTGGTGTTCTGCGGCGACCTCGTGGAGGAGTCCGGTGATCCGCAGGCGGGGCCGGACGCGATCCCGTCACGCTGGCCGGCGGCCCTGGACCGGCTGCTGGAGCTCGGCGGTGACGACGCGGTGTACGTGCCGGGGCACGGCGCGGTGGTCGACTCGGCGTTCGTCCGCGCCCAACGCGATGAACTGGCCCGGCGCTTCGGGGTGTCGTAGCGTCTGACGAATGCGCGGCTACCACCCCGATCTCACGCCCCCCTGGAAGCGCTCCGCACCCGTGCCCGAGGTGCCCGCCGAGCCGGACCTGGTGGTCGAGGAGGTGGGGACGGGGTTCTGCGGCGCGGTGATCCGCTGCGAGGCCGGCACCGTGACCCTGGAGGACCGGTTCGGCAAGCACCGGGTGTTCCCGCTGGCGCCCCGGGGGTTCCTGCTGGAGGGCCGTACGGTCACGCTGGTGCGCCCGGCGGGCGCGGCGCCGGTGCGGCCGTCCCGTACGGCCTCCGGGTCGGTCGCCGTACCGGGTGCCCGCGCGCGCGTGGCCCGGGCGGGGCGGATCTACGTGGAGGGCCGCCACGACGCCGAGCTGGTCGAGCGGGTGTGGGGCGACGACCTGCGGATCGAGGGCGTGGCCGTCGAGTACCTGGAGGGCGTGGACGACCTGCCGGGGATCGTCGCGGAGTTCGCGCCGGGCCCGGACGCCCGCCTCGGAGTGCTGGTGGACCACCTGGTGCCGGGCTCCAAGGAGTCCCGTATCGCGGCGTCCGTGCGCGACCCGCACGTCCTGGTGGTCGGCCACCCGTACATCGACGTCTGGGAGGCGGTGAAACCGTCGTCCGTGGGCATCCCGGCCTGGCCGGCGGTGCCGCGCGGCCAGGACTGGAAGACGGGCGTGTGCCGGGCGCTGGGCTGGCCGCAGAACACGGGCGCCGCCTGGCAGCACATCCTCTCGAAGGTCCGCTCCTACAAGGACCTGGAACCGGCGTTGCTGGGCGCGGTGGAGCGGCTGATCGACCATGTGACGGTCGGCGACGCGGACAGGTGACCGCCGTCGCACGCGATCGTTGACCACCAGGGCGCCGGTCGTTCCCCGCCGCGGCGGGGGGTGTTCCGTCGATCAGCTCGTCCACGCGGCCCAGAAGTGCGCTGTCTCCGCCGCAGCGGGGGTCTCGGCCGGTGTCCCGGCCCCGACCCGGCAGGGTCAGTCCACCAGGTCCCGGACCACGGCGTCGGCGAGCAGCCGGCCCCGCAGCGTGAGGACCGCGCGGCCCTCGGTGTAAGGGGCGGCATCCAGGAGCCCGTCCCTTACCGCCCGCTCGGCGGCGGCCAGCCCCGCGGGCTTCAGCAGCGACAGTGCGCAGCCCTCGCGCAGCCGCAGCTCCAGCAGGACGCGTTCGACGCGCCGGTCCTCGTCGGACAGGACCTCCCGGCCCGCGCCCGGTGAGCGCCCGTCGGCGAGGGCGGCGGCGTAGGCACCCGGGTGCTTGACGTTCCACCAGCGCACCCCGCCGACGTGGCTGTGCGCGCCGGGGCCCGCGCCCCACCAGTCGGCGCCGCGCCAGTACAGCTCGTTGTGCAGGCAGCGGCCCGCGTCGGACGCGGCCCAGTTGGAGACCTCGTACCAGTGGAAGCCCGCGCCGGCGAGGACGGAGTCGGCGATCAGGTAACGGTCGGCGTGCACGTCGTCGTCGGTCATCGGCACCTCGCCGCGCCGGATCCGGCGGGCCAGCTGGGTGCCTTCCTCGACGATCAGCGCGTACGCGGAGACGTGGTCGGGTCCGGCGCCGATCGCCGCCTCCAGGGAGGCCCGCCAGTCGTCGTCACTCTCACCGGGGGTGCCGTAGATGAGGTCCAGGTTGACGTGCTCGAATCCGGCGGCGCGGGCTTCGGCGACGCACGCCTCCGGCCTGCCGGGGGTGTGGGTGCGGTCGAGGACCTTCAGGACGTGCTGCCGGGCGCTCTGCATGCCGAACGAGATCCGGTTGAAGCCGCCCTCGCGGAGCGTGGCGAGATAGGCCGGGTCGACGGACTCCGGGTTGGCCTCAGTGGTGATCTCGGCGTCGTCGGCGAGCCCGAACTCGCCGCGGACCGCGTCCAGCGCGGCCACCAGGTCGCGGGCGGCGAGCAGCGTGGGCGTACCGCCGCCGACGAAGACCGTACGGACGGGGCGGGGGTCGTCGCCGAGGACCTTCCGGGCGAGCCTGATCTCGTCGGTGAGCGTCGCCGCGTAGTTGTCGCGGGAGGCGAGGACGCCGCCCGAGCCGCGCAGCTCGGTGGCGGTGTAGGTGTTGAAGTCGCAGTACCCGCAGCGCGTCGCGCAGTACGGCACGTGCAGGTAGAACCCGAGCGGCCGGTCACCCGCCCCGCGCAGGGCGGACGCGGGCAGCGCGCCGTCCTCGGGCATCGGCTCACCATCGGGCAGTACGGAAGGCATGTCGTCCATTGTCCGTCACCGCGGCCGGTGCTGTGCCTGGAGCACCAGGAGGGCCAGGTCGTCGCGTACGGGACCCTCTCCGAAGGCGTGCACGGCCTGCCTGAGCCGGTCGGCGACGTCCTGCGCGCCGAGCCCGGCGCAGTCGGCGAGCGCCAGGGCGAGGCCGTCGCCGTCGTCGAACATGCGGCCGCCGCGCGAGCGCCGCTCGGTCACGCCGTCGGTGACGCACAGGAGGGTGTCACCGGGCGCCAGGTCGAAGGTGTGGCTCTCGTACGCGACGTCGTCCACGACACCGAGGAGGACCTGCGGCGTGGCCGGGGCGGTCACGGAACCGTCGGGGCGCAGGAGCAGCGGCAGGGGGTGCCCGGCGCAGGCCAGCGTGCAGCGGGCGCCGCCGCCGGCCTCGGGCGGCAGCGGGACCAGCTCGCCGTAGAGGAGGGACAGGAACCGGGCCTGGGCGGGCCCGAGCGTCCCGTCGACGACGCCGTGGCCCGGTGGCGGCCCCGGCAGACCGGCGGCCCGTACGGACTCGGGGAGACCGGCCGCTCGTACGGAGTCGGGAAGGGCGGTACCGAGGGCGGGCGGCGGGGGCTCCGGGAAGGAGGCCGGTGCGGCGGCCGCCAGGCGGGCGGCGGCCTCGGCGGCCTCGGTGGCGTCGTCCAGGAGCAGCCGGTTGAGGCGGTCGAGGACCTCGCCGACCGGATGGCCCTCGCGGGCGAGGAGCCGCAGCCAGGGGCGGGCGAGCCCGGTGACGACGGCGGCCTCGGGGCCGCTGCCCTGGACGTCGCCGAGCATGAAGCACCAGCGGCGGGCGCCGGGGCCGGCCTCGAACACGTCGTAGAAGTCGCCGCCCGCCAGTCCGTCGTCGCTCGGCTCGTACACGACACGGCTGTCCACACCGGGGATCCGGGCCACGCGGCCGGGCAGCAGCCCCCGCTGCAGGACCCGGCTGATGGTGACCTGCCGGGTGTACTGGCGGGCCGCGCCGATCGCCAGGGCCACGCGCCGGGCGAAGTCCTCCATGAGCGCGGTGACCGACTCGGGGACCGGCAGCAGCCCCCGCCGGCCCAGCACGAGGGTGCCGACGGCCCGCCCGCGCGCGACCAGCCGGTAGGCGAGGGCGGTGCCGTTCACCTCCGTACCGTCACCGCCGTCCGTGCCTGCGCCGGGCGTCGGGTGGCGGTCGCCGCGTGTGCCTGCGCCGGGCGTCAGGTCGCCGCCGGGCGGCCAGGGGATCCGTACCGGGCCGGTGGCCAAGGAGTCCGGCAGCCTCGGCGGCTCCTTCTCCAGGCCCCTGCGCAGCTCTTCGACGGCTGACTCGTCGGTGTGCCACACACGGGCGAGCCGCTGTTCGGCTCCGCGCCCCGAAGGGCCGCCCGGTTCGGCATGCCCGGCGTCGACATCCAGCCAGAACGCGCACCAGTCCGCGAACCGGGGCACCAGCAGCTGCGCGGCCAGCGCGGCCACCATGTCCTCGTCCAGCTGCCCCGCGAGCAGGTCGGACGCCTCCGCGAGGAAGGACAGCCCGCCACGGCTGATCCACTCGTGGTCGTCGCGCCCGGTGCGGCGGGGTGCGGGCGCGAGGATCCCGGCGGCGCGCAGACCCCGCTGGAGCGCCGGTCCGGGGCCGGGCACGGGGCAGACGTCGCCGCCGTCGAGGGCGAGCCGGGCCCAGACGGTCTTGCGGCCGGTGCGGTACGTGATGCCCCAGCACTCCGCCAGCGCGCCCACGAGGTGCAGGCCGCGCCCGTACTCGGCGAACCCGCCCTCGGCGTCCGGGCCGGACGCCTGGCCGTGCAGGGTGCGCGCGGGATGCCGGTCGGACACCTCCAGGACGAGCGCGGCGGGCTGGTCCCCGGCGGGATCCTCCAGGCGCAGGAGCAGTTCGACGGTGGTGCCCGCGTGGACGACGGCGTTGGTGACCAGTTCGTCGGCGACCAGCACGGCGTCGTCCGCGACGCGTTCGGTGACCGTGGCCGCCGCGGGCAGGGCGAGCGCGGTCCAGTCGGCGAGGGCGGCCCGTACGAACCGGCGGCCCGCCGCGGGCGTCAGCGGGTTGCCGGGGAGGCTGGTACGCGCGACGGAGGCGACGGGCGCGGACGCGGGCGACGCGAAGGCGGCGGCGAGGCCGACCAGATCCGGCCCCGAGGCGCCGGTTGCCGCGGCGGCGCCGGGTGCCACTGTGCCACGGGCGGCTGCGTCGGGCGCCACGGTGTCACGGGCGGCGGCGTCGCGGGCGGTTCGCGAGGACGGGTCCGCGGACTCCCTCGGTGTCGGAACAGACCCCACGGGCGGCTCCCTGTTCGTCTCCGGTCGGTCGCGTCTGGATGAACACCGACAGGGTGACAGACCGGGACGACATATGAGCGTGGAGTCACCGAAGTGACGCATCGGGGCGGCCGGATACAGCCAACCGGACAGCCGGCAGCCACGGCACACGGCTCGCCGCTCACGGCTCACGGCTCACGGGCGACGGCAGCCCCCGGCCGGTGCCGGGAAACCGGCCGGACGGGGGCTGCCGCTCTGGGACTCAGGCCTCTCGGGAGCCCTCGTACATCTCGTCGATGAGCCCCTTGTACGTGCGCTCCACGACGGGCCGCTTCAGCTTGAGGCTGGGCGTGAGCTCGCCGTGCTCGATGTCCAGGTCGCGCGGCAGGAGCCGGAACTTCTTGATGGTCTGCCAGCGCTGGAGGCCCTCGTTCAGCCGGTCGACATAGCCCTGGATCAGGTCCTTGACCTGCTGTGTCGCGACGAGTTCGGCATAGTCGCGGCCCGCCATGCCGTGGTCCTTCGCCCAGCCGAGGAGAGTGGCCTCGTCGAGTGCGATCAGCGCCGTGCAGAAGTTCCGGTCGGCGCCGTGGACCAGGATGTTGGAGACGAACGGGCAGACCGCCTTGAACTGGCCCTCGACCTCGGCCGGTGCGATGTACTTGCCGCCGGAGGTCTTGATCAGGTCCTTCTTGCGGTCCGTGATCCGCAGGTAGCCGTCCGCGGACAGCTCGCCGATGTCACCGGTGTGGAACCAGCCGTCGGACTCCAGGACCTCGGCGGTCTTCTCCGGCAGCCCGTGGTAGCCCTGCATGATGCCGGGGCCGCGCAGCAGGATCTCGCCGTCGTCGGCGATCCGGACCTCAGTGCCGGGCAGCGGCTTGCCGACGGTGCCGGTGCGGTAGGCCTCGCCCGGGTTGACGAAGCTGGCGGCGCTGGACTCCGTCAGGCCGTACCCCTCCAGGATGTGGATGCCCGCGCCGGAGAAGAAGTAGCCGATGTCGGGCGCGAGCGCCGCCGAACCGGACACGGCCGCGCGCAGCCGCCCGCCGAAGGCGTCGCGGAGCTTGGAGTAGACGAGCGCGTCGGCGACCTTGTGCTTGGCGGTGAGCCCGAACGGCGCGGTGGCCTGGCCGGTGCGGCGGAAGTTGTCCTGCGTGACGCGGGCGTACTCGCGGGCCACGCCCGCCGCCCACTGGAAGATCTTGTACTTGGCACCGCCGGCCGCGCGCGCCTTGGCCGCGACCCCGTTGTAGACCTTCTCGAAGATCCGGGGCACTGCCGCCATGTAGGTCGGCTGGACCACCGGCAGGTTCTCGATGATCTTGTCGACGCGTCCGTCGACCGCCGTCACATGGCCGACCTCGATCTGGCCGGAGGTCAGCACCTTGCCGAACACATGGGCCAGCGGCAGCCACAGGTACTGCACGTCGTCCTCGCGCACCAGCCCGGTCGCGGCGATGGCCTTCGCCATGTACGACCAGTTGTCGTGCGGCAGCCGCACGCCCTTGGGGCGGCCCGTGGTGCCCGAGGTGTAGATCAGCGTGGCGAGCTGGTCGGCGGTGATGGCTCCGACCCGCTCCTTGACCGCGTCGGGGTTCTTCTCCAGGTACGTGCGCCCGCGCGCCTCCAGGTCGGCGAGCGTCAGCACCCAGCCCTCGGGGTCGTCGTCGGCCGGCTCGACCGCGCTGCCGTCGACCACCACGACATGGGACAGCTTCGGCAGGTCGGCGCGGCGCTCCCGGGCCTTGGCGAGCTGGGCGGCGTCCTCCGCGATCAGCACGCGGCTGTCGGAGTCGGCGAGGATGTACGAGGACTCCTCGGCATTGGTCTGCGGGTAGACGGTCGTGGTGGCGGCACCCGCGCACATCACGCCCAGGTCGCACAGGATCCACTCCACGCGGGTGGACGAGGCGAGCGCGACCCGCTCCTCCGGCAGGACGCCGAGATCGATCAGTCCCGCCGCGATGGCGAAGACGCGCTCGGCGGCCTGGCCCCAGCTCAGGGACTTCCAGTCGTCCGGCCCCTGGCCGGAGGCTGAGGGCACCGGGTACCGATATGCCTCGGTGTCCGGGGTCTTCGCCACGCGCTCAAGGAAGAGGCTCGCCACGGAGGGCGGCCGGTTCTCGATCTGGGTCTGTGTGTCGCTCACGACGTCCTCCGGGCCTGCGGCAGGGCTGCACGACTTGCTGGTGGTTCGCTCAGTGCTGCGTGTTCAACGGCTGGTGTGATCCATGGGGGGTTGATTCGAACGGCTGTGCCGAAACGGCCGCGTCGACGGATGGGACGAAACGGCTGTATCGAACGACTGTTGTTTAACTCGCGAGTAACCGGCGAGCGGGTTCAGGGTAGAGCGCCCGGCTCCGTGGCGTAAGAGGCTGCGGCCTCGCGGTTCATACCCGGTTCATAACGACTGTGCGGTCCGCGTGGGGTCCTGGTGCGGTCGGCGTGTTTCTCTCCCCGTTTCCGTCCGGTTCGTTCGCGACTCCGCACCGTTGTCCGGGGAAACGGGGAAGACGCCCGTCCGTGACCGGACGGGCGTCTCTACCGCTTCTTCGGCGTGCGACTACTTCTTGGTCTTGCCGCCGGCGGAGTCGTCGCTGGACAGCACCGCGATGAAGGCCTCCTGCGGGACCTCGACGGAGCCGACCATCTTCATCCGCTTCTTGCCCTCCTTCTGCTTCTCCAGCAGCTTCCGCTTACGGGAGATGTCACCGCCGTAGCACTTGGCGAGGACGTCCTTCCGGATGGCGCGGATGGTCTCGCGGGCGATGACCCGTGAGCCGATGGCCGCCTGGATGGGCACCTCGAAGGCCTGCCTCGGGATCAGCTCCCTGAGCTTGGCGACGAGCCGCACGCCGTACGCGTACGCCGCGTCCTTGTGCGTGATCGCGGAGAACGCGTCCACCTTGTCGCCGTGCAGCAGGATGTCGACCTTGACCAGGGACGACGCCTGCTCGCCCGTCGGCTCGTAGTCGAGCGAGGCGTACCCGCGGGTCTTGGACTTCAGCTGGTCGAAGAAGTCGAAGACGATCTCGGCGAGCGGCAGCGTGTAACGGATCTCGACACGGTCCTCGGAGAGGTAGTCCATGCCGAGGAGGGTGCCGCGGCGGTTCTGGCAGAGCTCCATGATCGAGCCGATGAACTCGGACGGGGCGAGGATCGTGGCGCGTACGACGGGCTCGTACACCTCGCTGATCTTGCCCTCGGGGAACTCGCTCGGATTGGTGACCGTGTGCTCGCCGCCGTCCTCCATCAGGACGCGGTAGACCACGTTCGGGGCGGTGGCGATCAGGTCGAGGCCGAACTCGCGCTCCAGCCGCTCCCGGATCACATCGAGGTGGAGCAGGCCGAGGAAGCCCACGCGGAAGCCGAAGCCGAGGGCGGCGGACGTCTCCGGCTCGTAGACCAGGGCCGCGTCGTTGAGCTGGAGCTTGTCGAGAGCGTCCCGCAGCTCCGGGTAGTCCGAGCCGTCCAGCGGGTACAGGCCCGAGAACACCATCGGCTTGGGGTCCTTGTAGCCGCCCAGCGCGGTCTGGGCGCCCTTCGTCAGGCTGGTGATCGTGTCACCGACCTTGGACTGGCGGACGTCCTTCACACCGGTGATGAGGTAGCCCACCTCGCCCACGCCGAGACCGTCGGCGGCGAGCATCTCGGGCGAGTTGGTGCCGATCTCCAGCAGCTCGTGGGTCGCGCCGGTCGACATCATGCGGATGCGTTCGCGCTTGTTGAGCTGCCCGTCGACCACACGGACGTAGGTGACGACACCCCGGTACGAGTCGTAGACCGAGTCGAAGATCATCGCGCGGGCGGGGGCGTCCTTGACGCCGACCGGCGCCGGAACGTCCCGTACGACGCGGTCGAGCAGCGCCTCGACACCGACGCCGGTCTTGGCGGAGACGCGCATCACGTCCTCCGGCTGGCAGCCGATGAGGTTGGCGAGCTCCTCGGAGAACTTCTCGGGCTGCGCCGCCGGAAGGTCGATCTTGTTGAGCACCGGAACGATGGTGAGGTCGTTCTCCATCGCCAGATACAGGTTGGCGAGGGTCTGCGCCTCGATGCCCTGGGCGGCGTCCACGAGGAGGATCGTGCCCTCGCAGGCGGCGAGGGAGCGGGACACCTCATAGGTGAAGTCCACGTGGCCCGGGGTGTCGATCATGTTGAGGATGTGGGTCCTGCCCTGGTCCTCACCCTCGGTCGGTGCCCACGGCAGGCGGACGGCCTGGGACTTGATCGTGATGCCGCGCTCGCGCTCGATGTCCATGCGGTCGAGATACTGAGCACGCATCTGCCGCTGCTCGACCACACCGGTCAGCTGGAGCATCCGGTCGGCAAGGGTCGACTTGCCGTGGTCGATGTGCGCGATGATGCAGAAATTGCGGATCAGCGCCGGGTCGGTACGGCTCGGCTCGGGCACGTGGGTAGGGGTCGCGGGCACGCAGGGTCCTGATTCTCGAGCCCCCGGTGGAATGCCAGGGGTCTCTGCTCGGGTCGACGTCGGATCGATACGTAGGTTCCATGGTCCCACGGCCGGCGACGGGCGCTCGGTTCGGTCCGCCGGGCGCTCGGTTTGGGCCGGTCGGACGGCGGCTGGTAGCCTGAGCAGCTGTGTCTCGTGGCCCTCTCAGCGGCGGGACGCACACCGAAGATCATTACGAACCTGAAAAGGCTCTTTCGTGGCGAACATCAAGTCCCAGATCAAGCGGAACAAGACGAACGAGAAGGCGCGCCTGCGCAACAAGGCCGTCAAGTCCTCGCTCAAGACCGCGATCCGCAAGGCCCGTGAGGCTGCCGCCGCGGGTGACGTCGAGAAGGCCACCGTGGCCGCTCGCGAGGCGTCCCGCAAGCTCGACAAGGCTGTCTCGAAGGGTGTCATCCACAAGAACGCCGCCGCCAACAAGAAGTCGGCGCTGGCCTCCAAGGTTGCCTCCCTCCAGGGCTGAGTACCTGTCGGTGCCTCACGGCACCTGTTGATGTGATCGCCGGAACGGATCAAGCGGGCCCTCTCATCCGCTCCTGACCGGCACCCCGAGCCGCACGCGGCCTGCGTTCGCCACGCGGGTGCGGCTCACGATCGTGACCCGAAGGCCCCGGTGGCCGTCCTTCCCCAGGACGCCCCCGGGGCCTTCGGCATGCGCCCGGGAGCGGGGCGGCGGCCGGGGGGCGGAGGCGGGGGGCGGCTTGGTGGGGGCGATGGCCAAGGGTCCGTGGCTGGGGGCGGAGGGCGGCGGCCGGGGGGCGGAGGCGAGGGGACCGGGCGGGTGCGCCCGGAGGCGTGCGGGGCCTGGAGGGCGCACGCTCGGACCTTTGGGCCCGCCGGTGTGTACGGGACCGCCTCGGCGCGCGGGCCGGACTGGCCGGGGCCAGGCGGGGGCCGGGGCCGGGCGTGGGCCGGGGCCAGGCGGGGGCCGGGGCCGGGCGAGGCCTGGAGGGCGGGCGGGGGCCAAGACTGGCGCCGTCCGGACAGGGGCGGGCCGGACGGGGCCTGGAGGGCGGGCGGGGGCCTACTGCCGCCGTCCGGGCGGGCGCGGGTCGGCGCGTGTCCTGCCTGGCCCTCGGATGGCGCTCGGGGTTCAGCGACGGGAGCGGGCGGCTCGGGCGATGGCCACGACCGCCTTCTCCAGCGCGTACTCCGGGTCGTCGCCGCCACCCTTGACACCCGCGTCCGCCTCGGCGATCGCGCGCAGTGCCATGGCGACACCGTCGGGCGTCCACCCCCGCATCTGCTGCCGGACGCGGTCGATCTTCCAGGGGGGCATGCCGAGCTCACGCGCCAGGTCCGCGGGGCGGCCGCCGCGCGCGGCGGACAGCTTGCCGATGGCCCGCACGCCCTGAGCCAAGGCGCTGGTGATCAGCACGGGCGCCACACCGGTGGCGAGCGACCAGCGCAGCGCCTCCAGTGCCTCGGCGGCGCGGCCCTCCACCGCCCGGTCGGCGACGTTGAAGCTGGAGGCCTCCGCACGACCGGTGTAGTACCGGCCGACGACCGACTCGTCGATCGTGCCCTCCACGTCCGCGACGAGCTGCGCCACCGCGCTCGCGAGCTCGCGAAGGTCGCTGCCGATGGCGTCCACGAGCGTCTGGCACGCCTCGGGGGTCGCCGAGCGCCCCAGCGCCCGGAACTCCCCCCGGACGAACGTCAGCCGTTCCCCCGGCTTGGTCGTCTTCGGGCAGGCGACCTCCCGCGCGCCCGCCTTGCGCGCCGCGTCCAGCAGCCCCTTGCCCTTCGCAGCGCCCGGGTGGACGAGCACGAGGCTGACCTCGTCGACAGGCGCCCCGAAGTACGCCTTGACGTCCTTGATCGTGTCGGCGGAGAGGTCCTGCGCGTTCCGCACGATCAGCACCTTGCGCTCGGCGAAGAGCGAGGGGCTGGTCAGCTCGGCGAGGCTGCCGGGCTGCAGCTGGTCGGCGGTCAGATCGCGAACATCCGTGTCCGGGTCGGTGGCGCGGGCGGCCGCCACCACCTCCCGTACCGCACGGTCGAGGAGAAGGTCCTCCTGCCCCACGGCGAGCGTGACGGGGGCGAGCGGGTCGTCGGTCGAGTTCTTGGTGGCCATCGTGGTCCAGCATCCCACGGGCCACCGACAGCCCGGCCGCGCGAGCCGCACGCGCCCGTGGCCCGGCCCGCCGTCGCTCACGGGGACTCTCAGCGCCCCTGGTCAACGGCGTCGACGCTCGTGGCCTGTCGATGACGTGCCCGGCCCGGTGCCTCACCCCCCGGGTGGCCGGCGGGCGGGCGCCTGAGACGCGGGCCGGTGCGGCCTACGGCTCCTCGCGCCAGCCGTCCCATTCGCCGGCGAAGTCGTCCAGGTCGCCCGGCGAGAGCCTGCCGTTCGGGTCCTCGATCACCACCAGCCACTGGGCGTCCTCGGCGTCGTCCTCCCCCGCAAGCGCGTCCCGTACCAGCTGGGGCTCCTCGTCGACCCCGAACCTGTCGCCGAGCGCTTCGGCGGCCTCCTCCGCGGCATCCCGGTCGGGCAGCACCAGCACATGTCTCACATCGTTCACGGGACCATTCTTCAACCCCCCGATTTCGCTCGGATGTCCAGGTCCGCATATGCGGAACACGGAGCGGCTCGGCGGCTCGGCGGCTCGGCGGCGGACCGTCACACGTGCCTCCAGTCCCACGAGAGGGCGTCATATGTGGTGCGGCGAGGACCGGCGGGGCACCGCTCGCAGCGCGTTCCCGGAACCGGTCACCGCGATCGCGCCGTCCGTGTCCGTGCGCAGCACCGCCGCACCCCCGGCCCGCAGGGCGTCGACCGTCCGCGGTGACGGGTGGCCGTACGGGTTGTCCCGGCCGGCCGACACCAGGGCCAGCCGTGGCCGGACCGCCCTGAGGAGTTCCGGGTCCTGATGGGCGGAACCATGGTGCGCGACCTTCAGGACGTCGACGGCCGGCAGCACCGGGTGGGCCCGCAACAGTCCGCGCTGTGCCGGAGGTTCCAGGTCGCCGAGGAGCAGCAGGGTCACGCCCCCGGTGCGTACGAGCAGGGTGACGCTGGCGTCGTTGGGCTCCTCGGCGCCGGGTCGCGGCGGGGCCTGCGGCCACAGCACCTGCCAGTCGAGGGCTCCGGCCCCGCGCCGCTCCCCCGGCGCGGCGCGGATGACGGGGAGCCCGGCCGCCGTGGCCGTCCTGTGCACGAACGCGGCCTGGCCCGGGGGTTCCTGGAGCCCGGTCGTCTGGATCACGCCGACCGCCCGGCCCCGCAGGACGCCCGGGAGCCCGGCGACGTGATCGGCGTGGAAGTGGGTGAGCAGCACCAGCGGCACCCGGTTCACGCCCAGGTCGCGCAGGCAGCGGTCGGCGAGCCTCGGGTCGGGGCCCGCGTCCACGACCACGGCGGCGTCACCGCCGACCGCGAGTACCGTCGCGTCCCCCTGTCCGACGTCGCACATCGCGAACACCCACCCGGGCGGCGGCCAACCGGTGACCAGTCTGGTGAGCGGTACCGGCCGCACCACCACGACCAGTAGCAACGCCACACATCCTGCGGCGACCCACCGCCGGTGCGGCAGCCGGCGGGCGACCAGCACGACGGCCCCGGTCACGGCGGCCAGCAGCAGTCCGCCCCGCCAGCCGCCCGGCCAGTCGGCCTCCGCACCGGGCAGCGCGGCGCCCGCCCTGGCGACGGAGGCGATCCACCCGGCCGGCCACCCCGCGCATTCGGCGAGCACCCGCGCCACGGGCATGGCCACCGGTGCCACGGCGAGCGCGGCGAACCCGAGAACGGTCGCCGGGGCCACCGCGAACTCGGCGAACAGATTGCACGGGATCGCCACGAGGCTGACCCGTGCCGCGAACACGGCCACCACCGGAGCGCACACGGCCTGTGCCGCAGCCGCGGCCGCCAGCGCCTCGGCGAGACGCCCCGGCATCCGTCGCCGCCGCAGCGCGTCGCTCCAGCGCGGGGCGATCGTGAGCAGCGCCCCCGTCGCGAGGACCGAGAGCAGGAAGCCGTAGCTGTGTGCCAGCCACGGGTCGTAGAGCACGAGCGACAGCACCGCCGCGGCCAGCGCCGGGATCAGCGACCTGCGGCGGCCGGTGCCGATGGCGAGCAGGGTGATCAGCCCGCACGCGGCGGCGCGCAGCACGCTGGGCTCGGGTCGGCAGACCAGTACGAAGCCGAGCGTCAGCACCCCTCCGAGCAGTGCAGTCGCCCGCAGCGGGATCCCCAACCGGGGCGCGAGGCCGCCCCGCTCGGCGTCGAGAGCCTTCCCCGGCGAGCCGATGAGCAGCAGCAGGACGATGGTGAGGTTACTGCCGCTGACGGCGAGCAGATGAGTGAGATCCGTCGCCTCGAACGCCTCGTGCAGGTCCGCCGGGATCCGTGAGGTGTCGCCGACGACGAGCCCCGGCAGCAGGGCTCGGGCGTCCGCCGGCAGCTTCACGGTCGCCTCGCGCAACCCGGCGCGAAGGTCCCCGGCCAAGCGGTTCGGGGCGTCCGGCGGCGCCATGACCACCGGGGGCCCCGGTGCCGGCCGAAGGACGGCCGCGAACGGGTCGGCTGCCTCCCTCGGCGGCGCCAGGCGCCCGGTCACGCGCAGCCGGGTGGACGGCAGCAGCGCCCGCCATTCATCAGGCGTACCGGCCTTCGCGCCCGCCCACGCGCTGGCCGCGCCGCCGGGCTCTCGCCCCCAGCTCCCGTACCGGTCCGTGTCCGCGTCTCTGTCCGTGTCCGTGTCCGTGCCCATGCCCGTGTGCGTGCCCGTGTCCCTGCCGGCTGCCCCGGCCGTGGCCGGAACGATCAGGAGTACGGGCGTGCGCACCTCCGTGACCGAGCCGTCGGGCGCCTTCACCCGGGTCACCTCGGCGTTCAGAACGAGGGCCGCCGGTGCCGTCCGATGGCCTGAGACCTTCGGCCGGGTCGGGCGCGGGTCGGACGTCACCGTGGCGTCGACCGTCACCCGCGCGTACTCCGCGGCCAGCTCCGGAACGGGCCCCCGTCGCAGATCGACGGCGTGCAGCCCTGCCGACGCCGCGCCCGCCGCCGCGCACAGCAGCATCGCGGCGCAGGCGGTGGCATGGGCCCGCCCCGACCGGCGGTGGCTCCGTGCACCGCCCAGGGCCGGTACCGCCCATGGCGACTGGAGCAGCGCGGCGACCGTGCCGCACACCGCGACGCCCACCGCCGTCCACCATCCCGGCGCCCCCAACGCGAGGGCCGCGGCGCCCCACGCCGCGAGGGCGGGCGGCACCAAGCGCAGGTCGGCAGGTGCCTCCTGGCGCGGATCGGCCGCGCCCAGCCGGTGCGCCGACGCGGCGTGCACCGGGGCCCGCGCCCTCCTCGCGGCCGTGTCCGGGGTGGCCCGTCCGGTCACGGCCGCTTCGGTACTCGACGTGCCGGTCATGGCCGTACGAGGGGCTGGAGTTCCGCGAACCGGCGGTCGCCGATGCCCTTGACCTCGCGGAGCTCCGCGACCGATCGAAAGCCGCCGTGCTCGGCACGGTGGTCGAGGATGTGCTGGGCGAGCACCGGCCCGACGCCGGGCAGGGTGTCGAGTTCCTCCGCCGTCGCGGAGTTCAGACTGACCAGCGCGGGCGGCGCCCCCTGCCCGCGGCCTCCCGACGCCCCGGGGACGCCCGCCGGTTGAGCGGCGGCCGGAACGCCGACCAGCACATGTTCGCCGTCCATCAGCACCCGTGCCCTATTGAGCCCGGTCAGGTCGGTGCCGGGTCGCACACCGCCCGCCGCGTGCAGGGCGTCGGCGACCCTCGAACCGGCCGGCAGCCGCACCACACCCGGCTTCCGCACCTTGCCGCCCACGTCCACGACGACACCCGGCGGGCTCGGCTGCGCCCGTGGCCGGCCCGTCGCCATCGTGGCGGGCTCCGCGTGCCCGACGATGTCCGGTGGACGCACCGGCTCGGGCCTGCCCGTCCAGAAGTACCGCCCTGCCAGCACGGCGGCCACGGCGAGGACCACGGTCAGCGCGGCGAGCGTCCGGGGCTCCATCCCGCACCGCAGCCGCAGCCACAGGGGCATCCGGGACCACCAGCCGGTACGCCCCTCCCGAAGCCCTTCACCCCCGTGCACCGGCCCCACCCGCGTCGGTACGACCCGCTCCGGCTCCACCCGCGTCGGCTCGGCCGCCACCCGTGCCGCGAGGGGTGTGGGTGGCGGATCCGTTCCGGCGAGCAGGGCGTCCGCACGGCGCCGCAGTGCGGACGCCACCACCGCACCCTGCCCAGGGCCCGCGTTCCGGCCCACCCGGCTGCTCAGGTGCCGTCGGGGCCGGGCAGCCGAAGCCCTGACCCGGCCGTCGGAGCCACGAGCACGTCCGGGCCCGCTCGTCGCGGACGCCGTACCCCGACGCCGGGGTCCGGGGCCTCGGCCCCCACCGACGGCCCGGCCCCCACCCGAGGCCCGGTCCGGAACAGCCCCCTGGGTGGCCGAAGGCCTCCCCCTGGCCGCAGTCAGGCCGTCCTCTGGCGAACTTCCGCCCCCGGGCGCGTCCCGGATCGCGGCCGCATGCTCCGATGCGGTATCGGATGCTGTCGCTGACATTACGGAGTGTGATCGGATTGCCATGTCACAGCACGTTAGGCACCTTCGCCCAACCTCGCTGAACCGCTCAGATTTCCGTGGAAAACCAGCGACTTGTGGAAAAAATCGTCACCCGTCAGAGCGACAAGCCACGACACCGACCGTCACATGCGCCGTCACCTTCCGCCGTCAAGGCCTACCGCTCACCCCTCACCGCCACCGTGCGCCGTCACGACCGTCACCACGCGCCGTCACGACCACCACCACGCGTCGCCACGACCATCACACGCGTCGCCACGACCGTCACCACGCGCCGTCACAGCCATCACCACGGGCCGTCACGACCACCACCACGCGTCGTCACGACGGTCCCCATTGCGCTGTCACGTCACCGCTGGGAGACGACGACACCGAGCAGCCCCGGACCGGTGTGCGCACCGATCACCGCACCCACCTCGCTCACGTGCAGTTCGGCGAGACCAGGAACGCGTTCCCGCAGCCGCTCCGCGAGCGCGGTGGCGCGTTCCTCGGCCGACAGATGGTGAACGGCGACATCCACGGGGCTCGCGCCCGCGCGTTCCACGGCGATCTCCTCCAGCCGGGCGATCGCCTTCGAGGCCGTGCGGACCTTCTCGCGTGGCTCGATCCGGCCGCCGCTGAGTTCCAGCAGGGGCTTCACGGCGAGCGCCGAGCCGAAGAGGGCCTGTGCCGCGCCGATGCGGCCGCCCCGCCGGAGATAGTCGAGGGTGTCGACATAGAAGTAGGCGGAGGTCCCGGCGGCCCGCTTCTCCGCCGCCGCGACGGCCTCGTCGAGCGTGCAGCCCGCCTCGACGGCCTCGGCGGCCGCCACAGCGCAGAAACCCAACGCCATGGCGATCATCCCGGTGTCGACCACGTGTACCGGGATCGGGGCGTCCTTGGCCGCGAGCACGGCCGCGTCGTACGTGCCCGACAGTACGGACGACAGATGCAGGGAGACGATTCCGGTCGCGCCCGCCTCGGCGACCGCCCGGTAGTGCGCGGCGAACGTCTCGGGGCTGGGCCGTGACGTGGTGACGGAGCGTCGTTTCTGGAGTGCCCCGGAGAGCGAGCGGGCCGAGATCTCGGTGCCCTCTTCGAGGGCCTGGTCGCCGATGACGACCGTCAACGGCACCGCGGTGATACCGTGCCGCTCCATCGTCTGCCGTGGCAGGTAGGCCGTTGAATCGGTGACGATCGCGACATGGCGGGACATGAGCGGGAGGTTACCCGCAGGCGACGCCCGAGGGCAGCCCACCCCGGCGCCGTGATCGGTTCCGGTCAGTTCGTGGTCTCGGGACGTGCCGACTTCTGCCAGGGGTAGGGCGTGTCCAGGCGGGGGTCCCTCGCCGTGATCGCCTGGGGTCCGTCGGGGCCCGCGCCGGAGCCGCCCGCCCCCGTCTCCTTCGGCTGGGCGGAGCCCTCGGCCGCGTCCCGCTCCTGGTCCGGTTCCGCCGGCCAGGTCTGCCCCGCCACGTGTCCCGGCGCCGCTTCCGGCCAGTCCGCCGTGCGGTCCCGCCCGGGTTCGGCGTCGGACCAGTGGCGCAGGGCACCGGCTTCCATGTCGATCTGGGAACTCAGCGACGTCAGGTCGTCCTCGGCGAACTTGCGCGCCCGGTCCCTGGCCGCCCAGCGCAGCGAGTCGGCGGACTGCGTGATCTGCCGCGTCCGCTCCCGCACGTCGCCGAGGTGCGCGGCGACCCTGGCCTTGTCCGGGTCCCGCTCCATCCGCTTGAGGTCCTCGTCCAGCTCGTGCCCATGGGCGCTCAGCCGGCGGAACAGCTCCAGGGACTCCTTGAGGGAGGCGTCCTCCACCGCTCCGGCCTCCAGGGCGTCCTGGGTGGCCCGCATCGACGTGCGCAACGACAGCCGCAGCTGTGCCAGCTCGGCCGCCGCACCGACCTGTCCGAAGCTCTTCGCCCGGAGAGTGGTGTCCTCGACGGTGCGCCGCGCCTGGTTGATCGTGCGGTCGACGCCGCGCTTGGCGGCCTGGACCGCCTTGACGCTCGCGTACACGCCGAGCGCGACGAGGGCGACGAAGAGCAGCGCCAGGATCAGGATCGCGGCTTCCATGGAGTCCCCTCGATATCGGTGCCGGACGGGCGTTCGGCCTGTGTGTTCCCCTCTACGGTAAACGGAACGGGCAGGCTGGGGGTTCCGACAGAACCCCCAACCTGCCCGTAAGGGATACCCCTTACACCGGCGACACCCTCGTGGCACCGGTGCTGTACGGCCGTGGGGCGTTACGCCGGGACGATGTTCACCAGCTTGGGGGCCCGCGCGATCACCTTGCGGATGCCCGCGCCGCCCAGTGCCGCGACGACCGCCGGCTCGGCCAGCGCCAGCGCCTCCAGCTCCGCGTCCGTGATGGACGGGGAGACCTCCAGGCGCGCCTTGACCTTGCCCTTGATCTGCACCACGCAGGTCACGGTCTCGTCCACGACGTACGCCGGGTCGGCGACGGGGAAGCCCTGGTGGACCACGGAGTCGTCGTGGCCCAGGCGGTGCCACAGCTCCTCGGCGATGTGCGGGGCCAGCGGCGCGACCAGCAGCACCAGCCGCTCGGCGACCGTCCTGGGGACCGCGCTGCCCGACTTGGTCAGGTGGTTGTTCAGCTCGGTGATCTTGGCGATGGCCGTGTTGAAGCGCATCGCGGCCATGTCCTGCGAGACTCCGTCGATGGCCTTGTGCAGGGCGCGCAGCGTGTCCTCGTCGATGTCGGCGTCCGCGGTGTCGACGACGGTGACCTCACCGGTGGACTCGTCGACGACGTTGCGCCACAGCCGCTGCAGCAGCCGGTACTGGCCCACCACCGCGCGCGTGTCCCAGGGCCGGGACACGTCCAGCGGGCCCATCGCCATCTCGTACAGGCGCAGGGTGTCCGCGCCGTACTCGGCGCAGATCTCGTCCGGCGTGACCGCGTTCTTCAGGGACTTGCCCATCTTGCCCAGAACGCGACTGACCTTCTCGCCCTGGTACCAGAAGGCGCCGTCGCGCTCCTCGACCTCGGCGGCCGGTACGGCGATACCGCGCGCGTCCCGGTAGACGAAGGCCTGGATCATGCCCTGGTTGTACAGCTTGTGGAACGGCTCGGCGGACGAGACGTGCCCCAGGTCGAACAGGACCTTGGACCAGAAACGGGCGTACAGCAGGTGCAGCACGGCGTGCTCGGCGCCGCCGACGTACAGGTCGACGCCACCGTGCGGCTGGCCGTCGCGCGGCCCCATCCAGTACCGCTCGATCTCCGGGTCGACCAGCTTGTCGCCGTTGTGCGGGTCCAGGTAGCGCAGCTCGTACCAGCACGAACCGGCCCAGTTCGGCATGGTGTTGGTCTCGCGGCGGTACTTCTTCGGGCCGTCGCCCAGGTCCAGGGTCACCTGGACCCAGTCCTCGTTGCGCGACAGCGGCGTCTCCGGCCGCGTGTCCGCGTCGTCCGGGTCGAAGGTCCGCGGCGAGTAGTCCTCGACCTCGGGCAGCTCCAGCGGCAGCATCGACTCGGGCAGCGCGTGCGCGACACCGTCCTCGTCGTAGACGATCGGGAAGGGCTCTCCCCAGTACCGCTGGCGACTGAACAGCCAGTCGCGCAGACGGTAGTTGACGGTGCCTTCGCCGATGCCTCGGGTCCGCAGCCATTCGGTGATCCTGGCCTTGGCGTCGACGACTCCCAGACCGTCCAGTGAGATGTCGTCGTTCGCCGAGTTGACCAGCTTCGCGTCGTACGAGGAGAACGCGTCGTCCCAGGTGGAAGGGTCGGTGCCGCGGCCGTCGGAGGGCTCCACTACGCAGCGCATCGGCAGTTCGAAGGCGCGCGCGAAGGCGAAGTCGCGGGAGTCGTGCGCCGGCACGGCCATGATCGCGCCGGTGCCGTAGCCCATGAGGACGTAGTCGGCGATGAAGACCGGCACCTGCTCGCCGCTGACCGGGTTCACGGCGTACGCGCCGGTGAAGACACCGGTCTTGTCCTTGGCCTCGGCCTGTCGCTCGACGTCGGTCTTGGCGGCGGCCTGCTTGCGGTACGCGTCGACGGCCAGGGCCGGGGTCGCGTGACCGCCGGTCCACATCGGCTGCGTACCCGTCGGCCACGCCTCCGGCACGATCTTCTCGACCAGCTCGTGCTCGGGCGCCAGCACCATGTAGGTCGCGCCGAACAGCGTGTCCTGCCGGGTGGTGAACACCGTGATGGCGTCGTCGCCCACGGTGAAGTCGACCCGGGCGCCCTCGGAACGGCCGATCCAGTTCCGCTGCTGCAGCTTGATGGCCTCGGGCCAGTCCAGCGCGTCCAGGTCGTCCAGCAGCCGGTCCGCGTAAGCCGTGATGCGCATGTTCCACTGGCGCAGCTTCGACTTGAAGACGGGGAAGTTGCCGCGCTCGGAGCGGCCCTCCGCCGTCACCTCCTCGTTGGCCAGCACCGTGCCCAGTCCGGGGCACCAGTTGACCGGTGCGTCCGAGGCGTACGCCAGGCGGTACTCCCCCAGCACGTCGGAGCGCTCGGCAGCGCTCAGCTCGCTCCACGCGCGCGTGGAGCCGGGTACGGGCCGTTCACCGCTCTCGAACCGGGCGACCAGTTCGCTGATCGGGCGGGCCTTCTTCGCCTCCTCGTCGTACCAGGAGTTGAAGATCTGCAGGAAGATCCACTGGGTCCACTTGTAGTAGTCCGGGTCGATGGTGGCGAACGACCGGCGCTTGTCGTGGCCCAGTCCCAGCCGGCGCAGCTGGACCTTCATGTTCTCGATGTTCGCCTCGGTCGACACGCGCGGGTGGGTGCCGGTCTGCACGGCGTACTGCTCGGCCGGCAGGCCGAAGGCGTCGAAGCCCAGGGTGTGCAGGACGTTGTGCCCGGTCATGCGCTGGTGGCGGGCGTAGACGTCGGTGGCGATGTATCCCAGGGGGTGCCCGACGTGCAGGCCCGCACCCGACGGGTAGGGGAACATGTCCATGATGAACTTCTTGGGCCGCTCGACGACCGCCGCTTCACCGGCCAGGTCCCCGCTCGGGTTCGGCGCCTCGTAGATGCCCTCGGCGTCCCAGAAGTCCTGCCAGCGTGCCTCGATGTCGGCGGCCATGGCCGCCGTATAACGATGCGGGGCTGCTGCCTCGGCAGCCGAATTCGTCTCGCTCATGATCCTCTGAAGCTCCATCGATCGTCTCTGCCGACTACCGGCGATACGCACTGATGCGGGTGGTGTGACGAAATGAAAAATCCCCTCGCACAGGAGGGGACGCCGCGCCGATTCCGACCGGACCTTTTCATCCGTCGGAACTGATCAGCGCGGCTCACTAAGCAGAAGGCGTACGGCACGCATGGCGTCAGGGTACAGCAGCGCCCGCAGGGGCCGCAGGGAGCGTCCACGGACGGCCCCCGAAGCCCGGCCGTCCGGAGCGCCCCTCACGGGGCGGGAAACACCCCCCTGGGCTCGTGCCCCCGCCCGGAACACCGCCCGTAACCGGTCACCGTGGGCGACCGCCGCGCGGCGGGTCGTCCACCGTTCTCCCGGAGAGCGACGGGATGGGCTGCCCGGGGTTCGACCGCCGTTCTTCGGCCCGCCGACCGGCGTTCTTCCCGGGATCGTGGGCCGTTCTCCCGCGAGTTCGCGTAACGCTCTCCGTACCCGCTGTGTCGGGTTACTCGGCGTATCGACCCGTTCCAGGGCAACCCCCGAGTCAGTTGTCGGTCAGTCCTCTCTCTAAACACGCAAACGCCGTACCGGCTGGTATGCGCCGCCTTAGCATGCGGCAACGGGACCTCATCCGCACCATTCGGAGTCGCCCATGAACCCTCATCGCAAGATTCGTTCTTCCCCCGCCCTGAACGCGGGCCTGAGCAAGCCGGTGCAGGGCGGCCTGTCCGTGGCCGCGCTGGTGCTCATACCCCTGCTCGCGATAGGCGGCGGTGACGGCTTCCGGGACTTCCTGGACTTCGGCACCGGTGTCCTGTCCCTGGTGTCGCTCACCGCGTCGGTCGCCTGGGGCCTGATCGCCACCGACCGGCTACTGCTCACCACTCGTCAGCGTCTGCTCGCCCAGGGCATCCACCGGGCGACCGCCGTGGCCTCTCTCGGCTTCCTTCTGCTCCACGGCACCGTCAAGGTCTCTCTCGGCCACGTCGAACTGATCGGCGCCCTCGTCCCCTTCGGGCTCGGCCTCACCGGAACGGCCGGCCTCATCGGTTTCGGTTCGCTCGCCGGACTGCTGATGGTCGTCGCCGCCTCGACCGGCGCCCTGCGCAGCGCCCTCGCCGGACGCGGCAGCGTAGCGGCGCGCTGGCGGCCGCTGCACATGCTGGCCTACCCCGCCTGGTGCGCCGCGCTCGTCCACGGCCTGTACGCGGGCCGCCCCGCGGCCGGCTGGGTGGTCGTCCTGTACTGCCTGGCACTCGCCGGGGCGGCCGCGGCCGTCGCCGTACGCCTGCTTCCGGCACCGGTACAGCGGCGCCTCGCGGAGCGCTTCCTCGCCCTGGTGGCGCCGGACACCCAGGCCGGGCCCGGGGCCGCCGGGCGCGAGCGGTCGCGCCGGGACCCGGCCGTGGCGCCGCTGCCCGGCGCGGCGGACCTCCCCGCCCCGCCCGCGTACGACCCGGAACTGCGGCGCGAGCCCGCCATGCGCCCCGACCCGCCGGACCTCGCCTTCGACCGGCCGCTCGGCGCCCGCCCCCGCTCCCTGACCGTGCCGGCCACGCCGTCCATGCCCGCCCCCGCCCCCATGCCGATGCCGGCGCCCGCGTCCGTCCAGGAACCGTCACCGCTGACCGCCGAGCCGACCGCCGCCCCGGCCCCTGGCCCCGGCCCGACCGCGGCACCCGGCCGCCAGCCCGTCGTGGGCGCCGGCATCTCCGCCGGGTACCGCGCCGTCTCGCTGGGCAACGCGGCCGCCCCGACCCAGGAGATCCCGTTCGCGGAGCGCGTCCCCATGACGGAGGAGCTGCCCATCGTCACGGAGGAGCCGAACTCCCGGCCCGGCTACTGGCCCACCCCCTCGCCGCCGCCGCCCGCACAGTCCCCCGCCCCGCCGTCGTACGACACCACCGAGCCGGCCCCCGGCCCCTTCCACCGGCCGCCGGCCGGTGAGCCCTGGACCGCACCCGCAGGAGACCGCCCGTGAACGCCCCGCTCCCCGACGTCCCCGAGGTCCGTGTCGTCGGCCTTCCGCAGCTCACCCAGGGCTTCGACCTCGTCGAGCGCCTGGACCTCCCGATGCACCTGAAGGTGCACGGCCCGCTGGAGCCCATGGGCGGCGAGCGGCTCGCCCAGCTCGCCGACGACATCTCCCTGCGGGGGCGCGGCGGCGCGGGCTTCCCCTTCGGCCGGAAGCTGCGGGCGGTCGCGTCGGCGGCGATCCGCCGAGGGGTGCGGCCGGTCGTCGTCATCAACGGCAGCGAGGGGGAACCGGCCTGCCGTAAGGACACGGTCCTCCTCAACCGGGCCCCGCACCTCATCCTGGACGGTGCCCTGCTGGCCGCCGAGGCGCTCGGCGCACGCACCCTGATCGTCGCTGTGACACGCAACTCCACGGAGATCTCCATACGCGCGGCACTCGCCGAACGGGGCCTGTCCGACCGGCGCGGACAGCAGCTGCGCGCGCGTGTCGTGCGCACACCGGAGCGCATGGTCTCCGGTGAGGCGTCGGCGGTGATCCGCGCGGCGGGCGGGGGCCCCGCCCTGCCGCCGGGCCGCCGGGAGCGCGCGGCCGAGTCGGGCGTGGGCGGCGCGCCGACACTGCTGTCCAACGCGGAGACATACGCGCAGCTCGCCGTGGCCGCCCGGATCGGCGCCCACCGCTACGGCCACACCGGCCTGGAGACGGAGCCCGGGACGGTCCTGCTGACGATCTCCGGTGCTGTGGCGCGGCCCATGGTGGTCGAGGTGCCGACCGGTGTGCCGCTGCGGTACGTACTCCAGCTGGCCGGTGCGCCGCCGGTGCCGCAGGGGGTGCTGACGGGCGGGTACCACGGCAACTGGATCGACTCGACGGCCGTGCACAACGCCGTGGTCTCGCGTGAGTCCCTGGCGGCCGTGGGCGGGTCCCTGGGGGCGGGCGCGATCCTGCCCATCGGTCCTGAGACGTGCCCCTTGGGTGAGGCGCAGCGTGTGGCGAACTGGCTGGCGGCGGAGACGGCGGGCCAGTGCGGCCCCTGCCGGCTGGGGCTGCCGGCCGCCGCGGGTGGTCTGTCCGACGTACTGAACGGGGGTGGTCCCGCGGCGCTGGAGGCCCTGCGGGAGGTGACGCAGGCGGTGAAGGGCCGGGGCGTGTGCAAGCATCCGGACGGTTCCGCGCGGTTCTTCAGCTCGACGCTGTCCGCGTTCACCGACGATCTGGCCGCGCACGTCCTGCACGGTGGCTGCGGCCGTCCCACGACCGGGGTGCTGCCGCTGCCGTCCCCCGGCTACCAGGACGCGGAGGAGTCCATACCGAGCGGTGAGCGGCTGGCCGTGGACTGGACGCTGTGCAAGGGCCACGGGCTGTGCGCCGACATCGTGCCGGAGCTGGTCCGGATGGGACGGGACGGCTATCCGGTGCTCGCGGACACGTCCGTGCCGATGCATCTGCGGGGCGGCGCGCAGCGGGCCGTACGCCGTTGTCCGGCGCTGGCGCTGCGGCTGGAGGCGGCGCCTTCGGAGCGTCCCGCGCTGCCTGCCGCCGGGCAGGGACGCAAGGCTCTGGGCAGCGGCCGTAGTTGATGACGTACCCCGGTCATTGGTCGACCGGCTTCGGTCGACCGGGACACCCCGGTCGGCCGAGGACATCGGATACGAAGAAGCGGGCCATCCGATCCGGATGGCCCGCTTCCCACGTTCTGTGGAGCTAAGGAGAATTGAACTCCTGACCTCTTGCATGCCATGCAAGCGCTCTACCAACTGAGCTATAGCCCCTTGCGGTGTGCCGCCCTGCTCGGGGTTTCCCTGGCGGGCTTCCCTCGCGGCGACACAGAGAACATTACACGGTCCCCCCGGTGATTCACCAAATCGTTTACGGCCGGTAGCCGCCCTGCCGGTACCGTCGCCCTTCGTGACCCTGTTCCTGAACGCGCGGACCCGACTGCGAACCCGGCTGCGGAGCCTGCCCCTCGCCGCTCTGGCCGCCTGCCTGCTCTCCTTCGTGGCCTTCTGGGTGGCGCAGCGCGCCGCCAATGTCACGATGCTGGACCTGTCGGTCTACCGGGCCGAAGGAGAAACGGTTCTGGCGGGCGGTGACCTGTATGCGATGCGCGCCACATCGGCCAACCTGCCGACGACGTACCCGCCGTTCGCCGCCCTGCTGTTCACACCGCTGACCCTGGTGGGCGTGCCCACGATGCGCACGCTCGCCACGGCGGGGAACCTGCTCCTGCTGCTGGCGCTGGCCCACCTGTCCCTGCGGCTGATCGCGCGGGGCCCGTTCGGCCATGGGCGGCTGGGAGCCGTGTTCATGGACCGGCCGGGGGCGGCGCTCTGGGTGGCGGCGGTCGTGGTGTGGTGCGAGCCGGTGTGGCAGACGTTCCGGTACGGGCAGATCAACCTGCTCATAGCGGTGGCGGTCCTGTGGGACATGACACGTCGGCAGGGCAGCCGATGGGCCGGGGTCGGCATCGGTCTGGCCACCGCGGTGAAGCTGACGCCGGGCCTCTTCGTCGTGCTGCTGCTCGTCGTCGGGGTGGCACGCGCGCGTGCGCGTGGAGGGAGCCCGTCGGGGATGCCGGGTGGGAACCCGTGGTGGAACGGCTGGCTGCGGCAGGCCACGACGGCGACCGGGGTGTTCCTCGTGGTGACGTCGGCGTCGGCCGTCGCCCTGCCGTACGACTCGCGCCGCTTCTGGACCGAGATGATCTTCGAGACGAGCCGTGTGGGCCGTACCGAGGAGACCGCCAACCAGTCGCTGAGCGGGGTGCTGGCGCGGCTGCTGCACACCACCGACCCGGGGCTCTGGTGGGTGCTGGCGGCGGCCTTGGTGGGCTTCGCCGGGATGGTCGTGGCCGTGCGGGCGGCGCTGGCCGGCGATCGGCCGGTCGCGGTGGTGGCGTGTGCGACGACGGCGCTGCTGGTGAGTCCGATCTCCTGGTCGCACCACTGGGTGTGGTGCGTGCCGTCGCTGGTGCTGCTGGCGACCCGGCTGCGTCCGGCATGGACGGTCGGGGCGGCGTTGGTGTTCGCGTCGTTCGCGCTGTGGTGGGTCCCGCACGCGCCGGCCCCCGTACGGCTCGAACTGCACCAGAACGGCGGCCAGATGCTGCTGTCGGGGCTCTACACGCTGCTGGGCCTGGGCCTGTTGGCCGGCTTCGGCGTCCTGGGGGCCCGCGCTCGCCGCACGGCGCCGGTCGTGCCGCGTCAGGGCACGGAGGGCGAGCCCCGGCGGGCCGTGGAAGAGGCCGGTCAGGCCGTGGCGAACGAGTAGAACCGCTTGAGGGTGCAGTGCTCGTCGAGCAGACGGCCGTAGATCGGCTCCCCTTCGAGTTCGCGGTACGTCTCGATGGGGTCGCCTTTTATGATCAGCGCCCGGGCGCACTCCTCGCACCAGTACTGGTACTCGGGGTTGACCGGGTCCATGTCACGGACGATCGGCGTACCACTGCCGCACCAGTCGCATTTCCGCCTGTGTGCACCCATCAATCAGCTCCAGCTGTGGCCGCAGGACGTGCACACATAGGACACTCCACCGTTGTCACCGAGCATTTGGGCAACATGGGACGAGCCGCACGCCGGGCAGCTGAGCCCGTCGTGCGCCTGTGACGCGGCGAGCCGGTCAGCGGTTTCATCGAATCTGCTGGCGGACATCGCGCACTCCCTCCCGTCCGGATCGTCGTCCCCCTCCGGCCGTCCGATTCTGCCATGGCCTCGCACGAGGGTCAGCGGGGTCGGCGGAGGAGGGTGGCCGATATCCGACCATGATCGACACCATGTCCGGAACATGCTCGGACGGGCACCGGCGGGCGAACGGACCGACGGACGGGCCGGTGCGGACGGAGAGGGTACAGCAGAAATCCCGCCCCCTTGTGGGGACGGGATTCTTGACCGTGGAGCTAAGGAGAATTGAACTCCTGACCTCTTGCATGCCATGCAAGCGCTCTACCAACTGAGCTATAGCCCCTCGTGTTCTTCGCGCTCCGCGCTGCGAACAAGAAGAACTTTAGCCTGTCACCAGCCCGAAAGTGAAATCCGGGCCGACCGGGGCCGCGGCCGGCCTCCACGACCGTCAGTCGTCGTCGCCGAGCACCGGCTCGGGCAGCGTGCCGGCGTTGTGCTCCAGCAGCCGCCAGCCGCGCGCACCCTCGCCCAGCACCGACCAGCAGCAGTTGGTGAGCCCACCCAGGCTCTCCCAGTTGTGCGGCTCCAGACCGAGCAGCCGGCCGATCGTCGTACGGATCGTGCCACCGTGGCTGACCACGACCAGCGTGCCGTCGTCGGGGAGCTTCTCGGCGTGCGCCAGCACGACGGGCGCGGCCCGGTCGGCGACCTCCGTCTCCAGCTCGCCGCCGCCGCGCCGCACCGGCTCACCGCGCTTCCACGCGGTGTACTCGTCGCCGTGGCGGTCGAGGATCTCCTCATGGGTGAGCCCCTGCCAGACGCCGGCGTACGTCTCCCGCAGCGCGGAGTCGTGGCTGATCGCGTGGCCGGTGATGGCCCCGAGCTCCGCCGCCGTCGCGGCCGCCCGCTTGAGGTCCGACGCGATGATCGCGTCCGGCTGCAGGGCGGCGAGCAGCCGGGCGGCCCGGCGCGCCTGGGCGACACCCGTCTCGGTCAGTTCGATGTCCGTGGACCCCTGGAAGCGGCGCTCCAGGTTCCAGGCCGTCTGGCCGTGCCGCCACAGGACGATCCGGCGGCCACGGCCGCTGCGTGCGGTACTCAGCTCAGCTCACCGTCCGGACCGTCGTAGGCGACGGGGGCGGCGCCGTCGGTGCCGTGCAGCTGGGCGTGCTCCTCGGCCTTGCCGCGCGTCTTCACGGCGTCCTCGGGCAGCGGAAGCTCGGGGCAGTCCTTCCACAGCCGCTCCAGGGCGTAGAAGACCCGCTCCTCGCTGTGCTGGACGTGGACCACGATGTCGACGTAGTCGAGGAGGATCCAGCGGGCGTCGCGGTCGCCCTCCCGGCGGACCGGCTTGGCGCCGAGGTCCTTGTTGAGCCGCTCCTCGATCTCGTCGACGATCGACTTGACCTGGCGGTCACTGGGCGCGGAGGCGAGCAGGAAGGCGTCGGTGATCGACAGCACATCGCTGACGTCGTAGGCGATGATGTCGTGCGCGAGCCGGTCGGCGGCCGCCTGGGCGGCGGTGTTCACGAGGGCGATGGAACGGTCGGTGGCGGTCACATGGAGGCTTTCGTCGGCGGTCAGAACACCTCCAGGGTCTCACGTACCGCCGACAGCCCCACAAACCATTACCGCGCCTTGTAGTCCTTGCCCAGGACGACGGTGACGTCCGCGTTCGCGGCGGCCGTGCCCTTCTCCACGGCGCCGTCCGGCAGCCCGAGGGTCTTGGCGACCTCCTGGGCCCTGGCCTTCTGCGGCTCGTCGCCGTAGAGGACCTTGGACGACGACTCCGTGGCGCCCGAACCGGCGTCGATGAACACGTAGCCGCCGTTGACCAGCACGATCCGCGCGGCCTCGCCGGCGTCCTTGTCCCCGGTGGCGTTCTTGACCCCGACACGGACGGCCGAGCCCTGCTCGGGAGCGCTGACGGAACCGCCCAGGATGTCCTTCACGACGCTGTCGGCCGCGCCCTCCGTGAGCCGGCCCTCCTGGTCGACGGGGAGCAGGGCCGTCTTGTAGGCACCGACCTTGGCGTGCTCGGCGAGCTTCGCCAGAGAGGCGCCCAGGTCCTTCTCGGGGAGCGACGGGTCCAGGATCTGCGCCAGGGCCTCGATCGTCATCGTCGCGCTCTTCGGGTCGTCCGACATCTTCCGCAGCACGCCGTACATGACCTGGCCGAACCGCTGGAGCTGCTTGGCCTCGGCCTCGCCGGAGCCCCGGTAGGTGGCGTACGCGACAGCCATGGGGCCGTTCAGCGTCTGGTCCTCGCCCTTCTCCACAAGGGGCTTCTCGCCCTTCTTGGCGGCGGGCACGGCGGTGTCGGTGCTGACCTCGATGCCCCCTACGCCTTCCACGAGGTTCTCCAGGTACGGGGTGTCCAGCCGCCACGTACCGGTGATCTTCGTACCGAGGAGGGTGCCGATCGCCTCCCGGGTGCCGGAGGAACCGTCGTCCTCCACCGACTTGCCGAGGGTGGTCGTGGTGCCGTCGTCGTTGGCGACGGACAGCGCGTTGGGGAGCAGGACGGTGCTGCCCTGCTTGGTGGTGGCGTTGTTGACCAGGAGCGCCGTGGACGTGGCCTCGCTCTTCGTGTTGTGCAGATGGAGCACGATGACGTCACGCTTCTGCGGGCCGGTCGCCGTGCCGCCGCCCTGCTCGTTCTTCTGCTCGGAGAAGCCGGGGAGCAGACCGGCGCTCCACAGGTAGCCGACACCGCCGAGCAGGGCGAGGGCGAGGACGACGATCAGGACGACGACGCGGTTGCGGCCGCGCCGCTTGGCCTCCTCGCGGCGCTCGGAGCGGCTCTCGGTGAACTTGAGCCAGTCGATGACGTCCTCGGAGTCCTCGTCCGGCTCCTCGATGAAGGAGAACTGCTCGGTGCGGTACTCGCGGTCGTCCCCGGCCTGTTTCGGTGCCGGGCGGCGCTGCTCGGGTACGGAGGCCGGAGCGGCCTCGGGCTCGGCGTGCGGCCGGGGGCGCTGGTCCCGCGTCTGCTGCGGCGCCTGCGTCTGCTGGTACTGCTGAGGCTGGTGAAGAGGGTCTGGCTGCTGGTGCTGGCCGGGGGCGGCGGGCCACTGCTGCGGGGCGTCGTAACCGGGGTCGGCGTATCCGGTGCCGTACCCGCTGTCGTAGCCGTACCCCTGGCCCTGCGCCGGGGCCTGGTAGTGCTGCTGCGGGGGCTGTGGCTGTGGCTGGGCGTACGGGTCGTAGCCGTAACCCTGCTGCGGAGGCTGCGGAGGCTGCTGGGCCTGCTGGGCCTGCTGGGCGGCGTACGGGTCGTACTGCTGCTGTGGCGGCTGCGGCTGCGGTGGCTGCTGCTGGGCGGCCTGCTGGTACACCGGCTGCCCGTACTCGTCGTAGCCGATGATCTGCGGCTGCGGTGGGTAGTACGGGTCGTACGGATTGTGCTGGTCGTTCACCGGTGCCCCTCTCCGTGGCTCATTCGCCCCGGTACAAATGGCGCTTCGCGATGTAGCGCACCACACCGTCCGGCACCAGATACCAGACCGGATCGCCCTGCGCGACCCTCGCGCGGCAGTCGGACGACGAGATGGCCAGCGCGGGCACCTCCACCAGGGAGACCCCGCCCTTCGGCAGGCCGTCGTCGGACAGATCGTGGCCCGGGCGGGTGACCCCGATGAAGTGGGCGAGCGAGAACAGTTCCTCGGCGTTCCGCCAGCCCGGCATGATCTGGGAGAGGGCGTCGGCGCCGGTGATGAAGAAGAGATCCGTGTCGGGGTTGAGGGAGCGCAGTTCGCGCAGCGTGTCGATGGTGTACGTCGGCCCGGACCGGTCGATGTCGATCCGGCTGACCGAGAACTGCGGGTTCGACGCCGTGGCGATGACCGTCATCAGATAGCGGTCCTCGGCCGGGGAGACCGTCTTGTGGGTCTTCTGCCACGGCTGCCCCGTCGGGACGAACACGACCTCGTCCAGATGGAACAGGGCGGCCACCTCGCTGGCGGCCACCAGGTGTCCGTGGTGGATCGGGTCGAACGTTCCACCCATCACGCCCAGTCGGCGTTTGCCGGGACTCGTCGGCACTTCCTGCTCTCCCATGCGTGCAGAGCCTAATGGCACGGCGGCGCGGCCGGTCCCGGCGGTCGCCGGCTCAGCGGTCGCGGTTGAAGCGGGTGGTGATCCACAGCAGCAGGAGCAGGGCCAGGAGGGCACCGCCACCGGTCACGTACGGGTTGAGGCTTTCATGGTTGCCACCGTGCTCGGAGCCCTCGGCGAGCGTGACGAGACTGGCGGCGGCGGAGTGGAGGCTCATCTTCTGCGGGACCTATCCATCGGAGTCGGAGCGGAGACTTCGCGCACATCGTATGCGGGGGGTGCGGGCACGCTCACGCCGACTCAGTCGTTGTTCCCGCCAGTCGCGCCGTTTCGCGGCGACCCCCTGGTTATCCACAGGCTCGGACGGGCCGGTGGCGCAGCGCCTACGCTGGGTCCGTCAGGGGGACGAGACAGGTCTCGTACGAACAGGGGGCATCCATGACAGAAAGCGGTCACGAGAACGTGCCGAGCAGGCAGCGCAGGCGATTCCCGGGTATCTCGTCGCGCGCCTACGAGCATCCGGCCGACCGTTCGGCGCTCGTCGCCCTGCGCAAGCTCAGTGGGTTCGACACGGTCTTCAAGGCGCTGAGCGGGCTGCTGCCCGAGCGCAGCCTCCGGCTGCTCTTCCTCTCGGACTCGGTACGGGTGAGCGACGCCCAGTTCGCGCACCTGAACGACATGCTGCGGGACGCCTGCTACATCCTGGACCTGGAGAAGGTCCCGCCGATGTACGTCACGCAGGACCCGAAGCCGAACGCGATGTGCATCGGCCTGGACGAGCCGATCATCGTGGTCACGACCGGTCTCGTGGAGCTCCTCGACGAGGAGGAGATGCGGGCGGTCGTCGGCCACGAGGTGGGGCACGCGCTGTCCGGCCATGCGGTGTACCGCACGGTTCTGCTGTTCCTGACCGGCCTCGCGCTGAAGGTCGCCTGGATCCCGCTCGGAAATGTGGCGATCATGGCGATCGTGACGGCGCTGCGGGAGTGGTTCCGCAAGTCCGAGTTGTCGGCGGACCGGGCCGGGCTGCTGGTCGGCCAGGACCTCCAGGCGTCGATGCGCGGGCTGATGAAGATCGCGGGCGGCAACCATCTGCATGAGATGAACGTGGACGCGTTCCTCGCGCAGGCGGAGGAGTACGAGGCCGGGGGCGACCTGCGCGACTCCGTGCTGAAGATCCTCAACGTGCTTCCGCGCTCGCACCCGTTCACCACGGTCCGGGCGGCCGAGCTGAAGAAGTGGGCCGAGAGCCGCGACTACCAGCGGATCATGGACGGGCACTACCCCCGGCGTTCGGAGGACAAGGACACGTCGGTCACGGACTCGTTCCGTGAGTCGGCGAGCCACTACGCGGACACGGTGCGGACCAGCAAGGATCCGCTGATGAAGCTCGTCGGCGACATAGCGGGCGGCGCGGGCGACCTCGGGGGCAAGCTGCGCGACAGGTTCACCGGGGGTTCGGGCCGCTCGGCGGAGAACGGCAGGACCGGCCAGGGCGAGTGATCCCGCGGTCGGCGGGGTCCGGCGGTCGGCCGGGTCCCGGATCGGCGGAGTCTCGCGGTCGGCAGGTCCGGTGGTCGGCCGGGTCCCGGGTCGGCAGGTCCGGCGGTCGATCCGTCGGAGCCTGTCGCGCAGAGCCCGGGCCGTCGAGGCCGGGGCGGGGGTCTTCGGCGTCGGGATGGCACGAGCCTGGGGGTCACGGCCGGGGCCTACGGGCCGGGGCGGCGGTCAGGACTGGGACCTCGGAGCCGTGCGGCGGTCAAGGCGGGGACCCCGGAGCCGGGGCGGCGGTCAAGGCCGGACCTCGCGGTCGGGGCGGCGGTCAGGGCTGGACTGAGCGGTCAGGGCTGCGACTGAGGGGCCAAGGTGCCGCAGAGCGGGGCGGCGGCCGGGCGGCCGGTGGCGTACGGGTCGATGGGCTCGGGTGGTGCCGCGGTGGCCTGCCCGCCGGCCAGCAGCGGCCGCAGCGTTCCTGCCGCGTCGGCCCGGCAGTCCTGCGGCCCGGCCTGGACATGGCTGGTCAGCAGCTCGGCGCGGTGCATGCGCAGGTCCTCGCGGTCGAAGCGGAACGTCAGCTCGCGGCGGACGGTGAACAGCGAGGCGTCCGCGCTGTCACCGCCGGGCCCCGCCGTCGGGCGCACGGCGTAGGCGAAGGTGTGGTCGGAGGTTACCTCCAGCGTGTCCGTGCTCGCCTCGGTGAAGCTCATCGTGCCCCGCACCCGGGCGGTGGTGTCCGCCAGCGTCACCTGAGCGGGGTCGAAGCGCACCAGCCAGCCGGCCGGGGCATGGTGCCCGTCGTCGGCCGGGGAGTCGATGCTCCGGTCGAACTGACCCAGCTGTTCGGGGTCGACCAGCAGCCGCACGGGCCGTACCGAGCCGCCGCTGAGGACGTCGGGGTCGAGGGAGGAGAGCACCAGATAGTCCTTCGCGATGCTCAGGGCTGTGACGACCTGGCCCTCGGAGAAGTGGGCGGTGCGCCGGGCGGGCGGCAGGTTGATCCCCGCGGCGCCCGAGGGGAACTGGGCGGCCGGGCTGTCGGCGTACAGCTGGGCAGGACGGCCGCCGGGCACCTCGCCGCGCGGGACGAGAGCGATCAGGGTGGTCCGCAGCGGTTCGGCGGGCCGGTCGGGCGGCGGACGGTAGGGGGTGCGTATGCCGAGGTAGACCGCGGCGGCGAAGACCATCGCGACGATCAGGGCCAGGACGAGGGCGCTGCGCCCGGTGCCGTGTGCCGTCCCGGGACGGAGCGCGGGATCGACGCGGGGCCGGCTGCGTACGGCTTCGGTGTTCTCCCCCAGGCGCTCCTGCGCGGAGAACTCCTGAAGGCGGGCAGCACGGACGAACGACTCGTCGAAGACGACGGATCGGTACTCGTCCTCACCACCGCCGGGGAGCCCCTCCGGTGTCCCGTCGGGACCGCCGTCAGGCGGGTCGACACTCCCTGCCATACCTTCAGGGTAGGTCTGCGGGAGGGCGGGTAAACGCGTGCCCGTCGACATCTTCTGACGTGTGCTCACCGGCGCCCGAACCCGGGGCCGGGTGGCGCCGCGGACGTCGCGGCGCCACCCGGGTGGGGTGTGGTTCAGGGGAGCGGCGGGAGTGCCGAGACAGGTGGGGCGTGGTGGCCGACGGCGTCCGACGGTCCTGTCCCGAGCGGGTCCACCGATGTGTCGGGGCCGCCGCCCGTGGGCGTCGTCGCCGGAGTCGTGGCCGGTGCCGGGACCTGCTTGTCGCGGTCGCCGGACGAGCCCCGGTAGACGGCGGCGAAGGCGAGGGCGACCATGCCGATGCCCATCAGCAGGGCGACGATCCAGGCGACGGGCCGGTGCCAGCGGGAGCTGGGACGGTACGGGCGCAGGGCGCCGCCGTGGGGCCCGTACGGGCCGTACACGCCGAAGGAGGAGGAGTACAGGTCGTCGTCGAAGCCGTGGTCGCGGCCGTAGCCGTCGTCGGCGTACTCGTCGTCGCTCGCGCCTCGGCGGGCGCGCGACCCGGAGGCGTCCGCGTCCGCCCGGGCCTGCGCTGCGGCGACCAGTCGCTCCACAGCGGTGGGCTCATGGAAGGCGGCGGCCCGTACGAAGTCCTCGTCGAACACCACGGGGGCGAAGTCCTCGTCCGCGCCTCCGCGGTCGTCGTCGGGCTCCCAGCCGTTCGGGAACGGCCTGCCCCCCACGTCGTCCGGCACGTGTTCAGAGTAGACCTGGCAGGGCGGTTTCGGCAGGGAGAGCGAGAACTCTCCCCGCCCCGCCAGCCCGACCCGGGCCCCTCGCGAACACGTTGAGTGACGAAGGGGCACGGCGACGGTTACCGGATGTGTCCGTCGCCCGTGACGATGTACTTCGTGGAGGTCAGCTCCGGCAGGCCCATGGGGCCCCGGGCGTGGAGCTTCTGCGTCGAGATGCCGATCTCGGCGCCGAAGCCGAACTGGCCACCGTCCGTGAACCGGGTGGAGGCGTTCACCGCCACCGTGGTGGAGTCCACCAACTGGGTGAAGCGGCGTGCGGCGGCCTGCGAGGTGGTGACGATCGCCTCGGTGTGACCGGAGGTCCAGCGCCGGATGTGGGTGACGGCGGCGTCCAGGGAGTCCACCACGGCGGCGGCGATGTCGTACGACAGGTATTCGGCCTCCCAGTCGTCGGCCGTCGCCGGGACGACCGTGGCCTTGGTGCCCTCGCCGTACGGCAGGACCCGCTCGTCGCCGTGGACGGTGACGCCCGCGTCGGCGAGGGCCTCCAGCGCGCGCGGCAGGAACGCGGCGGCGATGTCCTGGTGGACGAGGAGGGTCTCGGCGGCGTTGCAGACGCTGACGCGCTGCGCCTTCGAGTTGATCAGGATGTCGACGGCCATGTCGAGGTCGGCCTGGGCGTCGACGTACACGTGGCAGTTGCCGGTGCCGGTCTCGATGACCGGGACGGTGGACTCCTCGACGACGGTACGGATCAGGGAGGCGCCGCCGCGCGGGATGAGGACGTCGACCAGGCCGCGGGCGCGCATCAGCTCCCGTACCGAGTCGCGGGACTCGCCGGGGACGAGCTGCACGCTGTCGGCGGGCAGGCCCTGGCCGGCGACAGCGTCGCGCAGGACGTTCACGAGGGCCGTGTTGGAGGAGTACGCGGACGACGAGCCGCGCAGGAGCACGGCGTTGCCGGACTTCAGGCACAGGGCGGCGGCGTCGACCGTCACATTGGGCCTGGCCTCGTAGATGATGCCGACGACCCCGAGCGGGACGCGGACCTGACGCAGGTCGATGCCGTTCGGCAGGGTCGAGCCGCGCACCACCTCGCCGACCGGGTCGGGCAGGGCGGCGACGTCCCGGACGTCGGCGGCGATGGCCCGCACGCGCTCGGGCGTGAGCGTGAGCCGGTCGATGATCGCCTCGCTGGTGCCGGCCTCGCGGGCGCGGGCGACGTCCTCGGCGTTGGCGGTGACGATCTCGGCCGTGCGGGCCTCCAGCGCGTCCGCCATCGCCAGCAGAGCGTCGTCCTTGGCCGCGCGCGGAAGTGGCGCGATCTCGGCGGCGGCCGCACGGGCGCGGTGGGCGGCCCGGAGGACCGGGGACAGATCGCCGTTCGCCGTGACGGCGGCGGCGGGGGCGGTGGAGTGCGAGGTCATGCCCGCAGGGTAATGCGCTCCCCGTGGGCATCCCTCACATATCCCGCTCTACGAGACAGCCCTCTCACTTCCGCGCGGGCCCGTACGGAAGGCGGCCGGTCCGGGAAGGAACGCCGGTCCGGGACCGGAGGACTGTCAGGGACCGGAGGACTGTCCAGGGTCGCGGTCAGTACGGGTGTACGCCGACCGGGGCGGCGGGCGGCGGCCCGTACCCCTCGGCGATCCGCAGGTGATAGGTCTCGCGGTCGATCACCTCGAGGCCGACGATCTCCCAGGGCGGCAGCTTGGCGCTCTGCCGGTGCTCGCCCCACAGGCGCAGGGCGACGGCCGCGGCGTCGTGCAGGTCGCGGGCCTCCTCCCAGTACCGGATCTCGGCGTGATCGTTCGCGTACCTGCTGGTCAGGAGGAAGGGATGGTCGTGGGCGAGTTGTTCGAGCGCTCGCCTGACCTCCTTCAGCGGGGCCTCGGGGCCGGAGACGCTGAGGGTGATGTGCCACAGCTTCGACACCGGCCGGTCCGGGGTGTGCCCCTCGGACTCGCGTCCCGCCCGCCGGTCCGGCTCGCCCTCGCCGTCACCGGTGTCGGCGCGGAAATCGGCGTCGTCGAAGTCGGCCCCGGCCCCGACACTCGTCAAGGCGCGTTCGGTCGTCCCTCGGGGCGCTGCCCCCGGGCGCGCTCGTCTCACCGGCGGCCTCCTGTTGATGCGTTGTCGTGCTGTCACCCCGCCTTACCCCCCAAGACAAAGTTGACCAGTCCCAGACGGAACGTGGGGGCGTTTTGGTAAAGGTCCCCGGTGGTTGACCGGACTTTCAGCCGTTCCAGGGGTGCAGCACGACCAGATCGTCCCTGTGTACGACTTCTCTCTCGTATGCCGGGCCGAGTTCCTTCGCGAGCTCCTTGGTGGAACGTCCCAGGAGCTGCGGAATCTCCTTGGCGTCGAAGTTGACGAGGCCCCGGGCCACGGCCCGGCCGGCCGCATCGCGCAGTTCGATCGGGTCGCCGGCGCCGAACTCGCCCTCCACGGAGGCGATTCCGGCGGGCAGCAGGGACTTCTTGCCGTGGACGACGGCCTGTACGGCGCCGTCGTCCAGGGTCAGCGCGCCCCGGGGGGCGGAGGCGTGGGCGAGCCAGAGCAGCCGGTCGGCGGAGCGACGCCCGGTGCGGTGGAAGTACGTGCCGGTGTCGCGGCCCGCGAGCGCGTCGGCGGCGCGGCTGGCCGAGGTCAGCACGACGGGGATCCCGGCGGCCGCGGCGATCCGGGCGGCCTCCACCTTGGTGACCATGCCGCCGGTGCCGACGCCCGCCCTGCCCGCGGAGCCGATCTCCACGCCGGCGAGGTCGCCGGGTCCGCGCACCTCCTCGATACGGGAGGTGCCGGGCTTGCGCGGGTCGCCGTCGTAGAGGCCGTCCACGTCCGAGAGGAGCACCAGCAGGTCGGCGCGGACGAGATGGGCGACGAGCGCGGCCAGCCGGTCGTTGTCGCCGAACCGGATCTCGTCCGTGGCGACGGTGTCGTTCTCGTTGACGATGGGCAGGGCGCCCATGTCGAGGAGCTGGTCCAGGGTGCGGTAGGCGTTGCGGTAGTGGCCGCGCCGGCTCATGTCGTCGCTGGTCAGCAGCACCTGGCCGACGCGGACGCCGTACCGGGCGAAGGACGCGGTGTAGCGGGCGACCAGGAGGCCCTGGCCGACGCTGGCCGCGGCCTGCTGACGGGCGAGGTCCTTGGGGCGGCGGGCGAGCCCGAGCGGGGCCAGTCCGGCGGCGATGGCGCCGGAGGAGACGAGGACGACCTCTTTCTCACCGCCGCTGCGGACCTTGGCGAGTACGTCGACGAGCGCGTCGACCCGGTCGGCGTCGAGGCCGCCCGAGGCTGTGGTCAGGGACGACGAGCCGACCTTGACGACGATCCGGCGTGCTTCCGTTACGAACTGCCTTGCCACTGTCACGGGGCGAATCTATGCCAGGCGCGGCAATTCACGCGCCCGCATTCCAGTCGATGGACACTGTCGTGGACACCTGTCGGGCCGCCCGACGGACGCCGAACGGACGCCGGGCGGACGCCGAACGAGCGCCGGGCGGGCGCCGAACGGCCGAATCTGATCGGTGTACGAACGGCGTGCGGGCACCCGCGCCGAGACCGTTCCGGGGGCCCGGCCCGCCGCGCACCGGAACCGTCCCGCCCTGAACCGCGCCCCCTCGACCCCGCCCCCGCCCCCGAGCCAGGCCCCGACCCTGATCCCGATCCCGCTGCCGCGGCCGTCACGCCGGGTTGCGCCGCCGCACGCTCAGGCGGCGCAGTGTCCAGCCCGCCAGCCGCCGTGCGCGGCGCCGCGCCACGGCCAGCGGGCCCGGCGCGCCCCGTACCTCGTACGCGCCGTCCGGGATGCCGGTCGCGGGGTCCCGGAAGTGCGGGTACGCGAGGTACTCGCGCCCCCGGCGGCGTACCCGCCGGGGGGTCTCGCCCGCCTGGAGGTACCGAACCACGTCCCGGAGCGCGTCCGGCTTGTCGAGTGCCACGCACGTCAGCCGGAGCCGGTCCTCGGTCCTGAGCCTGTCGGCGACGCCGGGGGTCCAGTAGGCGGCCATCAGCGGCGCGGCCAGCTCCAGCTTGCGGCGCAGGACGTCGGCTGACTGCCGCAGCACGACGGGCCCGAACTGTGGCAGCAGCGTGATCGCGAAGGGGCGGATCATCAGCAGGTCCCGGCGGTCGCCGGCCGGGACGTGCGCCGCGATCAGGCGCATCAGCGCCGCCGCGGAGGCGAAGCGGGCCGCGTAACTCCCCCTCCTCGTCAGGTGTTTGCCGTCCTCGCGGCCGACGAGGTAGTAGCAGACGTAGTCGGCCACGACCGAGACGCCTCGGCCGCGCAGATACGCCTCCATGGTGAACAGCGCGTCCTCACCGGTCGTCAGGCTCTCGTCGAAGCGCATGCCGTGGCGGACGAGGAGTTCCCTGCGGAAGAGTTTCTGCGCGCTGAGCGTGTACTTGACGTTCGACGCGTAGATGTCGGCGCGTTCGACGGTCTGCTTCCACATCGACTTGGCGGCGTTGCGGTTGACGCCGACGACCTTGCCGAGCACGACGTCCGTGCCTGCCCGGTCCGCCATGGCGACCAGCCGCTCCAGCGCCTCCTCCCCCAGGTGGTCGTCGGCGTCGAGGAAGAACACGAACCGGCCCCGGGCCAGCTTCAGGCCGGTGTTGCGAGGGGCGCTCGGCCCACCGGAGTTGGCCTGTCGCACGACTCGGGTGGGGATCTTGGTCCTGGCGGCGAACTCCTCCAGGTACGCGCCGGTTCCGTCGGTGGAGCCGTCGTCCACGGCGAGCAGCTCGACGCGGTCCGGGCCGAGCGTCTGCGCCTCGACGGACTCCAGGCACTTCACCAGGTACGGCATGGCGTCGTAGGCCCCGATGATCACGCTGACATCGGGAGTGTTCTCAGGCATCGGCACCTACATCGGCTGCGTCGGCGGTCGCCGGACGAAAAGGGGAGAAGTCGTCCGACATGGTGCCGGTGAGGCGCGACCGCCACGCGACGGCACGCGAAACGGCCCGTAAGTCCCCTTCGTTAGAGGGACCTACGGGCCGTGGGGTGTACGCGGCGTGTTGCCACCGGACGCCCCCGACGCCGGGCGGGGGCCGGGCGTCAGACGGGCGCCGGACGTCAGACGGGCGCCGGACGTCAGACGGGCGCCGGACGTCAGGCGGGTGCCGGGCGTCAGGCGGGTGCTCGCCCGGCGCCGGGCGAGCGACAGGCGACAGGCGACAGGCGGGACCCGGCGACGAGCGGGCGACAGGCGGGACCGACGCCGGGCGGGGACCGGCGACGGGTAGGGGTCAGCGGGCCGCCGTGGCCTCCGCGCCCTGTTCCGCGACCGTGCCGGAGGTGGCACCGGCCTGCTCGGGGCCTTCCGTTCCGCCGCCGTCGGCCTCCGGGTCCAGTTCGCCGATGCGCTGGCCGGCCAGCCGCTGGGCGACGCCCGAGTTACGGGCCTCCGCCTTGGCCGTGAGGGCGCGTACCGCCGCGTTGAACTGCTCCATGGACGTGGGCTCGTCGGGACCGAGCAGATACCGCTTCAGCACCCGGCGTTCCTCGGCCTGACGGTCGGCGGCCGGGTCGGCCACGGCGGCCAGCAGCTCGTCCAGTTCGGCGGCGCTGTTGGACAGCACGATCGCGGCGCGCACGGCGGTGTTCTGCCGGCGGAACTCGTCGGCGCCGACCTGGGCGGAGTCGGTCACGGCGTACGGCTTGCCGCTCTCGATGAAGTCGGAGACGACGCTGGAGATGTCGGAGACCATGCCGTCGGCCTCGTTGAAGCAGTCGTACAGGCGGGGTTCGGAGCCGGTGACGACCTTGTGCTCCCACCAGCCGAACGAGTTCCAGTACGCCTCGTTCCACTCGGCCCGCAGCCGCTTGGTCTCGGCGAGCCGAATCGGGTCCGCGAGCGACACGCGCGACTCCTCGGACTCGTCGCTGCCCGGCCGGGCGGTGTCGGAGAGTGCGGCGAGACGGGCCTCGACACGGGCGAGCGCGGCGCGCGCCTCGGCCTGCCGGGAGCGGGCGGCGGCGGCCTCCTCCACCCACCTCGGCTCGCCGGAGCGCCGGGCGGCGGCCTCGGTGACCAGCTTCCGGATCCGCAGGTCGACGGCCTTGGCCTTCTTGTCGACCAGGCCGGTGAAGGGGTGCGGCTTGTAGATGACGCGGACGGGCAGGTCCGCGTTGAGCAGCCGCTTCACGATGTTCTCGCCGGCCAGCAGCAGCGAGGTGTTGCCGGGGTTGCCGTCCCAGCCCTCCCAGGTGGGGGCGTACAGGATGGTGGGGATGGGGTTCTTCGGGGTGCCGGTCCAGCGCCGGATGGGGGCGAGCTGGGGGCGGCCCACCTCCACGATGTCCTCGTCGCGGACGCCGACGTCGGCGAGGGCGTAGCGGTCGCGGCCGGCCTGTCCGGCGGTCCACACCTCGTCGTACACCTTGGAGAACGGGTTGACGCTGGCGAGCTTGTCGCTGTCGCCGTGGCCGATGAAGACGTGCTTCATGGTGGGCACGCGCAGCATGTGGATGTTCTTGCCGACGTTCGCCGGGTACAGCGTGACGCGGATCGTGGACCAGTCCATCGCCATCAGGTGCTGTCCGCCGGGTACGCACAGGACCGGCACCGAGGTCTCGCCGAGCTTCGGTACGAGGGTGCGCTCACGCATGATGATCAGCGGGCGGCCGTCGACCTGCTCCATGGTCTCCAGCCACATGTTCACCTGGTAGGCGGACTCGTCGGAGCCGGAGAAGTACAGGGCGACGGTCGGCTGGTACTCGCGCAGCCAGGTGCCGACGGCCTTGAGGACGGCGCCGGTGGCGGGCACGCGGCGCTTGCGGCGCAGGTACGGGACGAGCAGGGCGGTGTAGAGCAGGCCGAGGCCCAGGGTGGCCGCCACACCCACGTACGCGGCGAGGCTCTCGCCGGTGGCCGCGGCGACGATCACGCCGGCGACGGCCGGGACGTCGAGGTGCAGCATCTTCTCGGCGGAGCGGTTCAGCAGCGCCCGGGGCGGGGCGTCGGGGATGCGTACGGCGTGCAGGTCGACGTTGCGCGTGACGACGGGCATCGTGCGGCGCAGCCGGATGAGCGTGGCCAGCGCGCCCTGGGGCGCCTGGAGACCGTAGAAGAGCAGGAAGCAGGCGACCGCGGCGTAGAACACCGGCTGTTCGGCGAGGTTCTCCCGGGCGAGCAGCAGGATCAGCAGCAACTGGCGGAGCAGGAACCGGATGGGCAGCCCGGCTCTGACCTTGCTCAGCCGATTGATCAGATAGCTGTTCTTCTGGTGCAGATACCAGTCCGCGACGTAGGTCACGGCCCCGGCGGCCGCGAACAACCAGAGGTTCGGGATGAGCGCGGCGAGCATGACGCACGGAAAGCCCAGTCCCAGGAGGACTGCCGCGGCCAGCTCTGACCCGCTGCCCACGCGTGCCAGGCGAATGGCGGTCGAAATCACGTAGAACCTGCTCCAGACGGGGGTGCCGGTTTTTTCACACGGACGGACTGTGATGGGGGTTTCGTGAAGGTGTCGACAGCCCGGCTGAAGGCGTCGGCTCCACTGACTCGGGCCTCTGCATTCGCCGCAAAGCGAGACAGAGGCCCGGGAATATCACATTGGGCGAGTATTACACATCTTCCTGGCGGTCAAGTACGGCCGCCAGGGCCTGCTCGAAGCCGGACGCCTCGCTCGCCCCACGGGTCGGATCCTGCTGCCGGACATCGATGACATGGCCCGTCAGTTCGGAGAGCAGCACGTCGAGCGAGGTCCGGGCGACGGCCTCGGAGGAGAGCAGCGAACCGGCGGGTTCCTGCCCGAAAGCCTTGGTCCGCATGGGAGTCGCGGTGCGCTCGGGGTTCACGCAATTCACGCGGATTCCCTCGCCGGCCCATTCGTCGGCGAGTGCCTGCGTGAGATTGACCATGGCGGCTTTGGTGGACGAGTACAGGCTGTACTCGGCGCGTCCCCGGGTGTAACTGGAGGAGGTGTAGAGGAGCAACTGCCCCTTCGTCTCGGCCAGATACCTGTGGGACGCGCGCGCGATCTGCACGGGCGCCAGGTAATTGACGTTCAGGGCTTCCTGGATGGTGGCGTTGTCCGTCTCGGCGAGCTTGCCGATGCGCAGGACACCGGCGGTGTTGATGACGTAGTCGATCCGCCCGCTCTCCGCGTGCGCCTTGGACAGCGCCGCCTCCACGTGCTCCGGGTTCTCCACGTGCGTACCGGTGGTGGAGCGGCCCAGCGCGTACACCGTGGCGCCGTAGCGCTCGGCGAGGCGGGCGATGTCGGCGCCGATGCCGTACGAACCACCGAAGACGACCAGGGTCCTGCCGGCGAGCAGGGCGCGGTAGGCGTCCTCGTCGGCCTGGCGGGGCGCGGCGGTGGAGGCCAGCTGGAACAGCTTGTCGGCGATGAAGACATCGACCGGCTGGGTCACCTTCATGTTGTACTCGTCGCCGGAGACGACGTGGATCGGCACGTCCGGCAGGTACTTCAGGACCACGGAACAGTCGTCGGTGGCCTGGAAGTTGGGGTCGCCGGCCGCCACCTCGTAGGCCCGGCGGATGGTGGACAGCTTGAATGCCTGCGGGGTCTGGCCGCGGCGGAGCCGGGAGCGGTCCGGTACGTCCGTGATGAACTCGCCGTCCTCGCCGTGCGTACGCGTCACGATGATGGTGTCCGCGGACGGAATGGCCACGTCGACGGCCTGGTAGCGGTCGAGTGCGTCGACGCAGTCCTTGATCACCCGCTGCGACAGCAGCGGACGGACCGCGTCGTGGAAGAGGACGTTGCGGTCCTCGCCCTCGGCGAGGCCCTCGCCCAGCGCGCGGATGGCGAGCTCGGTGGTCTCGTTGCGGGTGGCGCCGCCCTCGATGACCCGCGTGACCTTGGTCAGCCCGGCCTTGGTGATGATCTTCTCCACGTCGGGCACGAAGCCCGGCGCCATCAGCACGATCACATCGTCGACGCAGTCCGCCTGCTCGAAGATCGCGAGCGTGTGCTCGATGACAGCCTTGCCCGCGATCTTCAGCAGCTGCTTGGGGATCGCCAGACCGACGCGCTGACCGGTTCCCCCGGCGAGCACGACCGCGGTGGTTCGGGTCTTGGCTTCATGGCGCACGGACACGACAAACGACCTACCTTGCTGCGACGGGGGGAACGGGCTGATGGTCGCACTCTCCGTGACCGTCTCGCAAGGCGGACATAGGGTGCACCACACCCCCTGGTCACGGGATGTTCACCGCGTGGCCAGGGACGTTGAGGTGTGTGAAACGCGCCGCCGGGGTGGCCGACGCCACACGAAGTCGGTACCGGGCCTTCCGGCCCTCGGCGGGGTGCCGGACGGCCCGGTGTCCCGCGCGGTCGGTCGCCGCGCTCCGGCACCCGTGCCTGGGGTGCCGCGCGCGGCGCCGACGGTCCCGTCACGTGTCGGCGACCTCGAGCACGAGGGCGTTGTTCGCGTTGTACACGGCCTTGACGCCGACCATGCGCTGCTCACGGCGCCGCACCTTGCGGATCATCCGTCTCAGCAGCAGCAGGGGGCGCCGCTTGTGCAGTCGGGGCTCCGGATACACGAAGACGGGCCCCTTCAGGACGACGTCGTCCAGGACGCGGCCGATCCGGACGGCCGGGCGGTCCGCGTCGTACCGCAGCCACAGGTCCCACGGGGTGCGCGGACGGTCCTGCCCGGCGACGGCCTCGGCGTACGGCAGGCTGAAGCGGAAGCCGTACGGTCCCTGCCAGTCGCCCCGGTAGCTCAGCCGGTCCTGCTCGCTGCCCCGGCGGCGCAGTTCCAGCACGGGCGGCGCGTCCGGCCGGTTCGCCCCGAACAGCCGCCCGGCGAGGGCGAATCGGCCGTCGGCCAGGGTCAGGTCGCCGGCCTCGGCGTGCACGTCACGCACCCAGGAGCGGAGCGCCAGCTCGTTCTGCGGGGCGCGCCGGAAGGGTACGAGGTGGCGGATGCCCCGCTCGGGGTCCGCCCGGTGGACGGCGTCCATCGCGGTGCGCGCGTCGGCGGAGCGGGCGAGCAGCGGGACGCGGGTGCCGGAGGCGGGGTCTTCGGCGTGGCAGATCCAGGTGCCCTCGGCGAACGGCTCACCGGCCGGAACGATCACGGTGCCGTCGTCCGCGAAGGGGAACGCACGCTCGTCGGCCTCGCCGTTCAGGAGGGTGCACACCAGCCGCAGGCCGGGGCGCCGGGCCACGGCCGCCTCCGGCGCGACGAGGGTCACGGCCATGCTGCCGTCGGCGCGGGCGACGCAGTCCGCAGTGGGCTCGAAGGCGGCCCCGGGGGCGGTGGGCTGGTCGGTGGCGGGGGGCTGGTTGGTGGCGGGGGACGTGGTGGGCGTGGTGGCGCCGGGGGCGGTGGGCTGGTCGGTGGAGGGGGCGGGGGTCGCGGGCCGGGCGGCCTCGTCCGTGGTCGCTGCCGTGCCGGGTGCGGTGCCGGTGCCGGGTGCAGTGCCGGTGCCGGGTGCGGTGCCGCTGGCGGCGGTGTCAGCGGGGGCCGTGCCAGTGGTGACGGTGGCGGACGCGGTTTCGGCGGGCGCGGTGTCGCCGGCGGCGGCGCGCTGCGCCGAACCGGCGCCGAGCTCGGAGAAGAGGTCCGCGTACTGCTTGGCGACGACACCCGGCTCGAAGCGGCGGGCGTTACGGCGCGCGGCCTCGCCCATGCGGCGGCGCAGCGCCTCGTCGTCGATGAGCCTCAGCAGTGCCTCGGCGACCGCGTCGGCGTCGCCGACGGGCACGAGCAGGCCGTCCTCGCCGTCCTTGATGATCTCGCGGGGACCGTAGTCGCAGTCGGTGCTCACCATGGGGACACCGCAGCGCATCGCCTCCACCAAGGTCATGCCGAAGGACTCGTGGCGGGAGGTGGAGGCCGCGATGGCACCCTTGGCCCACTCCGGCTCGATGGGTGAGCGGGGGCCCATCAGATAGACGTTGTTGTTCAGGCCGAGCTTGTCGATACGGGCGCGGAGCCTGTCCTTCTCGGGGCCCCAGCCGCAGATCCGCAGGGTCCACTCGGGCCGTACCGCGACGACCTTCCTGAACGCCTGGATCAGCACCTCGTACTGCTTCTCCCTGGACAGCCGCCCGGCCGCGACGATCGTGGTGCCCGTCTGGTCCGACGGGGCCACCATCGGCTCCGGCACGCTGTTGGGTATGCACAGCACCTTGGTGTCCGGGAGCGCCATCCGCTCGCGCCACACGGCGGCGTCGCCCTCGGAGACGGTCACGAACGCGTCGATCGTCTCCAGGTACGGGCGCATCTCCTCGCGGAGCACCTGCTTGTGGTGGTTGTGCGTCATGTGCTCCTGGCCGATGAGCACCGCGCCCTCGGGGGAGAACCGCGCCACGTAGGCGACCAGGCCGGGCCGGGTGCCGATGACGACGTCCGCGTCGGACCGCGCGTAGTGGGCGCGTACCCGCTCGTCGGTGAGCTTGCTGTACTCCTTGTAGCGCGCCTCGTTGCGCGGGAAGAACTCCGCCGGCGTCAGCTGGTCCGGGTGCTCCTTCTCGCAGGTCGGAGAGGTCGGCCGGGTGTCCACGAGGGGGACGACGGTGATGCGCGGGTCGATCGTGAAGAGCGGGATGTCGCGGTGCTGGAAGACCGAGACGATCTCCACCTCATGCTGGTCGGCGAGCTCCTCCGCGAGGTTCAGCGTGGTGCGGATGGTGCCACCGATCCCATAGGTCGTATGGATGAGGAAGGAGATCTTCATCAACGCTCCGTATCGAGTTTCCTGGGGCATGCGCACGGCCCCGGCTAACTAGACGGACGTCTGATGCGGGAGGTTGTACGACGCTGACCACCATTTTCGAGTGTCGCGCGGGGGCGCGCGAACCGAGCCGCCCCGCCCCGGTCGGGCACCCTGTGGGGCGCCGCACCGGAGCGGGGCGGGGGGCCGTTCGGCGGCCCGGGAGTGGGGCGGTTCCGGTCCCTGGGCGGGACGCGACCCGAACGGGGAGGCCGCCCGGACCGGGGGCTGCCCGGACCGGGAGGTTGCCCGGAACCGGGGCGGGACGCGACCGGGAGACTGCCCGGACCCGGACCGGGAGACGACCCGGACCGGGGGCGGGAGACGACCCGGACCGGGGGCGGGACACACCCCGAACGGGGGAAGGCCGCCCGGACCGGGGGCGGGACGCGGCTCGGACTAGAACGGCTCGAAGTCGTCGAACTCGCGCTGCGCCTCGTCCCGCTCGGCCTCGCGGTCCTTGCGGCGCTGGGCGGCGGGGCGCGGAGCCTCCATGCGGTGGTCCTCGCCACGGCGGCCGAGCATCTCCGCGCCGGCCATCATGGTGGGCTCCCAGTCGAAGACGACCGCGTTGTCCTCGGGTCCGATGGCGACGCCGTCGCCCGCGCGGGCTCCGGCCTTCATCAGCTGGTCCTCGACGCCGAGGCGGTTGAGGCGGTCCGCCAGGTAGCCGACGGCCTCGTCGTTGTTGAAGTCGGTCTGGCGGACCCAGCGCTCCGGCTTCTCGCCGCGCACCCGGAACAGGCCGTCCTCCTCCTGCGTGACGGTGAAGCCCGCGTCGTCGACCGCCTTCGGACGGATGACGATGCGGGTCGCCTCCTCCTTCGGCTTGGCGGCGCGCGCCGTGGCGACGATCTCGGCCAGGGCGAAGGAGAGCTCCTTCAGCCCCATGTGGGCGACCGCCGACACCTCGAAGACGCGGTAGCCGCGCTCCTCCAGGTCCGGGCGGATCATGTCCGCGAGGTCCTTGCCGTCCGGGATGTCGATCTTGTTGAGGACCACGATCCGGGGCCGGTCCTCCAGACCGCCGTACTGCTTGAGCTCCTCCTCGATGACATCGAGGTCGGTGACGGGGTCACGGTCGGACTCCAGCGTGGCGGTGTCCAGGACGTGCACGAGCACCGAGCAGCGCTCGACGTGGCGCAGGAACTCCAGGCCGAGGCCGCGGCCCTGGCTGGCGCCGGGGATGAGGCCGGGGACGTCGGCGATGGTGTACACGGTGGAGCCGGCGGTCACGACGCCGAGGTTCGGCACCAGGGTCGTGAACGGATAGTCCGCGATCTTGGGCTTGGCGGCGGACAGTACGGAGATCAGCGAGGACTTGCCGGCGCTCGGGTAGCCGACGAGCGCCACGTCGGCGACCGTCTTCAGCTCCAGGACGATGTCCATCAGGTCGCCGGGCTCGCCGAGCAGCGCGAAGCCGGGCGCCTTGCGGCGGGCGGAGGCGAGCGCCGCGTTGCCGAGCCCGCCGCGGCCGCCCTGGGCGGCGACGAAGCGGGTGCCGTGGCCGACGAGGTCGGCGAGCACGTTGCCCTGCTTGTCCAGCACGACGGTGCCGTCCGGCACGGGCAGGACCAGGTCCTGGCCGTCCTTGCCGGACCGGTTGCCGCCCTCGCCCGGCTTGCCGTTGGTGGCCTTGCGGTGGGGTGAGTGGTGGTAGTCGAGGAGTGTCGTCACGGACTGGTCCACGACGAGGATCACGTCACCGCCGCGCCCGCCGTTGCCGCCGTCGGGCCCGCCGAGCGGCTTGAACTTCTCCCGGTGGACGGAGGCACAGCCGTGACCTCCGTTACCCGCGGCGACGTGCAGCTCGACGCGGTCCACGAAGGTGGTCATGTTTCAGTGCCTCCAGTTACCAGGTGCATACGTACGGAAATGTCTTACGTGTAACACGCGAAAGGCGGACCTGCTTCCCGCACGGCGTGAGCCGTACGGGAAGTCGAGGTCCGCCTCGCGAAGAATCCGGTCAGGCGACCGGAACGATGTTCACGACCTTGCGACCGCGGTGGGTGCCGAACTGCACCGCACCGGCGTTGAGCGCGAACAGCGTGTCGTCGCCGCCACGGCCGACGCCCGTGCCCGGGTGGAAGTGGGTGCCACGCTGGCGGACCAGGATCTCACCGGCGTTGACGACCTGACCGCCGAAGCGCTTCACGCCGAGCCGCTGAGCGTTGGAGTCGCGACCGTTCCGGGTGGACGATGCGCCCTTCTTGTGTGCCATGTCTCCTCAGTCCCTTACTTCGCAGCCGTCGGGATCGCCGTGACCTTGATCGCCGTGTACTGCTGGCGGTGGCCCTGACGACGGCGGTAGCCGGTCTTGTTCTTGTAGCGCAGGATGTCGATCTTGGCGCCCTTGTGGTGGTCCACGACCTCGGCCTGGACCTTGATGCCGGCCAGCACCCACGGGTCGCTGGTGACAGCGTCGCCGTCGACAACGAGCAGGGTCGAGAGCTCGACCGTGTCGCCAACCTTGGCAGTGGAAATCTTGTCAACCTCAACGATGTCGCCGACAGCAACCTTGTGCTGGCGACCACCGCTGCGCACGATGGCGTACACGCGGATCTCTCTCTCGCTCGAACGGAAACCCCTGAAGCCAGCCGCCCGCACGGGCCGGGGCCCGCGACTGTTCCGGATGGGTGAACGGCCTCTCCCGACTCCGGGCCGGGAGGAAGGTGCTCAGGAGCTGGCGCGCATGGAAACACGCCGACGGTCAAGGTTACGGGCCCCGGCACAGGGGGTCAAACCGGGGGCGCGCCGCCCCACGTATGCTCGCTGCCCGAAGACGTACCCCCGAAGACGCATACGGGAAGGCAGCACACAGTGAACTACAGGGTCCAGCCCACCGCCCAGGTCGACGAGTCCGCGCAGATCGGCGAGGGCAGCAGCGTCTGGGAGCTCGCCCAGATCCGCGAGGGGGCCCGCCTCGGCCAGGGGTGCGTCGTGGGTCGCGGCGCGTACGTGGGCACCGGCGTCAAGATCGGCGACAACGTCAAGCTGCAGAACTACGCCCTCGTCTACGAGCCGGCCGAGCTCGGCGACGGCGTCTTCGTCGGCCCCGCCGTGGTCCTCACCAACGACCACAACCCGAGGTCGGTCGACCCGGAGGGCAAGCAGAAGCGCGGCGGCGACTGGGAGGCCGTCGGCGTGAAGGTCGACGAGGGCGCGTCGCTTGGCGCCCGCTCCGTATGCGTCGCCCCGGTACGGGTGGGCCGCTGGGCGATGGTCGCCGCCGGCGCCGTCGTCACCAAGGACGTGCCGGACTTCGCGCTCGTCGTCGGCGTCCCGGCGCGCCGGGTCGGCTGGGTCGGCCGGGCCGGTGTGAAGCTGGCCGAGCGCGCGGACGAGCCCGGCGTGTGGGAGTGCCCGCAGACCGGTGCGCTGTACGACGAGAAGGACGGCGTCCTGACCGAGCGCGCGGCCTGACCGAGCGCGCCGCAGGACGGCGGCCCGACCGGGCGCGCGGCCCGGCCGAGCCCGGCCTGCCCCGACCCCTGCCCGACCCCTGCCCCGCCGTCTGGTCCGCCCGTGCCCGACAGGGCTTGCGACCTGATCCCCGGCCGGGCTCGACCGGCCGCGCTGGCCGATCACCGGCCGGGCTCGACCGGCCGCGCTGGCCCTTCCCGTCCGGCCCGTCGAACCCGGCCGCCGGTCTCGCGTCCCCTGCGACAGCGGGGCCGATCGACCCGCGCTCAGGTCCGGTCCGGGGTCCGACGGGACCGCGGTTCAGGGGCGAACGGTCCGGCCCCCGGGACTCAGGGGCCGGACGCCGGCGACGACCCTGATGCCGATTCGCCGGGAATGCCCCGACTTCCCTGCGCCGACAGGAAACTGACTACCCGTCCGCTGCCGGAGACCTTTTCCCATACCCCCCGTCACAGGTCTCTCACATGTCGCTTACTCTTTCGCCATTCACATGCTCATTCCTCTGGGGGGTACTCAGCAATGGCCGGAAAGCGGCGTGCCGATCTCACTCGTCGGCGTCTCATACGGACCGCCGGCGGCACCGCCGTCGGCATAGCGGTGGTCGGCGGGGGGACGTTCGCCGCCATGGCGACAGGGGACACCCCCGCGCCGACCGACCCGTTCGCCGGGATGCCCAAGTCCCTCGCCCTCGATCTGCCGGGCGAGCCGCACTACGCCGGGCTGACCGAACTGCCCGACCCGCTCGAGGAGGGCACCGCCACCGCGCCGAGCAGGCGCGTCTCGTACGAGTCGTCTCCCCCGGACCCGAAGTCCGTCGCCGCGACGATGCCGACGACGCTTCCCTTCAGCTTCAAGAAGGGCGGCTACCGCTTCGTCCGTGAGGTCCCGGACGACAAGCAGCCGTGGCGCGACCTCCTCGTGCCGCGTACCGACACCGGTCTCCACGACGCCGAGGGCGTCCGGATGTTCAAGGCCGCCGACGGCAAGATCTACAACCACCCGGTGGCACAGCTCCAGTACGGCCTGTCGAACCTCAACACCTGGCGCCGCACCAACGACGTCTTCTACCTGGACCGTGCCAAGGCCCAGGCGAAGCGCCTGATCGAGACCCGCGTCGAGGCCCGTGGCGCCTGGTACTTCCCGTACCCGTTCGACTACTCCGGCGGTTCGCACACCTCCGTCCGCTACCAGGCACCCTGGTACTCGGGCATGGCGCAGGGTGAGGCGCTCAGCTTCTTCGCGCAGCTCGCGCTGGTGGACGACCCGTCCATCACCGAGGAGGAGCGCGCGCAGTACAGGGCCGGCGCCGACGGCGCGTTCGGCTCGATGCTGCGCGGCCCCGAGGCCAAGCCGTGGGTGGTCTCCAAGGACAGCGCCGGCTACCTGTGGATCCAGGAGTACCCGGGCGCGACACCAGAGACCTCCGACTTCACGTACAACGGCTTCCTCTTCGCCATGCTGGGCCTGTGGGACTACTTCCTGCTGACCCAGAACCCGCTGGCGGAGGAGCTGTTCGACGGCTCGATGGCCACGATCTACGCGTACTTCCCGCCGATCCGGAACAAGGGCTGGCAGTCGTTCTACTGCACCGCCCACCGGATCCCGAACGAGAAGTACCACAACATCCACGTGGAGCTGCTGCGGCAGCTGCAGTGGCTTTCCAGCCACCCGAAGGCCGCGTACCTCTCCGACGTCCTGATGGACGACTACCCGACGCCGAAGCTGCCCGTCGCGGGCAGTGTCGCGCTCGCGGCCGGAACGCACACGCTGTACAAGTTCAGCTCCACCGGTGCCATCACCTCCACCAAGAAGCTGACGCTCAACTCGGCGTCCTCCGCACCCACCAAGACCCGGATCCGGATCAAGGGACGTGGTGTCTTCTACCTGATCACCGCAGGCGCGGCGTCGGGCTGGTACATCCAGGAGTCCTGGCCGAAGGTCTTCCTCAAGGGTCAGTGGATCACGTCGGCGTACATGCCGCTGCGCAAGGCCACCTTCCCGGCCGGGGTCAGCATCACGTGCTACAAGTTCGGCACCAACGGGTCGGCCGCCGGCACGAGGACGGTGAAGTTCGCCAGCGCCTCCAACGCGCCCTTCGACGTCCGCGCGGTCGTGAACGGCCGGACGATGGTCCGGATCAGCGCCGGATCGCTGACGGGTTACTGGGTGCCCGCCTACCAGGTCCTGACCGACGGGCGCTGACGCCCTCCCGGGGCCGGAGTCGGCTCCGTACACACGCCGAGGCCCGGCGCCCCTCGTGGGGTGCCGGGCCTCGGTGTTGCGGGACCGTGCGGGCCGCGTGGCGGGCCTGCGGGGCCCCGTGTCGGTGCTCACGGGGCCGTGTCGGGACTGCGGGCCGTATCGGGGCCGTGGTGGCCGTGTCGGGCGTGAAGGCGCGGCGCGGGGCCGCGCGGCCGTCGGCGGTGTCAGGCCTTGTTCGGGTTCTTCGGGCGGTCCGGGAGGAGGCGGGTGTAGATCTCGTCCAGGATCTCGGCCTGCCGCTCCCAGGTCCACTGCTCCAGCAGGCCCGGCTTCTCGTACGCCTTGCGGTAGCGGCCCGGGTCGGCCAGGACGGCCTTCACCGCGCGGATGTAGTCCTCGACGTCGCGCGCCTTGAAGACCTCGCCCTGACCGGTCTTCTCGACCATGTCGGCCATGGTTCGGATGTCGCTGACGACCAGCGGCAGCTTCGCCTGCGAGTACTCGAAGAACTTGTTGCTCAGCGCCAGTTCGTGGTTGGGCAGGTGGTGCAGCGGGCTGACCGCCGCGTCCGCCGTCGACAGGAACTCCGGCACCTGCCAGTGCGGCACGAACGGCAGCACGTGCACGCGGTCGCCGACCTCGAGCTCCTCGATGAGGCGCTCGATCTTGGCGGTCGCGTTGTACGGGCGGCCCGGCGGGACGGAGACCAGGGCGACGTGCACGTCGGGGAGCGACGGCATGGCCTCGATCATCGTCTCGACGCCGCGCACCGGGTTGATGCCGCCGCAGTACGCGAGGAGCGGGGTGTCCTCGCCGATGCCGCACAGCTCTCGCAGGTTCGGCACCGGGTCGGCGTTCTCGACCTCGACCGGGTCGGGGGAGCACACCGGCGCGTTCAGGACGACGGCCGGCATCTCCTTGAGCTTGTGGTCCTTCTTGAGCAGCTCCGCCAGCGTCGGCGACACGGTGATCGCGGCGTCCGCGAACTGCGCGTGCTCCTTCTCCCAGGCCACGTGGCCCGGCAGCCAGCGGCCGTTCGCCGCGTGCAGGCCCGGCACGTACTCGTGCGCGTCCCACACCAGCTTCACCGGGCGGCCCGCCGCACGGCCGCGCACCGCGGCCCGCGCGCCCACGCCGAGCATGCGGAAGTCATGCGCGTGGATCAGGTCCGGCTCCAGCTCGTCGATGTGCCGGGCGAAGGTGAGCTCGTAGTCCCACAGGTACGGCAGCAGCTGGCGCCAGGCGCGCTCGCCGCGCAGGGCCTGCCACATCTTCGTGGCGGCGCGGTCGACCGGCGCCTCCATCTTCAGACGCTGCTTCTTCAGCCGCCGGGTCTGGCGGGCGCGCAGCGCGACCCACTTGCTGTAGACCTTGGCGCTGACCCGCGGGACGGCGAGGCGCACCGGGGAGCCGCCCGCGCTCTTGCCGGGGCCTTCGGCGACCGCGGCCGCCCGGCGGAAGGCCAGGTCGGAGCGCCACGCCTTGGCCGCCTGCACCCGGTACTTGGCCTGGATCTCGTTACGGTACGCCAGCGGCTGGCGCAGCAGCGGGCGGCGCATGTCCATCCGGCGCGGGGCCAGCGGCGCCGGCTTCGGGACCAGCCGGACCTCGGCGTCGCCGATCTTCCAGGAGTGCTCCTCGCGATCCGGGGAGAGGCCGAACAGGATGACATCCCAGCCGGCGTCGGCCGCGGAACGCGCGGCCTTCTGCACCCGCGAATCGTTTCTGACGCCGTTGTCGACGAGCATGACAACCCGCCCCCGGGTCTGCCGGCCCTCCGTGGCGCTGTCGAGCTCCATGTACATGCCTTCCTTGAAATTCCGAGCGATCGTCTGCGACCTGCGGCCCCGGGGTCCCCCACGGCACCCGTGGGCGCATGGGCGCTTCCGGCTGACCGGAAGGCCCTGGGCGCCTGCGCGGCCGGCCGGGCCGGCGCTGCCGCTCCGTGGGCGCACTGCGGCCCACGGAGCATACCGTCCCGAATAAAGACCCCGTGAAAGCGCCTGTACCCGAAAGGGTCCGGGAACGGAAGCGGCCGGGCACGGAAGAGTCCACACCCGGAAGCGGCCATATACAGAAGAGTCCGTGAACGGAAGCAGCCGTGCACGGAAGAGTTCGTGAACAGGAGCGCTCGTACACGGCGGCCTGTGCCCTGCCAGGGGTCCGTGCCCCGCCACGGACATGCCCCCTCGCCCCCTCGCCCCCTTCGTGCCCATTCTTCCGGAGGGAGGTTCCGCGCGGGACCGGCCCGGCGGGGGCCCGGCGCGCCCCTCGTACCATGGACCCGGAGAGCAGCACCCTCCTCCCGTCACCTCCCAAGGAGCAGAGCAACGTGAAGGTCCTCAGTGTCGTCGGGGCTCGCCCCCAGTTGGTCAAGCTCGCCCCGATCGCGGCTGCCTTCACGGACACGCCCCACGAGCACGTGATCGTGCACACCGGTCAGCACTACGACGCCGACCTCTCCGACGTGTTCTTCTCGGGCCTCGGCATCCCGGACCCGGACGTGCACCTCGGTGTGGGCTCGGGCAGCCACGGCGTGCAGACCGGTGCTGTCCTCGCCGCCATGGACAAGGTGCTGGAGGAGGAGCGCCCGGACTGGGTGCTGGTCTACGGCGACACCAACTCCACCCTCGCCGGCGCGCTGTCCGCGGTGAAGCTGCACTACCGCGTCGCGCACCTGGAGGCGGGCCTGCGCTCCTTCAACCGCCGCATGCCCGAGGAGCACAACCGGGTCATGACGGACCACGCGGCCGACCTGCTCCTCGCGCCGACCGAGGAGGGCATGCGCCACCTCGCCTCCGAGGGCCTGGCCGAGCGTTCCGTCCTCGTCGGCGACGTGATGGTGGACGTGTGCCTGCGCATCCGTGACGCCGTCCTCGCGGGCGAGCACCCCGCGCCGCAGCTGCCCGAGGGCATCGACCCGGAGAAGCCGTACCTGGTCTCCACGCTGCACCGCCCCGACAACACCGACGACCCGGCCCGCCTGTCGGCGATCATCGAAGCCCTCGCCGCCCTGCCGGTGCCGGTGGCGCTGCTCGCGCACCCGCGGCTCGTCGCGCGTGCCGAGGAGCACGGCATCGACCTGAACCAGGGCAACGTGCGCGTCGGCCGCCCGCTGCCGTACGCGGGTCTGGTCGCCGCCGTGCTGCGCTCGGCCGGTGTGGTCACCGACTCGGGTGGTCTGCAGAAGGAGGCCTTCCTGCTGGGCCGCGCCTGCACGACGGTGCGCCCGGAGACCGAGTGGGTGGAGACGCTGGAGGGCGGCTGGAACGTCCTCGTACCGGACCCGCACGAGCTCGACCGCGACGAGTGGATCAAGACGGCCACGCGTCCGGCGCCGGAGACCGCGCAGGGCGAGCCCTACGGCGACGGCAAGGCCGCCCGCCGGGTCGTCGAGGTCCTCGCCGCGCACCTCGACAAGAACTGACGTCGCCCGCCGACGCCGGCCACCTGGGCACCGGTGGCCGGCGTCGCGGAACCGACCGTCCAGAACCGACCGCCGTCCAGAACCGACCGACCGTCCAGGACCGTCCCTCCGTCCAGGAACGACCGTCCCCGACGGAGCGTCCAGGACCGACCGTCCCCAACCGGCCGCCGCCCCGGCTCGGCCTCTCAACGCGGAGTACCCCTCTTGCGCAATCCGATCAAGCGTCTCGGCTCACGTGAGCGGAGCAACCGACCCCCGTCCCGCAGGGGCGGTCCCGCGCCGGTCACCGATGCCGGGCGCCCGCACCTGATCTACCTCGCGATCGGGTTCCCGCCGGCCGCCAAGAGCTGCGCCTACCGGATGCGCGAGACGGCGAACCAGTTCGTCGCCCTCGGCTGGGACGTCACCGTGGTGACGATCCTGGACGAGAACTGGGAGCGCGAGTACGGCCTCGACCACACCCTGTCCGAAGCGGTGGACCCGCGCGTCAGCGTGGTCGAACTGCCCCTGGCCCGCGAGGACCTGGAGACGGACATCCGCCGCTACACCGAGCAGCGCGCGCTGGCGCCCACCGCGTGGGCCAAGCGCGAGCGCGAGCGGCACCTGGAGCACTTCCCCGAACTGGTCTTCGGCGGCTGGCGGGCCGAGCTGGAGCAGGCGATGCTCGACCTGCACCGCGAGCGCCCCGCCGATCTGCTGCTGGCCAGCTGCGCCCCTTACGTGAACCTGGCAGCCGCCTGGCGACTGTGGGAGGCGCACAAGGTGCCCTACGCGGTGGACTTCCGCGACGGCTGGTCCGTCGACGTGATCGGCGGCGGCGAGGCCTTCGAGCGGGACTCGGAGGCCGGTGTCTGGGAGGACAAGGTGCTGCGCCACGCCGCTGCGGTGTGGTGCGTCAACGACCCGATCGCGGACTTCTACCGGGACCGCTACCCGGAGCTCGCGCACCGCGTGCACGTCGTACGCAACGGCTTCGACCAGGACAGCGTGCCGTCGGTCGCGGCCGCGCCCGACGCCGAGAAGGGGCTGGTCTTCGGCTACCTGGGCTCGGTCAACTTCAAGCCCGTGTTCCTGGAGACCGTCCTGAACGCCTGGCGCGCGGCGCGCCTGCGCGACCCGCTGGTGGCACGCTCCCGGTTCGAGATCCGCGGCCACATAGGCGCGGGGGCGAGCCGTGAGGCCAACGCCCACATGGACCTGATCCGCGCGGCCGAGCCGGACGGCGTCTCCTTCGGTGGCCCGGTGCCCAAGGCGGAGGTCGCCGCCACGTACAACGGGTGGGACGCGCTCGTCCTGATGCTGGTCGGCGGGCGCTTCGTCACCTCCGGCAAGGTCTACGAGTTCATGGCGTCCGGGCTGCCCGTACTGTCCGCGCACGAGCGGGACCACGACGCGTCGGCCGTCCTGGACGGCCATCCGCTGTGGACGGGGGCGGGCGGTCTGGACGAGGAGTTCCTCGCCGACGCGTTCTGCCGTGCCGCGCGGATGGCGGTCGAGGCCACCGAGGAGCAGCGGAAGGCCGCACGGGAACACGCGGCCCGCTTCACCCGGGACGCCCTGATGGAGCCGGCCGTGCGCCGGCTGATCAAGGCGGGCGCCGGCGCCGGCGGCGAAGGCGACGGGAGCACGGGCGGCGAAGCCCGGGGCGACGGAAACGACGGCCGGGGCTCCGGCGACGACGGCCGGGACGGCGTCGAGAACGTCACGGCAGAGGGTGTGCAGGCATGATCGACGTTCTTCTGGTGGCGGGCACCGTTCCCCGCCCCGACTCCTTCACCGCGTCACTGCGTGGCCTCGCGGCCCCCGACGTACGGATCCGGGCGGCCGGGTTCTGCGCGGCCGCCGACATCCCGGACGCCGAACAGCTCGTCCTGCGGCACTCGTTCGCGGCGGACGCGAACGCCCACGGCAAGCGGTTCGCCCAGGCGGCCCGCAAGGCACAGGCGCCCCGCAGGATCTGGATGTACGCGGAGCGGAACGCCGAGCTGCGCGCGCTCGCCCGCAAGGCCAAGGTCATCGTGGCGCTCGACACGCAGGCCGTGTACACGGTCTGGCAGCTGGCCCAGCTGAACCGGGCGGCGCACGCCTGCTTCGGTGTCGCGGCGGCGACCCGTGCCGTCGCGGAGCGCCGCGCCCGCCCCGCGCACTTCGCCCGCGCCGACTTCGTCGCGTCCCTGCCGGACCCGGCGCAGCTGGCCCGCAAGGCGGGGCGGCGCGCCGTCCGCGTCCCCAAGGCGGTCGCGGGGCGTGCCGTCGGCGCCCGGGTGCTGCGTACCGGCCCCGGTGCCCGGCTGTGGCGCGCCGCCGTGACCGCGCCGGGCCTGCCCGACGACGTGCGGTTCAAGCTCGCGCGGCGGGTCGGCGACGGCATGCGGCGGGCGAACCGCCCCAGCGGCGCCGTCCTGGCGCTCACCGGGGCCGCGGGGCGCACCCGCAGCCCCCGCCGCCGTGCCGACCTGCTGGGCGAGGCCGCCCGTCTCGATCTGGCGCGCGGGCAGGCGCCCGAGCGGCTGATGGACGCCGTCACGGCCGAACTGGACTGCGCGGACGCCCTGTTGGCCGGCGGCAAGAAGAAGCAGGCCGCCGCGTCGGTGATCCGGGCCATGGACCTGGCGTTCCACCGGGTGCTGCACTTCGACCGGACGGACTCGCCGCTCGCCGACGCCCCCGACGCGTTCCCGGCGCCGCTGTGGCGGAGCGGCGCGGTGGAGGCGCTGTCCCGTACGGCCGGCCGGAAGACGCCCGTCGCCGCGCCGCCCGCCGGCCGGCCGCTGCGGCTGCTGTTCGCGGTCCGCCGCAACGACCACTTCCTCGGCGAGATCCGGGGACGGTACGAGAACCACCCGGACGTGGAGGTCCGTACGGTCGACGTGGCCGACGAGCCGGTGCTGAACAAGCTGTCCATGAACCGGATCGCCGAGTACCGGCTCGGTGCCGCGCCCGAGGTGGGCCCGCAGATCGAGGAGCACCTGCGGCCCCATCTGGACTGGGCCGACGTCGTGTTCGTCGACTGGTGCACCGCCGCCGCCGCGCTGTTCACGGCGGTCGACCCGGGCGGCGCGCGGATCGTGGTGCGGCTGCACAGCTACGAGACGTTCAGCCACTGGCCGTACCTGGTGGACTTCTCGCGCGTGGACGACCTGATCTTCGTCGGCGCGCATCTGCGGGACCTGACCGTGGCGGCCGTGCCCCGGCTGCGGCAGGACGGCGCACCGCGTCTGCACGTCATCCCCAACGCCATGGACCTGGGCCGCTACGAGCTGCCCAAGGACCCGGAGGCCCGGTTCACGCTGGGGCTGATCGGCATCTCCGCGGTGGCCAAGGACCCGCGCTGGGCGATCGAGGTGCTGCGGCTGCTGCGCGCCGACGACGAGCGGTACCGGCTGTTCCTGATCGGCTCGGACGTGGACGCCACGCTCAGCCCGGCGGCCCGCGCCTACGCCAAGGAGTACGAGCGGGACCTCGCCGACCTGGAGAAGGCCGGCGCGGTGCGCCGCCTGGGCCAGCTGGAGGACGTGCCGGCCGCGCTCAAGGAGGTCGGGGTGATCCTGAGCTCCTCGGTCCGGGAGAGCTTCCACTGCGGTTTCGTGGAGGGCGCGGCGAGCGGTGCCGTGCCGGTCGGCCGTGACTGGCCGTTCTTCGCGGGGCGTGCCGAGGGCGCGCGGACGCTGTTCCCCGCGGACTGGGTGGTGGCGTCGCCGCGCGAGGCCGCCGACCGGATCCGGGCGCTCACCGAGTCGGAGGAGGTCTGGCGCAAGCACGGCCAGGCGGCCGCCGAGCACGCCGTCACGACGTGGGACTGGCCCGTGGTGGCCCGTGCCTTCGACGGTCTGCTGCTGAACGGTACGGACGAGGACGCGGCGGCCGGCGAAGGCTGACCGCCCGGCCTTCCCGGAGAACGGAAGGGGGCGGCCGGTGCCCGAAGGCACCGGCCGCCCCTTTCGTCGTGTGTTCCCGCGTGTGTCGCGCCGGGTGTCAGCCGCCGATGACGACGCGGCGGACGCCTTCCCAGCGGGCCGGGTCGGTGGTGCGGCGGCCGTCGACCAGGACGGTCACGTCCGGCAGGTCGGAGGCGGCCAGCTCGCGGTACTCGGCGTGGTCGGCCTGGAGGATCGCGGCGGTGACCTTCTCGCCCTGGTGCGGGGTGAGGCCGTGCGCGGTGAGCTCGTCGGCGGTGTACATCGGGTCCGAGACGAACGGCACGGCGCCCCGGGCCTTGAGGGCCTCGACGGTGCCGAAGACGCCGGAGAAGGCGGTCTCCTTGACGCCACCGCGGTAGGCGGCGCCGAGCACCAGCACGTTGACGTCCCTGAGGTCGCCGTAGGCGGCGGCCAGCAGGTCGACGGCGTACTCCGGCATCGCGGCGTTGGCCTCACGGGCCGAGCGGACGACGGTGGCCTCCGGGTCGTTCCACAGGTACATCCGGGGGTAGATCGGGATGCAGTGGCCGCCGACGGCGATGCCCGGCTGGTGGATGTGGCTGTACGGCTGCGAGTTGCAGGCCTCGATGACCTTCTTGACGTCGATGCCGTTCTTGTCGGCGAACCGGGCGAACTGGTTCGCCAGGCCGATGTTGACGTCGCGGTAGGTCGTCTCGGCGAGCTTGGCGAGCTCGGACGCCTCGGCGGTGCCGAGGTCCCACACGCCGTTGGCCTGCGGCAGGTCGTCACGCTCGTCGAAGTCGAGTACCTGCTCGTAGAACTCCACACCGCGGGCGGTGGACGCCTCGTCGATGCCGCCGACGAGCTTGGGGTAGCGGCGCAGGTCGGCGAAGACGCGGCCGGTGAGCACGCGCTCCGGCGAGAACACCAGGTGGAAGTCCTCGCCGGCGGTCAGGCCGGAGCCCTCCTCCAGCATCGGCGCCCACCGGGTGCGGGTGGTGCCGACGGGCAGGGTGGTCTCGTAGGAGACGAGGGTGCCCGGCTTGAGGCCCTTGGCGATCGCCTTGGTGGCGGAGTCCATCCAGCCGAAGTCCGGCGTGCCCTCGGCGTCCACGAACAGCGGGACGACGACCACGACGGCATCGGACTGGGCGACGGCGGACGCGGTGTCGGTGGTCGCGGACAGCAGGCCCGCTTCGACGGTCTGCTTCAGCTTGACGTCGAGCTCGAACTCACCGGGGAAGGGCTCGGTGCCGGCGTTGACCAGCTCCACGACCTTCTCGTTGACGTCGGCGCCGATCACCCGGTGGCCCTTGGTGGCGAACTGGACCGCCAGCGGCAGCCCGATCTTGCCCAGGGCGACTACACAGATGTTCATGGGGCGTTACTTCCTCTTGGAGCCGGACACAAGGGAACGCAGCCGCGATCCCAGGGACTTCTTCGGTGGGTACAGCGGACCGGTGGAGACGACGACGCGGCCCTTGGAGTTGACGCGCGCGGCGACCCGGTAGGAGATGCCGTTGCTCCAGCGGCGGGCCAGCGGCATCGGATGCCCGTCGGCGCGCACCGGGATCTCGTACGTCGATCCCCCGGCGTCGACGGAGACGCGCAGACCCAGGTCCGCGGCGTTGCGGGCCAGCGGGATGCGCGCCCGGACGACGGTGGCGTCACCGTCCGGGGCGGTCTCGCGGGCGAACTCCCCCACCGGCGCGGGGAGCGACTCGTGCTTGCCGAGCCGGCGTGCCCCCGCCTTGTCGGTGGACTTGGGCAGCCTGCCCTTGGCGAGCCGTACGACGACGGAGTCGGTGTCCCCGACGACGGGCACCCGCACCGCGACGTCGAACGCGAACCGCTCGTCGTCCTGCCGCCACTCGGCCGACAGGAGTCCGGTGCCGGGGCCCAGCCGGTCGACGATCGTGCCGAGCAGCTCGAAGCTGCTGTCGGGGATGTCGTACCGGGAGTCGCGGAAGCCCGGGTAGGGGGCGTAGGCGTGGGCGCCCTCCAGGAGGGTCGGCGGCCGCTCGCCCCGGGTGTCGCGCTCGACCAGATCGGCGAGCTCGTCGGGGCGGCCGGCGAACACCCAGCGGAACCTGAGCCGCTCGGGCACGGTCAGCCGGTGTTCCATCCGGTCGAAGGAGTCGCCGTAGTACTCCTCCAGGAATTCCGCCGTCGCGCGGACGCACTCGGCGCGGCGCTCCGGGGTGAGGGCGAGGTAGTTCTCGCCGAAGATCCACGCGAGGTCCACCTTGAGCAGGCGGATCGCGAAGGCGTCGTACAGGTCGCCGGGGCCGTCCAGTTCCTGGAGCAGGTCCAGGGCCCGCTTGCACACCTTGAGCCGGTTCTCGAACCGCGCCCGGTAGGTGATGTTGCTGTCGTCGTCACGCCGGACCGCGAAGTAGCAGTCGTAGTCGGCGACCACGGAGATCGTCTTCGACCGGACGTACATCTCCAGCGTGAACGGCATGTCGCAGCTGACCGGCAGGTCCTCCGCGTACCGCAGTCCGTGCTCCTCGATGACGGAACGCCGGTACATCTTGGTGTTCGAGATCGCGTAGAGCGCCCCGGACCCGATGAGCGGGATGTTCGCCTCGGTGGACCGGAAGACCGCCCGGGGGATGGACCGGTCCCCGATGGCCACCATCTTGCCCAGGACGACGTCGGAGCCGTGCTTGTCGCCCATGGCGACCATGCGTTCCAGGGCCTGGGGCCCCAGGTAGTCGTCGGAGCCGACGAAGAACACATAGCGGCCGGTCGCCATGGACAGCGCGACGTTGTTCGGACGGGCCGGTCCCCCGGAGTTCTCCTGGTGGACCACCTTGAGGGTGCCGGGGTACCGGTCCGCGAAGCGGTCGAGTTCCTTCCCGCTGTCGTCGGTGGACCCGTCGTCCACGGCGATGATCTCGATGCGGTCGAGCCCGATGCTCTGCCCGACGAGCGACTCGAGGCACTCCGTCAGGGCGGGCATCGTGTTGTAGACGGCGACGACCACCGTGACAGCGGGTTCGGTCAACTGGTCACACCCCGGCCGGGTCGGCTTCGGCCGACAGCTCGATCGCGCGGCCGGTGGCCGCGGACTCCAGTACCGCCGCCGCGACCTCCACGGTCCGCAGACCCTGGCGCAGCGTGCAGATGTCGTCCGAGCGGCCCAGGACCGCGTCCCGGAAGAGCTCGTGCTCGACGAGGAGCGGCTCGCGCTTCGGGATGGCGTACCGGATCATGTCGCCCTCGGCGACACCGCGGAAGGCGCGCAGCGCCTCCCACTCGGTGGCCACGGCGGCGTTCGAGTAGAAGGTGAGGTCGGCGGTGAGGGTGTCGGCGATGAAGCAGCCGCGCTCGCCGGTGACCGAGGTGAAGCGCTCCTTGAGCGGGCTCAGCCAGTTGACGAGGTGGTTGACCATCGTGCCGTCGGTGAGCTGGCCCACCGCGGACACCATGTCCTCGTGCTGGCGGCCCGACTTGGACACCGTGCGCGCCGCGATCGACGTGTACGCCTGGCCGGTGACCCAGCCCGTCAGGTCGATGTCGTGCGTCGCCAGGTCCTTGACCACGCCGACGTCGGCGATGCGGTGCGGGAACGGGCCCTGGCGGCGGGTGACGACCTGGTAGACGTCGCCGAGTTCGCCGGCCTCCAGGCGGGTGCGCAGGGAGCGCAGCGCCGGGTTGCAGCGCTCGATGTGGCCGACACCGGCGACCAGGCCCTTGGTCTCGAACGCCTCCACCAGGCGGCGGGCGCCCTCGACGGTGTCCGCGACCGGCTTCTCGACCAGGGCGCAGATACCGGCGTCGGCGAGCTTCAGGCCGACTTCCTCGTGCAGGGCGGTGGGGCAGGCCACCACGGCGTAGTCGACACCGAGGGCGATGAGCTCCTCGACGGTCGACAGGACGGGGGCGCCCTGCGCCCAGCCGTTCTTGTCGCCCATGGGGTCGACGACGCCGACGAGCTGGACGCCGTCGAGACCGGCGAGGACACGGGCGTGGTGCCGCCCCATCGAGCCGAGGCCGATCAGGCCGGCGCGGAGTGCAACGGCGGTCACAGGTTCTCTCCCAGCGCGTTCACGGCGGTGACGATGCGCTCAAGGTCGTTCTGGCTGAGCGAGGGGTGGACGGGCAGCGAGACGACCTCGGCCGCCGCGCGCTCGGTCTCGGGCAGGTCCCAGTTGCGGCCCGCCTTCTGGTCCGGCTCCCAGTACGGCTTCAGCCGGTGGATGGGCGTCGGGTAGTACACGGCGTTGCCGACGCCGGCCTCGGTGAGCTTCGCCATCGCGGCGTCGCGGTCACCGCGGATACGGACCGTGTACTGGTGGTAGATGTGGCGCGCGCCCTCGGCGACCACGGGGGTCACGACGTTCGGCGCGGTGATGTGCTCGGTGAGGTACGCGGCGTTGGCGATGCGCTGCTCGGTCCAGCCGTGCAGCTTGCTCAGCTGGACGCGACCGACGGCGGCGGCGACATCGGTCATGCGCATGTTGGCGCCGACGATCTCGTTGGCGTAGCGCTGCTCCATGCCCTGGTTGCGCAGCAGGCGCAGGGTGCGGGCGACCTCGGCGTCCTTGACCGAGATCATGCCGCCCTCGAGGGAGTGCATGTTCTTGGTCGGGTAGAAGCTGAAGGTGCCGCCGGCCCCGAACGCGCCGACCGGGGTGCCGTGGAGGGCCGCGGCGTGGGCCTGGCAGGCGTCCTCGACGACGGCGAGCTTGTGCTTGTCGGCGATGGCCGTGATCTCGTCCATCGCGGCCGGGTGGCCGTAGAGGTGGACGGGCATGATCGCGGCGGTGCGCGGGGTGATGGCGGCCTCGACGGCGGCCGGGTCCACGCAGTACGTGGCCGGGTCGATGTCCACGAAGACCGCGTCGGCGCCCACCAGGCGGATCGCGTTCGCGGAGGCGGCGAAGGAGAACGACGGGACGATGACCTCGTCACCGGGGCCGATGTTCAGGGCGAGCAGAAGGAGATGCAGCGCCGAGGTGCCGGAGTTGACGGCGACGCAGTGACGCCCGCCGACCACCTGCTCCGAGAAGCTCTCCTCGAACGCGGCCACTTCGGGGCCCTGCACGACGCGGCCGCTGCGCAGTACGCGTACGGCGGCTTCGATCTCTTCTTCACCGATGACCGGACGGGCAGCGGGGATGGGCTGCTCGTTGATGCTCGGCATGGACGTCCTCCTTGAACACCGCATGAGCTCTTCATGGCAGAGGTCTGGGGTGTGCGAACGTCTCGTGAGACCGCGCGTATACCCCTCCGGCGCGATGCCGACGCCCTACCGAGGAATGCTGGGACCGGTCTGGCCCGGAACCGGGTCGGTCACCGTCCGTAGTCTCCGCTGGGGGGTCCGCAAACGGCAGCGACCGGCGTCACATTATCAGGAATTTGTCTGTCAATTTCTGGGCCGTTAACAAGGCAAGGCATCGATTCTGAAACAAATCCCGGCCCCGCCCCGCATGAATGCGGGGCGGGAAGCGGAACGTTCAAACGATGCTCACCGAGCGTTCAGTCCTCGGTGACGGCCGTCACTCCCTGCGGTCCGGACTGTTCGGCGGCGGCGGTCTTCTTGGCCGCCGTCTTCTTGGCGCCGGCCGTCTTCGCCGTGGCCTTCTTGGCGGTCGTCTTCTTCGCCGTGGCGGTCTTCTTGGCGGCCGTCTTCTTGGTGGCCGCCTTCTTCGCCGTGGCCTTCTTGGCGGCCGTCTTCTTCGCCGGCGCCTCGGCACCGGCCTCGGTCGCTCCGGCGGCCTCGGGGGTCGCATCGGCCTGCGGCCGCTCCGCCTCGGGCCGGTCGGTGGCGCCGCTCACGACGACCACCGCCGCCTCGGCGCCCGCGGGCGAACCGGCCGGAGCGGTGACCTTGCGGACCACCCGGCGGCGCGCCCTCGGCGGGGCGGCCACGGGGGCCTCGTCGGCGACGGGCGCCTCGGGAGCGGCCTCCGGGGCCTCCGGGGCCTCGGCCGGGGCGGGAGCCGCCGGAGCGGCCTCCGCGACCGGGGCCGGAGCCGGCTCGGCGGGCTCGGCGGCCTTCGGCGCACCGGCGGGAGCCGTGGCCTTACGGGTGGCACGGCGACGGGTACGGCCCTTGGGAGCGGCCTCGGCCGGCTCGGCGGCCACAGGGGCCTCGGCCTGCACCGGGGCCTCGGCGGCCTGGGGAGCCACCGCGGGCTCGGCGGCCGCAGGGGCCTGAGGCGCCTCGGCGGCCTCACGGACCACGACCACCTCGGGGGTCTCCTCGGCGGCGAGCGCATCGGCGGCCTGCGGGGCCAGGGCCTCGGGAGCGGCCGCCTCGGCCTCCGCCGCCTTGGGCGCGCCTGCGGGAGCGGTCGCCTTGCGGGTCGCACGGCGACGGCCACGGCCACGTCGTACGGCCGCCTCGGCCTCCGCCACGCTGGAGTACAGCTCCTCGTCCGGGGCGAAGGCGGGCTCCGGCAGCGCGGCCGGCGCCGCGGCCTCCGCCGCCACCTCGGCCTCGGTCTCCGCCTCGGCAGGCGGGGCCTCGGCGCCCGCGGCCTCGACGGCGACCTCGTGCTCATGGGCCTGCTCGGCGGCACGGCCGCGCTTGCGCGCCCGCTTGCCGCCGCCTCCGCCACCGGCGGTGGTCGGCTGCTCCATGTGCACGATGACCCCGCGGCCGTTGCAGTGGACGCAGGTCTCGGAGAACGACTCCAGCAGGCCCTGGCCGACCCGCTTGCGGGTCATCTGGACCAGGCCGAGCGAGGTGACCTCGGCGACCTGGTGCTTCGTACGGTCCCGGCCCAGGCACTCCAGCAGACGCCGCAGCACCAGGTCCCGGTTGGATTCGAGCACCATGTCGATGAAGTCGATGACGACGATGCCGCCGAGGTCGCGCAGGCGCAGCTGCCGCACGATCTCCTCGGCCGCCTCCAGGTTGTTCCTGGTGACGGTCTCCTCCAGGTTGCCGCCCTGGCCGGTGAACTTGCCGGTGTTGACGTCGACGACGATCATCGCCTCGGTCTTGTCGATCACCAGCGAGCCGCCGGACGGCAGCCACACCTTGCGGTCGAGCGCCTTCATCAGCTGCTCGTCGATCCGGTACGTCGCGAAGACGTCGACCTCGGAGGTCCAGCGCTGGAGGCGGTCCGCCAGGTCGGGCGCCACGTGCGAGACGTAGCCGTGGATGGTCTCCCAGGCGTCGTCGCCACTGACGATGACCTTGGAGAAGTCCTCGTTGAAGATGTCGCGGACGACCCGGACGGTCATGTCCGGCTCACCGTAGAGAAGAGTCGGCGCGTTGCCGTTCTTCGACTTCTTCTGGATCTCCTCCCACTGCGCCTGCAGACGCTCCACGTCACGGCGCAGCTCGTCCTCGCTCGCGCCCTCGGCGGCGGTGCGCACGATGACGCCCGCGTCCTCGGGGACGATCTTCTTGAGGATGGTCTTCAGCCGGGCGCGCTCGGTGTCGGGCAGCTTGCGGCTGATACCGGTCATCGAGCCCTCGGGCACGTACACCAGGTAGCGGCCGGGCAGCGAGACCTGGCTGGTGAGCCGGGCGCCCTTGTGGCCGATCGGGTCCTTCGTCACCTGGACGAGGACCGACTGGCCCGACTTGAGCGCGGTCTCGATACGGCGCGGCCCGTTGGCCATGCCGAGCGCCTCGAAGTTGACCTCACCGGCGTACAGGACGGCGTTGCGGCCCTTGCCGATGTCGACGAACGCGGCCTCCATCGACGGCAGCACGTTCTGGACCTTGCCCAGGTAGACGTTGCCGACGTAGCTGGTGGCCTGCTCCTTGTTGACGTAGTGCTCGACCAGCACGTTGTCCTCGAGGACGCCGATCTGGGTGCGCTCGCCGCTCTGGCGGACGACCATGACGCGCTCGACGGCCTCGCGGCGGGCCAGGAACTCGGCCTCGGTGATGATCGGCACCCGGCGGCGGCCCTGCTCGCGGCCCTCGCGGCGGCGCTGCTTCTTGGCCTCCAGGCGGGTCGAGCCCTTGATGGACTGCACCTCGTCGGACGGCTCGGCCTTCTCCCGGGCGGGGCGCGGCTCGCGGACCTTGACGACCGTACGGACGCCGTCCTCCTCGCCCGCCTCGGGCTCGGCGCCCGCGTCACCACTGCGACGACGACGGCGACGGCGACGGCGCGAGCTGCTGGTGCCACCGGCGGACGGCGTCTCGCCCTCGCGCTCCTCGTCCTCGGCCTCCTCGTCGGCCTCCTCGTCATCGGCCCGCTGCTCTTCGGCCTCTTCCTCGGCGCGCGCGGCCTCCTCGGCCTCCTCCGCCTCGGTGGCCTCGCCGCGGCGACGGCGACGACCGCCCCGACGGCGACGGCGCGACGGGCGGTCCTCGAACTCATCCCCGTCCTCGCCATCGGCGGCCTGCTCGGGCTCGGCCTCCGCCTCGGGCTCGACCTCGGCCTGCGGCGCGGCAGCGGGCTCCTCGACGGCCGCGACCGGCTCGGCGGACTCGCCACGGCGACGGCGACGACGACGGCCACCGGTCTCGGCGGGCTGCGGCTGCTCGACCGGCTCCGCCTGCTGTGCGGCACCGGTCTCGACGGGCTCGGCGATCTCGACGCCCTCGGTGAGCTCCTCTTCCTCCTCCACGGGCTCGACGGCTGCCGCTGCGGCCGCCGCGGCCGCGGTCTCCGGAGTCTGGAACATCGGCTCGGTGAAGACCGGCGCCTGGAACACCGGCGCGATCGGGCGCGCCGGGCGGCGGCCCCGGGACTCCTCGCGGGCCGGCTCGGTGACGGGCGGCGCCGCGAACTGCGGCGCGGTCGCCCGGCGGCGCGTACGGCCACGGGAGGCGGCCTGCTCGGCGGCGGCGACCTCGGCCCCCGTCTCTCCGGCGGTGATCTGGGCGACCGTGTCGGCGGGCAGGGTCTCGCCCGCCTCGGCGCTCGCCGGCTCCTCCTGCGCCTGCGGCTGGGGCTCCGGCGCGGCGGGCGCGGCGGCCTTGCGGGTGGCACGGCGACGCGTACGGGCCGGAGCGGCCGTCGGCTCCGCCTCGGGCTCCGCCGCCACCTCGACCGGCGGCACGGCCGTCTCGGCCGCCGGGGCGACGACCGCCTCGGCCTGCTCGGCCGTGGACGTCACCGGCGCGGTCGCCTTACGCGTGGCACGGCGACGGGTGCGGGCCGGAGCGGCCGGCTCGGCGTCGGGCTGGGCCAGGGGCTCGGGCTCGGCGGCGGGCTCGGTGGCGGGCGCCTCGGCCGCGGTGGCGGCGGGCGCGGCGGCCTTGCGGGTGGCACGGCGACGCGTACGGGCCGGAGCCGCCGCCGGCTCCGCCTCGGGCTCCGCCGCCACCTCGACCGGCGGCACGGCCGTCTCGGCCGCCGCGGCGACGACCGCCTCGGCCTGTTCGGCCGTGGACGTCACCGGCGCGGTCGCCTTACGGGTCGCACGGCGGCGCGGGCGCGCGGGAGCGGCGGCCTCGGCCGGCTCGGGCGCGGCCTCGGCTACCGGGCTCTCGGACACGACGACGACCTCGGCGGCCGGGGCGGCGCCCTCCGTCGCGCCCTCCGCACCCGCCGTCACCGGCGGGCCCGCGGGGCGCGACGCGGCGCGGCGCCGGCGGCGCGGCGGCAGCGTGTCGCTGGGCGAATTGTTCTCTTCGTGGTTCGTACCGGCGGTGCCGGTCTCGTTCGACTCGAGCATGCGGGCGGTTCTCCCGTCACGCTCCCGGGCGCCGCGCCTGTGTCCGGTCCGGCCGCGGCACCGCGATACGCGGTGGCCGCCGTCCGGGGCGCGGGCGCCGCACGGGAGCTGATGTCTGGCTCGCCGGTTCCGTACGCGATGTACGCACGGCCTGGCGAAAGTCTTCTGTGTCTGTACGCGGCCCGACCCAGGTGGCTCCCGGGGTGCGAGGACCGCGCTACAACGACCGCCCCTACGCGGGACCTGCCCCGCCTCCGGCTGTCGGAGCCGCCTTCGCGGCGGCGGATCCGGCGGCCTTGGGTGGGGCGGCCGTGACAGCCTCGCGGTCGGGCGCGAGCGGGTCGGTCACCGTGCCGGACTCCTCGTCGAAGAGCCCCTGCGCCAGCCTGGTCACCGCTACGGGGACCGGCGGCGCCAGGTCGGCCACAGCTCGGAGACCGGACAGGACGTCGTCGGGTCGCACGGCAGGTGTCACGTGCCGAACAACCAGCCGCAGTATCGCACAGGGGCCGTCCACGGGCCTATCGGACGGCGCGGGCGCCGCTTCGAGTCCCGAAACCGCACTCCGCGCGTCGAAGGTCCGCATCCCGTTCTTGGTCTTGCGCTGGACCTCGACGGCGTCGGCGGCGAGGAAGGCCGCGACGGCGCGCTCGGCGTCCGCCGGCTCCACCCCGTCGAGCCGCAGCTCCCACACGGATGCGGTGAGCCGGTCGGCGAGTCCCGACGTACGGGCCTCTACGGCGTCGATGACGTCGAGGCCGTCGGGCAGCGACTCGTCGAGCAGTTCCCGCAGCTTGTCGGGGTCGCGGACCTCGGTGAGGGCGATCTCCAGGTACTCGGCCTCGGAGCCCGTTCCGGTCGGGGCCGCGTTCGCGTACGACACCTTCGGGTGCGGAGTGAAGCCCGCCGAGTACGCCATCGGCACCTCGGCGCGGCGGAGGGCGCGCTCGAACGCGCGCTGGAAGTCTCGGTGGCTGGTGAACCGGAGGCGGCCGCGCTTGGTGTAGCGCAGACGGATGCGCTGCACCGCCGGTGCGGGCGGCGGGCCTTCGGGCTGTCGCTTGCCCAGTGGTTCTTCTCCTCGGTGCGGGGCGGGCGCGGTGGCGCACCGCCCACGAGCGTGGGGCGCTCCCGGGGGTCCCGCCGGCTCAGCCCTGCTTCCGCAGGGCGGTCTCGGTTGCGGGCGCCGCGCCGGGGGCGGTCGATGTAGTACTACCCAGAGTACGCGCCCGGGCCCGTCCCGGTTCCACAGGCTCCGCCCGCCGGGACCCGCCCACCAGCGCCCGCCAGGCGTCCTGCCGGGCCTGGCGCACCGTCTCGCGCGCGGAGGACAGTGCCGCACGGGCGACCCGGCCGGCTTCGGCGGCGGCCCTCCGTGCCGGACGCCACAGCGCGTCCCGCACGACGTGACCCACCGGTGTGCACACGTTCCGGTAGAACCAGGCGGCGGGCCGGCCGACCAGGATCCAGGCCAGCCACTTCAGGGCGCGGCCCACCGCCCGCGAGACATGGCCGGCGATCCGCCAGGCGACGCCGACCGCGGCGACGATCTCACGCCCGACGGCGACGAGGCCCCGGCCCACCGGGCTGAGCACCCACCGGTACACGAAGACGGCGGGCACCCCGACGAGCCACCGCGCCAGCAGGCCGAGCCCCGACCACGCACCCCGTCCGACCGGGGCGAGGACCCGCTCGCCCAGCCACGCGAGCGCGTGCCCGAGCGGCGTCAGCACCCAGCGGTACAGCGCCGTCCACGGCCATACGCACACCGCCCACAGCAGCAGGCCCGTCCCCCGCCCGACCGGGACGAGCACCGTCCGGTAGCACCACGCCAGCGGCGCCACCAGCAACGTCGTCACCAGCCATGCCAGTGCGCCGCCGACTGCCGCGAGCACGGCACCCAGACCCGTGACCGCAGCCTCCACCAGCCAGGCGACGCCATGGCCCAGCGGGGTCAGCACCCGGCGGTACAGCCAGGACACCGGCACGACCAGGCCGTACGTGAGCACCCGGCCCAGGAACCAGGCCACGGCGCGCCCGACCGGAGCGAGCAGCGTCTCGTACACCCAGGTCAGGGCGCGTCCGAGCGGTCGGAGCAGCACCCGCCGGAAGCCGCGCGCGCCGACGACGAGCGCGTCCCAGAGCAGCCGAACCGGCAGCACGACGAGCAGCACCACGATCCGCACCGGGATGCGGACGAGGGCCGTCAGACGGCCCTCACCGCCCTCGTACCGCGCGGGTGGCGGGGCGGCGGGCCGGGGATGCGTGTCCAGCTCCATGACGGTCATGCCGGTCATGACGCCGACAGCCCGGCCCGGGTTGCGCCCGGGCCAAGGCCCTCGGAGTCCCCCGAGCCACCGCGCTGTACCGGCACCTCGGAGAGAGCGCCTGAGACTGGCGCGCAGGAGTTCAGACAGGCCCTCGGCTCACGCCGGGGGCCGTTGTCGTACGTGGACGTACACCACTGCCTTACTCAGCCCTCACCACCATGGCGAACGACGTGCAGATCCGCCGGAACCCCGCGATGGCCGCTCAGGCCGGTGTGACTCATGCACTCGACATCGACCGCCGCACTGTCCGTCGACGGCTTCGCCGTCCACTCGCAGTGCAGGCACTCCGCTTCGAAGGTCACGTCCGTGTCCGGATGCCGCGTGATCCGGTGCGTCACGAACCGCAGGACCGCGCGCGGCATCACTCGGCCCCGTGGTCTTCCCGGAGGTGCGTGCGGAGCACGACGTTCGCGTCCGTCGCCTTCGAGTAGTCGCCGACCGATCGGGCGTTGGCTCGGGTCACGGCGACGCCGAGGCACTGCCGACAGCCCGCGACGGGGTCCGGGTCACCCTCTGGAAGTGTCAGGTTCACCGGCCCTGCCATCGTCGTCTTCGGTGTGCTCATCCGTGAGACCTCCCGACTGTTCGCCTGCCGAAGGATGATCCCCCTGGGTGCCCGCGGGATGGCGTCTCAGTCGCGTAGTCGACTGAAGTCATGCACGGCAAGCGGCGGACCACTCGGCGAGCAACGCACGAAGGTCCTCGCCGAAGAGGGCGTGTTCCTCGTACCCGGCGAACTCCTTCAGGTACGCCTGGACATCGCGGCCGTCGCGGAGTACGAGACTTCCCGCCGTCGTCTCGATGGTGACCAACGCGGCGTCGTAGATGGTGAACGTACTCAGAGGGGTTCGGGGCGTCGGCGTCCCTACGGGAATCACCCCGATCTGAACGTTCGGGAGGTAGGACAGGGACGCCAGCCGGTCCATCTGCTCGGCGAGCGCCAGCGGGGCGACGACCGGCCACCGAACCGCCTGCTCGGTCAGAACGAACGTGAACCGCTTCGAGGCGTCGTAGAGGACGGCTTGCCGTCCCAGCTTCCCCGCCACTGCCTTGCTGGTGTCGGCCGTCGAGTGAGCCAGGCTCGCCCGTACGTACTCCGGGGTTGCGAGCAGGCCGGTAACCATCGAGAGGAGGAAGTAGCGCAGGTGCGTAGACGACGCTGCGAGCGACTTCAGCTCGGCCTGTCTCGTACCGAGCCCCTTGCGCCGGAGCTCTCGGAGGTTCCGCCACTCGGTGTTCGCCATCCTGGCAAGGGCGGAGACCTTGGCGATCAGCTCCGGCGGAGCGTGCAGCGCTCGCAAGATCTGCTCGACATCGACCAGGGACGGCCGTGTCCGGCCGTTCTTGGATGGTGAAGCCTGGACGGAGAAGTTCAAGACGTTCGTGGGCCGTGTGAGTTCTTCGCGCGCCATGCTGAACCCCCTCTTGCGGGCCCTCTGCGGGCCGGTCGCCACGACCGTACGAGCGGGGTGAACACGCCGTCCATGCGGAACCGCGACCATGCGCGTTGTCGCATAAACCCGGCCCCCGGAACGCCGAGAGGCGCCCGGACCAGATCGCCCGAACGCCTCTGCACGCCCCACACCCACGCGACCGCCGAGACGATGCCCGGGTCCCGCCGAGGGGTGGGAAGCGGCGTGCGCCGCTCAGGGCGGGGAGCCTGCTCGCGCTCCCTCGCTCCGAGCCCTCGCAGGGCTTCGGCGCGGTCCGCCTCGGGGATGTCGGCAAGCGCCTCAGCCATCCGCTGGATGGCTGAGGCGCTGGTCACGGCTACTTCACGACCGTCAGCGGCAGCAGCTTCTTGCCGGTGGGGCCGATCTGGATGTGCGTGTCCATCTGGGGGCAGACGCCGCAGTCGAAGCACGGCGTCCAGCGGCAGTCCTCGACCTCGGTCTCGTCCAGGGCGTCCTGCCAGTCTTCCCAGAGCCAGTCCTTGTCGAGACCGGAGTCCAGGTGGTCCCAGGGCAGGACCTCCTCGTAGGTGCGCTCGCGCGTCGTGTACCAGTCGACGTCGACGCCGTACTCGGGGAGGGTCTTCGCCGCGCACTCCATCCAGCGGTCGTAGCTGAAGTGCTCGCGCCAGCCGTCGAAGCGGCCGCCGTCCTCGTACACGGCGCGGATCACGGCGCCGACGCGGCGGTCGCCGCGCGAGAGCAGGCCCTCGACGATGCCGGGCTTGCCGTCGTGGTAGCGGAAGCCGATCGAGCGGCCGTACTTCTTGTCGCCGCGGATCTTGTCGCGGAGCTTCTCCAGGCGGGCGTCGGTCTCCTCGGCGCTCAGCTGCGGAGCCCACTGGAACGGGGTGTGCGGCTTGGGCACGAACCCGCCGATCGAGACGGTGCACCGGATGTCGTTCTGACCGGAGACCTTGCGGCCCTCGGCGATGACCTTGACCGCCATGTCGCCGATCTGGAGGACGTCCTCGTCGGTCTCGGTGGGCAGGCCGCACATGAAGTACAGCTTCACCTGCCGCCATCCGTTGCCGTACGCCGTGGAGACCGTACGGATCAGGTCCTCCTCCGAGACCATCTTGTTGATGACCTTGCGCATCCGCTCGGAGCCGCCCTCGGGGGCGAAGGTGAGACCGGACCGGCGGCCGTTCCTGGTCAGCTCGTTGGCGAGGTCGACGTTGAACGCGTCGACCCGGGTCGAGGGGAGGGACAGACCGATCTTGTCCTCCTCGTACCGGTCGGCGAGGCCCTTGGCGATGTCGCCGATCTCGGAGTGGTCCGCGGAGGACAGCGAGAGCAGACCGACCTCCTCGAAGCCCGTCGCCTTGAGACCCTTCTCGACCATGTCGCCGATGCCGGTGATGCTTCGCTCCCGCACGGGGCGCGTGATCATGCCGGCCTGGCAGAAACGGCAGCCGCGGGTGCAGCCGCGGAAGATCTCGACGGACATGCGCTCGTGGACGGTCTCCGCGAGCGGCACGAGGGGCTGCTTCGGGTACGGCCACTCGTCCAGGTCCATGACGGTGTGCTTGGACACCCGCCACGGCACACCGGAACGGTTGGGTACGACACGGCCGATGCGGCCGTCCGGCAGGTACTCGACGTCGTAGAAGCCGGGGACGTACACGCCGCCCGTCTTGGCCAGGCGGAGGAGGACCTCTTCGCGACCGCCGGGACGACCCTCCGCCTTCCAGGCGCGGATGATCTCGGTCATGTCGAGGACGGCCTGCTCGCCGTCGCCGATGACCGCGCAGTCGATGAAGTCCGCGATCGGCTCGGGGTTGAACGCGGCGTGACCGCCCGCGAGCACGATCGGGTCGTCGACGCCGCGGTCCCTGGACTCCAGCGGAATGCCCGCGAGGTCCAGGGCCGTGAGCATGTTGGTGTAGCCCAGCTCGGTGGAGAAGCTGAGGCCGAACACGTCGAAGTCCCGCACGGGGCGGTGGCTGTCCACGGTGAACTGCGGCACCTGGTGTTCGCGCATGAGCGCCTCGAGGTCCGGCCACACGCTGTACGTGCGCTCGGCGAGGACGCCCTCGCGCTCGTTCAGTACCTCGTAGAGGATCATGACGCCCTGGTTGGGCAGCCCGACCTCGTACGCGTCCGGGTACATCAACGCCCAGCGGACGTCGCAGCTCTCCCACGGCTTGACCGTGGAGTTGAGCTCACCACCGACGTACTGGATGGGCTTCTGCACATGCGGGAGCAGAGCTTCGAGCTGTGGAAAGACCGACTCGGACATCTGAAACCTTCGTGGGCCTGGCGGGGGGCGACTCTCTAGCGTAACGCGAGTGCCGGACGTCCCTCGCACGGCGGACGACCGGCCCCCGCCGCCCCCGCCGCCCCCACGGCCACCGGTCGCCTCAGCCGCGCAGACCGCGCAGGGTCACCTTCGCCCACACCTCGGGCAGCTCGCGTTCGCGGTCGGCGGCCGCCAGTTCCTCGCGCCCGTACAGCAGGCCCCAGGTGAAGGCGGTCTCGCCCGCCGCGTGCGCCTGGATCGCCAGGGTGCGCAGCGCCTCGCGGGCGACTACGGCGTCCTGGTGCTCGCCGAGGACGTTCTGCACGGCCTTCATGCGCTTGGCGAACCGTTTCGCGGGTTTGCCCAGGGCCGGCCGTGCCGCCTCGGCCGCGTACCGGGCGCGCTTGGCGGCCTTGCGCGCCTCGTGCAGGGCGACGTCCCGGTCCTGGCCGGGGGGCAGGGCGAGGGCGTGCTCGATGCGCGCCGCCACCCGGTCGTGGTCCTTGCGCACCGCGCGGGCCAGCACGTCGGCGGCCGGGTCGGCGGCCGCGGGGCGCAGCGGCGGGTCGGTGAGCAGCGTGTCGAGGGCGCCGAGGAGCGTGAGGTACCGCTCGCTGTCGAGGACGGCGACCGTGCGGCCGCGCGATCCGGAGCGGCGCGCGGCGGTCCAGACGCGGAGCCTGCCGCGTACCGGGCCGAGGAGCAGCGGCAGGGGGACGGCGTCGAGCGCGGTGTGCAGCCGGTCGTCGAGGACCTCCTGGTCGCGGTCGACGCCCAGTTCGGCGGCGAGCCATTTCAGTTCGTCGGCGACGGGGTCGGTGGCGGTCCGGTCGAGGACGCGCTTGTACGTACGGAACGCGCTGCGCAGGCGGCGGGTGGCGACCCGCATCCGGTGGACGGAGTCGGGCAGGTCGCGTCGTACGGCGGCGTCGTAGGTGAGCAGCGCGTCGGCCTGTTCGCGCAGGTAGCGCAGGATGTGGCCGCCCGCGGTGTGGTCGGCGGCACCGGCGTCGGGGCGCCGGGGCGGGGTGGGGGCGGCGCCGGTCTCGGTGAGCGCGCGGGCGAGCTTGGAGGGTGCGGCGGCGGGGCGCAGTCCGGCCTTGCGGAGGCGTTTGTCGACGGCGTCGAGGAACGCGGGGTCGCCGCCGTCGGCGAGTTCCACCTCGATCTCGGTCCAGGTGGCGGTGGTGCCGCCGTCGGTGAGCGGTTCGGCGCTGACGGTGTCGGTGCTGAGCTCGGCGAGCGGGGTTCCGTCGCCGCCCTCGAGGTGGTGGATGTGACGGGAGGAGCGGAGCCGTACGACGGGGAGGAGGGTGTCGCCCCGGGTGCGGGCGCGGACGAGTCCGGCGAGGGGGTGCGGGACGTCGTCGGCGAGGGGGGCGTGGATCTCGTCGCGGATCCCGGGGGCGACGGGCAGTTTGAGGTGCCAGCCGGCGTCGTCGCCCCCGGTCCTCCGGCGCAGGGTGAGGGAGTGGGCGGCCAGTCGGAGGTCCGCGGTGTCGTAGTAGACGGCGTCGAGTTCCGCTGTGCCCTGGTCGGTGACGGCCGAGACGCCGGGCACGCGGGTGAGGTCCGGCAGCCGGGTGTCGGATGTGGCTTCGTACTTTCGCTCGATTTCGCGTTTTGTATCCGCCATGCACCGAATCTAGTGCAGAACCCCGCTATGCCGTTATGGGGCGTTGGACCCGGATCGACTGGAGCAGGCCGACGGCCACCCACACGGCGAACATGGAGGATCCGCCGTACGAGACGAAGGGCAGTGGCAGACCGGCGACGGGCATGATGCCGAGGGTCATGCCGATGTTCTCGAACGACTGGAAGGCGAACCAGGCGATGATGCCGGCGGCGACGATCGTGCCGTACAGCTCGGTCGTCTCGCGGGCGATGCGGCAGGCCCGCCACAGCACCACACCGAGCAGGGCGAGTATCGCGCCGGCGCCGAGGAAGCCGAGCTCCTCACCGGCGACGGTGAAGATGAAGTCGGTCTGCTGCTCGGGCACGAACTGTCCGGTGGTCTGGTGGCCGTTGAACAGTCCGGCGCCGTAGAGGCCGCCGGAGCCGACGGCGATACGGGCCTGGTTGGTGTTGTAGCCGACGCCCGACGGGTCGAGCTCCGGGTTGGCGAACGCGGCGAAGCGGTTGATCTGGTACTCGTCCAGCACGCCGAGCGCGGCGACGAGGACGGCGCCTGCGACACCGGCGCCGATCAGGCCGAAGATCCAGCGGTTGGAGGCGCCGGAGGCGAGCAGGACGCCCAGCACGATGACGACCATGACCATGACGGAGCCGAGGTCCGGCATCAGCATGACGATGGCCATCGGCAGGACGGCCAGGCCGAGCGACTTGGCGACGGTGCGGTGGTCGGGATGGAGCTGGTCGCCCGCGTCGACGCGGGCCGCCAGCAGCATCGCCATCCCCAGGATGATGGTGACCTTGACGAATTCGGACGGCTGGAGCGAGAACCCGCCGCCGAGCTTGATCCAGGCGTGCGCGCCGTTGATGGTCGCGCCGAGCGGGGTCAGGACGAGCAGCACCAGGATGACGGAGATGCCGTAGAGCACCGGGACGGCGCCGCGCAGGGTGCGGTGGCCGAGCCAGATGGTGGCGATCATCAGGGCGATGCCGATGCCGCTGTTGAGGACGTGGCGCAGGAGGAAGTAGTACGGGTCGCCCTGGTTGAGCTCGGTCCGGTTGCGGGTGGCGGACCAGACCAGCAGCGCCCCCACGAACGACAGGGCGAGCGCGGAGAAGAGCAGCGGCCAGTCGAGTCGGCGCACCATCGAGTCGCGGGCGGTGAGCCTGGCCCACGCGCCGCGTTCGGGGGTGTACCGGGAGACGGAGAAGCCGTTGGTTCCTGGCATGGTCGGTCAGTCCCTCCAGATGGGAGGCGGGCCCGCGAGCCCTGGCTGGCCGCCCTGCTCGGCCGGGTCGACCTTCTGCGACTCGGGGTCGTACGGCTTGACGGTCGGGGCGTCGATGGAGCCGTCCTGCTGGATCTTCGGCAGGGCCTTCTGCGGCGTGGGCAGCAGGGCCCGCTTCAGGTCCTGGTTGCCCGCGTCGTCCAGGCCGTAGATCGCGTCGTAGATGTTGCGCACGGCGGGGCCGGAGGCGCCGGAGCCGGTACCGCCCTGGGAGATGGTCATGACGATCGTGTAGTCGTCGGTGTAGGTGGCGAGCCATGAGGTGGTCTGCTTGCCGTAGACCTGCGCGGTGCCGGTCTTGGCCCGCATCGGGATCTTGTCCTGTGGCCAGCCGCCGAACCGCCAGGCGGCGGTGCCGCCGGGCTCGACGACGGAGCGCAGGCCCTTGTCGAGGTCCGTGACGGTCTGGGCGTCGACCGGCAGCCTGCCGTGGGCCCTGGGCTTGATCTCCTCGATCTTCTTGCCGTCGGGGCTGATCACGGCCTTGCCGATGGTGGGGTTGTAGAGGGTCCCGCCGTTGCTGATGGCGGCGTAGGCGGTGGCCAGCTGGACGGGGGTGATGAGGACGTCACCCTGGCCGATGGCGAAGTTGATGCTGTCGAACGCCTTCAGCTGGTTGCCTTCGAGGCAGCTCTCGTAGGCGATCTGCTCGACGTAGGTGCCGCCCTTCTTGCCCTGCTTGCACCAGGAGTCCTTGTTGGCCTCCCAGAAGCTCTGCTTCCACTGGCGGTCGGGGATGCGTCCGCTGACCTCGTTCGGCAGGTCGATGCCGGTCTCGGAGCCGAAGCCGAAGTCCCGGGCGGTCCGGTAGAACCAGTCGTTGGCGTTCTTCTTCGGCTTTATGCCGCCGTCCCGCTGCCACTCCTGGTGGCCGAGCCGGTAGAAGACCGTGTTGCAGGAGAACTTGAGGGCGTCGCCGAGGGTGATGGGGCCGTGGCCCCGGGACTCGAAGTTCGCGAAGCTGCGGTTGCCCATGCTGTAGGAGGCGCTGCAGTTGTAGCGGTCGTTGAAGGGGTAGCCGGCCCGTACGGCCGCGCTCGCCGACACCACCTTGAAGACCGAGCCGGCGGGCGACTGGCCCTGGATGGCGCGGTTGAGCAGCGGGTAGTTGGAGCTCTTGCCGGTCATCTGGGCGTACTCCTTGGCGGAGATGCCGCCGACCCAGGCGTTGGGGTCGTAGTCGGGCTGGGAGGCCATCGCGACGACGCGCCCGGTCTTGGACTCCAGGACGACGACAGCGCCCGCGTCGGCCTCGTACGGGCGGCCGGTGATCTTGTCGGTCTCGCCCCGGACGGCCTCCATGGCCTGGTGCAGCTCGTACTCGGCGACGGCCTGGACCCGGGCGTCGATGCTGGTGACGACGGTGGAGCCGGGCCTGCCCGGGTCGCTCTCGGCCTGGCCGAGCACCCGACCGAGCTTGTCGACCTCGTAGCGGGTGACACCCGCCTTGCCGCGCAGCCACTTGTCGTACGTGCGCTCGAGGCCGGAGCGGCCGACCTGGTCGGAGCGGAGGAACGGCGAGTCGGTGTCCTTGGCCTTCTCGATCTCCTCGTCGGTGACGGGGGAGAGATAGCCGAGGACCTGCGCCGTGCGGGCCTTGCCGGGCGCGGGGTAGCGGCGGACCGCGGTGGGTTCGGCGGTGATGCCGGGGAAGTCCTCGGCGCGCTCGCGGATCTGCAGGGCCTGCTGGGTGGTGGCTTCGTCGGTGACCGGGATCGGCTGGTAGGGCGAGCCGTTCCAGCAGGGCTGCGGCGTCTTGGAGTCGCACAGCCGGACCTTGTCCATGACCTCCTTCGGCGTCATGCCGAGGACGCCGGCGAGCCGGGTGAGGACGGCCTTGCCGTCGTCCTTCATCCGCATCAGCTCGGTGCGGGAGGCGGAGACGACGAGACGGGTCTCGTTGTCGGCGAGGGGCACTCCGCGGGCGTCCAGGATGGAGCCGCGGACGGCCGGCTGGACGACCTGCTGGACGTGGTTGCTCCTCGCCTCGGCGGTGTACTCGTCGCCGTTGCGGATCTGGAGGTACCACAGGCGGCCGAAGAGGGTGAACAGCAGCGAGAAGACGAGGACCTGAATGACGATCAGGCGGATCTGGACGCGCGGGGTCCGGCCGGTCTCGGGAATGTTGCTCATGGGCGCGGCCTCTTCCGGGGAAGGGCGTCGGCGGGCGACGGGAGGGCTGTGGCGGGCGGCGCGAGGACGGTCGCGGGCGACGGGAGGGCGGTGCTCACGGTGTCCTCCCCCGGGCCTCTCGGGTCGTGGGCGTCACAGCCGCTTGACCCCCTTGATGCGTCCGGCCCGTGCCGCCCGGCTGCGGGCGGCCTTGGCGCGCAGTCCGCCGCGCTGGCCGCCGATCCGCAGCCCGGTGCCGGAGGCCATCCAGCCGGCGGCGACATCGGTGCCGGAGGTGGTGGACTCGGCGAGCGGGTCGTTGTCGGCGCGTCTGGCCAGCGCCATGATCAACGGTACGGTGAACGGCGCCAGGAGCAGGTCGTAGATCACTGCGGTGAACAGCAGCGACACCAGGCCCACGTGACGGGCGGCGGTGTCCCCGACCAGGGCGCCGACCAGCGCGTACAGCAGCGTCGAGCCGATGGCCGCGGCGACCACCATGACCATGGGCCCGGTGGCCGAGCGGACCTGGCCGTTCTCCGGCTTGGTGAGGCCCACGAGGTAGCCGATGACGCACAGGACCAGGGCGTAGCGCCCGGCGGCGTGGTCGGCGGGCGGGGCCAGGTCGGCGAGGAGTCCGGCGCCGAAGCCGATGAGGGCGCCGCTGACGTGCCCGTACACGAGGGCGAGGCCGAGGACGGTCAGCAGCAGCAGGTCGGGGACGGCACCGGGCAGCTGGAGCCGGGCGAGGACGGTGACCTGGACGACGAGCGCGACGACGACGAGGGTGGTGGACAGCAGTATCCGGTTGAAGCGCATCCGTTCACTCCTCCTGCTCGTCGATGCGGCCGCTCGGCTCGGGCCTAGGGAGCGCCTCGTCCTGCGGCAGCGGTACGGCCTCGCCCGGTGGCAGGGGTTCCGCCTCGCCCTGCGGCTGCTGGCCCGCCTCCTGTTCGCCGCCGGGGGACGGCGTCACCGTGACGGTGACGGTCGGGGCGGGCGTCGGCTTGGGCGGGAGGACCAGGTCGCGCGGGTCGGTGCGCGGCGGCTGCACGACGACGCCGACGATGTCGAGCCGGCTGAATCCGACGTACGGGCGGACGAAGAGCGTACGGGTGAGGTCGCCGCCGGACGGGTCGACCTTGACGACCTCGCCGACCGGGACACCGGGGACGAACGGCTTGTCGGCCTGCGAGCCGAAGGTGACGAGCCGGTCGCCGGCCTTCACCTTGGCCTTGCCGTTGAGGAGTTGCACCGACAGCGGCCGGTCTCCCTGGCCGGTGGCGAAGCCGAGCTCGTTGGTGCGCTCTATCCGGGTGCCGACGGTGAAGTCGGGGTCGTTGGCGAGGAGCACGGTCGCCGTCGAGGGCCCGACGGTGGTGACGCGGCCGACGAGCCCGTCGCCGTTGAGGACGGTCATGTCGCGCTGGATGCCGTCGTCGGATCCGGCGTCGATGGTCACCGTCCAGGAGAAGCCCTGCGCGGCTCCTATGGCGATGACCTCGGCGGCCTTGATGCCGTACTGGCCGGCGCCGGCCGTCCTGAGCAGCCTGTCCAGCTCGCGGACGCGGTTGCGGTTGCGGTCGTCGCTGCCGAGCTTGGCCTTGAGCGCGGCGTTCTCGCGTTCGAGCGCGGCGATGCGGCTGTGGCGCTCGCCGGAGTCCCGTACGGCTCCGATCGCGTTGCCGATCGGGTTCACCGCCGAGGCGACCGTGTTCTCGACCGGGCCGAAGACGGTGGCGGCCGCCCGGCGGGCGGCGGCGACCGGCGAGTCCTCACCACCTCGGATGTCCACTGTGATCAGCGCGAATGCGACGGTGACCAGGAGCACCAGCAGCAGTCGGCTCTCTTTCGTGTCCCTCACGTGGGGCGGCCGTGCCTTCCTCGTAGGAATGTTTGTGCCGTTATATCAACGATCAGCCGTACGGGTCCGACAGCACCCGTACGGCTGACTCGCACACCACGTCAACGGCGGGGCTGGGCGTCCAGTACCTGCTGGAGCGCCTCGAACTCCTCAACGCACTTGCCGGAGCCGAGCGCCACCGAGTCCAGCGGGTCCTCGGCGATGTGGATCGGCATGCCGGTCTCGCGGCGCAGCCGCTCGTCCAGGCCACGGAGCAGGGCGCCGCCGCCGGTGAGGACGATGCCCCGGTCCATGACGTCGCCGGACAGCTCCGGCGGGCACTTGTCGAGGGTGGTCTTCACCGCGTCCACGATCGCGTTGACGGGTTCCTCGATGGCCTTGCGGACCTCGGCGGCGGAGATGACGACGGTCTTGGGCAGCCCGGAGACCAGGTCGCGGCCACGGATCTCGGTGTGCTCGTCCTGTTCCAGGTCGTACGCCGAACCGATGGTGATCTTGATCTGTTCGGCGGTGCGCTCACCGAGGAGGAGGCTGTACTCCTTCTTGATGTGCTGGATGATCGCGTTGTCCAGTTCGTCGCCGGCCACCCGGATGGACTGTGCCGTGACGATTCCGCCGAGCGAGATGACGGCGACCTCGGTGGTGCCGCCGCCGATGTCGACCACCATGTTGCCCGTGGCCTCGTGCACCGGCAGGCCGGAGCCGATGGCCGCCGCCATGGGTTCCTCGATGATGTGCACCTGGCGGGCGCCGGCCTGCGTGGACGCCTCGATGACCGCGCGGCGCTCGACTCCCGTGATACCGGACGGCACACAGACGACGACCCGGGGGCGGGCGAGATAGCGCCGCTTGTGGATCTTCAGGATGAAATAGCGGAGCATCCGCTCGGTGATCTCGAAGTCGGCGATCACGCCGTCCTTCAACGGCCGTACGGCGACGATGTTGCCGGGGGTCCGGCCGATCATCTTCTTCGCTTCGGCGCCGACCGCCAGGATGCCACCGGTGTTGGTGTTGATGGCGACGACCGACGGCTCGTTGAGGACGATGCCGCGACCCCTGACGTACACCAGCGTGTTGGCGGTCCCGAGGTCGACAGCCATGTCACGGCCGATGAACGACATTGAGTTCCCCTTGTTTCCCATGAGGATGCGTCGGGCCTTCCCAATAGAGCGTTGACGGCTTCTCAGGACGGCGCGCTGGATCGTGTGGAGCGGAGGATTCCATCGTAGTGCCGCCCTCGCGGACACGGCGCGGTGGTCCGCCTCTGTATAGGTGACGAGGTGTCGAACCGATGCGTTCCCGGTCGGCCCCGTCATATGCCGAAGGGCGACCGAAATTCCTTCGGTCGCCCCAGGTCATGAGCGCTGTTTGGCTGACAGCCGATCAGGAAATCCCCGGGAAGAAAATCTTCAGTTCCCGAATGGCGGACTCCTCCGAGTCCGAGGCGTGGATCAGGTTCTCCCGGACGATGGTCCCGTAGTCCCCCCGGATGGAGCCGGGTGCCGCGGCGATCGGGTCGGTCGGCCCGGCGAGCGCGCGCACGCCCTCGATGACCCGCTCGCCCTCGACCACGAGCGCGACGACCGGGCCGGAGGACATGAACGCGACGAGCGGCTCGTAGAACGGCTTGCCCTTGTGCTCGCCGTAGTGCTGCTCCAGGGTGTCCTGGTCCAGGGTGCGCAGCTCCAGCGCGGTGATGCTCCAGCCGGCCTTGCGCTCGACGCGGCCGATGATCTCGCCGATCAGGCCGCGGCGGACAGCGTCGGGCTTGAGCAGGACGAGGGTGCGCTGGGTCATGGTGTGCGGCTCCTTGAAGGCCGGGGTGTGCGGTTCTGGCCGAGGTTACCGGGTGTGACGGTCCTACCGGGGCTGGGGGTCCGACTGGGTGGCGGCCCACTGGGCCTTCGCCTCGTCGATCTTCCGGCCGAAGTGGACCGACGCCCACCACAGGCCGGCGAAGACCGCTCCCAGGAAGAACATGATCGGCACGATGAAGCCGCTGGCGATCAGCGCCACCTGGAGCACCCAGCCCAGCTGGACGCCGCCCGGCCGGGTGATCACACCGCACAGCAGCACGGTCAGCAGCATCGCGATGCCGCACACCGTCCACACCGTGCCCATGGCCAGGCTGTCGTCCTTCATCGCGACGAGACCGGCGAAGCCGATCACGAAGAACTCACCGATCAGCGTGGACGCGCAGAGCGTACGCATGTCCGTCCTCAGCCCTTCCCGAGCAGCAGCCGGGCCTCGCCGACCGTGATCACCGAACCCGTCACCAGGACGCCCGCTCCCCCGAACTCGGCCTCCTCCTCCGCCAGCGTGATCGCCGCCTCCAGGGCGTCGTCAAGCCGGGGCTCGACCACCACGCGGTCGTCGCCGAAGACCTCGACGGCGACCGCCGCGAGTTCGTCGGCGTCCATCGCGCGATGGCTGGAGTTCGCCGTGACGACGACCTCCGCGAAGATCGGCTCGAAGGCTTCGAGCAGTCCGCGCACGTCCTTGTCGCCGCTCGCGCCGACCACACCGATCAACCGCGAGAAGCCGAACGCCTCGCTGATGCCCTCGGCCGTCGCCAGCGCGCCCGCCGGGTTGTGCGCCGCGTCCAGCACGACCGTGGGGCTGCGGCGCACGACCTCGAGGCGGCCCGGCGACGACACCGCGGCGAACGCCTTGCGGACCGTGTCGACGTCCAGCGGCCGGGCGTGCTGCGCGCCGACCCCGAAGAACGCCTCCACCGCCGCCAGCGCCACCGCCGCGTTGTGCGCCTGGTGCGCCCCGTACAGCGGAAGGAAGATCTCCTCGTACTCGCCGCCGAGTCCGCGCAGCGTCAGCAGCTGCCCGCCGACGGCGACCTCCCGGGAGACGACACCGAACTCCATGCCCTCCCGGGCCACCGTCGCGTCGACCTCGACGGCCTTCTTCAGCATGACCTGCGCCGCGTCCACCGGCTGCTGCGCCAGGATGACGGTCGCCCCGTCCTTGACGATCCCGGCCTTCTCACCGGCGATCTCCGCGGGGGTCGTGCCGAGCCGGTCGGTGTGGTCCAGCGAGATCGGGGTGACGACGGCGACCGACGCGTCGATCACGTTCGTCGCGTCCCAGGTGCCGCCCATGCCGACCTCGACCACCGCGACGTCGACCGGGGCGTCCGCGAACGCGGCGTACGCCATGCCCGTGAGGACCTCGAAGAACGACAGCCGGTAGTCCTGGCTGCCGTCGACCATCTCCACGTACGGCTTGATGTCCTGGTACGTCTCGATGAACCGCTCGGCGCTGATCGGGCCGCCGTCCAGGCTGATCCGCTCGGTGATCGACTGGACGTGCGGCGAGGTGTACCGCCCGGTGCGCAGCTCGAACGCGCCGAGGAGCGCCTCGATCATGCGGGCCGTGGACGTCTTGCCGTTGGTGCCCGTGATGTGGATGGACGGGTACGAGCGCTGCGGCTCGCCCAGCACGTCCATGAGCGCCGCGATCCGGCGCACCGACGGCTCCAGCTTGGTCTCGCCCCAGCGGGTCGCGAGCTCCTGCTCGACCTCCCGCAGCGCCTTGTCCACCTCCGGGTCGCCGGGCCGGCCGGGTACGGCGTCGTCCTGGGGCGGTCCGGCCTGCGCGCGCAGGGTGCGGCTGCCGGCCTCGATCACCGCCAGGTCGGGGTCTCTGCTGGTCTCGGCTTCGACGATGTCGTCGAAGCCGTCGCTGTCGGGATGGTCGCTGGACGAGGGCTGCTCACTCACGCGGTCCAGTCTACGGAGCACCACCGACAGACGCGGGACCGCCCGGGCCGCCCCGTCCAGGAGGAGGGTGCGGCCCGGGGGCCGGTGCCGCGGGGTCAGCCCTGCGGCAGGTTCGCGAGCTGGGCCTGGATACGGGCGATGTCCTCGTCCGCCTTGGCGAGCCGCGTGCGGATCTTGTCGACCACCTGGTCCGGCGCCTTGGCGAGGAACGCCTCGTTGCCGAGCTTGGCGTTGGCCTGGGCCTTCTCCTTCTCGGCCGCCCCCAGGTCCTTCGTCAGGCGCTTGCGCTCCGCCTCGACGTCGATCGTGCCCGACAGGTCGAGCGCGACCGTGGCGCCCGCGACCGGGAGTGACGCGGTGGCGTGGAAGCCCTCGCCCTCCGGCTGGAGGCGCAGCAGCTGGCGGATGGCCGGCTCGTGCGGGGCCAGCGCCGTGCCGTCCAGGTCCAGTCGGGCCGGAACCTTCTGGCCGGGCTGGAGGCCCTGGTCGGAGCGGAAGCGGCGGACCTCGGTGACGACCCGCTGGACGAGCTCGATCTCCCGCTCGGCGGCCTCGTCGCGGAAGCCGCCCGGGGCGTCGGTGCCGGGAACGAGCACGGCCTCGGGCCAGTCGGCGACGACCAGCGACTCACCGCCGGTCAGGGTGGTCCACAGGGTGTCGGTGACGAACGGGACGATCGGGTGCAGCAGCCGCAGCATCACGTCCAGGACCTCGCCGAGGACCCGGCCGGACACCTCGGCCTGCTCGCCGCCGGCGAAGAACGTCGTCTTCGACAGCTCGACGTACCAGTCGAAGACCTCGTCCCACGCGAAGTGGTAGAGCGCCTCGCTGAGCTTGGCGAACTGGAAGTCGTCGTAGTACGCGTCGACTTCGGCGACCGTCTTGTCGAGGCGGGACAGGATCCACCGGTCGGCCGCCGACATCCGCGACGCGTCCGGCAGCGGGCCCTCCACGGTGGCGCCGTTCATCAGGGCGAACCGGGTGGCGTTCCAGATCTTGTTGGCGAAGTTGCGGGAGGCCTGGACCCAGTCCTCGCCGATCGGCACGTCCGTACCGGGGTTGGCGCCCTTGGCCAGGGTGAAGCGGACGGCGTCGGAGCCGTAGGCGTCCATCCAGTCGAGCGGGTCGACGACGTTGCCGAAGGACTTGGACATCTTCTTGCCGCGCTCGTCCCGGACGAGACCGGTCAGCGCGATCGTCTTGAACGGGACCTCGCCGTCCATCGCGTACAGGCCGAACATCATCATCCGGGCGACCCAGAAGAAGATGATGTCGTGGCCGGTGAGGAGGACGTCCGTGGAATAGAACTTCTCCAGGTCCGGGGTCCGCTCGGGCCAGCCGAGGGTGGAGAACGGCCACAGGCCGGAGGAGAACCAGGTGTCGAGGACGTCGGTCTCCTGGGTCCAGCCCTCGCCGACGGGCGGCTGCTCGTCCGGTCCGACGCAGACGATCTCGCCGTTCGGGCCGTACCAGACGGGGATCCGGTGGCCCCACCACAGCTGGCGCGAGATGCACCAGTCGTGCATGTTGTCGACCCAGTCGAAGTAGCGCTTCGACATGTCCTCGGGGTGGATCGCGACGCGGCCGTCGCGGACGGCGTCACCGGCCGCCTTGGCGAGCGGCTCGACCTTGACCCACCACTGGAGCGACAGGCGCGGCTCGATGGTGGTCTTGCAGCGGGAGCAGTGGCCGACGGAGTGGACGTACGGGCGCTTCTCGGCGACGATCCGGCCCTGCTCGCGGAGCGCGCCGACGATGCTGGAACGCGCCTCGAAGCGGTCCAGGCCCTGGAAGGGGCCGTGGACGGTGATGACACCGCGCTCGTCCATGACCGTCAGCGACTCCAGGCCGTGGCGCTGGCCGATGGCGAAGTCGTTGGGGTCGTGGGCGGGGGTCACCTTGACGGCGCCGGTGCCGAACTCGGGGTCGACGTGCGTGTCGGCGACGACCGGGATCGTACGGTCCGTCAGCGGCAGCTTGATGCGCTTGCCGACCAGGTGCCTGTACCGCTCGTCGTCGGGGTGGACGGCGACGGCCGTGTCACCGAGCATCGTCTCGGCGCGGGTCGTCGCGACGACGAGCGTCTCGTCTCCCTCGCCGTACTGGATGGAGACGAGCTCGCCGTCGTCCTCCTGGTACTCCACCTCGATGTCGGAGATGGCGGTGAGGCAGCGCGGGCACCAGTTGATGATGCGCTCGGCGCGGTAGATCAGCTCGTCGTCGTAGAGCCGCTTGAAGATGGTCTGGACGGCCCGCGAGAGGCCCTCGTCCATGGTGAAGCGCTCACGGCTCCAGTCGACGCCGTCACCGAGGCGGCGCATCTGGCCGAGGATCTTGCCGCCGTACTCCTCCTTCCACTGCCAGACGCGCTGGACGAACTCGTCGCGGCCGAGGTCCTGGCGGGACTTGCCCTCCTCGGCGAGCTGCTGCTCGACCTTGTTCTGGGTGGCGATGCCGGCGTGGTCCATGCCGGGCAGCCACAGCGCCTCGTAGCCCTGCATGCGCTTGCGGCGGGTGAGGGCGTCCATCAGCGTGTGCTGGAAGGCGTGCCCCAGGTGGAGGCTGCCGGTGACGTTCGGCGGCGGGATGACGATGGTGTACGGCGGCTTGCCGCTCTTGGCGTCGGCCGTGAAGTAACCGCGTTCTACCCAGCGCTCGTACAGCGCCCCCTCTACCTCGGCCGGCGCGTACTGGGTCGGCAGTTCGGGGACGGATGCTGGCTGCTGCTGAGTGTTCTCGGTCACGGGGCCAGTTTAGGGGTGTCACAGGCCCGTACTGAAACAGGAATGTTCCGTAACGGTGTGACCCCCGCCGCCCCGCCGGAACGTCCCTTCGGCCAGGATGTGTGCACGACATAAACATCTGGAGGGGAACCCCTTAATGAGCTACAACCAGCCGGGCCCGTACGGCGGTCAGCCTCAGCAGCCCGGACCGTACGGCCAGCCGGGCCCTTACGGTCAGCCGGGCCCCTACGGCCAGCCGCCGCAGGCGCCCCAGCCCGGCTACGGCTACCCCCAGCAGGGCGTGCCGCCGCAGGGTGTCCCGCCGCAGGGGTACGGCTACCCGCAGCAGCAGCCGGGACCGTACGGGCAGCCTCCGCAGCAGCCGCAGTACGGCGCCGGTCCCGGAGCGTACCCGCCGCCCGCTCCGCAGGCCCCGAAGAAGGGCAGGGCGGGTCTGGTCATCGGCGCGGTCGCGGTGGTGGCCGCGCTGGGTGTCGGCGCGTACTTCGTGTTCGGCGGGGGTCTTTTCGGCGGGCTCGAGGACGACGGCCCGCACAAGCTGGCGACTCCGGAGACCGTGCTCGGGGGCGAGTACAAGCGCATCTCCAAGGACGGCCAGAGCGACAGCTCCTTGCAGCGGGACGCGGAGAAGCACGGCGTGCAGGGCGGCACGACCGTGAGCGGCACCTACACCACCGCCGACCCGAAGAAGAAGGTCGACCCGCAGAACCCGGCCGCGTCCCCCGAGCTGATGAGCGCGAAGGGCGTGTCGTTCACCGGGGTGTACGGGACGATCGCGGACCCGAAGAAGACCCTGGACGGCTTCTTCGCGCAGCTCGACGAGGAGACGAAGAAGGAGAAGCAGTCCGACAGCAAGGGCACGCTGGTCGGGTCGCCCGAGGAGGTGTCCCCTGACGACTTCAACGGCGTGATGAAGTGCCAGGCCGTCGAGGGCAAGAACGCCATCACGAAGCAGCAGCAGACCAACTGGATCTGCGCCTGGGCGGACTACTCCACCTTCACCTGGGTGTTCCCCGGGGAGGTGGCGCGCGGCGTCGACAAGGACACCGCCATGAAGGTCGCCGCCGACCTCCGCAGGGACGTCCGCGTCACGGCGTGACCCGCGGCGACGGCACGGGCCGGGCGGCGGCACGGGTCTGACGACGACACAGGGGCGCCCGGCAGGTTCGTGAACCGGCCGGGCGCCCCTTGTCCGTACCGCGTGCGGTCAGGCCGACTTCTCGTGCCGGCCCTGGTCCTTGACGACCCTCGGAACGAGCGTCGGGTTCACGTTGTTGTGGACGACGTCCTCGGTGATGACGACGCGGGCGACGTCCTTGCGGGACGGGACCTCGTACATCACCGACATCAGGACCTCTTCCATGATGGCCCGCAGCCCGCGCGCGCCGGTGCCGCGCAGGATCGCCTGGTCGGCGATGGCCTCCAGGGCGGGCCTGTCGAAGTCCAGCTCCACGCCGTCGAGTTCGAAGAGGCGCTGGTACTGCTTCACCAGCGCGTTGCGCGGCTCGACCAGGATCTTCAGGAGCGCTTCGCGGTCCAGGTTGTGCACGGAGGTGATGACCGGGAGGCGGCCGATGAACTCGGGGATCATCCCGAACTTCACCAGGTCCTCCGGCATGACCTCCTGGAACTGGTCGCTGGCCTCGATCTCGCGCTTCGAGCGGATCGTCGCGCCGAAGCCGATGCCCTTGGCGCCGGCCCGCGACTCGATGATCTTCTCCAGGCCCGCGAAGGCGCCGCCCACGATGAACAGCACGTTCGTGGTGTCGATCTGGATGAACTCCTGGTGCGGGTGCTTCCGGCCGCCCTGCGGCGGTACGGAGGCGGTGGTGCCCTCCAGGATCTTCAACAGGGCCTGCTGGACGCCTTCGCCGGAGACGTCCCGGGTGATCGACGGGTTCTCGCTCTTACGGGCGACCTTGTCGATCTCATCGATGTAGATGATGCCCGTCTCGGCCTTCTTGACGTCGTAGTCGGCGGCCTGGATGAGCTTGAGCAGGATGTTCTCGACGTCCTCGCCGACATAGCCGGCCTCCGTCAGCGCCGTCGCGTCGGCGATGGCGAAGGGGACGTTGAGCATCCGTGCCAGCGTCTGGGCCAGCAGCGTCTTGCCCGAGCCCGTGGGGCCCAGCAGGAGGATGTTGGACTTGGCGAGTTCGATCGCGTCGTCCCGGCCCTGCGCGCCGCCGTTCTCCCCGGCCTGTACGCGCTTGTAGTGGTTGTACACCGCGACGGAGAGGGCCTTCTTCGCGGGCTCCTGCCCGACGACGTACCCCTCCAGGAACTCGTAGATCTCGCGCGGCTTGGGGAGTTCCTCCCACCGCACCTCGGAGGTCTCGGCGAGCTCCTCCTCGATGATCTCGTTGCAGAGGTCGATGCACTCGTCGCAGATGTACACACCGGGGCCTGCGATGAGCTTCTTCACCTGCTTCTGGCTCTTTCCGCAGAACGAGCACTTGAGCAGGTCGCCGCCATCACCGATGCGTGCCACGAGGTGCTTCCCCTTCGCCTGGGAGCGGCTTGGTTCAGCCGACTCCTGGTGCCTCATATCCGACGGTACCTTGCCGGGCCCCCCGTTCGGGCCCCCCTTGGCACGGTTCACAAGGACCGGGTGCGTGAACAGCCCGTCGACGTGTCCGTGCCAAGGGAAGGTCGAGCGTCAGGCCGCCGCGGCCGCCGTGCTCTTGCGGGTCGAGACGATCTGGTCCACGAGGCCGTACGCCAGGGCGTCCTCGGCCGTGAGGATCTTGTCGCGCTCGATGTCGTCGCGGATCTTCTCGATCGGGGTGCTGGAGTGCTTGGCGAGCATCTCCTCCAGCTGCGTCCGCATGCGCAGGATCTCGTTGGCCGCGATCTCCAGGTCGGAGAGCTGCTCACGGCCGGTGCCGCCGGACGGCTGGTGGATCAGCACGCGGGCGTTGGGCAGCGCCATCCGCTTGCCGGGGGTGCCGGCGGCGAGGAGCACGGCGGCGGCGGAGGCGGCCTGGCCCATGCACACCGTCTGGATGTCCGGCTTCACGAACTGCATCGTGTCGTAGATGGCCGTCAGCGCGGTGAAGGAGCCACCGGGGCTGTTGATGTAGATGGAGATGTCACGGTCCGGGTCCATCGACTCCAGGCACAGCAGCTGCGCCATGACGTCGTTGGCGGAGGCGTCGTCGATCTGCACGCCGAGGAAGATCACGCGCTCCTCGAAGAGCTTGGCGTACGGGTCGTACTCGCGCACGCCCTGCGAGGTGCGCTCGACGAAGCGCGGGACGACGTACCGGTTGTCCACCTGCGGGCCCGTGTAGAGGCCGCTCGCGGAGAAGTTGCTCATGTGGGTGTTCACCATCCTGGTGGCGTTCAGCGGGCTGGGGGCCGGGGTCGGGGAGGCGGGCCGGCTCAGGCGCCGGTGCCGCCACCGCCCGGAACGCCCGAAGCGGCGGAGATGATCTCGTCGATGAGGCCGTAGTCCTTGGCCTCTTCCGCGGTGAACCAGCGGTCGCGGTCGCCGTCGCGGATGATCGTCTCCACGGTCTGACCGGAGTGGCGCGCGGTGATCTCGGCCATGCGCTTCTTCGTACGGAGAAGGTACTCGGCCTGGATCTTGATGTCCGATGCGGTGCCGCCGATGCCGGCGGAGCCCTGGTGCATCAGGATGTCGGTGTTCGGCAGCGCGAAGCGCTTGCCGGTGGAGCCGCCGGTCAGCAGGAACTGGCCCATGGAGGCCGCCATGCCCATACCGATCGTGACGACGTCGTTCGGGATGTACTGCATGGTGTCGTAGATGGCCATGCCGGCCGTCACGGAGCCGCCGGGGCTGTTGATGTACAGATAGATGTCCTTGTCCGGGTCGGCGGCGAGGAGCAGCATCTGCGCGGTGATCTTGTTCGCGATCTCATCGTCCACCTGCTGGCCGAGGAAGATGATGCGCTCGCCGAGCAGCCGGTTGTAGACATGGTCGCCGAGGCCACCACCGATGGACGGCTCACCGGCGACGTAAGGCATCAGATTCGTCACGTATCCACCTGCTCGTCTCTGACGGCTGCGGCCGTCTCAGCGTCTTGCGTACTGGGGGCGGGTACTCCCCTGCCCTCGTATTCATGGACCCTAACGCGCAGGTGGGCGGGCGCCATCCCGGTTCCCGAACTGTTCGCTGGGAGCGCAAGGTAGTTGGGTCGCCGCACGGCGTTCCCGAGGTCCCCGAGTACGACGGCGGGCCCCGGACGCGTGGTGCGTACGGAGCCCGCCGTGAAGGTCAGCGGAGGCCCGGCGCGAGGCGCGGGCCTCGGACTTTCCCCGGGCTCAGGCCTCGGGCTTGTCCTCGGCGGCGGCCTCGGCAGCGGCCTCGGCCGTCTCGCCGGCCTCGGTCTCGTCCTCGTCGTCGCCGAGGTCGACCGGCTCGCCGTTGGTGTCGAGGACCTTGGCGGCCTCGACCACGACCGCGAGCGCCTTGCCGCGGGCGACCTCGCCGACCAGCATCGGCACCTGATTGCCCTCGACAACGGCCTGGGCGAACTGGTCGGGGCTCATGCCGGAGGAGGCGGCACGGCGCATGAGGTGCTCGGTGAGCTCCTCCTGGTTGACGTTGAGCTTCTCCGTGGAGACGAGCTCGTCCAGGATGAACTGGGTCTTGATGCCCTTGACGGCCTGCTCGCGCGTCTCCGCGTCGAACTCCTCGGCGGTCTTGCCCTGGATCTCCAGGTACTTGTCGAGGGTCAGGCCCATCTGGCCGAGCTGGTGGTGCTCCAGGTTGTGCTTGCGGGTGTTGACCTCGTCCTCGAGGAGCTTCTCGGGGATCGGGACCTCGACCAGCTTCAGCAGCTCGTCCAGGACGCGCTCCTGGGCCTGCGTGGCCTGGTCGTACTGCTTCATGTTCTCGAGGCGCTTGCGGCTGTCGGCCTTCAGCTCCTCCAGCGTGTCGAACTCGCTCGCCATCTGGGCGAACTCGTCGTCCAGCTCGGGGAGCTCACGGGCGGCGACGGCGGTGACCTTGACGGTGACCTCGGCCTCCTTGCCCTCGGCGGAGCCGCCCTTCAGCGTGGAGGTGAAGGTGGCGTCGCCGCCGGCCTCCAGGCCGGTGACGGCCTCGTCGATGCCGTCGAGGAGCTCGCCGGAGCCGATCGTGTACTGCACGCCCTCGGCGACGCCGTCCGCGAGGACCTCGCCGTCGACCTTGGCCTCCAGGTCGATCGTCACGACGTCGCCCTCGGCGGCGGCGCGCTCGACCGGGTTGGTGGAGGCGAAGCGCTCACGCAGCTGCTCCACGGACTTCTCGACGTCCTCGTCGGTGACCTCGACCGCGTCGACGGTGACCTCGATGCCGGAGTAGTCCGGGATCTCGATCGCCGGGCGGATGTCGACCTCGGCGGTGAAGGCCAGCAGCTCGCCGTCCTTCAGCTCCGTGATGTCGACCTCCGGCTGGCCCAGCGGGTTGACGTCCGCCTCGTTGAGCGCCTCGGTGTACAGCTTCGGGAGGGCGTCGTTGACGGCCTCCTCCAGCACCGCACCACGGCCGAACCGCTGGTCGATGACGCGGGCCGGGATCTTGCCCTTGCGGAAGCCCTTGACCGTGACCTGCTGGTTGATCTTCTTGTACGCCGCGTCGAGGCTGGCCTTGAGCTCCTCGAAGGGCACCTCGACAGTGAGCCGAACCCGAGTCGGGTTCAGGGTCTCCACGGCGCTCTTCACGGTTCGGTCTCCTTGGTGGCTGATTCTTGGTTTCTGCCGGGCCCCGTCAGTCGGTCGCCCAGCCGATCGGCCCGGTCAGAGAGACACACGGGCACGCAGCTTGCATAGTAACCGCAAGCGGGATCGGGCCCCAATGTGATCTTGGCATTCGCGCGGATTCCGGCGCGGATGGCGTGGTCGGGGTGGCGGGATTTGAACCCACGGCCTTCCGCTCCCAAAGCGGACGCGCTACCAAGCTGCGCCACACCCCGTCGGTGCGACACGTAGGGTACATGGCCGCGGGCACTGCGTCGGCACGTTGTCGGCATGCGGTCGGCGGCCGCCGGGAGGCGGCGGAGCGAGCGGCGGAAAGGGTGTGCGTCGGGCGCCCCCGACCCGCTACGATGCTCTTCGTGCCGCGGCCCCTCGTGACCTGCGGTGCACTGCTTGCGGGCGTAGCTCAATGGTAGAGCCCTAGTCTTCCAAACTAGCTACGCGGGTTCGATTCCCGTCGCCCGCTCCATCGCCTCGGGCCCTGTCCTGTGACCTCGTCACCGGACAGGGCCCGAGGTGTTTCCCGGACCGGGGAGTTCCGTGCCGAGGGGCCGGAGGCCGGAGGTCGGAAGGCGACCGGCTCCGGCGGGTGCGCGGGGGCTGGAAGGCGACCGGCTCCGGCGGGTGCGCGGCGCCGGAAGGTGAGCAGGCGCTAGAAGGTGCGCGGGCGCTAGAAGGTGATGCGGCTGATCGTTTCCGCTATCGAGTTGAGGAAACGATTGATCGACGGCGCCATGCCCGAGGACGCCAGGAAGAAACCGAACAGGGCGGCGACGACCGCCGGACCCGCTTTGAGTGCGCCGCCGCGGATCATCACCACGAGGACGATCGCCAACAGCAGCACCACGGACAGTGAAATGGCCACAACTGATCCCACCCTCGGTCGGTCCGCCTTGCCGCCCGGGGGCTCACACGGCCCAGCGCGCCCCCGCTCGGGCCATCGTGCCATCAACAGCCCCTCCGGTTCTGCCCCGTGACGGATCGCGAGACACGTCACAGGGGGCCGGCGGCTGCACTGCCGGACGCATGAGGCACGACCGGGGGAAATTTCCGCCGGGAATGCGACGCGATCGTTTCCGGGCGCTCACATGTCGGGCACAGGACGTTCCCAGGCGGCCGGGCGGGGCGATTCACCGTCACGCAATCCTCACCTGAAGGACAGAGAAATGTCCCGTTCGGTACGGATTAATCCGGGCATTACGGCAATGCAACGGTGGTGCCGGATTCCTGTGAAGGCGATTCACGACGCGTTTCCCGTCATCCGGCGGGCGCCACTAGCGTGCCGGGAATGTTCCACGCTCCGCCTGGAAACCGCACGTCTCCACCGCCCCCGGCCAAGGAACCGGGACCCTTCGCAGATCCGACCGGACCGTCCCCCGCCGCACCCGCGCCCGCACCCGCACCCGCACCCGCCGTGGAAAGGGCCCCTGCGTCGGCGGCGCGGCGGGACCCCTGGTTCGACAACGCCAAGTACCTCGCGATCGTGCTCGTCGCCGTGGCCCACGCCTGGGAGCCGGTCATGGAGGGCAGCCGGGCCACCCGCGCCCTCTACCTGCTCGTCTACACCTTCCACATGCCCGCGTTCATCGTGATCTCCGGCTACTTCTCGCGGAGTTTCACCGGGCGCCCCGACCAGGTGAAGCGGCTGGTCACCGGGGTCGTCGTGCCGTACCTGGTGTTCGAGACGGCGTACTCGCTGTTCAGGCGCTGGGCCGCCGACGACCCGGCGCACCCGTTCTCGCTGACCGACCCGTTCTATCTGACCTGGTTCCTGGCGGCCCTGTTCGTCTGGCGGCTCTCCACTCCCCTGTGGCGCACCCTGCGCCATCCGCTGCCGGTGGCCCTGGTGATCGCGGCGCTCGCCTCGCTCACCCCCGGCATCGGCTCCGACCTGGATCTTCAGCGGGTGCTGCAGTTCCTGCCGTTCTTCGTGCTGGGTCTCTCGCTGCGGCCCGAGCACTTCCGGCTGGTGCGGCTGCGGGCGGTGCGGCTGGCGGCGGTGCCGGTGGCGCTGGGCGCCCTCGCGCTCGCCTACCAGGTGGCGCCGACCGTCCGGATGGGCTGGTTCTACCGCAGCACCAGCGCCGAGGAGCTCGGGGCGCCCTGGTGGACGGGGCCCCTGATGACCCTGGTCGTCGGCGGCTGCGCGCTGGTGCTGACGGCGGCGTTCCTCGCCTGGGTGCCCGGCCGCGCGACCTGGTTCACGGCCCTCGGGGCGGGGTCGATCTGCGGCTACCTGCTGCACGGCTTCGCCGTGAAGACGGTCGACTACTGGGGCCTCGTGGACGCCCACCCCTGGCTGGCCGCGCCGGCCGGGCGGGTCGCCGTGACGGTGGCGGCGGCCGTGGGCGTGACGCTCCTGTGCACGCCGCCGGTGCGGCGGGCGCTGCGCTGCGTCACCGAGCCCCGGATGACGTGGGCGTTCCGCCCTGAGGCGGTCCCCCGCCGTCCGTGAGGCCGAGGAGCCGCCGTACCGTCGCGTACTTCGCGGTCAGCCGCGCCCGGGTCGCCTCGTCCAGGACGGCGAGGCGGTCCGGGTCGGCGTTGTGCGCGAGGTCCGCCTCCTTGACGAGGCGGGCGCCCGGCTGGGCGAGGATGCGGCCCGTGTACGCGGCGAGGTCCTCGCCCGGCCGCTTGGTGAGCGCGAGGACGATGTCCTTGACCCGCTGGGGCAGCGCGGCGCCCGCGAGCCACTCGTCGGACAGCGCGTCGTCCTCGACCGCGTCGTGCAGCCACGCCGCGGCGATCTGCTCGTCGTCGCCGCCCCGCGCCCTCACCCCTTCGGCCACGGCGCGGAGGTGCTCGGCGTAGGGCCGGCCCGCCTTGTCGGTCTGGCCCGCGTGGGCGTGCCGGGCGAGGGCTTCGACCTGGGCGAGGGTGAGGTTCGGCATGGGGCGAGGGTACGCCCGCGCCGCGCCGGGGCGCCTCAGGAGTCGCGGGTGATCAGCAGCAGCGCGCGGTCGTCGTTGACGTCGCGGGCGCATGCCTCGATGAGGTGCCAGGCGGCGCCCTCGAAAGTGGAGGAGACATAGCGGTCGGCCTCGCCGGTGAGCCGGTCGATGCCCTCGGCGATGTCCCGGTCGGCGGCTTCCACGAGGCCGTCCGTGAACAGCATGAGGACGTCACCGGCCCGTAGGGAGCCCTTGACCGGGTGGAACTCGGCCCCGTCGTACACACCGAGCAGCGGCCCGTCCGCGGCCTTCTCCTCCCAGCGGCCGCTGCCCGCGTGGAGTTGGAGCGCGGGCAGATGGCCGGCCGACAGCAGTTCGTAGTCGCCGGACTCCAGGTCGAGGACCAGGTGGATGGAGGTCGCGAACCCCTCGTCCCAGTCCTGCCGGAGCAGATAGCCGTTGGCCGCCGGGAGGAAGCCGTGCGGCGGGAGGGAGCCGAGCAGGCCGCCGAAGGCGCCGGACAGCAGCAGCGCCCGGGAGCCGGCGTCCATGCCCTTGCCGGACACGTCGGTGAGCACGACCTCCAGGGTGCGCCCGCCGTGGGTGCGGGCCGCGACGACGAAGTCGCCGGAGAAGGACTGGCCGCCGGCCGGTCGCAGCGCCATCTCCCGGTGCCAGCCCTTGGGCAGGGACGGCAGCGCGCTCTGTACGCGGATGCGCTCGCGCAGGTCGAACAGCATCGTGCCGCCGCGCCGCCAGGGCACGCCGACGCGCGCCCTGAACTGGGCGATCAGCAGCCCGAACAGCCCGCACGCGGCCACGACCAGGACGGTGCCGGGAGTGACGCGCGCGGCGCCCTCGGTGTACGGCCCGAGGATGACCGACTCGACGATGAGCGCGGCGGCTGCCGCCGCGTACAGGCCGAGGAGGCTCGCGGGCCGCAGCAGCAGTCCGCCCGCCACGATCGGCAGGACGAGCGCCTCGGGCGCGCACCACACCGGGGTGGCGAGCGTGGCGAGGGTGATCGCCGGGATGGTCAGCAGGAGACCTGCCATGGCGATCCAGTCGGAGCCGTCGCCGCGGAAGTAGTCGACGGCTGATTTGCGCAGGGCGATGCGGGCCCGGTGCACCGACTTCCGGTACCGGGCCGTGAACGCGTGGACTCGTGCGCCGTGGGCCATTGGCCTGGACCCTATCCACCCGGACGGGTCCCGTGCAGGGGGACCCCTGTGACATTGCGTTCGAAATCGGGTCGCCCCGGCGTTCGGGGGCCTGGTACCCATGGCATATGACGACGGAGTTGCGGGTCCTCGACCCGGCCGAATGGGAGCCGTGGTACGGGCAGTTGGAGCTCGGGTTCGGTGGTGTCCCCGAGAGTCCGGAGGCGCGGGCGCTCTGGGAGGCGCTCACCGAGTGCGACCGTTCGCTCGGAGCCTGGGACGGTGAGACCTGTGTGGGCACGGCGGGAGCCTTCACGTTCCGGCTGTCGGTCCCGGGAGGCGCACTGGTGCCCGCGGCGGGCGTGACGATGGTCACGGTGGCGCCCACGCACCGCAGGCGCGGGGTCCTCACCTCGATGATGCGACGGCAACTGGACGACGTACGCGCGTGGGGAGAACCGGTCGCCGTACTGACGGCGTCCGAACCGGACATCTACGGCCGGTTCGGATACGGCGCCGCGACGCGGCAGTTGCGGGCGGAGATCGACACGGCCCGGGTCGCCCTGTCCGTCCCGGAGGGGACGGATCGCGTACGGCTGCGGCTCGCCGCGCCCGCCGACGCGTCCGGGGCGTGCGAGGCCGTGTACGCGCGGATGGTGCCGGAGCGGCCGGGCATGCCGGCCCGGCAGCCCGGCTGGGAGCGGCTTCCGCTGCTCGACCCGCCGTCGGAGCGGGACGGCGGTTCGCCGCTGCGGTGCGTGCTGGCGGAGCTGGACGGCGAGGTCACGGGGTACGCGCTGTACCGCGTCAAGCCGGACTGGGACGCGGCGGGTCCCCGGGGCACGGTGTGGCTGGAGTACCTGGGTGCCGTGGACCCGCTGTCGAACGCCGCGCTGTGGCGCTATCTGTTCGGCATCGATCTGACGTCGACGCTGAAGACGCTGAACCGCCCGGCGGACGACGCCCTGCAGCACCTGGTCTCCGACGTCCGCCGCTGCCGGCTCAGCCCGAAGGACGGGATGTACGTCCGGCTGGTGGAGGTGGGCGCGGCGCTGGAGGCCCGGACGTACCAGACGCCGGTGGACGTGGTCCTGGACGTCGACGACGCCTTCTGCCCCTGGAACGCGGGCCGCTGGCGGCTGATCGGCGACACGAAGGGGGCTACCTGCGTCCGTACGGACGACGCGCCCGATCTGGCGCTTTCGGTAAGGGAGTTGGGCGCGGCGTACCTGGGTGGTTTCTCGCTGACGTCGATGGCCGCCGCCGGGCGCGTGAGGGAGCTGCGCGAAGGGGCGCTGACGGAGGCGTCGGTGGCGTTCGGGTCGCCGGTCGAGCCGTGGCTGCCGCACGGGTTCTGACCGTGCGGAGGGCCCGCGGGCCCCGCCGGGCATGCCGCGCGGGCTAGGCCGGCTGGCAGGCCGGGCACCAGAAGAGGTTGCGGGCGGCGAGATCGGCGGTGCGGATCTCGCCGCCACAGATGTGGCAGGGCATACGGGCCCTGCGATACACGTAGACCTCGCCGCCGTGGTCGTCGACACGCGGCGGGCGGCCCATCGCCTCCGGGGTGTGCTCGGGGCGGACGGTGTCGATGCGGTTGTGCCGTACGCCTTCGCGCATGAGGGCGACGAGGTCGTCCCAGATCGCCGTCCACTCGCGCTCGGTGAGGTCCCTGCCGGGGCGGTACGGGTCGATGCCGTGCCGGAAGAGGACCTCGGCGCGGTAGACGTTGCCGACCCCCGCGATGACCTTCTGGTCCATGAGCAGGGCGGCGATGGTGGTACGGCTCTTCGAGATCCTGCGCCACGCCTTGGCCGGGTCGTCCCCGTCGCGGAGCGGGTCGGGGCCCAGGCGGTCGTGTATCGCCCGCTTCTCGGGCTCGGTGATCAGGGCGCAGGTGGTGGGGCCGCGCAGGTCGGCGTAGTGGCCGGTGTTGAGCAGGCGGAGCCGTACGGTCTCGGTGGGCGGCGGGGCCGGTGCCGTACCGAAGCCGAGCTTGCCGAAGAGACCGAGGTGGATGTGGACCCAGCCGGTGTCCCGGAAACCGAGGAAGAGGTGCTTGCCGTGCGCTTCGGCGCCGTCGAGGACGCGGCCGTCGAGGAGGGCGGCGCTGTCGGAGAACTTGCCCTGCGGGCTGGTGACGCGGACGTCTCCGCCGGCGAACCGCGCGAGGTGGTCCTCGGCGAGGCGGTGGATCGTATGCCCTTCGGGCATGGCGGGTGGCTCTCCTGGCGTGACGACTGGCGGCTGAGCGGCCGACTGCTGACGACTTGGCTGCTGGGGACCGGTTGGCTGCTGAGGACCGGCGGCTGGCTGCCGGCGACCCGCTGCTGACGGCTGGTGGGCAGCGGCACGGCCGTGCCGCCGGACGGATCCGGCGGCACGGGGTGGGACGGGCTCAGTCCTGCTGCGGGTGGTGGGCCGGGATCGGGGGGAGCTCGCCGGTCGTCTCGTACGCCGACAGCATGTCGATGCGGCGCGTGTGGCGCTCGTCGCCCGAGTAGGGGGTCGCGAGGAAGATCTCCACGAACTTCGTGGACTCCTCCAGCGAGTGCATCCGGCCGCCGATCGCGACGACGTTGGCGTTGTTGTGCTCGCGGCCGAGTGCGGCGGTCTGCTCGCTCCAGGCCAGCGCCGCACGGACGCCCTTCACCTTGTTCGCGGCGATCTGCTCGCCGTTGCCGGAGCCGCCGATGACGATGCCGAGGGCCTCCGGGTCCGCGGCCGTCTTCTCGGCGGCGCGGAGGCAGAACGGCGGGTAGTCGTCCTGGGCGTCGTAGATGTGGGGTCCGCAGTCGACGGGCTCATGGCCATGGGCCTTCAGCCACTCGACGAGGTGGTTCTTGAGTTCGTAGCCGGCATGGTCCGAGCCGAGGTACACGCGCATGCGTCCGAGTGTGGCACGGGCCGGGCCGCGAGGTGGTCAGCGGGGGTGGGCGGGACACGTGAAGAGGCCCTGCCCGGGACCTGTGGCCCCGGGCAGGGCCTCGTCCGGCCCGTACGGCGGTGTCAGCCGCGACGGCCGACGAGCTTCCACGCGGTGGGCACCGCGCCCATCGCGAGCGCCGCCTTCAGCGCGTCGCCGATCAGGAACGGCAGCAGGCCGACGGTGACCGCCTGGGCCAGCGACATGCCGGTGGCGAACGCCAGGTACGGCACGCCGACCGCGTAGATGATCAGGGAGCCGACCGCCATCGTGCCGGCCATGCGGGCGACCGAGCGGTCGGCGCCGCGCCGCGCCAGCGCGCCGACGACCGCCGCGGCGAGCACCATGCCGAGGATGTAGCCGAACGACGGCATCCCGTACCCGGACGTGCCCTGCGCGAACCACGGCGTTCCGGCCATGCCCGCCACCGCGTACAGCGCGAGCGCGAGGAAGCCGCGGCGGGCGCCGAGCGCGGTGCCGACGAGCAGGGCGGCGAAGGTCTGGCCGGAGACGGGGACCGGGGAGCCCGGGACCGGTACGGCGATCTGGGCGGCGACGCCGGTGAGCACGGCGCCGCCGGCCACGAGCGCGATGTCGCGGACACGGGTGGAGGGGAGCAGGTCGGCGAGGACCGCTCCGGTTCGGGCGGGGGCGGCGGCGGCAGTGCTCATCGGTTCTCCGGATTCTCCGCGGGTGACGACAGGGGGAAGCACGCCGACCGTAGCCCAGGAGTGAACGAGCGATCACCGTCAGCCGACGACAAAGCACATGTCCACGCCGTGGTGGAGTTCGCACAAACGGCGCCCCCATCCCTCCCGGAGGCGTGACGCTTGTCACTAGGGAGACCGTACGAACGGTCCGTTTTGCGTCAACAGCCGCCCGCCGGGGAGACTGTGGAGTCCCACCAAACCGCCCCGAGAGCGACCCGCGCATGCACGCCACCGAAGCCCCGCCGGAGCCGTTGACCCACGCGCTGAAGCAGCGTCACCTGACGATGCTGGGCCTGGGCGGTGTGATCGGAGCCGGGCTGTTCGTCGGCTCCGGTGCGGGCATCGCCCTCGCGGGACCCGGCATCGTCGTGTCGTATCTGCTCGCCGGGGCGCTGGCGACACTGATCATGCGGATGCTCGGCGAGATGTCGGCGGCCATGCCGGCGTCGGGCGCGTTCTCGGTGCACGCCGAGCGGGCGCTGGGCCGCTGGGCCGGCTTCTCCGTCGGCTGGCTGTACTGGTTCCTGCTCGTCGTGGTGCTCGCCGTCGAGGCGACCGGCGCGGCGAAGATCGCGGCGGGGTGGGCGCCCGGGGTTCCGCAGTGGGGCTGGGTGCTGGTCTTCATGGTGGTGTTCACGGCCGCCAACCTGGCCGCCGTGAAGAACTTCGGCGAGTCCGAGTTCTGGTTCGCCGCGCTCAAGGTCGGCGCGATCGTGCTGTTCCTCGTGCTCGGCGTGGTCGCCGTCCTCGGCTGGCTGCCGGACACCGACCCGGTCGGGCTCGCCAATCTGACGGGGCGCGGCGGCTTCCTGCCGAACGGCTGGGAGGGCGTCGTGTCCGGCGTCCTCGCCGTGGTGTTCGCCTTCGGCGGTCTGGAGGTCGTGACGATCGCGGCCGCCGAGTCGGAGGACCCTGCCCGGAACGTGGCGCGGGCCGTGCGCAGTGCCGTGTGGCGCATCCTCTTCTTCTACGTCGGCTCGATGCTCGTCATCGTGACGCTGCTGCCGTGGACGTCGATCCGGCCGGGTGTCAGTCCCTACGTGGCGGTGCTCGACGAGATCGGGGTGCCGTCCGCCGGGCAGATCATGGACATCGTGGTGTTCGTGGCGCTGCTGTCCGCGCTGAACGCCAACCTCTACGGCGCGTCCCGCATGGTGTTCTCGCTGGCGGAGCGCGGCGAGGCGCCCCGGGCGCTGCTCACGGTGTCGGAAGGCGGGGTGCCGCGCCGGGCCGTGCTGGCGTCGGTGGCGTTCGGGTTCGTCTCCGTCCTGCTGAATCTGAAGTGGCCGGACTCCGTCTTCCTCTACCTCCTGAACGCGGTCGGCGCGGTGCTGCTCTTCGTCTGGGGCCTGATCGCGGTGTCGCAGTTGCGGCTGCGGCGGCGCATCGAGCGGGAGACGCCCGAGCTGCTCACGCTGCGGATGTGGGCCTTCCCGTGGCTGACGTGGGCGGCGCTGGTCGCGATGGCGGCGGTGCTGGTGCTGATGCTGGCGGACGCCGGGACACGGCCGCAGGTCCTGTGGTCGGCCGGCGCGACGGCGTTGGTGCTGCTGGTGGCGGGGGTACGGGAGTGGCGTGCGCGCGCCGTCCGGCCCTAGATGTGCTGTCCGGCGGAGGGGTGCGCGGGGCCCGGCGGCGGGGGCCGGGACATGGCGACCGGAGCGTGACGCTGCTGTGCGTAATCCTTCACCTTGTGTAAGCACAGTGTCCGTATAGCGGGCACTGGTTCCCTGTGGCCGGTGCGTCCGCCGAGACTGAGGGCCACCCTCACCCCGCACGGCTACTGAACAGGGCATGCCCATGTCTCGGACCTCCGCGCCCGCGCCCGCCGAGTCGGCCGCCGCCGGATCGACCGAATCGACCGATTCGACCGATGCGGCGACGTCCGCCGAAGCGCCGCTCTCGCACGGACTCAAGCAACGCCATCTCTCGATGATCGCCCTCGGCGGTGTCATCGGTGCCGGGCTGTTCGTCGGCTCCGGCGCAGCCATCGCCGCGGCCGGGCCGTCGATCATCCTCGCGTACGCGATCTCGGGCGCGCTCGTCATGCTCGTGATGCGCATGCTCGGCGAGATGTCCGCGGCGAACCCGGCGTCCGGCTCCTTCTCGGTCCACGCCGAGCGGGCGCTCGGCCCCTGGGCGGGGTTCACGGCGGGCTGGGCGTTCTGGTTCCTGCTCTGCGTGGCCGTGGGCCTGGAGGGCATCGGCGCCGCGAAGATCATGACCGGCTGGCTGCCCGGGACACCCGAGTGGGCCTGGGTCGCGCTGTTCATGCTGGCGTTCTGCGTCACGAACCTGGCCGCCGTGAAGAACTTCGGTGAGTTCGAGTTCTGGTTCGCCGCGCTCAAGATCGCGGCGATCACCCTCTTCCTGGTCATCGGCGTGCTGGCGATCCTGGGCCTCCTGCCCGGCACGGAGTCCCCCGGCGCGGGCAACCTCACCGGACACGGCGGCTTCCTGCCCAACGGCAGCGAGGGCCTGATCGTCGGCCTGCTCGCCTCGGTCTTCGCGTACGGCGGCCTGGAGACCGTCACCATCGCCGCCGCCGAGTCGGAGCACCCCGTGCAGGGTGTGGCGAAGGCGGTCCGTACGGCGATGTGGCGCATCGCGATCTTCTACATCGGCTCGATGGCCGTCGTCGTCACGCTCATCCCGTGGAACAGCGCCGCCCTCGCCGACCCCGACAAGGGCTCGTACGTGGCGACGCTGGAACACCTGGGGCTGCCGGCGGCCGGCGAGATCATGAAGGTCGTCGTCCTGATCGCGCTGCTCTCCGCGATGAACGCCAACATCTACGGCGCGTCCCGCATGGCCCGTTCGCTCGTGGCGCGCGGCCAGGGCCCGAAGGCGCTGGGCCGGATCTCCGGCGGTGTGCCGCGCCTCGCCGTGCTCGCGTCGTGCCTCTTCGGCTTCACCTGCGTGCTGCTGAGCTACTGGCGGCCCGACGACGTCTTCATGTGGCTGCTCAACATGATCGGCGCGATCATCCTGGTCGTCTGGATCTTCATCGCCGTGTCGCAGCTGGTGCTGCGCCGCCGCCTGGAGCGCGAGGCGCCGGAGAAGCTGGTCGTGCGGATGTGGGCGTACCCGTACCTGACGTGGGTGGCGCTGGCCGGGATGACGACGGTGTTCGTGCTGATGGCCCGTGAGGAGGGCACGCGCGTCCAGCTGTACTACACGGGCGGCCTGGTGCTCGTGCTCGCGGCGGTCGGCTACCTGCACCAGCGGGCGACGGCGGCGGCCCGTACGGAGAAGGCCGGTTCGGGCCCGGCGGCGGAGGCCGTCGAGGCGGAGGCCGTCGAGAGGGCCTGAGCCTTCGCGAAGATCCATGGGAGGCCCCCGGCGCGTCGCGCGCCGGGGCCTTCGCCGTACCGGTACGGACGGGGGGCATGAGACGCCGTTCCGTACTCCTCGCGGCGGGCACGACCGCCGCCCTGTCCGCCGCCCCGCACGCCACCGCCCTCCACGCCACCACCGAGCCGCGCCGCCACCCCCACCCCGGCCCCGGCCCCGGCAGCCACCGTCCCGGCCCTCACCGTCCTGTCGTCGTCGGCCACCGGGGCGCGGCCGGGTGGCGCCCCGAACACACCGCCTCCTCCTACACGTTCGCCGTGCGCAACGGCGCCGACTGGATCGAACCCGACCTCGTAGCCACCGGGGACCACCACCTGGTGGTGCGCCACGAGAACGAGCTCTCGGCCACCACGGACGTGGCCCGCCGCCCCGAGTTCGCCGCGCGCCGCACCACCAGGACGGTCGACGGCCGCACCCTCACCGGCTGGTTCACCGAGGACTTCACGCTCGCCGAGCTCAGGACCCTCCGGGCGGTCGAGCGCCTGCCGCTCGTACGCGACCGCAACACCGTCTTCGACGGGCGGGAGCGGATCCTGACGTTCCAGGAGGTCGTGGACCTGGCCCGGCGGCTGTCGCGCCGGCACGGCCGTACCGTCGCCGTCTTCCCCGAGACCAAGCACCCGACGTACTTCCGCTCGATCGGCCTGCCCCTGGAGCCGCTCCTCGCGCGGGCCGTCCGCGGCAAACGGCTCGGCCCGCACGAGTGCGTCGTCCAGTCCTTCGAGCCGTCCAGTCTGCTGCGGCTCGCCGAGGAGGGGCTGGGCGTTCCGCTCTGGCAGGCGCTCGGTACCGGCGGCGGCCCGTACGGCCACGACGTGACGTACCGGGAGATGGCCGCTCCGGCCGGGCTGCGGGCGATCGCCGCGTACGCCGAGTGGATCGGGGCCGACAAGTCGGCCCTGGTGCCGCCGTCGACGCTGCTCGCGGACGCGCACGGGGCGGGCCTCCGGGTCGGGGCGTACACCTTCCGCGCCGAGAACCGCTACCTCCCGGCCGACCTGCGGCGCGGCTCGGATCCGAACGCCTTCGGGGACGCGTTCGCCGAGTACGCCCGCCATCTCGCGTGGGGGGTGGACGCGCTGGTCACGGACTTCCCCGACCTCGCGGCGCTCGCCGCGGACGCGTGGGACGCACCGGATCGCCGGCCGGCCGGGCCCCGGGCGTGCCCGCCGGACATGCCCAGGTCGAAAGACTGATCAACTTCCTGGGCTTCCTGCTGTTAGCCTGCACTTGCATAAGATGTGCAATAAGCAGTCGGAGGGCACGGACGGACATGGCGATCTACACACTTCCTGAGCTTCCGTACGACTACGCGGCGCTCGAACCGGTCATCGACCCGCAGATCATCGAGCTGCACCACGACAAGCACCACGCCGCCTACGTCAAGGGCGCGAACGACACGCTGGAGCAGTTGGAGGAGGCCCGCGACAAGGAGCAGTGGGGCTCCATCAACGGGCTGGAGAAGAACCTGGCGTTCCATCTCTCCGGCCACATCCTGCACTCCATCTACTGGCACAACATGACCGGGGACGGAGGCGGCGAACCGCTGGCCGCGGACGGCGTCGGCGAACTCGCGGACGCCATCGCCGAGTCCTTCGGCTCCTTCGCCAGGTTCAGGACGCAGCTGTCCAAGGCCGCCGCGACCACGCAGGGCTCCGGCTGGGGCGTCCTCGCGTACGAACCGGTCAGCGGCCGTCTGATCGTCGAGCAGGTCTACGACCACCAGGGCAACGTCGGCCAGGGCTCGGTCCCGATCCTGGTCTTCGACGCCTGGGAGCACGCCTTCTACCTCCAGTACAAGAACCAGAAGGTGGACTTCATCGAGGCGATGTGGCGGGTCGTCAACTGGCAGGACGTGGCGAAGCGTTATGCCCAGGCCAAGGAGCGCACGCCGCTGATCGCGCCGTAGCCCCCGGCGCACCGGTCGTCCTGCTCGTGATCGTCTTCTCAACCTTCACCGGGCAGGCGGATGGAAAGCGGCAGCCCCCGCGAGGACAGGACTCGCGGGGGCTGCCGCCGTTCACGGCACCCGCCGTTCATGGCACCCGCCGTTCACGGCGCCCGCCGAGGACGGTGGGCGGACGGGCGGCGGGCGGCGGGCGGCGGGCGGCGGGCTCAGTCGAAGACGGGGCCCTGCGTACGGGTGCGCTTGATCTCGTAGAAGCCGGGCGTCGACGCCACCAGCAGCGTGCCGTCCCACAGCCGGGCCGCCGCCTCGCCCTTCGGGGCGGGGGTCACCACGGGGCCGAAGAACGCGACCTCCTGGCCGTCGGGGCCCGGCACCGCGATGACCGGCGTACCGACGTCCTGGCCGACCTTGTTGATGCCCTCCTTGTGCGAGGCGCGCAGCTCCGTGTCGTACGTGTCCTTGTCCGCGTACTCCACGAGCTCGGCCGGCAGCCCGGCCTCCTCCAGGGCGGCGGCCATGGTCTCGCGGTTCACGGCCTCGCCCCGGTTGTGGAACCGGGTGCCCATCGCGGTGTAGAGGCGGTCGAGTACCTCGTCGCCGTGCAGCTGCTGCGCCGCGACGGCGACCCGGACCGGGCCCCACGCGGTCGTCGAGAGCATCTCGCGGTACGCCTCGGGGACCTCGTCGAGCTTGTCCTCGTTGAGGACGGCGAGGCTCATCACCTGCCAGCGCACGTCCACCGGGCGCACCTTCCGCACCTCCAGCATCCAGCGCGAGGTCATCCATGCCCAGGGGCACAGCGGGTCGAACCAGAAGTGGGCGGTGGTCCTGGTCTCGGACATGTCTCTCCTCATCGGGTGCATACGGTGGTGCGCCTCTGCGCCACAACGCTCCCGGGGGGCGCCTCATTCCCGATTCCCGGCGTCCCCCGTGTCAGTCGCACGTGGCAGGATCGCCCCTGTACTGACGAGCCACGAAGGAGTCGCCCGTGTCCGGTGAGAATCTGTCCCGCGACGAGGCCCGCGAGCGGGCGGCGCTGCTGTCCGTCGACGGGTACCACGTCGCCCTCGACCTGCGGTCCGCGGTCGGGGCGAGCGGGCCGGAGCCCCGTACGTTCCGGTCGGTGACGACGATCAGGTTCCGCTGCGCCGCTCCCGGTTCGGCCACGTTCGCGGACCTCATCGCCCCGTCCGTGACGTCGGTGACGCTGAACGGGCGCGCGCTGGACCCGGCGGCCGTGTTCGACGGGTCCCGGATCGCGCTGGACAGACTGGCGGCCGAGAACGTGCTCGTGGTGGACGCGCGGTGCGCGTACAGCCGGACCGGCGAGGGCATGCACCGGTTCGTCGACCCGGAGGACGGCGAGGTCTACCTCTACACGCAGTACGAGCCGGCCGACGCCCGCCGGGTGTTCGCCAACTTCGAGCAGCCCGACCTGAAGGCCCCGTACCGGTTCGAGGTGACGGCGCCCGAGGACTGGACGGTGTGGAGCAACGGCGCGGAGGAGTCGCGCGAGGGCGAGGTGCGCACGTTCGCCGAGACCGAGCCGATCTCCACGTACATCACCTGTGTCGTCGCCGGCCCGTACCACTACGTGACGGACACCTACCGGCGCGGCGATCTGGAGATCCCGCTCGGCGCGATGTGCCGCAAGGGGCTGGCCAAGCACTTCGACGCGGACGACGTCTTCCTGATCACCAAGCAGGGCTTCGACTTCTTCCACGACAACTTCGACTACCCGTACCCCTTCGGGAAGTACGACCAGGCGTTCGTGCCCGAGTACAACCTCGGTGCCATGGAGAACCCGGGCATGGTCACCTTCCGCGAGGAGTACATCTACCGGGGCAAGGTGACGCGGGCGGCGTACGAGCGCCGGGCGAACGTCATCCTGCACGAGATGGCGCACATGTGGTTCGGCGACCTCGTCACCATGAGGTGGTGGGACGACCTGTGGCTGAAGGAGTCCTTCGCCGACTTCATGGGCTCGTTCTCGCTGGCCGAGGCGACCCGCTTCACCAACAGCTGGGTGACCTTCGCCAACAACCGCAAGGCCTGGGCCTACCGGGCCGACCAGCTGCCGTCCACGCACCCGATCACGGCCGACATCCGTGACCTGGAGGACGCCAAGCTGAACTTCGACGGCATCACCTACGCCAAGGGCGCGGCCGTGCTGAAGCAGCTCGTCGCGTACGCGGGGCGGGAGGCGTTCCTGGAGGGCGCCCGGCGCTACTTCGCGCGGCACGCGTACGGGAACACGACCCTGGGCGACCTGCTGACCGTGCTGGAGGAGACGTCGGGGCGGGACATGAAGACCTGGTCCCGGTCCTGGCTGGAGACGTCCGGGGTCAATGTGCTGACGCCGGTGGTGACGTACGGCGGTGCGGGCGAAGGCGACGCCCGGATCGCTGAGCTGGTGGTGGAGCAGAGCGGCGACACGGCGGCCCGCCCGCACCGGGCGGCCGTGGGCCTGTACCGGCTGGAGGGCGGCGAACTCGTGCGGTACGCCCGCGCCGAGACCGACATCACCGGGGAGCGGACGGTCGTGGCCGAGCTCGCGGGCGCGGAGCGTCCGGCGCTGGTGCTGGTCAACGACGACGACCTGACGTACGCCAAGGTCCGCTTCGACGAGGGGTCGCTCGCCACGCTCCGCGCCCACCTGGGCGACATCACCGACCCGCTGGCGCGGGCGCTGTGCTGGTCGGCGCTGTGGAACCTGACGCGGGACGCGCTGATGCCGGCGCGGGACTTCATCGCGCTGGTCCTGGACTTCGCGGGCCGCGAGTCCGACATCGGCGTGCTGCAGATGCTGCACGCGTGGGCGCGGTCGGCGCTGGTGCACTACGCGGCGCCGGGATGGCGCGAGGAGGGCGGGCGCCTGCTCGCCGACGGGGCGCTGCGGGAGCTGCGGCGGGCGGAGCCCGGCAGCGAGCACCAGCTCACGTGGGCGCGGTTCTTCGCCGCGTCGGCGACGGCGGACGCGGACTTCCGGTTCCTGGAGGAGCTCATCGCCGGGTCGGCCGCGGTGGACGGCCTCGACGTCGACCAGGAGCTGCGCTGGTCGTTCCTGGAGCCGCTGGCGGCGCACGGCCGCGCCGACGAGTCGGCCATCGCCGCGGAACTGGCCCGTGACGACACCGCGTCGGGCAAGCGGCACCAGGTCCGCTGCCTGGCGGCCCGCCCTTCGGAGGCGGTCAAGGCGCAGGCGTGGGCGCAGGTCGTCGAGTCCGACCAGCTGTCGAACGCGCTGGTGGAGGCGACGATCGCGGGCTTCACGCAGCCGTCGCAGCGGGAGCTGGCGGCGCCGTACGCGCCGAAGTACTTCGAGGCGATCGAACGGGTGTGGGCGGAGCGGTCCATCCAGATCGGCATGGACGTCGTACGGGGCCTGTACCCGGCGCTCCAGGGCGACAGGGCGACGCTGGACGCGACGGACGCGTGGCTGGCCGCGCACGAGTCGGCCGCCCCGGCGCTGCGGCGGCTCGTCCTTGAGGCGCGCGACGACCTGGCCCGCGCGCTGCGGGGACAGGCGTGCGACGAGGCCGCGGCGACCGCGACCGGGGCCACGGCCTGACCTGACCGGCCCGGGGCGGGCGTGCCGGTGGTTCCGGCGCGGGCCCGCCGGGCTCCGGCCAGGGGGCGGGCGTGCCACGTCGGCGCTGCGGCCAGGGGGCGGGCATGCCACGTCGGCGCTCCGGCCAGGGGGCGGGCGTGCCACGTCGGCGCGCCCGCCCCCTGCCGTGCAGTAGGCCGAAAGGGCTACCCATCATCGGCTATCGAACGCCCGTACTTTAGGACAGGCTTGTCCCGGATTGTCGACGGGCCTGTAACAGCGGTTAGCGAGCGGGCAGTTGGCGGGCACTCCCGGAGCATGAAGAACACCCCGCTCTCCCCCCGCCCCCTGTCCCACCTGCCGGGCGCCCAGCGCCGTGTCCTGTCCGCCGCGCAGCTGCGGGCCCATGGCGTACCGGCCGCCGAGCTGGCCGCGCAGTGCCGGCCCGGCGGCCCCTGGCAGCAGGTGCTGCCGGGCGTGTATCTGCTCCACCCCGGGCCGCCGACCAGTGAGGAGCGGCTGCACGCCGCGCTGCTGTACACGGGGCGCCGGTCAGCGGCGGATGACGGTGCGGGATACGGCCAGGCGATGATCACCGGTCTGGCGGCGCTCGCCCTGTACCGGTTCTCCTCCGCTCCCCCGCTGCTGTCGCTGGACCGGATCGACGTCCTGGTGCCACGCACCCGTCGGCTGCGGTCGGCCGGGTTCGTCCGGATCGTGCGCTCCGCCCACGAGCTGCCCACGCCGCAGGAGGTGACCTCCGTACCGGTCGCCCCGGTGGCGCGGGCCCTCGCGGACGCGGTGGCGCAGCTGACCGACCCGCTCGCGGTGCGCCGGCTGCTCACCGAGGCGGTTCGCGGCGGGCACTGCGAACCGGCGTCCGTGGTGCGGGAGCTGAGCCGGGCCCGGCTGCTGTCGCGCCCCCACGTGGTGGACGCGGTGGACTCGCTGCTCGCGGAGGGCCGGGCGCTGGCCGAGGACCGGCTGTTCGCGATGGTGCGGGAGCACGGGCTGCCGGACCCGCTGTGGAACGTGGACCTGCGGCTCCCCGGCGGCCCGCACCTGGGCGGTGTGGACGCCTACTGGCCCGACCACGCGGTGGCGGTGGAGCTGGACACCCGGGCGCCCCGCCAGGAGGACGACGCCATGTGGTCCGAGTACACCCGTAAGCGCGAACACCTGGAGCGGCTCGGGATCACGGTCGTCCACATCACGCCCAGGAAGCTGCGGGAGGCGCTGGACCAGCAGGCGGTGGTGGTGCGTACGGCCCTGATGGCGGCCGACGACCGGGCGCCGGCCGCGTATGTGGTCGTCCTGCCGAGGTGAGGCCCGGCGGGACCGGTGTCACTCCCGGCCCGGGGCCGGTCGTGACCCGGTGGCGGCCCGTCGTGGTTCAGCGGCAGAACTCGGCTTCGAGCACGGTGTCCGCGCCGCCGCCCCAGTCCCCGTTGATGTTCGTCGCCAGGGAGTGGCGGGCGTTCCGGGTGGCCGCGACCACCGATCCGGAGCCGTGGATGCCGCCGTTGTGGCCCCACACCTCCGTCCCGCAGGAGAGCTTCCAGCGCATCAGGCCGAGGCCGTAGCGGAGGGGCGCCGCCTCCCCGTCGATCGCGACCGTGTCGGTCATCTCCCGCAGTTGCGCGGGCGGCAGCAGCTTCCCCTTGAGCAGGGCCCGGAGGAACCGCTGGAGGTCCGCCGCGTCCGCGACCATCTCCCCGGCGGCCCCGGCGATCGACGGGTTCAGCTCGGTGACGTCGTGGATCGGGGTCGACGGGTCGTACGGGTTGCCGCCGAGCGTCGAGTAGGCCCGGCCGCTCGGTCGTGGCATCCGGGCGTCGGTGCCGGGTACGGAGGTGGCGCGCAGCCCGAGCGGTTTCAGGACACGGCGCTCGACCTCGGTGCCGTACGGCCGTCCCGTCGCCTTCTCGATGACCATGCCCGCGAGGACGTAGTTGGTGTTGGAGTAGCCCCAGTCGGTGCCGGGCGCGAAGGCCGGGGGGTGCTTCATGGCGATCGACACGAGCTGCCGGGGCGTCCAGGTGTCGTAGCGGTGCCGGAGGAAGTCCGGGCCGAAGACCCTTGCCGCGAAACCGGGGTCGGAGGTGACGTCGAAGACGCCGCTGGTGTGGTTGAGGAGCTGGCGCAGCGTGACGCGGCGGCCGTCGTGGCCGTTGCCGGTGACGACGCCGGGCAGCCAGCGCTCCACGGTGTCGTCCAGGTCGAGCCGCCGCTCGGCCTCCAGCTGGAGGACGACGGTGGCGATGAACGTCTTGGTGATGGAGCCGATCCGGTAACGGTCGTGCGGCGCGCGCTGGCGCCCGGTCTCGCGGTCGGCGACCCCCGCGCCGCCGTTCCAGGTGCCGTGGCGGTCCTGTGCCTGGGCGAGCATGCCGGGCACCCCGGTCTGACGGACCAGGTCCTCGATGGCGTCCTGGGTGGCCTGGTGACGGCCCTTGTCCCGGGCGTGGTCCGGGCGTTCACCGGCGGACGCGGGTGCCGCGAGCGCGGTGGCGACGACGGCTGCCACGACCGCGAGGGCCGCGGCCACCGTCCGTACCGGCCGTGCCGTCCGCACGGTCCGCCCCGTCCCTTCCGCCCCTCCTGGGTCCCCCTTCGTTCGTACCGGCCGTACCGCGCGTACTGGCGTCCCTGACACGTGCGTTCCCCCTCGTCCGACGACGACTCTAGTCGCCGGGAAGGACCCCCGTTCCGCCGTGCGAGTTGCCCCGGGTACGGCCGGTTGAGCGGGTTTCAGTCACTTTCGCGTGCGCGGCCGGGCGCGGGCCGGTCGCGCCAGAGCCGCAGCGCCGTGTCGACGAGCCGGACGCGCGGCAGGGCGGGCACGCCGGTGAGGGGGTGCCAGGCGGCGAGGTCGGTGGAGCCGTTCGCCTCCGGGCGCAGCGCCCCGCCGGTGACGCGGCCCTCGTACAGGATGCGCAGGGCGTGGAAGTCCACGGCGGTGCCGAGCCGCCCGGGGTGGTCCGGCCGGCGTATCGAGTCGACGCCGAGGAGGGCGGTCACCTCGGTGAGGTACCCGGTCTCCTCCTCGACCTCCCGTACGACGGTGTCGAGGGGATCCTCGCCGTGTTCCATCCCTCCGCCGGGCAGGGTCCACTCCTTGCTCCCGTCCTGGGCGGTGCCCCGGGCCAGCAGGAGCTGTCCTTCGCGTACGCAGACGGCGTAGGCCGCCACCCTCAGCCTCTTCTTCATGAGGGGAGGTTAGGAGGTGGCGGCCCGTCACGCCGGTGGGTTCGCCGGGGAGTACTCGGGGGCGGACCAGCGCAGGGGGGCGGCGTGCGGGTGCTCGACGGACCGCTGGACGGTGAACCGGACGGTACGGCCGGTGGCGGTGTAGTCGGTGCGGGCGGTACCGGTGAGCTGCAGGGTGGTGCCCGTGGCCCAGTCCAGGAACAGCAGCCCGGCGCGGGCGTCGGTCTCCAGGTTGCCGAGGGTGAGGAACATGGCGTTGCCCTGGTAGTCGGGCCAGGTCAGCTCCGTGGGCGAGTCGACGCTCACGAAGCCGGGGTTGCCGCCGCGATGGCTGGCGTCGGCGCCGTCGGGGCCGACGGTGGTGACGAAGAAGGTGTCGGCGGCGCGGACGAACGCCTCCTGTTCGGGGGTGAGCCGGTCGCCGTGCCGTACGGGACCGGGCGGGGTGGTGGTGTCGGGCGCGTACAGCTCGCGCTTCTGGAGGTACTTGGGGCAGTTGGAGAACACCTCGTCCGCCACGATCGCCAGGCCGCGGCGGCTCGGCCTGGCCGTCCCGTTGAGCCGCATGCGGCGGCGGGTGCGCGGGTCGAGGGCGATCGTGCCGACCCGTACGGGCCCGGCGGCCAGGGTCCCGGCGAGCGGGTCGCCCGCGGCCGTCGGCCGCCCGTCCGGGCCGGCGGCCACGGAGACGGAGGCGGGCCCGGTGGCACGGACGAACCCGGGCTCGCCGGTCAGCAGGGAGCTCCAGACGCGCCCTTCGGCGTCGGCGGCGCCGATGACCAGCATCGGCTGGAGCTCCAGGAACGCGGCGGCGACGGGACGGATGCCGTGCCCGATGGAGCGGCCGACGTGATCGGCGAGCTCCCGGACGCCGACGCGGGTCTGCACGGCGAGCGATCCCTCGTGGTACGGCCGGCCGGACGGCGTGCCGTTCATGGGCGCGAACCTCCGCTCTTCTAGAAGAAGCCGCAGGTGGGGGCGGCGGTGTGGGGTGCGTCGGCGTCTTCGGCGCCGCTCGGGGCGTAGATCTCCAGGCGGGTGCCGTCCGGGTCGTGGAAGAAGATCCCGCCGGACGCCGCGCCCTCACCGTGGGCGACGACGCCCTCGTACGCGAAGTCGACGCCGCGCTCCTTCAGTTCGGCCTCCGCGGCCTTGACCCGGTCCATGCTCTCCACCTCGAAGGCGAGGTGGTGGAGCCCGGCGGACGCCGGGGCGTAGGCGCCGTCGGCCTGCTGCCAGAGGGTGAGGGCGAGGCTGCCGTCCTGGCCGAGGAAGGCGTAGCGCCTGCCGTCCTCCTTGCCCTCGCCGAGGACGTCGAAGCCGAGGACGCCGCCGTAGAAGGCGAGGGACTGTTCGAGGTCCGTGACATTGAGGCCGATGTGGCCGGTGCGCAGCGTGCTGGTCGCCGTCATGGCGGTCCCCTCTCATCGGTTCTAACCGTTGATATTGACTTTAGAGGTTAGATCGGCGGGCGTCAACCGCTCACGTACGCTTGAGGGGTTAGTTGGAGCCTCCGCGAGGAAGAGAGCCCCCGTGAGAAGGGCGCCTCCACGAGGAGGAGCGCCTCCACGAGGAAGAGAAGGAAGAGACGGAACATGCCCGCGACGCCCGATCCGCGCCCGCTCATCGGGGAGCCGGTCTCCCTGGACCTGCTCAACACCCGCTGGATCGACGACGGCGTCCCGCACGACCTGCTGACCGACACCGACGGGCTGGCCGTCTGGCTGACCAGCGCCGGCCTCGCCGCCCGCTTCACCGCCGACGCGCCGGCACTGGAGCACACCCGCGCCGCCCGTGAGGCCATCGCCGCCGTCGTGGACGCCCCCGGCGACCCGGACGGCACCGCCCTGCTGAACGCGGTCCTGGACCGGGGGCGCATCCGCGCCACGCTCACCCCCGGGGGTCCGGGCGAGGAGCCCGAGTTCCCCGACCCCTCCTGGGGCCCCGCCTGGACCGCCGCCCGCGACTACCTCGACCTGCTGCGCACGGCGCCCGACCGGATCCGCGCCTGCGCCCACGAGGCGTGCGTCCTGCACTTCTTCGACACCTCCCGCAACGGCACCCGGCGCTGGTGCTCGATGGCCGCGTGCGGGAACCGCGCGAAGGCGTCCCGCCACTACGCGCGCACGAAGGACAACTGACCGCCCATCACCCCCGCCCGCCCACCGCCGACCGGCGTCCTCACGGGCGGGTACATCCCGGTTCGTTCCCCATGGCGTATCTCCCGCAGTGGCGGATGTACGCCATGGCCGCATTCCGTCTCCAGGAGCTCTCCACAAACCCTGGTCACGTGCGAAAGGCTCAGCGGTCATCCGGCACCGAATTCCGGACCCTTCCTTTCACAAACAGGGATGCAGATGACCCTCGAACCCCCCAACCCCATACCCGGGGTGAGACGCGCGGCCCGTATCGCGGCCGCCGCGGGCATGGTGGCGGCGCTCGTCGCCGCCGGCGCCGCCCCCGCCTTCTCCGCCCCCGCGGACACCCCGCCGGCCGGGCCGACGGCCCCCGAACCGGCGAAGTCCGCGGCGAAGAAGCTCGGTTCGGACGACGCCGAACTGCTCGCCGAGGCCCAGGCCAAGGGCGAGAAGAACATCACCCTCATGGTGGCCACCGCCCCCGGCGCCACCGAGGAGGTCGCGCGCCAGCTCGACGCGGTCAAGGGCGGCACGGTCGGCCAGACGTACGACAAGCTCGGCTACGTACGCGCCACGGTCCCCACCGGTGAGGCGGACGCCGCGATCACCGCGGCCGCCAAGCTGTCCAGCGTCCAGGGCATCGACCTCAAGCACGAGATCGTGCTCGACGACCCGACGCCCGCCGCCGACCGTGCCAAGGGCGCCACGACCCAGACGACGGCGACCACCTACCCGGGGCCCGGCAAGGACACCCCCGCGGTGAACCCGTACAACCCGGCCCACGAGACGGGCGCGGTCGACTTCGTCCGCAAGAACCCGACCGCCGACGGCCGCGGTGTCACCATCGGCATCCTCGACTCGGGCATCGACCTGGGCCACCCGGCGCTGCAGAAGACCAGCACCGGCGAGCGCAAGATCGTCGACTGGGTCACCGCCACCGACCCGGTCAGCGACGGCGACAACACCTGGCGCCGGATGGACGTCGGCGTCGCCGGCCCGACGTTCACCGCGGACGGCCGCACCTGGAACGCCCCCGAGGGCTCCTACAAGTACCGCGCGTTCGCCGAGGCCGCCACCAGGGGCGGCGACATGAACGGCGACCTCAACCGGGACGGCGACACCACCGACGTCTGGGGCGTGCTCTACGACCCGGCCGCCGGCACCGTCCGCGTCGACCTGAACGGCAACGGCGACTTCGGCGACGACGAGGCCATGAAGCCGTACAAGGACGGCTTCCAGATCGGCTACTTCGGCACCGACAACCCGGCCACCGAGGTCGTCGAGCGCATCCCGTTCGTGGTCGAGATCCGCAAGGACGTCGTCTACAACAGCGCCGGCGCCAAGGCCGACTACGTCAACATCGGTGTCATCGAGGGCTCGCACGGCACGCACGTGGCCGGCATCACCGCCGCCCACAAGCTGTTCGGCGGCCGGATGAACGGCGCCGCCCCCGGCGCCAAGCTCGTCTCCTCGCGCGCCTGCACCTGGAGCGGCGGCTGCACCAACATCGCGCTGACCGAGGGCATGATCGACCTCGTCGTCAACCGCGGTGTGGACATCGTCAACATGTCCATCGGCGGCCTCCCGGCGCTCAACGACGGCAACAACGCCCGCGCCGCGCTCTACACCCGGCTCATCGACACCTACGGCGTCCAGCTGGTCATCTCGGCCGGCAACAGCGGCCCCGGCGTCAACACGATCGGCGACCCGTCGCTGGCCGACAAGGTCATCAGCGTCGGCGCGGCCATCTCCAAGGAGACCTGGGCCGCCAACTACGGCTCGGCCGTCGCCAGGCCGTACGCGATGTTCCCCTTCTCCTCCCGCGGCCCGCGCGAGGACGGCGGCTTCACCCCGGTGATCAGCGCGCCCGGCTCCGCGATCAACACCACGCAGACCTGGGCGCCCGGCGGCCCCGTCGCCGAGGCGGGCTACCCGCTCCCGGCCGGCTACTCCATGCTGAACGGCACCTCGATGTCCGCGCCGCAGGCGACGGGCTCGATGGCGCTGCTGCTGTCCGCCGCCAAGCAGAAGGGCATCGCCCTGACGCCCGCCACGCTGCGTACCGCGGTCGTCAGCCAGGCCGACCGCATCGACGGTGTCCAGGCCCATGAGCAGGGCGCCGGTCTGCTCAACGTGGTGGACGCCTGGAAGGAGATCCTCCGGGGCGCCACCGCGCACGAGTACAGCGTGAAGGCGCCGGTCGACACCGCGATCGACCAGTTCCTGAAGACGCCCGGCTTCGGCACCGGCCTGTACGACCGTGAGGGCGGCCTCAAGGTCGGCCAGGAGAAGGTCTACGAGGTCACCGTCGTCCGCACCACGGGCGCCGACCGGCCGATCCGCCACGAGCTGTGGTTCGAGAACAACCACGAGCGCACCTTCCGGATCGTCGGCAGCGACGAGGTGTACCTGCCGCTGAACAAGCCGGTCACCTTCAAGGTCGCCGCCAAGCCGCGCACGTCCGGTGTCCACAGCGCCATCCTGGAGCTGACCGACCCGCGCACCGTCGGCATCGACCGGCAGATCCTCACGACCGTGATCGCCGCCGAGGAGCTGGCCAAGCCCGCGTTCAGCGTCTCGGCCGAGGGCTCCGTGCAGCGCAACAGCCACCGGTCGTACTTCGTGAACGTTCCGGCCGGGGCGCGGTCCCTGGAGGTCGCGCTCGGCGGTCTCGCCGATGGCAGCCAGACCCGGTTCATCGCGATCCACCCGTACGGTGTGCCGTCGGAGTCGACGTCGTCGATCGTCTGCTACCCGAACTACCCGAACCCGGCGAACACCTGCCGCCCCGACCTGCGCTCCTACGCGAACCCGCAGCCGGGCGTCTGGGAGATCGAGGTCGAGTCGCGCCGTACGTCGCCGCTGCTCGACAACCCGTACAAGCTGGACGTCACGGTCCTGGGCGCCTCCTTCGACCCGGCCGTCCAGACCCTGCCCGAGGCCAAGGCCGGGGAGGCCGCCCCGGTCGCGTGGAACGTCACCAACGGCTTCGCCGCGATCGACGGCAAGCTGAAGGGCGGCTCGCTCGGCTCGGCGAAGGTCGCGCGTCCGACCATCGCCCACCACGCGGAGCAGCGGACCACCGTCGAGATCGGTGCGGGCGTCGAGCGCTTCGACGTCGCCATCGGCAACGTCTCCGACAAGGCCGCCGACCTCGACCTGATCGTCCTGCGCGACGGTGTGCAGGTCGGCTCGTCCGCGGACGGCGACTCCGAGGAGTCGGTGTCCCTGGTGAAGCCCGCCGCCGGCACGTACACGATCGTCGTCGACGGCTACGCCGTACCGGCCGGGGAGACCGCGTACGACTACAAGGACGTGTACTTCTCGTCCGCGCTCGGCGAGGTCACGGTGGACGAGTCCGCGTCGATCTCGCTCGGCAACGGCGCGTCGGCCCGGTTCGGCGCGGAGGTGCTGGTGAACGGCGCGGCTCCCGAGGGCCGGCAGTTCTTCGGCGAGGTGCAGCTGCTGAACGCGCGCGGAACCGCCGCGGGCACCGGCAGCGTCGTGATCGGCAAGGTCACTCCGTAGTACGCCGCTCCCCGGTGCCGGAGGGATCTCCGGTACGGGAGGGATCTCCGTAGTACTGGAGGGATACGGAGTGTGAGGGCGGGTGTCCACAAGGGCGCCCGCCCTCGTCGTTCCCGCACGGTGTGTCCGTGGCGGTTCTCACCCCCTGGACAATGGATTGGACAAGGCGGCCGGGGACATACGCATCATGGACGCGGCACCCCTGCCGCTCGTACGTACGGAGGAGACCCGTGAAGGTAGGAATCGTCGGAGCCACCGGTCAGGTCGGCACGGTCATGCGCAGGATCCTGGCCGAGCGGAACTTCCCGGTGGACGAGCTGCGACTGTTCGCCTCCGCCCGTTCGGCGGGCACCGTCCTGGACGGCGTGACCGTCGAGGACGCCTCCACCGCCGACTACACCGGCCTCGACATCGTGCTGTTCTCGGCCGGCGGCGCCACGTCCCGCGCCCTCGCCGAGAAGGTCGCCGGGCAGGGTGCCGTGGTGATCGACAACTCCTCCGCATGGCGGCGCGACCCCGAGGTGCCGCTGGTCGTCGCCGAGGTGAACCCGCACGCGATCAAGGACCGCCCCAAGGGGATCATCGCCAACCCGAACTGCACCACCATGGCCGCCATGCCGGTCCTGAAGCCGCTCCACCAGGAGGCGGGCCTGGTGGCGCTGGTCGCCACCACCTACCAGGCGGTCTCCGGCTCCGGCCTCGCGGGCGTCGCCGAGCTCGACGGCCAGGTCAAGGCCGTCGCCGACCGCGCCACCGAGCTCACCCACGACGGCGAGGCCTTCGCCTTCCCCGAGCCCGGCGTCTACAAGCGCCCCATCGCCTTCAACGTGCTGCCGCTGGCCGGCTCGATCGTGGACGACGGCTCGCACGAGACGGACGAGGAGCAGAAGCTCCGCAACGAGTCCCGCAAGATCCTGGAGATCCCGGAGCTCAAGGTGTCCGGCACCTGTGTCCGCGTCCCGGTCTTCTCCGGCCACTCGCTCCAGATCAACGCCCGCTTCGAGCGTCCCGTCGGCGTCGAGCGCGCCTACGAGCTGCTGAAGGACGCCGAGGGCGTGGAGCTCTCCGAGATCCCGACCCCGCTCCAGGCCGCCGGCAAGGACGCCTCGTACGTGGGCCGCATCCGGGTGGACGAGACGGTCGACAACGGCCTCGCGCTGTTCGTGTCCAACGACAACCTGCGCAAGGGCGCCGCGCTGAACGCGGTGCAGATCGCGGAGCTGGTCGCCGAGGAGCTGCAGGGCTGACGCCCCCGCTTCAGGGGCGGCTCCACCGCAACGGTGGAGCCGCCCCTTTTTTTCCGCTCTCCCCCGGGCTGTCCGGCGTGGAAGGATGACCGCAAAACGTCGTACAACGAGGAGATGACCGGGTGCCTGGCACAAACCTGACCCGTGAAGAGGCGCAGCGGCGGGCGAAGCTGCTGACCGTGGACTCGTACGAGATCGACCTCGATCTGAGCGGCGCGCAGGAGGAGGAGACCTACCGGTCCGTCACCACTGTGCGCTTCGAGTCCGCCGACGACCACGCGGAGAGCTTCATCGACCTGGTGGCTCCGGCCGTGCACGAGGTCGTCCTGAACGGCGCGTCGCTCGACGTCGCGGCCGTCTTCCGGGACTCCCGGATCGCGCTGCCGAGGCTGCGGCAGGGCGCGAACGAGCTGCGGGTCGTCGCCGACTGCGCGTACACGAACACCGGCGAGGGCCTGCACAAGTTCGTCGACCCCGTCGACGACCAGGCGTACCTGTACACCCAGTTCGAGGTGCCGGACGCGCGGCGGGTGTTCGCCAGCTTCGAGCAGCCCGACCTGAAGGCGACGTTCCAGTTCACCGTGAAGGCGCCGGCCGGCTGGACGGTCGTCTCGAACTCCCCGACGCCGGAGCCCAAGGACGACGTCTGGGTCTTCGAGCCGACGCCGCGGATCTCCACGTACATCACCGCGCTGATCGTCGGCCCGTACCACGCGGTGCACTCCGTCTACGAGGGCCCGGACGGGCAGACCGTGCCGCTCGGCATCTACTGCCGTCCCTCGCTCGCCGAGTTCCTGGACTCCGACGCGATCTTCGAGGTCACCCGGCAGGGCTTCGACTGGTTCCAGGAGAAGTTCGACTACGCCTACCCGTTCGCCAAGTACGACCAGCTCTTCGTGCCGGAGTTCAACGCGGGCGCGATGGAGAACGCGGGCGCGGTGACCATCCGCGACCAGTACGTGTTCCGCTCGAAGGTGACGGACGCGGCGTACGAGGTACGGGCCGAGACCATCCTGCACGAGCTGGCCCACATGTGGTTCGGCGACCTCGTGACCATGGAGTGGTGGAACGACCTGTGGCTGAACGAGTCGTTCGCCACGTACACGTCCATCGCCTGCCAGGCGTACGCGCCGGGCTCGAAGTGGCCGCACTCGTGGACGACGTTCGCCAACCAGATGAAGACCTGGGCGTACCGGCAGGACCAGCTGCCGTCCACGCACCCGATCATGGCCGACATCCGCGACCTGGACGACGTCCTGGTCAACTTCGACGGCATCACCTACGCCAAGGGCGCTTCGGTGCTGAAGCAGCTCGTCGCGTACGTCGGCATGGACGCGTTCTTCACGGGCGTGCAGGCGTACTTCAAGCGCCACGCGTTCGGCAACACGCGCCTGTCCGACCTGCTGGGCGCGCTGGAGGAGACCTCGGGCCGCGACCTGAGCACCTGGTCGAAGAAGTGGCTGGAAACCGCCGGCATCAACATCCTCCGCCCGGTGATCGACACGGACGCCGCCGGGAAGATCACGTCGTTCGCGGTCAAGCAGGAGGCCCCGGCGCTGCCCGCCGGCGCCAAGGGCGAGCCGACCCTGCGGCCGCACCGCATCGCGATCGGCCTGTACGACCTGGACGGGTCCGGCAAGCTCGTGCGCACCGAGCGCGTCGAGCTGGACGTCGACGGCGAGCTGACCGGCGTCGAGGCGCTGGTGGGCAAGGAGCGCCCGGCGGTCGTGCTCCTCAACGACGACGACCTGTCGTACGCGAAGGTCCGCCTGGACGAGGAGTCCCTCCGGAACGTCGTGGCGCACCTCGGCGACTTCACCGAGTCCCTGCCGCGCGCGCTGTGCTGGGCGTCCGCGTGGGACATGACCCGCGACGGCGAGCTGGCCACCCGCGCCTACCTGGACCTGGTGCTGTCCGGTATCGCCAAGGAGTCCGACATCGGCGTGGTCCAGTCGCTGCACCGCCAGGTGAAGCTGGCCCTCGACCTGTACGCGGCGCCGGACTGGCGGCCCACGGGCCTGGCCCGCTGGACCGAGGCGGCGCTGGAGCAGCTGCGGGCGGCGGCCCCCGGCAGCGACCACCAGCTGGCGTGGGCGCGCGCGTTCGCGGCCACGGCCCGCACGGACGAGCAGCTCGACCTGCTGGCCGCGCTGCTGGACGGCTCCCAGACCCTCGACGGCCTGGCCGTGGACACCGAGCTGCGCTGGGCGTTCGTGGAGCGGCTCGCCGCGACCGGCAGGTTCGGCGAGGCGGAGATCGCCGCAGAGCACGAGCGGGACCGGACCGCGGCCGGTGAGCGGCACGCGGCGACGGCACGGGCCGCGCGGCCGACGCCGGAGGCCAAGGCCGAGGCGTGGGCGTCGGTCGTGGAGTCCGACAAGCTGCCGAACGCCGTGCAGGAGGCGGTGATCGCCGGCTTCGTCCAGACCGACCAGCGTGAGCTGCTCGCCCCGTACACGGAGAAGTACTTCGCGGCCGTCAAGGGCGTGTGGGAGTCCCGCTCGCACGAGATGGCCCAGCAGATCGCGGTCGGTCTCTACCCGTCGGTCCAGGTGTCGCGGGCGACGCTGGACGCGACGGACGCGTGGCTGGACTCGGCCGAGCCCAACGCGGCCCTGCGCCGCCTGGTGTCGGAGTCCCGGGCGGGCGTGGAGCGCGCCCTGAAGGCCCAGGCGGCCGACGTCTAGCACGCGGGTCCTGGCCGGTCGCTGAACGGCGTCCCCTGTCCAGGGGGCGCCGTTCTCGCTGTCCGGCGACCGGCCGTCGCGGTGCCGTCAGCGGGCCGCCGCCGCCTCGCGCAGCGCGGCGAGCACATGGGCCACGCCCGGGGACGCCTCGGAACCGCGCCGCACCGCGGCGACGACGTGGCGGAGCGGCGGGTCCGGGAGCAGGGCCCGGACCGCCACGCCAGGTACGCGTTCGGCGGCGGCCATCCTGGGCACCAGCGCGATGCCCATGCCGGCGCCCACCATGGCGAGGATCGCGGTCCAGCCGGCGGCCGAGTGGGCCTGTTCGGGGACGAACCCGGCCGCCTCGCACGCCGCCGTGGTGATCTCGGACCAGGGCCCGCTGCCACCGAAGATCCACCGCTCGCCCGACAGGTCCGCGAGCCTCGGCCCGGGCGCCGCGGCGAGCGGGTGCCCCTCCGGGAGGGCGACGTCCAGCGGGTCGGCGAGCAGCGGTACGCGGGTGAACCTCGGATCCCGGGCGGTCGGCGCGTGCGCGGCCAGCGACAGGGCGAGGTCCACGGCCCCGGTGGACAGCAGCGCGTACGCCTCGGCGGCCTCCGCCTCCCTGACCCGCACCTCCAGTCCCGGATGGGCGGCGCGCAGCCGCCGCACGGCGGGCACCACGAGGGCGGGCACGGCGGTGGAGAACGCCCCGACCCGTACCTCGCCCGCCTCGCCCTCGAGGTAGCCCGCGAGTTCCGCGTCGGCCCGTTCGAGCTGGGCGAAGACCACGTCGGCGTGGCCCAGCACCAGATGGGCCGCGTCGGTGAGGCGGACGCGCCGCCCGTGCGCCTCCAGGAGCGGTACGCCGAGCTGCCTGGCCAGGCCGGCGAGTTGCTGGGACACCGCCGACGGGGTCATGTGCAGGGCCTCGGCGGTCGCGGTCACCGTGCCCCGGTCACGCAGGGTCCGCAGGATCCGCAGCTTCTTGACGTCCCACTCGGTCATGCCGGGCAACCTATCCGGCGGTTGGCGTCTACCGGACATCCACCCCGAATCGGTTGCCGGGGGTTCCGGGGCGCTCGACACTCGAAGAGCACCTGCCGCGTAAGGACTGCATCAGCAGTGGATGCGCAGGTGCGGCGCGAGCACAGAAAGCAGCACCAGCGGAAGCGGCAGCGCGGAAGCAGCACCAGCGGAAGCAACACAGCGCCCTAGGGGGAATTCGGCATGGCATTGCGCAAGCCGGCCACGGCAATCGCCGCGGCCCTGGTCCTGATCGCCACGACGATGTTCGGCTTCACCGCCACGGCGGCAGCGAACGCAGCGGCACCGACAGGGGAACAGCAGTTCGCCGCGCAGGCGAAAGCCGCCGGACTGACCGCCGCCGAGGCGGCGGAGCTCCAGTCGACGGTCGACGGCTACGTCGCGCGGGAGGGCGGCACACAGGTCGCCGCCAACAAGGTGGCGGTTCCCGGGAAGGGCGAGATCACGGTGGCGCTGCCCGGCGAGCGGTACGCCCGGGACCTGACCACCGGCGCGCGGGCCTCCTGCCCGTACGAGAACTTCTGCATGTTCACCGGGACGTACTACAGCGGCACCCAGTTCAACCTGTGGAAGTGCCAGTCGTACGCCCTGTCGCACTGGAACAGCAGCGGCTCCTGGATCAACAACCAGACCCCCGGGACGCGCGCCAGGTTCCAGGACCGCAACCGGAACACGATCTACACGACGCCGGGCGCGTACGCGGAGAGCCCGGACTACAACTGGGTGCCGGTCTGGTACGTCGTCCCGTGCTGACCGGCTGCCGTCCCGTGCCGACCGGCTGCCGTCCCGTGCCGACCGGCTGCCGTCCCGTGCCGACCGGTTGACCGGTCCCTCACGAACCATCACCCCTCCCCAAGGGCCCCGCCCCCGCCGCCCGACCAACGGCGGGTGCGGGGCCTCCCCGTGCGACCGGCCCCCGCACCAGCCCCTGGCACCGGCTCACGGGGTGCGGCGGGTGCCGAGGACGACCCCTCCGAGGATCAGCGCCATGGAGAGCGCTCCGACCGTCCCGACCTCCTCACCGATCAGGACGTACGCGAGCAGCGCCACGCACAGCGGCTGGAGGTAGTAGACGACTCCGGCACGGGCGGCGCCGATCAGCGAGACGGCCTTGTTCCAGGCGAAGAACGCGACGGCGGAGGAGAAGACCCCGACGTACAGGAGAGGTCCGGCGGTGCCCGCCGTGACCGTGAAGCCGCCCTGCACCGCGAGGCTGACGGCGTACGCGGGGAGCAGCATCAGCGCGCCGACGACAAAGGTCGCGAGCAGCAGCGCCGGCCCGCCGATACCCGGAGGCCGTCGCCTGATCAGGGCGCTGTACGAGGCGAAGCACACGGCCGCCGCCACCATCCACAGGTCACCCGCGACGAACCCGCCGCCACCACGGCCCATCAGCAGGACCACCCCGGCACAGGCGATGAGCATCCCGAGCACCCGGCGCGGGCCGAGGCGGGCGCCGCCGAGCCTCTCGTACCCGGCCATCAGTACCGGCGAGGCGGCCATGATCATGCCCATGGTGCCGGCCGACGCGGTGAGTCCGGCCTGGTTGACGAGCGTGTTGTAGAGGGTCACGCCGAGCAGCGACGCCAGGAGCAGGAAGCCGAGGTGACGGCGGATCAGCCGGCGCTGCCGCCAGGTCGCGCGTGCGGCGAAGGGCGCGACGGCGAGGATCGCGACGATCCAGCGCCAGAACGCCGCCTGGACGGGGGGAACGGTGTCGTGCAGGGCGCGGGACGCGACGAAGCTGCCGGACCAGACGACCGTCGCGACGACCGCCAGGAGCAGACCGAGCGGGGCGGAGGCGCGTACCGCCCGCCACGCACCGGTCGTTCTCGGGCTGTGTCGGATACGGGTCGGGGTCGGGGCCGGGAGCGTCACGGTCGTCGTCCGCCTCTCTACCCCGTGCTCGGGGTGGGTCCGGGTGCGGTGAGGGGACTACCGTCGCACCGCGGAACTCTTGAGGTCCATCGAAAGTTCTTGACGCTGCTTTTCAGCTCTGCTGAACGATCGGAGCCCACGGACGCCGCCCCCGCCTCCCCTGGCTCCCTTGCCTCCCCCGAGCTGACCGACGATCGTGGCCCCGAAGGCGATCGCCATGCCGACGAGCTGGACGGGGCCCAGCGCCTGACCGAGCGCCACCCAGCCGATGACGGCGGCGCTGAGCGGCGACAGCGGGCCCAGGAGCGTCACGGACGTCGCGGACAGCCGCCCGATGCCACGGAACCAGAGCCAGTACGCGACCGCCGTGTTGGCGAGGGCGAGATAGCCGTATCCGGCGAGGGCGCGGCCGTCGAGCGCGGGCGGCGCGCCCTCCACGGCGAACGCGACCGGGGCGATGAGCAGCCCACCGGCGGTGAGCTGCCAGCCGGTGAGCGCCAGCGGGCCGACACCGTCGGGCCGGCCCCACCGCTTGGTGAGCACCGTCCCGGCGGACATGGCGGCGGCCGACGCGAGCCCGGCGAGCACACCGACGAGATCCAGCGCGGCGCCGGCCTTCAGCACGACGAGGCTCACGCCGAACGCGGCGGCCACGGCCACGAGCACCGCCCGCGCGGTGGGCCGCTCACCCAGCAGCAGGGCGGCCAGGGCGACGACGAAGAGGGGGCCGACCGAGCCCACGACGGCGGCCACACCGCCGGGCAGCCGGTACGCGGCGAGGAACAGGAGCGGGAAGAAGGCGCCGATGTTCAGCGCGCCGAGGACGGCCGACTTCCACCACCAGGCGCCGCGCGGCAGCGTCCGCACCGCGACGAGCAGGGCGAGCCCCGCCGGGAGGGCGCGCATCAGGCCGGTGAACAGGGGCCGGTCCGGTGGCAGGAACTCGGTGGTGACGGCGTAGGTCGAACCCCAGGAGATCGGGGCCAGGGCGGTCAGGGCGACGGCGGCGGCTCGGGACACGGCGATTCCCCTCGGAGACACGACGGCACACGCTCCGGAGCACGCGCGGAGCCATGCCCCGGAAACACGGGCGACCGGCGCGAGAGCGAGTGGCTCAGCGGTAAGTAGCTTACCGCTAAGCTACTTACATGCAAGCTTCTTACTGGCAGGCTTCTTACACGCGGGCTTCTCTCTGCTGAGCTGCCGTCTCGTGAGCTTCTTTGTTGCAAGGGGCACCTGGGGGACGGACACTTCCGCCATGACCTCGACATCACGCGCGGACTCCGCGACCGCCGCCCCCGACGCCGTCGACGCCATCACCGCGCAGTGGGCCGTCGTACGACCGGACCTGGACACCGTCCCGATGGCGGTCTTCGGGCGCGTCTACCGGCTCACGCAGACGATGGGCGAGCGCATGGACAAGGCGTACGCGGCGTTCGGCATCTCCCGGGGGGAGTTCGACGTCCTCGCGACGCTGCGTCGCTCGGGCGAGCCGTACACGCTGTCGCCGCGCCAGCTCTCGGCGACGCTGATGCTGACCACGGGCGGAATGACGGGGCGGCTCGACAAGCTGGAGCGGGCGGGCCTCCTCGCCCGCAGCCCCGACCCGCACGACCGGCGGGGCCTGCGGGTTACCCTCAGCGAACGCGGGCTCGCGCTCGTCGACGAGGCGGTGACGGCGGGGCTGGCCGTACAGCGGGAGGCGCTGGAGGCGGCCCTGGACGAGGAGGAGGCCCGGCACCTGTCCGGCCTCCTCCGGAAGCTGCTCACGGGGACCGGCGCCTGACACCCCGAGCCGGGCCCGCTGCGCGCGTGCGCACACGCGAGGGCGCCGGGCCACGGGGTGTCACCCGTGGCCCGGCGCCCTCGAAGAGTGGGGTCAGGCCTGCTTCTTGGACTTGTCGAGCACCATCACCAGGCCCGCGATCACCAGGAACAGCACGATCGGGGCCACCACGAAGAGGCCGAGCGTCTCCATCACGCTCAGGCCGGAACCCGGGTCGTCGCCGTCGTCGCGGGTGAGCGCGAGCGCGGGGGACGACATGAGCAGCATCATCAGCGTCGTACCGGCCGCGACGGCGCCGGTGCGCAGGGCGTTCTTCTTGTCCACGGTGCAAACGTAGCGAACGCCTAGAGACGCCGCGCGCCCGGGGGTGCCGTACGGGGCCGGAACTCGTCCAGGAGCGCGTGCAGCCGGGGCGAGGCGGCGAGGTCCTCCAGGGTGACGGGGCGGCCGTCGGCGTCGGCGATGGGCAGCCGCCAGTTCGGGTACTGGTCCCAGGTGCCGGGCAGGTTCTGCGGGCGGCGGTCCCCGACGGCGTCCGGCAGCCAGACGCCGGTCATCCTGGCGGGCGTGCGGCGCAGGAACCGGTACACGGCCCGGATCTCCTCCTCCTCGCCGCCCCGCACCGCCCCGGTCGAGGCCGTGGCCGCCGGCCCGGTCGCGTGCGCGGTCGCGGCCGTGACCGAGGCAGTAGGGGTGGGGGTCGTGAGCTCGGTCGTCGGCACGGTCGTGGCCGTGGGCGGGGTCGTCGGCACGGTCGTGGCCGCGGGCTCGGCGAGGTCGCCCAGCTCGCGCAGGTACGCCAGCCACTCGGCGACGTCCGCCGCTGCCTCGGCCCGCTCGTCCGCCAGCGGCCGGGTGAGCAGGCCGAGCCGGTGGCGCAGGTCGACGTGGTCACCGGAGAGGCGGGCCGCCGTGGGCGGCAGGTCGTGGGTCGTGGCGGTGGCCACGCAGTCCGCGCGCCACGCCCCGGGGGGCAGCGGGCGGCCGGTGCCCTCCCAGTCCCGTTCGAACCACAGGACGGACGTGCCGAGGACGCCGCGCCGCTGGAGGGCGTCCCGCACGCCGGGGGCGACCGTGCCGAGGTCCTCGCCGATGACGCAGGCGCCCGCGCGGTGCGCCTCCAGGGCGAGTACGGCCAGCATGGCGTCGGCGTCGTACCGCACGTACGTGCCCTGCGTCGGCTCCCAGCCCGCGGGCACCCACCAGAGCCGGAACAGGCCCATCACATGGTCGATACGCAGGGCGCCCGCGTGCCGCATGAGCCCGCGCAGCAGGTCGCGGTAGGGGGCGTAGCCGGAGGCGGCGAGGGCGTCGGGGCGCCACGGCGGCAGGCCCCAGTCCTGGCCGCGCGCGTTGAACGCGTCGGGCGGCGCGCCCACGGACATGCCGGCGGCGAACGCGTCCGCCTGCGCCCATGCGTCAGCGCCGTCCGGGTGCACCCCGACGGCGAGGTCGTGGACGATGCCGACGCCCATGCCCGCGTCCCGGGCGGCACGCGCGGCGGCGCCGAGCTGCTCGTCGGTGAGCCAGGCGAGCCAGCCGTGGAAGGCGACCCGGTCGGCGAGTTCGGCGCGCGCCCGCGCGGTGTCGGCGGAGCGGGGGTCACGCAGCCCCTCGGGCCACTGGCTCCGGTCGGAGCCGTACCGCTCGGTGAGGGCGCACCAGGTGGCGTGGTCCTCCAGGGCCCGGCCCTGGGCGGCGAGGAAGACCCGGTGGTCGGCCTCGCGGCCGGGGCCCGGGGGTACGCGCCGCAGCAGCTCCAGGGCGCGGCGCTTGACGACCCACACGGCGTCGCGGTCGATCAGCTCGCCCTTGCGGAGCACCCCTTCGCGCAGTTCGGCGCCCCGGCCGACGAGCGCGTCGAGTTCGACGCGGTCCTCGCCCCGCACGTACGCGTACTCGGGGACGTCCTCGATCCGCAGATGGACGGGGTCGGGGAAGCGTCGTGAGGACGGGCGGTACGGGGACGGGTCGGTGGGAGTGCCGGGCACCGCCGCGTGCAGCGGGTTGACCTGGACGAACCCGGCGCCGACGGCGCGCCCGGCCCAGGCGGCGAGCTCCCTGAGGTCGCCGAGGTCGCCCATGCCCCAGGAGCGGCTGGACAGCAGCGAGTACAGCTGGACGAGCACGCCGTGCCCCCGCGCGGGCGGCTGGGGCACGCGCGCGGGGGCGACGACGAGGGCCGTGCCCGCGGTGCGTCCGTCGGGGGCCTCGGCCCGCAGCCGGTGCACGCCCAGCGGCAGTTCGGCCCACGGCACGGGGGACTCGATGTCCTCGCCCCGCTCGGTGGTGATCCGCAGGGCTGTGCCCGGGGGGAGGGCGGCGAGCGGGCGGGGGCGCCCGGACGGTTCGTCGCCCTGCCACACGACGACGGTCGGCGGGAGGAGCCGGTCCGCCGCGGCCGCCTCGGCGTCCGCGAGGGAGGCCCGTACCGCGGCGGGTGTCGCCGCGTCGACGTCCAGGGCGGCGAGGACGGCGATCACCGTGGCGTCGGGGACGGGAACGGTGACGCCCGCGGACGGGGAGTACGCGGTCGCGACTCCGTGCAGGGCGGCGAGCCGGGCGAGGGTCAATTCGGGCTCCTGGGCTTCGGCGTCTGGGGAAGACCCCTAGGGGCGGGGGAACTCCGGTCCTCCGGCCGTGCCGCGCGCGGTCGGCTCGCTGGTCAGCGGCGTGGCGTCGGTCATCGGGGGTTCGCTGGTGAGCGGCGCGGCGTCGGCGAGGGGCGGTTCACTGGTCAACGGGCCGGGGATGTGGCCGGCGTGCGGTCCGGAGAGCCGTTCCGGTGCGTGTCCGGAAGTCGGTCCGGGGACCTGTTTGGAGAGGGCGGTGAGCAGAAGGTGTGCGGCTGCGGCCACGGTGAGCTCCCTATGAGGTGACAGTGGGACCACAGCAGCCCTACCCAGCGAATCCCGACACATCCGCGAAACGTGTCACTGGTCACACGCACGCCCGTCGCGTTCCGGCCGAGCGCCGGGTGGCCGGAGGCAGCGGGGACACAAGCCGAGTGGACGGGGGCCGGGCGAACGAGGGCCGGGTGGACGGGGGAAGAGGGAGAACGCCTCACGCCCTGGTGTGCAAATACGACACATCGGCCACGCACATTGACACCTTCGGCAAGGGGGTGGTGGGCTCGAAACCCACCGGTACGACCACCGGCAAAGCTACCGACAGGACGACGGGGAACGAGGGGAGACGCGCGTGCAGTTCGGGCAGTTCGGCCAGTTCGCCCACTTCGGCCGGTTCGGACGCCGGAAGCGGACCGCGACGGCCGTCGCCGTCGCGGTGATCGGCGGTCTGCTCGGTGGCGCCCCCGGCGCGCTGGCAGCGCCCGGCGACGGCCCCGGCTCCCCCACGACCACGAATCCGGAGCGCGACGGCGCGCGGCCGCCCGCCGTGTGGCCGCGCCCGCAGTCGCTGCGCACGGCCGGCGCGGACGTACCGCTCGGCGACGAGGTGACGGTCGTCGCGGACGCGGGCGCGGATCCCCACGCGGTGGCCGCGCTCCAGGGCGTCCTGCGCGAGGCGGGCGTGCGGAACGTCCGTACGTCGCCCGGCGGCGACCGCGGACCCGTTGTGTTGATGGGCGGCACCGGCGCGCAGAAGGCGCTGCGCGCCCTGCGCGCTCCCGAGCGCGGGGATCTGCCCTCCGGTGGCTACCGGATCGCGACCGGCCGCGTCGACAACCGCGACACGATCGCCGTCGACGGTGTCGGCGACGACGGTCTCTTCCACGCCGTACAGACCCTGCGCCAGTTGGTGACGCGGGACCGGACGGTGCCGGGCGTCCTCGTCCGCGACTGGCCCGGCACCGCCGTGCGCGGCCTGACGGAAGGTTTCTACGGCCGCCCGTGGAGCCACGACCAGCGCCTCGCGCAGCTGGACTTCATGGGTCGCACCAAGCAGAACCGGTACCTCTACGCGCCCGGCGACGACCCGTACCGCCAGCTCCAGTGGCGCGACCCCTACCCGGCGGCGCAGCGGGCCGAGTTCCGGGAGCTGGCCGAGCGGGCCCGGCGCAACCACGTGACGCTGGGCTGGGCGATCGCACCCGCCCAGTCGATGTGCCTGGCGTCGCCCGACGACGTCAAGGCGCTCAAGCGCAAGATCGACGCCATGTACGCGCTGGGCGTACGGGCGTTCCAGATCCAGTTCCAGGACGCCGGCTACGACGAGTGGCACTGCTCCCGGGACGCGGACGCGTTCGGGGCGGGACCGCGCGGGGCCGCCAGGGCGCACGCGCGCGTGGCCAGCGAACTGGCCCGGCACCTGGCCGAGCGCCTCCCGGAGGCGGAGCCGCTGTCGCTGATGCCGACCGAGTACTACCAGGACGGGGCGACCGACTACCGCACCGCTCTGGCCGGGGAGCTGGACAGCCGCGTCCAGGTGGCGTGGACGGGCGTCGGAGTGGTGCCGCGCACCATCACCGGCCGCGAACTCGCGGGCGCCCGCGCGGCGTTCCAGCACCCGCTGGTCACCATGGACAACTATCCGGTCAACGACTTCGCGCAGGACCGTATCTTCCTCGGTCCCTACACGGGCCGGGAGCCCGCGGTCGCCGTCGGTTCCGCCGCGCTGCTCGCCAACGCCATGGAGCAGGCGTCCGCGTCCCGCATCCCCGTCTTCACGGCCGCCGACTTCGCCTGGAACCCGCGCGGCTACCGGCCCCAGGAGTCCTGGCAGGCCGCGCTGACCGACCTGGCGGGCGGCGACCCCGAGGCACGGGAGGCGCTGGCGGCACTCGCGGGCAACGACATGTCGTCGCTGCTGGACCCGGAGAACGAGTCGGCGTACCTGCGCCCGCTGCTCGCCGCCTTCTGGCGTACGCGCACGTCGGCCGGCGCGTCGGCGGCGGCCCGCGACAAGGCGGCCGCGGACCTGCGCGCGGCGTTCACCGTGATGCGCCGGGCCCCGGAGCGGCTGACGGCGCCCGCCGACGGACGGTTCGACGACGAGGTACGGCCCTGGCTGGAGGAGCTCGCCCGGTACGGGCGGGCGGGCGAGACGGCCGTCGACATGCTCCAGGCCCAGTCCCGGGGGGACGGCGCGGCGGCGTGGCAGGCGCAGCTGGACCTGAAACCGGTCCGTGCGGCGCTGAAGGAGAGCCCCGCCAAGGTCGGTCACGGCGTCCTCGACCCGTTCCTGGACCGGGCGGCGAAGGAGGCGGCCGCGTGGACGGGCGCGTCCCGCGCGGCGGGTGAGACGCACCGCACGGAGACCTCGTACACCGTGCACCTGAGACATCCGCGCCCGGTGGAGGCGGTCACCGCGATGACCGAGCCGACGCCGCCGGGCGGACCGGGCGCGGCGGGTGCCGCGCCGCCGGCCCCGGGCAGCATCGAGGTCCACGTGCCGGGCGAGGGCTGGCGTCGGCTGGGCATCACGTCCGACACCGGCTGGACGCAGACGGCCGCGCGGGGGCTGCGGGTGGACGCCGTCCGGGTCACCGGGCGGGACGGGCAGGTGCCCGCCGTCCACTCCCTGGTGCCCTGGTTCGCGGACGAGCCCCGGGTGGCGCTGGAGCTGTCCCGCACCGAGACGGACGCGGTGATCGGCGGCGCCCCGCAGCGGGTGGACGCGATCCTCTCGGCGCAGCGCCCCGGGGCCGTCCGGGACAGGCTCGTGGCCCGCGCGCCGCAGGGCATCGTGGTGAGCGTCCCGAAGGAGACGACGGTGCCGCGCGGCACCTCGGCGACCGTCCCGGTGACGATCACCGTCCCGGAGGGCACCCCGGCGGGCGTGTACCCGGTGACGGTCACGTTCGCGGACGGGGAGCGGACGCTGAACGTCCGGGCGTACCCGGCTACGGGCGGCGCCGACCTGGCCCGTACACCGGGCGCGACGGCGTCCTCGTCCGGCGACGAGACGGCCGACTTCCCGGCGTCCGCCGCGATCGACGGCGACCCGGAGACGCGCTGGTCGTCGCCCGCCGAGGACGGCGCCTGGTGGCAGCTGGAGCTGCCCGAGCCCGCCCGGGTGGGGCAGGTGGTCCTGCACTGGCAGGAGGCGTACGCGACGAAGTACCGGATCCAGGTGTCGGCGGACGGCCGCACCTGGCGCACGGCGGCCACCGTCCAGGACGGGAAGGGGGGCCGGGAGGCGATCAGGATGGACGCCCCGGGCGCCCGCTTCGTCCGGGTCCAGGGGGACGCGCGGGCGACGGAGTACGGCTACTCGTTCTTCACGGCCGAGGCCTACGCCGTGACGGAGCGGCCCCCGGCCGAGCCGCCCGCAGCCCCGGGCGCGGGGACCGGGGAGACGGGCACGGGGACGGGGACGGGAGCCGACTCCGGTCCGGGCTCCGCTTCCGGAGCCGACGCCGGCTCCGGCTCCGCCTCCGGCTCCGGAGGGGCGGGCACGGGACCGGCCACGACCGAACCGCCGCTGACGAACCGCCGCTGACGGGGCCCGGCGACCCGGGCCCGGCGCCCCAGAGCCAGGCCGACGCGCTGCCGCGTAGCCGGGGTGGCCCCCAACAGGACAGGGTCCCGGCCCACGACAGGGCCGGGACCCACGACGGCGGTCCGGCCATGACAGGGCGGGCCGGCCTATGACAGGGCCCGGGTCTCAGGCGGAGATGCCGTCGATCCGGGCCATGGCGTCGTCCGCGCCGTACGGCTGCAAGTACGGCAGCCAGCGCGGGTCCCTATGGCCGGTTCCGATGATCCGCCACGCCAGACCACTCGGCGGGGCGGGTTGCTGATGCAGCCGCCAGCCCAGCTCGCGCAGGTGCCGGTCGGCCTTGACGTGGTTGCAGCGGCGGCACGCCGCCACCACGTTGTCCCAGGCGTGCTTGCCGCCACGGCTGCGCGGAACGACGTGGTCGACGCTGGTTGCGACGCCACCGCAGTACATGCAGCGCCCGCCGTCACGGGCGAAGAGCGCCTTGCGGGTCAGTGGAACGGGCCCCCGGTAGGGGACCCGCACGAAGCGCTTGAGCCGTACGACACTGGGTGCGGCCATGACACGGGTCGCGCTGTGCAGGAAGGCGCCGGACTCCTCGAGGCATACGGCCTTGTTCTCGAGGACGAGGACGAGCGCGCGGCGGAGCGGTACGACGCCGAGGGGCTCGTACGACGCGTTGAGGACCAGGACATGCGGCACGGATGCCTCCTTGTACGCCGGCGGCGCGTGGCTCGCGCCGGGACGATCTGCTCTCAGTCTCTCCTCATGCCAGGTCGAAGCGCCACCACGTACCAGTAACGGGCTCGAAGTGTTTTCGACCACACCCTGGTCATCCCCCGGTGAGACGCGGATCTCCCTCGAACACGGCGACGAACCACCTACTCCCCTCCGTTAAATTAATGTGACCCGCTCGTGATGCCTGGAGGTTCCCCGCCGTGCTCAGGTCGGACGTACCGTCTACCGCCACCGACTCGACCCCCTCACCGGTGTCCCTCGACGAAGCCGCCAAGCAGGCCGGAGAGGCCGCGGGGTGGGTCGAGCAGAACTGGTCCACCTGGCTCAACACGAGCCTGCGGATCCTGCTGATCGTGGTGGTCGCGTTCACCCTCCGGATGCTCATCCGCCGGGCGCTGACCAAGCTCATAGACCGGATGAACCGCAGCGCCCAGTCCGTGGAGGGCACGGCGCTCGGCGGGCTGCTGGTGAACGCGGAACGGCGCCGCCAGCGCTCCGAGGCCATCGGCTCCGTGCTCCGCTCGGTGGCGTCGTTCCTGATCCTCGGCACCGCAGGGCTCATGGTCCTCGGCGCGTTCAACATCGACCTGGCTCCGCTGCTCGCCTCGGCGGGTGTGGCGGGCGTCGCGATCGGCTTCGGCGCCCGCAACCTGGTCACGGACTTCCTGTCCGGGGTGTTCATGATCCTGGAGGACCAGTACGGGGTGGGCGACTCGGTCGACGCGGGCGTCGCGTCGGGCGAGGTCATCGAGGTGGGGCTGCGCGTGACGAAGCTGCGCGGCGTCGACGGCGAGATCTGGTACGTCCGCAACGGCGAGATCAAGCGGATCGGCAACCTCAGCCAGGGCTGGGCCACGGCGGGCGTCGACGTCACGGTCCGCCCGACGGAGGACCTGGACCTGATCCGCAAGCTCATCGAGGACGTGTCGGACGAGATGGCCGCCGACGAGCCCTGGAACGAGCGCCTCTGGGGCCCCATCGAGATCCTCGGCCTCAACGAGGTACTCCTCGACTCGATGACGCTGCGCGTCTCCGCCAAGACGATGCCGGGCAAGGCGCTGGGCGTGGAACGCGAACTGCGCTGGCGGATCAAGCGCTCCTTCGACCAGGCGGGCATCCGCATCGTCGGCGGCCCCCCGGCCGCCACGGACGAGACCCCGGCGAAGGACCCGTCGGCGTCCATCGCCGCCCCGTCCGCCTACGCGTCCCCGACGTCCCCCCAGTCCCTGGCCACCAACCCGATACCGCCCCAGGCGGGCGGCCCGAGCCTGGCGAAGCACTGACGCGGGGCTACTTCCACGCTACTGTGGAAGTTATGCCGATGGCCTACGAAGATGTGCCCTTCAGCGAACTGCTACACCACCCCGCCGCGACCGCCCGGCGCCTGGAGGTGGTCCGCGGGCTGCGGCTGCGGCGCCGCGGCGCCGGGGACTTGGCCCTGATCAGCGCCGACCAACTGGAGCGGGACGCCACCGTGGTGGACTTCACCGCCCGCCTGCTGGCCGGCCTGGTGCGGACGGAGAACATCGCCGCGCTGCGCCGACTCCTGCCCGACGCGCTGCCCTGGTCGGTCTTCCTGCCGGACGAAGACGTCGAGACCATGCTGGCCGAGTTGGCGGAGACGGCCCGGGGAGCCGCCGCGCTGGAGAACCTCGCCCCCATCGCCCTGCTCCTCTCCCAGTGGCAGCACAGCGCGGAGGTCTACGCCGACCCCGCACTCCACGCCGTCCTCACCCGCGAACCCGACGGCGACCTCGGCCCCGTCCCGGCGCCGGAGGCGGACGAGTGACCCCCAAGCGCGGCGACCGGGCCGCGCCACCGCCGATCGGCGACGAGTACGATCTCCGCTTCGCCAACACCGAGGCCGCGACGGGCTGGGAGCACCTGGCCCGGCACGCCGCCGGAAACCTCCGCCGCGCCTTCGACAAGGTCCGTTCCAGCCCCCGCGCAACGGACGAGCCGGACCGCCACCACCGGCTGAAGGGCAGGCTGGGAAGCGCCACATGGAAAGGCGACACGGTGGAACGCTGGCAGTTCGAAGTCACCGGCGGCGGTCGCATCTGGTACCTGATCGACGACACCACCCGCACCGCGTGGATCACCTACGCGGGCACCGGACATCCCAAAGCCACCGAATAACCACAACGGGCGCTGAGGCCCCGACGTCTGACCTGTGGGAGCGGATCGAACCGCTGCTGCCGAAGCGGGAGAGACGGTTCAGGTACCCGGGTCGCAAGCCGGTCCCGGGCCGACAGGTGCTGTGCGGGATCCTGTTCGTCCTGCATACCGGCATCCAGTGGGAACACCTGCCCCAGGAGCTCGGCTTCGGTTCCGGCATGACGTGTTGGCGCCGGCTGCGAGACTGGAACGAGGCCGGAGTCTGGCAACAGCTGCACGAGGCGCTGCTCGCCGAGCTGAACGCCGCCGCCAGACTCGACTGGTTGAGGACAGTCGTCGACTCCAGCCACGTCCGAGCGCTAAAAAGGGGCTCAAGTCAGGCCCGTCGCTGGTCGATCGGGGACGGGCTGACTCCAAGCATTACCTGATCACCGACGGCCACGGGCACCCCGCTCGCGGTCATCCTCACCGGCGGCAACCGCAACGACGTCACCCAACTCATACCCTTGCTCGACACCATCTCACCAGTCCGGGGCAGGCCCGGACGGCCCCGCCGCAAGCCCCAGTCCGTCTTCGCCGACCGAGGCTACGACCACGACATCTACCGCGACCAGGTCCGGGCCCGCCAGATCATCCCTGCCATCGCCCGCCGCGGAACACCTCACGGCAGTGGGCTCGGAACCTACCGGTGGGTCGTCGAGCGGACCTTCGCCTGGCTCCACGGCTTCAAACGACTCCGCGTCCGCTGGGAACGACGAGCCGACATCCACGAAGCCTTCCTCGCACTGGCCTGTTGTCTGATTACCCACCGACAAGTGCTGTCTCTGACGTGATCGGCACCCGCCTCACGCCCAGATGCGGGTCCGACAGACTGATCGCATGAACCGCGACACCCTGCGCTCCATACTGGTCTGCGAGGCAGCGTCTCCGCACATGCAGCTCTCGCTGAACTGGACGCAGGCGCCGACTTCGAAGTCAATCTGGACTCAACAGCTTACAGCTCCTCACGGCGCAACTCGACAAAACCACTGAGGCGCGACACGGCAACTACTGTCGAATCCTCGACATCGCTCAAATAGACAAGAGTGGAGAAGTCTGGAAAATCAGCCTCCATCAGAAAACCTTCCTCATCTTCATAATTGCGTTCTACGCTCACCTCGCCACCAGAGGGAAGGTCGAACAAGAAGTACTCCCCGCCCCGATACGCACTCTCGCGCACCTGGAACGCTATTCCAAGCTCTCGACTTAGTCGACCCGCGACAACCTTCACTCTGAATTCCGCAACCCCGAATAGGATAAACTTTGACACTCTCAATCATCTCCGACTACTCACCCTGAAGCAAAGGAGGCGGCGGGAGGCCCTTCAGGGCTTCCCGCCGCCCTAGTGCCCATCGAACCAAAGATGGGAACATGACGCATACCACTTGACGCCACTACCGGACGACGATGCTAGGCGCTCGACCGGTGGCGCCTTCGATAGATCCGTACACCATAAAGTTAACGCGCCTATCAGCCTCATTTGACAGTGTTTTCGCCAACCCGTCGAGGCCCATCTTGCGTAGATCGGATTTTGTCAGCGGACCAGTCCGCGACCCCCGCGAACGCAATGGAATGCCTACCTGTTTGGCACGGGCCAACACCCCCTCACCCGCCAGGGCAATATCATAGTCACTATGCCTCCCGAAGGGAATCCCCTCCTTGTGACTCTTCCCCGTTACGGAACTTCCATGAAATACGGCTGTGGTACCACCATAACCGGCATCCTTCAGTCCACTTTTAAGCTTCCCACCAAAAGATGAGAACGATGCAGCATTGGGAAACCCCATCGGGATTCTTCTAGGCCCGGGCATTGGGCTTCTGTGTGCAATTACAGCGCCCATCAAGCCGGGCACTAGGTACCAGTCACCTGTAACATCGTAGCCGTTCCGGGCTGCCCACAGGTCGTATTGCGTGCCGTAGTCGCAACCTGGTGCACCTGCTCCGCCGCCTGCGCGGCAGTCGCTGTCGACAGTCCAACCAAACAGCTCAGCCGTATACGGAATGTTCCTGGCCAAACCCAACAGGAACGCGCCAAGAGGACCCGGGTCAGAGGGGCCGGACATGCTGTCTTGGAGACAGTTTCCTTCCTTCACGGAGCAAGCCGGACCGCTGCCAGACGTACCGTTCGTACCGCCGGTGCCTGGCGACGCGTTCGGATCCACGTGGTCGGCGCCGCGGATTCTGTCCGGTTGGCCGCTGCTGCCGCCGTTCCGGTTGCGGGGGCAGCCGTCGCCGGATGCTCCACACGCCAGGCCCATGCCCGACGGGTCCGAGAACGTCGCCGGGTTCTGGGCGCCGTAGGTGTAGCCGTTGAGCGTCTGGTGCTTGTCGAGCTCCATCAGCGGGTCGACGCTCAGGAAGAGGCCGATCGACGGGTCGAACTCGCGGGCGCCGATGTGGGTGAGGCCCGTGGACGTGTCGGAAGGCTTGCCGAGGAACGCCTTGTCGTCCGGCCAGGTCGTGGCCGCCGTACCGCGTGGGGCGCCGAACGGGGTCGTGTAGCGCTTGGTGACCGCCATCGTCGTGGCGTCCAGGGCCAGGCTGCTCGTTCCGTGGTGGTCGCCCGCCAGGAAGCTCAGCTTCGTGCCGGTGACGCCCGCCGTCGCGGTGCGGACCGCGATCGTCTTGCCCGCCGCGCTGTAGTAGCGGGTCCCGTTGAGGGTCTTCGTGGTGCCCTTCGTCGTGAGGCGGATCTCCGTGCTGCCGAGGTAGAGCACCGTGTCACCGTCACCGACCGCGCGGCGGATCAGGAGCTCGCCCGAAGCGTCGTAGAGGTAGCCGGTGCTGAGAGCCGGCTTCGTACCCGACGCCGGTTCCGTCGTGGAGACCAGCTTGCCCTCGGCGTCCCAGGTCAGCGTCTGCTGCCCCTGTGTGCCGGGGCGGCCCGTCGTGTTGCCCGCCTTGTCGTAGGTGTACGTCCCGGTCTTCGCGCCCTCCGTCTTGGCCAGCGGGTGCGGCTGGCCGATCGGCGTACCGTGCGTGTACGTCGTGGTCTTGTCGCCCGAGGCCGTGTGCTCGGTCTCCGTGGCCCGCTGACCGGCGCCGTTGTACGTGTAGCTCGTCCAGTACGGAGCGGCGCCGCCGATGTTGGACGTGGTGCGGCCCGTCGCCGCGCAGTCCGCGGTGCTCGGCGTCCAGGCTTCCTTCACGCGACGGTGGCCGTCATAGGCGAAGCACTGGTAGTCGGGCTTTCCCGTACCGGCCTGGTACCCGCCGTCGAAGATCGACGTCACATTGCCCGCGTCGTCCTGCGTGAACTTCAGCTCCTGCGGCATGTAGCCGTGGACGTCGTCGGTGACGTAGGAGCGGGCCAGGCGGCGCGTGCCGTCCTCGTAGTCGTACGTGAGGTACGCCTTCTTGGACGCCGTGGGGTCGGTGCCCAGGCTCATCTGCCGCAGGTCTCCCAGCGGTGAGTAGAGCGCGTCCTGGAGGTAGCCGGTGCTACCCGTGAAGGACAGCAGTTGGCTCTGGGAGCCGTACTTGTAGGAGAGCGTCTCGGCCGGGAGTCCGGCGACGGCGGGCGCGGCCTGCTGCCTGACGGTTCCATCGGCGTTGTAGGCGACGGTCGCGCTGAGCGTCTGCGGCACGCCGCCGGTGACCAGCGGGTCGTCGGCGGGGAGGGTGAGCTGCGTGGTCGTCGGCCGATAGAGCCGGTCGTACGCCGCGACCTTCTGCGTGTAGCTCTTGCTGTCGGTCTGGCCCACGCCGTTCTCGTAGCGGACGGCGGTGTCCTGCTGGCCCTTGGCGAGGACGTCGAAGGTCCACGCGGCGAGCTTCTTGGCGTCCGTCTTCGTGCCGCCGTCCCACAGGCCCGTCTTACGGCCGAGGATGTCGTACTCGGCCGTAAGGATCCTGCCCCGCGAGTCGGTGGTGGTCTCCGCCTGGTCCAGGTCGTCGTACTTGGTCGTGGAGGTTCCCTTGTCGGGATCCGTGACGTTCGTCTGCCGGCCGAAGAGGTCGTGGGTGTAGGTCCACTTCGTCCTGTCGGGGCCTTCGACCGTGCTCTGTCGGCCCGTCGGAGCGTAGGTGTACCTGGTCGTCGTGTAGTCGTCTCCGGTCGGCTGCGGTCCGCCGTACTCGCGGCGTTCCGTCGTCCGGCCGAGGGCGTCGGTGACCACGGCGGTCGCCTGGCCGCCCGGCGGTGCGGTGGACGTCACCGTGTCGCCCGTGTACCGGGTCTCCGTGGTCCAGCGCGGAACGTTGCGGACCTTGGTCTCTGTCTTGGTGGCACGGCCGGCACCGTCGTACGTGGTGTCCGTCTGCATCGGGGGCTCGCCACCATCGGTCTCCTGGAGCTGGGACGACGGGGCGTTGGCGGGGTCCCAGATGTCGGCCTGCGCCGATACGGCGAGGCCTCGGTCGTCGTACACGGTCAGCGCGATCAGCCGCCCTCCCCTGGGCGACGGGGTCTGCGTCTGACGCGGGCGCAGCAGCGGGTCGTAGATCTCGTAGGTGGTGTTGTAGCCGTTCGCCTCCGCGTTGAGCGTGCCGGTGGAGACCCAGGGCAGGTGGGAGGAGGTGACGCTGTACGTGTAGACGTAGTTCGGCAGGTGTCCGAGGGCCCTGAGCTCATCCGGCAGCCACACCTTGGTGATGCGGCCCAGGCTGTCGTACTGGCTCTCCGTGATCCTGCCGTTGGGGTCGGTGACCTTGAGGGGAACACCCGTGGCGAAGTCCAGCCGCGTGGTCGTCTTGTGCGTCTTGGCGTTCGTGACGCTCGTCGCGGTCACCGGTCCGGCCGCCGTGGGGGTGTACTGGGTGCTCGCCGTCAGCGTGCCGCGGGTGTCCCTGACGGTCAGGGGACGACCGAGGGTGTCGTACGTGGTCGTGGCGACCTTCTGCCAGACGGGCTGGTTGTCGGTGCCGTACCCCTTGGCGCGGCCGGTCCACTGCGGTTCACCGACGGTGGGTGTCTGGGCGGCCGTCCATGTGGTCGAGTCGTAGGCGGTCGCCGTGTCGGAGATGACGTCGCCCTCCCGTTCCGCGGTGGCGGGCAGGTCCAGCGTCTCGTCGGTGGTGGTACACGGTCTGGTGGTGACACGGGTCCTGGAGACCAGGTTGTTGATGCCTGCCTGGTCGTTACGGGCGTACCAGTTCCGCGTGCACTTCTCGTCGCCGGCGACGGCGATGTCGCCCTTGTCGTCGACGGTCTCGGCCATGCCGTAGTCGTCGTAGGCGGTCACCGTCGAGTGCACCCGGTCACGGGGCGGGATGTTCGTGGTGATGTTGGTCCGGGTCTGGGTTCCCCGGGTCCGTACGAAGTACGCCTCGGTGTCGGCGTACGACTTGTGCTGTGTGGCCGTGCGCTTGGACCAGGGGTCGAAGATCTGGCCGCTGGTCTCCGGGCCGGAGGCGCCGTTGTAGGTGACCGACTCCCGGATGAAGCCGGCGTACTGCTCGGAGTCCGTGACAGCCGGGGCCTTGATGCCGGTGACGGTGACGGACTTGCGGTTGACCGGGTCGAGCTTGCCGTCGGCGCCCAGGACACGGTCACCGTTCATGCCGCGCAGATAGACGGAGACGGTCTTGGACTGTGTGCGGCCGCCGGCACCGCTGCCGGTCAGGTGGGTGACCTTCTGGAAGCCACGCCAGACGGACCAGGTGCGTTCCTTCTCCTTGACCAGAGGGTCCTCGTTGTAGTGCCAGGCGCCCCCACCGGAGTAGAGGTAGGCGTGCTCGACGGCCTCCGAGCCGCTCCGGGGAGCGGTCGTCATGACGGACCGCACGGGGTACTTGTGGAACCAGTCGAGCTGGGGCTCCGGAGCCCCGTTCGGGGACCAGTAGACCGGGTAGCAGCTCTTGGTGTTCTGGTCGGGTCTCGGCTTGGTCTGCGCGGCCGTGCAGTCGGCGGCGTGGTAGTTGACGATGGTCTGGGCGCCTGTCTCCGACGTGATGGTGTAGAGACGCGGCTTGTGCAGCGGCAGGATGTCGTCCGTGGCCCCGTCGACTCGGTTGGCCAGCCACTGGTGGGTGAACGAGACCGGATCGAGCGTGAGCGGCGAGCCGTGCTTGCCCGTGTGCTGGATCCGCGACAGCCACAGGGACTGGTCAGTGGCGTCACCGGTGTCACCCGGCTCCAGGTACGCCTGGGTCAGTGCCCAGGAGTCGACGGCGCTGAAGCCCGGCGTGGCGGCGGCCGCGTTCCACGCGTACGTGTGGATCGCGGTCATGCGCTTGCGGGTGAAGAAGGTCGGCCCGGTATTGCCGGTGCACTTGGCACCCTCGTTGCAGATGGCGTCCAGGGGGACGTCCGGCCAGTTGTCCCGGGTGTCCTGGTTGAGGGACTGGCAGCCGGTGCCGGCCGCGAGGCAGCGCTCGGCGTAGTGGAAGACGACCTTGCCGGACGCGGGCGGGGCGCCGCTGAACAGTGCCCCGGCCCGCTGACCGTAGCGGATCTCGTCGAGGTAGCCGCCCCGGACGTAGGCGGTCCCGGTGTTGTCGTCGCCCAGCTTGTCGTAGTGGTTGGCCTCGGCGGTGTACCAGTAGCTCATGGCGTTGTCGTGGGTGTCCTCGACGTAGTCGAGGTTCCACCGCCATGCCTGGGTCTTGCCGCGTCCGGCGAAGGTGGTGCCGTCGGTGTAGCCGGGCTCGCCGGAGTCGTCACCGAAGACGGGAACGGTCCACACCGACCGGGTGCGGTCCCCGGTGCCGGCGCCGGCCAGCTTGTTGAGGCCGAAGACGTATTTGGTGCCGTCTCCGGTGATGACGGTCCAGTACTCGCCGTCGTTGTCGCCGTTGTCCGCGCCGGTGGAGTGGATGACGGTGGAGGCGTCGTCGTTCTTCAGCCGCCATCTGCCGGTGGTGTCGTCCTTTACCAGCTCGGTGGCCTTGCCGTTCAGCACGAGTGACGCGTTCTCGTACTTCCAGCAAAGGTCGTGCTTGCCTTCGTGACCGTCGTCGTCGCAGGAGCCGTACTTGCGCTCGATGTACGACGAGGTGATGTCGAAGCCCTCACCGATGACCGTGCCCTGGTTGTTCGTGGAGGCCGTGCGTCCGTCCACGCTCGACGAGTCGTACGAGATGCTCAGCTCGGGCTTCGGCCCCGCCGCAGGGGGCGGTACGCGCAGAGGGTACGACCAGGTGAAGTTGCCGGAGGATCCGCCCGCTTCCCAGGTGGAGGACGAGGCGAGCGGCGTGGCCTGGTAATCGCCGGACCCCGACTTGGTACCGGCGGCTACGGCGAGGACCATCATCTGGCCGCCCGCCGGAGCCGCGGCGGCCATGGACGCCACCTCGCGGGGCGCGGCAGCGGCCTGGAACGTCAGTCGAGCGTTGAGGGTCTCCTGCTCGCGGTCGTTCGTGAACTCGACGGGCGTGCGCGTACGGCACTTGGCGCTCGCCGGATCCCTGAGCGCGCAGTCCGGCAGCCGCAGCACCTGGAGGCGGCCGGCCCAGTCACCGCCGTACGCGGTGGCGAACGTGCCGTAGTCGATGGACATGGCGGCCTGGCCGCCGCCGCGCGGTCCCGTGACGGTCAGGACGACGCCTTTGACCCCGAGGGCATCGGCCTTCTTCTGGTCGAGGACGTCGACCGTCACAGAAGAGGCCGGTGTCGCGGACTTCGCCGATCTTCCGCTCTTGTCCGTCTCGGGAGGAGCCAACGTGACGGGCAGCGTCCCCGGCGCGGCCTTCGCCTTGCCCTTGGCCGGAAGCGTCAGGGTAGCGGTCCCCGCCTCGGGCCAGGTGACGGTGCCGGCGTTCTGCTGCGTTCTGGCGCGGGCGGCGTCTTCGCGCGTGGCCTCCTCGGCCTTCTTCGCGGTCGCGGCGGCCTGTCGGTTGGCCGCCTCGGTGAACGGGGTGACCTTGTCCGCCCTCGGGGCGGGCAGTGCGGGCCTGCCGAGCGGCTTGACGTCGTCCGCGTAGGTGACGGTCGAGGTCAGTAGTCCTGGCACCAGGGCGAAGCCGACGGTCGCGGCGATGGCGCGTCTGCGTCTCCAGGTTCTTGGCCGGTTCATATGAGTCTCCAATGAGGCCGCGCGGGCGGCAGGGGCTGAGCCCGTGAACGACGAGGGGTCCGGGCGGCAGCCACCACGGCTGCCGCCCGGCAAAGGGCGCCTTCTATGCGGTGCCGGTGTCTGGCAGCACCTGTGAACCGACCTGGTCGGCCGTCATCGCGCCGGTCCAGACGCGGATCTCTCCCAGCCCGCCCGGAAGGTGGTGGCCGGTTCTCCCGAGAGCCGCACCGGCGCCTGCGGAGAGGGGGCCGCTGCCCTGAATCGGTGTGGTGAACGAGTACGGGTCTCGTCTGAGTTGATCCAGCGCACCGACGTACAGGTGTGTGGCGCCGAATCCCTCACTGGTGGGCTCGGCCGCGTCGAACACCCCGGTGATCTGGACCGGCGTATCCAGATCCGCGAAGTCCTGCGAGGGGACGGATGCCGTTTCCACCACGTTCCCTGCCGGACCGGTCGCTGTACGGCCGAACTTCCAGACGTATACGTCCTCGGCCAGCTTCTCCACCCACAGCGCCCACGACGACTCCTGCCCGAGCGGGCTGTGCTGTCCGAAGACCTGACCCCGGTAGCCGACCGGTTTCGTCGCGAGCTTGGCGCTGTCCAGGCGCACCGAGGCGGTCACCGTGAACGAACCGGTCTCGTCCACCACCGGTCCTGGTGTCGACAGCGAGCCCGAGACGCCGTCCAGGACCAGTTCACCGGCCTCCGAGTCGGCGGCAGCGCCGGTGGCCGAGATGGTCATGTTCTGTGCCGGGTACGGAGTCAGCTCGGGCACCCTGCCGCTGGCGGCCCCTGCCATGTTCCAGTGCCCGACCAACTCCGTGGCGGGCAGGCTGTTCTTCGTGAGAGCGCCTTCGGCACGGATCTCTTCACCGGTGAGCGCCCGCTGCCACACGGCGACTTCATCGATGCGGCCGGAGTAGGTGTAGTTCTTCGGCTTGGAACGGCCGATGAGCATGCCCTCGGCCGACGCCAGCGGCGTGTAGGCCGGGTTGACGGCGTTCAGTACGACCGGCTTGCCCTGGGGGCGGCCGTTGACGAACAACTGGATGGTGTCGTTGGTCTTGTCGCCATCGGCCTTCGTGTCGAAGACTCCCGCGAGATGCGTCCAGACCTTGGTCGGCGGGTTGGGCGTGTCGGCGAGGGAGTCCGCGTAGACGTAGCCCTGCACGTCCGCGGTGACGCGGTTGAACGCCCACTTCTTCGTCGCACTCGAATAAAAGAGGTTGAACGCCGAGGCGTAGGTTCCCGGGGCCGAGGCCACCATGCGAATCTGTGAGGTGTCGTTCAGGTAGGCCCAGGCGGAGACGGTGAACGAGTCCCGCGTGTTCACCGGGGGTTTCTCCGTCACGGCGTACCCGGCGTTGAGGACCGGGTCGCTGACGGCGTCGCTCAGCGCCAGGGAGTGGTCACCCCCTCCGAGGCGTCCCATCGGCGACCAGTCGGCGGCCGTGCCACCGGCCCGCGGGTGCAGTGTCGCCGGGTGGCTGCCGCCCTCCTCCGCGCTGTCGGCGGCGATGGCGACGGTCGAACCGGGCGTGCCGTCATCGAAGTGCCAGCGGCCGACGGCGCCTGAAGCCGGCTTGACCTTGAAGGACACCTCCGCGGGCGTGCCGTAGCGGTTGCGGACGTCCTTGGCCTGCACGGTGAGGATCTGAGTCCCGGCAAGGGAGGGGACAGCCTCGATCGTGAGATTCGTCCCCTTCGCCGTCTCCACCGGCGGCTGGCCCTGGAGCGTCCAGCGGTAGCTGGTGATGTCGGTATCGGCAGCGTTCGGCGCGAGGGTGAACCTTCCCGGCGTCCCCGGGCTGCCGCCCGCCACGCACGAGGTCGCCGTGCACTCGGTGTAGGGGGTGCCGGTGGCGAAGGTGATGGTCGGGGCCTTCGGTGCGGTGGTGTCCAGCGTGAAGTAGCAGTACGCCGCGAACGGGGAGGACACGTACCGTGTCGTTCCGTCGTGTGTGTAGTACGACTGCGTCAACGTCTTGTAGCGGTATGTCGCCCCGTCCTGGCCCGCGGGCATGCGAACACCCGCCGATGAGCCGTCGGGGACGAAGCCCGACGCGGGATGGATGGAGGTCCAGACGGCGTTCCACCCGCCGGCACCGTCGGACTTCTCCACGGCCTTGTAGCTGCGCAGCGACCCGGTGAACTCGGTCCCCTTGGGCTGGACCTGTGTCTGTACATAAGCTTGCAGGTAGGGGTCCAGCCTGGTCACGACGGTCGGGCTCGCGGCCGTGGCGCACTGCGGCTGGACGCCCTCCCCCGGGATGACGCCCACGCCCGTCGGTACGCCCGCGTACGGCACGTAGACGACCTGCAGTACGGCGTTGTCCTTGAAGCGCTTCCACGCGGTGGGGTCGGTCTCGTCCTTCGCCGCGAGCATCAGCGTCAGCCGGGAGAACTTGCCCGCCGCGAACGAGCGGACGGTCGGAGTCAGGTTCTCGTCCGTCTCGTCGGGGTTGTCGTTGAACTCGATCCAAGAGTCGGGCTGCGAGGGCGAGCAGTTGTCGCCTCGCCCGGCGGCGACATTCCGGTCTCCGAGGTGGTCGAGCACCGTGGGGCCCGGCCAACGTGTGCTCTCGGAGATGTTGTTGGTGCGCTTGAGGTCGATCCAGTGCGGGTTGCAGTCGAACGACCAGGTCTCGTACGCGCGGAACGTGGCGTCGATGACGTACTTGCCGACCAGGTTCGTGGGCGCGAACTCGAAGTACATGCGGTTGGTGTACGGCGTGCCCGTGGTGCAGTAGTACGCGCCGGACATGCCGCAGCGGCCCACGCTGTAGTCGCCGTTGAAGGCCCAGAAGCGGTCGCCGTCCGACGAGAGCACCGTGCGCTCGGAGTGGCCGACGGAGAGCGGCGGGTCGATGTACACCGGGTAGACCGTGTCCTTGCCGCGCAGCAGCGCCTTGTCCGGCCTGACGCTCACCGTGCCGGGGCCGACCTCCACGGGCAGCATGGCCGTGGTGTCGCCCTCGCCCGGCTGGGCGCGGTCGCGGTCGCCGAGGCCAGGTTTCTCACCCGCGGTGGACACGCTCCGCAGCAACTGGGTCTGGGGGCCCGCGTCACCGGACGAGTCCCACATCACGCCCGCCGGGCCGGTGAAGACGGCGTTGCCGTCGTCGTCAAGTGCCCGCATGCCGCCGCCGGGGCCGGCCACGATGTCCAGGCGATCGCCCTTGGCCGACAGGCTGACCTTGTCCAGTGCCGGATTGGCTGCCGCTTCGGCGGACTTGACGACGAGCACCTCGCGGAAGCCTTCGGGCGTCGCGGTCAGCTGCAGGTCCACCCCCTCGTACACGTCGGGGTACGTGGCGGTCGGGCCCTCCAGGCGCGGTGCGGGAAGCGTGCCCGCCCAGCCCAGTTCGACGGCGCCCTTGGGTGAGCCGAGGCGGATCAGGTCCTCGCCGCTGCCGCCGCCGGAGAACGCCAGGTCGACCACGGCGGCCTTGGGGCCGATCGTGCCGTCCGCACGGCGCTCCAGGGTCACGTCGATGTCGCGCCACGAACCGTCCTCGGCGCGGGCGCGTTGCGGTGTCGTGAACTGGTTCAGCGTGTACGTGCCGTCCGGGTTGGCCAGCGTCTCGGTGTACTCCGAGCGCTCCGCGACCACCTCGACGGGCTCACCCGACTCCGCTGCCTGGCGCGACGCGGCGGCCGCCGTGCGGCCCCCGCGTTCCTCCACCGCCGGTCCGGTCACCGGCGCGGCGCCCGCCGGGAACGCGGACACGCCCCCTGCCAGCAGCGCCACGCTCAGCGCCAGGACGAACCCCCGCCCCCGGTAGGTCGTCGGTCTTGTCGTTCTTCGTCTGCCTTCGGGCATGACTCACCCCACCCCCAGGGGCCTCCCCAGACCCCACTTTCGAACTAGCGATCTATTGAAGATCGATGGTCGACATTACGGAGCGACACCGTGGGGGGTCAACGAGTTATCGCGGCAGTTCATGCAGCTAACAAGAACCTGACCCTCCCACAAGGCGCCATCAACCCCATCGAATCGGCACACATACGACGATGAGCCGCGCGAGCGGACCGCATAACACTTTGGTTGCCGCCACGGCGTGGCGTGCGGCGGGGTATTGACGGGGCGCTGACGTGCGCCTTACGTTCTGCGCAACCGAATAGGAAACTTTCCTAACAGTGCCCGCGCAGCGGTCGGACGAAGGCAGGTGCACCCCGCCGTGACCGGAAACAACCCCAGCGGCCCCGGCGGTACCGGGGGTTCCCAGAGCCCCGGGGGTGCCGGCGGTCCGTACGGACCCGGTGGGGCCGGGGTGCCTGGGACGCCTCGGGTCCTGCGGGCCATGAACGACCGGGCCGCGCTCGATCTGCTGCTGGAGCACGGGCCCCTCTCCCGTACCCGGATCGGGAAACTGACCGGTCTTTCGAAGCCCACCGCGTCGCAGCTCCTGGCGCGGCTGGAGGCCGCCGGGCTCGTCGTGGCGACCGGGACGACCGAGGGGCGGCCGGGGCCGAACGCCCAGCTGTACGCGGTGAACGCGCGCGCCGCGTACGCCGCCGGGCTCGACGTGAACCCGCGGCGCATCCTCGCCGCCGTCGCCGACGTGACCGGTGAGGTGGTCGGGGAGTTCGAGCTGCCCACGCCCGGGCGGCGCGCCGGGAGCGTCGTACGGCAGGTGACCGACGCGCTGGACGGCGCCGTCAAGGCCGCCGGGCTCAGCAGGGCGGACGTGCACCGGCTGGTCGTCGGGACGCCCGGCGCGTTCGACCCGTCGACCGGGCGGCTGCGGTACGCGTCCCATCTGCCCGGGTGGCACGCGCCGACCCTGCTGGACGAGTTGGCGGCCGTGCTGCCCATGCCCGTCGAGTACGAGAACGACGTCAACCTCGTGGCCGTGGCCGAGCAGCGGCTCGGCGCCGCCCGGGGGCACGACGACTTCGTGCTGCTGTGGAACGAGGAGGGCCTCGGCGCCGCCCTGGTGCTGGGCGGGCGGCTGCACAGGGGGTTCACCGGCGGCGCCGGCGAGGTCGGCTTCCTGCCGGTGCCGGGCGCCCCGCTGGTGCGGCAGGTGGCCAAGGCGGGCAGCGGCGGCTTCCAGGAGCTGGCCGGCGCCCAGGTGCTGCCCCGGCTGGCCGCCGACGCGGGCGTCGACGAACTGCCGCAGGGCGACTACGTCGGCGTCGCCACCGAGTTGGTGCGGCGCGCGGCCGCCGACGACTCGGGGGCGTACGGGCGGCTGCTCGACCTGTTCGCGACGGGCCTCGCCACCGGCCTCGCCTCACTGGTGGCCGTCCTGGACCCGGAGCTGGTCGTGCTGTCCGGCGGGGTGATCGTCGCCGGGGGGCAGCCCCTGTGCGAGCGGGTCCGCGCCGAGCTGGGCGAGCTGGCCGCTTCCCGGCCACGGCTCGTGATCGGCGGCGTCCAGCACGACCCGGTGCTGCGGGGGGCCCTGGAGGTCGCCCTGGCCGCCACCCGTGACGACGTCTTCGACACCTCCGCCCGATGAACCCGGGCAGACCCGTGGACCCGGGCAGACCCATGGACCCGGGCAGATCCACGAGCCCGAGCAGACCCATGGGCCCGAGCAGATCCATGGGCCCGAGCAGATCCACGAGCCCGAGCTGATCCCCGTACCCGATCCGTATCAAGCCCGATCCGAATCAAGGGAGTCACCGCCATGCCCGTACGTCCGCGTGCCGCCGTCGCCGCGCTCGCCGCGACCGTGTCCATAGTCCTGGCCGCCTCCGGCTGCACCGGCTCCGCCGGCAACGGCGCGAACGACGATCCGAACGCCGAGGTGACGCTCACCTTCTGGCACGGCTGGTCGGCGCCCAACGAGGTCAAGGCGGTCAACGACAACATCAGGCGGTTCGAGGACGCGCACCCGAACATCAAGGTGAAGGCCGTCCCCAACATCACCGACGACAAGATCCAGCAGGCACTGCGCGCCGGCGGGTCCAACGCGCCCGACGTCGTCTCCTCGTTCACCACCGACAACGTGGGCAAGTTCTGCTCGTCGGGCGCCTTCGCGGACCTGAAGCCGTTCATCGAGAAGTCGGGGATCGACCTGGTCGAGACGTTCCCGAAGCCCCGGCTCGACTACACCGAGTTCGACGGGACGCGCTGCGCGCTGCCGCTGCTCGGCGACGCGTACGGCCTCTACTACAACAAGGACGCCTTCGAGGAGGCGGGCGTCACCGCCCCGCCGAGGACGTGGAGCGAGTTCGACGAGGTCGCGAAAAAGCTGACCAGGGAGAAGGGCGACTCCTACGAGCGGCTCGGGTTCATGCCGAACTTCCACGGCTACGAGTCCACGCCGGGGCACCTGGTCGCCCAGTGGGGGCCCACGTACTTCGACGGGGACGGCAAGTCGAACATCGCCAGGGACCCGGCGTTCGCCGCCATGTTCACCTGGCAGAAGAACCTGGTCGAGAAGCTCGGCGGGTTCGCGAAGCTGGAGAAGTACCGCAACACCTTCGGTGACGAGTGGGGCGCCAAGCACCCGTTCCACACCGGCCAGGTCGCCATGCAGCTCGACGGCGAGTGGCGGCTCGGCATGACCGCCGACGCCAAGGTGCCCTTCGAGGTCGGGGTCGCTCCGCTGCCCGTCGCCGACGACCAGGCGGCCGACTACGGCAAGGGCTACCTCTCCGGCACGATCGTCGGCATCGCCTCCACCAGCTCCAAGCAGAACGCCGCGTGGGAGCTGGTGAAGTACATGACGACCGACACGGACGCGGTCGTGAACTTCGCCAACGAGCTGCGCAACGTGCCCTCCACGCACGCGGCGCTCACCTCGCCGAAGCTGAGGCTGGACCCGCGCTTCAGGACGTTCCTCAACATCGCCGGGCACCCGAAGTCCAACACGACCCCGGCCTCCGTCAACGGCGGCGCCTACCAGGTGACCCTCCAGGAGTTCGGCTACCTCTACGAGTCGGGCAAGGAGAAGGACCTGAAGGCCGGCCTCGCGCGGACGGCGGCGCAGATCGACACCGACATCGAGAAGGCCAAGTAGACCGGCGATGAGTACCGGTACGACGCATCCCGTGGCGCGGGTCGGGGCGTACACGGCACGGTCCCGGCGGGTACGCGGCGCGCTGCGCACCCTGGCCTTCCTGTCGCCCTGGCTCATCGGGTTCGCGGTCTTCTTCGCCTACCCCCTGCTCTCCTCCGTCTGGTTCTCCTTCACCCACTACGACGGCTTCAGGGAGCCTGTCTTCAACGGACTGGAGAACTGGACCTACGTCTTCACCGACTACCCGGCGTTCTGGCCGGCGATGGGCAACACGCTGTGGCTGGTGGTCGTCATGGTCGCCTGCCGGGTCGCGTTCGGGCTCGGCGTGGGGCTCCTCATCACCAGGATCAGGACGGGGGCCGGGGTCTTCCGGACGCTGTTCTACCTGCCGTACCTAGCCCCGCCGGTCGCCGCGACCCTCGCCTTCGTGTTCCTCCTCAACCCCGGTACGGGACCCGTGAACGCCATCCTGGAGGGGGCGGGGCTGCCCGCTCCGGGATGGTTCAACGACCCGGCCTGGTCCAAGCCGGCGCTGACCATGCTCGCGGTGTGGGGCGTCGGCGACCTGATGGTGATCTTCATGGCCGCGCTCCTCGACGTGCCGAAGGAGCAGTACGAGGCGGCGGAGCTGGACGGGGCGTCGGCATGGCAGCGGTTCCGCTTCGTCACCCTGCCGAACATCTCGCCGATCGTGATGTTCGCGGTGGTCACCGGGGTCATCCAGACCATGCAGTACTACACGCAGCCCCTGGTGGCGGGGAAGGTCGCCTCCGGGATCATCGGCAACAGCGGCCAGCAGTTCGAGCCCGGCTACCCGGAGAAGTCGACGATCACCCTGCCGCAGCTCGTGTACAACCTGGGCTTCCAGCGCTTCGACTACGGGTCGGCCTGTGTCGTCGCCCTGGTGCTGTTCGCCCTCGCCATGGCCTTCACGGCGCTGCTGATGCGGCGGCGGAGCGGCCTCGTACAGGTGGGTGACTGATCGCCATGACACAGACACTCGAACGGCCGCCGGTCGCCCCCGCGCGGACGGTGACCGTCGCCGCGCGGACCGCCCGGCGGCGGGCGGTGCTGCACTGGATCGCCGTCCACTCACTGGGCGTGGCGGCCGCGCTGTTCTTCGTGCTGCCGTTCGTGTTCGTCCTGCTGACGTCGCTGATGAGCGACCAGCAGGCGCTCACCCGGGACCTGGTGCCCCGGACGTGGGAGTGGAGCAACTACGTGGAGGTGTTCCGCACGCCCGGGTTCGCCGGCTGGTGGCGGAACACGCTGCTGTACGCCGGGCTGGGGACGGTGCTCACCGTCGTGTCGTCGGTCCCCGTCGCGTACGCGCTCGCCAAGTTCCGCTTCCGGGGGAGGCGGCTGGCGCTGATGCTGGTCATCTCGATGATGATGCTGCCGCCGCAGGTCGTCATCATCCCGATGTACCTGTTCTGGGCGAAGCAGATGGACCTGTCGGGCTCGCTGTGGCCGCTGATCGTGCCGATGGCGTTCGGGGACGCGTTCTCCATCTTCCTGCTGCGCCAGTTCCTGCTGACCATCCCGGACGAGTACCTCGACGCGGCGAGGGTCGACGGCTGCGGGGAGCTGAGGACGCTGCTCCGGGTGGTGCTGCCGATGGCGAAGCCGGGCATCGCGGCGATCGCGCTGTTCCAGTTCTTCTACGCGTGGAACGACTACTTCGGGCCGCAGATCTACGCCTCCGAGAATCCGGCGGCCTGGACGCTGAGCTACGGACTGGAGTCGTTCAAGGGCGCGCACCACACCGACTGGAATCTGACCATGGCCGCGACGGTGCTGGTCATGGCCCCGGTGATCCTCGTGTTCTTCTTCGCGCAGAAGGCATTCGTCGAGGGCGTCACACTGACCGGAGTGAAGGGCTAGGGCTGATCGACATGAGCTTGAAACTGGCCGTGGTGGGGGGCGGCTCCACCTACACCCCCGAACTGATCGACGGTTTCGCGCGGCTGCGCGACCTCCTGCCGATCGATGAACTGGTCCTCGTCGACCCGGCGGCGGACCGGCTGGAGCTGGTGGGCGGGCTGGCCCGGCGCATCTTCGCCAGGCAGGGCCACCCGGGGGCCGTCACGACGACCGCCGACCTGGACGCGGGCGTCGCCGACGCCGACGCGGTGCTGCTCCAGCTGCGTGTCGGCGGGCAGGCGGCGCGGCAGCAGGACGAGACCTGGCCGCTGGAGTGCGGCTGTATCGGGCAGGAGACCACGGGTGCGGGCGGGCTCGCGAAGGCCCTGCGGACGGTGCCGGTGGTGCTGGACATCGCCGAGCGGGTACGGCGTACCAACCCGGACGCCTGGATCATCGACTTCACCAACCCGGTCGGCATCGTGACGCGGGCCCTGCTGCACGCCGGGCACAAGGCCGTCGGGCTGTGCAACGTGGCCATCGGGTTCCAGCGGCGGTTCGCGAAGCTGCTGGGTGTGGCGCCGGGCGACCTCCACCTCGACCACGTCGGACTCAACCATCTGACCTGGGAGCGGGGCGTGCGGCTGGGCGGTCCCGACGGGCAGGACCTGCTGCCGAAGCTGATCGCCGAGCACGGGGACGGCCTCGCTGACGACCTGGGGCTGCCCCGCGCGCTCCTCGACCGGCTCGGTGTCGTCCCCTCCTACTACCTGCGGTACTTCTACGCGCACGACGAGGTGGTACGGGAGCTGCGGACCAAGCCGTCGCGCGCCGCCGAGGTCGCGGCGATGGAGCGGCGGCTGCTGGAGATGTACGGCGACCCGGCGCTGGACGAGAAGCCGGAACTGCTGGCGAAGCGCGGCGGGGCCTTCTACTCGGAGGCGGCCGTGGACCTCGCGGCGTCGCTGCTGGGCGGGCGGGACGCGGTCCAGGTGGTGAACACGTGCAACGACGGTGTGCTGCCGTTCCTGCCGGACGACGCGGTCGTCGAGGTGCAGGCGAAGGTGGACGCGTCGGGTGCCGTACCGCTCGCCGTGCCCGAGCTCGACCCGCTGTACGCGGGGCTGATCGCGCAGGTCACGGCGTACGAGGAGCTGGCCCTGGACGCGGCTCTGCGCGGCGGCCGTGACCGGGTGTTCAGGGCGCTGCTCGCCCATCCGCTGATCGGGCAGTACGCGTACGCCGAGACGCTCACGGACCGGCTGATCGCCCACAACCGGGAGCATCTCGCGTGGGCGTGAACGGGGTGCGCGGGGGCGCGTCCGCAGGCGGCGCGCCCCGGCGGGCGGCCGTCATCGCCATCGACGCGGGCAACAGCAAGACCGACGTCGCGGTCGTCGGTGCGGACGGTACGGTCCTGGGCGCGGCGCGCGGCGGTGGCTTCCAGCCGCCGGTCGTGGGCGTCGACGTGGCGCTCGGCGTACTGGCGGAGGCCGTGGACGCGGCCTGTGCGGCGGCGGGTGTCGCGGCGGCCGGCGCCCCGTACGCGACGCATGTGTCCGCCTGCCTCGCCAACGCCGACCTGCCGGTGGAGGAGCGCGAGTTGACGCGCGCGCTGAGGGCGCGCGGCTGGGGCGCGTCCGCCGAGGTGCGCAACGATACGTTCGCGATCCTGCGGGCGGGGGTGGACGAGCCCCGGGGCGTCGCCGTCGTCTGCGGGGCGGGCATCAACTGCGTCGGCATGCTCCCGGACGGGCGCACCGCCCGGTTCCCCGCGCTCGGCCGCATCTCGGGCGACTGGGGCGGCGGTTCGGGGCTCGCCGAGGAGGCCCTGTGGTGGGGGGCGCGGGCGGAGGACGGGCGCGGCGAGCCGACCGAGCTGGCCAGGACACTGCCCGCGCACTTCGGGCTCGATTCGATGTACGCGCTGATCGAGGCGCTGCACCTGGGGCGTATCCCGTACGCGCGGCGCCATGAGCTGACACCGGTGCTGTTCGCGACGGGCGCGGCCGGTGACCCGGTGGCCCGCGCCCTGGTCGAGCGGCTGGCCGAGGAGGTCGTCGCCATGTCGACGGTCGCGCTGGCCAGGCTGAACCTGCTGGACGCGGACGTTCCGGTGCTGCTGGGCGGGAGTGTGCTGGCCGCCGGGCACCCGCGGCTCAACCCGCGGATCGCCGAACTGCTCGCGGTGAAGGCGCCCAAGGCGCGGGTACGGGTGGTGACGGAGCCGCCGGTGCTGGGCGCGGCGCTCCTCGGCCTCGACCATGTCGGGGCACCGGCGGAGGCGGCGCTGACGCTGCGGGCGCACTACGGCTGACCGGCCCGGGAACGACCGGGCGCACTACGGCTGACCGGCCGGGGAACGGCCGGGCGCGGTACGGCTGACCGGCCGGGGAACGGCCGGGCGCGGTACAGGTGGACGGGAACCGATCGGGCGTGCGGAACGTATTCACGGGTGGGGATCGACGGGCGCGCGGTGTGGATCAGACGGATCGGGTGGATCGGGTGGGGTGCCGCGTGAGAGCGCGGCGGGGACGTCGGGCACGATAGGAACAAGATCCAGTCAATCGTGGTGTCATCGTCGGCCCCTGCGGCCATACTGCTGGCCGGGCAGCCGTCCCCCGACCCGCCGGGGGCGGGCCGACGTCAGCGACCGAGGGGGAGGTCACGTGACATACCCGCCGAACGCGCAGCCCGCGCCCGGCGCTCACGCGGGACCCCAGCCGCCGCCCCCGGGGCCGCCGGCGCCGGGGGCCGTCCCGCCGGTGCCGGAGCCGCCCCCGGGCAGGGGCGCCTGGGCCGAGGGCGCGGCCAGGCTGCGCGCCGCCGCGACGACCGAACCGGGCCGCCTGCGCATCCTCGGTGCCGTACTGGCCGCGCTCGTCGTGGCGTTCGGCGCGTGCACCGCCCTGGAGGTCGCCGCCCGCGCGTCGGCCGCCGACGACGTGGTGAGCCGCAGCCAGCCGCTGAGCGCCGACGCGGCCGACATCTACCGCTCGCTGGCCGACGCCGACACGGCGGCCGCGAGCGGATTCCTCGCGGGCGCGCAGGAGCCGGCCCAGGTCAGGGAGCGGTACGACGACGACATCGCGACCGCGTCGCGGCTGCTCGTCAAGGCGGCGGCGAACACGGACGGTTCGTCGCAGTCGGCCCGCGAGATAGCGACGCTCAACGAGCGGCTTCCCCGCTACACCGGACTGATCGAGCGGGCCCGTGCCGCCAACCGCCAGGGGCTGCCGCTGGGCGGCGCCTATCTGCGGTACGCGAACCAGCAGATGACGACCCAGCTCCTGCCGGCCGCCGAGCGGCTCTACGAGGCGGAGACCGCCCGGCTCGCCGACGACGACCGGGACGCCCGCTCGTGGCCCTTCCTGTCGCTGGCGGCGGGAGTCGTGGTCCTCGCCCTGCTGGCCTGGACGCAGCGACGCCACTACCTGCGGACGAACCGGGTCTTCAACCGCGGCCTGCTCACCGCGACAGCGGCGGCCGCGGCGGTGCTGCTGTGGCTGGCGGCCGGGCACACGCTCGCGCGTGCCGGGCTCGGGGAGGCCACCGCGCATGGCCAGAATTCGCTCAAGGTGCTGAACGAGGCCCGGATCAGTTCCCTCAAGGCCCGTGCGAACGAGAACCTGACCCTCGTGGCGCGAGGCGCGGTGCTCACCGACGACGGCAGGCACGACAAGTACGAGACCCAGTACGGCGCGGGCATGGACCGGCTGCGCGCCGCGCTCACCGAGGCGCGCCGGCTCGCCGACGACACGGCGGGCGGGGCCCCCGTCGATGACGCCCTCCTGCGCGTCGGCGAATGGCAGAAGCGGCACGCGGGCGCCCGCGAGACGGACGACGCCGGTGACTACGAGGGCGCGCTGGCCCGGGTGATCGGCGGCAAGGACTCCACCGGTGCCTCCTTCGACCAGGTGGACGCGGCCCTGAAGAAGGCCCTGGACCACGAGCAGGGCGAGTTCACGCGGGCGGCCGGCGCCGGGCTCGGCGCGCTCACCGGTCTGCCCGTCGGGGCGGCCGCCCTGGCCGTGCTGGGCGCCGCGGGCGTCGTCGTGGGTGTCAACCGCAGGCTGTCGGAGTACCGGTGAGGTGGCGGTGGCCGAGACGACGACGGAACCGGCCGGTGGCAGCGGCGGCGGAAGTGGGAAAGAGCGTACGGGAGTGAGCGGAGGAGACGGCATGGAGGGCGACGACCGGTTCGGCGACCGGTTCCCCGGCCGGCCGGCGGGCCGCTTCGCCGGCCGGCTCCGGGGCTGGGGCGGGGTGGCCGCCATGGCCGCCGCGTGCGGACTGACGGCCGCGCTCACCCTGCTGCCGCTGTCCCGGGGCGGCGCGGCCGTCCCGCAGTCGCCGGGCGCCCACGGCCCGACCGGTGTCGTACGGGCCGAGATCCGCTCCTGCACCGACCCGGAGGCGTCGCTGACCCCGTCGGTCGCCGACGGGCCGGCCATCGACGCCATCAAGGCGCGCGGCAAGCTGATCGTCGGCGTCGACCAGAACAGCTACCGGTGGGGCTACCGGAACCCGGCGAAGGGCACCCTGGAGGGATTCGACATCGATCTCGCGCGGGCCATCGCCGCGAACATCCTCGGCAGCGAGGACGCCGTCATCTTCCGTGCCGTCCCCACCAACCAGCGGATCGCCGCCCTGGAGGGCGGCAAGGTCGACCTGGTCGTCCGCACGATGACGATCAACTGTGCCCGGATCGAGCAGGTCGCCTTCTCCACGGCGTACTTCCAGGCCGGTCAGCAGGTCCTCGCGCCGAAGGACTCGCCGATCACCGGGTACGACAGGTCGCTGTCCGGGAAGCGGGTCTGCTCGGCGGAGGGGTCGACGGCGTACGAGGCGCTGGAGAAGAACCCGTTCGGGGCGACGTTCAAGGACGAGGGCGACGGCACCGAACGGGACGCGGACCTGTACACGGTGCCCAACCAACTGGACTGCCTGGTGAGGCTGCAGATGGGCGAGGTGGACGCGGTGGTGACGGACAACGCGCTGGCCGCCGGCCAGGCGGCGCAGGACCCGGCCGTCGAACTGAAGGGCAAGCCCTTCACCACCGAGTACTACGGTGTCGCCGCCAAGCTCGGCAACGACGATCTGGTGCGCCGTGTCAACCATGTGCTCGCGGAGTACCGCAAGGGGCCGTGGATGGCCTCGTACCACAAGTGGCTGAGCACCGACCTGCCCGGGATATCGGGCCCCCCGGCGGCGAAGTACCGGACCGGCTGACACTCTGGGCACATGGGCCCTGCCGGGAGCACCGGCCCCCACGGCACGGTGGTTCCGGGGGCGGCACGGTCCGGTGGGGCTCGGAACGGCCGCGACGGGCGGTGCACGCGCGTGATCCGGCGAACGAGAGCGGAGAGGTGATCGATGGGCGTCACGGGACCCCCCGGGCCGGTGATGGACCGGGACGAGGTGGACCGTGCGCTGGCGCGGCTGGGGGCGGAGCACAAGGCGGTCGAGGACTCGCTGCTCGCCCTCCAGGACCACGCGGGCCGCAGGCTCCTCGAAGGCGCCGAGCTGACCGGCACAACCAAGGAGCGCTGGGCCGACACCGAGCGGACGATCGCGCTGCTGTGGACGTACTTCGACGCGTACACGGACGCGTTGCGCGAGGTGCGGGAGGTGCGCGCGCGGCGCCGCTGGCCCGGCAGGGACGAACTGGTCGAGTTGACCGACCGGCTGCGCGGCGAGAGCGTCACGATCTCCGGCGCCGCCGTGCAGGCGGTCTCCGGCGCGGCGCTGGCGGAGCGGTTCACGCTGGAGCGGCTGGTCGCGCGGATGAACGAGCTGTACGCGGCCTCGCTGGACATGGTGGTGACGGCGGACGCCGTGTGGTCGGCGCTGCCCGCCCGGATAGACCTCCTGGCGGCGGAGCTGAACCGCACCCGGTCACTGGCGCACTCCGTGGGCGTACGGCCGGGGGAGCACCCGGCGGGCGACGAACTGGAGGCCGTCACCGAGGAGCTGGCGACGCTGCGCACCCAGGTCGTGACGGATCCGCTGGCGTTCTGGCGTCCCGCCGCGGGCAGTTCGGCGCCCGGTGGCGGCCGGCCCGACACCGACCGGTACGACCGGGCGGCGCGGGCCCTGGAGGACGTGCGCCGGGAGATCGAGGCGGTCCTGCAGGTACGGCAGGACTCCGAGGCCCGGCTGCTGCGGCTGCGGGACGTGCTGTCGCGGGCCGACCGGACGCTCGCCGAGGCCCGTACGGCGCGCGGCGAGGTCCTGGCCAAGATCGCCGCGTCGGAGGTGCCCGTGGTGAGCGGCCCGCCGACCGCTCTCCAGGAGCGGCTGGCGACGGCGGCCGAGTACCGGAGGCACGCCCGGTGGCACCGGCTGTCGCCGCTGCTGGAGGCGCTGGAGCGGGAGGCCGAGGAGGAACTGCTGCGGGCGCGTGAGCAGTTGACGGCGGTCACGGCGCCGCTCGCGGTCCGGGCCGAGCTGCGCGGCCGCCTCGACGCGTACCGGGCGAAGGTGTCCCGGCACGGCATGGCGGAGGACCCGCTGCTGATCGAGCGGTACGACGCGGCGCGCCGGATGCTGTGGAGCGCGCCGTGCGACCTGCGCGTCGCCGAACAGGCCGTGCTGCGCTACCAGCGGGCGGCCACGGAGTTGCTGTCCGGACCCGAGGACCGTAGGGGGAGTCGATGAACCGGTGCCAGCGCCCCGGCTGCGAGGGCTCGTACGAGGACGTGGGCGGCGGCGAGCTGTACTGCGACCAGTGCGGGCTCGCCCCGGTCGTCGCGCCGCGCGGACTGCTGTCGTCGCCGCCGACGGGTGTCGCGGCGGGCGCGCGGGCCGGCTCCGGCCCCTCGTCGGCGAGCGGAGCGTCGGGCGGGGCTTCGGGTGGCGCTTCGGGCGGGGCTTCGGGCGGGGCTTCGGGCGGCTCGGCGCGGTCGTCGCGGGGTTCCGGGCGGGCCTCGTCGCGGTCGTCCACGTCCCGGCGCTCGGTGTCCGGCCGGCTGTCCCGGTCCCTGTCGGGCGCGGCGACGTCCCGATCGGTCTCGGTGCGCAGCTCCGGGCCGTCCACGGGCCAGTCGGGCCGGAACCGGCTGGGCGCGGGTCTGGTCACCGTGCCGGAGGTGCCGCGTCCCGACCCGCGCTCGGCGGTGATGGAGAAGCCCGAGGTTCCCGAGCGGAAGCGATTCTGCTCGCGCTCCGACTGCGGTGCGCCGGTCGGTCGGGCACGCGGTGGCAGGCCGGGGCGTACGGAGGGTTTCTGCACGAAGTGCGGGCACCCGTACTCGTTCGTGCCGAAGCTGCGCCGGGGCGACATCGTGCACGGCCAGTACGAGGTGGCGGGCTGTCTCGCGCATGGCGGGCTCGGCTGGATCTACCTCGCCGTCGACCACGCGGTCTCCGACCGGTGGGTGGTCCTCAAGGGCCTGCTGGACACGGGCGACCAGGACGCGATGGCGGCGGCGATCTCGGAGCGGCGGTTCCTCGCCGAGATCGAGCACTCCAACATCGTGCGGATCTACAACTTCGTGGAACACCTCGACCAGCGGACGGGTTCGCTGGACGGCTACATCGTCATGGAGTACGTCGGCGGCAAGTCGCTGAAGGAGATCGCGAACGAGCGGCGCGGCCTCGACGGGCGGCGCGATCCGCTGCCGGTGGAGCAGGCGTGCGCGTACGGCATCGAGGCGCTGGAGGCGCTCGGTCATCTGCACAGCCGCAACCTGCTGTACTGCGACTTCAAGGTCGACAACGCGATCCAGACCGAGGACCAGCTCAAGCTGATCGACATGGGCGCGGTCCGCAGGATGGACGACGACGAGTCGGCCATCTACGGCACGGTCGGCTACCAGTCGCCGGAGATCGTCGAACTCGGCCCGTCGGTCGCCTCGGACCTGTACACGGTCGCGCGGACGCTGGCGGTGCTGACGTTCGACTTCCAGGGCTACACGAACGTGTTCGTCGACTCGCTGCCCGACCCGGAGCACATCGAGGTGTTCCAGCGGTACGAGTCGTTCTACCGGCTGCTGGTCCGGGCGACGGACCCGGACCCGGCGCGCCGGTTCGCCTCCGCGCAGGAGATGGCCGAGCAGCTGACGGGCGTGCTGCGGGAGGTCGTGGCGCTGCAGTCGGGGCAGCCGCGCCCGGCGCTGTCGCCGCTGTTCGGCTCCGAGACGCGGGTGCCGGACACCGTGCTGTTCGCCGAGCCGTCCGGGGAGGTGTCGCGGCTGGGCCTGCGGGACGTGCCACGGCGTGGCGCCGGGCTGTTCGGGCGCGGGACGGCGGCGGCCGGGGCGGCGGTGGGCGGGACGGCGCAGGCCGGGGCGACGGCGGGCCGGGCGGCGGTGCCGGGTCCTCGGACGGCCGGATCGCCTGGTACGGGGCCGGGCGGGTTCGGTGTGGCGGGTGCGGCCGGTGTGCCGAGTGCGGCCGGTGCGGCCGGTGTGGCGGGTGCGGCCGGTGTGGCGGGTGCGGCCGGTATGCCGTCGCTCGCGGCGCCTTCGCTCGCCGGGCCGACGCCGGCCGCGCCCCCGCTCGCCGGGCCGATGCTCGCCGCGCCGGACGTCCGCGCCACGGCGCTCGCGCTGCCGGTGCCCCATGTCGACCCGGCCGACCCCAACGCCGGTTTCCTGGCCGGGCTCACGGCGTCCGCGCCTGCCGAGCTGATCGCCGCACTGCACACCGCGCCGGCGAGCTCCCCCGAGCTCCGGCTGCGTGAGCTGCGCGCCCGGCTGGAGACGGGCGACACGGTCGCCGCGACCACGACCATGGAGGCGCTGGAGCAGCGGTACCCCGACGACTGGCGGGTGATCTGGTACCGGGGGATCGTCGCCCTGGCGAGCGGCGACCACGCGAACGCCGCGCTCTCCTTCGACGCGGTGTACGACGCGTTCCCCGGCGAACCGGCGCCCAAGCTCGCCCTGGCGGTCTGCGCCGAGGTGCTGGGCCAGTTGGACAACGCCGCCGAGTACTACCGCCTCGTGTGGGCGACCGACCCGAGCTTCGTGAGCGCCGCGTTCGGTCTTGCCCGGGTGCGGCTGGCCGCGGGCGACCGGGCGGGCGCCGTCCACGCGCTGGAGTCCGTACCGGAGGCGTCGATCCACTACACGGCCGCGCGGGTCGCCGCCGTACGGGCCAGGCTGCGGCAGCGTGCGGCGACGGATCCGCTGCTCGGGGACCTGAGGGCGGCCGCCGGTCAGGTGGAGGCGCTCGGCCGGTTCGGCCTGGACGCGGTGCGCCGCGAGCGACTGGCGGCCGAGGTACTGGGTAGCGCACTGGACTGGGTTCTCTCCGGCAGCCCCGGCGGGGAACCCGTACGGACGTCGCTGCTGGGCAGCGAACTGGACGAGCGCGGACTGCGCTTCGGCCTTGAGCGCTCGTACCGAGTGCTCGCCCGGCTCGCTCAGCGCGGCGATGAGAGGATCGAGCTGGTGGAGCGGGCCAACCGCTTCCGCCCCCGGACGTGGGTGTGATTGATGGCGCAGATGCACCAGCCGACCGCCGGGCCTTCGTGCCCCGGCTGCGCGGAGCCGCTGGAACCGGCCGACCGGTTCTGCGGCGCATGCGGCTACGACCTGTCGGCCGTACCTGAACCGCCGCGCGAGCCGGACCGCCCGACGGTGGCCCTCGGCACGCCGCGCGCCGCGCCCGTGGCGGGCGCTGCCCCGCCCCCCGTGGCTCCGCCCGGAGCGGCTCCGCCCGTGGCGGGCGCGCCGGTCGCGGGCGCGCCGGTGGCGGGCGTCGCGTGGCCGACCGCGGCCGAGGGCGGACCGGTCGCCGCACAGCGGTCCGGGGACGTTCCGGGCACGGACTCGGGCGGCAAGGAACTGCCGCCTGCGCCTCCCGCACCTCCCGCACCTCCCGCACCTCCCCTGCCACCCGTACCCCCCGTGCCACCTCCCGCCCCGAACGCCCCGACGCCTCCCCCGGCGGCACCTCCGGCGGCACCGCCCGTCCCCACGGAGCCGCCGGCCGTACGGCACGACGGTGTGCCCGCCGCGGACGGCGGCGACTTCGAGCTGGCCGCGCCGGATCCGCGTGTCGCCGAACGGCCGCCCGCGCCCGTACCCGTACCCGCCCCGGCGGCCCCGGCTCCCGGGACCAAGGTGTGCGTGGCGTGCCGTTCCGGCCATGTCGACCCCGACGGGTACTGCGAGAACTGCGGCCACGCCCAGCCCCGCGAGCGCGACCACATCGAGGAGGAACTCGGCGGCGTCGCCGCCGTCAGCGACCGGGGGCTGCGCCACCACCGCAACGAGGACGCGTTCGCGCTGTCGGCGACCGCCCTCCCCGACGGGTCACCGGCCGTCGTGGCGATCGTCTGCGACGGCGTCTCATCGGCGACCCGCCCCGACGAGGCGTCGGCGGCGGCCGCCGGCGCGGCCAACGAGTCGCTGCTGGACTCGCTGCCGCGCGGCACGCACCCGCAGCAGGCGATGCACGACGCCATCGTCGCGGCGGCCGACGCGGTCAACGCCCTCGCCGCTGACGACGAGGAGGCGCGGGAGCAGGACGCGCACCGCCACCGCAACGCGCCCGCGTGCACGCTGGTCGGCGCGGTCGTGGCCGGCGGCCTGCTGGTGGTCGGCTGGGTCGGCGACAGCCGCGCCTACTGGGTGCCCGACGACCGGGGCGGCCCGCCCGCGCGGCTCACCGAGGACGACTCGTGGGCGGCGCAGATGGTCGCGGCGGGGCTGCTGAACGAGGCGGAGGCGTACGCGGACGAGCGCGCCCACGCGATCACCGGCTGGCTGGGGGCCGACGCGTACGAACTGGAGCCGCACACCGCCGCGTTCAAGCCGGACCGGCCGGGTGTGGTCGTGGTGTGCACGGACGGTCTGTGGAACTACGCCGAGGCGGCGGAGGACATGGCGCGGGTGGTGCCGGCGGACGCCGCCGGGAGGCCGCTGCACGGTGCGCGGGTACTGGTCGGGCACGCGCTCGACGGCGGCGGGCACGACAACGTAACGGTGGCGGTGGTCCCGTTCGCCATGGACGCGGCGGGGGCAGGATCGGCCTACGGCCGGCAACCCCCGACGGCCTGAGCGCCGCCCCGCACCTCCCCCTACTCGTGACGTGCTGAGGAGCCGATCGGATGGCGAACTTCTCCAAGTCGAACGTGCCGCAGTTCTCGGTGGACGTGTACCAGAACGAGTACCTGCCCGAGGGCGGGCGCGAGGTGAACGCCATCGTCACGGTCGCCTCGACCGGTGGCGGCAGCACCGGCGGGACGCCTCTGACGGTCGCGGCGGCGTCGCCCGCGGCCGTGCCCGGGCAGGCGCCGGGCGCGGCCGTGGTGATCATGGTGGACTGCTCCGGTTCGATGGACTACCCGCCGACGAAGATGCGCAACGCCCGGGACGCCACGGCCGCGGCGATCGACACGCTGCGCGACGGCGTCGCCTTCGCGGTGGTCGCGGGCACCCATGTCGCGACGGAGGTGTACCCGGGGGACGGCCGGCTCGCCACCGCCGACGCCCGTACGCGGGCCGGGGCGAAGGAGGCACTGCGGAAGCTGGGCCCGGGCGGCGGCACGGCGATCGGCACCTGGCTGCGGCTGGCCGACCGGCTGCTGGCCTCCGCGAACACCCCGATCCGGCACGGCATCCTGCTCACCGACGGCCGCAACGAGCACGAGTCCCCGGCGGATCTGCGGGCCGCTCTCGATTCCTGTGCCGGCCGGTTCACCTGTGACGCCCGGGGCGTGGGCACCGACTGGGAGGTGAAGGAGGTGACCGGTATCGCGTCGGCGCTGCTCGGCACGGCCGACATCGTCGCCGATCCGTCCGGCCTCGCCGCCGACTTCACGCGCATGATGGAGAACGCCATGGGCAAGGAGGTGGCGGACGTCGCGCTGCGGCTGTGGACACCGGTCGGCGCGGAGGTCCTGTTCGTGAAGCAGGTCGCGCCGACGGTGGAGGACCTGACGGGCCGCCGCACGGAGGCGGGGCCGAGAGCCGGTGACTACCCCACCGGTTCATGGGGCGACGAGTCCCGCGACTACCACGTGTGCGTACGGGTGCCGCACGCCGGAGTCGGCCAGGAGATGCTGGCGGCCAGGGTCTCGCTGATGCTCCCCGACCCGGCGGGCGGCGCGCCCCGCGCGCTGTCCCAGGGACTCGTACGGGCGGTGTGGACGGACGACATGGCCGCGTCGACCGCCATCAACCCCCAAGTGGCGCACTACACGGGCCAGGCCGAACTCGCCTATGTCATCCAGCAGGGGCTGGAAGCGCGCAAGTCGGGTGATTTCGACGGCGCGACGGCCAGATTGGGCCGTGCCGTCCAGCTGGCGGCCGCCTCCGGGAACGCGGATACCGCGAAACTCCTTTCGAAGGTGGTGGACGTGGTCGACGCGGCGACAGGTACTGTGCGACTGAAGGCGAAGGTCGCGGAGGCCGACGAGATGACCCTCGAAACGCGCTCCACGAAGACCGTTCGCGTGAAGAACAGGTCGTAACGACGAGTACGCCGGTCGCGACGCCGGCCGACGAGGAGAGGGGGAAGCGCCGACATGCCGACCTGCCCGAACGGACACCAGTCGGGTTCCGACGACTGGTGCGAGGTCTGCGGCCATCGCATGGCCGGCGGGGCGGGCGCGCCTGCGGGTGCCGTTCCGCCGCCTCCCCCTCCCCCGCCGCCCGCGCCGGGCCCCCCGCCGCCCGCGCCCGGCTACGACTATCCCGGCCCGGCGGTCGGTGACCCGAACGCCACACAGCAGGCGGAGCTCTGCCCGCAGTGCCGTACGCCGCGCGAGGCCATGGCGCCGTTCTGCGAGGAGTGCCGGTGGAACTTCCTCACCAACACGGCGACCTCGTACACGCCCGTGGCACCGCCGCCGTCCCTCCGCCCCGGCGGCCCCGGCCACGGTCCTGGGGGCCCCGGTCCCGGTGGCCCCGGTCCCGGTCTGAACCTGCCGCCTGGCTTCCAGTCCGCGCCCCCGCCCTCTTCCCCGCCTCCGCCGCCCGCGCCGCACACGCCCCGGCCGCCGGACCCGTACGAGTACCAGGGCTCGCGTCCGTCACAGGTGAACCGTCCCGCCGAGCCGCTGACGCCCCGGCCCGCCGACGAGGGTGACGACTGGGTCCTGTCGCCGCCCTCGCAGCCGCACCCGCCGCAGCAGCCGGCCCCGGCTCCTCCCCCGCAGGCGGTCCAGGCGCCCGCTCCCCCGCCCGCGCCGGCCCCTGCCCCGCCCCAGCAGCACCAGCAGCCGCAGCAGGCCCAGCAGCCGCACCAGGGACCGCACCAGGGGCCCCCGCCGCACGCCGCCCCGCCTCCGCCCCCGGCGCCCCAGCCGCCGTACCAGTCGCAGGCGCCCCAGCGGCCCGAGGCTCCGCACTTCCCAGCGGCACCCGCCGGGTGGACGGCGTCCGTCGCACCCGACCGCGAGTACTTCATGGCGATGATGCGGCGCAGCGGCCCGGAGGCGGCCGGGCTGAACCTGCCCGCCTACTCCCCCGAGCAGCACCTCCCGCTGTCCGGGACCCAGGTGACCATCGGCCGCCGCAGGCACTCCACCGGCGAGTCCCCGGACATCGACCTGTCGGTGCCGCCGGAGGACCCGGGCGTCTCACACCAGCACGCCGTGCTGGTGCAGCAGCCCGACGGCTCGTGGGCCGTGGTCGACCAGAACTCCACCAACGGCACCACGCTCAACGGTGCCGAGGACCCGATCCAGCCCTACGTGCCCGTTCCGCTGAAGGACGGCGACCAGGTGCACGTCGGCGCCTGGACGACCATCACCATTCGCCGCGGTTAGCCGGTGGCGACCCGAGGGGCCAGAGGTACGGCCCCTCGGGGTCGTCCAGCCATGCCCACTGCCGCCCGCCGCTGACGGTCACACCGAACCGTTCGCGGTCGGGGCGCCGCTCGCGCTGCCAGAGCGCGTAGGCCTCGCGCGGGTCGAGGCTGCCCGCCGTCAGGGTCAGCAGGAACCGGAACGGCTCCTCGTCGATCGCGTGCCGGGGCAGCCCTCCCGTGTGGACGACGGGTCCGGGCGGGGCGTCGCCGCGCAGCGGTACGAAGCAGACAGCGGTGCCCAGGAAGCGGCCCTCCGCGTGATCGGCGTCCCGTACGTCCAGGGCGATGAGCCCGGTGGACAGCGGCGCCAGGATCCGGGCGGCAGGCCGGCACTGGCCGAGCCACCCGACCGGTACGGACGGCAGCGTGCAGGTGGCGATGATCCGGTCGAACGGCGCGCGAGCCGGACAGCCGTGCGCCCCGTCGCCGGTCACGACGACCGGGTGCCTGCCCGCCGCCGCGAGATGGGCCTCCGCGTCCCGCGTGATGTCCGCGTCCAGGTCGATGGTGGTCACCAGGTCGTCGCCCAGCCGGTGCCCGAGGAGGGCGGCGTTGTAGCCGGTGCCGGTGCCGATCTCCAGGACGCGGTGGCCGTCCCGTACGGCCAGGGCGTCCAGCATGGAGGCCATCAGCGACGGCTGGCTCGCGGTGGAGACCATGTCCCCGTCCCGTACGCGCGTGCCGAGCGGCCGGTCCTCGTAAGCCCCCTCCAGCCACAGCGCCCGCCGCCGGGCGTCCGGGTCGTCCTGGCGGCGCAGTTCGTAGCCGCCCAGGACGCCCACGTAGTAGGACGGTACGAACAGATGGCGGGGGATCTCCTCGAACGCCGCCCGCCAGGCGGGGTCGTCCAGCGCGCCGAGCGCGGCGATCCGCCGCACCAGCCGGTGCCGCGCCCGGGTGGCCGCCGCCTCGAACGGATCGTCTCGTGCTGTGGCCATACCTCCACTCTCCTGCGAGGACGCGCGGGAGGCGAGCAGCACACGCGAGCGCGGCGCCCGGGGCGGGCGTCCCTCGGCGGATCCACGGGTACGGCGGCCCGGGCGGGCGTTCCGCGGCGGGTCCACGGGTACGGCGCCCGGGGCGGGCGTCGCGCGGCGGGTCCTAGGGCCCGGGTCCTCGGTCGGGGCGTCTGAGACCATGGACGGGACCGAGACGACTTCTGCGAGGATTGTTCAGTGATCGAGATTCCGCGCGGCACGCTTCCCGAGCAGACGTTCTACGAGCAGGTGGGCGGCGAGGAGACCTTCCGGCGCCTGGTCCATCTGTTCTACCAGGGTGTCGCCGGTGACCCGCTGCTGCGGCCGATGTACCCGGAGGAGGACCTGGGTCCGGCCGAGGAGCGGCTCGCGCTCTTCCTGATGCAGTACTGGGGCGGGCCCCGCACCTACAGCGACCACCGCGGCCACCCCCGGCTGCGGATGCGCCACGCGCCCTTCACCGTCGACCGGGCGGCGCACGACGCGTGGCTCCGGCACATGCGGGCGGCGCTGGACGGGCTCGGTCTCGCGGAGGAGCACGAGCAGCAGCTGTGGAAGTACCTGACGTACGCGGCCGCGTCGATGGTGAACACGGCCGACTGATCCGGTACGGGCCGGGCGGCGGCGTCAGACGGGGGTGACGCCCAGGTCGCCGAGGCCGGACCCGAGGCCCGCCGTCCGTACGGCGACGGAACCGAACGGGGTGCGCAGCCGCAGCCACGGACCCGCGCCCAGCAGCGTCACGGGCAGCTCGTGCGGTACGGCGCCGCGAGGCGGCAGGAAGCCCAGCGACTGGGCGGCGTGGACCGCGCGCAGGGGCAGCCCGGTCGTCCCGATCGTCCTCGACCAGATGTCCCGGCCGATACGGTCTCGCTCCGCGCGGGTGCGGCCATCGTCGGGCAGGGCGGCGTCCCGGGCGCGGAACTCGGCGACGGCGGCGGCGACCGCGCCGCGCAGCCCGGCGGCGTCGGGCAGGCCGGGCACCTCGTGCCAGCCGCCGCGCGGCGGCAGCACCCCGGACCAGGGCGGTCCGGTGACGGGGGCCGGCAGGATCGCCTTGCCCGCCGACTCCTCGATGCCCTCCAGGAGCTCACCGGCGGAGACGGTGAGGTCGAACGGCGTGTCGTCCAGCAGCGCGGCCGTGCGGATGGCCAGCACCTCGAAGGACGGCGGCCGGCCGAAGACGGCGAGGGCGCCGCCGCCCGCCTGGAGGCGGACCGCGGCGGCCTTGTCGTAGCGGAGCAGCCTGGTCAGGAAGGCGGCGATACCCGCCGCCTCCCTGGCGTCGGCGAAGTGGAGCGGCGCCGTGGCCATCATGCCGCGGCACTACCCTCCGGGCGGCCCGTCGTGCCGGCCTTCGCGCGGGTGTCGGCGCGCATGCCGTCGTCCACGTACTCCTCCAGGAACGACCGCTCCTCGGCGCTGATGCGGCGCGGGCGCTGCGCGGCGAGGTCGAACGGCACGACGACCGTCGACGCCCGGACGTACACCTGGTCGGGGTCCTTGATCTCGTACGCGATCGTCAGCGACGCCGCGCCGATCTTGGTGACCCAGGACTCGACGGTCACCGGCTCGTGCCGGTGGACGAGCGGCCGTACGTAGTCGATCTCGTGCCGGGCGACGACCGAGCCGCCGGAGAAGGACGGGGAACCGTCCCCCGGCGCCAGCCGGAACATGAAGTCGATGCGGGCCTCCTCCAGATAGCGGAGGAAGACCACGTTGTTGACGTGCCCGAAGGCGTCCATGTCGGACCAGCGCAGGGGACAGCTGTAGATATGGCGAGCCACTGACTGCCTCAGCCCCGGGTGAGCTTCTTGTAGGTGGCGCGGTGCGGCCGGGCCGCGTCCGGGCCGAGACGCTCGATCTTGTTCTTCTCGTACGACTCGAAGTTGCCCTCGAACCAGAACCACTTCGAGTCGCCCTCGTACGCGAGGATGTGCGTGGCGACCCGGTCGAGGAACCACCGGTCGTGGGAGACGACCACGGCCGCGCCCGGGAACTCCAGCAGCGCGTTCTCCAGCGACGACAGGGTCTCGACGTCGAGGTCGTTGGTCGGCTCGTCGAGGAGCAGCAGGTTGCCGCCCTGCTTCAGGGTCAGCGCCAGGTTCAGCCGGTTGCGCTCACCGCCGGAGAGCACGCCCGCGGGCTTCTGCTGGTCCGGGCCCTTGAAGCCGAACGCCGACACATAGGCGCGGGACGGCATCTCGACCTGGCCGACGTTGATGTAGTCGAGCTCGTCGGAGACGACGGCCCACAGCGTCTTCTTGGGGTCGATGTTGGCGCGGCTCTGGTCGACGTAGGAGATCTTGACCGTCTCGCCGACGCGGATGGTGCCGGAGTCCGGCTCCTCCAGGCCCTGGATCATCTTGAACAGCGTGGTCTTGCCCGCGCCGTTCGGGCCGATGACGCCGACGATGCCGTTGCGGGGCAGGGTGAAGCTCAGGTTGTCGATGAGGACCTTGTCACCGAAGGCCTTGTTGAGGTTCTCGACCTCCACGACGACGCTGCCCAGGCGCGGGCCCGGCGGGATCTGGATCTCCTCGAAGTCCAGCTTCCGCATCTTGTCGGCCTCGGCGGCCATCTCCTCGTACCGGGCGAGACGGGCCTTGGACTTCGCCTGGCGCCCCTTGGCGTTGGAGCGGACCCACTCCAGCTCTTCCTTGAGCCGCTTCTGCCGCTTGGCGTCCTTCTGGCCCTCGACCTTCAGACGGGCGGCCTTGTTCTCCAGGTAGGTGGAGTAGTTGCCCTCGTAGGGGTGGGCGCGGCCGCGGTCGAGCTCCAGGATCCACTCGGCGACGTTGTCGAGGAAGTACCGGTCGTGGGTGATCGCGACGACGGTGCCGGCGTACTTGGCGAGGTGCGCCTCCAGCCACTGCACGGACTCGGCGTCCAGGTGGTTGGTGGGCTCGTCCAGGAGCAGCAGGTCGGGGGCCTCCAGGAGCAGCTTGCAGAGCGCGACGCGGCGCTTCTCGCCACCGGAGAGGTTGGTGACCTGCCAGTCGCCGGGCGGGCAGCCGAGCGCGTCCATGGCCTGCTCAAGCTGGGCGTCGAGGTCCCACGCGTTGGCGTGGTCCAGGTCCTCCTGGAGCTTGCCCATCTCCTCCATGAGGGCGTCCGAGTAGTCGGTGGCCATCAGCTCGGCGATCTCGTTGAACCGGTCGAGCTTGCCCTTGATCTCGGCGACACCCTCCTGGACGTTCTCCAGGACGGTCTTCTCCTCGTTGAGCGGCGGCTCCTGGAGCAGGATGCCCACGCTGTAGCCGGGCGAGAGGAACGCGTCACCGTTGGAGGGCTGCTCCAGACCGGCCATGATCTTGAGGACGGTGGACTTACCGGCGCCGTTCGGGCCGACCACACCGATCTTCGCGCCGGGCAGGAAGCTCAGCGTCACGTCATCGAGGATGACCTTGTCGCCGTGCGCCTTGCGCGTCTTGCGCATCGTGTAGATGTACTCAGCCAAGAGAAACCGTCCGGCAATCAGTAGGAGTCGATTCGCGGCTCCGCCGTATGAGGGCAGATACACCCCATCTTGCCGTACCGCCACCCCAAGGTGAAAACGGCCTGGCACCCGCGGTGCGCGACGGGCGCCGGGCCCGCCCCGGGCCCGCCCCGCCCCGGCTGCGGGCGGGCGGGAAGGACGGGCGGGCGGACGGGCAGGCGGGCGGAAAGACGGCGGCCCCGGACGGCGTGGGTACGCACGTCCGGGGCCGCCGCTGTCACGGGCTCGCCCGTGGTGGGCTCATCCCCGGTCACCCGGGGCTTCCCGGTCACCCGGGGCGTCCCGGGTCACTCGGGTGGCCGGGTCACTGACCGGCGGCCGCCGCGCCCTTCTTCTTGCGCAGGAAGAACACCGCGCCACCACCGGCGATGACGAACGCGATGGCGATGCCCGCGATCATCGGGGTGGAGTTGGAGGCGCCGGTCTCGGCCAGGTCACCGGTGCTGCCGCCCGTGCCGGTGGTGCCGGCGGAGGTGGTGCCGCCCGACTGCGGGCTGGGCTCGGAGCTCGGCTTGTCGTCGTCCGACGGCGGCGGCGTCGTGCCCGCGGTCTTGCAGTCCAGGACGCCCTTGAACGTCTTGGTCTCACCGTTCGGCAGGTCGATCGTGAAGTCGTACGCCTGGTCCTCGCCGACCGGGACGGTCACCGTCTTGGACTCGCCCGCGCCGATCGTGTACTTCAGGCCCTTGAGCTCGAAGGTGAACGGCGTGTCGCCCTCGTTCTTGGCGGTGATGTCCACGCCGCCCTTGACGCAGTTCTTCTCCGCGGAGAGCGCCGGGACGGCACCGATCTTGGCCCAGCTGGCGGTCGCCGACGCGTTGACGGTCGACTCGCTGGAGCCGGCCAGGATCTGCGTCTGGCTCTTGGTCTCGCTGGCGAACGCGCGGCCGACGGAGACGGAGGTCGTCGCCTGGACGGTCAGCTCGGCGGAGCCGTCGGCGGCATCGGCCGGCACGTCGACGTAGAGCTTGGTGCCGTCCTTGGCCTCGGTGACGGGCTTGCCGTCCTTGTCCGTGACCTTGGCGCCGCCGGCGGTCGCCTCGGCGAGCGGCTTCACCGTGACGCTGGCGGCGTTGGTGTGGACCGTGACGGGGCCGATCTTGGTGCCGGGACGGCCGGAGACCGCCTTCGGGTCGAGACTGATCGAGGCCTTGGGCTCCTCGATCTCCTCGGCGTTCTTCTCAAGCCAGTCGGCGAGCTTGTCGGCGGCCGGGTCGACGGCCTTGACGTCGGCGCCGTCCGAGTACCGCCAGATCGCGACCTGCGTACCGGCGGCCGCGGTCTGCTTGGTCAGGTCACCGGATTCGGCCTTCTTGGCCAGCGCCTTGAGGTCGTCGACCTGCGGGTAGGAGTTCTTCAGGATCCAGAGGATCTTCCCGGCGTCCTTGTTGGCGCCGAGCGAGGTCTGGTCCCAGGAGGTCTCGAGGTACTTGGCCTTGTCCTGCGTCGGGTTGTTGATGTCGATGCAGTACGTCTTCAGGGTGCCGCCCCCGTCGACGGCCATCTCGAACAGGCCGGCGGGAAGCGGGTGCTTCTTGCCGTTGACGTGCAGCTCGGCCTTGTCGTAGGTGGTCAGCCCCTTGAGCGTGGCGGAGGCCCCTCCCGGATGCTGAGGGCCGTCGTCCGCCGCGGCCGTGGCCGCGCCCGCTATAGAACCTCCGGCGATCAGACCGGAAGCGAGAATCGCAGCGGCGAGGCGAGTGGCACGCCCCTTCCGCCTCTGTCCAGAAAACGCAGCAAACACAGATTTCCCCTCTGGGCGAGGTACTTTCGCGTGGTACGCAAGTGGGGAGCGCCTCGCCTGCTGACTCAAGTGCCCCGTGAGTACGCGGGAATCCTAGGGATGCAGCCGCCGCGAGTCCCCCACGATGCCGTCGTTCAATCATTCCGAAGCAAAATCGTTACGATGAACCCCCCGATCGGGGGTGGTTGTTCACTCAGGACCTACGGACGGCCGACTCACCGTCACCTCCGGTTGTCCGCCCCGGACCCGCGGACCGGCCGCGCACCCCCGCCGGTCGACCCCCCAAGGGGCGGGCTCAAGGAACCGGAGCCAACTGCGCCTGTTTCGCGCGCGACTGCCGTCCTGCCTGGTCGGCGGGGCCGTGAGGCTGCGCGGGCGCGGGCGGGGCGGCCTCTTCGGGCTCGGCCGTCTCCTCCGGTTCCTGACGGTCGGTCGGCCGGAGCTCCCGCCTGACGGCCCTCCGGAACGCCGACGTACCACGCGTCAGGTCGTGACCCACCGCTACCGCGTCGATGTCCACGTACGTCCTGCGCTGGCCTTCCCAGCCCTCCTCGCGCACCCGCAACCTTCCGTGCACCACGAGCGGTTCCCCGATCGAGACGGACGCGGCGAGATTCGCCCCGAGTGCCCGCCACGCGCTCACCGTGTAGAAACTCGTGGGCCCGTCGGACCACGCCGCCCTTTCCCGGTCCCAGCGGCGGGCCGTGGCCGCGAACCTGAACTTCGCCACCCCGCCCGTGGCCGTCTCGCGGAATTCCACATTGGTCGCGACATTCCCCACGACCGTCACCATGGTGTCGTTCATGACCCGGCTCCTCCCCGTCACGAGGCCGGTCCCGCACCGGCCGCCGTCTGCCCCTCCATGCTGGGGCGCGGGCACGATTCCCGCTGGGGCCTGTGGACGGCCGGCCGGTTGTGGACAACTCCGTCACCCGATCGGTAGGCGGCAGCGGCCGGGGGTGGCGGTGCGGTGGTCACGGGCGCGGGCGGTCAGGGGTGCGGGCCGTCACGGCGGCGCGGCGGTCACGGGGTGCGGACGCGGCCCGACACCGTCGCGTACTGCTCGCGCACCTCCCGGTACCGCATCAGCTCCGTCGCGATCGGATCGAGCACCCGGGCGCGACCGCACGCCGATGCCGCCTCCCGCAGCCTGCGCTCCGTCTCCTGCCCGTACCGCCGTGCGGGTCCGCGCGCCGCGACCGCGCACGCCCACTCCACCAGCGGCCCCCCGACGATGCCGGCCAGCATGATGAGGACCGGAGGCAGCAGCCCGGGTTCCAGCACTCCTGCGATCTGGCCGACGAGCCAGAGCGCGCCGTAGACCTGAAGGAGGGTCATGGCCGCCTGGACCACCACCGCGACCGGCCACCACGCGGGCCTCGGCGGGCGGGCGCCCGGCTCGGGTTCGGTGGCCTTCACGGCGAGTTCGTCCAGCGCCTCCGGCAGTCCCCGCGCGCCGCGCGCGGCCGCCTCGCGGACCGCCTGCGCCCACGGGGCGGGCAGCCCGTCCGCCGCCTCGTCGGCGACGATCCGTACCGCCTGCTCGACGCGCTGGCGTGCGGTCAGCTCCTCCTCCACGGGCGTGACCGGCCGGGACTCGCCGCCCCCGGGGGTGCGCAGCCGCTCGTACCAGCGCCACAGCCGCAGCCACGGCGTCCCGCACGCGCGGCCGGCGTTGCGCCGCCACTCGCGCTCCGCCGCTTCGCCCGCCGCCGTCGCGCCGACCGCCGCCGCGAGCCGTGCGCCGAAGTCCTCGCGGGACCGCTCGACGAGGCCCGGCCGGCCGTCCGCCACGTACACCGGGCGGAGCCGCGCGGCCGCCGCGTCCACGTCGGCGGACAGCCGCCGCGCCGCGGCGTTGCGGCCCTGGACGAACGCGCCGAGCAGTTCGCGCAGTTCGCCGACGCCCTCCCCGGTGAGGGCGGACACGGCGATGACGGTCGCCCCCGGTTCGCCGTGCTCGCCGAGCGCCATGCCGTCCTCGTCCAGCAGCCGCCGCAGATCGTCCAGCACCTGGTGCGCGGCCTCGTCGGGCAGCCGGTCGATCTGGTTGAGCACGACGAAGGTGACCTCCGCGTGCCCGGCGAGGGGCCGCAGATAGCGTTCGTGCAGCGCCGCGTCCGCGTACTTCTCCGGGTCCACGACCCAGATCACCGCGTCCACCAGGGCCAGGACCCGGTCGACCTGTTCGCGGTGGGTGGTGACGGCCGAGTCGTGGTCGGGCAGGTCGACGAGGACCAGGCCCTGAAGGGTCTCGTCACCGGCGCCGCCCGCGAGGGGCCTGCGACGCAGCCGCCCCGGGATGGCCAGCCGGTCGAGGAGTCCGGCCGCGCCTTCGGACCAGCTGCACGCGATGGGCGCCGAGGTGGTGGGTCTGCGCAGTCCGGTCTCGGAGATCGGTACCCCTGCGAGCGCGTTGATCAAAGTTGACTTGCCGCTTCCGGTGGCGCCCGCGATCGCGACGACGGTGTGGCGCGAGGAGAGCCGCTGCCGTGTCGCCGCTTCGTCCAGCAGGCGGCCCGCCTCCGCGAGGGTCTGGCCGTCCAGACGGGTGGCGGAGAGGCCGAGAAGTTCCCTCAGTGCGTCGAGGCGCTCCCGGAGGGCGCCCCCGTAGGTGCCGCCGATCGGTACGTGTGCCGACTGTGCGTCGGCCCCTGAGCCCGTCCCGCCGCCCCGGGAGCCTCCGGAGCGCCCGGAACCAGCGGGGCCGGTGGAGCCGGCAGGGCTGATGGAGCCGGTGGATCCCATGGAGCCTGTAGAGCCCGTGGGGCCGACAGAGCCCGTGGAACCCGTGGAGCCGACAGGGCCCGTGGAGCCCCTAGAGCCCGTGGAACCCGTGGAGCCGACAGAGCCCGTGGAACCCCTAGAGCCCGTGGAGCCGGGCGAGCCCGTGGAGCCGGTGCGGTACCGGGAGGCGCCCCGGGCCCCGGAGTTCTCGACACCGTCCATATCGCCCGTGTCCCCTCCGCCTCCGCCTCCGGCACCTCCTGCGTCTCCGGCGCCCCCTGCCGCTCCCGTGCTCCCTCCGGCTCCCGCACCGTCTCCCGCGCCACCTCCCTCTCCCGCGCCGTCTCCGTCTCCCGCGCCCCCGGCTCCGCGTCCTTGCCCGGCGCGTTCCGCGCCGGCCGGGCTCTCCTGACCGCGCGTGCCCGTGCCCGACCTGGCCTCGGTCGCCTCGTCGTCGTACACCGGCCGTTCGTTCGCACGGCGGGCGATGATCCCGTCCTCCCAGCGTTCCTCCACGGCGCTCACCGCCGTCACCTCTCCTTCTGCAGTACGGACAGTGCGGCGATCAGCGAGGCCTGCGGCTCAGGGGTGACACCGAGGGCGTCGATCGGCGCCAGGCGCCGGTCACGCTCCTCGTTCAGGACACGGGCGATGTACGTGGTGACGAGTTCGGCGCCCTTGTCCCGGAGGCGCAGGGCGCCCTGAGCACCGATCAGCTCGGCGAGCCGCTCCCCCGCACCCCTGGCCCGCCGGCCGCCGAGCAGGGCGACCGCCAGAAGCGCCGCGACGGTCTCGCTGTCGGGGGCGGCGGTGCGCTCCGTACGCCGTACCTCGTCGTCCGCGACCTCCTCCAGGACCCGGCGCCAGCGGCGGGCGGCCATGCCGATGCGCTCGCCCGCCTCCCGGTCGGTGCGGACGTGTGACCCGTGGACCGCGTCGGCGGCGGGTTCGCGCCGCCACGCCTCCTCCACGTGCTCGTCGGCGGCCGCCACGGCGCACTGGAGGAGGGCGGTCAGCGACTCGGTGAGGGCGTCGAGCAGTTCGGTGGCGGTGCAGTCGCGGGGGTAGCTGCGCCAGCGGGCGCGGGCGTCCCCGGCCAGGACGGCGCCCCGCCGGAGCTCCCGGCGGACCCGGCCGCTCTGCTCGTCGTAGGCGAGTTCGACGGCGCCTGTGAGCCGGAGCGCCGCGGCGTGCTGGGCGGCGACCGCCCCGGCCAGCTCCGGCATGCGGGCGCGGAGGGAGTCGATGACCCCGTTGGCTGTGCGCCCCACGGCCTGCCGCCGGGCGGCCGGGTCCACGGCGTGGTGGGCCAGCCAGTCCCGGAGGGGGGCGACGGCGGTATCGGGCAGCAGGCCGTTGCCGCCGCCCGTCGACTCGGGCAGCTCGGGGATCGTGAACCGGGGCACGTGGCCGAGCCCGGCCCGGTCGAGGAGCGCCGTGTACTGCCGGGAGACGTCGCCGATGACCTGGTGCGGTACCCGGTCGAGGACGGTGACGAGCATGGCGTCGTACTCCTTGGCCGTACGCAGCAGGTGCCACGGAACGGCGTCGGCGTACCGCGACGCGGTGGTGACCATCACCCAGATGTCGGCGGCACAGATCAGCTCGGCGGCGAGCTCCCGGCTCCTGACCACGAGCGAGTCGATGTCGGGCGCGTCGAGCAGGGCGAGCCCGCGCGGCAGGGTGTCGGCGGTCTCGACCCGCAGGGAGCGGCCCTCGGCGGCCTCGTCGACGCCGTCCTCGCCTTCCTCGTGGCGGCCCCACACGCGGGTCAGCTGCGGCAGGACGCGCGTCCCGGCGAACCAGTGGTGATCGTCCGGGTGGCAGACGAGGACGGGGGTACGGGTGGTGGGTCTGAGCACCCCGGCCTCGCTGACGCGGCGCCCCACAAGGGAGTTGACGAGTGTGGACTTCCCCGCCCCGGTGGATCCCCCGATGACGGCGAGGATCGGCGCTTCCGGCTCCTTGAGCCGGGGCACCAGGTAGTCGTCGAGCTGTGCGAGCAGCTCGGCCCGTGTCTGCCGCGCGCGTGGCGCGCCTGGCAGCGGGAGTGGGAGACGCACAGCGGCGACACTGTCGCGCAGGGCGGAGAGTGCGTCGAGAAGCTGAGGCCGTACGTCCAAGGTCACCACATGCGAAGAATGCCCAATTTCGTGACCTTTTTGAAGCTTATAGCCAACCCCTGCGCGCCGACTAGACACAAGGGACACACGGGATGAGTGGGGCGCAGGCATAACGAGTGCACAACACCCGGGCCGGGAGGGCGCGAAAAGCACTGCGGAAATCGCACCTGCCTGCGATTATCGGTTTCGCTTCACCGAACCTCCACATCGTGCCACGCAGGTGAAGCGACCGGGCCAAGGCGATCGGAGCCCTATCCTTGTCCCCGGCGAGGTCACGGACCACCCACCCGGGGCTCCAGGCCACACGGCCACCACCGGCCCCCGTAGCTCAGTGGATAGAGCAGGCGCCTTCTAAGCGCTTGGCCGCAGGTTCGAGTCCTGCCGGGGGCGCTTACTTGTGGGCTGGTCAACGGCCCCCGCGACCGTCGCCGCCCGCTTTCCGATCCGGGGCGAGATCAGGGACGGTGGCCGCGCTCAGCGCGGCAAGCGGGGCGTCGTACGCGGGAGCTACTGCCAGGCGCGCACCAAGTCTTCAGGCCCCCAATGAGCCGCGAGAGGCAGCTCGCCGGCCACACCGCTGCGGGACACCGCGACCAGCGGGGTGTCCCGCCCGGCGCCGGGCACCGCGATCACGTCTCGTGCCAGGGCATCGTATTCGCGTCGGCCGAACGTCTGGGACTCGAGCCACTTGACGGAACCGACGAAGTGCACCGCACCCGCCACTGGTCCACGATCGGCGCCGACCAGGTCGATCTCAGGGTTGTTCTGGCGGTTCCACCAGCCTCCGACCGCCTCTGTCTCCGGCCATCGCTCGTCGGGCAACAGCCGCAGCAGGGATTCCCGGACGACCGGCTCGACCGCACGCCCCCGCCAGGTCGTCCACGAGCGCTCGATGCGCTCCAGGGCCAGATCACCCCGACCGCGCTCGATGAGCGGGATCCCCCGCTGCAGGAAGGCCAGCCAGAACCGGAGGTAGGGGTCGGCGATGCGGTAGCGCTTGTTCTTGGTGTCCGCCTTCGCGGACACCGGCACGTCGGCCGTGAGAACCCGCTTGGCCTGCAGGGTGTTCAGCAGCGGGGACAGCGTGCCCGAAGGCAGCGCCCCCGAGCCTCCGGCTTGGGCCGCGATGGTGGAGAAGGTCCTTTCGCCGCTGCCCACCGCCTCCAGCACCGCCCGCGCATGCGAGGCCTCGGGAAACTCCCCCAGCAGCGACAACTCACCCGCCATCAACAGCGGCGACAGAGGGTTGGCCACCGCCTCACGCAGGAAGTCGGTCCGGCTCATGCCCGGCCGCCACGACTGGACAATCTCCGGGAAGCCCCCTGTGATCAGCAATGCGTCCACAGCCTCCGCCGCGCCCAGGCCGGTCATCGCCTGTACATCGGCCAGGTGCAGCGGCTGAACGGTCATCTTCGCCGCCCGCCCGAAGAACGGACGCCCGTAGGACTGCAGCGCCTCCATCACCGACATGTCGCTGCCGACCAGGACGAGCAGAACCGGCTTGGCGGACAGATGGCGGTCCCAGACCGTCTGCAGCGCCCCTTCGAACTCCGCGTCCTGCTCCACCAGCCACGGCACTTCGTCGATCACCGCGATGCTCGGCGCGTCGTCCGGCACCGCGACGGCCAGCGCGCGTAGCGCCTGGTTCCAGTCCACGGCCTGCAATCCGGCCACCAGCTCCGCCCCGGGCAGGGCGGACTGCGCGAGCGCCGCGATGAAGTCCGCCCGCTCGGCCACGGCGTTGCGGCCCCGGGTCGCCTGGAAGACCGCGTACGGAACCGCGGACCGGTCACAGAACTCCTGCACCAGGCGAGACTTCCCCACCCGGCGCCGCCCCGTCATGATCACGGACCGCCCACGGGTGGCCGCCACGCCCTCGAGCACCACGCCCAGCTGTCGAGCCAGCAGATCCAGATCGGCCGTCCTGCCCCTGAACTCCATCGGCGCCCCGCCCCCGCTAAAAGCAGTTCCAATATTACGTAGATTGAATCTTACTTAGATGATAGCTCGCTACGGCAGCGTCGCCGACTGCCCCGTGCAGACGGACTCGTGCGCTGCGTGATCGCCCCTACGCCAATTGACTGGGTCCGGCCGCCCGCGTTCGCGGTGCCCCGGAGACCGGGTTGCCCGACGGCAGGCGGCCGGGAGCCGTCAGTCCTCGCCCCGCAGCATCTTCTCCATCTGCGTGACCTCGGCGCGCTGGGTGGCGACGACCTCGTCCGCGAGCTGCTTGGCGGGCCCGTAGGCGCCCTGCTTCCTCTCGGTCTCCGCCATCGCGATCGCGCCCTTGTGGTGCTGGATCATCATGGTCAGGAACATGGTGTCGAACGCCGCGCCCGAGGTGCCCCGCAGCGCCTCCATCTGCTCGTCGCCCATCATCCCGGGCATGGGCGAGCTGTCCATGCCGTGGTCCATGCCGTCCGTCTCCATGCCCTCCGGCACGTCCTCGCCCCAGGACCTCAGCCAGCCCGACATGGTCGTGATCTCCGGCTCCTGCGCCTTCTTGATCTTCTCGGCCAGTGCCTCGACCTGAGCGGATGCACCGTGATCGGCGGCCATGTCGGACATGGCGACGGCCTGGCGGTGGTGCACGATCATGCTCTGCGCGAAGGTCACGTCGGCCGCGTTGTGCCTGCCGTCGGCCGCCTCGGGCGAGGCGGTGGCCCGCGGGGAGCTCTCCGTCGCCCCGTTGTCGCCGTCGCCGCCGCACGCGGTCAGGGTCAGTGCGGCCAGCGTCGCGGCGGCGGACACCGCCACGCGGCGAATCGGTGCGCGGCTGTCCTTCATCGTGACGCTCCTCGCTCGGCGCTCCGGGATGATCCTCTCGCCGGAAGCGTGGCACGGGGCCGGACGCTGTGCCGTCCCGAACGACGCGAACGGGCGACCGCCGACCGGCACGACCGGCCGCGACCGGGCCGGATGCCTCACACGAGCACGGTGACGGTGCTGGGGAGATGTCCCGGGAGAGGGCCGGACAGGGACGGGCGGCCCCGCGCGCGGGCCTTCCGGCCCCCCTCACCCGGGCTCGGCGGGGAGACGATCGAAGAGGAAGAGGGACGACGGGCGGACCCCACCGAGGGCGCCGTCGCGCCCCGAAGCCCCACGGGCCGCGCTCGCGGCCCCGCCCTCCGCTGAAGGAGGCCCCCGATGCGCGGCGCGCTCGGCGGACACGGCGGCGGTGGCGCTCACCGCAGCGGTGGCGGACACGGCGGCGGAGGCGGTGGACACGGCGGCGGTCGCGGTTCCGGCGAGCGGTCCGGGCCGGGTCCGGTCGAAGCCAGGTTCGGCCCTGGCCCGGTCCGGTCGGAGCCGGGTCCGGCCGGGGTCAGGCGCGCGGCCACCGGGAGGACGACATGACCGGCGTTCCAGCACACACGCCACCGACGGCGGATGCCCGTGCCGAGGCCACGGCCGGCGCCGTGGTGCTGCGGGCCCAGGGGATCGTCAAGGCGCACGGGAGAGGAGTGTGGCCCGTACGGCGCCGCACACCGGTCCTCAAGGGGGTGGATCTGGAACTGGCCGCAGGCGAGGTCGTCGGCCTGGTCGGCGAGAACGGCTCCGGCAAGAGCACGCTGATGAGGATCCTCGTCGGTGACCTGGCCCCGGACGACGGAACCGTGACCCGTGCCGGGCGGATCGGCTACTGCCCGCAGGAACCCGTGGTGTACGAACGGCTCACCTGCGACGAGCACTTCGAGCTGTTCGGCCGTGCCTACGGTCTCTCCCCGGAGGCCGAGCGCGCCTCACGGGCCGCCGTCTACAGCCGGCTCGGCTTCGAACGGTACGCGGCCGCCCGCGCCGACCGGCTCTCGGGCGGCACGCTGTCGAAGCTGAACCTCGGGCTGGCGCTGGCGCCCGATCCCGAGGTGCTGCTGCTGGACGAGCCGTACGCCGGGTTCGACTTCGACACGTACCTGAAGTTCTGGGACCTGGTGGCCGAGCGCCGGCGGGCCGGCCGCTCTGTGCTGATCATCAGTCACTTCGTCACCGACGAGGAGCGCTTCGACCGGATCGTCCAGTTGCGCGACGGGCGGGCGGTGCCGCGATGACCGGCGTCCTGCTCACCCGGCGGTTCCTCGCGGACGCCGCGCGCACCCCGATGAACCCGCTGGTGCTCGTGGTGGTGCCGGTGGTGTTCGTCGTGGTGGCCGCGGGTCCCCTGGCCGACACCGCCGAACTGCTCGGCGGGCCCGGCGGCCCGGCTGTGCAGACGGCCACCGCCGGCTGGGCGGCCGGTTTCATCGCCGCCACCGCCATGTACTTCCAGCTGCGCGGCGCCCGCGCCGCCGACCGCCGCCTGGTCGTGGCGGGCCTCGCCCCGTCCCGGCTCATGGCCGCGCGCCTGGCGGCGGGACTGGCGTTGGCGCTGGTAGCCGCCGCCGCTGCCGTGGTGGCACTCGCCGTGCGCACCGGGCTGGGGGACGCACCCGGGCGGGTCGTCGCGGGGACCGTCATGTTCGCGGTGATCTACCTGGCGATCGGCGCGCTCATCGGGGCGCTGGTGGCCGACCCCGTCAACGGCACCGTGCTCGTGCTGTTCGTATGGATCCTGGACGTCTTCTTCGGTCCCGTCCTTGGCGCGGCCGACCGCACTTTCACGAGGGTCCTGCCGACGCACTTCGTCACGCTGTGGATGGTCGACCTGCCGTCCGGCCACGGCGGGCGTCCCGGCGACCTCGGGTGGGCCCTGGTCTGGACTGCGGCGGCCGTCGCCGTGGCCTGGACGGTGATCACCACCACCAGCCGCACCCACCGCGCCGCGCACCGCGCGCCGCCCGGCTCGCCGCGCGCGCAGCTGGGCGCGGGGGTGCGGGCCGGGCTGCGGGAAGCCTCGCGCAACCGGGTGCTGTGGGTCCTCCTCGCCGCCGTCCCCGTCGTGTTCGTCCTTCTGGCGGTGGCCACCACACCCGGCGAGTACACCACGCTGACCGTGCGCGAAGGCGGTGGCACCGGTTCGCAGCGGGCCTGGCTGCCCGACATCCACGGCGGCACCATGGCCCCCATCGCCATCGGGTCGCTCGCCGCTCTGACCGGGCTGTTCGTGATCCTGGGTGCCCGCTCGGCCGACCGGCGCCTGTCGCTGGCCGGGTTCCGCCCCACGGCGCTGCTCGCCTCCCGGCTGGCCGTCGTCGCCACGGGCGCGCTGGCGGCCACCGCCGCCTCCCTCGCCGTGACCGCCACCGTCTTCGACGCCCGGAACTGGCCGCTCTACATCGCCGCCAGTGTTCTCATCGCCCTGACCTACGCGCTCGTCGGCGTCCTCATCGGGCCGCTCTTCGGACGCCTCGGCGGCATCCTGATCGCCTTCCTCGTGCCCTTCCTGGACCTGGGCATCGCACAGAGCCCCATGCTCCGACCGACCCCGCCCGGCTGGGCGCACGCCCTGCCCGGCTACGGCTCAGGCCGCGTCCTGATCGACGCCGCCCTCACCCCGGGGTTCGACGAGACCGGTCCGCTCCTCATCGCCCTGGCCTGGCTGGCGGGTCTGGCGGTGGCGGCGGTCTGGCTGTTCCGCCGAGCGGTGGCCCCGAACGTGCCGCCGTCGTCGTTCTCCGGCCCCTCGGGGCGCGGTCCGGGAGCCTCCGCCGCCGCGCGGCGTTCGGCGTGGCGGACCGCCGGGGTCATGGCCGTGGCGGCTGCGAGGAGGAGGGCGCCCAGGGTCAGCCAGCCGGGGACGCCCCAGGTGATCAGCAGGGTCGTGACCAGGACCGGGCCGAGGGTACGGGCCAGCGGGACGCCGGCGCCGTAGAAGCCCTGGTACTGGCCGATCCGGTCGCGCGGGGCCAGCCCGAAGCCGATCTGCCAGGACCCGGCCGAGTGCCACATCTCCGCGATCACCTGGAGCCCCGACCCCAGGACCAGGACGGCGACGGCCCCCCACGCGGACAGGCCGGGAGCCGCGGTGACCGCGAAGACCGCGCACGAGGCGAGGATGACGACGCCGGAGCGGCGCACCGCGCGGGTCGCGGACTCCGTGCCCGTCACCGTCCGGGCCGTACGGACCTGGAAGAGCGTCACGGTCAGGGTGTTGAGGACGAACAGCGCCGACACCGTCCAGCCGGGCGCCTGGGTGCGTTCCACGATCCACAGCGGGAGCGCCAGGCTCAGCAGCGGAAGGCGCAGCAGCAGTACCGCGTTCACCAGGGTGACCAGGACGTACGGGCGGTCGCGGAGGACCGCGAACCGGGGCTCGCCACCCGTCGGCGGCACGGTGCCCGGCACGTGCGGCAGGCGGCGCAGGACGAGCGCGCAGCCGAGGAAGCACAGCGCGTCCAGCGCGAACACCGCGAGGTAGCCCGTGCGCGTGCCCGCGTACAGGGCGAGCCCGCCGATCCCCGCTCCGGCAGCCAGCCCCGCGTTCAGCGTGGACTGGAGCGCGGCCAGCGCGCCCGTACGGGCAGCCGGTTCGACCAGCCCTGCCAGCAGGGCCTGCCGGGCGGCCGCCAGACCGCACTGGGCCGTGGTGTACAGGCAGGCGGCGACGAGGAACGGCGCGAAGGACCGTATGAGGAGGAACGAGGCCACCGTCGCGGCGGTGGCCAGGGCCAGCAGTACGGCGGTTCCGCGTGGCCCCCGGCGGTCGGCGAGCTGCCCGAGCGGCACGCCCGCCATGGATCCCACCGCCCACGCCACGGTCAGGCCGATGCCGATCTGGCCGGCGGACAGGCCGACGATCCGGGAGAAGTAGAGCGCCGAGCAGACGTAGAACGCGCCGTCACCGACGGAGTTGCTCAACTGCGCCACGGCCAGCGCCCGGGGCGCCGCTCCGAGACGGGGGAAGGTTCGGGGCATGTCGGCGACGGTAGATCCGCCGCCGTTCCCCGGCCTGGTCCATTCCAGGCCGGGGAAGCCGGGCCAATCGCCCACCGCGGCCGGGCGGTCGAGCCGTCAGGTGGTCAGGCGGTCAGGCGTCAGGCAGTTGGACGGTCGGGCCGTCAGGCGGTCAGGCGGTCAGGCGGTCAGGCGGTCAGGCAGTTGGACGGTCGGGCGCCGTCAGGCGGTCGAGCCGTCAGGCCGTCAGGCCGTCAAGCGGTCGGGCAGTTGGACGGTCAGGCCGTCAGGCCGTCGCGCGGCCTGACGGCCTTGCCGCCGACGGTCAGCGGGGGATCGCCGGTTCCGGGAGCGCCTTGGGGGCCGACGGGTCCTCCGGTGGTGTCGTCGGGGGCGCGCCGCGCCGAATGCGGCGGTAGAGCGGCGACGCCGACATGGTGGTGACCACCGTCATCAGGGCCAGCACCGTGTAGAGCTCCACCGTGATGAGCCCTTCCGCACGGCCCACGTTGAGCAGGATCAGCTCCATCAGGCCGCGGGCGTTCATCAGGGAGCCCAGGGCGGCCGCGTCCCGCCATGAGCTGCCCGTGGCACGCCAGGCGAGCGTGCAGGCACCGCCCTTGGCGGCGAACGAGGCGACCAGGACCACGGCGAACACCATGAGGACGGTCGGGTCCACCAGGACGTTGAGGTCGGTGTTGAGGCCCGAGTAGACGAAGAACACCGGGAGGAGGATATGGACGGTGACCGGCTCGATCCGGCGCCGCAGCTCCTCGGCGAACACCCCGCGCGGCATCACGGCGCCCAGGATGAACGCCCCGAACACCGAGTAGACACCGGTCCATTCGGTGAACCAGGCGCACAGCAGCAGGACGACGGTCACCAGGCCGAGGGCCTCGGGCCGCAGGCCCGACTCCGGCGGGCCGTTGCGGGTCGTGGTGGCCCACCTGCCCAGCCGGGTCAGCAGCCTGCGTCCCGCCGTGGTCATGAACACCCCGTACACGAGGCTGCCGACCACCGCGATGACGGCCACCTGCGGGTCGCCCTTGGCGGCGGCGACCACGACGGCCAGCAGGATCCAGGCGGCCGCGTCGTCGGCGGCCGCGCAGGCCACGGCGACGGTGCCCAGTTTGGTGCGGGTGAGCTTCTCCTCGTACACGATCCGGGCGAGCATCGGGAACGCGGTGATGGCGAGTGCCGCCGCCACGAACAGGGCCGCCTGCCAGGGGGCGACGCTGTCCGGGAAGAAGGTGTCGCCGCTGGCGAGCTGCCAGCCGATGAGGCCGCCGACCGCCACGGGGGCGATGATGCCGGCGACAGAGGCCGTGGCGGACTCCTTGAGGTGCCGCACGAGGAGCCCGTTGTCGAAGGCGAGGCCGACGAGAAACATGTAGAGGACGAGCCCGAGTTGCCCGATGACGTACAGGACGTGCAGCGACGGGTGGGTGATCGACTCACCGCCGCCGGGCGGCTGGACGGCCGTCGGGAACAGATGGTCCTGGATGGCCGGGAACACGAACCCCAGGAGCGTCGGCCCCAGCAGGAAGCCCGCCACCATGTCGGCGACGACCTGTGTCTGCCCCAGCCGCCGGAAGAGCAGCCCCACCGCACGGCACGCCACGAGGACGGTCGCCAATTGCAGGAAGAGCATCATCGTCAATTCATTACCGTCAGGCATATGCCTGCCCACCCCCCGATCAGTTGACTTTGCTGTCCATTCACGCGGTATTGGTCGCCACACGGGTTCCGTCGGACCCGTCGGACGCATGGTGAGAATTCCCGCGCCGGTTTACCTCGAGAGGGCCGGCGGGGTGAGGAATACGGCACGCGGACGCACCAGCGGTCGGCGGGGGCGCGTGGGCGCTCTCGCCTTCCGTCGGCGGCCTCATGGGCCGTGAGAACGGGCGGACGACGGACGCGTCCACGAGCGGGCGGGCGATGCCGCCGGCCCGGCAGGGGGCGCCTCGACCGAATTCCGGTCGGTCGCGGACGCGCCGAGTCGTCCCTTCGACGCGGCGCGGCGCGGTGCGGCGCCGTGCGGTGCGGTGCGGTGTGACGTGGTGCGTACGGCGCTGCCGTGCGGCGCCGTGCGGTGCGGTGCCGTGCGGTGCTGTGTGGTGCTGTGTGGTGCGTGGGGACGCGCGGTGCCGTGCGTCGGGCGTGTCGGCGCGTACGGTGCGTCCCGCGCACGCCCGCGCGGGTGCGCGGGCGTGCGGGCCGTGGTCAGTCCTGGAGAGAGTGCCGCAGCGTCACATCGAGGTCGATGGCGACGTCCTTGCCGATCATCAGGTTGGACATCGCCGTGACGCCCGCCTGGTGCCGGTCGATCCGGCCCCGGGCGCGGACGCGCGCGCTCTCGCCGCCCAGTTCCGTGACCGTGACGGCCAGTTCGACGGTGGTCGTGACCCCCCGCAGGGCGAGGGAGCCGACGACCGTCCAGCCGTCCCCGGTCGCGACGATCCGCTCGGACGTGAAGCGCATCACCGGATGCGCCGCCGCGTCCAGGAACTCGGGGCCACGCACATGCTCGTCACGCTTGTCGTTGCCGGTACTGAAGCCCTGGGGCGCCAGCTCGGCCACGACCTCGGTGGGAGTGCCGTCCGCCGCGACACGCACGCTCGCGCCGGTCACCGGGATCGTGCCGGTGACGGTCATGAGCAGCATGTTGCGGACGGCGAACGTCGCCGTCGTCGCACCGCGGTCCGCCTGCCACATGCCGGGACGGATGGTCCGCGGAGAGGCTGAGGTGGTCATCACTACCTGCCTTCGGTTCGGCGTCGGAGCCGTGGACGGACATGCCCCGCCCGTCGGCCCACTCAGGAACTACACACGGTGTACGCGGCCTAAAGTACACAGGGCGTGAAGCTCAGTTCAAGAGGCAGAGGAGCGCGGACGGCGCAACCTCCCGTCGGTCACCTTTGGCTGAAAACCGCTCAGGGGCGTGACACTTGAGGGAGTGACCCACCCCACTCCGCCGGTACCGACGACACCCTTCCGGCCACCCGGCGACCCCCATCCACCCCCCGCCGACAGGGCATCCCATTCCAGCCAGCGATATCCATTGAATGTTGAATCAGCTTGGCCGGTCATGAGTTCTGAACGGCGACCCTCCTGACGGAGGCGAGCATTCACGGTCGGGATCGCGCCATTAAAAGCGCACCAGCCGGGCGGAATGCCGGCCTCTGCACCAGTTGACGAGAAGTCAGTTTTGGATGTGACCACTCGTGATCATTCAAATGGATAGAGTGAACTCAGCGCGTCGGTTGTTGAATCAAGATTGTCTCTTTGACTGTCCACAATGCAGGGTGGTGGCCGCTCACGGAGAACAATCGTTGGCCCGCGGAAGCGGGACTCGGGGGAGAGCACGGCCGACGGGCGGTGGCACGGGGCTGCTCACGCGGTCCCCGTTGCCCTGCGACGGACAGGCTCGCCCTGGCTGTCGACCTTCCCCCGGGCCACGACAACGGGAGAGAGGGGATCTGACTTTGCGCACGGCCAGAGCTTCCTTGGTGGGCAGGGACAGCACATTGTCCGAACTGAGAGCCACCCTCACGACAACAGTGGAAGGCACGGGTGGTTGCCTGGTGATCGAAGGTCCGGCCGGCATCGGCAAGAGCCGCCTGCTGGACGTGATCACGGCCGAGGCCGAAGAGCTCGGCATGCTGGTGGCCGTGGGGCGGGCCGCCGAACTCGACCGCGTCGCCCCGCTCACGCCCCTGCTGACCGCGCTCCGCCGCGGCGAACTGCCGGGGCTCGACATCGCCGCGCTCGGCAGCGCGGGCGGCGACCGCTTCTGGCTCATCGACGAACTGCGCGACCTGATCGAGAGCTGTGCCCACGACCGCCCGATGCTGATCGTCCTCGACGACGCCCAATGGGCCGACGAACTCACCGCCCTCGCCCTGCGCATCCTGGTGCCCGAGCTGTTCTCGTCGCCGGTCCTGTGGCTCCTCGCCCGCCGCCCCGTGCCCGCGCGGTCGGCGGCGCAGGACGCCATCGAGTGGCTGATCGGCGAGTGCGCGCAGCGCGTCCCGCTCGGCCCGCTCGGCGACGACGCCGTCGCCGAGCTCAGCTCCCGCATCCTGGGGGCCGCGCCCGACCCCTCGGTGCTGGCGCTCGCCGACCGCGCCGGCGGCAACCCGTTCCTGCTGGAGCAACTGCTCATCACCGTACGGAACGCGGGGCGCGTCCTGATCGCGGACGGGGCCGCGACCGTCGTGTCCGGGGGGCTCCCCGCCGACTTCCTCGGCGCCGTCCACCACCGGATGAAGGACCTGTCGCCCGAGGCGCGCCGGCTGGTCGAGGTCGCCTCCGTCTTCGGCCGGCCGTTCACGATGCACGAGGCCGCCGGGCTGGTCGGCTGCTCCGCGACCGGCCTGGTGCTGGCCGTCGAGGAGGCCCTCAAATCCGGGACGCTGGTCGAACAGGGCACCGACCTGGCGTTCAGCCACGACCTCATACGCGAGGCGGTCTACGAGAAGATGTACGAGTCCGTACGTCTCGCCCTGCACCGTGAGGCCGCCGTGGTCGTACGGGAGGAGGGGCGCTCCCCCATCGAGGTCGCCGAGCACCTCATCCGCAGCGGCCACGCCGGGGACGGACAGGCGCTGACCGTGCTGCGCGAGGCGGCCACCGACATCGCCCCGCACGCGCCCGGTACCGCCGCCGACCTGATCCTGCGCATGCTGAAGCTGATCGACGCCCACGATCCGTCCCGGGCCGGCCTGACCGCCGACGCCGTACGGCTCCTCGCCTGCGCCGGGCGGCTACGCGAGGCGCAGGAACTGGGCGAGTCCGCGCTCAGCAGCGGGCTCGACGCGCGGACGGAGGCCGCGCTGCTGCTCGGCCTCTCCGAAGCGCTCAAGCACGCCGGGCAGAACGCCGCCGTCATCCGCTACACCCGGCGGGCGCTGGCGCGGCGCGGCGTGCCCGACGCGTCCCGGGCGCAACTCCTCGCCATCCAGGCGCACGCCCTGCTGTACGTCGGGGACCTGGACGGCGCCGACCGCGCGGGCGCCGAGGCGGCGGCGCTGGCCGCCGCGTGCGGGGAGGACTCGGCGTCGGCGCTGGTCTTCGGCACGGTCGCGCGCAGTGTCGCGGCGCGCGGGCGCGGCGACCTGGACGCGTCCGTCTCGCACGCGGTCGCGGCGGTGGAGGCCGCGGACCGGGGCGGCGGCGAGGTCCGCCACCGCCACCCGCGACTGTGGCTGGCGCGGGGGCTGGTCACCGTCGACCGGTTCGACGAGGCCGACATGATCTACCTGACCGGGCAGCGGGAGGCAACCCAGCTCGGTACGGCCTGGTCGCAGCCGCTGTGGCACTACTACCGGGCCGAACTGCGGATGCTGGACGGGCGGCTCGCCGAGGCCGAGGCCGAGGCGGAGGCCGGGCTGCGCATCACACAGCAGCTCCAGGCGCTGCAGCTGACCGTCCCGCTGCTGGGACTGCTGGCGCAGATGGCGATCCGGCGCGGTGAACTGTCCGTCGCCCGGGGCCATCTGCGGCAGATCAACAGCCTCGTCGAGGACGGGATCAGCGTCGGCCCCGCCGAACAGACGTGGCCGACGGCCCTGTTCCACGAGGCGGTCGGCGACCACCACGCGGCGCTCGACACGCTCACCCCGGTCCTGGACCGGACGCCGGAACGGATGCTGCTGCTCGCCAACGACCCTGGCGCGGCGCCCGTTCTGGTGCGGATCGCCATGCGGGCGGGGGCGTCGGCGCTGGACCGGGCCGAGGCGGTGGTCGTGGCGGCGGAGAGCCTGCGGGACCGCAACCCCGGCGTCGCGTCGATCGCCGGGGCCGCCGCGCACGCCCGCGGGCTGCTCCTCGGTGACCTGGAGGCGCTGCGGCTGGCCTCCTCGCACTTCCGGGCGAGCCCCCGGCTGCTGGCCCGCGCGGCGGCGTTCGAGGACACGGCGCTCGCCGAGCACACCGCCGGCAACCGGGAACGGGCGGTCGCGCTCATGGAGGAGGCGGTCGCCCAGTACACGGCGAGCGGTACGGAACGGGACGCGGCGCGCGCGGCGAAGTCCCTGCGGGGCTTCGGCGTACGGTCCAAGGTCACGAACCGGGACGCCATCGGCACGCTGCCGGCCCGCTCCACGCTGACCCGTTCCGAACTGCGCGTGGCCCAACTGGTCACGGAGGGGCTCACGAACCGGGAGGTGGCCAACCAGCTGTACCTGTCCCCGCACACGGTGGACAGCCACCTGCGGCACGTCTTCGCGAAGCTGGGCGTGCACAGCCGGGTCGAACTCACGCGCCGGTTCGCGGCGTACCTGGAGGAGTCCGGGGAGACCGCCCAGACGGCGGGCGCGGCCTGACACGGCACGAGGAGAGGTGATCCAGCGGGGGCGTCGGGGCCGGGGCTCCCCGAAAAACGGCGGACGACGGGCGGATTCGCGGGGGTGATCCGACCGGGAGACCGGGCCCCGCCCGGGTGGTCCCGTGCGCGACGCGAGCGCCACGGAAACCGCCCGGGCACCTCCATGCCCGCACACCCGCACACCCAACCCAGGTGTACGGGACTCGGGGCGCCGGCCCGCGGACTGCGGGAGACGGCGGGGGCGCGGGATGCGGCAGGAGGCGGCGGCCCGGCGGGGCGCGGGTGGCGACGGGGGCGGGAGGCCCGTGGGCCTGGGGTTCGGGGCTCGGCGGCGCGGGTGGCGGGCGTGGCTGGAGGCCGGTCGGGCGTGGGGCCGTGACATGGGGCGGCGGGCGGGTGGGACGCGCGATGGCTCGTGGGCGCGGGTGGCGGGGTGGCGGGGGTGGCCGGAGGTCCGGGGCAGGAGGGCCCGGGGCGGGGCATCGGGCAGCGGGCGGGTGGCGGGGGCCCGGAGGCGCGGGTGGCGGTGGGCCCGGAGGCGCGGGTGGCGGGGGTCCCGGGGTGAGATCACGTGAAGACGTGATGCCGGGGCGGGGGCCGGGCCGCGAGTCTCTTGGGGGTCGGCGGCTTCCGGCGCCGGCGTTCCCCATCGGCGTCCGAAGGAGCATCCGCCGTGAGCGCACACCCGCGGTCCGCGTCCGCGTCCCACGACACTCCCGTGCTGGTGGTCGGCGCCGGGCCCGTCGGCTCGGTCCTGGCCCTGGAGCTGGCCCGGTACGGCGTGGCGAGCATCGTCGTGGAGCGGTCGCTGCGGCCGTCCCCGTACCCGAAGATGGACTACGTCAACGGGCGCAGCATGGAACTGCTGCGCCGGCTCGGGCTCGCCGAGGAGATCCGCTCCCGGGGCGTCGCCCGGGACCAGCCGTCCAACTTCCTCTTCGCCCGCGGCTACGACGAGGCGCCCATCGCCATCTGGCGCTACCCCTCCGTCGCCGAGACCGCCGCCCGGTACGCGGCCGCCGGTGACGGCTCCGAGCCGTTGGAGGCGTACCAGCGGGTGCGCGGCTCGCTGCTGGAGGACGTCGTGCGCGGCGCCGCCCGCGAGCACCCGCTGATCGACCTGCGGGAGGGCTGGACGTTCACCGGGCTCGACCAGGGGCCCGGCGGGGTGACCGCCACCGTGGCGGAGGGCGACGGCGGCGCCGCGCGCACGCTGCGCGCCCGCTTCCTCGTCGCCTGCGACGGCGCGGGCAGCGCCGTACGGGACGTGGTCGGCGTGCCGCTGGACGTCGCCGCGCCGCCCACCCGGCACTGCTCGCTGTACTTCCGCAGCTCCGACCCGCTGCTCAACCGGCACGGCAGGAACTTCCTCACCGTCACCGCCAAGGGCCTCAACCTGGTGTCCCGCGACGGCGCCGACACCTGGACGGCCAGCTTCCGGATCGCGGACGGCGAGCCGTTCCCCGCAGACCCGGTGGCCGTCATGTACGAACGGTTCGGCTGCTCCTTCACGGTGGACGAGCTGCTGAACGTCAGCCAGTGGCAGGGCTCCCTGTCCGTCGCCCGCGCCTACCGCGAGGGCGCCGTCTTCCTCGCCGGCGACTGCGCCCACCAGTTCTACCCGGTGGGCGGGCACGGCGCGAACACCGGTCTGGGCGACGCCGTGGACCTCGGCTGGAAGCTCGCCGCCGTGGTCGGCGGCTGGGGAGGACCGGCGCTGCTGGACAGCTACGAGGCCGAGCGCCGTCCCGTCGCCCTCTTCAACCGGGAGATGTGCGTCAACCTCATGGAGGTCTGGCGCCGGTTCGCCCAGCTCACGTCCATCGGCGCCACCCGCGAGCAGCTCGCCGGGTTCCTGGAGCAGGAGGACTACCAGCTGGACAACGTGGGCATCCACCACGGCTACCGCTACGCGGGCTCGCCCGTCGTGAGCGCCCCCGACGGCCCGGCGCCCCGCTGGGAATGGCGGCGCGTGTCCCCGAAGCCGTGGCCGGGCGGGCGGCTCCCGTCGATCCGGCTGGCGGGCGGCGCCGCCCTGTTCGACCGCCTCGGCACCGGGCTGACGCTGCTGGACCTGTCCGGTACGGGGGACGGCGTACCCGCCGTGAAGGAGGCCGAGCGGCGGGGCCTGCCGGTGACGCGGCTCGCCCTGGACGACGCGGCGGCCATCCGGGAGGCGTGGGGCTGCTCGCTGGTGCTGGTGCGGCCCGACCAGCACGTCGCCTGGCAGGGCGACACCGTGCCCGACGACTGGGACGCGGTCCTGGACCGGGTGACCGGGCACTGAGAGCCGGCCCCGCGCCCCGCATCCCGCGCCCCGCATCCCGATTCGGCATCCCGCACTCGGCATGCGGCTTCGTACCCGCATACGCGTCCGCTCCCGCACGGCCGCCCTCATCCCCTCATCTCCGCAGAACCGGAAGGCACACGATGACCGACGCACTGTCATGGGGCTTCTCCGCTGACGGGTCCGACGTGGATCTGGACGCACTGCTCGATTCAGGACCGCCCGCCTTCGCGCTGCTGCACCGGCCGGGTTCCGCCACCGGTCCCGAGCGCGTCGACGTACTGGCGGGAGACGTCACCGACGTACGGCTGCTGGCCGATCTGCCGTTGCCCGACGACACGGGTGACGGCCCGGGCGAAGGCCCTGGCGAGGGTGGCGGTCCGCGCGGGGCGCGGCACGAGCTGCTGGCCGTCGTGCCATTCCGGCAGATCACCGAGCGCGGCTTCGCCTGCCGGGACGACGGCGAACCCGTACTCGCCCTGTCCGTACGGGCGCAGGGCACGCTGGCCGTGGCCGACGCCGTCACGCGGATCGCGGACGCGCCCGTCGATCTGCGCGACGCCGGGTTCGACGTCGACGACGACACGTACGCCGAGACCGTGCGCCGCGTACTCGCCGACGAGATCGGCCGGGGCGCGGGCTCCAACTTCGTCATCAAGCGGGCGTTCACGGCGACGGTCGCCGGCTGGTCGCCCCGTACCGCGCTGGCCATCTTCCGGCGGCTGCTGCTCAGCGAGTCGGGCGCGCACTGGACGTTCGTCGTCCACACCGGCTCCCGCACCTTCATCGGCGCTTCGCCGGAGCGCCACGTCAGCCTGGACGCGGGCGTCGCCGTGATGAACCCGATCAGCGGGACCTACCGCTACCCGGAGTCCGGGCCGAGCCTGCCCGGACTGATGGAGTTCCTCGCGGACCGCAAGGAGACCGACGAGCTGGCCATGGTCGTGGACGAGGAGCTGAAGATGATGGCCCGCGTCTGCGCCCGGACCGGCGGCCGGGTCGTCGGGCCACGGCTGAAGGAGATGGCACGGCTCGCCCACACCGAGTACTTCATCGAGGGCCCGAGCACGATGGACGTACGGGACGTCCTCCGCGAGACGCTGCTCGCGCCGACCGTGACCGGCAGCCCGCTGGAGAACGCGTGCCGGGTGATCGCCCGTCACGAGCCGGGCAGGCGCGGCTACTACAGCGGGGTGCTGGCCCTCGTCGGACGGGACGAGGAGGGCGGGCGCGCCCTGGACTCGGCCATCCTGATCCGTACGGCGGACGTGGACGCGGCCGGTCGGCTCAGCGTCGGCGTGGGCGCCACGCTGGTCCGGCTGTCGGACGCCGCGTCGGAGGTCGCCGAGACCCGCACGAAGGCCGCGGGGCTGATCGCCGCGCTCTCCGGTGCGCCGTTCCCGGCTCGTGGCGGCGGGGCGGGCGGGCGGCTCGGAGACCTGCCGCAGGTGCGCGGCGCGCTGGCCGAACGCAACACCGACCTGGCGGAGTTCTGGCTGCGCGACGACCGGTCCGGGGACTCGTCCCGCGCCGTCCCCGCACTGCGCGGGCGCCGGGCGCTGATCGTGGACGCCGAGGACACGTTCACCGCGATGCTCGCCCAGCACCTGCGGGCGCTGGGCATGGACGCCGCCGTGCACGGCCACGACGAGGCGCGGGACATGGACCCGGGCGGGTACGACGTGGTGGTCGTCGGTCCGGGGCCCGGCGACCCCCGGGACACGGACGACCCGCGGATCGGCGCCCTGCGCGCGATCACGGGCCGGCTGCTGGAGCGGCGGATCCCGTTCCTGTCCGTGTGCCTCGGGCACCAGGTGCTGTCGGGGCTCCTCGGTCTGGAGCTGATCCGCAGGAGCGTCCCGAACCAGGGCGTCCAGCGGAAGGTCGACTTCTTCGGGCGGCCCGAGATCGTGGGCTTCTACAACACGTTCGCGGCACGGTACGACGGCGACGTGCTGCGGCACGACGCCGTGGCCGGGCCCGTGGAGGTGTGCAGGGACGGCCGGACGGGGCAGGTCCACGCCCTGCGCGCCGCCTCGTTCGCCTCGCTCCAGTTCCACCCGGAGTCGCTGCTGACACGGAACGGCTCGGCGGTGCTCGCGGAGACCCTGGCGGCGCTGCTCGACGGCGACCGGGAGGGGGCGGACCGGGACGCGGCCGATCGGGACGCGGCCGATCGGGACGGGGCGGACCGGGACGGTGGGGGTCCGGCGGCGCCGGTGCCGTCAGCGGCGTCTGTGTCGTCGTCGGCGGCGCCTGTGTCGCCCGTCGGTACCTAGCGCCCCGGCCCCAGGTGGTCCCGGGGCCCCGGAGCCAGACACCAGGAGCCTAGGAGCCCAGGAATCTCATGCCTCTGACAGCTTTGCGGTTCCTCCGCACGCGCATGCTGGACCGGCGCGAAGGGGGCGTCCACGGCTGGACCGTCCCCTCCGGGCGCGTACGCATCTCCCCTGACAAGGATCTCGACGCCCAGGCGGCGGCCGTGCTCGTGCTCGCCGAGCACGGCAGCACCGAGGACCTGACCGTGGCGATGGACGGTCTGCGCCAACTGATCGACCGGCACGGACAGCCCGGGTTCACCGAACGCGCCGACCGGTTCTGGCGGGCACGGCCGACCGGTCGCGTACGGACACCGCTGCACCAGCTCGACGCCGGGGCGGCGCTGCTCGCGGGCGCGCACCGGCTGGACTGCGACGCCACGCGGTCCCAGGCGGTGGACGTCCTCAACCGGTGTCTGCACACGGCGGTCGAAGGGCGGTTCCCGACGCTGCTGTCCGAGGACTGGCGCCCTGTACGGGGCGGTGACGCGGGCGCGCCGCTGGCCACGGCGGCGGCGGTGCGGGCGCTGGACGTGGCGGCGCGGACGGGCGAGGACGGCGTGGACGCGTCCTCGATGAAGGTCCTCGCGGACCGGCTGTCCGAGCTCGTCGAGGGCGTGTCCGTGTGGCCGCGTGCGTCGGCGCTGCCCGCGCTGTGCGGGCCGTCCGCGCGGGTGGCCCACGCGCTGGCGCGGGCGGGCACGCTGCTGGCGGAGGAGCAGTACCTGAAGTCGGCGCGGACGCTGCTGGCTCGGGTGGTGGCCCGCTGCCACGACCCGGGTGGCGGCGGGTTCTGGGACCGGGCGGCGATCGACGGCAGGCCCCGGGTCGACTGGACGTTCGCGGTGGCGGAGGGCGGTTCGCCGTTCCCGGTGAAGACCGCCGAGGACGCCGCGCTGGTCGCGCTGGCCGCCCGCGCGCTGGAGGCGGGCGGGTTCGGGGCGGCGGACACGCTGCGGTGGGCGGGGCGGGCGGTCACCGATCTGGCGGACCACCGGCACGGGGGCGTCTTCCGTGCGATCGGCCATCTGTGGGCCACGGAGGACGAACCGGCCGTCCTGACGTTCCAGCAGCTCGGTGCGGGCCCGACGCCACCGTCCGCGCCCGCCGGTACGGCCCCGCCGCCGCCCGCGCCACAGGCCAAGTCGGCCCGCACCCAGGCGCTGGTGGCGCTGGCCTTCGGCCCCGCGTCGCCCCGCTTCGACCACGACGCCGCCACCGGACCATCGGGGGGCGCGACGGACCCGGCGGTAGGCCGAACAGCCGCAGTGGCGGGCGGAACAGCCTCGGTGGCCGGCGGGACGGGTCCGGTGGCCGGCGGGACGGACCCGGCGGCGGGCCGAACAGCCGTGGTGGCAGGCGTGATCGACCCGGCGGCCGGTGGGTTCGGCGGGGCGCGGGGCGAGGCGGCGAGGGCGCGGGGCGAGGCGCGGAGGGCGCGGGGGTTGTGGGTGGTCGGGGGTGCCAGGGGCGGGGGGCTCGGGACGCCGGTGCCCCGGGTCGACGGCGATGTGCCGCTGCCGCTGGACCACGACCGGCTGCTGCGGGTCGTACCGGCCGGGCGCAGTGTTCCCGGGGGGCGGCGGACCGACCTGGCGTACCTGGACGTCCCCGCCGCCTACCGTGTCATGGCCATGCTGCGTCTGCTCGGCGACCAGTGGTCGTCCCCGGCCGAACTCCTGGCCCTGTTCAAGGAGGCGCAGAACCCGGACGGCGGCTTCGGGGTGCGCCCCGGGCAGTTGAGCGACGCCGCCACCACCGCCACGGCGGTGCTCGCCCTGCACCTGGCGGGGCGCCGTCCCGCGCGGCCCGGCGCGGCCGCCGGGTACCTGCTGTCGTGCCGCCGTACGCGCGGCGGGTTCGGCGGGGTGCCCGGAGCCGTACCGGACGTGTGGCACACCGGCCTGGCCCTGGCGGCGCTGCGCGTCCTGCGGGCGCCGTCGCTGACGGTGGCGCGGCCCACCGGGGGCGGCCCTGATCCCGCCGCCGCTCCCGCGCAGGCCTTCGACGGTGTGGCGGCGGCGCGCTGCGCGGCGTTCGTGGCCGCCTGCCGTACGGCGGACGGCGGCTACGCCAACCGGCCCGGCCTCCCCCCGACCGCCCACGCGACCCGGCAGGCCGTCGCCGCCCTGCTGCACCTCGGCCTGCCGGTGGCCGGCGAGCGGCGCACCGTCCAGTGGCTGCGCGGCCTCCAGACCGCGGCGGGCGGGTTCGGGCACGCGCCCGGGAGGCGGGCGGGGTCCGCGGCGACGCACCACGCGCTGGCCGCGCTCACGCTCCTCGGGGCCCGGCCGGCCGGTCCGGAGCGCTGCGAGCGCTGGCTCGTGGCCCAGCGCCAGCCCGCGTTCGGGCTGCCGGAGCCCCAGGGCGCCCCGCCGGTGTGGGACGACGACGGATTCCATCCGCTCCAGTCGCTGTCGCTGCTGCGCGGCGCGCCGAACCGCGACTGGACGGCCCTCGTCACCTGAGCCGCGCCCCGCGCCCCCTCGCGGAAGCCGCCTCTCCCAGCCGCCTCCCCACACCGCCTCCCCCGAAGCCGCCTCCCGTAGTCGGTCGGCTCATCACGGCGTCTGCGGCGGCGCGTGTGAGGCCGCCCGTCGCGTGAGCGGCCCCACCCCGTGCGCCGCCTATCCCGTGCGCCGCTTATCCCGTGACCGCGTGATGTCCCGCGTACCGCTTCCGGCACACGATGTCCCCATCACCTTCCCACCGCCGGCCACCCGGCCCGCTCACGCGCGCCCGCGGCCGGACCATTCGAAGGAGTTCCCTCCATGACGGACCACCAGGCGCCCTTCCCGGACCACGTCGACGTCGTCGTCATCGGCGCGGGCCCCGGCGGCACCTCCGCCGCCGCCACTCTGGCGCGGGCGGGCAGGTCGGTGCTGGTGCTGGAGCGCCGGTCGTTCCCGCGCTTCCACATCGGCGAGTCGATGCTGCCGTACACGATGACCCTGCTGGACCGGATGGGGGCGCTCGACAAGGCGCTGAAGCAGGGCTACGTGACCAAGCGGGGCGCTGAGTTCATCTTCCCCACGGGGGACTTCCGCCGGGTCGACTTCAGCGACCAGGGCGAGGGCCGCTACCCGACGACCTTCCAGCTCGAACGCTCCCACTTCGACGACCTGCTCGCCGGCCACGCCCGCGAGAGCGGTGCCCGGGTCGTCGAGGAGGCGCTCGTCACGGACCTGCTGGAGGAGGGCGACCGGGTGACCGGCGTCCGCTTCAACGCCGCGGGCGGCACGCACGAGGTCCGCGCGAAGTACGTCCTGGACGCGGCGGGCCGCGCCAGCAAGATCGCCCAGACCCGGCAGCTGCGCCGCACGGTCGAGCGGCTGCGCAACGTCGCCGTGTTCCGCCACTACGACGGTCTGGACGAGAGCCAGAACCCGGGCCACGAGGGCGACATCCAGGTCGGCGGGCACCCGGACGGCTGGCTGTGGGCGATCCCGATCTGGCCCGAGACCATCAGCGTCGGCGCGGTGATGCCGCGTGCCGTCCTGCGCAACCGCAAGCCGGAGGAGGTCTTCGACGAGCACCTGGCGCGCGTGCCGCGAGTGGCGCGGCGGCTGACGGGGGCCGTGGCCCGCCCGGAGGTCCGGGTGGAGACCGACTACTGCTACTACGCGGACACCATGACGGGACCGGGCTGGTTCCTCGTCGGTGACGCGGCCTGCTTCTTCGACCCGATCTTCTCCGGGGGCGTCTTCCTGGCGGTCGCCACCGGGACGATGGCCGCCGAGCACGTCGACCGCATCCTGGCCGAGCCGGAGCGTGAGGCCGAGCTCCAGGACCGCTACACGCGGCGGTTCAAGACGGGCGCGGACACCTACGCGCGGATCATCTACGCGTACTACGAGTCCGAGTACAACCTCGGCAGGTTCCTGCGCGCGCACGGGGTGGACGTCGAGGGCAAGTGGTTCACGCGTGTCCTCAGCGGTGACTTCTGGAGCACCGACAACCCCGTGTCGCAGTGGCTGCGCACCGAGGACCGCTGGGCGACGTTCGCCCCGTACGAGCCGCTGCACGAGTGCCCGGTCCACCCGGAGCCCGCGACGACGACCGTCTGACCCCACCCCATCCGACCACCCCACACGAAAGGGCGGAACACCCCGACATGACGGCCACCGACCAGCCGCACACCCGGCACCTCGTACTCGACCCGGCGGCGCAGGACGTCCTCTTCCGTGAGGCGCGCACGGCGAACACGTTCACCGACGAGCCGGTGACGGACGAGCAGATCGAGGCGATCCACGAACTCGTCAAGTGGGCGCCGACGTCCTTCAACCAGCAGCCGCTGCGGATCGTCCTCGTCCGGACGGCCGAGGCCCGCGAGCGCCTCGCCGGTCACATGTACAACGACAACGCGGCGAAGACCCGCAAGGCGCCGCTGACCGCGATCCTGGCCGCCGACACCGACTTCCACGAGCACCTGCCGACCCAGTTCCCCGCCTTCCCGCAGGCCAAGGACATGTTCTACTCCGACGCCGGTGTCCGGGAGGAGTCGGCCAAGCTCAACGCGGCCCTCCAGACCGGCTACTTCATCCTCGGCGTCCGCGCGGCCGGGCTCGCGGCCGGCCCGATGACCGGGTTCGACGCAGGGGCCGTGGAGAAGGACTTCCTGCCCGACGGCAGGCAGCGGGTCCTCGCCGTCGTCAACATCGGCAGGCCGGGCCCCGACGCCTGGTACCCGCGCGGCCCCCGGCTCGGTTACGAGCAGGTCGTCACCACCGTCTGACCCGCATCCACAGCGTGTGCGCGCACCGTGGTGCCCTCCCGTTCACCCGACCGGGAGGGCACCGTCCGTACGTGCGCCCACCGCTCGCATCCCGCCGACGCAAGGAGCGCACATGTCCTCCGAGGTGGAGTCCGTACCGGATCGTCTGGCTCACGCCGACCCACCGCAGCACGCATCGGCGCGGACCGTGCCCGCGCAGCCCCTGTCCACCGACTCACCCACCGGCTCACGTACCGGCGGGCGCCGTGCCCGTTCCGTGCTGGTACGCACGGGGCTGGCGTACGCGGCTCTCGTCGTCGTCCCGATCGTCCTGGCCGTCCTCGCCCTGCGCCACGGCTCCGGTCTGGAGCCCGGCACCGGCACCGGCACCGGCGCCGCGCCCGCGGCGGGCGGCGAGTCCGGTGCGTCACCCGGTACCGGCGGCCATGCCGCCGTGTTCCCGAAGCTGCTCACCGCCGTACCCGTCATCATGGCCGCCTGCTATCTGACGGGGCGGCTGTTCCGGCGGGTGGGGCAGCCGCCCGTGATCGGCGAGATCTTCGCCGGCATCCTGCTCGGCCCGTCCGTCCTCGGGCTGGTGTGGCCCGACGCGGCGGCCTGGCTGCTGCCCGGCGCCGTGCTGCCCGCACTCGGCAACCTCGCCGAGATCGGTCTCGTCTTCTTCATGTTCCTCGTCGGCCGCGAGCTGGACCTGCGGCTCGTGCGGCAGCGCGGCAGGACCGCGCTGCTGGTCAGCCATGCGAGCATCGCGCTGCCCTTCCTGTGCGGGCTGCTCCTGGCGCTCGCCGCCTACGGGCCGCTCGCCCCCGCGAAGGTCGGTTTCGGGGCGTTCGCGCTGTTCCTGGCGGTGGCCATGTCGGTCACGGCGTTCCCGGTGCTGGCGCGCATACTCGCCGAACGGAGACTGAACCGTACGCCGTTGGGCGCCACGGCACTGACCTGCGCGGCCATCGACGACGTCACCGCCTGGTGCCTGCTGTCGCTGGTCGTCGCGCTGGTGAACAACGACTCGCCGTCCGGTGCCGCGGTGACGTTCGCGCTCGCCCTGGCGTTCTTCGCCGTGATGACCGTCGTGGTGCGCCCGCTGCTGCACCGGCTGATGGTGACCGGCGGGCGCGGCGGCCGGAGGATCCCGGAAGGGGCCGTCCTGCCCGTCCTGCTCGGCGGCGTCATGCTCTCCGCGTACGCCACGGACGCCATCGGCATCCACTCGATCTTCGGCGCGTTCGTGTTCGGCGTCATCACGCCGCGCACCGCACCCGAGGTCGACCAGGCCACGCACCAGATGGCGCGGATGACCACCACCCTGCTGCTGCCGCTGTTCTTCGTCCACACCGGGCTGCGCACCGAGGTCGGCCTGCTGGCCGGGGACGCCGGGCTGTGGGCGTGGTGCGGGCTGATCATCCTGGCGGCCTTCGCCGGGAAACTGGCGGGCGGCGCCCTCGCGGCGCGCGCGGCCGGCGTCGGCGCGCGGGAGTCGCTGTCGCTCGGCGTGCTGATGAACTGCCGGGGCCTGACCGAGCTGGTGATCCTCAACATCGGCCTGGACCTGGGCGTCATCACCCCGGTCATGTTCACGATGCTGGTGCTGATGGCGCTGGTGTCGACGGTGCTGACCTCGCCCGCGCTGTCGCTGATCGACCGCTGGGGCAGGCGTCCCGCGCGTCGCTGAGCGGTACGTACGCGCCGAGGCCCGCCGGGGAGGTTTCCCCGGCGGGCCTCGGTGGTGGTGCGGGGCCGCGCGTCACACCCGCTGGACGGTGCGGGCGCGCAGCGCGGTGAGGACCGTGTCCGTGACCGCCGTCACCGCGCACCGGGACGCGGCGTAGCGCAGCGCCATGAGGTGCTCGTCGCGGGAGAAGTCGGCGAGGGCGTCCGCGACCAGGAACGGCTGGACGTCCATCGCGAAGGCGTCGCACGCGGTGACGAGGCAGCCGATGTGCGCGTACACGCCGCAGATGACGACCTGGTCCCGGCCCTGTTCGGCGAGCAGTTCGGTGAGGCCGGTGCGGTGGAAGGCGCTGTAGCGCCACTTGGTGAGGACGGTGTCGCCGGGGGCCGGCGCGAGCTCGTCGACGATGTCCCGGTTCCCGGGGTCGACGCTCATGCCGGGGCCCCAGAAGTCGTGCAGCAGTCCCCGCTGGTCACGGGTCATGCCGCCGGGCTGTGCGGTGTAGACGACGGGCACGCCGAGGTCGGCCGCCGTCTCGCGCAGCCGGCGGATGTTGCCGATCAGCTCCGTGAGCGGCGACGCGCCGGCCGCGAACGGGGCGACGAAGTAGCGCTGCATGTCGTGGACGAGCAGGACGGCCCGGTCCGGGTCGGGCGTCCACGACACCTTGTTGCCGGGCAGCTCGGACGCCCCGGGCAGCGCGTACGGGGCGATGGGCGGTATGGCCATGATGGGCGTCTGTCTCCTTCGCTGAGCACGGTGGTGCGTCGAGCACGGTGTTCTCAGGCGCGCAGGGCCGCGCCGCCGTCGACGTACAGGTCCTGCATGGTGATGTGACCGGCGGCGTCCGACGCGAGGAACAGCACCGCGTCGGCCACGTCGGACGGTTCGGCGAGCTTGCGCAGCGGGATGCCCGCCCGGTACGTGTCGAGGGAGCCGTCGATGGCGGCCTGCGGGCTGCTGCTGCCGTCCTTCCACATGGCGCGCTGCATGGGGGTGTCGGTGGACCCGGGCGAGACCAGGTTGCAGCGGATGCCGGAGCCGGCCAGCTCCAGGCCGAGGCACTTGGTGAACATGACCGTCGCCGCCTTGGACGCGGCGTACGCGGCCATGTGCATCCGCGGTACCCCGGCGGCGTTGGACGCGACGGTGACGATCGCGCCGCTCCTCCGGGGCAGCATGCGGCGGGCGACGGCCCGCGAGACGTGGAAGACGCCGGTGGTGTTGACGGCGAGCACCGTCGCCCAGTCCTCGTCGGTGATGCCGACGACGGGGCCGGTCCGCAGGATGCCCGCCACGTTGGCCAGCACGTCGATGGGGCCGTGGTCGGTCTCGACGCGCTCCACGACGTCCTCGACGGCCCCCGCGTCCCGGACGTCCGCCGGGTAGGCGCCGGCCCGGCCGCCGTCGGCCTCGATCTCGGCGACGACCTTCTCCACCGCCTCCGCGTTGGCGTCGAGGGCCGCGACCCGGGCTCCTCTCCCGGCGAAGGCCCGGGCCACGGAGGCCCCTATGCCCTGACCGGCGCCCGTGACCAGGACGACGGCGTTCTCATAACCGGCTGCACGCATGTGACGGTTCCCCCTTGAGATCACGCGTTGGACGGTGGTGCCGTGGTGCGGGTGTGGTGCGGTGTGGTGCCGTGGTGCGGTGTGGTGCCGTGGTGCCTCGCGCGCGGCGCTTGCCTCCCCGCGGCCGCTCAGCCGGTGACGGCCGCTTCGGCGTCGTAGCCGAAGAGCCACTCCTGGCCGCGCAGGCCCCAGCGCTCGTTCATCGAACGGTCGCGGTCCCGCTGCTCCGCGCCGTCGGCGACATGGTGGTTGCGGGCGTTCTCGCGGATGGTGCGGTGGACGGCCTCCGTACGCGGGCGGCGGGCCGCCTCGTAGCGGACGAGCGCCTCGGGGACGGTGTCGGCCGTCGCGGTGCGCAGGCAGGCGGCGAGCGCCACCGCGTCCTCGATGCCCTGGTTCGCGCCCTGCGCGCCGAACGGCAGCATGGGGTGGGCCGCGTCCCCGGCGATGGTGATCCGGTCGGTGCTCCAGCGGCCGACCGTGTCGCGGTCGTGCAGGGCCCAGCGGGTGACCGAGTCGGCCGCGCCCAGGAGTTCCCGTACGTCCTCGGTCCAGCCGTCGTACGCGGCGACCAGCTCCCGCGTCGACGCCGGTTCCGTCCAGGACTCGGTGCGCCACTCGTCGGCCGGGGCGGTGGCGACGAAGCTGATCTGCTTGCCGCCCGATATCGGGTAGCACACGCAGTGCCGGCCGGGGCCGAGCCTGATCATGACCCGGGGTTCGGTGAGGAGGTGGCCGAGCCGGTCGGCCGGGACGAGGCCCCGGTAGACGGTCTGGCCGGAGTAGCGCGGTTCGTCGGCCACGAGGGTCTCGCGGACCGCGGAGTGGATGCCGTCGGCCCCCACGACGACGTCGGCGGTCTCGGTCGTGCCGTCGGCGAACCGCAGCACCACCTCGTCGCCGCGCTCCTCGACGCCCGTGCAGCGGGCGCCGAGCGTGACGGTGTCGTCGGGCACCCGGTCGAGGAGCAGCCGGTGCAGATCGGCCCGGTGCACGCTCAGGTACGGCGCCCCGTACATCTCCTCGCAGGCGTCGCCGAGTTCGGTGCGCATGAGCACCTCGTCGGTGTCCCAGCGGCGCATCTCGATGGCCTCCAGGCGCACGGCCACGGAGGCCAGGCTGTCGCCCAGTCCGAGGCGGTGCAGGAGTCCGGTGGCGTTCGGCGAGAGCTGGATACCGGCTCCCACCTCGCCCAGGTGGCCGGTCTGTTCGAACACCCGGGTGCGGACGCCCGCCCGGTTCAGGGCCGCCGCGGCCGTGAGGCCCGCGATGCCCGCGCCGACGACGGCGACCCGCATTCCGTCCCTGCCCATGGTGGTCTTCTCCCTGATGCCTAGTAGTAGAGGAGCGCCTTGTCCCAGTCCTCGTCGGCGCCGAACAGGCTGCGCGGCTTGACGACGTCGTGGACGGCGGTGAGCGCCCGGTGCGGGACGAGGGTGCCCGGCTCCAGACCGGTGACCTCGCAGTCCGCGCCCAGTTCGGCGCGGATCGCGGCGGTGAGCGCGCCGGTGGCGGCGGCCCGGTGCTCTTCGGCCACCTCGATCTGGACGTGCAGGCGGTCGGGCGCTGCCTTGGCCCGCCAGAACAGCACCCCGTACGCGACCGGAAGGCCGAACACCAGTTCTTCCAGGCGGTGTTGCGTGACCTTGGCGCGGCCGACCGGGTGGCCGAACGCGGCCCGGCCGAGCACCCGGACGGAGGGCAGGTGCCAGCCGCAGGGGCAGTCGGCGTAGCTGACCTCGACGTCGTCGTCCAGGTTGTAGCGGACCAGCGGCATGGCCCGGCGGTAGAGGGGGGTGACGACGAGCCGGCCGCTGCCCTCGGGCGAGGTGCGCCCGGTCTCCGGGTCGTACACCTCGAACAGCGCCCGGTCCGCCCACAGGTGCATCCGGCCGTGCGGGCACTCGCCGGCGAGGCTGCCGGTCTCGGTGGAGCCGAACTCCTCGACTACCGGGACGCCCCAGAGTTCGCTGATCCGCCGGCGGCGGGCGTCGCTGAGCGGTTCGCCGCCGACGAACAGGGCGCGCAGGGCCGGGAAGTCCTTGTCGGGGCTCAGGCCGGCGGCGCGGGCGGCCGCCGCCCACAGCAGCGTCTCGGTCGGCATGGACCAGGTGAGCGTCACCTCCAGGTCGTGCAGGACGCGGATGACGCGCGAGTACGGCATGGCCAGCGACCGGTTGTCGCCCGGCACGACGGTCGCGCCGTGCAGCCGGGCGGCGGCGTGCGCGAGGTGCCCGGTGATCATCAGGGCGTACGGGGTGCGGACGAGGAACGTGTCGGCGGCGGTGATGCCGGTCCACTTGCGGGCGTAGCGCTCGGCGAGGTCCGTCCAGTCCTCCGCCGTGTAGTACGACGGGGTGGGGCGGCCCGCGGTGCCGCTGGACTCGTGGTAGGTGGCGAGTTCCTCCTTGGGGACGGCGAGCATCCCGAAGGGGTAGTTGTCGCGGAGGTCCTGCTTGGTGGTGAGCGGTACGGAGGCGAGGTCGGCGCGGGACGCGGGCGGCGGCCCGTCGCCGAACCTGGCCCGGTAGAACGGGGACTCGGCGGCCTTGGCGAGGATCAGCGGCAGCTGCTTGTCCTGGAGCGCCGTCAGCTCGTCCACGCTGTTCCACTGCCCTATGTGGGGCAGCGTGGACGGCACGGGCGGCAGGGGCGGCGCGGTCGGGGTGTCGTTCACGGTGCTTCCTCTCCCAGTAGGCGGTGGGCGTTGGCCCAGGCCACGCGGTGCCAGGTCGCGTCGTCCAGCTCCAGCGCCCGCATCTTGGCGAGTTCGACGGACGGGTGCTGGAGCGGGAACTCCGTACCGAACAGCACCCGGTCGGGGCCGAGGCGCTCCAGCGCCGCACGGGCGACGCCCGTGTAGCAGCCGGAGGTCTCGGCGACGATGTTCGGCACCGGCCGTACGGTGTTGACGGCGTACAGGTCGATCCCGACGAAGCCGCAGTGCCCGAGGACGAAGGTGACGTCGGGGAACCGCCCGGCCAGGGCCACCAGGTCGGTCACCCCGACGCCGGGGCGGCCGAGGCACACCAGGTACACGGCGTGTCCGGCCTCCGCGGCGGCCTCGACGAGGGCGGTGGTGCGGTCGTCGGCGAGCGGTACGCCGTGCACGGCCGGGGAGATCTCCAGGCCGCGGAACCGGTGGGCGTTCTTCCGGTAGGCGTCGGGGCCCTCCCCGTGCGGGTTGCCGAACCAGAAGGGCACGAGCCGGCCGCCGGACGCCTCGCAGGCGGCGAGCGCCGCCTCGTTGTCGGCGTCGGTCTCGACGTGGCCGCCCCTGATGACCTGCTCGGCGAGCAGGTCGGGGTCGACCACGCCGCCCGCCGTGACGGCGGCGCGGTCGATCCCGTACTGATCCATGGCGGCCAGCAGCCGGGCCGGCGCTCCGGGCCTGGGGGCCACCCGGGCACGGAAGTCGAAGACCCTGGCGCGCTGGCGCCCGTCATGCCGGTCCACCCGGTCACTTCTCCAGACAGAACTCGTTGATCGGGTAGCCGACGTGCCGGTCCTCGGCGGGCAGGTAGCCGAGGACCTTGTCGCCGGGCTTGAGTTCGGTGCTGTTGAGCACCACGCCGCCGGGGCCGAGGACCCGGACGTGCCAGTCGTCCTGGAGGATCAGGTTGACCGTCCGGCCGTCGGGGGCGGCGGCGTCGATGGAGATCAGCGGACGCGACTCGATCTTGACGCGTCCGACCGTGACCATCCGGGTCTGTCCCTTGACGTCCACGGCGAGGACCTTGCTGCCGGCCTTCAGCTCGCTGAGGTAGTGCGTCCGCTCGTCCTTGGAGAGCGTGTACGAGTGGATGGCGCCGGCGTTGACGCGGAACGGGCGGGTCGGCATGTACGGCAGCGGGTGGGTCTCGCTGACGCACAGGATCATGCCCTTGGAGTGCGAGCCGACGAGGATGCCCTCGTCCTCGCGGAAGTGGGTGCAGGTGTCCACGCAGGCCCGCTCGCCCATGCCGATGTGGGCGGTGGCGGTGACCTCCAGCTCGACCAGCTCCAGGTCGGCGGGTTGCGCCTCGGCGGCGGCCTTCAGCGCCGTGGCGTCGCCGACCGCGGCCGGCGCCATCATGACGCCGTCGGAGCCGTGCTCCAGGACACCGAAGATGATCTCGGCCTCCTCGACGTCCTGGGCGATGGTGATGATGCTGCCGGTGGCGCGGGCCGCGGCGGCGATCACGATCTCCAGCGGGATCTTGGTGGGGTCGCGGAACAGCAGCACCGCCCACTTCTCGGTACGGGCGGCGTCGCAGGCCTGCTCCAGCGTCTCGGCGTCGACGATCTCCACGAACCGGCCGAACTCCACCTCGGGGCGCTCGGCGGCGAGCTGCGCGATCCGGGTGCGCGGGGCGTCGAGGATGACGACCTGCGCCTGGCCGAGGTCCTCGGGCGGGGTGTCGCCGCCGGGGACCAGGACCTTCTTCACGGTGGGCGGCAGACCCTCCAGGTCGGCGGGGGAGGCCGCGACGATCGCGTCCACCCGCTGGTGGACGGCCTCCTCGATCACGGCCTTCCGGGCGCCCTCTTCGATGGTGCGGACGTCGACCCAGCACAGCTTCACGGAAGTACTCCTCGCTCGATGGTGTGCGCCCGGCATCGGTGGATGCGCGGGTCGTGTGGTGGCGGCACGCGGCACGGGGACGCGCGGCGGTCGTACACGGACCGTGTACGGGTGGTGGTAGGGGTTCCGGCGCGTACGACGGTGCGTACGGCGGCTGGGACGGGGGTCCTGACGGCGCGGCGTGGGGCCGTGCGGACGACGGGACGTCCGTCGGTACGGGCGGTGGCCCGCCGGCTCAGCCGGCGGCCACATCGAGTTCTTCGATGGTGGGGACCAGCACCGGCGCGGTGTCGTCGTGGATGACCCGCGCCAGTTCACGGGCCATCAGCCCGGGGTCGGGCGCCTGGAAGACGTTGCGGCCCATGGCCACGCCGACGACCCCGGACCTCAGGACCTCGGAGACATGGGAGGTGACGGCGTCCACGCCGGGCCGCCTCGGACCGCCGGCCACGACCAGCGGTACCGGGACGCTGCGCACGACGTCGCGCATCTCGGCGGCCGAGCCCGCGTACACGGACTTGACGATGTCGGCACCGAGGTCGGCGGCGAGGATCGCGGCGTGCGCGATCAGCGCCGGGTCCCGCGGGTTGCTGACCTTGGGGCCGCGCGGGTACATCATCGCCAGAAGAGGAACGTTCCAGCGGTCGCAGGCGTCGGCGACGGCCGCCAGGTCCGCGATCTGCTGCCGCTCCTCCAGCGACCCGACGTTGACGTGGATGCTGACGGCGTCCGCGCCCCACCGCAGGGACTCCTCGACGCTGGACACCAGGTACTTGGCGTCCGGGTCCGGGGCGTGCCGGGTGCTGGCGTTGAGGTGGACGATCAGCGAGGTGTCGGCGAACCGGTGGTGGGCGACGTGGCGCAGGCTGCCCTTGTGCAGCACCACCGCGTCCACGCCGTTGCCGACGAGCTGGCCGACCAGGTGGTCCAGGGACGTCCCGCCGGTCACGGGACCGTCGGTGACCGAGTGGTCCAGCGGGACGATGAACAGCCTTCCGCCGCCGTGGCGGTGGAGCCGGCGGAGCCTCATCGCGCGGGCGAACGAGTGATTGACGGACACGGGGCTTTACCTTTCTCTGTCGGTTCTCCGGCGGTTCTCTCCGGCGGGTCCCACCGGCGGTACGCGCCGGCTCCTTCCGGATCCCGGGGTCTCCTGGTTCCGGTTCCTTCCGGTCTCCGGTTCGTCGCGGTCTCCGGGCGGTGCCGGGGGCGCCGAGCCGTCAGGCGGACAGCAGACCGTCGCGTTCCAGACCGAACGCGCGGTGCAGGACCTCGACCGCGTGGAGTGCCCGCGTGCGGGGCACGATCACCGAGGCGCGCAGCTGGGAGGTGGAGATCCAGCTCGTGGACACGGACTCCGCCGCGAGGACGGACACCATGCGGGCCACGTGCTCCGGGCGGTTCAGCAGGCCCGTGCCGACGAGCGACACCTTCGCCAGCTCCTCGTCCACGCGTACCCCGCCGCCGAGTTCGGCGGCGGCCTTGGCGAGTGGCGCGCGGATCGCCTCCACGTCGCTGCGGCGGATGGTGAAGCCCATCCGGAACTCGTCCTCGAACGGCCCCGACCTGGCGACCATGTCGAGGGGTACGGAGTGGCGGGCCAGTACCTCCAGGACCTCGGCGGCCGCGTCGGCCGTGCCCGAACGGGAGTGCACGAGGACCCGTGCCACGTCGAAATCGTGCGCGACCGCGATGACCGCGCCCTGGCTCTCCAGCACAGCGTCTCCAGCCCTGTTCATGACGACGGTTCCGGGACCCCGCTCGAACGCGCTGAGCACGCGCAGCCGGACGTCCCGCAGAGCGGCGAGCTCGACCGCCCGGGAGTGCAGCACCCGGGCGCCCGCGAACGCCAGTTCGGCCATGGTGGAGAGGTCCACCTCCGGCAGCCTGCGGGCCGCCGGAACGATCCGGGGGTCGGCCGAGTACACCCCGTCGACGTCCGTGTAGATCTCGCACTCGGCCGCGTCCAGCGCCGCCGCCAGCGCGACGGCGGTGGTGTCGGAGCCGCCCCTGCCGAGCGTCAGGGTGTCGCCCTCCTCGTTCGCCGCCTGGAAGCCGGCGACGATCACGACCCTGCCCTGCCGCAGCAGGCTCCGGACGCGGCCGGTGTCGATGCCGGTGATGACACCGGCGCCGTGCCGTCCGGTGCCCGTCATGCCCGCCTGCGCCCCGGTGAGCGAGACGGCCGGCACGCCGAGCCGGCACACCGCCAGCGCGACCAGCGCCGCCGACGCGTTCTCGCCGGTGGCCAGCAACTGGTCGATCTCGCGGGCGACGCCGTCGCCGCGCACCTCGCCGCTGACCTCGTCCACCGCCCGCAGCAGATCGTCGGTGGTGTCGCCCCGCGCCGACACGACGACCGCGGTAGGCCGCCCGGCGCGGTGCGAGGCCGCGGCGAACCCGGCGACCCGGTTGACCTTGTCGTACGTGGAGAGGGAACTCCCCCCGTACTTCTGCACCACCGTGCCGTTCGTGGCGTTCATCGCCGTCCTCCCCCTGGGAACACCGGAACCTCAGACCGTGCCGCGCAGCCAGGCGTCGACCAGCTCCGCCGCCTGGTCCGGGTTGAGCCGTGGATCGCACAGCGTCGTGTACCGCTCCAGCAGCGCCTCGTCGTCGTCCACGGCTCCGCCCGTGCACTCGGTGACGTCGGCGGCCGCGACCTCCAGGTGGAGCCCGCCCGCGTGCTGGCCCTGGCTCTCCAGTACCTGCCTGACCCGCACCGCCTCGGCGACCATGTCGTCCAGGCGCCGTGTCTTCAGGCCGACCGCCGCCCGTACCGTGTTGCCGTGCATCGGGTCGGACAGCCACACCACCGGGTGTCCGGCCCGGCGGACCGCCTCGACCAGCGGCGGCAGGGTGTCGGCGACGGCGCTGCGCCCCATGCGGACGATCAGCGTCAGCCGGCCGGGGACACGGTCCGGGTCGAGCAGCCGGCACAGCTCGGTGACGTCGTCGGGGCGCGCGTCCGGGCCGATCTTGCAGGCCACCGGGTTGGCGACGGCGGCGAGGAGCCGGGTGTGCGCCGCGTCGGGCTGACGGGTGCGGTCCCCGATCCACGGCAGGTGCGTGGAGCCGAGGTACGCCGTCCCGGTCTCCGCGTCCTCGCGGACCAGCGCGTCCTCGTAGTCGACGACGAGCGCCTCGTGGCTGGTCCACGGGCCCATGCCGCCGTACACCTGGCGGTGCGCCTTCACCCAGCGGGTGACGTTGGCGCTCGCCTCGTACGCCCACAGCATGCGGCGCGGGTCGTGCCGGCGGGCGGCCCTGGTCGGCACCTCGGAGTTGACGAGGTGGCCGCGGAACACCGGGATCTCGCCGTCCACCTGCGCCTCGGTGGGCTTGGAGCGCGGCTTGGCGAACTGGCCGCCGATCCGCCCGACCCGTACCACCGCGAGACCGGTGGCGGCCGTGGTCTGGTCGGCGAGCCGGTCGACCACGGCCAGCTTGCCCTGCGTGTGCCAGGGCGAGCACTCGTAGAGGCTCTCGGCGCAGTCGCCGAGCTGGAGCAGGTACGCCTGTCCCGCGGCCACCTCGGCCAGCGAGCCCCGCAGCGCGTCGAGTTCGGCCGGGGTGACCAGCGGCGCGGCCGCGGCCAGCGCCCTGCGGGTACGGGCGTACGCGGGGTGGTCCCGCCAGTCCGGCTGCTGTTCGGCCGGTCGTCCCACCCAGGCGCGCACCGGCCCGTCGGCCGGGCCGGCCGCCACCGGGTCCGTGGCGGTGGCGGTGGCCGAAGCGGTGGCCGCCCGGGTGCCGGGTATGTGGTCGGTCATGAGAGCCTCACCGTGTCCGCCGGGGCCGCCCGCCGGGTGCCGCCGGCACCGCCGGACGCCCTCGGGGACGCCCAGCGCCGCATGATCGGGCGCTCCACCAGGGCGTACAGCGCCCAGGCGAGGAGCAGGGTCACCGCGAAGACGGCGACGAGGAACGCGATGCCCACCGGGGTGCTCCAGGCGAGTCCGTAGCCGTTGGGCGCCCGTCCGAAGGCCAGGTGTCCGTAGGTCATGACGAGCCGGTGCACCAGGTAGAAGGCGAACGAGATCTCGCCGAGCCAGACCATCGTGCGGGTGCTGAGCCACGTCTTGCGGCCGGCGACGTCGGCGGTGGCGGCGGCCGGGATCAGCAGCGCCAGCGGGATGACGGTCGCGGCGACGAAGCCGTACAGGAACGGCACGTACAGAGAGGCCACGTAGCCGGCGACGACCAGGAGGGTGGCCGGCAGCAGCCCCAGCCCGATCCAGCGCCCGGTGAGCACGATCCGCGCCAGCACCATGCCGAGGAGGAACTCCAGCGCACGGACCAGCGGGAAGATGTAGACGAACCAGATCTGGGTGAGCGACGCGGGTCCCCACGGCATCATCGACGGCTGGTCCGGCAGGAACACCTGGGCGACCAGCGGCATCAGCAGCACGGCGGCCACGACGACGGCGGCGGCCAGCCACAGCCGGTTCTCCGGGATGGCCCTGACCACCTTGATGAGCAGCGGGAACGACAGGTAGAAGAGCAGCTCCACGGAGAGCGACCAGCTCACGCCGTTGACGCTGTTGAAGAACTGGAACTCCGGCACCCAGGACTGGAGCAGGAAGAAGTTGGCCACGCCCTCGGTGAGCCCGGTCCGCTGCCCCGCCCACGCCATGAGCACCAGCGCCACGACGAAGGTGACGAGATGGTTCGGGAAGATCTTGAAGAACCTCCGCCGCCAGAAGCGCGGGACGGTGTCGGACGTCCGTGCCGACCAGGTGAGAACGAATCCGCTGAGGACGAAGAAGAAGGACACGCCGATCGAGCCGGCGGTGGCGACGGCGAAGGCGTAGTCCTCCTGGACGCCGAAATCCCGGAAGAGCCTCTCCAGGCTTCCGTGGAAGACGAACACCATCGCGGCCGCGATGAATCGCATACCGGTCAGGGAGGGAAGTCTCGACGAGGAGGCGGCTGCCTCATGTGGCTGCACGTTCGTCACCTTTCGGGCTGGGGGGACACCCCCTGGGGATGGAGCCTCTCCTCCCGTCCCTCCGAGGCCGGGAGGAGAGGCCGGTACTGCGTCACGCGCCCTGGTTCCCCTGGGAGTTCATGAGCATCAGGCTGTTGGCGGTGGCACGCGCGGTGTCGAAGAAGACCATGTCGGTGCCGGCGAGGAAGCCGGGGTCCTGACGGGCCTTCTCGATGCCCCCGTCGGAGAGGGTCACCGCGAGGGTGTAGGTGGGGCGGCCGTCGGCGTCGTGGCCGATCTCATTGGTGATCAGTGCCAGGAACGGGTCGTCGAGCTGCTCGAACACGACCCGGTTCTTCGGCTCGAAGTGCACCCGCTCGCGGTAGCGGTTCTTGCCGCGGAGGAGGATCTCGCGCAGGAATCCGTCGTCGTACCGCTCGACGACCGACGCCTCGGTGATCGAGGGCACATAACTCACCGGGCTCTCGGCCTTGTGCCGGAGGCTCTGCCACAGCGCCTCCGGGTCGAGGGCCGGCCCCTCGCCGTCCGCCGGGTCACCGATGGGGACGGTGTGCGTGATGGTGATCATGGCTTCGACTGCCTTTCGGTGTGGGTTCCCCCGCTGCGGATCGAGGCTGCCCGCCAGCGGCCCGCCGGGGCATCACGTGTTCGCGTGAGTGGCCCGCCATACCGGCCGCCGGGCACGCGGGAGGCGCGAATGGCGTGAAGACGGGATGTGGCGCGGGGCGGCCCCGAGCAGGCTGGGGCCCGCCTGTCGACAATCCGGAAACCCGCGAGTGGGAGTGGCCCAAGTGAGCAACGTCAGGACCGACGCGCCCGTGCGGGCCGGAGCCGAACGGAATCCGTGGTCGCTGTTCGCCGTGCTCGCCACGGTGCAGTTCATGATCGTGCTCGACGGCGGCATCGTGAACATCGCCCTGCCGTCGATCCGGGAGGACCTGGGCTTCACGCCCACGGGCCTCGCCTGGGTGATGGACGCCTACATGCTGTCGCTCGGCGGGTTCCTGCTGCTCGGCGGCCGGGCCGCCGACCTGGTGGGGCGGCGCCGCCTCGTGCTGTGGGGCCTGGTGCTGTTCTCGCTGGCGTCGCTCGCCTGCGGGCTCGCCACGGAGGCCTGGCACCTGGTGGTCGCGCGGGCCGCGCAGGGCCTCGGCGGGGCGCTGGTCTCACCGGCCGCGCTCGCCCTGGTCACCGACATCTTCAAGGAGGGCCCGCAGCGGCACCGCGCCCTCGGCATCTGGGGCAGCCTCGGCGGGTTCGCCGGAGCGGTGGGCATCCTGGTCGGCGGTCTGCTGCTGGCCGGCAGCTGGCAGTGGGTCTTCCTCATCAACGTGCCGATCGGCGCCGCCGCCCTGGTCGTCGGGGCCCGCGTCCTGCCCGAGAGCAGACCGCACGGGACCGGCGGCCTCGACGTCACCGGTGCGCTCGCCGTGACCGGCGGGCTCTGCCTGCTGATCTACGCGGTGGTGCGCGGCGGCGTCCAGGGCTGGACGGCCGCGCCGACGCTCGCCGAGTTCGCCGTGGCGGCGCTGCTGCTCGGCGCGTTCGTGGCGCGTCAGCTGCGCGCCGCCGCGCCGCTCATCCCCCGCGTGCTGTTCCGCAGGGCCAACGTGGTCCTCGGCAACGCCGTCAACACCCTGCTGGGCGCCCTGCTGTTCGGGCTGTTCTTCATCATCGCGCTCTTCCTCCAGCAGGTGCGCGACTACAGTCCGCTGCTCGCCGCGGGCGCCACGGTGCCGATCAGCATCGCCATGTTCACCGGGTCGCAGCTGGCGTTCCGCACGTTCGCCCGGGTCCCCCCGGTGACGGTGCTGTGGAGCAGTCTGGTCCTCCAGCTGGCCGCGCTGGTGTGGTGGGGCGCGGTACTGGACCCGCGCGGCGGCATCGTGGCGACGTTCCTGCTGCCCGCCGGGGTGTGGTGCTTCGGCCTCGGCGCCGCGATCGTCGCCGCGTTCGTGGTCTGTACGGACGGGCTCACCGGCCCGACGGCGGGCGCCGGTTCGGGCCTGGTGACCACGACGCTGCAGATCGGCGGCGCGGTCGGCGTCGCGGTGCTGACCGCGGTCGCCGAGAGCCGTACCAGGGGCCTGGAGACGGCGGCCGCCGCCGACGCCCTGACGTCGGGTTACGCGTACGGGATCGGGGCGGCCGCGCTCATGGCCGCGGCGGGCGCGGTGCTGGCGCTGTGGCTGAGCCGCGCCCCGCGCCCCGCGCGACTCCCCTGAGCCCGGGGCGCCGGGGCCGCGAGTCCCGAGCCCCAGAGCCCCCGCCTCCGAGCCCCGAGCCCCCGAGCCCCGGGCCCCCCCCGGAACGTTCGTTTTCTGTCGCATCCGTCGTACGAGAGGTGGTTGTCCCCATGACCGAACGGTTCGCCGGAAAGGTCGCCCTGGTCACCGGTGGTGGTTCCGGTATCGGCCGGGCCACGGCCCTGGCGTTCGCCCGCGAGGGCGCGGCGGTCGTCGTGGCCGGGCGCGGGCGCGAGGCGCTGGAGGAGACGGCGAAGCTCATCGACGCCGAGGGCGGCCGGGCCGCCTGGGTCACGGCGGACGTGGCGGACTCCGGGGACGTCGCCGCCATGGTGGGCACGGCCGTCGAACGGTTCGGCGGGCTGCACATCGCGTTCAACAACGCGGGTGTCGCGGCGGGCGGCCCCGTGGCCGCGCTGGACGAGGCGGCGTGGAACCGGGTGCTGGCGACGAACCTGACCGGTGTGTGGCTGTCGATGAAGCACGAGATCGCGCACATGCGCGCGGCCGGCGGCGGTGTCATCGTCAACACGTCGTCGGCGATCGGCCCGCACATGCGGCGGCCGGGCACGGGCGCGTACGCGGCGAGCAAGGCCGGGGTGAGCGCGCTGACCCGTACGGCCGCCCTGGAGTGCGTGGGGGACGGTATCCGGATCAACGCGGTGAGCCCCGGCCCCGTGGACACGCCGATGTCGCGCGCGCCCGGCGAGGACGACGCGGCGCGGGACGCCCGGCTGAAGGCGGCGCTGCCGATCGGCCGGGTGGGCACGCTGGACGAGGTGGCGGCCACGGTGCTGTGGCTGTGCTCGGCCGAGGCCGGGTTCGTCGTCGGCCACGACGTGGTGGTCGACGGGGGCGGTACGGCGTAGCAGGGCGCGGCCACCGCGCTGTCACGGCCCGCGACGGACGTCCCTTCCTCAGGAGGGACCGGTCGCGGGCCGTTCGCGTTCCCGCCTCCGGTCCCGGTCCTCGGCCGGGGCCTCGGCCTGTTCGGGTCCGGGCGCCACGAACGTGCGGTGGAAGAGCAGCGCCAGGTGTTCCGTGTACTGCGCCTGCGTCCAGCCGCGGTCCACGATAAGGCGCTCCAGCAGTTCGAAGGACATCAGGCCCCACAGGGCGTCGGTCGCCGTCTCGGCGGTCCAGGGCGCGGCGAGGCGGCCTTCCTTCTCCAGGTCGCCGACGACCCGGCCGCAGCCGGCGTACCAGTTGTCCATGGCGGCGTCCCACAGCGCGGCCGCGTCCGGGTCGGAGCCGCGCACGCGGTCGATGGCCCGTGAGACGGCGAGGATGCGCGGATGGCAGCGGCCCACGTGCCGCGCCCACTCATCGAGGGCGGTGACCGCGTCCGGCGCCACCCACACCCGCTCCAGCGAGTCGGTGAGCTCCTCGCTCCGGCCGACGTAGCTGAACAGCCGGGACAGCAGTTCGGCGCGGGAGGCGAAGTGGAGGTAGACCGCGCGGCGCGAGACGCCGGCGCGGTCGGCGACGGCGGCCATGGTCAGCGCGTCGAAGCCCTGTTCCTCCAGCAGTTCCCGGGCGGCCGTGAGCAGGCCGGCGCTGGTGCGGCGGCTGCGCGCGTTCTGCGGGTCCTCGATCGTCTTCACCATGCGCGCCTCCTGATGCCCCTGTCCATGGCCGTTCCCTCTGCTCATTCTCCGCTTGAACCGAACTGCACGTCGGGTGTAGTTTACTTTGTGCACACGGTGTGCACTTCCTCGTCCCCGACCTACGCGACCTACATACCTGTCGATCTGGAGGCTTCCATGAGCACCACCGCCGCGCGCACCACCGCGTCCACCGGGCGCGGACGTCTCCTGACCGTGCTGGCGGCCGTCGTGGCCGCCGTCGTGGTCTGGGTGATCGCCGTGCCGGTCCTCGGCAACGAACTGCTCGTTCCGCAGGGCGCCGGCAAGGACCCGTTCGAGATCGCCGTGCCGTTCGTGATCGTCTCGGCGCTGCTGCCCGCGCTGGCCGGCTGGGGCCTGCTGGCGCTGCTGGAGCGGCGCAGCGGCAAGGCCCGCAAGATCTGGACGATCATCGCCGTCGTCGCCCTGCTGATCTCGTTCGCCCCGCTGGCGGGTCCGGACATCGAGACGTCGACCCGGGTCTGGCTCGGCCTGATGCACCTGGCCGTCGCCGCCGTGCTGATCCCCGGTCTGACCCGCGGCTCCGCCGGCCGTTCCGACGCCTGACCGGCCTCACCGGCATCCGCGCCAGAGCACCGGAAGGAGGAGGACCATGGGCAGTGAGACATCCGGCGGCCCGCCGCACGGCCCCGGCGGCCACGGCGGCCACGGGGGTCCCATGGGGCCCGGCGGCCCGCCGGCCGGCCCCGTCCTGAGCAGGGGGCAGATCCGGACGGTGGTCGCCGGACTCATGACCGCCGTCCTGCTGGGCGCCCTCGACCAGACCATCATGGCCACGGCGCTGCCCACGGTCGTCGGCAAGCTCGGCGGCCTCGACCAGTACGCGTGGGTCATCACCACGTACCTGATCACCGGCACGGCGGCGATGCCGCTGTACGGCAAGGTCAGCGACCTGTACGGGCGGCGCCGCGTCCTGTTCTTCGCCATCAGCGTGTTCCTCGCCGGGTCACTGCTGTGCGGCCTGGCCACGAGCATGGGCCAGCTCATCTGGTTCCGCGCCGTGCAGGGGCTCGGCGCGGGCGGCCTGATGATCCTGGCGTTCACGATCGTCTCCGACATCACCCCGCCCCGCGAACGGGCCCGGCTCCAGGGCCTGTTCGGCGCGGTGTTCGGCGTGTCGAGCATCGCGGGACCGCTGGTCGGCGGCTGGTTCGCCGAGCACGACTGGCGCTGGATCTTCTTCCTCAACCTGCCGCTCGGCCTCGTCGCCCTGCTGGTCAGCGACCGGGTCCTGCGGCAGCTGCCGAACACCCGGCGGGAGCACCGGCTCGACGTCCTGGGCGCCGTACTGATGGTCGCGGGCACCACGGCACTGCTGCTCATGACCTCGTGGGGCGGGCAGACCTACCCGTGGAGCCATCCGCTGATCATCGTCTGCGGGGTCGCGGGCGTCGCGCTGTTCGCGCTGTTCGTCGCGGTGGAGCTGCGGGCGAAGGAGCCGATCCTGCCCGTGGACCTGTTCCGCCGGCGGTCGTTCTCGCTCGCCAACGCGGCCATGTTCGTCCTCGGCATGGTGATGTTCGGCTCGATCATCTACCTGCCGATGTACCTCCAGGTGGTCAAGGGCTACACCCCGACCGTCTCGGGTCTGCTGATGCTGCCGCTGATGGGCGCCATGCTGCTGACGTCCGTGTTCGGCGGCCGGGCCATCGGCGCGACCGGCCGGTACAAGTGGTTCATCGTCACCGGGACGGTGCTGGTCACCGCCGGTGTCCTCGCCGGGGTGACGCTCGGTGCCGACAGCTCCCTGCCGCACATCTTCGCCGTCCTCGTGGTGCTCGGCCTCGGCATGGGCCTGTGCATGCAGCCCCTGGTCCTGGCCGTGCAGAACGGTCTGGCGGGCATGCAGCTCGGCGCGGGCACCGGAGCGGCGACGTTCCTGCGGCAGATGGGCGCGTCGTTCGGTGTGGCCGTCCTGGGCGCGCTGCTGACGGCCCGGCTCACCTCCACGCTCGGCACCCGGCTGCCCGAGGGTGCCGCCACCAGGGACCCGGGCGACCTGCTGCGCGAACCGGAGCGGATCGCGGCGCTCGCCGCGCCCGTACGGGACGCGGTACGCGAGTCGTTCGTGGTCTCCCTGCACACCGTGTTCGCCGTGGCAGCGGCGATCGCGGTCGTGCTGGTCGTGCTGACGCTGCTGCTCCCGGACGACGAGCTCGCCGCCCGGGGGCCCGGCGGCCCCGGCGGCCCCGGCGGCCCGGGAGGTCCGCCGGGTGACGCGGGTGGCGCGCAGAAGCAGGGGGATCGCGCGATCACGTGATGTCCCCGGGAGGGTCCGCGACGCACCATTCAAGCAACCCAACCATCCCCTCATTCGGGAGATTTCGATGCGCAAGAAGTCGCAGACCCTTCTGGGAGTCGCGGGCGCCCTGGTGCTGACCGCCACCGGGGCGGGCGTCGCGCTCGCCGGCAACAGCGAGGGCGGGCAGCTCGACCAGGGGTACCGGCACGGCACCGAGGTCATCCGCTTCGAAGCCCGCCCCGTCCACCTCGAGTTCCTCGACCACAGCACCAAGGGCATCAGCGCGGGCGACAGCCACACGTTCAGCAACGACATGTACCAGAACGGCAAGAAGATCGGCTTCGACGGCGGCAACTGCGTCAACGAGCGGGTGACGGAGAAGGAGGTCATCGTCAACTGCCAGGACGTCATCAAGCTGCCCGACGGCCAGATCACCGTCGCGTTCATCCGCGTCGACCCGATCGGCGCCCCGCCGTCCGGCAAGTTCAGCGGCGCCATCACGGGCGGCACCGGCAAGTACCGCAACGCACGCGGTGAACTGGTGGTGGACCCGGGCAACTCCCAGGCCCACTCCACCACCATCTACCTGGAGAAGGGCCGCCACTGACCGGCCCTTCCTCCCGCCCGTCGCCGCGCCCCCCCCCCGGGGGCGCGGCGACGGGCGTTCGGGGCGGTCCTCAGTCCTCCGCCCGGGCGCGGCGGCGGCGCAGCAGCACCCCGGCGGCGACGAGCAGGGCCAGGACGGCGGCGACGGCCGGGACGCCGACGGTGTCGAGGGACTCGGCGATCCAGCCCTGGACGGCGCCCGCCGTGTCGACGACCGGGTCGGTGACCGTCGTGCCGCGCAGGACCCGGATCTCGTACCAGCCGTAGTACGCCACGTACGCGCCGACCAGGAGCAGCAGGCCGCCCCCGAGTCGGGAGGCGACGGCGCCGAACCGGCGCAGTCCGGCGACGCGGGCCGTACGGGTGAGGGCGACGGTCAGGGCGGCGGCGCCGACGATGGCGCCCATGCCGCCCGCGTACGCGGCGAACAGCAGCGCCCCCTCGACGGTGGAGCCGCTGCGGAACGCGGACACGACGATCGCCAGGAACGGCGCGATCGTGCAGCCCAGCGACGCGATGGCGTACGCCCCGCCGAACAGGGCCATCGACGGGACCGAGCGGGTCACGGTCGGGGCGCGGCGCACCTTCGGCAGCAGCGCGGGCAGCGTCCGGCCGGCCAGCAGCCAGCCGCCGACGAGCGCGAGCACGACGCCGAACACGATGGTGAACCAGGGCAGATGCTCCTGCACCTGGCCCGCGACGGGCGCGACGGCCAGCCCGAACACCGCGAAGACGGCGGTGAACCCGGCGGTCATGGCGGCCGTCGCGAGCAGGGCCCGGCCGACCGCCGCCGTGCGGGTGGGCGAGTCGTCGCCGAGGACGAGCAGCGACAGATAGGCGGGCAGCAGGGCGAACCCGCAGGGGTTGACCGCGGCGAGCATGCCCGCCGACAGGGCGAGCGCGAGGGGCAGGTCCGACATCGCCGGTCAGCCCACGAGCTTCGCGACCTTGTCGGACAGGCCGTCGCCGCCAGGAAGCACCCCGGTGAAGACGGTCTTGCCGTCCTTGTCGAGCACCACGTAGGTGCTCTGCTGGGTGATGCCGAACTTCTTCCAGACGGTGCCGGGTTCGTCGGAGAGCTGCGGGAAGCCGTCGATCCCGTTGTCGGAGACGAAGCCGCGCATGGCGCTCTGCTTGTCGAGGCCGGCGACACCCACGACGTTCGCCTTGCCCGCGTAGTCGGCGGCGACCTTGGCCGTCTCGCCGGACTGCGCCTTGCACTTGGGGCACCAGGGCGCCCAGAACCACAGCACGGTCGGCTTGCCCGCGAGGGTGGCCGCGTCGAAGGGCTTCCCGTCGACGGTCGTGGCCGTGAAGCGCAGGGACTCCGGGGCCTGGGCGGCGCCGGACGGCGCGTCGGACGGCGCGCCGTCCGAGGACGAGGCAGAGGCCGCGGGCGAGGACGAGGCCGCCGGGGGCGCCGCCGGGGCGGCGGCCGGTTCCGTGCCGCCGCCGCAGCCGGTCAGGGCGAGCGCTGCGGTCGCGACCAGCGCGACGGGCGCGAGAGCGCGGGCACGGACGCCGGCCTGGGCACGGGCGCGGACACGGGCGCGTATGGGCATCATGAACTCCTCCTGCGGATCGGTGACTTCAACCTAGAGCGGCCGGCGGCCTGACCGGGTCCGCGGCGGCCTTACGAATCTGTGACGCCGACCGCCGTCTGCGCAGCGCCCAGCCCGCGAGCACCACCCCGGCGGCGACGGCGTACACGGTCGTGCCGACGACGTCCCGTTCCTCGAACGCCTGGGCGGTGACATAGCGGGCGGCGCCCGCCACGGCGACGCCGAGCCACTCCCAGCGGCCGTCCAGCGCGACGAGCGCGACGAGGAGCAGCGCGTACCAGGAGTAGCCGGGGGTCAGCGCGAGGAACGCCCAGCCGGTGACGAGCAGCGCGCCGCTCCAGGGCCGCCGGGGGTCGCCGCGCCACAGGACGTGACCGCAGACGGCCGCCATCACGGCGATCAGCGCGGGCTGCGCCCAGTCGTCGGGGAGCACGAGGCGGAGCAGGGCGTACCGGTCGCGGGCGGCGGCGTCGCCGTACCCCTCCTCCTCGACGTACCCGCCGAGGTAGCCGAAGACGGAGTACTCGGAGACCAGGGCGTACGCCAGGTACCCGGCCGCGGTGACGGCGGCGACGGGCAGCAGGACGGCCGCCGCGTCGCGCACTCGCCGTACGCCCGCCAGCGCGCCCGGCAGGACGACCGCCGGCATCAGCTTGGTGGCGACCGCGACGCCCAGCAGCGCGCCCGCGCCGACCCGGTGCCGTACGACCAGGCCGAGTCCGGCGACCGCGAACAGCACCCCGAGCACGTCGACATGGGCGTTGTTGACCGCTTCGACGGGCACGGCCGGGCACCAGGCCCAGTACACGGCGGTGCGCGGGTCGCCGCGCCGCCGCAGGATCAGTACGAGCACCCCGGTGACGCCGACCGACAGCAGGGCCCCGCCGACCTGGAACGGCTTCAGCCGGGCGCCGTCCGGGGACAGAGCGTGCACACCCAGGAAGTACGCCTCGGCGGCAGGCGGGTAGATGGTGTGCACCGACGGGCGGTTGAGGCGGGTGCAGCGTCTGGTGCCGTCGTCGGCGGGGGCGATGCGCGCCCGGTCGGGTCCCGCGCAGTCCGCGCCGCTCGGGAACAGCCAGTCGTCCCGCAGGGGGGCGAGCGCCGGGTCCCGGGGGGCGTGGTCGTAGGGCGACACGCCCGACGCCTGCACGCGGCCGTCCCAGGCGTACCGGTAGGCGTCCGTGCTGGTGCGCGGCGCCGCGACCAGTCCGGTGGCGGCCACGGCGGCGGACCCGGCGACGACGAGGACGACGGCCCGGCGCACGGGCACCCCGCGCAGCGCCCAGGCCGCCCCGGCGAACAGCAGCCACGCGGCCGCGTACCACCAGGACAGGCCCACCGGGTCGGTGTGGTAGCCGTCGTGGCGGATGGTGAGGACGAGGACCGCGACCAGCGCGGTCAGAAGGGCGGAGGCGAGGACGGTACGCGGCGTGGACACGCGCCACAGCCTTCCAGCCGGGGCCGCCGATCGGCGGCCACCGACCCGGACGTCCGCGTTTCGTAAGGCGTCGCTGCGCCCCGGCGGGCCGGTTCGGCGGTGTCATGGACGTATGAGACTGCCGCGCGCTCCCCGACCGCCCCGGCCCCTGCCGCCCCCGCTCCGACGGCTCCGCGACCGGTCCGGGCAGCTCCGGGCGCGACTGCCGCGTGAACTGCCGCGGCCCCGGCTGACCGGGCGGCTGCACGACGCCAGGACCGCGACGTCGGTCGGCCGCTGGCTGGGCGTCGCCGTCGCCGTGTGCTTCCTCACCGGTGTGCTCAGCCACTACGCGCAGCGGCCGCCGGACTGGCTGGCGAACGTGCTGCCCAGCCGCCCCGTGTGGGGCTACCGGGTGAGCCAGGGGCTCCATGTGGCCGCCGGTATCGCTGCGGTCCCGCTGCTGTTCGCCAAGTTGTGGACGGTCTACCCCCGGCTGTTCGTCAAGCCCGCGCTCCGCTCGGTGCGGCACGGCCTGGAACGGCTGTCGGTCGCGGTCCTCGTCGCGGCGTCGGTCTTCCAGCTGTTCACCGGGCTGCTGAACACCGCCCAGTGGTACCCGTGGCCGTTCTCCTTCGTGCCCGTGCACTTCGCCGTCGCCTGGCTGCTCGCGGGCGCCCTGCTGCTGCACGTGGCCGTCAAGTGGCCGGACATCCGCGACCACTGGAGCCGCCGCTCCCCCGGCACCCTGGCGCTGCCTGCCGCCGAAGGGCCGGACCGGCGGTCGCTGCTCACCGGGGTCGCGGTGGCGGTCGGCGCGGTCACCGTGACCACGGTCGGGCAGTCCGTCACGCCGCTGAAGGCGCTCGACCTGCTGGCGCCCCGCCACCCCGACCACGGTCAGCAGGGCCTGCCGGTCAACCGGACGGCCGCCGCCGCGCGCACCACGGCGCTGACGGCCCGGGAGTGGCGGCTGAGCGTCGTCGGGCCGCGCCCGTACGAACTGACCCTCGACGCGCTGCGCGCCCTGCCCCAGCACGAGGTGGAGCTGCCGATCGCCTGCGTGGAGGGATGGAGCAAGACCGCCCACTGGACCGGCGTACGGATCCGGGACCTGCTGGAGCGGGCCGGCGCCCCGCCGGACGCGGCGCTGCGGGTGGTGTCGCTGGAGCGGCGGGGCGCGTACAAGGTGATGGAGATGGGCCGCGAGTACGTCCACGACCCGCTGACGCTGCTGGCGCTGCGGCTCAACGGGCAGGTGCTGTCGGCCGACCACGGCTATCCGGCGCGGATCATCGCGCCGAACCGGCCGGGCGTATGGCAGACGAAGTGGGTCGGCCGGCTGGAGGCGCTGTGACGGGCAGAGTCGTGTGCGGTGGGCTGGGCGTGGCCCTGATGGGCATCGGCGCCTACCTGGTGGCCGGCACCGGCAGCGCCCGTGACGTGGCGCTGTGGCTGGCCGGTGCGGTGGTGCTGCACGACGGGGTGGTGGCGCCGCTGGTGCTGGCCGTGGGCCTGCTGATCGGCGGCATCGGCGGCATCGGCGGCGCCCGGGCGCGGCGCGCGGTGCGCGGTGCGCTCGTCGTGGCGGGCGGGTTGACGCTGGTCGCGCTGCCGGTGCTGCTGGCGCCGCCGAGGCCGTCCAACCCGTCGGTCCTGCCGCTGGACTACGTACGGAACTGGCTGCTGCTGCTCGCGGCGGTGGCCGTCGCCTCGGCCGTCGCCGCCGGGGCACGGGCGGGGCTGCCGCCGCTGCTCCGGCGCGTGCGGCGGTCGTGGGCCGAGCGGTCGCGGGCGGGCCGGACGGCGGCCCGGCGGCGCAGCTGAACGAACGGGCGGCCGTCCGCGCGCCACTCGCCGCGGACCGTCCAGCCGGTCGCCCCGGCGTACGCGAGCAGCGCCCGCGCGCCGACCCGCGCCCACGGGAACGCGGCGCCCAGGGCGCCCCGGCCGTCGTCGACCCGGACCTCGACCCGTTCGTCGACGTCCGGGGCGGCGACCTCCACGATCAGGGTGCCGTCCGGGCGGACGAGTTCGGCGGCGCGCCCCAGCAGGGCCGCCGGGTCGCCGCCGATGCCGATGTTGCCGTCCACGAGCAGGACGGTGCCCCAGCGGGCCTCGCCGGGCAGCGGGTCGAACACGGACCGGCACAGGGCGGTGCCCCCGGCCCGTACCGTACGGTCCACGGCTGCCTGGCTGACGTCGATGCCGAGCGCCGGGCGGCCCAGGGCGGCGAGCGCCGCCACCAGCCGGCCGGGCCCGCAGCCCACGTCGAGGACGGGCCCCCGGCACCGGTCGAGGACGGTGGTGTCGGCGCGGTCGGGTTCGGCGCACCAGCGCTCCACCTCCAGCGGCAGCAGCCAGCCGTCGCCGCGCCGCAGGAACAGCGGGCCCCGGCCGGTGCGCAGGGCGTCGGTGTACGGATCGGCCCGCCAGGCCCGTACGGACTGTCCGGAGCGCACGGACTGCGGAGCCGATTCGACGGCGCTCATCCGATCCCCCTCACGGTGCGGTCGGCGGCCGGGGTCCCGTCCGCCGCGGTGTCCCGTGCCCGGTCCTGTGCGGTGTCGGGTGCGGTGTCGGGTGCGATGTCCAGTGCGGTGTGCAGGGCGGAGAACCGGCTGCCCGGTACGAGCCCCGCCACGGTCCGCGCGTCGGCGGCGGTGTCGACGTCCCGCAGCACCGGCAGGTCCCGGACGGTGAGCCCGGCGTCCGTGAGCCGCGCCCGCTGCACCCGGCCGGTCTCGGCCACGGACATGGGCACGCCGCGCAGCAGCTGCGGATCGGGGACGGCCAGGCCGAGCGCCCAGAAGCCGCCGTCGGCCGCCGGCCCGAACCAGGCGTCGGTACCGGCGAAGTCCAGACCGGCCGTCAGGAGCTCGGGCGTGACCTGCGGGGTGTCCATGCCGATGAGGAGCGCGGGACCCGCGCAGCCGGCGAAGGCGGCGGCGAGCCGCTCGTCGAGGCCGCCGGTCACCTGCGGCACCACGTCGAAACCGGCCGGGAGCCAGTCGCCTGGCGTGCCGTCGAGGACGAGGACCCGGCGGTCGGCGGGCGTCGCGAGCACCGCGTCCAGCGTGTCGGCGAGTGCGGCCTCGGCGAGCCCGGCGGCCTGCACGGGGCTGAACGGCGGGGTGAGACGGGTCTTCACCCGGCCGGGAACGGGCTCCTTGGCGATGACCAGGAGGGTGGTGGGGGTGGTGGGCGTACCGGGGTTGCTGGAGGGGCTGGGGGTGCTGGAGGGGCTGGGGGTGCTGGGGCTGGGGGTGCCGGGAGTACTCGGTGAGGTCATCGGGCCGCCCTCCGCACGCCGGAGGCCGGGGCGGAGTGTCCGCCGGGCGGATCGGCGGGCGGCTCGGTGGACGGGCCGGCCGGCGGCTCGGCCAGCACCGCGCGCATGTCGCGCACCGCGTGCCAGGTGCCCCGCCAGGTGCCGGTGACCTTGGACTTCCCGGCGCGCGGCAGATACGGCACGTCACGCTCCCGCACCCGCCATCCGGCGTCGGCGGCGCGTACGACCATCTGGAGCGGGTAGCCGCTGCGCCGGTCCGTCAGGTCCAGCGCCAGCAGGCCCTCTCGGCGTGCGGCGCGCATCGGGCCGATGTCGTGCAGCCGCAGCCCGGTGCGGCGGCGCAGCATCCGGGCGAGCGCCATGTTCCCGGCGCGGGCGTGCGGCGGCCAGGCGCCTCTGGCCCGTGGCCTGCGCCGGCCGAGCACCAGGTCGGCGCCGTCGTCGGCGATCTGCGCCACGAACGCGGTGAGGAGGCCGGGGTCGAGCGAGGCGTCGCAGTCGCAGAAGCAGACGATGTCGGCGTCGGCGGCCAGCAGCCCGGCGTGGCAGGCGGCGCCGAAGCCGCGCCGCCGCTCGGTGACCACGGTGGCGCCGAGGGAGCGCGCGATGTCCGGGGAGCCGTCGGTGGAGCCGTTGTCCACGACGAGGGCGCGCCAGCCGGGCGGGACGCGCTCCAGGACCCAGGGCAGGGCCTCGGCCTCGTCCAGGCAGGGCAGGACGACGTCGACGGTGGGGGCGCCCCGGGCGTCGCCGGTGCCCGGGGTGCGGGTGGCGGGGTGGTGCGTGGCAGGGGTGTGGGTGTGCGCCGGTACGGGAGTCGGTTCGGTCACGACCATCACCGTACGAACGCCGTCGCCGACTGGGGGGCCGGGAGACCTTACGAAACGCGGACGTCCCTCCGCACGGCGGCACCCCGGGGGCGACGGAGGGGGGCCGTCGGTGCGAGGCTTGCGGCATGGAGAACGCACAGCGCCAGCACGTCCTGGTGGTGGACGACGACCCGACCGTGGCCGAGGTGGTCACCGGTTACCTGGAGCGGGCGGGCTTCGGCGTGGACCTGGCGGCCGACGGCCCGGCGGCCCTCACGGCGGCCGAGCGGCACTGGCCCGACCTGGTCGTGCTGGACCTGATGCTGCCCGGCATGGACGGGCTGGCCGTCTGCCGGACGCTGCGCGACCGGGGCCCGGTGCCCGTCATCATGCTGACGGCCCGCAGCGACGAGGAGGACCGCATCCTCGGTCTGGAGATCGGTGCCGACGACTACGTCACCAAGCCGTTCAGCCCCCGCGAACTGGTGCTGCGCGTGGAGTCGGTGCTCCGCCGCAGCGGTGTCACGGCGCCGGCCGCCGGATCCGCGCCGCCGCTGCGCGCGGCCGGACTGGAGGTCGACCCCACGGCCCGGCGCGCCACCAAGGACGGCCGGGAACTGGCGCTGACGCTGCGCGAGTTCGACCTCCTCAGCTTCTTCCTCCAGCACCCGGGCCAGGTCTGCGACCGGGAACGGCTGATGCGGGAGGTGTGGGGCTGGGACTTCGGCGACCTGTCCACGGTGACCGTCCACGTCCGGCGGCTGCGGGGCAAGGTCGAGGACGACCCCGCCCGGCCGCGACTGATCCAGACCGTGTGGGGGGCGGGCTACCGCTTCGACCCCGCCGGGCCCGTGGACTCGGCCGAGTCCGCTCACGAGGAGGCGTGACCGACCATGCGTGACTTCCTGCTCATCGCCCTGTACGCGTTCCTGGGCGCGGCCGCCGCCGGAGTGCTGGGCGCGCTGGTGCTGCGGCTGTCGCGGCGGCGTTCGGTCGCCGTGTCGCTGACGGTGGTCGCGGCGGTCACGGTGACGGCGATGCTCGCCGGGACGCTCGCGGTGTGCCAGGCGATGTTCCTGTCGTCGCACGACCTGTCCGTGGTCACCATGGTCGTGGCGATGGCCGCCGTCGTCTCGCTGATCACCGCCATGCTGCTGGGCCGCCAGGTCGTGCTGCGCTGCCGTGAACTGGCCGTCGCCGCCCGGGACTTCGGGGACGGCGGTACGTTCACGGCGCCCGCGGGTCCCGCCCCGGCCGAACTGGCCGCGCTGAGCAGGGAGCTGGCCGCCACCAGCGAGCGGCTCGCCGCGTCCCGGGAGCGGGAGCGGGCCCTGGAGGCGTCGCGGCGCGAGCTGGTCGCCTGGATCTCGCACGACCTGCGCACCCCGCTCGCCGGGCTGCGGGCCATGTCGGAGGCGCTGGAGGACGGTGTCGTCAAGGACCCGGCCCGCTACCACCGGCTGATGCGTACGGAGGTGGACCGGCTCAACAGCATGGTCGGCGACCTGTTCGAACTGTCCCGCATCCACGCGGGGGCGCTCTCCCTGAGCCCGGCGCGGATCTCCGTGTACGACCTGGTGGGCGACGCCCTGGCGGGCGCCGACCCGCTGGCGCGCGAGCACGGCGTACGGCTTGTCGGCGACCGGGTCGACGCGGTGCCCGTCGAGGTGGACGGCAAGGAGATGACCCGGGTGCTGGCCAACCTGCTGGTGAACGCGATCCGGCACACCCCGGCGGACGGCACCGTGGCGGTCGCCGCCGAGCACCGGGACGGCACGGTCGTCGTGTCGGTGACCGACGGCTGCGGCGGCATCCCGGAGGACGACCTGCCGCGGGTGTTCGACACCGGATGGCGGGGCTCCGAGGCGCGGACCCCTCCGGCGGGCGCGGGCCTGGGCCTCGCCATCGTGCGCGGCATCGTGGAGGCGCACGCGGGCCGCGCGCATGTGCACAACGTGGCGGGCGGCTGCCGGTTCGAGGTCACGCTTCCGGCGGCGCCTGTGGCCGCGCCGCTGGCGGCCGCGTAGCCCCGCCGCCCGCCGCCCGTCGCCCGCCACGTCACGTCACGTCACGTGCGGAGCTCGCTGCCGGCGAACTCGGCCATGCCGTCGGCGAAGCCGACCTCCGGCTTCCAGCCGAGCTCGGCCCGCAGCCGCGCCGAGTCGGCGGTGATGTGCCGTACGTCGCCGAGCCGGAACTCGCCCGTCACCACCGGCGCGGGCCCGCCGTGCGCGGCGGCGAGCGCGGCGGCCATCTCGCCCACCGTGTGCGGGTCCCCGCTGCCCGTGTTGTACGCGGTGAGGGTGCCGGGCGGCAGCTCGGTGAGCGCCTCCAGGGCCCTGGCGTTGGCCCCGGCGACGTCCCGGACGTGGACGAAGTCGCGCCGCTGCCCGCCGTCCTCGAAGACGCGCGGCGCCTCGCCCCTGGCGAGCGCGGACCGGAACAGCGAGGCGACGCCCGCGTACGGGGTGTCGCGCGGCATCCGGGGGCCGTACACGTTGTGGTAGCGCAGCGACACGGCCCGGCCGCCGGTCGCGCGGGCCCACGCGGCGGCCAGGTGCTCCTGGGCCAGCTTCGTCGTGGCGTACACGTTCCGCGGGTCGACGGGGGCGTCCTCGCCGACCAGCCCCGGTGTCAGGTCGGCGCCGCACACCGGGCAGCGCGGTTCGAACCGCCCGGCCAGCAGGTCCGCCTCCGCGCGCGGGCCCGGCCGCACCGTGCCGTGGACGGGGCAGTCGTACCGCCCCTCCCCGTACACGACCATCGAGCCGGCGAGCACGAGCCGTGCCGTCCCGGCCTCGGCCATCGCGGCGAGCAGGACGGCGGTGCCGAGGTCGTTGCAGCCGACGTAGTCGGGGGCGTCCGCGAAGTCCTTGCCGAGCCCGACCATGGCGGCCTGGTGGCATACCGCGTGGACGCCGCGCAGCAGCCGCCGGACGGTGTCGGGGTCGCGGACGTCGCCGTGGATCCACCCGGCGGCCTCGGGCGGCCGGGGCGGCGCGCCCGCGTGGGCGGTGGGCAGCAGGGCGTCGAGGACGACGGGCTCGTGCCCGTGGGACGCCAGGGTCTGGACGATGTGCGAGCCGATGAACCCGGCTCCTCCGGTGACGAGTACGCGCATGCGCATGACGCTAGGCGTCCGGTGGCCGGGTGGGGCGGGTTCGCGCGGCCGTGTCACCGTCCCGTAAGAACCGGGGCACGGACGGGCGTGGCGTACAGGACGAGGTTCCCGGCGTAGGCGCGCGCCTCGGGGTCGAAGGCGCCGGCGCAGGTGATCAGCGCGAGACGGGGCGTGCCGTGCGCGCTGAACAGGTCGGGCGGCAGCCGGTCCTTGCGGTACGTGCGGCGGGCGACGATCCGGTACGCGTGGTGGGTGCCGTCGGCCGTGGTGAGCCGCACCGGGGCGCCGAGCGGCACGGCGTGCAACTCCTCGAAAGGACCGACGCCCTCGTCGGCTGTGTCGAGGTGCCCGGCGAGCAGGACGGTGCCGTGCGGCGCGCCGGGGCGTGCGCCGAGCGCCCACCAGCCGAGCCTGCGCGGTGATCCCGGCACGTCGAGCGCGCCGTCGCGCGCGGTGCCCACCGGGTCCACCGGGACGTCCGTGAAGTGGCCGGGCAGGGTGAGGGCGGCGGGTGGCGCGTGCGCGGCCCCGGTGGGCGCGGCGGCCGCGGGCACGGTGTCGGCGGCGGCCGCGGGCAGGGCGCCCCGGTCGGGCGCGCCCGGTGCGGCCGGCAGGGTCGGCAGGGGCGCCGACGCGGTGAGCAGCGTGGCGAGCACGGTGCCTGCCACCATGCCGAGGCCGCCCCGGACGGCGCCCCTGCCCGGACCCGGACCGTGCGGGCCGGGTCCGGCAGGGGGGCGGGTGTCCTCGACGCCCACGACGCGTCAGCGCGAGTCGTTGCGGCGCATGCGTGACGCGGCCCAGAAGGCGCCTCCGGCGACCAGCACGCCGCCCACCGCGACGGCGGGCACCGCGAGGAAGACGGGGACGTCGGCCGCGAGCGTCGCGGCCTGGCCGCCGCTGCCGGCGTGGACCTTCTTCGGTGTCGCGGCCTCGGCGTGGCACTTCCCGCCCCTGACCATGTCGAGATGGCCGGCGACGACCGGCCGTGCGGCCTTCGCGGCTGCGGTGACCTGGGCGTTGTCGCCCTTGGCGATCTGGGTGTCGATACGTCCGAGGGTCTTCTCGTGCGCGGCGGCCTGGGTGCTGAGCCAGGCGGTGTCGTACGCGGCGGTCCCGGCCTTCGCCATGACGTCGGCCAGGGTCTGCTGCTGTTCGGCCGTCGGGGCGACGGGCAGGTCGACGCCCAGCTTGTCGGCGAGTGCCCGGGTGTCGGCGTCGAGCTTCTTGTGGTCGCGTTCCAGGGTGGCGGCGACCGTCTTCACACAGGTGGTCGTGGCGTTCTTCCGCGCGTCCTGCGCCGCGGCGATCTCGGCGAGGTTGCCCTGGTGGGAGGCGCGGAGGAAGGCGTTGTCGGTGTCGGCGGCGAGGGCGGGCCCGGCGGCTATGCCGGAGAGTGCGAGGCAGGTGAGGGCCGCGGCGGCCCAGGTGTGCGTGCGGATCACGATGACGTCGTCCGTTCTGTTCGTCGGTAGCCGTGGCCCGCCACTCGGGGGCCACCCGACCATCCGGACACGGCACCGCGCCGCGCGCCACCGGCCGTACGGCAAACAGTGGACTCGTCGCGGCGTTCAGGTGAGCGTGGCGGCCACGAGCGACGCGAACGCCGCGGTGACGAGCACCGTGCGGGCGAGGTGGAGGGTGTTCCAGCGCGTCTCGAAGGCGGCCCGCGCCGCGCCGGGGTCGCCGCTCCCGGACGCGGCGAGCGCGTTGTTGAGGGGGATGTTCCCGGCGATGGTGACCAGGTGGTTGAGGACGGCGCAGACGAGCCCGGCGAGGACGAGCCACCGCTGGGCGGCGGACCGGCCGTCGACGGGTAGGGCGAGGGCGGCCGCGGGGAAGACCACCACCCCGGCGAACACGGCGAGGAACACGGCGCGGGGCACGTACTCGTTGACGCGTCGCATGACCGTCACGAACTGCTCGTCGGTCAGCCGCGCGAGCGCGGGCATGATCCCGGTGCGGAAGATCAGCATGAAGCCCGCGTACAGGCCGGTGGAGACGACCGCGAGGGCGAGCAGGACGGCGGCGGTGGCGGTGGGCATGCGGCCATGATGGCCGGGTCGCGGCGGCGGCGCAGCCGCGTTTCGCGAGCCGTTCGTCCGCCGCCTCGGGTGAGCAGCCGACCAGGGTGGCGCTCGGTCGGCGGCCGGCGAAAGGTGTTGGCTTGGACTCGCCATCGACGGATATCACCCTTGTCACCGTGCGCAGTCACATGAGTACATGGAGTGGCGTACGTTCCAAGGGGATGGCGGGGGTGGTCAGCCGTGGCGAACGTTCCGGGCTCCGTGCTCGGTCGAGCGGCCTCGAAGCAACTACCGGGCGCGCGGGGGGAGCCGCCACCGGCGCCACGCCCGGCGGGGCAGTCCGTGCGCGGCACCCGGCACATCTGCGCCGCGCTCGCCGCGCTCACCGAGTCGGCCCGCCAGGAGCTGCTGACGTTCGACGATCCGGCGGCGTGCCTCGGCCAGTCGATCCCGGCACCGTTCCTGGAGCTGGCGGGAACGTTCGTGCGCAGCGCCGCCGAACGGGTGCGCACGGTACGGCAGGTGGTGCCCCGGCACGCGCTGGAGCGGGTCACGATGGCCGATGTGGCCATGGCGGCGCGGCTGCCAGGACGGGCCCGGCTGACCGAGGCGATCCCGTTCAAGATGATCGTCGTGGACCGTACGGTCGCGGCCGTGCCGCTCGATCTGGAGCTGCTCTACAACGGGTTGCTGCTGATCCGCGATCCGGTCGTCGTCCAGGCCCTGGTGCGGGCCCACCACGCCTGGTGGGAAGCGGGCGAGGAGATCACGGTCCCGCCCCCGCCGCCGGGCGCGCTGCCGTCGCGGCTGCGGCCGGTGCTGGAGGCGATGTCCGAGGGGCTCACCGACGAGACGGCGGCCGCCCGGCTCGGCATATCGGGGCGGACGTACAGCCGCCGGGTGGGCGAACTGCTCGCGGTCCTCGGCACGACGAGCCGCTTCCGGGCGGGCGCGGAAGCGGCGCGTCGCGGCTGGCTGTGAAGCGTGCGGCGGGCGCGGGGCAGCAGGGCGCCGAGCACCGGGACGCCACTACGACACGATGTCCTTGCGGGCGAAGCCGCGGAAGGCCAGCGCGAAGAGCACCAGCGCGTAGGCCACCGACACCGCGGCGCCCTTCACCATGCCGCCCCACTCCAGTTGGGGCTGGAGCGCGTCCGCCCACGCGAACTGCCAGTGCGCGGGCAGCAGGTCCCGCCAGTCGCCGAGCGCCGTCACGGCGTCCAGCACGTTGCCGATGATCGTCAGGCCGACCGCGCCGCCGACCGCGCCGAGCGGGGCGTCGGTCCTGGTCGACAGCCAGAAGGCCAGCCCGGCCGTGACCAGTTGGGAGACGAAGATGAACGCGACGGCCAGCGCGAGGCGCGGCAGCGCGTCACCGGCGGCCAGGGAGCCCCCGGTCGGCAGCCGCAGCGGTCCCCAGCCGTAGGCGACGCTGCCCACGGCGAGCGCCACCAGCGGCAGCAGCACCATCGCCGCCGCGCTGAAGCCGAGCGCCACGACGAGCTTCGACCACAGCAGCCGGGCGCGGGGCACCGGCGCGGCCAGCAGATAGCGCAGCGACGACCAGCCCGCCTCGGAGGCCACGGTGTCCCCGCAGAACAGCGCCACGGGGATCACCAGCAGGAAGCCCGCCGAGACGAACAGGCAGGTCGCGGCGAAGTTCGCGCCGGACGCCGTCGCCGTGTCCATCAGGGTGATGCGGTTGTTGCCGCGCCCGTCCGGGCCGCCCCCGATGGCGAAGGCGGCGACCAGGACGAACGGCAGCGCGGCGAGGATCGCCGCCATGACGTACGTACGGCGGCGCTTCAGCTGCCGTACGGCTTCGACGCGCAGGGGCAGCGTGTGACGGGCCCGGTAGCCGGGCGCGCCCGTGGTGAGGGTGGTGCTCATGCGGTGCCTCCTCCTCCGATCAGGGTGAGGAACGCGTCCTCCAGGCGGCGGTGCGGGCCGACGCCGGTCACGGAGACGTCCAGCCGGACGAGTTCGGTGATCAGCGCGGTAGCGGTCGCGCCGTCCAGCCGTACCAGCACGCCCCCTTCGGTACGGGTCGCGGAGCCGACGCCGGGCAGGGCGCCGATCTTCTCCACGAGCGGCTCCGGCGGCTCGTCCGCCGTGGTGACGAGCAGGGTGTCGCCGCCACCGGTGATCTCGGCGACGGGGCCCGCCTGGACGAGCCGGCCCCGGTCCATGACCACGAGGTGGGTGCAGGACTGCTCGACCTCGGCGAGCAGATGGCTGGAGACGATGACGGTCCGGCCACCGGCCGCGTACCGGATCATCACGTCGCGCATCTCGCGGATCTGCGGCGGGTCGAGGCCGTTCGTCGGCTCGTCCAGGATGAGCAGGTCCGGCAGGCCCAGCATGGCCTGCGCGATGGCGAGCCGCTGCCGCATGCCCTGCGAGTAGGTGCGCACGGCGCGGGCCAGGGCGTCTCCGAGGCCGGCGATCTCCAGGGCCTCCTCGACATGGGCGTCCTCGGCGGGGCGGCCGGTGGCCCGCCAGTACAGGTCCAGGTTCTCCCGCCCGGACAGGTGCGGCAGGAAGCCCGCGCCCTCGACGAAGGCGCCGACCCGGGACAGGACCGGCGCGCCGGGCCGTACGGCGTGCCCGAACACCCGGATCTCGCCGTCGTCGGGGGTGATCAGGCCCATCAGCATGCGCAGGGTGGTGGTCTTGCCTGCGCCGTTGGGGCCGAGGAGCCCGAGTACCTGGCCCTTCTCGACCCGGAACGACAGCTCCCGCACCGCGTACCGCTCGCTGGACCCGGCGTACCGCTTCGACAGGCCGCCGATGGTGAGCGGTACGTCGGCGAGGCCGGGGTCGGGCGCGGGCGCGGCGGTGCGGCGGCGGGCGGTCAGCAGCAGCGCGGCGGCGACGACGGCGCCGCCGGCCGGGAGGCCCCACACCCACCAGGGCAGCCCGGCCGCCTGGGTGCGGACGGCGGGCGCGGTCGGCACGGAGAGCCCGTCGCCCGCCAGGCCGATGGTGTACGTGGTGGGGGTGGCCGGGGAGGCGTAGCCGAGGTCCGTGGCGGCGAGGACGAGGCGCAGCCGGTGCCCGGCCTCCACCTCGTGGTCGATCGCCGGGAGGGTCAGTTCGACCTGGCGGCCGCGTCCGGTGTTCTCGACCCGCACGGGCGCGACGAGTTGGGCGGGCAGCACCTGGCTGCGGCCGTCCGGCCCGACGTCGTACACCTTGGCGAAGAGGACGGCTTCGCCGTTGCCTGAGGTGACGGTGGCGCGGACCTTCGGCGCTCCGGTGATCCGCAGCGGTTCGGTGAGCGGCGCCGAGTCGAACCGGGCGTACTGGCCGGGGAAGTCGAGGGAGAGGCCGACGCCCAGCGCGGACAGCTGGGACAGTCCGCCGCCGACGCCGGGAACGGCGGAGATGGCGGGCGGGCCGGCTCCGGCCGGGTTGCGGAACGTCTGCGCGGGGCCGGCCAGCGGCACGGTACGGGTGTCGCCCCGCAGGCCCGGGTAGCGGTCGGCGGTGGCGCCCCGCAACTGTGCCTGCCCGTCGGTGGAGTCGACGCCGCCGGTGCGGCTGACCCGGAACGCGGGCCCGGTGTCGACGCCCGTGTCCTCCTTCAGATACCGGTCGAACCAGGCGGTGATCCGGGCCTCGACACGGGCCGTCTCGCGGTCGCCGCCGTCGTGTCCGCCGGCGATCCAGTCGACGGCGACGGGCGCGCCGTTGCCGCCGATGGTCTTCGCCATGGCGTCGGCGTGGGACAGCGGGAAGAGGGAGTCGGACTGGCCCTGCACGATGAGGGCGGGCACCTTGATGCGGTCGCCGACGGCGGACGGGCTGCGTTCTTCGAGGACGGTACGGGCGGCGGCGTCCGGCTTGCCGCTGACGGCGACGCGTTCGTACATCGCGCAGAGCGCGTCCTGGAACCTTCCGCAGGCGGCGGCCGCGGCCCGGGTCTGCCCCCGCGCCTGCCCCGGCCTCTGCCCCGAGCCCGTGCCCTGGTCCTCACCGGAGTCCTGGGCCTGGGGCGGGGCCCCGGCCTCCGGGACACCCCCGGTGGAGAAGAAGATCCCCGCCCACAGTCTCTTGAACACCCCGTCGGGGAACAGGGCGTCGGCGAGGTTCCAGTAGGTGATCTGCGGGGCGATCGCGTCGACGCGCGGGTCGTGTCCGGCGGCGAGCAGCGAGACCGCCCCGCCGTACGACACACCGGACACGCCGACCCGGGGGTCTCCCGCCCTGTCGAGCTGGACGTCGGGGCGCTTCGCCAGCCAGTCGATCAGCCGCCGGACGTCCGCGACCTCGTGGTCCGGGTCGTTGAGCCCGATCCGGCCGGTCGACCTGCCGAAGCCGCGCGCGGTCCACGTCAGCACGGCGTAACCGTCCCGGGCCAGCGCCTCGGCCTGCTCCCGTACGTCGTCCTTGCTGCCGCCGAAACCGTGCGCGAGCAGGACGGCGGGGCGGCGCGCGTCGCCGCCCGTACTGAAGAAGGACGTGTCGAGGCGCGCGCCCGGCATGTCCATCACCGTGTCCGCGCGCCGCACGGCCGGCTCACCGTCCGAGGCGACGGCCGTCCACGTGCCGGCGCCCGCCAGCAGCGCGACGGCGGCGGCGAGCGCGGGCCATCGCCGGGGAAGTCGGATTCGCATGACTCGACCCTAAGCGGATCCGGACGCCGGCTCCGCTGTCGTCGGGCGGAAGTCGTTCGCCTCCTTCAGGAGTACGGGGTGGCGTTCCCGTACACCAGACGCGGTACGCCGCGCGGGTACGAAGCCGGGCATCAGGGGGCTTTCATGGAGATCCGCCGCGCCACCGCGGTCGCCGGGCTGATGGCCGCCGAGCACCCCTACGACGGCCCGCCCCGCCCGGGTACCGTGCGGCCGGCGCCCGCGACGAGGGCGACTTCACGGCATCCGGTGCTCGGCTGGGAGCTGTGACGCCCGGGGCGTTCAGTGGTTGCGGGGGAAGCCGAGGTCCACTCCCACCGGGGCTTCGGAGGGGTCGGGCCAGCGGGTGGTGACGACCTTGCCGCGGGTGTAGAAGTGCACGCCGTCGTTGCCGTAGATGTGGTGGTCGCCGAAGAGGGAGTCCTTCCAGCCGCCGAAGGAGTGGTAGCCGACCGGCACCGGGATCGGGACGTTCACGCCGACCATGCCGGCCTGGACCTCCAGCTGGAAGCGGCGGGCGGCGCCGCCGTCGCGGGTGAAGACGGCGGTGCCGTTGCCGAACGGCGAGGCGTTGATGAGGGCGACGCCGTCCTCGTACGTCTCGGCGCGCAGCACGCACAGCACGGGGCCGAAGATCTCGTCGCGGTAGGCGTCGGATTCGGTGGAGACCTTGTCGAGGAGCGACAGGCCGATCCAGTGGCCGTTCTCGTAGCCGTCCACGCGCAGGCCGGTGCCGTCGAGGACCACGTCGGCGCCCTGGGCCGCGGCGCCCGTGACGTACGAGGCGACCTTGTCGCGGTGGGCGGCGGTGATGAGCGGGCCCATCTCGGATGCCGGGTCCGTACCGGGACCGATCTTGATCTTCTCGGCGCGTTCGCGGATCTTCTCCACGAGCGTGTCGCCGATGGCGCCGACCGCGACGACCGCCGAGATCGCCATGCAGCGTTCGCCGGCGGAGCCGTACGCCGCCGAGACGGCCGCGTCGGCGGCCGCGTCCAGGTCGGCGTCGGGGAGGACGAGCATGTGGTTCTTGGCGCCGCCGAGTGCCTGGACCCGCTTGCCGTTGGCGGAGGCGGTGAGGTGGATGTACCGGGCGATGGGCGTGGAGCCGACGAACGACACCGCCGCGACGTCCGGGTGGGCGAGCAGCGCGTCGACCGCGGTCTTGTCGCCGTGGACGACGTTGAGGACACCGTCGGGCAGCCCGGCCTCGGCGGCCAGTTCGGCGAGCAGGTTGGCCGCCGACGGGTCCTTCTCGCTGGGCTTCAGCACGAACGTGTTGCCGCACGCGATGGCCAGCGGGAACATCCACATCGGCACCATCGCCGGGAAGTTGAACGGCGTGATCCCGGCGACGACGCCGAGCGGCTGGCGGATGGCGGCCACGTCGACCCGGTGCGACACCTGGGTGGACAGCTCGCCCTTGAGCTGGGTGGTGATGCCGCAGGCCAGCTCGACGATCTCCAGGCCGCGGGCGACCTCGCCGAGGGCGTCGGAGTGCACCTTGCCGTGCTCGGCGGTGATCAGCGCGGCGATGTCGGCGCGGCGGGCGTCGAGCAGCGCGCGGTAGCGGAAGAGGATGCCGGTGCGCTGGGCCAGCGACGACGTGCCCCAGGTCTCGTACGCGGTCCTGGCGGCGGCGACGGCCGCGCCGACCTCGTCGGCGGAGGCCAGGGCGACCCGGGTGGTGACCTCGCCGGTCGCGGGGTCGGTGACCGGGCCCCAGTTGCCGGAGGTGCCGTCGACGGCCTTGCCACCGATCCAGTGGTTGACGGTCTTCATGGTCGGAACGCTCCTTCGAAGATGGCGGCGCGGGGGCGGGGTGTCGGCGCCTGGTCGCGGCCGGCGGTCGCCGGGTCACAGGTGGCGGCGCCGGGCGGCGACCTGCCGGTCGTACTCCTCGCGGGCCTTGACCGCCGCCGGGCGGGTCGCGGTCGCGGCCACGGGCACATCCCACCATGCCTCGGCGGGGGGCGCGCCCGACACTGTGTCTGCCGTTGCGGTCTCCACGTAGACACATGTGGGGACGGTCGACGCCCGTGCGTCGGCGAGGGCTTCCCGCAGGTCACGGACGGTACGTGGGCGCAGCACCCGCATGCCGAGCGAGGCGGCGTTGGCGGCGAGGTCGACGGGCAGGGGCGGGCCGGTGAACGTGGTGTCGGGGGCCCGGTGGCGGTAGGCGGTGCCGTACCGTTCGCCGCCGACCGCCTCGGACAGTCCGCCGATCGACGCGTACCCGTGGTTCTGGAGGATGACGACCTTGACGGGGACGCCCTCCTGGACGGCGGTGACGAGTTCGGTGGGGTTCATCAGGTACGTGCCGTCGCCGACGAGGGCCCACACCGGCCGGCCTGGCGCCGCGATGGCGACGCCGATCGCGGCGGGGATCTCGTAGCCCATGCAGGAGTAGCCGTATTCGACGTGGTACTGGTCCGACGACCGGGCCCGCCACAGCCGGTGGAGGTCGCCGGGGAGCGAGCCGGCCGCGTTGATCAGGATGTCGTCCCCGGTGACGAGGGCGTCGAGGGCGCCGAGTACCTGCGGCTGGGTCGGCGGCGCGTCCTCGTCGGCGGCCGTGTACGCGGCGGTGACGCGCTGTTCCCAGCGGGCGCGCTCCTCGCGGTACTCGTCCTCGTAGGGCGCGGGCACGCGGTGTCCTTCGAGGGCGGCGGAGAGGAGCTCCAGGCCCTCGCGGGCGTCGGCGACCAGCGGCAGCGCCGCCATCTTGTGGGCGTCGAAGCCCGTGATGTTGAGGTTGACGAAGCGGACGCCGGGGTGGGCGAAGAGCGTCGACGAGGCGGTGGTGAAGTCGGTGTAGCGGGTGCCGACGCCGATGACGAGGTCGGCGGCGCGGGCCAGCCGGTCGGCGGTGGAGGTGCCGGTGTGCCCGATGCCGCCGACGTCGGCGGGGTGGTCGTGGGTGAGGGAGCCCTTGCCCGCCTGGGTGGACGCGACGGGGATGCCGGTCGCGGCGGCGAACCGGCCGAGCGCGGTCTCGGCGCCGGAGTGCCGGACGCCGCCGCCCGCGACGATCAGCGGCCGGGAGGCCGCCCGGACCGCCCGTACGGCGGCGGCGAGTTCCGCCTCGTCGGGCCGCGGGCGCCGGACCCGCCAGACGCGTTCGGCGAAGAACTCCTCGGGCCAGTCGTACGCCTCGGCCTGGACGTCCTGCGGCAGGGCGAGGGTGACGGCGCCGGTCGCGGCGGGGTCCGTGAGGACGCGCATCGCGGCGAGCGCGGCGGGGATCAGCGCCTCGGGCCGGGTGATCCGGTCGAAGTACACGGACACGGGCCGCAGGGTGTCGTTGACGGACACGTCGCCGGCCCAGGGGACTTCGAGCTGTTGCAGCACGGGGTCGGCGGGGCGGGTGGCGAAGACGTCGCCGGGCAGGAGCAGCACCGGCAGCCGGTTGACGGTGGCGAGGGCCGCGCCGGTGACGAGGTTGGTGGCGCCGGGGCCGATGGAGGTGGTCACGGCGTGGGTGGACAGCCGGCCCGTCTGGCGGGCGTGCCCGACGGCCGCGTGGACCATGGCCTGTTCGTTGCGCCCCTGGAGGTACGGCATGTCGTCGGCGTACTCGACGAGGGCCTGTCCGACGCCGGCGACGTTGCCGTGGCCGAAGATGCCCCAGGTGGCGGCGATGAGCCGGTGGCGGTGCCCGTCGCGTTCGCTGTACTGGCGGGCGAGGAAGGCCACGAGTGCCTGGGCGGTGGTGAGGCGCCGGGTGTCTGCGGGCGCGGTCATCGGTATCCCTCCGTGTGGTCGGGGTGGAAGCGGATGCGCCACTCCCGTTCGTCGCCGGGTCCTGCCATGACGTTGAGGTAGTACATGGTGTGGCCGGGGGCGGCGATGGAGGGGCCGTGCCAGCCGTCCGGGACGAGCACGGTGTCCCCGGTGCGGACTTCGGCGAGGACGTCGGCGCCGCCGGGCCGGGACGGGGAGACGCGCTGGTAGCCGAAGCCCTCGCCGCCGTGCCCGTCGGGTGCGATCTCGAAGTAGTAGATCTCCTCCAGCCGTGTCTCCTCGCCGGGGAGGTGCTCGTCGTGCTTGTGCGGCGGGTAGGACGACCAGTTGCCGCCGGGGGTGAGGACCTCGACGGCGATGAGCCGGTCGCAGGCGAACGCGTCGGCGGAGGCGAAGTTGTGGACCTCCCGGGCGCAGGTGCCGCTGCCCCGGTGCTCGACCGGAACCTCCGGCGCGGGGCCGTAGCGAGCGGGGAGTCGTCGCTCGCACCTCGCTCCTGCCAGGGCGAAGCGGCCTCCCGCGCCGGAGGCGATCTGGGCGTGCGCGTCACGCGGCAGGTAGGCGAAGTCGGTGACGCCGCCGAACACGCTTTCCCGGCCCCGCAGTTCAAGGAACCGGCCGTCCACCTGCACCGTACAGCCACCGCTGAGCGGAAGCACGATCCATTCGCATGCGCCGGTCGCGAGGGAGTGGGAGGCTCCCGGGCCGAGTTCCAGCACGCGCAGCGCCGAGTAGTCCCAGCGGGCGTGCGCCGGGTCGATGCGCAGGGCGTAGGGGCCGTCGGCGGCCCCGCCCCTCGGTACGTACAACTGCCGCTCGTCCATGATCTCTCCGTACCCCCCTCTGGATGTTCTCAGCGTGTCCCGTTCCCGGAGCGGCGCCACGCTCAGAGCAGTGACACGGCGGTGTCGACGGCCCCGGTGACGTCGCCGTCCGCCGGGTAGAGCAGGGAGCGGCCGACGACCAGGCCCTGCACGGTGGGCAGGCGCAGCGCGTCGCGCCATCTCTCGTACGCCTTCTCCTGGTCGTCCGGGCCGGGGCCGACGTCGCCGCCGAGGAGGACGGCGGGCAGGGTCGTGGTCTGCATGACCCGTGCCATGTCGTCGGGGTCCTCGGTGACGGGCACCTTGAGCCAGGTGTACGCGGAGGTCCCGGCGAGCCCGGAGGCGATGGCGAGGGACGTGGTGACGGCGTCGGCTCCGAGGTCGTTGCGGAGGCGTCCGTCGGGGTCGCGCCGGGACAGGAACGGTTCCACGAAGACGGGCAGCCGGTGTGCGGCCATGGCGTCGATGGTGCGGGCGGCGGTGTGCAGCGTGGCGAGGGAGCCGGGGTCGCCGTGGTCGACGCGCAGGAGCAGTTTGCCCGCGTCGAAGCCGAGCCGCGCGAGGTCGTCGGGGCGGTGGCCGGTGAACCGGTCGTCCAGTTCGAACGCGGCCCCGGCGAGGCCGCCCCGGTTCATGGAGCCCATGGCGACCTTGCCGTCGAGGGCGCCGAGGAGGAGCAGGTCGTCCAGGATGTCGGCGGTGGCGAGGACGCCGTCGACGCCGGGGCGGGACAGCGCGAGGCAGAGCCGCTCCAGCAGGTCGAGCCGGTTGGCCATGGCGAACGGGCGGTCGCCGACCGCGAGGGCGCCGCGCGCCGGGTGGTCCGCCGCGACGATCATGAGCCGGCCGGTGTCGCCGAGCAGGGGGCGCCGGCGGCGGCGGGCGGCGGCCTCGGCGACGGCCTCGGGGTGGCGGGCGCGGACCGTGACGAGGTGGGCCGGGTCGACGGCGGTCACGGTCGTACGCCTTCCAGGGCGGCGGCGACCTCGTCGGGGCGGGGCATCGCGGACGAGCAGGCGAGGCGGGAGGCGACGATGGCACCGGCGGCGTTGGCGTAGCGGAGGGTGCGGTCCAGGGGCCAGCCGGCGAGCAGCCCGTGGCAGAGCGCGCCGCCGAACGCGTCGCCCGCGCCGAGTCCGTTGACGACGTCGACGGGCAGGGGCGGTACGTCGGCGCTCTCGCCGTCCGATGTCAGCGCGAGGACGCCCTCGGGGCCCCGCTTGACCACGGCGAGGCGCACGCCCGCGTCGACGAGGGCGCGCGCGGCGGCGTGCGGGTCGCGCTCGCCGGTGGCGATCTCGCACTCGTCCACGTTGCCGACGGCGACGGTGGCGTGGTGCAGGGCGGTGGCGTAGTGGGCGGGGGCGTCGTCGGGGTGCTCCCACAGCATGGGGCGCCAGTCGAGGTCGAAGACGGTGAACCGGCGCGGGTCGCCGGCCGCTGCCGACCGCCCGGCGCGGTGCTCGTCGTCGCGCCCGGCGCGGTGGTCGCGGCGTCCCGGCAGGTGCCCCGGCAGGTGGACGGCGCGGTGTCCGGTCCCGTGCCCGGCGCGGTGCGCGAGGGCGGCGAGGGTGGCGGTGCGGCTGGGTTCGGCGGACAGGCCGGTGCCGGTCACCCAGAACACCCGGGCCGCTTCGATGGCGGGCAGGTCCAGCTCATGGGAGTGGATCTCCAGGTCGGGGGCCTTGGGCCGGCGGTAGAAGTAGAGCGGGAAGTCGTCGGGCGGGAAGATCTCGCAGAACGTGAGCGGCGTCGGGTACGCCTCGACGGGCGTGACCCAGCGGTCGTCCACGCCGAACCCGCGCAGTTCCCGGTGCAGGAACTCGCCGAAGGGGTCGGCGCCCGTACGGGTGATGACGGCGGTACGGCGGCCCAGCCGGGCGGCGGCGACCGCGACATTGGCGGCCGAGCCGCCGAGGAACTTGCCGAAGGTGTCGGCGTCGGCGAGCCGGACTCCGGTGCGCAGCGGATACAGGTCCACCCCCATGCGCCCCATGGTGATCAGGTCGTAGGGACCCGTCGGTTCACCCTTCGCTCCGGGCGTCGGATCGGTCTCCATGCGCGTCCCCTTCCCATCGGCGGCCGCCCTCTGTCTAGCCGTACCCCGAACCCCTGTCAATATTTTGTCCTGACATTCGGACCAAGTAGCCCCCGGCCCTTGACGCCCCGCTCCGGCGGTGCCCAAGCTGACCCCCATGACGCCGCTGTCACCGCCGCCGCTGTCCCGTATCCGCATCGGTTCCGCCCCGGACTCCTGGGGCGTGTGGTTCGCCGACGATCCCCGACAAGTCCCCTGGCAGCGCTTCCTGGACGAGGTCGCGGACGCCGGCTACGAGTGGATCGAACTCGGCCCGTACGGCTATCTGCCCACCGATCCCGCCCGCCTCGCCGAGGAGACCGGCCGCCGCGGGCTCAGAGTGTCGGCCGGCACCGTGTTCACCGGGCTGCACCACGGGCCCGACGTGTGGGAGAAGACCTGGGCGCACGTGGCCGACAACGCCGCCCTCGCCCGCGCCATGGGCGCCGACCACCTCGTCGTCATCCCGTCGTTCTGGCGCGACGACAAGACCGGCGCCGTACTGGAGGACCGTGTGCTGACCCCGGAGCAGTGGCGGCATCTCACCAGGCTGACCGAGCGTCTGGGCCTGGAGGTGCAGGACCGGTTCGGGCTGCGCATCGTCGTCCATCCGCACGCGGACACCCATATCGACAGCGAGGAGAACGTGGCCCGTTTCCTCGACGCGACCGATCCCCAGCTGGTCGCGCTCTGCCTGGACACCGGGCACTACGCGTACTGCGGCGGCGACAGCGTCAAGCTGATCGAGACGTACGGGGAGCGCATCGGCTATCTGCATCTGAAGCAGGTGGACCCGGAGATCCTCGCCCAGGTCAGGGCGGAGGAGCTGCCGTTCGGGCCGGCCGTCGCCCGGGGCGTGATGTGCGAACCGCCGGCCGGGGTGCCGGCGCTGGAGCCGGTCCTGGCGGCGGCCGGGGCCCTGGATGTGGACCTCTTCGCCATCGTGGAGCAGGACATGTACCCCTGCCCGCCGGACCGGCCTTTCCCGATCGCGGAACGGACGCGCCGCTTCCTCCGCTCGTGCGGGGCCTGAGTCCGGCCGCCCCCGCCCCCTCCGGGACATGCGCCATGTCCGCACCCCTCCGGGACATGCGCCACGTCCGCACCCCTCCGGGACATGCGCCACTTCCGTAACAGCCGTCTCTCCACCGTCACACATATCTCCGTTTCGCGGCCTTTCGGTCACAGGCGTTCAACAGCCGCCCCTTGATCGTCACTCTGCGTCGCCGATTGGGCACAGGACCAGTGATCGCCAGCGTCCACGCCGCGGCTCCCCCGACAGCCCCTCCCGGGTTGCCGCCGCGGCGCCCGCAGGGAGGTGCCACAGATGACGGACAGAAGGCTCTGGTCCTACAAGGAGATCGCCGCGCACATCCGGGTCCAGCCGGACACCGTCCGGTCGTACCGGAAGCACGGCCTGCTCCCCCAGCCCGACCACGTGGAGGGCGGCAAGCCCTACTGGTACGCGGACACCATCCGCGTCTGGGTGTCCAAGCGCCCCGGGAACAGAGGGCGCAGGGACTGACGCGCCGGCACCCCGGCCCCGCACCCCCGGTGGTGCGGGGCCTTCGCACACCCCGCCACGCCTCGGTCGGCTTCGTCCGCGAGGGCGTGGAGCGGGAGGCCCTGCTCCACGAGGGCGAGCGGATCGACGCGCTGGCCATGTCCGTACTCGCCCACGAGTGGGCCCGGCACCGGGGCCGTCCGGCCCTCCCGTCCACCGGGCGTCCTGCCGTGAACTGAGGCCGTCCCCCCGACACGCCCCGGCCAGAGGTGGAATCTATACCCCCTAGGGGTATACAGTGGAGCGCGTGAGGCCGTCACCGTGCTCCCACGAGCCCCTGACGCACCACGATTCCGTACGCTCGACAGTCCCCTCGCATCCGAAGTGGAGAAACACCATGACCGCCGAGACGAAGACCGAGCTGCCCCAGGCCACCGGCTCCTGCTGCTCGCCCACCGGTTCCTGCCACGGCGGAGAGGCCGACACCCCGGCCGGCGGCGTCACCACCGTCTACCAGGTCACCGGCATGACCTGCGGACACTGCGAAGGCGCGGTCAGCGAGGAGATCTCCGCGCTCGCGGGCGTCACCTCCGTGAAGGCGGTCGCGTCGACCGGCCAGGTGACCGTGGTCTCCGCCGCTCCGCTGGACGAGGCGGCTGTCCGGGCCGCCGTCGACGAGGCCGGTTACGAGCTCGTCGGCCTGGCCTGACCCTCCACACCCGCCGACCGGGCCGCGATGCCACCGGCCCTTTTGGTCCACGTATGTGGTGATCAGCGGTTTCTCCGGAAGGGACATCACGTGAATTCACCTTCACGTGACACACGAGACCTTCACAAAGAGATCCAGATCACAGATATTTGTGGGTAACCATTTGGACGGCTCACGAGTCTGAATGGGCGATGCCGAGAACGTCTTGGGGGACGTTCATGGGATGTCTTGGGGGACGTCCCAGGCAAGCGTTGGCCGGGGCACGTGCACCGGGGAGCTTTGAGCGGCCCTCCCGTACGTACGTACCCCGGCAGATCGCACGCGAGCCTCTGCTGGAACACGGCAGACGCCCGGCCCGGATCCCGTGGGGGGAATCCGATCCGGGGAAATGGAAAGCGCCCCGCTCGCCGACCCGTGGGGGGATCGGCGGCGGGGCGCTTTTCGTACCTACGCGCGGGCCCGCGACCGGGCGTCACCGGGCCCCAAGGCCCCGCACACGCGGCGAGCGGTGACTCGGCGACGCTCGACCGGAGGCCCGGACACCCGGTGGCTCAGCGGCCCTCGACCGGGACGAAGTCCCGCAGGACCTCGCCCGTGGCAGCACCCGCCCGGGGGACAACCCCCGGACCCCCGGCCTCAACCACCAGGGACCCGGAGACCCGGTAGGGCTCAGCGGCCCTCGACCGGGACGAAGTCCCGCAGGACCTCACCCGTGTAGATCTGGCGCGGGCGGCCGATGCGGGAGCCCGGCTCCTTGATCATCTCGTGCCACTGGGCGATCCAGCCCGGGAGGCGGCCCAGGGCGAACAGGACCGTGAACATCTCGGTCGGGAAGCCCATCGCCCGGTAGATCAGACCCGTGTAGAAGTCCACGTTCGGGTAGAGGTTGCGCGAGACGAAGTACTCGTCGGCGAGCGCGTGCTCCTCCAGCTTCAGGGCGATGTCCAGCAGCTCGTCGGACTTGCCGAGCGCCGACAGGACATCGTGCGCCGCAGCCTTGATGATCTTCGCGCGCGGGTCGAAGCTCTTGTAGACCCGGTGGCCGAAGCCCATCAGGCGGACGCCGTCCTCCTTGTTCTTCACCTTGCGGATGAAGGTGTCGACGTCGCCGCCGTTGGCCTGGATGCCCTGGAGCATCTCCAGCACCGACTGGTTGGCGCCACCGTGCAGGGGACCCCAAAGGGCCGAGATGCCGGCCGAGATCGAGGCGAACATGTTCGCCTGCGACGAGCCCACCAGGCGGACGGTGGAGGTCGAGCAGTTCTGCTCGTGGTCCGCGTGCAGGATGAGCAGCTTGTCGAGCGCCGACACGACGACCGGGTCGAGCTCGTACTCCTGCGCCGGGACCGAGAAGGTCATCCGCAGGAAGTTCTCCACGTACGACAGATCGTTGCGCGGGTAGACGAACGGGTGACCGATCGACTTCTTGTACGCGTACGCCGCGATCGTCGGGAGCTTCGCCAGCAGCCGGATCGTCGACAGGTGGCGCTGCTCCTCGTCGAACGGGTTGTGGCTGTCCTGGTAGAACGTCGACAGCGCGCTGACCACGGACGAGAGCATGGCCATCGGGTGGGCGTCGCGCGGGAACCCGTCGAAGAACCGCTTGACGTCCTCGTGCAGCAGCGTGTGCTGGGTGATCTCGTTACGGAAGGCCGACAGCTCGTCGACCTTGGGCAGCTCGCCGTTGATCAGCAGGTACGCCACCTCGAGGAAGGAGGAGCGCTCGGCCAGCTGCTCGATGGGGTAACCGCGGTAGCGCAGGATGCCCTGCTCGCCGTCGAGGTAGGTGATCGCGGATTTGTAGGCGGCGGTGTTGCCGTATCCACTGTCCAGGGTCACCAGACCGGTCTGGGCTCGGAGCTTCCCGATGTCGAAGCCCTTGTCACCGACGGTGCTCTCGACCACCGGGTAGGTGTATTCACCGTCCGCGTACCGCAGTACTACAGAGTTGTCGCTCACGTCATCCCTCACCGACGTAGTGCCTCTTCTTCGAGGTGCCCTGACTGTCTCTACCATCCCCCACTTGGCTCAGCAGAGTGCACTCGGGGTCGACCATTGGGCCAATTGGCGGCACTCAGTGCCGTCAACCTGCTCATCCTGCCCCGTTCGCCCCGGTTCCGAAAGTCGTGATGCGCCCTAGGTGATGTTTCCCACCCGTACCTCACCTGTCAGTCGGTGGCGCAGTGAGGTAAAGCGCCGACCGGCGGAAACGGTGCGGACGGCCTGCCCGATGGCCTTCCGCGAGCCGACCAGGACCACCAGCTTCCTGGCCCGTGTGACGGCCGTGTAGAGCAGGTTCCGCTGCAGCATCATCCAGGCCGACGTGGTGACGGGGATCACGACCGCCGGGTACTCGCTGCCCTGCGAGCGGTGGATCGTCACGGCGTAGGCGTGGGACAGCTCGTCGAGTTCGTCGAAGTCGTACGGCACCTCCTCGTCCTCGTCGGTCAGCACCGTCAGCCGCTGCTCGACCGGATCCAGGGAGGTGACCACGCCGACCGTGCCGTTGAAGACCCCGTTCTCCCCTTTCTCATAATTGTTCCGGATCTGGGTGACCTTGTCGCCGACGCGGAAGACCCGGCCGCCGAACCTCTTCTCCGGCAGGTCGGGGCGGGCCGGGGTGACGGCCTGCTGGAGGAGGCCGTTGAGGTGGCCCGCGCCGGCCGGGCCCCGGTGCATCGGGGCCAGCACCTGGACGTCGCGGCGCGGGTCGAGGCCGAATCTCGCCGGTACACGGCGGGCGGCGACGTCCACCGTGACGCGGCCGGCCTCCTCCGTGTCCTCCACCACGAAGTGGAAGAAGTCGGGCAGTCCGGAAGTGACCGGCGGCTGCCCCGCGTTGATGCGGTGGGCGTTGGTGACGACACCGGACTCCTGGGCCTGGCGGAAGATCCGGGTGAGCCGCACGGCGGGAACCGGGCTGCCGGGGGCCAGCAGATCGCTCAGCACCTCCCCCGCGCCGACGCTGGGCAACTGGTCCACGTCCCCGACGAGCAGCAGATGCGCACCGGGGGCCACGGCCTTGACCAGCTTGTTCGCCAGGAGCAGGTCCAGCATGGACGCCTCGTCCACGACGACCAGGTCCGCGTCCAGCGGCCGGTCCCGGTCGTAGGCGGCGTCCCCGCCGGGCTTCAGCTCCAGCAGCCGGTGCACGGTCGACGCCTCGGCCCCGGTCAGCTCGGCGAGCCGCTTGGCGGCCCGCCCGGTCGGCGCGGCGAGCACCACCTTGGCCTTCTTGGCGCGGGCCAGCTCCACGATGGACCGGACGGTGAAGGACTTGCCGCAGCCGGGCCCGCCGGTGAGCACGGCGACCTTCCGCGTGAGGGCCAGCCGTACCGCCTCCTCCTGCTCGGGAGCGAGCCGCGCCCCCGTACGGTCCGCGAGCCAGGCCAGCGCCTTGTCCCAGGCGACGTCCTGGAACGCGGGCATCCGGTCCTCGTCGGTGCGCAGGAGCCGCTGGAGCTGCCCGGCCAGGGACAGCTCGGCCCGGTGGAACGGCACCAGGTAGACGGCGGTGAGCGGCCGCCCTTCGGGGCCCGGCACCTGCTCCCGTACGACGCCCTCCTCGTCGGCCGCGAGCTCGGCGAGGCAGTCGATGACGAGGCCCGTGTCGACCTGGAGCAGCTTCACGGAGTCGGCGATGAGCTGCTCCTCGGGCAGGAAGCAGTGGCCCTGGTCGGCGGATTGCGAAAGGGCGTACTGGAGCCCGGCCTTGACCCGGTCGGGGCTGTCGTGCGGGATGCCGACGGCCTGGGCGATGCGGTCGGCGGTGAGGAAGCCGATGCCCCAGACGTCGGCCGCCAGCCGGTAGGGCTGGTTCTTGACGACGGAGATGGAGGCGTCCCCGTACTTCTTGTAGATGCGCACGGCGATGGAGGTGGACACCTCGACGGACTGGAGGAACAGCATGACCTCCTTGATCGCCTTCTGTTCCTCCCAGGCGTCGGCGATCTTCCTGGTGCGCTTGGGCCCGAGACCGGGCACCTCGATGAGACGCTTCGGCTCCTCCTCGATGATCCGGAGGGTGTCCACGCCGAAGTGCCGGGTGATGCGGTCGGCGAAGACCGGGCCGATGCCCTTGACCAGCCCAGAGCCGAGGTAGCGCCGGATGCCCTGCACGGTGGCCGGCAGCACGGTGGTGTAGTTGTCGACGGTGAACTGCTTGCCGTACTGCGGGTGGGAGCCCCAGCGGCCCTCCATGCGCAGCGACTCGCCCGGCTGCGCGCCGAGCAGCGAGCCGACCACGGTGAGGAGGTCACCGGCACCGCGCCCGGTGTCGACCCGGGCGACCGTGTACCCGTTCTCCTCGTTGGCGTAGGTGATCCGCTCCAGAACGCCTTCGACCACTGCTGGTTTGGACATGCTCCGACGCTACCCGCCGGGTCCGACAGCCCGGACGGCCTGTGGACAACCCGGCCCCGACCCGGTCTGTGGACAACCCGGCACCGACCCGGCCGGGGCCCACACCGGCGACCGGCCTCCCGGTGGGTCAGCCGCGTTTCGCCCCGTGGCGAATGCCGAGGGCCGCGAAGACGAAGGCGGCGGCGGCCAGCACATAGCCGGACGAGTCCGCCAGCCCCCAGCTGACCGTCGTGATGACGGCGAGGATCACGGCGGCGACGCTCAGCACGCACGCGAGCGCGAACGCCGCCTTCCCGGTTCCGCTCATCAGCTGCCCGCCCTCCAGCCGTGGCCGTATCCGTATCCGTATCCGTACCACCGGGGACGCACGCACTGGGGGCCCGGTCGTCGTAACCGGGCCCCGCGCGTTCCCCCTCCCGGCAAGGCCCCCCGAATCCCCCCGGATCCCTCCCCGGAGACCTTGATGCCTGTTACGACACTCGTTACGCCGGAAGGGTTGCACCGCTGCGGCGGGTAATTTTTCCGGAATCCCGTCCGCCGCCTAGAGGGCGTGCTCCACGTACCGCCGGAGCGTCTCCTCCAGGACCTCCACACCGTCCCGGGCCCACAGGTCGTCGTTGAAGAGCTCGACCTCGACGGGGCCGGTGTACCCGGCCGCGTCGACGCGTTCGCGCCACTCCCGCATGTCGATCACGCCGTCCCCGATCTGTCCGCGGCCGGTGAGGACGCCGGCGGGCAACGGGACGGTCCAGTCGGCGAGTTGGAAGGAGTGGATACGGCCCTGCGCGCCCGCCCGCGCGACCGCCGCCGGCGCCCGGTCGTCCCACCAGACGTGGTACGTGTCCACGACGACGCCGACCTGCTCGGCCGGGAACGGTTCCGCGAGGGCGAGCGCCTGGTCCAGCGTGGAGACCACGCAGCGGTCGGCGGCGTACATCGGGTGCAGGGGCTCGATGGCGAGGCGTACGCCCCGCCCGGCGGCGTACGGGGCGAGTTCGGCCAGCGCGTCGGCGATCCGCTGCCGGGCGGCCGTCAGGTCCCCGCTGCCGGGCGGCAGCCCGCCGGAGACCAGCACCAGTGTGTCGGTGCCGAGGGCCGCCGCCTCGTCGACGGCGGCGCGGTTGTCGTCCAGATCGGTCGCGGTGGTGAAGAAGCCGCCCCGGCACAGGGTGGTGACGGCGAGCCCCGCGTCCCGTACGAGCTTGGCGGTGGCCTCGACTCCGTACTCCTGGACGGGTTCCCGCCACAGCCCCACGCCCGGGACGCCGAGCCGTACGCAGTGCGCGACGAGCTCGGGCAGGGCGAGCTGCTTGACGGTCATCTGGTTGATGCTGAAGCGCGCCAGATCGCTCATCGCAGGCCCCCGTACACGGCGAGCAGGGAGCGCATCCGGGTCGCGGCCAGCTCCGGGTCCGGGAACAGGCCGAGGCCGTCGGCGAGTTCGTAGGCCCGCGCCAGGTGCGGCAGCGAGCGGGCGGACTGGAGACCGCCGACCATGGTGAAGTGGTCCTGGTGTCCGGCGAGCCAGGCCAGGAACACCACGCCCGTCTTGTAGAAGCGGGTCGGCGCGGCGAAGAGGTGGCGGGACAGTTCGACGGTCGGGTCGAGGAGTTCGCGGAAGCCCTTCGTGTCACCGGTGTCCAGGACCCGGACGGCCTCGGCGGCGAGCGGCCCGAGGGGGTCGAAGATGCCGAGCAGGGCGTGGCTGAAGCCCCGGTCGTCGCCCGCGATCAGCTCGGGGTAGTTGAAGTCGTCGCCCGTGTAGCAGCGCACGCCCTCGGGGAGGCGGCGGCGCAGGTCGATCTCCCGCTGGGCGTCCAGGAGGGACACCTTGATGCCGTCGACCTTGTCCGGGTGCGCGGCGATGACCTCCAGGAACGTGTCGGTCGCCGCGTCTAGGCCGGCCGAGCCCCAGTAGCCCTCCAGGGCGGGGTCGAACATGGGGCCGAGCCAGTGGAGGACGACCGGTTCGCGGGCCTGGCGCAGCAGGTGGCCGTACACGTCGAGGTAGTCGTCCGGGGTGCGGGCGGCGGCGGCGAGCGCGCGCGACGCCATGAGGATCGCCTGGGAGCCGGTGTCCTCCACGAGGGCGAGCTGCTCCTCGTAGGCGGCGCGCACGCCGGCCAGGTCCGCCGGTCCCGTCAGCTGGTCGGTGCCGACGCCGCAGGCGACGCGTCCGCCGACGGCCTTGGCCTCGGCGGCCGAGCGGCGGATCAGCTCGGCAGCGCCCGCCCAGTCCAGGCCCATGCCGCGCTGGGCGGTGTCCATGGCCTCGGCGACGCCGAGTCCGTGGGACCACAGGTGCCGGCGGAAGGCGAGCGTGGCGTCCCAGTCGACCGCGGCCGGAGAGTCGGGGGTGGTGTCGGCGAACGGGTCGGCGACCACGTGCGCGGCCGAGAACACGACGCGCGAGGCGAGAGGGGTGCCGGCCGCCTCCGCGCGGGGGACGGGTTCGGTACGGGGCCGGTACGCGCGCGTGGCGCCGTCCGGGCCGGGCAGCCGGATCGTACGGGGGGCCGTGGTCACAGGGTCAGCTCCGGCACGTCGTAGCGGCGGCCGTCGGCGGAGGACTTCAGGCCCAGCTCGGCGAGCTGCACTCCGCGCGCCCCGGCGAGCAGGTCCCAGTGGTAGGGCTCGTCCAGGACGACATGGCGCAGGAACAGTTCCCACTGCGCCTTGAAGCCGTTGTCGAACTCGGCGTTGTCGGGCACCTCCTGCCACTGGTCGCGGAAGGAGTGCGTGACGGGCAGGTCGGGGTTCCAGACCGGCTTGGGGGTGGTGGAGCGGTGCTGGACGCGGCAGTCGCGCAGGCCGGCGACGGCGGACCCGTGGGTGCCGTCGACCTGGAATTCGACGAGTTCGTCGCGGTGGACGCGGACCGCCCAGGAGGAGTTGATCTGGGCGACGGCGCCGCCCTCCAGCTGGAAGATCCCGTACGCGGCGTCGTCGGCGGTCGCGGCGTAGGGCTTGCCCTGCTCGTCCCAGCGCTCCGGGATGTGCGTGGTGACGTGCGCGTTCACGCTGGTCACCCGGCCGAACAGCTCGTGCAGGACGTACTCCCAGTGCGGGAACATGTCCACGACGATGCCGCCGCCGTCCTCGGCGCGGTAGTTCCAGGACGGCCGCTGGGCCTCCTGCCAGTCGCCCTCGAAGACCCAGTAGCCGAACTCGCCGCGCACGGAGAGGATCCGGCCGAAGAAGCCGCCGTCGATGAGGCGCTTCAACTTGACCAGGCCCGGCAGGAAGATCTTGTCCTGGACGACGCCGTGCTTGATGCCCGCGTCGCGCGCGAGCCTGGCCAGCTCCAGGGCCCCGGCCACGTCGGTGGCCGTGGGCTTCTCGGTGTAGATGTGCTTGCCGGCGGCGATCGCCCTGGTGAGGGCGGAGACGCGGGCCGAGGTGACCTGGGCGTCGAAGTAGATGTCGGTGCGCTCGTCGGCGAGGACGGCGTCGAGGTCGGTCGACCACTCGGTGAGCCCGTGGCGGTCGGCGAGCTCGCGCAGCGCGTGCTCCCGGCGGCCGACGAGGACGGGCTCGGGCCAGAGCGTCCGGCCGTCGCCGAGGTCCAGGCCGCCCTGCTCGCGGATGGCGAGGATCGAACGCACCAGGTGCTGCCGGTAGCCCATCCGCCCCGTGACGCCGTTCATGGCGATCCGCACTGTCCTGCGTGTCACGAAGGTCCCTCCATGTGGTGGTCGTGCCTGTGGTGGTGGTCGTGGTGGTCGTGTGACCGCGCCCGGGGCGCTGCGGGTGTGCGATCGGGATCGCGACTGGACACCGCCGTAGCAAGCGCTTTCTATCAGCTATGACGCTAGCCTGCCGACAGCGACCCGTACAAGTGGCGCGCCCGACTCTCCTCGGTTCTCCCCGGTCGAGCGGCGCGCCCGACTCCCCTCGGAGGAACGCGATGACCGTCACCCTGGCCGACGTGGCAGCCCGCGCCCGGGTGTCCCCCGCCACCGTCTCGCGCGTCCTGAACGGCAACTACCCGGTCGCCGCGTCCACCCGCGAACGGGTGCTGCGCGCGGTCGACGAGCTGGACTACGTGCTCAACGGCCCCGCCAGCTCACTCGCCGCCGCCACGTCCGACCTGGTCGGCATCCTCGTCAACGACATCGCCGACCCGTTCTTCGGGATCATGGCCGGGGCGGCGCAGAGCGCGATCGGCGACAGCGCGGGCGGCCGCGCGGGCGGCGAGAAACTCGCCGTCGTCTGCAACACGGGCGGCTCCCCCGAGCGCGAGCTCACCTACCTCACGCTGCTCCAGCGCCAGCGGGCGGCCGCCGTCGTCGTGACCGGCGGCGCCCTGGAGGACCCCGCGCACGTCACCGCGATGGCCGCGAAGCTGGCGCGGCTCGCCGACGCGGGCACCCGCGTGGTGCTGTGCGGCCGCCCGTCGATGCCGGGGGACGCCGTCACGGCCACGCTCGCCTTCGAGAACCGGGGCGGCGCCCGCCGCCTGACCGAACACCTGCTGGGCCTCGGCCACCGCCGCATCGGATACGTGGCCGGGCCGACCGAGCGCACGACGACCCGGCACCGCCTGGAGGGCCACCGTGAGGCGATGGCCGCGGCGGGCGTCGCGGACGCGGAGGTGGCACGGCTCACGGTGCACGGCTCGTACGACCGGGGCTCCGGCTACGACGCGACACTGGAGCTGCTGCGCCGGGAACCGTCGCTGACGGCGGTCGTCGCGGCGAACGACACGGTCGCCCTCGGCGCCTGCGCCGCCCTCCGGGAGCAGGGCCTGCGGATCCCCGACGACGTCTCGGTCGCCGGCTTCGACGACCTCCCGTTCTCGGTGGACGCGGTGCCCGCGCTGACGACGATACGGCTCCCCCTGCAGGAGGCGGGCGCGCGCGCCGGGCGCCTCGCCATGGGCACGGAGGCTGCCCCTGCGGGCGGCCTCACGACGATCGACGGCGAACTGATGATCCGCGCGTCGACGGCGCCCCCACGACCGTGACGCCCCACCACCGGGCAGCCGGCCCCTCCCGGTAACCCGCACCCACGCGGGCGCCGCGCCAGGTGGGCCCCGCCGGTGGGCGACGCCTTCCCGTACCCCCCCGACGCCGGGCGGGCGGCCCTCCCGGTATGCCCCACCACCGGACGGGCGGCACCGTCCGGTACGCCCCACCGCCGGGCGGGCCGCGCCCACCGGCGCGATCCGCCGCGCCACGGGCGGCACTCCTCGGCGCGAGCCGCCGGGCGAGGCGACATCATCCGATCGCGATACGACCCGCCACCACAGCCGGTCCCGGCACCGGTCAGCTCTTGTACGTGGCCGTCACTGCCAGAAGATGCCGGTCACCTGGATCTGCGGCTCGGCCACACGGTCGGTGAAGGTGAAGTCCATCCAGCCACGGCCGCCGTCCACCCAGATGGTGTGTTCGCCTCGCGGCCGGGTGGAACGCTTCGGCTCGACGCCGTCGAGGTGGTAGGGGTTCTTCGCCGTGATCAATTCGAAGGCGGCATCCTGGAACAGCTCCCTGACCTCGGGCGGTAACGAGTCTCGGTACGTGCGGCTGGCCGTCGTGTGGTCCAGCTGCCACGGCGGCCCCCGAAACTCGTCTTCGCTCACTGGCCCGGCTCCAGGGCCTGCACAGCGGAGTGGATCTGGGAGAGTTCCTCGCTCAGCGCCTTGAACTCCTGCGCGTCTGCGGCGGCGGTGATACGCGCCTCGAGATCGGCGACGCGAGCCGCCAGTCTGGGGTCCCGGTCGATGGCATAGATCCCCCACCAGCGGGCGACGAAAGCGGGGACGGGGGCCAGATCGAAGGTATCGGCGATCTGCCGCTTCCACTCGGCGTCGAACTGAGAGAGGAGCGGTCTCGTCGCGTCGGTGAGCCCGATGGCGCGACGCAGCGCCTTGGGCGTGCGCTCGGGCATGGGCGGGATGGGCGAGGCCGGGTCTGAGGCGGTGGTCATCGGCTACTCCTCGGGGATACGGCATTGACAGTATCGGCGCGATGGCGCATCGCTCGCCTCCTTCGGACCTTTCGCCCCGCCCGCCCCCTGGGCCGGTGGAACCGCCACTCGCGGGAGGACCCGGAGGAGGCGGCCGCCGCCCGTGGCGAATCGCGCCCTCGCCGTCCGGCGGTCACGGGCAGGCGACCTCCGCCCAGACCGTCTTGCCCGGACCCTGCCGTGCGGCCACGCCCCAGCGGGACGCCACCGCGTCGACCAGGACCAGGCCCCGGCCCCTCTCCGCGCCGGCGGGCGCGAGGAGCCGGACCGGCGGCGTGGGGTGCGTGTCGGACACCTCCACCCGTACGGTCCGCGCGCCCCGGTCCCGTACGAGCCGCAACGCGAAGTCCCGCCCCGGCACGCGCCCGTGGAGCACGGCGTTCGCGGTCAGCTCCCCGACGACGAGAAGTACGGCATCCCCGGTCCGACCGCCGGTCGGTACGCCCCACACGTGGAGCTGGTGCGCGGCCAGCACCCGCGCGAGCCGCGCCCCACGGCGGGTGGACGAGAAACGCTGCACGAACACACTGACGGTGACGCCCTCTTGGGCCGGTACGACTGGCATGCGGCCAGCGTCGCGGGCGGATGATACCCGTCACCAGGTACATCACTGGTACAAAACGATCTGTACCAGCTCACCGACTGGACTGCGTGAGTCACACACGGTGATGATTCCTCCGTGGGTGAGACAGACCGGAGGCAGGCGGCCATGGCAATGGACAAGGGCGATGCGGTAGCGGACACCGAACTGTCCGACAGCCTCAAGGTGTTCGGTGCCGTACTGAAGGCCCTGCGGGAGGGCGGGCGTCTCACACAGGAGGACTTCGCCCCGAAGGTGCGGTACTCGGTGCATTACATCGCGAAGATCGAGCAGGGCAAGCGTTTCCCGCCGCGTGATCTCCCCTCGCGGGTGGAACCCATCCTGGGCGAGTTGGCGGCGAACGTCCTCAAGGCTGCGGCGAAGCCCCTGCGGCGCAAGGCGGGCGTGGCGTCTTGGTTCCACCACTGGGTGGGCATCGAGGAGGAGGCCCTGACCCTGTACGCGTACGAGTGCCGCGTGGTGCCGGGGCTGTTGCAGGTCGAGCCGTACGCCCGCCGAGTCATGGAATGTCACCTGCCCCTGGCGACCGAGGAACAGGTGGAAACGAGGCTCGCCGCACGACTGGACCGGCAACGACTGCTGACGGAACGGCAGACCACTTCGTTCGGCTTCATCATCGAGCAGTCCGTGATCGAGCGCTGCTTCGGCGGTCCCGAAGTCACCCGCTGCCTCATCGACCACCTGCTGCGATGCGCCCGGCTCCGTAACGTCGAACTACTGATCATGCCGACTCGTGGGCCGGAACACGCGGGTCTCTACGGGCCGATGTACCTCGCGGAGACGCCGGGGAACGAGTGGATCGGATACGTGGAGGGCCAGGAAGCCAGCCTCCTCATTACCAACCCGAAGCACGTCAGTGGGATGCTCCAGCGCTATGGCAGGATGCGTTCACAGGCTCTCGACCCGGATGCTTCGATGAGTCTGTTGGAGCAACTGCAAGGAGCCGTATGAGTGCTACAGGTCTGCACTGGTTCAAAAGCAGCTACAGCGACCCTGGCGGCGGCAACTGCGTCGAAGTCGCGCACGCTCCCCGCACCGTCCACGTCCGTGACTCCAAGGACACCCGCCTCACCCCCCTCGCCGTCTCCCCCGCAGCCTGGGCCGCCTTCACCGCGTACGCCGCGAACACCCGCCGCTGAGGCGTAGGGCGTAGACGGCCGGTGGTCAGCCGTTCAGCCAGTCCCCGGGCACGGACTCCCGCAACCGGTCCAGTGCCTCCTCCGTGCGTGCACGCGCCTGGAGGCAGAGGCCGTCCAGTTCGCGGATGAGGACATCGGGGCCGGCGAACCAGCGCATGTCGCGGCCGATATCCGGCAGCTCCTGGAACACGGGCTCCCACGTGATCTCCTCACCGTCCACCTCCAGGTAGTCGGTGAATCCGTCGGGGGACTGAACCGTCTCGGACATGACCATCTCGACGCAGGCGACCGTCAGGCTCGACTCCCAGGTCTCCCAGCGTTCCTGTGACGGGTCGGCGAGGTCGGCGCGCATCACGGTGCCGGGGTCCTCGCGGTGCAGGTCGTCCAGCGTGACGCCCCAGGAGACGGTGCCTTGGTTCTCGACCCGGTACACGAGCGCGCCGTCGGTCACGTACAACTTCTCGGGCGGCAGCAGCGTGTCGTGGTTGCTCGTGAGGTCGGTGCGCCGTCCGAAGAGCAGATGCGCCTCGCGGAGTGGTGCCGGCAGGTTCAGGCCGAGACGCCGTTCGGCCGCCTCCAGCTCGGCGGGGCTCCAGCCGTCGCCCGGACGCAACGGCTGCCGCCAGTAGGCGCTGAAGTCGGCGATGAAGCGCCAGGCCCGCGCGCGGTCGTGCAGAACACCGGTCATCCCGGCGCGAACATCGAAGGTGTCGGTCATGCCCGCACCATAGGGCCGCGCTCGGACACCGCCGGTTCGCGGGCGGGTGGAACCGTGCCCGGCGCCGGGGCGCGGGATAGGTTCGGGCCCATGAGGTACGCGTTCTCGACGCTCGGGGTGCCGGGCATGCCCGTGGCCGATGTCGTACGGCTCGCCGCCGAGTGCGGCTACGACGGGGTGGAGCTGCGCGCCCACCCGGAGGAGCCGGTGCACCCGGGGCTGGTCGCGCATGAACGGCGTGACGTGGTCGCTGAGTTCGATCGCGCGGGCGTCGAGATCCTGACCGTCGCCGGGTACGCGCGCGTGGCGGAGGCGGGGGACGACGAGCCCGTGTACGAGGAGCTGCACCGGCTGCTGTATCTGGCGGCCGACCTGGGAGCACCGTACGTGCGGGTCTTCCCCGGCGGCGGCGACCAGCCTCGGGAGGCGGCCGACGCGACGGCCGCGCGGCGGCTCGGCACGGCGGCGGAGGTCGCGGCGGACCTGGGCGTACGGATCCTGCTGGAGACGCACGACTCGCACCGCACCGGCGCGGACGCGGCGCGCGTCGTGGCGACGGTCGGGCACCGGAACGTGGGCGTCCTGTGGGACGTGATGCACACCTGGCTGGGTGGTGAGGCCCCGGCGACGACGTACGCGGCTGTGGCGCCGTACCTGGGCTACGTCCAGGTCAAGGACATCGCGTCGGCCGGCGACACGACGCCCCTCCCGCTGGGGGCCGGGGTGCTGCCGCTCGCGGAGTGCGTGTCCCTGCCGGTCGGCGACGACACCTGGGTCTGCTGGGAGTACGAGAAGCGCTGGTACCCGCACGCGGCCGCGTTCGAGCCCCTCCTGGCACCGGCCCGGGAGTACCTGCGCGGACTGCGGTGACGCGCCGGGCCGGACGGTGACGCGCCGCGCCGGACGGTGACTCCCGGGCGGCCCGTGCGCCCTGGACGGCCCGGACGCCCTGGACGGCCCGGACGCCCCGTAGAGCCCGGACAGGCGGCCGCACGGCCGCCCGGGTCGCGGGTGCTGTCCGGGACACCCCCGCACCGGCACCGCAGCCACACCCCGCACCCGCATACGCACCCGCACCCGCACCCGCACCCGGGCAAGCGGAATGCGGAACCCCGGCCCCGGCCCGCTCGTCCAACCGGGCGTGCTGCCGGTGAGTCACCGCAGAGCGGTGTCGGCCGTCGCTGCTGGCCGCACGGGCCGACTCCCTCTCCCACCGCCTGCGGCCGGCAGCACCCCGCCGCCGACGCGCCCCCTCCCATAGCGCCGGTGGCGGGCCCAGCGCCGGTGGCGGGCCCAGCGCCGGTCGCGGGCCCAGCGCCGGTGACCGGCCGGGCGGGTGTGTTCTTCGGATTTTCCGACGTGTGCTGCGCGCATCCTTGACCTGGCAGTTACTTTCCGGCTATCCGTGACTTCTTGGAAGTTTCCTTCAGTCCCCCTCGTCACGATGTCCCGCACGGCCGGAAGGAGCACCAGTGCACCACCGCGCCACCTCCAGACGTACGTTCCTCACCGCTACCGCCGCCGCCACCGCCCTCGCCGCCACCGGGTTCGGCGGCGCCGGTACCGCCGCCGCGCGACCCGCCGCGTCGCCCGCCGCCACGGCCGAGACCGACCGGCGGCTCGCCCGGGTCGCCTCCCGCATGAGCCTTGAGGAGAAGGTCGGGCAGCTCTTCGTCACGCGGGTCTACGGGCACTCCGCCACCGACCCCGACCAGGCCGACATCGACGCCAACCTGCGCGAGCTCGGCGTACGGACGGCCGCCGAGCTGATCGAGCGTTACCACGTCGGCGGCGTCATCTACTTCGCCTGGGCGCACAACACCCGCGACCCCCACCAGATCGCCGCCCTCTCCAACGGGATCCAGCGCGCCGCGCTCGCGCAGCCCACACCCATCCCGCTCCTCATCTCCACCGACCAGGAGCACGGCATAGTGGCCCGCGTCGGCATGCCCGCCACCCTGATGCCGGGCGCCATGGCGCTCGGGGCCGCCGGATCGCGCACCGCCGCCCGGAGCGCGGCGCGGGTCGCGGGGACCGAGCTGGCCGCGCTGGGCATCCGCCAGAACTACGCGCCCGTGGCCGACGTCAACGTCAACCCGGCCAACCCCGTGATCGGCGTCCGCTCCTTCGGCGCCGATCCGCAGGCGGTGGCCGGTCTGGTCGCCGCGCAGGTCACCGGGTACCAGCGGGCGGGGATCGCGGCGACGGCCAAGCACTTCCCGGGGCACGGCGACACCACCGACGACAGCCACACCAAGCTGCCGTACATCCACCACACCGTCGAGCAGTGGCAGACCCTCGACGCGCCGCCGTTCCGCGCGGCCATCGCCGCCGGCGTCGACGCGATCATGACGGCGCACATCGTGGTGCCGTCGCTGGACCCCGCCGAGGACCCGGCCACGCTCTCCCGCCCCATCCTCACCGGGATCCTGCGGGAGCGGCTCGGCTACGAGGGGGTCGTGGTGACCGACTCGCTCGGTATGGAGGGCGTACGGACGAAGTACGGCGACGACCGGGTGCCGGTCCTGGCGCTGAAGGCGGGCTGCGACCAGCTCCTCAACCCGCCGAAGCTCTCCGTCGCCTGGAACGCCGTCCTCACCGCCGTACGGCAGGGGGAGATCACCGAGGCGCGGCTCGATGAATCGATTCTTCGGATCCTGCGGCTCAAGGCGAAGCTCGGCCTGCTGCGCGATCCGTACGTCACGCACGACCGTGTCGACCGCATCGTCGGCAAGCACGCCCACCTCGACGCGGCCGACCGCATCGCGGAGGCGAGCACGACCCTGCTGCTCAACTCCGGCAGCCTGCTGCCACTGAGCACCGCCCGGCAGCCGAACCTGCTCGTGGCCGGCGCCGACCTGGCCTCACCGTCGGGGACGACCGGCCCGCCCACCACCACGCTCAGCACCGCGCTCGGGGAACTGGGCTTCCGGGTGACGACCCTGCCGACGGGTACGGCGCCGACCGCCGCAAAGATCGACGAGGCCGTAGCCGCCACGGAGGGCAAGGACGCCGTCGTCGTCGCCACGTACAACGTCTCTGCGACGAGTCCGCAGCGCACGCTCGTCACCCGGCTCGCGGCGACCGGGGTGCCCGTCATCACGGTCTCGATCCGCAACCCGTACGACATCGCGCGGCTCGACGGCCAGCGGGCCACCCTCGCCACGTACTCCTGGACGGACGTCGAACTCCGCGCCGCCGCCCGCGTCATCGCCGGCACGGTCGCCCCCCGAGGCCGCCTCCCCGTACCCGTGCAACGCGCGGACGACCCGACCCGCGTGCTCTACCCGATGGGCCACGGCCTGTCGTACTAGCCAGTCTCGCCGCCCCACGCGGCCGGCGGGGACGGGGGCGGGGCAACACGCGGACGGGCCGCGCGGCGCGGTCGGGGACCGGGGCGCGCGGCCCGTGGGTGGAGGCGGGGTGTTACAGGCGCGGGGCGCGGTCGCGGGCGGTCTCCGCCTTGTCGAGGCGCGCGTCGTAGCGGCCGAGCGGCTTGGCGCGGTCGGGGTCGGCCTGGACGGCGGCCGGGGCGACGCCCGCCCACTCCAGGAGCCGGGCCGTGGCCTTGGCGCGGTCGTCCTCGGTCAGACCGGCGATGTTCGCGCCGTGGTTGGCGCCGGGCGCGGTGAAGACGTGGCTGTCGCGGGCGCCGCGGTCGACGCGGAACGGCTCCGCGCCCCACGGGTCGTTCTGCCCGTACACGAAGAGCATCTGGCGGGCGTTGGTGCGGACCCAGGAGTCCACGTCCCGCATCACCCACGGCTTGAACCGGATCGGGATGTCGTCCGGCACGAAGGTGTGCGCCGGCTGGTAGCCGTACCGGGTCAGGCCGTCGAGGTGGGCCATGCGCAGGCTCGGCGAGCCGAGTTCGGTGGACGCCTGGTAGTAGTACGGCGTGTAGGGCTCCAGGCCCTGGTCCGTGTAGAACGACCAGCCGGAGTAGGTGTCGATGGTCTCGTAGATCTCGTCGTCCGTGGCGGTCGCGGCGTCCGGCACGGAGGCGCAGTCGGCCTCGTTGTTGTACTGCCAGAAGCCCCAGACGAAGTCGAGGACGACCGCCTCGTACGCCTTGTCGGCGGTGCCCACGGTGGTGAAGGTGGCGCCTTCGGCGGTGGCCCAGTCCTGGTACTTCTTCTGCAGGCTCGTACGCCGCACCAGCGCCTCGCGCTGCATGGCGTTCAGCCGGTCGCGGCACTCCTGGGTGCCGACGTTCGCGAAGAACCGGTCGTACGCCGAGTCCTCGCGCTCCACGACGTCGTTCGGGGCGACGTACGCGACAACGCCGTCCATGTCACGCGGGTAGAAGCGCTCGTAGTACGTGGCGGTCATGCCGCCCTTGGAGCCGCCGGTGGAGATCCACTTGCGGTCGTAGATCTTCTTCAGCGCGGTGAACACCCGGTGCTGGTCCGACGCGGCCTGCCAGATGTCCAGCTTGGACCAGTCGGCGGGCTGCGGGCGGGACGGGGTGAAGAAGCGGTACTCCAGGGAGACCTGGTTGCCGTCCACGATCCGCGTCGGCTCGGAGCGGCGCGGGTTGGGGTTGACGAAGTAGCCGCTGGTGAAGAAGACGGTCGGGCGGCTGGTGTCCTTGTGCAGCAGCGTCAGGCGCTGCTGGAAGGTGCCCTTGAGGGGGCGGCGGTGGTCGACCGGCTGGGTGTAGCTGAGGACGAAGAAGCGGTAGCCCTCGTACGGCTTCTCCTCGACGAGGCTCATCCCGGGGATCGCCAGGATGCGGTCCTTGATGTCGGCGGTGGTTACGGCGGTGGTGCCGGTTGTGCTCGTGGTACTCGTGGTGCCGTTCACGGTGCTGTCCGGGCCGGCGGCGGTAGCCGTTCCGGCCGCGCTCACGGTGCCTATGAGCACCACGAGCGACAGCAGCCATCTGAGCGTCCTGCGCATGCGCCCTCCACTGGGTTCACAACGGTCGCCGTGAACCTAGCGGGCTCAACAGGCGTACCGCCAGACCCGGTTGGGGCGGTGGCGCGCGGTCACCGTGCTGTTCAGCAGAGGATCCAGCCCGTCGAGGCTCCCTTGCCCGCGATGTGACCCGACGCCCTGACGCAGCGGTTGAGCGCGTGTACGGTCACGGGCCCGGCCTGCCGCACGAAGTCGCCCTTGTCGGTGGCGGCCCGGCCGCCGCGCGGCTGGATGGACACGGACATGGCGCGGCGGGCGCCCGGCTTCTTGGCGACGGTGAGCGCGCACGCGTACTGGCGGCTCTTGTAGATCCGCAGCTCACCGGTGCTGAACGGGACGGTCTTGACCAGCCGTCCGGAGCACCCGGCGGCCGCGGCGGCCGGCTGGACTCCCGGGCCGCCGACCAGGAGCACCCCTACGGCGCAGACCACGGCGACAACGGTCCCCGGAATCCGGGACGGGAAGCGGGGGCGGGATCCGGATCGGGACCGGGATCCGGATGGGGATCCGGATGGGGATGGGGACGGGAATCGGGATGGGAATCGGGATCGGGATCGGGGCCGTTTCGCACCAGCCACAGCCCACGCCCCAGTCCCTGCCACAGCCCCACCGAACACGCTTGCTCCCCTTTGCCTCATGAGCGTACGTGCGTACGACGCGGCACCGGCCCGGACGGTTGCCCTCCGGATTCGCGGGCCATCGCCCTGTGCGAGCCATCGCCCTGCGCGAGCCATCGCCCTGCGCGAGCCATCGCCCTGCGGGGGCCGTCGCGCCTTGCGCGGCCCGTCACCCCCTGCGCCGCCCCCCCCTGCGCCGCCCGTCGCCCCCTGCGCCGGCCGTCGCCCCCCTGCGCGGCCCGTCACCCCGCGCGGGCCGTCACCCCGCGCGTCGGCCGTCGGCGTGCGCGTCGGCCGTCGGCGTGCGTCGGCCGACGCCGTGCTCAGGCCGTCCGTGCCGGTTCCGCCTCGCCGACGAACGTCCGCCACAGCTCGGCGTACCGGCCGTCCCCGGCGAGGAGTTCGTCGTGGGTGCCGTCCTCCGCCACGCGGCCGTGGTCCATGACCACCACCCGGTCGGCGCGGGCCGCCGTGGTGAGGCGGTGGGCGACCACCAGGGTCGTGCGGCGGCCGGCCAGCCGGTCGGTGGCCTGGTTCACCTGGGCCTCCGTCGCCAGGTCGAGGGCCGCCGTCGCCTCGTCGAGCAGCAGCACGTCCGGGTTCACCAGCTCGGCGCGCGCGAGGGCGATCAACTGGCGCTGGCCCGCCGACAGGTTGCGCCCGCGCTCGGCGACCTCGTGGAGGTAGCCGCCGTCCAGCGTGGCGATCATGTCGTGCGCGCCGACCGCGCGGGCCGCCGCCTCCACATCGGCGTCGGTGGCGTCGGGGCGCCCGTACGCGATGGCGTCGCGGACCGTGCCCGCGAAGAGGTACGCCTCCTGCGGGACGACACCGAGGCGGTGCCGGTACGCCGTGAGGTCCAGGTCCCGCAGGTCGGCGCCGTCGACGGTGACGCGGCCCTCCGTCGGGTCGTAGAACCGGGCGACCAGCTTGACCAGCGTCGACTTGCCCGCGCCGGTCTCGCCGACGAACGCGACGGTCTGCCCGGCCGGGATGCGCAGGTCGACGCCGGTGAGGGCGGGCTCGTCGGTGCCGTACGCGAACGACACCTTCTCGAACGCGATGTCCCCGCGCAGCTCGCGCACCGGCTTCGGGTCGGCGGGCGGCGCCGTCGACGTCGGCTCCCGCAGCAGTTCCTGCATCCGGCCGAGCGAGACCGATGCCTGCTGGTAGCCGTCGAACACCTGCGACAGCTGCTGGACGGGCGCGAAGAACAGGTCGATGTAGAGCAGGTACGCGACGAGCGCGCCCGTCGTGAGCGTGCCCGCCTGGATCCGGCCGGCGCCCACAACCAGCACCGCCGCCGCGGCCACGGACGACAGCAGCTGGACGAACGGGAAGTAGACGGAGATCAGCCACTGGCCGCGCACCCGGGCCTGGCGGTAGTCGAGGCTGCGGTCGGTGAACCGCCGCGCGCCCGACCGCTCGCGCCGGAACGCCTGCACGATCCGCAGCCCGGCCACCGACTCCTGCAGGTCGGCGTTGACGACGCTGATCCGCTCGCGTGCCAGCTCGTACGCCTTGACGCTGGCGCGCCGGAAGAAGAACGTGGCGACCACCAGCAGCGGCAGCGTCGCGAAGACGACCAGGGCCAGCTGTACGTCGATCACGACGAGCGCGACCATGATGCCGAGGAAGGTGACCACCGAGACGAACGCGGTGACCAGGCCGGTCTGGAGGAACGTCGACAGGGCGTCCACGTCGGTCGTCATCCGGGTCATGATCCGCCCGGTGAGCTCGCGCTCGTAGTAGTCCAGGCCGAGGCGCTGGAGCTGCGCGAAGATCTTCAGCCGCAGCGCGTACAGGACCCGTTCGCCGGTGCGTCCCGTCATCCGGATCTCGCCGGTCTGCGCCGCCCACTGCACGACCACCGACAGCAGGGCCAGCGCGGACGCCGCCCACACCGCGCCCAGCGACAGCTGCGTCACGCCCTCGTCGATGCCGTGCCGGATCAGCACCGGCAGCAGCAGGCCCATGCCCGCGTCGACGGCGACGAGCCCGAGGCTGATCAGCAGCACGGGCCCGAAGCCGCGCAGCAGCCTGCGCAGCCCGTAGGACTCCTCGGGCCGTACCGCCCGCGCCTCGTCCACGTCCGGGGTGTCGTTCGCCGGGGGCAGCGCCTCGACCTGGGCGAGCAGTTCGGGGGTCGCGCCGGGGGCCGGCGTCTCCCCGGCCGCTTCGGCGTCCCGCTCCCAGAGCCTGGGGGTGATACCGCGTTCCGCGTCGAACTCGGCGTCCAGCTCGTCCCGTACGGTCCGGTCGTCCTCGTCCCGCTCCGCGGCGGGCGGGAGGTGGCCGGGCGAGACGCCGCCGAGTTCGTCGGGGTCGGTGAGGAGCCGCCGGTAGAGCGCCGAACGGCGCTCCAGCTCCTCGTGGGTGCCGATGTCGGAGAGCCGCCCGTCGTCCAGGACGGCGATCCGGTCGGCCAGGTTCAGGGTGGAGCGGCGGTGGGCGATGAGGAGGGTGGTGCGGCCCGCCATGACGGAGCGCAGGGCCTCGTGGATCTCGTGCTCGACCCGGGCGTCCACCGCGGAGGTCGCGTCGTCCAGGAGCAGCAGCCGGGGGTCGGTGAGGATGGCGCGGGCGAGCGCGATGCGCTGGCGCTGGCCGCCGGAGAGGGTCAGTCCGTGTTCGCCGACCTTGGTGTCGTACCCGTCGGGGAGTTCGGCGATGAACCGGTCGGCCTGGGCGGCCTGGGCCGCCGTACGGATGTCGTCGTCGGTGGCGTCGGGCCTGCCGAAGGCGATGTTGGCGCGGACGGTGTCGGAGAACAGGAAGCTGTCCTCGGGGACGAGTCCGATGGCGGCGCGCAGCGACTCGGTGGTCAGCTCGCGCACGTCGTGGCCGCCGACGAGGACGGCGCCGTGCGTCACGTCGTAGAAGCGGGGCAGGAGCAGCGACACGGTGGACTTGCCGCTGCCCGACGAGCCGACGACGGCGACGGTCTCGCCGGGCCTGATCTCCAGCGAGAACCCGTCGAGGACCGGGCGGCCGTCCTGGTAGGCGAAGGACAGGTCGTCGAACTCGACACTCGCCGGGGCGTCGGCGGGCAGCTCCCTGGTGCCGTCCTGGAGGGCGGGTTCGGTGTCGATGAGCTCAAGGACGCGTTCGACGCCGGCGCGGGCCTGCTGTCCGACGGTGAGGACCATGGCCAGCATCCGGACCGGTCCGACGAGCTGCGCGAGGTACGTGGAGAACGCGACGAAGGTGCCCAGGGTGATCTGGCCGCGGGTGGCGAGCCAGCCGCCCAGCGCCAGCATGGCGACCTGGCCGAGCGCGGGCACCGCCTGGAGGGCGGGGGTGTAGCGGGCGTTCAGCTTGATGGTGCGCAGCCGCCCGGCGAACAGGGTGCGGCTGGCGGCGCGGATCTTGCCGGTCTCCTGGTCCTCCTGGCCGAAGCCCTTGACGACGCGTACGCCGGTGACGGCTCCGTCCACGACGCCGGCGACATGGGCGGCCTGGGTCTGCGCGTACCAGGTGGCGGGGTGCAGCCGGACGCGGCTGCGCTTGGCGATGAACCACAGGGCGGGGGCGACGGCGAGCGCGACGAGGGTGAGCGGCAGCGACAGCCAGGCCATGATGCCGAGGGAGATGCCGAACAGCAGGAAGTTCCCGATGGTCATCGGGAGCATGAACAGCAGGCCCTGGATGAGCTGGAGGTCGCTGGTGGCGCGGCCGACGACCTGGCCGGTCGACAGCTCGTCCTGGCGCCGCCCGTCGAGCCGGCTGATCGTGCCGTACATCTCGGTGCGCAGGTCGTGCTGGACGTCGAGCGCGAGCCGCCCGCCGTAGTAGCGGCGGATGTACGTCATGACGTACACGACGACCGCGGCGGCGATCAGCAGCCCGGTCCATACGGCGAGGGAGCGGGTTCCGGCGCCGATGACGTCGTCGATGACGACCTTGGTGATCAGCGGGACGAGTGCCATGACGGCCATGCCGCCGAGGGACGATCCGAGGGCGAGCAGGACGTCGGCCCGGTGCCGCCAGGCGTACCCCCACAGGCGTCGCGCCCAGCCCTGGTCCACGGCCCGTGCCGCTGTTCGTTCCCCCGCCGACGACTCCACGGTCCGCCTCCTGCTGATGTCCGCTGCTCTGCTGATGTCCGCTGATCTGGTGAACGTCCGCTGCTCTACCGGAAGGCTCCAACAGGCCGGAGACCGGTTTTCATCCCGTTCCGGCCCGGCGGAGGCGAACTCCGGACTTTGGTCCTAGGCCGGTCCGCCCAGGTCCGCCCGTCGGTCCATGGGCCCGTCGGCCTCCAGGCCCGGCTGGCCGTCCGCCCATCGGCCCGGCTGGATCGGCGGCCCGGCGCCCCGGATATCACCACGTCCATGACAACGCTACGGAATCGACGCGCCTCGTTCACACACAGGTGACCGTGTCCATGTCACTCTCCCGTTGCCGCACTCTCAACCCGCGTAGACAGCCCCGCTCTACGCGCGTCACCGCATCGGGAAAGGCTTCCCCGCCATGTCATCGCCGCTCCCCCGCTCCCTACGCCGCTGGCAGACGCCCCTCCTGACCGCCGCGCTCCTCGTCGGCACCGCCGCGCCCGCCGCCACGGCGGCACCGGCCCCCGAGACGGCCACCACCACCGCGTACGACGACACGTACTACGCGAACGCGGCCGGCAAGTCCGGAACGGCCCTCAAGAGCGCCCTGCACTCGGTCATCAGCAACCAGAGCAAGATCTCGTACTCGGCGGTCTGGGAAGCGCTGAAGGCCACCGACCAGGACCCGGCCAACAGCGCCAACGTGATCCTGCTGTACAGCGGGAAGTCCCGCAGCAAGTCCCTCAACGGCGGCGACGTCGGCGACTGGAACCGCGAGCACGTGTGGGCCAAGTCCCACGGCGACTTCGGCACCTCCACCGGGCCCGGCACCGACCTGCACCACCTCCGCCCCGAGGACGTGACGGTCAACAACATCCGCGGCAACAAGGACTTCGACCGGGGCGGCAGCGCGGTGAGCGGCGCGCCCGGCAGCTACACCGACTCCAACTCGTTCGAGCCGCGCAACGCCGTCAAGGGTGACGTGGCGCGCATGATCCTCTACATGGCCGTCCGCTACGAGGGCACCGACGGCTGGCCCGACCTGGAGCCCAACGACTCCGTCACCAACAGCACCGCCCCGTACCACGGCCGGCTCTCCGTGCTGAAGCAGTGGAACGAGCAGGACCCGCCGGACGCCTTCGAGAAGCGGCGCAACGAGGTCATTTACGGCACGTACCAGCGCAACCGCAACCCGTTCATCGACCACCCGGAGTGGGTCGAGTCGATCTGGTGACCGCCCCGCCGGTCGGTCCGGTCGGTTCAGTCGAGCCGGTCGATCCGGTCGGTCCGGTCGATCCGGTCGATCCGGTCAGGCCCGGTGCGTCGGCGCGAACATCCTGAGCAGCGCCGGCAGCACGACCACGGAGGGGCCGGGGGTGGCGAGCGCCGCCCCCAGGTCCTCGCGCAGCGTCTCCGGGGTGGTGAGGGTCGCGGGGACGCCGAACGACTCCGCCAGGGCCGCGAAGTCCGGGCGGGTCAGGTCCGTTCCCGTCGGCGCGCCGAACTCCTCGGTCATGTACTCGCGGAGGATGCCGTAGCCGCCGTCGTCGACGATCAGCCAGGTCACCGGGAGGTCGTGCTGGCGGGCGGTGGCCAGTTCGGCGATCGAGTAGAGGGCGCCCCCGTCGCCGGAGACGGCCAGGACCGGGCCTGTCGGGTCGGCGACGGCGGCGCCGAGCGCGGCCGGGTAGGCGTAGCCGAGGCCGCCCGCGCCCTGGGCGGAGTGCATGGTGCCGGGGCGCCTCGCGTCGAAGGCCGACCAGGCCCAGTACGCCAGGATCGTCATGTCCCAGAAGCTGGGCGCCGTGTCGGGCAGGGCGGCGCGTACGGCGGCGAGCACCTGCCGTTCCAGGGCCAGGTCCTGGGCGTCCAGCCGCTCCCGTACCCGGTCGAGGACGGTACGGACGCGGTCGGCGGCCGTCGGGTCGTGGCGCTCCCCCACCGTCTCCAGCAGCGCGGACAGGGCGAGGCGGGCGTCGGCGTGGATGCCGAGCGCCGGGTGGTTGGACTCCAGCTTGCCGAGGTCGGCCTCGATCTGGATCACCCGGCCGCGCGGACGGAAGGTGTGGTAGTTCGAGGAGAGTTCGCCGAGCCCCGAGCCCACGACGAGGAGGACGTCGGCGTCCTCGAGGAAGTCGGTGGTGTGCCGGTCCTCCAGCCAGGACTGGAGGGAGAGCGGATGCTCCCAGGGGAAGGCACCCTTGCCGCCGAAGGTGGTGACGACGGGCGCGTCCAGCCGCTCGGCGAGCGCCCGCAGCTTGCCGGACGCGTCGGACCGTACGACCCCGCCGCCCGCGATGATCGCCGGGCGTTCGGCGGTCGCCAGGAGGTGCGCGGCGACGGCCGTCAGCTCGGGGCGCGGCGCGAGCTCGTGCGGGGTGGCGTCCATGGCGGTGACGGCCGGCAGGAGCGCCGGCGCGGTCAGCACGTCCTGCGGGATCTCCACCCAGACGGGGCCGTGCGGGGCGGTCAGCGCCGACTCCCAGGCGGCGGCGATCGCGGACGGGATCTGGGACGCCGTACGGGCGGTGTGGACCGACTTCACGATGTCGCGGAACGACGCCTGCTGGTCGCGCAGTTCGTGCAGGTGGCCGTGGCGCCCGCCGCCCAGGCCCGCCACGGGGACCTGGGCGCCGATGGCCAGTACGGGCGCGCTGGCGGCGGCCGCCTCCTGGAGCGCGGCGAGCGAGGTGAGCGCGCCCGGCCCCGCGGAGAGCAGCAGCGGCGCGGCCTCGCCGGTGATCCGGCCGTAGCCGTCGGCGGCGAAGCCCGCGTTGTTCTCCACGCGCAGCCCGACGTACCGCAGGTCGGAGCGGCGCAGCGCGTCGAACACGCCCAGCGCGTGCTGGCCGGGCAGACCGAACACCGTGGTGGCGCCCAGGCCGCGCAGGGTCTCGACGACGAGGTCGCCGCCGATCCGCCCCGGCGGCGGGTTCAGCGCGGCCTCGGTCTGCGCGGCCGTGGGGCGCAGGACGATGTCGTGGTCGTGGGTCATCGGACGGCCGCGGTCACTTCGCCGGTCGGGCGGCCGCGCTCTGCTCCCGGCCCTCCCTGGCGGCGGCGATCTGACGGGACATGATCGTCGTGAGCTCGTACGCGGTGTGGGAGGCGGCGACCGAGGTGATCTCGGCGTGGTCGTAGGCGGGGGCGACCTCGACGACGTCGGCGGAGACCAGGTTGCAGGAGGCGAGGCCGCGCAGGATCTCCAGCAGCTCACGGGAGGTCATGCCGCCGGCCTCGGGAGTGCCGGTGCCGGGCGCGTGCGCCGGGTCGAGGCAGTCGATGTCGATGGAGATGTACAGCGGGCGGTCGCCGATGCGCTGGCGGAGCTGGTCGGCGACCTCGTCGGCGCCGCGCCGGTAGACGTCGGCCGATGTGACGATGCCGAAGCCCATCTTCTCGTCGTCGGTGAGGTCCTGCTTGCCGTACAGCGGGCCGCGCGTGCCGACGTGGGAGAGCGCCTCGGTGTCGAGGATGCCCTCCTCGACGGCGCGGCGGAACGGGGTGCCGTGGGTGTACTCGGCGCCGAAGTAGGTGTCCCAGGTGTCGAGGTGGGCGTCGAAGTGGAGGAGGGCGACCGGGCCGTGCTTCTTGGCGACCGAGCGGAGGAGGGGCAGCGCGATGGTGTGGTCGCCGCCGAGGGTCATCAGGCGGGCGCCGGTGTTCAGGAGGTCGTCGGCGGCGGCCTCGACGGTCTCGACGGCCTCGTTGATGTTGAACGGGTTGACGGCGATGTCACCGCCGTCGGCGACCTGCGCGAGCGCGAACGGGGAGGCGTCCTGCGCCGGGTTGTAGGGGCGCAGCAGACGGGAGGCCTCGCGGATGGCGTTGCCGCCGAAGCGGGCGCCGGGCCGGTAGGAGACACCGGAGTCGAAGGGGACACCGACGACGGCGACATCGGCGGTGCCGACCTCGTCCAGGCGGGGCAGCCGGGCGAACGTCGCGGGGCCGGCGTACCGGGGGACGCGCGAGGAGTCGATGGGGCCGCGCGGCGTGTCGTTGCTGCTCATGGTCGGTGCCTTCTCTCGTACGGCCTGATGCGTTCGATACCGACCGTAAATGGCCGGAGAACGACACTGAAGTGTACGTTTCCTCCATTACTCGCGCCGGAAATGGAGGAAACGTCCATGGCGGAGCCACCCGCGCCGGAGCCGCCCGGCGCACCGACGCCGCAACAGCCCGCGCCCGGCTCCACCATGCCGGAGCCGCCCGCCCCCGGCGCGCCCGCGCCGGAGTCTCCGGTGCCGTTCGCGCCGCCCATCGCGCTGTCGGCGCTGCTCGCCCTCGACGAGCTCGGGCTGCGGCTGGTCACCGGCGACCCGGGTACCGACGTGCACTGGGTCCACACCTCCGAGATGGCCGACCCCTACCCGTATCTCCTCGGCGGCGAGCTGCTGATGACGGCGGGCGTCCAGCTCACCGACGCGGACCGGTACGTCACCCGGGTCGTGGAGGCCGGTGCGGCGGCCCTCGGCTTCGGCGTGACGCCCGTGTACGACACGGTGCCCGGCGAACTCGTCACGGCCTGCGCCCGCCACGGGCTCCCGCTGCTGGAGGTGCCGCCCGAGACCCCGTTCACGGCGGTCGCCCGCGCGGTGTGGCGGCTCATGGAGCAGGCCCGCCACCTGGAGCTGCGCCGGGTGACGGAGGCCCAGCGGGCGCTGGCCGCGGCCGCCGCGCGCCCGGATCCGGTACCGGCCGTGCTGCAGGTGCTGGCGTCGCGGCTGTCCGGGCGGGCCGCCCTGTTCACGCCGGACGGCGCCGAGTACGCGGCGGCGGGCAGGCCCGCGACGCGGGCGGTACGCGAAGCCCTGGAGCACCTGGTGGGGGTGGTGAACGGCACGGCCGCGACGCGGCCATCCGCCGCCTCCGGCCACGCGGACGGCGCCCATCTCGCCGCGTACACCCTCGGCGCGGTCGGCGAGCGGGGGCTCACGCTGGGCCTCGCCATGCGGGACCGCCACGAGGGCCGGGGCGTCGCGGACGTCGGCATGATCCTGCTGTCGCTGCTCACCGCCCCGCGCCAGGGCGCCGACGAGGCGGCGCGCTCCACCGCGCTCGTCCGGCTGCTGCTCGGCGCCGCCCCGGCCGACGTGGCGCCCCTGCTCGGCGACGCGCCCTGGACGGTGGTGCACGCGCGGGGCGCCGACCCCAAGGCCCCGCCGCCCCCGCTGGGCAGCCCCCTGGTCGACGCGGGCGACGGGACGGTACGCGCCCTGCTCCCGGCCGGCCGCGAGGCGACGGCGCACCCGGGCTGGACGCTGGGCGTGAGCGCCCCGGCCGGCCCGGGGGACCTGGCGGCGGCGGACCTCCAGGCGGCGCGCGCCCTGCGCCGCGCCGAGGCGACCCACGCGCCGCTGGCCCGCCACCGCGAGGCGGGGCTCGCCGCGCTGGTGGACCCGGACGAGGCGGCCGCGCACGCCCGTGCCGTGCTGGCGCCGCTGCCGGAGCCGCTCGCCGAGACGCTGCGCACCTGGCTGTCCCTGCACGGCAACTGGGACCGCACGGCGACCGCGCTGCGCGTCCACCGCAACACGGTCCGCCAGCGCGTCGCCCGCTGCGCGGCGCTGCTGTCGACGGACCTGGACGACCCGGAGGTCCGTATGGAGCTGTGGTTCGCGCTGCGCTGGGCGCGGTGAGCCGTTGTGAGCTGAACAACCCTGGACAGGGGTGGTGACCGCCCGGTAACTTCGCTATGAGCAAGCGCTTAGCCAGCCGTTACCAGTCGGACCAGCAGCCGGAAAGGGGCGTTCCCGTGCGCCGTACCGTATTCACCGAGGACCACGAGGCGTTCCGGGAGACCATCCGCGCCTTCATCGAGGCCGAGGTCGTCCCCGTCTACGACGAGTGGTTCGCGGCCGGCCAGGCGCCGCGCGACTTCTACGACAAGCTCGGCGAGCTGGGCATCTTCGGCATCAACGTGCCGGAGGAGTTCGGCGGCGCCGGCCTGGACACCCACAAGTTCGAGGCCGTGCTCTACGAGGAGACCGCCCGCGCGGGCGTCCAGTTCGGCGGCTCCGGCGTACACGTCCTGCTCGCCCTCCCGTACCTCAAGATGCTGGCCGACGACGAGCAGAAGAAGCGCTACCTGCCGAAGTTCGTCACCGGCGAGGAGATGTGGGCGCTGGCGATGACCGAGCCGGGCACCGGCTCCGACGTCGCGGGCATGAAGACCACCGCCAAGCTGAGCGAGGACGGCACCCACTACGTCCTCAACGGCGCCAAGACCTTCATCACCGGCGGTGTGCACGCCGACCGCGTCATCGTCTGCGCCCGCACCGCCGCCCCGACCGCCGACGACCGCCGCTTCGGCATCTCCCTCTTCGCCGTCGACACGAAGTCCGATGGCTACTCGATCGGCCGCAAGCTGGACAAGCTCGGCCTGCGCACGTCCGACACCGCCGAGCTGGCGTTCGTCGACGTGAAGGTGCCGGTCGAGGACCTGCTCGGCGAGGAGAACAAGGGCTTCTACTACCTCGGCCAGAACCTGCCGTCCGAGCGCTGGGGCATCGCCTTCGGCGCGTACGCGCAGGCCAAGGCCGCCGTCCGGTTCGCCCAGAACTACGTGCAGGAGCGCACCGTCTTCGGCAAGCCGGTCGCGTCCTTCCAGAACACCAAGTTCGAACTGGCCGCCTGCCAGGCCGAGGTGGACGCCGCCGAGGCCGTCGCCGACCGCGCCCTCGAGGCCCTGGACGCGGGCGAGCTGACCGCCGCCGAGGCCGCCTCCGCGAAGCTGTTCTGCACCGAGGTCGCCCACCGCGTCATCGACCGCTGCCTCCAGCTGCACGGCGGCTACGGCTACATGAACGAGTACCCCATCGCCCGCCTGTACGCGGACAACCGCGTCAACCGCATCTACGGCGGCACCAGCGAGGTCATGAAGTCGATCATCGCCAAGTCGATGGGCCTGTAGCCCAGGTGACGAAGGCGCTCGACGACCTGCTCGACCTGCTCGACCTGGAGCGGATCGAGCAGGACTACTTCCGGGGCCGGTCGCGGTCGGCGATCGTGCCCCGGGTCTTCGGCGGTCAGGTCGCGGCCCAGGCGCTGGTCGCGGCCGGCCGGACCGTGCCCGACGACCGCACGGCGCACTCCCTCCACGCGTACTTCCTGCGCATGGGCGACCCGGGCGCGCCGATCGTCTACACCGTGGACCGCATCCGCGACGGCCGCTCGTTCACGACACGGCGCGTGGTGGCGACCCAGCACGGGAAGCCCGTCTTCCACCTGTCGGCGTCGTTCCAGACGTACGAGGAAGGGCTCGACCACCAGACGGGGATGCCACCCGCGCCGGACCCGGAGACCCTGCCGACCGCGCGGGAGGCCCTCCCCCGGTACACCGACCGGTTCGCGCACCCGGACATCGCCGACCGCATGCTGGAGGCCCGCGCGGCGGTGGACCTGCGGTACGTGGACGAACCCCCGTACGCCACGGCGGGCCGGCCCCGCGAGCCGCGCTCGCAGGTCTGGTTCCGTACGAACGGCAAGCTCGCCGACGACCCCCTGTTGCACGTCTGCCTCGCGACATACGTCTCCGACATGACCCTGCTGGACTCGGTGCTGCTCGCGCACGGCAGGGGCGGCTGGGCCGTCGGCGACGTGGTGGGCGCGTCCCTGGACCACGCCATGTGGTTCCACCGGCCGTTCCGGGCGGACGAGTGGCTGCTGTACGACCAGGAGTCCCCGTCCTCGTCGGGCGGCCGGGGCCTCGGCCAGGCCCGCATCTGGACGCGGGACGGCCGCCTGGCGATCTCGGTCATCCAGGAAGGCGTCGTCCGCGTCCCGCACGCGTGACGAGGTCTCCCGGCGGGACGCCCGACGGCGGCTAGGCCGACAGCCCCGCCGCGTCCAGCAGGTAGGCGGTCAGCGGCTCGTAGGAGCGCGGGTCGACGACATGGTCGTCCAGCGGCACCGCCACCTGGAGGGTGCCCTCCGCCTCGGCGATGAACAGGGCCGGGTCGTTGCAGTCGGCGAACCCGACGGAGTCGACGCCCCGCTGACCGGCGCGGCCCGCCCAGCCGTGGTCGGCGACCACCAGGTCCGGCGGTACGTCCAGGTGGTCCAGGATCGCGTTCATCGGCTCCGGCGAATGGGTGTGCCACAGGCTCGCGCCCCGCTCGAACACGGCCACGTCGGCGAACTGCACGACGTACCCCTCGTCGGCGGTGAGCCCGCCCGGGATCCGCACGATGTCGCACCCGGCGGCCCGCAGCGCGGCGGCCGTCCGGCTGTGCACGTCGAGCAGCGCGCCCGGGTGCCCCGTCGCGAACAGCACCCGCTCCTCACCCGCCGCCGCCTTCCGCAGCCGCGCGGCCATCCGGTCGAGCGCGTCCACGGTCAGCTCGGGATCGATGGTGTCCTGCCCGGCCCGGTGCGCCGGGTCGTCGTTCACACCGCACCGCTCCGCCATGACGGCGAGCACGTCCTGCTCGTCGGTCCAGCGGTCGCCGAGCTCCAGGCCCAGCCAGTAGTGACGGTCGCCGTTCGCGAGTTTGCGGTAGTGGGAGAGGTTGTTGTCGCGGGGCGTGGCGACGTCTCCGGCGATCCGGGTGCGGACGAGGTGCTCGACGAGGGCGGCGCGGCTGGGTATCGGCATGCGCCCATTGTGCCGCCCGCCACACCCCGTGGCCGAGCCGTTCCACGGCGTGGACTGGCGCGCGCCGCCCGGGACCTTCGGCCCTACCGGCCCGTAATACCCGCCTTACCGGCCCGTAACGCCCACGAACCGGCCCCTCCCCGGGCAGACTGACGCCTCTCCCCCGACTCGGGGGAGCCCGCGTGAACCCTGCGGGCCCGTAGAAGGAAGGCACGTCTTTGAACCGTGCGATACGCGCCGTCGCCCTCTCGACGGCCGCCCTGTCCCTGGCCGCCCTGCCCTCGACCGGCCACGCGGCGTCCACGACGGGCGCCCTGATGATCACGCACGTGCGGCCCAACGCCGCCGGGGCGGACGTCAGGGACGGCCGGCAGCTCAACGTCAACGGCGAGTACTTCGTCATCAAGAACGTCACGAGCAGGACCGTCAACACGGGCGGCTACATCCCGGACATCACCACCAACACGTACGGCCGCGCCCTGCCGTCCTACGCTCTGCCGGCCGGGGCGCGGGCCTATGTGCACACCGGCAGCGGCACGAACCGCAAGGACAGCAGCGGCTGGCACCACATCTACCGGGGGTACGCCCGGCACGTCCTGCCGAACAACGGCACGACCAGGAACCCTGACCTGCGGCTGAAGAAGCCGGGAAGCGTCGACAACAACACATCGACCGGTTCCATCAGCTCCTGCAACTGGGGTTCCGCGGCGGACGGCACCACGTACGCCTGCTGAGCCGTCACCGGAGACGGACGGCCCGGCGGACAACCCCGGCGGACGGCCCGGCGAACAGTCCCGGCGGACAACCCCGGCGGACGGCCTGGCCGACAGCCCCGGCCGACGGCCCCGGCCGACGGCGGTGGGCCCACCCCTTGTTAAGATCCGGCCACTTGCGGCGGGGGCACAGCGAGGGGGCGGGCCCTCCGGCCGTTTCCAGGCTCCTGGGGAGGGACCTTTTGAACCGTCTCGCGCTGTCGCGCACCGGCGTCTCCATCACTCTGACCGCCTCGCTGGCCGGAGGACTGCTGCTGCCGCTGGCCGGCCCCGCCGTCGCCGCCGGCGAAACCCCGCCGGGGGTCGTCGTCCCGGCGACGCTGAAGGCCACTCCGCACGGCGCCTGGCTGGACTTCGCCGGAAGCTCCGTCACCGGTGACGGGGCGGGCACCGAGGGCGTGTTCCACCGGGAGGAGGGCCTGACGGGCCGGCAGTGGACCCGGTACGCGGACGGCAGGACCTTCCCGGTCGCCGCACCCGACGCGGGCGTCACCGTCCAGCCCACGGGCAGCGACGCCCTGGCCCATGTGAAGGACCGCCGGATCGAGCTGCGGAACGCGGCCACCGGCGGCGTCGCGGTCGTCACCGTCCCCGAAGAGCTGGTCTACCAGCGGACGTACGGCACGACGGCCGTCGCCTACGAGCGGGTCACCCGCCCCGACGGCACCACGTACGGCATCCCGCACCTGCTCACGCCCGAGGCGGACGGCTCCACGCGGGACCGAGCGGTCGGCGGCATCCCGGCGGACGGGCAGCTGGGCGCCCCCTTGGCGGCGCATGGCGACCACATCGTCTTCCTCGGCCGGATCGACGGTTCCCTCCGTATGGTCCTGGTGAACACGGAGACGGCACGGGTGGAGGAGCACACCGCGCCGCTGCCGGACGGCTACCGGTACGCGAAGCTGACCCACCGTCACATCGCTGTGTACAGCACGGCCGGCACCACGGTGCTGGTGGCCTCCCGCGCCGACCTCTCCGCGCCGTTCACCGAGGTGACCCTGCCCCAGTCCTCCGCGACTCCCCACAGCATGGCCGTGGTGGGCGACTGGCTGGTGTACAGGGCCCCGACGTCGACCACCTCCGCCGTGGACGCGGTGCCGATCGCCGGCGGCCCGGCGGTCCGGCTCCTCCACCAGGCTCCCTCCCCACTGGCGAGCGGGCCGGGCGGTACGGCGGTCGTGGTCGGCGGCAGCGGCGCCGCCGACTGGGGCATCCGCCGCATCACGGCGAACGCGGACGGCACGCCCGTCGTCTCCACCGCGAAGGAGCTTCCGCAACTGCCCGCCGTCGTCCAGGGACTGGCGCTCTCCCAGGGCCGCCTGGTCACCAGCGACACCGGCGCCGGGACCTCGCGGTACGACTACGTCCGCACCCTCGCGGCGAGCGGCGAACCGGCCTACGGCGAGCGGACCCGGCTCACCCCGGGCGACGACTGGCTGCGGCCCTGCGCCACCGGCGACGCCGACTGCGAGAGGCTGCTCGGCGTCGGCGACGGAGGTTTCACCCGGCAGCTGCCGCTGGGGGACGGACGCGGCCGCGTCACCGTCGTCGGCCGGAGCGCTCACACGCCGTACTTCGACACGCCCGAGTACGGGACGATCACCGACGCGGCGGGCGGGTACCTCGTCCACACGGCGGCGGCCGCCGGGCGGCAGACCGTCTACACCACGTACGGGACGAAGGTCCTGGACCGGACGCCGAGCGCCGCCGCACTGTGGGACGGCGCCCTGTGGACCCCCGCCGGCGCGGGGACGTCCCCCGGCACCGTCAGCGCCCTCGACCTCGCGACCCGGAACACCGTCGAGACGGTCGACACCGGCTCCGGCTGCGTGCCCGCCGAGCTGCAGGCGCTCGGCCGCTGGCTCTACTGGGCCTGCGGCCCGGACGCGGCCGGGAAGTCGGGCGTGTTCGACCGCACCGCGAAGAAGTCCGTCACGGTTCCGTCCGGCGATGCCCTGCTCGGCGACGGTTATGTCGTCACCCACGACAGGGCCGCCGGCAAGCTGGTCATGACCACCGTGGACACCGGCGCCCCGGTCGGCCGGACGATCGGCGACCTGCCCGACACGGGCACCTCCCAGCGGCACGTCCGCTGGACCGTGGACCGCTTCGGCGGGCACGCCGCGTTCGCGGACGCCGAGGAGCGGGTGCATGTCGTGCCCTCGGGCGCCGTCACCCAGCCCCTGGCCCTGACCGACGCGGTACGCGCCGGATCGCTCACTCCGAAGAACGGCGGCTTCGGCGGCGGTGCCCCGGTCGAGGGCGTCCTGTCCAAGCCCGCCGCCTCCTGGCGGCTGACGCTCAGGGACGTCGTCACGGGCACGGTCGCGCGGACGCTGAGCGGCGGCGAGACCCGGGGGAAGGTCACCGCGTTCTGGGACGGCCTGGACGACGCAGGGCGCCCCGCCTACAACGGCCGGTACGCCTGGACGCTGACGGCCGTGCCCGCCGACGGCCACGGCGCGCCGCTGGTCCACACAGGAACGGTGGAACTGCGGGCCTCCAGGGCCCGGTGGCGCGATCTCCTGGGCCCGCTGGACGGCTACGGCGACCTGTTCACCATCGGCCAGGACGACGCGCTGACCCTGCACAAGGGCACGGCGACCGGTGGCGTCCAGGCCGGCAGCAGGCTCCTGTGGGCCGGGCTCGACCATGTGGTCCCGCTCGGCGACATGACCGGCGACGAGTGCAACGACACGCTCGGACGGCGGCCCAACGGCGAGCTCGTGCGCCTGTCGGGCGACTGCCACACCGGGCAGATCTTCTCCCCGTACCAGCCCGTCAAGGTCATCGGCACCGGCTGGAACCAGTGGAACGTCCTCATGTCGCCCGGTGACATGACCGGCGACGGCCGCCCCGACCTGGTGGTGCGCAGGGCGTCCACGGGTGATGTCTACCTGTACGCGGACAACGGCGCGGGCGCACTGCGGGCCGGGCGGAAGATCGGCGCCGCGTGGACCTCCTACCGGGCGGTCTTCGGGGCCGGGGACCTGAGCGGCGACGGCATCGCCGACGTCCTCGCGGTCGACAGGAACAACGCCCTGTGGCGGTACGACGGCTCCGCGACCGGCGGGCTGCGGCCGCGCGTCGCGGTGTACGGCACGGGCTGGGCCCAGGGGCGCGACGCCTTCGTCGGTGTCGGCGACCTGAACAAGGACGGCATCGTGGACCTGATCACCCGCAACACGGCGGGTGACCTGCTGCGCAACTACGGCAACGGGTCCGGCGGCTTCCGGTCGACGGTGCGGATCGGCACCGGCTGGCAGACGTACAAGGGCCTGTACTGACCGGCCCCCCGACGGGGCTGACCGGGCCTGTACTGACCGGCCCCCACCGGGCAGACACCGGCCTGCGCTGACCGGCCCCCACCGGGCTGACCCGGCCTGGTCCGACCGGGTCTGACACACGGGTCGTGAGCTGAGTGATTCCGGGGCCGGCCGTGGCGGTGCGTACCGCCGCGGCCGGCCCTTCTCAGTTTCCGTCGGCCGCCGCCGCGAAGGCGCCCCGGGCGAGGCGGTGCAGCAGGGCGGCCGTGGTGGTGCGGCCGGTGAGCGCGCCCGCCGGGCCGAGGTGCGGGGTGGAGTTGAGCAGGCCGAACACCGCGTGGACGGCGGCGCGGGCGTCGGCCTCCTCCAGCGCCGGGTAGACCTCGCGTACGGCCTCGACCCACAGCTCCACGTACTGCCGCTGGAGCTGGCGCACCCGCTTGCGGTCGGCGTCCCGGAGGCGGTCCAGCTCGCGGTCGTGCAGGGTGATGAGGGCGCGGTCGTTGATGGCGAAGTCGATGTGGCCGTCGATCAGGGCGGAGAGCAGCGCCCTGGGGTCGCCGTCGGCCTCCTCGACGCGGCGGCGCCCGCCGGCGAGGAGGCGTTCGCTGATCCCGACGAGGAGCTCGGCCAGCATCGCGTCCTTGCCGGGGAAGTGGCGGTAGAGACCGGGGCCGCTGATCCCTACGGCGGCGCCTATCTCGTCGACCCCGACGCCGTGGAAGCCGCGCTCCGCGAAGAGGCGCGCGGCCTCCCGGAGGATCTGCTCGCGGCGTGTCGGGGCGTCGGTCCTGATGCTCATGGGATTGATTCTAGACAACCGGGTTAGCGGTCGTTAACCTGAAGGACATACGTTAACGCTCATTAACGTGGATCGTATGAGTAGGTCGTACGGGCAAGGGGGCTCGACACGATGCAGCAGGCACCTGTGCTGGCGAGCGCGGCTGATCCCGCGTCCGCCGCCTGGCAGGCCAACGAGGCGGCACACCATGAGCTGGCCGACGACCTGCGCGCCCGGCTCGCGGCGGCACGCCTGGGGGGCGGTGAGAAGGCCCGCGCCCGGCACACCGCGCGCGGCAAGCTGCTGCCCCGCGACCGGGTGGACACGCTCCTGGACCCGGGTTCCCCGTTCCTGGAGCTGGCGCCGCTGGCGGCGAACGGGATGTACGGCGACCAGGCACCGGCCGCGGGCGTGATCGCCGGGATCGGCCGGGTCAGCGGGCGCGAGGTCGTGGTCGTCGCCAACGACGCGACGGTCAAGGGCGGCACGTACTACCCGATGACCGTCAAGAAGCACCTGCGCGCGCAGGAGGTGGCCCTGGAGAACCGGCTGCCGTGCGTGTACCTGGTGGACTCGGGCGGCGCCTTCCTGCCGATGCAGGACGAGGTGTTCCCCGACCGGGAGCACTTCGGGCGGATCTTCTACAACCAGGCCCGCATGTCGGGCGCGCGGATCCCGCAGATCGCGGCGGTGCTGGGCTCCTGCACGGCGGGCGGCGCCTATGTGCCCGCGATGAGCGACGAGGCCGTGATCGTACGGAACCAGGGCACGATCTTCCTGGGCGGCCCGCCCCTGGTGAAGGCCGCGACGGGCGAGGTCGTCACGGCCGAGGAGCTCGGCGGCGGCGAGGTCCACTCCCGGGTCTCCGGGGTCACCGACCATCTCGCCGAGGACGACGCGCACGCGCTGCGCATCGTGCGGAACATCGTGGCGACGCTGCCGGAGCGCGGCCCGCTCCCCTGGTCGGTGGAGCCCGCCGACGAGCCCAAGGTCGACCCGGCCGGGCTGTACGGGGCGGTGCCCGCCGACTCCCGTACGCCGTACGACGTGCGCGAGGTGATCGCGCGGATCACGGACGGCTCCCGGTTCGCCGAGTTCAAGGCGGAGTTCGGCCAGACGCTGGTGACCGGGTTCGCCCGGATCCACGGCCACCCGGTCGGCATCGTCGCCAACAACGGCATCCTGTTCGCCGAGTCCGCCCAGAAGGGCGCCCACTTCATCGAGCTGTGCGACCAGCGCGGCATCCCGCTGCTCTTCCTGCAGAACATCTCCGGCTTCATGGTCGGCCGGGACTACGAGGCGGGCGGCATCGCCAAGCACGGCGCGAAGATGGTCACGGCGGTGGCGTGCACGCGCGTGCCGAAGCTGACGGTCGTCATCGGCGGTTCGTACGGCGCGGGCAACTACTCGATGTGCGGCCGCGCCTACTCGCCCCGCTTCCTGTGGATGTGGCCCAACGCCAAGATCTCCGTCATGGGCGGCGAGCAGGCCGCCTCCGTCCTCGCCACGGTCAAGCGCGACCAGCTGGAGGCGCGCGGCGAGACCTGGCCGGCGGAGGACGAGGAGTCCTTCAAGGACCCGATCCGCGCGCAGTACGAGCAGCAGGGCAGCGCCTACTACGCCACGGCCCGGCTGTGGGACGACGGTGTCATCGACCCGCTGGACACCCGCCAGGTGCTGGGGCTCGCCCTGACGGCCTGTGCCAACGCCCCGCTGGGCGAGCCCGGCTTCGGCGTCTTCCGGATGTGAGCGACTCGTGAGGGACTTCAAGACGATGACGATGTTCGACACCGTCCTGGTGGCCAACCGGGGCGAGATCGCGGTCCGGGTCATCCGTACGCTGCGCGCGCTCGGGGTGCGCTCCGTGGCCGTGTTCAGCGACGCGGACGCCGACGCCCGGCACGTACGAGAGGCCGACACGGCCGTACGGATCGGCCCGCCGGCCGCCACCGACAGCTACCTGCGCGTGGACCGGCTGCTGGAGGCCGCCGCGCGGACCGGCGCGCAGGCCGTCCACCCCGGGTACGGCTTCCTCGCGGAGAACGCCGCGTTCGCGCGGGCCTGCGCGGATGCGGGGATCGCCTTCATCGGGCCGCCCGCCGACGCGATCTCCCTGATGGGCGACAAGATCCGGGCGAAGGAGACGGTCCGGGCGGCCGGTGTTCCGGTGGTGCCCGGCTCATCCCGCAGCGGTCTCACCGACGACGAACTGGCCGCCGCGGCACGCGAGATCGGCATGCCCGTGCTCCTGAAGCCCTCGGCGGGCGGCGGCGGCAAGGGCATGCGGCTGACCAGGGTCGAGTCGGCTCTGCTGGACGAGATCGCGGCCGCGCGGCGCGAGGCGCGGGCGTCCTTCGGCGACGACACCCTCCTGGTGGAGCGGTGGATCGACCGGCCCCGGCACATCGAGATCCAGGTCCTCGCGGACGGCCACGGCAACGTCGTCCACCTCGGCGAGCGCGAGTGCTCCCTCCAGCGCCGCCATCAGAAGATCATCGAGGAGGCGCCCTCGGTCCTGCTGGACGAGGAGACCCGGGCGGCGATGGGCGAGGCGGCCGTCCAGGCGGCCCGGTCCTGCGGCTACCGGGGCGCGGGCACGGTCGAGTTCATCGTCCCGGGCGACGACCCGTCCTCGTACTACTTCATGGAGATGAACACCCGGCTCCAGGTCGAGCACCCGGTGACCGAGTTCATCACGGGCATCGACCTGGTCGAGTGGCAGCTGCGCGTCGCGGCCGGGGAGCGGCTCCCGTACGAGCAGGAGGACATCACCCTGACCGGGCACGCCGTCGAGGCCCGGATCTGCGCGGAGGACCCCTCCCGCGGCTTCCTGCCGTCCGGCGGCACGGTCCTGTCCCTGCGCGAGCCGCGCGGCACCGGGGTGCGCACCGACTCGGGGCTGAGCGAGGGCACCGAGGTGTCCAGCCTGTACGACCCGATGCTGTCGAAGGTCATCGTGCACGGCCCGGACCGCGCCACGGCGCTGCGTCGGCTGCGCGCCGCCCTCGCCGGCACGGTCACCCTGGGCGTGCCGACCAACGCCGGGTTCCTGCGCAGGCTGCTCGCCCACCCGTCGGTCGTCGCCGGCGACCTGGACACCGGGCTCGTGGAGCGCGAGGCCGACGGGCTCGTCCCGGGCGGGGTGCCCGAAGAGGTGTACGAGGCCGCGGCGGCCATCCGCGAGGACCGGCTCCGCCCGGGGCCGGACGCCCGGGGCTGGACCGATCCGTTCGGTGTGCCGAGCGGCTGGCGGATGGGCGGCGAGCCGCTGCCGGTCACGCACCACCTGCGAGTGCCGGGACTCGAACCCGTAGCTCACCGGGTGCGGGCCACGGCCCGCACGGTCACCGACGACCGGGTCACCGTCACCCTGGACGGGCTGACCCACACGTTCCACCGCGCCGGGACGTGGCTCGGCCGGGACGGGGACAGCTGGAACGTGCTGGACCACGACCCCGTCGAGGCGTCCCTCACCCGGTCGGCCTACTCGGGCGCGGATTCCCTGACCGCCCCGATGCCCGGCACCGTCACCGTCGTCAAGGTGGCCGTCGGCGACGAGGTCACCGCGGGGCAGGGGCTGCTCGTGGTCGAGGCGATGAAGATGGAGCACGTCATCTCCGCGCCGCACGACGGAACCGTCGCCGAACTGGACGTCACGCCCGGCACCACGGTCGCCATGGACCAGGTGCTGGCGGTCGTCGAACCCCACGCCCGTGAGGAGGAGGAAGCGTGACCGCGCCGACGGGGCTGCCCATGAGCGTGCCCGCACCGGGCCTCCCGGCCCGCGTCCGCGTCCACGAGGTGGGCGCGCGCGACGGCCTGCAGAACGAGCGGGGTGTCGTCCCGACGGAGGTGAAGGCCGAGTTCATCCGGCGGCTGGCCGCCGCTGGCCTCGGCACGATCGAGGCGACGAGCTTCGTCCACCCCGCGTGGGTGCCGCAGCTCGCCGACGCCGAGCGGCTGTTCCCGCTCGTCCGGGACGTGGACGCGCGCCTGCCGGTCCTCGTGCCCAACGAACGCGGCCTGGACCGGGCGCTCGCGCTGGGCGCCCGCGAGGTCGCCGTGTTCGCCAGCGCCACGGAGTCGTTCGCCAAGGCCAACCTGAACCGCACGGTGGACGAGGCGCTCGCCATGTTCGCCCCGGTCGTGTCCCGCGCCAAGGCGGAGGGCCTGGCCGTGCGCGGCTATCTGTCGATGTGCTTCGGCGACCCCTGGGAGGGTGCCGTCCCCGTCGACCAGGTCGTCCGCGTCACCCGGAGCCTCGCCGACCTGGGTTGCGACGAGCTGAGCCTCGGCGACACCATCGGCGTGGCCACGCCCGGCCACGTACGGGCGCTGCTCACCGCGCTGAACGGGGCGGGGATCGCCACCGGCACCCTCGCGGTGCACTTCCACGACACGTACGGGCAGGCCCTCGCCAACACGCTCGCCGCGCTCCAGCACGGCGTCACCACCGTCGACGCCTCCGCGGGCGGGCTCGGCGGCTGCCCCTACGCCAAGTCCGCCACCGGGAACCTCGCCACCGAAGACCTCGTGTGGATGCTCCACGGCCTCGGTATCGACACCGGGGTCGACCTCGGCCTGCTCACCGCCACGAGCGTGTGGCTGGCCGGACAGCTGGGCCGCCCGAGCCCGTCCCGTACCGTCCGCGCCCTCTCCCACAAGGAGTGACCCCGATGTCCCTGGACCACCGGCTCTCGCCGGAGCACGAGGAACTGCGCCGTACCGTCGAGCAGTTCGCCCACGACGTCGTGGCACCGAAGATCGGCGACTTCTACGAGCGCCATGAGTTCCCGTACGAGATCGTCCGCGAGATGGGGCAGATGGGCCTGTTCGGCCTGCCCTTCCCGGAGGAGTACGGCGGCATGGGCGGTGACTACCTCGCCCTGGGCATCGCCCTGGAGGAGCTGGCCCGGGTCGACTCGTCCGTCGCCATCACCCTGGAGGCGGGCGTCTCCCTGGGCGCCATGCCCGTGTACCGGTTCGGCACGGAGGAGCAGAAGCGCGCGTGGCTGCCGCGCATGTGCTCCGGCGAGATACTCGGCGCCTTCGGCCTGACGGAGCCGGGCGCCGGCTCGGACGCGGGTGGTACGCGCACGACCGCCGTCCGGGACGGCGACGAGTGGGTGATCAACGGCTCGAAGTGCTTCATCACCAACTCCGGTACGGACATCACCGGTCTGGTCACGGTCACCGCCGTCACGGGCCGCAAGGAGGACGGGCGGCCGGAGATCTCCTCGATCATCGTCCCGTCGGGCACGCCCGGATTCACGGTCGCCGCCCCGTACTCCAAGGTGGGCTGGAACGCCTCGGACACGCGTGAGCTGTCCTTCTCGGACGTCCGGGTCCCGGTGGCCAACCTGCTGGGCGAGGAGGGCCGCGGGTACGCGCAGTTCCTGCGGATCCTGGACGAGGGCCGGATCGCCATCTCGGCGCTGGCGACGGGGCTGGCGCAGGGCTGTGTGGACGAGTCGGTGAAGTACGCGAAGGAACGTCACGCCTTCGGCCGGCCGATCGGTGACAACCAGGCCATCCAGTTCAAGATCGCCGACATGGAGATGCGGGCGCACATGGCCCGGATCGGCTGGCGGGACGCGGCCTCCCGGCTGGTGACGGGCGAGCCGTTCAAGAAGGAGGCGGCGCTCGCCAAGCTGTACTCCTCGACGGTCGCGGTGGACAACGCCCGCGAGGCCACGCAGATCCACGGCGGCTACGGCTTCATGAACGAGTACCCGGTGGCCCGGATGTGGCGTGACTCCAAGATCCTGGAGATCGGCGAGGGCACGAGCGAGGTCCAGCGGATGCTGATCGCCCGCGAGCTGGGCCTCTCCGCCTGACGCCGGGCACCGGCCGGCCGGCCCGACGACCGGCACGTGACGCGGTGCGGCACGGGGATGGGGTGCTCCCGCGCGGGAGCACCCCACCCTCGTGCGGCCGCTTCTGAGGTTAGGCTAACCTACCTTCGAACGTGCCCAAGGGTCGATTACCGGCCGTACGAAAGCGATTCCGCCATGCCCAGCACCGCCCGCGCCACCCACTTCACCCGCCGCGGCCTGCTCACCGCGGGCAGCGCCGTCGGGCTCGGCGCCGCGCTGGCCGCCTGCGGCGGCGGCAAGGACGCCGAGGACTCGAACGCGGCGGCCGGCGAGAAGTCCGGCCCCTGGAAGTTCACGGACGACCGGGGCAAGGCCGTCGAGCTGGCGTCGGTCCCGAAGAACATCGTCGCCTTCACCGGTACCGCCGCCGCCCTCCACGACTACGGCATCGAGGTCAAGGGCGTGTTCGGCCCCACGACCGTCAAGGACGCCAAGACCGGCGAGGACAAGCCGGACCCGCAGGCCGGCGACCTGGACGTCGAGAAGGTCGAGATCCTGGGCAACGTCTGGGGCGAGTTCAACATCGAGGCGTACCTGAAGCTGGAGCCGGAGGTCCTCGTCTCCGCGATGTGGGAGAAGGACCAGCTCTGGTACCTGCCGCCGCAGTCCGCCGACAAGATCCTCAAGATCGCGCCGAGCGTCGCGCTGTGGGCCGCCCAGACCACCATGCCCAAGGCGCTCCAGCGCCACGCCGACCTCGCCGAATCCCTGGGCGCCGACCTGAAGGACAAGAAGACGGCCGCGGCGAAGGAGCGCTTCGAGAAGGCCGCGGCCCGGCTGCGCGCCGCCGCGAAGTCCAAGCCGGAGATCCGCGTCCTGATCGGCTCGGCCAGCCAGGAGCTGTTCTACGTCTCCCTCGCGAAGACCTCGGCGGACACGCTCTACTTCCAGGAGCTGGGTGTGCGGTTCGTCGAGCCGAAGGTGAACGAGGCCGGCTTCTTCGAGGAACTGAGCTGGGAGAACATCGACAAGTACCCGGCCGACGTCATCATGATGGACAACCGGACCTCGGCCATCCAGCCCGACGCCCTGTCTTCCAAGCCGACCTGGGCGCAGCTGCCCGCCGTGAAGGCCGGCCAGGTCGTTCCGCGCGTCACCGAGCCCATCTACTCGTACGACAAGTGCGCGCCGATCCTGGAGGACCTCGCCAAGGCGATCGAGAACGCCAAGAAGGTGGCCTGACCCCGATGACGACCGCCGGGACCGCCCCGTTCGGCTTCTTCTCCCTCCAGGTGGTACGGGTGCGGCGGCTCGGACCGTCGCTGATCCGCGTCACCTTCACCGGCGCCGGTGACGAGGACCTCGGGGGCTTCGCGGCCGGGGGCCGCGACCAGAGCCTCTCCCTGTTCCTGCCGCACCCGGGGCAGCCCGAGCCCGTCATGCCGCCCGTCGATGACGGCGATCTGTACGGGGCGCTGGGCGCCTGGCGGGCGATGCCGGACGACGTGCGGGCCGTGATGCGCTCGTACACCGTGCGGGCGCGGCGCCGCGCCGCCGACGGTACGAACGAGGTCGACATCGACTTCGCCGTCCACACGGACGGGGGCCCCGCGTGCCGCTGGGCGCTGCGGGCGTCCGAGGGCGACCGCGTGGTGGTCCTCGGCCCGGCCGTCGAGGACAACACGGGCGTCCGGTTCCGGCTGCCCGCCGACGCCGACGAGGTGCTGATCTGGGGAGACGAGACGGCGCTGCCCGCCGCCTCGGCGATCCTGGAGTCGCTGCCGGCCGGGATCCGGGCCCGGGTCTGGCTGGAAGTGCCGTACGCCGACGACCGGTTGGAGCTCGCGACGGCGGCGGACGCCACCGTCACCTGGCTGGTGCGGGACGAGGGCGCGCCGTCGCCCGTGGACGCGGTGCGCGCGGCCGAGCTGTCCGGCACCGCTCCGTACGCCTGGATCGCGGGCGAGTCCGGCGCGGTGAAGGCGCTGCGCCGTCATCTGGTGAACGAGCGGCGGATCGACCGCCGCCGGGTGACGTTCGTCGGGTACTGGCGCAAGGGGCTGAGCGAGGACGCGCTCCGCGAGACACCCGAAGCCGACCCCGAGACGGACACCACCGCCGACGTGTGACCGGTGCGCCTCCGGAGGGGGGCGGGGATTGCGAGCTCGGTGCGCCTCCTGGGGGCGAGGGATTGCGAGCTCAAGTTAGGCCAGGCTAGCCTTACTTGAGTCCAGCCCTCGCCCCCTTTCCCTGTCCCCGCAAGGCGTGTTCGCGTCGGGCGAAGCCGTTGTGGCCGGAACGAAGGTCGACGCCCGCCCGTACCTGAAGTTCACTTTGCTGAGCCCCGAGTCCGCGCCGAGCAGTACCTGGGAGACAACCTTGTCCACGCCCCTCGATTTCCTCGGTATCGGACTGGGTCCGTTCAACCTGGGCCTCGCCTGCCTCACCGAGCCCATCACCGAGCTCGACGGCCTCTTCCTGGACTCCAAACCCGACTTCGACTGGCACTCCGGCATGCTGCTGGACGGCGCCCACCTCCAGACGCCGTTCATGGCGGACCTGGTCACCCTCGCCGACCCCACCTCGCCCTACTCCTTCCTCAACTACCTGAAGGAGAAAGGCCGGTTGTACTCGTTCTACATCCGCGAGAACTTCTATCCGCTGCGCGCCGAGTACAACGACTACTGCCGCTGGGCGGCGGCGAAACTGAGCAGCGTCCGCTTCGGCACCACCGTCGAGCGCGTCGAGCACGACCCGGACGGGGAGCTCTACACGGTCCGCACCACCGACGGGGACACCTTCCGCACCCACCGGCTCGTCCTGGGCACCGGCACCCCGCCGTACATCCCCGAATCCTGCCGGGGCCTCGGCGGTGACGTCGTCCACACCTCCCGCTACCTGCCGAGCAGGGACGCGCTCCGGGCGAAGAGGTCCCTCACCGTCGTCGGCAGCGGACAGAGCGCCGCCGAGATCTACTACGACCTCCTCTCCGAGATCGACGTCCACGGCTACCAGCTGAACTGGGTGACCCGCTCCCCGCGCTTCTTCCCGCTGGAGTACACCAAGCTCACGCTGGAGATGACGTCGCCGGAGTACATCGACTACTTCCACTCGCTGCCCGAGGAGACCCGCTACCGGCTGGAGTCGCAGCAGAAGGGCCTGTTCAAGGGCATCAACGGCGAACTCGTCGACGCGATCTTCGACCTGCTCTACCAGAAGCACGTCGAGACGGGCGGCCCCGTGCCCACGCGGCTGCTCACCAACTCGTCGCTGAACACCGCGTCGTACGACGAGGCGACCGGCACGTACACGCTGGGGCTGCGCCAGGAGGAGCAGGGCAAGGACTACGAGATACGCACCGAGGGCCTCCTCCTCGCCACCGGCTACACGTACACCGTGCCCGCGTTCCTGGAGCCGGTGCGCGACCGGATCCGGTGGGACGGACAGGGCCGCTTCGACATCGCGCGCAACTACTCCATCGACACGACGGGCCGGGGCGTCTTCCTCCAGAACGCCGGGACGCACGCGCACTCCATCACCTCGCCCGACCTGGGCATGGGGCCGTACCGCAACGCCTGCATCATCCGTGAGCTGCTGGGCACCGAGTACTACCCGATCGAGAAGTCCATCGCGTTCCAGCAGTTCGCCGTGTGAGCACCCGCCGGCCGGCCCGCCGCCGGCGGCGGACGCCGGCGACGGGTCGGTGTAGGCGTAGGTGCAGGTGTCACTCCCAGGGCACCTGGGGCGAGCGGTAGAAGTCGATGCCGAGGGCGTGGAGCCTCGGCCCCTGTGCGGCGAGCCGCCGCTTGTACGTCTCCCAGTCGTGCGTGGCCGCCGGCGACCAGCCCAGTTCGGCGGCGCCGAGGAGCCGCGGGAAGGCCATGGCGTCGATGTGGGCGTTCTCGGAGACGGTCTCCGTCCACAGCGGCGCCTCGACGCCCACGACCGCCGACGCGGGGACGCCCGGCAGATAGGAGCCCGGGTCCCAGTCGTACGACCGCCGGACCTCGACGTAGCCGGCCCAGGCCAGGCCCAGCGGGGTGTCCTTGGTGTACTTCATGTCCAGGTAGATCCGGTCGGCGGGCGACAGGATCAGCCCGGTGCCGTTGCGCGCGGCCCGCGCGACCTGCTCCTTCTCGGCGGGGCTCGTCCGGTCCAGGCCCCAGTACTGGGCGAGGGCGCCCTTCGCGGGGGTGGTGCCGGTCAGCTGGTGCCAGCCGATGACGGTCTTGCCGTACTTCGTGACGGCGGCCTGCGCCCGGTCCATGAAGGTGACGTAGTCCTCGTGGCTGGTGGAGTGGGCCTCGTCCCCGCCGATGTGGAGGTACCGGCCGGGAGTCAGCGCGGCGAGCTCGCGGACCACGTCGTCCACGAAGTCGTAGGTGACGGCCTTGGGCACGCACAGGGAGCTGAAGCCGACGTTCGTGCCGGTGTAGAGGGGCGGGGCGACGCCGTCGCAGTTCAGCTCGGCGTACGAGGCGAGCGCGGCGTTGGTGTGGCCCGGCATGTCGATCTCGGGGACGACCTCCATGTGGCGGGACGCGGCGTACGCGACGAGGTGCCTGTACTGGGCCTTGGTGTAGTACCCGCCGGGCCCGCCGCCGACCTGAGTCGAGCCGCCGTAGGTGGCCAGGCGCGGCCAGGAGTCGATGGCGATGCGCCAGCCCTGGTCGTCGGAGAGGTGCAGATGCAGCTTGTTGATCTTGTAGAGGGCGAGCTGGTCGATGTAGCGCTTGACCTGGGGGACGGTGAAGAAGTGCCGGGAGACGTCGAGCATGGCGCCCCGGTAGGCGTAGCGCGGCACGTCGGTGATGGTGCCGCCCGCGACGGTCCAGGGGCCGGGCACCGGCGTCCGGGACTCCACGGCGGCCGGGAGCTGCTGGCGCAGGGTCTGAGCGCCGTGGAAGAGCCCGGCGGCCGTACGGGCGGTGATCGTGACGCCCCGGCGGCTCGACTCCAGCCGGTAGCCCTCGTCGCCGAGGGCCTTGTCGCCCCGGCTGAGGCGCAGCCGGATGCCGCCGGGCCCGGCGTCGTCGCTCACGGGCAGGGCGTAGCCGGTGGAGGGACGGAGGAGGGCGGCCAGGTAGCCGCCGACGCGGCGGGCGTCGCGGGCGCCGTCGTCCACGAGGATGCGGGTGGCGGGGTTGAGCGTGTAGGGCGCGCCGCCGGGCCGTACGGACGACGGCACCGGTACGACGTCCCCCAGCGGCCGGGGGGCGGTGCCGGCGGGGGCGCCGGACGGCGCTCCGGCCACGGCGGTGGCCGCGGTGGCGGCGACGAGGAGCAGCGAGCCGAGCAGGAGCGGGATCGTTCTGTGCTTTCTCACAAGCCGGGTCCCTTCAGCGGACGTCTCACCTGTGGTGCGGGCAACCGAACAGTCACCATGCGTACCGTGCGCCTCACACACCGGTCAAGGTATAGACCAAAGCCGGTTTCCTTCCCGATCTTGCGCTTCTCTGCCCGAAATCGGGCAGCTTTCTTGCAAAGGAAGGCATCGAACCCCCAATATCTACGGGTGCTCGAACGCCGCCCGTCGCATGACGACCTCATCGACCATCTGGTGCGCAGCACCGCGCTCCAGCGCGGTGAGGCCGCCCGGGTGGTGCTCGACGTGCTGGCGTACTTCGACGAGACGACCGAGGAGTTCGTCCGCCGCCGCCACCGCGAGCTCCAGGCGGGCGGCGCCGTGAACTCCGAGATCTTCGAGCGCATAGCCGCCGAACTGCCGCACCGCGCCGTGGCGCCCCCGGAGCTCTCGCTCCGGCAGCTGCGCCGGATCGTCTACGGCTGAGCACACACCAGGAAATCCAGGAGGGGCAACACTCTATGTGCGGAATCGTCGGTTATATCGGTAAGCGTGATGTCGCTCCGCTGCTGCTGGAGGGCCTGCAGCGGCTGGAGTACCGCGGATACGACTCCGCGGGCATCGTGATCACCAGCCCGAAGTCCACCGGGCTGAAGCTGGTCAAGGCCAAGGGCCGTGTCCGCGACCTGGAGGCCCGCGTCCCCAAGCGCTTCACCGGTACCACCGGCATCGCCCACACCCGCTGGGCCACGCACGGCGCCCCGAGCGACGAGAACGCCCACCCGCACCTGTCCGGCGACAACAAGGTCGCCGTCGTGCACAACGGCATCATCGACAACGCCTCCGAGATCCGCGCGAAGCTGGAGGCGGAAGGTGTCGTGTTCCTCTCCGAGACGGACACCGAGGTCCTCACGCACCTCATCGCCCGCTCCCAGGCCGACACGCTGGAGGAGAAGGTCCGCCAGGCGCTGAAGCTGGTCGAGGGCACGTACGGCATCGCCGTCATGCACGCCGACTTCAACGACCGCATCGTCGTCGCCCGCAACGGCTCGCCGGTCGTCCTCGGCATCGGCGAGAAGGAGATGTTCGTCGCCTCCGACGTCGCCGCGCTGGTCGCCCACACCCGCCAGATCGTCACCCTCGACGACGGCGAGATGGCCACCATCAAGGCCGACGACTTCCGCACGTACACCACCGAGGGCTCGACCACGACGGCGACGCCGACCACCGTGGAGTGGGAGGCCGAGTCGTACGACATGGGCGGCCACGACACGTACATGCACAAGGAGATCTCGGAGCAGCCCGACGCCGTGGACCGCGTCCTGCGCGGCCGCATCGACGACCGGTTCTCCACCGTGCACCTGGGCGGCCTGAACCTGGACGCCCGCGAGGCGCGCGGCATCCGCCGCGTGAAGATCCTCGGCTGCGGCACCTCGTACCACGCGGGCCTCATCGGCGCCGGGCTCATCGAGTCACTGGCCCGGATCCCCGCCGACTCCGAGCCGGCCTCCGAGTTCCGCTACCGCGACCCGGTCGTGGACCCCGACACCCTCTACATCGCCGTCTCCCAGTCCGGTGAGACGTACGACGTGCTGGCCGCCGTGCAGGAGCTCAAGCGCAAGGGCGCCCGCGTCCTCGGCGTCGTGAACGTCGTCGGCTCCGCCATCGCCCGCGAGACGGACGGCGGCGTGTACGTGCACGCCGGCCCTGAGGTCTGTGTCGTCTCCACCAAGTGCTTCACCAACACCGTGGTGGCGTTCGCGCTGCTCGCGCTGCACCTGGGCCGCATCCGCGACCTGTCGGTGGCCGAGGGCAAGCGGATCATCGAGGGCCTGCGCCGGCTGCCCGAGCAGATCGCCGAGATCCTGGAGCACGAGGACGAGATCAAGAAGCTGGCGGACGAGTACGCCGACGCCAAGTCGATGATGTTCATCGGCCGGGTGCGCGGCTACCCGGTGGCGCTCGAAGCGTCCCTGAAGCTCAAGGAGATCTCGTACATCCACGCCGAGGCGTACCCGGCGTCGGAGCTGAAGCACGGCCCGCTCGCCCTCATCGAGCCGGCGCTGCCGACGGTCGCGATCGTCCCCGACGACTCGCTGCTGGAGAAGAACCGCGCGGCGCTGGAGGAGATCAAGGCCCGCAGTGGCCGGATCCTCGCGGTCGCGCACCAGGAGCAGGAGAAGGCCGACCACACGATCGTGGTGCCGAAGAACGAGGACGAGCTCGACCCGATCCTCATGGGCATCCCGCTCCAGCTCTTCGCGTACCACACGGCCCTGTCCCTGGGCCGGGACATCGACAAGCCGCGCAACCTCGCGAAGTCCGTGACGGTCGAGTAGTACCCCGAGGTCCCGCGTCGACCGCAACATACGAAGAGGCCGGCCCCCCCACACTGAAACAAACCCACGTGGGGGCCGGCCGTTTACTAACCGCCGGTGACCCCCATAAACAGCGCCTTTGAAACCCAGCCCGGCCGCCCCGCCCCCCCCCCCCCCCCCCCCCCCCCCCCCCCCCCCCCCCCCCCCCACACCCCCCCCCCCCCCCCCCCCCCCCCCCCCCCCCCGGCCCGGGCCCCCGGCCCTTCTCGTACGGCCGGTGCCGCCCTTGCACCGGCCTTGTGGCTCAGCTCGCGGCGGCCGCGCTCCGGCCGGCGGCGCGGCCGGTGAGGCTCGGCCACTTGGCGAGCGACGCCGTCGCCCCGTACCAGGCCGCGAGGCCCGCCACGGCGGCGCCCCAGCCGCCGGCCTTGGCGAGACCGCCCGCGTCGGCGAACGCGCCGATGCCGAGGAGCAGCAGCGACAGGGACAGCAGCCCGTACACGCCCTGTCCGAGCAGTCCGCTGCCCGAGGCGGCAGCGGTCAGGGTGAGCGCCAGCAGCGCCCACAGGACCAGGAACAGGCCCGAGGCCTCCGCGGAGACCTGTGAGCCCACGCCGGTGCCCCAGGTGAACCAGAACGCGCCGAGCCCGGCGAAGGCCGTGCCGGTGCCGCCGTCACCGCCCCGGAAGGCGAACAGGCCCGCGACGAACAGCGCGACGCCGCCCACCCAGGTGGCGAGTGCCGAGGCATCGGCTGCCCCGACGTTGTCGATCACACCGGTGTTGCCGATGCCGAACGCCAGCAGCGTCAGTCCGAGTGCGAGTTGGCCGAGAGTGGAGGTGGTGCTCCCCGCAGAGACGTCGTTGTCCACGGCGGGCTCCCTTCATGCTCATGTGCAGTTGTGCTGCTTCCCAGCCACTTGGATATACCCTTCACAAACGCACAATCCACCTTTGGGAAGGACCCAATTCATCCGCGACCACGGGGAGTTGACAGGGTCTCACCAGGGACAACGTCTGGTTACGGGATGACAACGACGGGCCGCTGCGCGCGCTTCGCGAGCCGACCGGCGACGGAGCCGAAAATCCGCCCCACGATCCCGTGCGTGGAACCGACCACGATGGCGTCCGCCGAGTACTCCCGGCCGACCTCTTCCAGTTCGTGGCAGATGTCACCGCCGCGCTCGACCAGGATCCAGGACACCTCGGAGAGGTAGTCCGCGCAGGCCAGCTCCAGACCGAGCACCTCGGTGCGGTGGTCCGGCACGTCCACGAAGACGGGGGGTTCACAGCCGGCCCAGACGGTGGTGGGGAGCCGGTTCGCCACATGGACGATGATCAGACCGGATCCGGAGCGCCAGGCCATGCCGATGGCGTAGGCGAGGGCACGCTCGCTGGAGGTCGAGCCGTCGAAGCCGACCACCACACCGTGCTGGAAGGCGGGATCGCAGGAGTGGCGCGTCTCTTCCGCCGCCAGGGGGTCGACCGTCGAATCGGCGACCTGCCTGCGGTCCGCGGGTTCAGGGAATTCGTGACCGGCCATCGGTGTCTCGGCGAAGAAGGTCCTCATGGAGCGGGGACGTGGACGGGGAACAACGGTGGGCGACGGGACTGCCACGGTGTCCGGGTCGACGTCCGGGGCGGTGTCGGTGTCTGTGTCCGGGAATCATCTTCCCCACCCCATACCCCCAAGGGTACGGCGACACTCCTCACCCGCCCAGGTACCAGCGCCCCGCACACGGCGTTCAAGGGAGCATGCCCGAGCCCGCCCCGGATGGCAATGCCGGATGGCCTCTACAGGCTTCCCTGCGTGACGAACCGGACACGCAGAGCACATCCTCACGAGTGGCTCGCGCCGCCATCCGGCGGCCACGGACAGTGACCGGAGCGCTCCGCTCGTCGTTGCGCAGCCCGCCGTCCGACCCGCATCCGGCCGCCCACCGCCCCAGGAGCTCCCGTGACCGCATCACCGGCCGCCGCCCCGGCCACCGCGTCCACGTCCGCACCCGCGCCCGTCACCCCCTCCGGCGCGTCCGCCGCGTCCGCCGCGCCCCCCGTCGAGCCGGCGGCCCCGGCGGGGTCGGCCGTCCCGGCGGGGTCGGTCCCGGACTCGGCCGGGGAGGTCGTCCGCTGGGCCGCCTTCAGCTGCGCCCTGGTCCCGTTCGTCCTCCTGGTGTACGGCACGTCGTTCGGCGGGGCCGCCGCCACCGCGCTCGGCCTCGCCGCCGTGACGGCCGCGTGCCGGACGCTGCTGCGCCGCTCGGAAAGGCTCGCGGCGGTACCGTCCACCGAACCGGCGGTCGAACCAGCCGTCGCACCGGTCGGCGCGGGTGCGCCGCACCGGGGAAGGCACTCGCGGACGGGGGCGGGGGCACACCGGGGAGGGCGGCACGGGGCGGGGTGTGCGCCCGGAGACTGACCCTCTCGCACACGCGCGCCCGTATGTTTTCAGCCAACTTCCGCGCACAGGCCGATCCGTACCGGAATGGCCTGTCAACCCCCTTGTCACCAGGGAGGAAAGCCCCTTCCCGGGCGTTCGCACCCTACGCGGATGGGCCATGCGCGTCACGCCCACTTCCCTGGGGGGCGTCCCGGGTGAAACGCTTCGTGATCGAATGCTTCGCGCCAAGTTGCCTTGTCGACATAGTGCCGGATGCGGAACTTGTCACGCCGGTGCCGCGGAACCCAGTAGATTCGATCATGACTATCGAAGAACGGGGTCTCGTGCAAAACCGAGGGGAAACGTGCAGGAGCGACAGGACCTAGGAGACGCGAACACCGAGGGGGGCTTAGCGTCATGAGCCAGGACTCCGCCGCACCGGAGACCGGACGCAGACTGTCCGGACGCCGCCGTCGCGAGGTCGTCGCCGTACTGCTGTTCAGCGGCGGCCCCATCTTCGAGAGTTCCATCCCACTTTCGGTGTTCGGGATTGACCGCCAGGACGCCGGAGTTCCCCGCTACAGGCTGCTCGTCTGCGCGGGCGAGGACGGGCCACTGCGCACGACCGGGGGACTGGAACTCTCAGCACCGTACGGACTGGAGGCCATCAGCAGGGCCGGCACCGTCGTCGTACCGGCCTGGCGGTCGATCACATCGCCGCCACCGGCCGAGGCGCTCGACGCGCTGCGCCGCGCGCATGAGGAAGGTGCCCGCATCGTCGGGCTGTGCACCGGGGCGTTCGTGCTCGCCGCCGCCGGTTTACTGGACGGACGGCCCGCCACCACGCACTGGATGTACGCGCCGACGCTCGCCAAGCGCTATCCGTCGGTCCACGTGGACCCGCGGGAGCTCTTCGTGGACGACGGCGACGTCCTGACGTCCGCGGGCACGGCGGCCGGAATCGATCTCTGCCTGCACATCGTGCGGACGGATCACGGCGCCGAGGCGGCCGGGGCACTGGCCCGGCGGCTCGTCGTACCGCCCCGGCGCACGGGCGGGCAGGAGCGGTACCTCGACCGGTCCCTCCCCGAGGAGATCGGCGCCGATCCGCTCGCGGAGGTCGTCGCGTGGGCGCTGGAGCACCTCCACGAGCAGTTCGACGTGGAGACGCTCGCCGCCCGCGCGTACATGAGCAGGCGGACCTTCGACCGCAGGTTCCGCTCACTGACCGGCAGCGCGCCGCTCCAGTGGCTGATCACCCAGCGGGTGCTCCAGGCACAGCGGCTCCTGGAGACGTCCGACTACTCGGTGGACGAGGTCGCGGGGCGCTGCGGCTTCCGCTCGCCGGTGGCGCTGCGCGGGCACTTCCGCCGCCAGCTGGGGTCGTCGCCCGCCGCGTACCGGGCCGCCTACCGGGCACGCCGCCCGCAGGGTGAGCCCGCACCGGCCCCGGCGGCGGTCATGGACCAGGTGCTCCCGCAGCACGGGGCCACCGTGGTGCGGCGCGCCGCGACGGCCGGCGCGGCGACGGGCCCCGAGCCCGGCAAGCCGCACCCGGACGCGTTCGCGGCCGGACGCGCCGCCCTGCCGGGGCAGCGCACCGCGCCGTAACGGCGCGACGGCGTCCGACGAGGGACCGCGGGGGAGAGGGCACGCGTCAGCGACCCGCTCCCCCGCGGTCCCTCTAAGGTAGGACGCATGAACGACCGCATGGTGTGGATCGACTGCGAGATGACCGGGCTCTCGTTGACGGACGACGCACTCATCGAGGTGGCCGCGCTGGTCACCGACTCGGAACTGAACGTGCTCGGCCAGGGCGTGGACATCGTCATCCGCCCGCCGGACGCGGCCCTGGAGACCATGCCGGACGTGGTGCGCCAGATGCACACCTCCTCCGGCCTCCTCGACGAGCTGGCGGGCGGCACCACGCTCGCCGACGCCGAGGAGCAGGTCATGGCGTACGTACGCGAGCACGTCAAGGAGCCCGGCAAGGCCCCGCTGTGCGGAAACTCCGTCGGCACCGACCGCGGCTTCCTGGCGCGGGACATGCCGGCGCTGGAGGACTACCTGCACTACCGGATCGTCGATGTCTCCTCGGTCAAGGAGCTGGCCCGCCGCTGGTACCCGAGGGCGTACTTCAACAGTCCGGAGAAGAACGGCAACCACCGGGCGCTCTCCGACATCCGCGAGTCCATCGCCGAGCTGCGCTACTACCGCGAGGCGATCTTCGTCCCGCAGCCCGGCCCGGACTCCGACACGGCGAAGACCATCGCCGCCCGCCACGTCCTGCCACCGGAGCCCACGGCCTGAGCCGCGGGCCCGAGCCCCCGGTGAGCGCCTGCCGGAAAGGCGGGCGCGAGCACCCTCTCGGACCCTGTACACTTTTTCTCGGCCGGTCGGGAAGAAGACCGGTCGTGGTGGGTATAGCTCAGCTGGTAGAGCACCTGGTTGTGGTCCAGGATGTCGCGGGTTCGAGTCCCGTTACTCACCCTGATCATCGAAGGCCCGGTCCGCGCAGGCGGACCGGGCCTTCGGCGTTGTCCGGGGCACGACGGCGCCCCTCCCCCGGGTGGAGGTCGGCCTCCGCCGCGCGGCGGAGGCCGGACGCCCGGACCGCGACCGGGCGGCGACGCCCCGGGACGGGGACCGGCGCCAGCATGGGCGCATGCTGAAGACGACCGCTCTGCCGAACGTGCCGCGCTGGGCCGTGCTCGCCGCCCACACCGTCCCCCTGGCCGCCCTCCCCTCCGGACTGTGGCGGATCGCCCTCGCGTTCGGGGCGCCCGTGGGCGGCGAGCCCGTGGACGCCGGATACGCCGTGGCGCTCAGCGTCATCGCCGAGTGCCTGGCGCTGCTCACACTGGGCCTCGTACGCGACTGGGGCCAGGTCGTGCCCCGCTGGGTACCGCTGCTCGGCGGCCGACCCGTGCGGCCACTCGCCGCGGTCGTGCCGGCACTGCTGGGCGCCGTCGGTCTCACCGCGCTGTGCGGCTGGTCGTTCCTCGCTGTGTACGCGGGCCTCGGTGACCTGAGCGTCGGCACCCCCCTGCAGGACCTGCTGTTCCACGTCTGCTACGCCCCGTTGCTCGCCTGGCCTCCGCTGCTCGCCGCCGTGACCCTGGCGTACTGGCGCCGTCGCCGACCGGCACTCGCCCCACCCGCGCACGGGTGACGCCCGGGGCGGCCCCGCGCGTCCACGGGTGACGCCCGGGGCCGCCCTGGCGAGGGTGGCGGCGGCACCGGGACCGGGCCCGGGAAGCTACGCGTCGCATCCTCTCCGGCTCCGGCGATCCCCTGCGGCCCGACCCGCACCCTGCCCTGACCTGCCGCTCCACCCTCGGCGACCGGCGGGGTCAGCCCGCCCCCGTAGACAACGCCCCTCCGGGGAGGGCAGGGCGCGGTTTCTTCATGTCCGGGCCCACGGCCGATCACTACCGGGCGCCCCGCCCCCACGCCTCCTCGGCCGCGTCCAGGGCGAGCGCCCACGGGTACTCGTTCTTGCCCCCCGGGGTGTTGGGAACGAACCCGCCCTCCCCGTACAGCACGGTCACGCCGGCCGCCCGTAGTGTCTCCACGGAGCGGTCAACCTGCGGGTGCCGCGCATACGCCGCGTTCACGCACGGCATCGCCACGATGGGGATGCCCTTGCCGATACCCTCCGCGACGACGCCGACCACGAACACGCACGTCAGCCCCAGCGCCCAGGAGTTCAGGCTGTTGGCCGTCATGGGCGCGAACAAGATCAGGTCGGCCTTCGGCCAGACGTCCGGGTCGCCCGGTCGCTTGTAGTCGACGCGCACCGGGTGTCTGGTCAGTGCGGCCAGCCCGTCGAGGTTCGGCTCCAGCCACCGGGCGGCGCTGGGCGTCAGCCCAAGGCAGACGTCCCAGCCGCGTGCCTGCGCATCCTCGATCACGCGGGCGATGTCGAAGACCGGCGGGGCGGCGGAGCAGAACAGGTACAGGGTCCGTGTCCTCGTCATGCGCCCATCTGACCACACGCGACCGCCCCTGAACCCGGTTGGGTGCAGGGGCGGTTCGGTGTCCGGCGCGCGGTCGCGCGGGTACGTTCCGGATGACGAGTCAGGAACGGAGCCAGTATGCCTTTTTCCAGCGCGGAGCACACCGGTGCGCGGATTCGGGAACAACGCCGTCTTGCACGGCTCACACAACGGCAGCTCGCCGATCGGATCCCCTACTCCTACAGCCTCCTCAACCAGGTTGAGTGCGGAGCCCGGACGCCGAGCGATGCGTTCATCAGCGCGGTGGCGGAAGCGCTCAGCGTCTCCCCGACCGTCCTTACGGAGCCCGCGTCCACCACCGGAGCTCAGCGGGAGCGGCTCGCCGCCCTCATGCGGCCGATCCGCGAGGCCCTGGACCTGTACGACCTGGACCCGCTGCCCCATCCCGGTCGCCGCCCGCTGCCCGTGCTCGCCGGGGAGGCGGACGCGCTGTGCCAGCGGGTCCGGGCCACCCAGCTGCGCAGCGCCGCACTCGACCTGCCCGCGCTGATCGGCGACCTCACACACGCGGCGCACTCCGAGCCGTCGACGGCCGCGTGGCGGGCGCTCGCCTCCGCGTATCGGTCTGCGCACGACGTGGCCCTCAAGGTCGGCTACCGCGACCTGTCCACCGTGGCCCTGGACCGGATGGGCTGGGCGGCCGAGCGAGCCTCGGACCCGTGCCTCGCCGCGATCCGCCACTACAAGCGCGCCCTCGGGCATGAGCGGTCCGAGCTGGACCTCGGGCGGCGGCTGATCCAGCTCGGGCATGACGTGCTGGACGGTGAGGAGTCGCGCGAGTCCCTGGCGGTCGCCGGGCAGCTGCACCTCGGCGCGTCGGCGGTCGCGGCCCGCTGCAACGACGAAGCGGCGGTCGAGCGGCACATCCGCGCGGCGCACGAGCTGGCCACCCGCGTGGGCGGGGACGCCTCCGACGTGCACTGGCTTGGTTTCGGGCATACCAACGTCGCCCTGCACGAGATGGGCGCGGCACTGACCATGCGGCGCTTCGACCAGGCCCTGGGGCAGGCCCGCGCGCTCAAGACGCTGCCGGCCTCGACCCTGACGTCCCGACGGGCCCGGTTCCTGGTGGATTGGGCGTTCGTCGAGATGGAGACCGGGTACCCCGAAGCGGCACTGCGGCGGCTCGCGGACGCCCGGCGGGTGGCGCCGGAGCAGACGCGGTACCTGCCCCGCACTCGCGAGGCGGTGACGGGGCTGCTGCACATCGGCCGGCGCACCCCGGACGCCCTGACGCATATGGGCGCGTGGATCGGCCTGTAGACCGTTCGCTCAGAACGCTCACAGATCTGTGAGCGTTCCGGCGCTCCCGACCCGCCATGCTCGCACCGGCGCTTATCAGTGACGAGTCGGGAGCACAGCCATGATGACGATCAACGTGCACAAGGTGGGTGCGGGCGGCCCCGCCACCACGGTTCAGGAGCGCTGTGAGGGAGAACCGGTGCAGCACCCGCCGATCTCCGGGCAGCTCCCGCCGTGCACCTGCTCCCGGTGCCGCGCTAGGAGGGCGGCCCGGTGAGCATCTGGCGCAACCCGTACCTGCCCGCCTCCGCTGGCGGCGGGGTGTCGACCAGTGGCCGCCTCGCTACTCGGCAGATCGAGGCGGCCGCACGCGCGGCTGGCCGCACGCGGGAATGCGGGACCGGTGAACACGCCACCTGCACCCCGATGGACGTCTACGCGTCCCACAACCCGCTCGCCGAGAAGCGGCCCTGGTTCTCCATCACCTGCACGTGCTCCAGCCATCGCGACAGGGGTACGTCGTGACCATCCGAGGCGTGATCCGGCGTGCGGAGTGGACCATCGCCCCCGACCGGTCGCCGGGCGCCCCTCAGGCCCCGCTGCGCGAGACGGAGTGCACGACCTGCCACGACCGTTCGGAGCCCGACACCGGGCAGCTCGGGCCGGACTCGTGGGCCATGACCCACGCGGCCCGCACCGGCCACACGGGGTTCCGGGAAGTCGTCACCGGGTTCCTCCGCGTCACCCCGGCCCCGGGCAACCCGCTCCACCAGGAGACCGCACCGTGAGCGAGGGCGCCCGCGCCTGCGTGCACTGCACCAGGCCGATCACCGGGCCGAGCGAACGCGTTCCCGCGCCCGATGGCGGCTCAGGGTTCCGCCCGGAACTGGAACGCCACCCCGAGTGCGGGCCCGGAACGGCGCCGTACACGCGCAGCTGGCTGGAGAGCCCGTCCTACTACTGGCACCGCCGCTGATCTGTCCCACCGCCGGCATGGCGATAAGAGTTGCCGCCCCGGACCTCCCGGCAAGGCCGTCCGGGGCGGGCTGCAAGGACAGTCACGTCCCCTCAGAAAGGAAACCCCACCATGGGCACCATCAGCAACGGCCACGCCACCAAGGCGTACGAGAACGTCAGCGCTCCCGCCCTGGACTGGCGGAAGTCGAGCAGGACCGACCTCGACCCGATCCTGAAGGACTGCGTCATCCTCGCCGCAGCCCCCGACGCCCACGGCCACCCACACCACAGCATCCCCGACGGCACCCGCATGGTCGCCCTCTCCGACGACAAGGACCCGACCAGCCCGGTCCTGTACTTCAGCCGCGCCGAGATCCGGAAGTTCTTCGAGGGCGTCAAGGACGGCGAGTTCGACGACCTGGCGGCCACCGACGAGGAGCTGTCCGCGCTCTCGGTCGTCTGACGTGCAGGCCACGCACGTACTGCGGCTGTTCGAGGCATTGCGGCGGCGCTATGGCGATGTCCGATGCCGACAGTGCCGGGACGGCCAGATCATGCCGCTCCTGTACGAGGGCGCCGTCGTCCTCTCGTGCGAGGACTGCGGCGGCGCCGCCCGGGTCGGCAGCGCGCCAGGGCCTCTGACCCGCTGACCGCCCCGGGCGGACCTTCCGCTCCTCCTCCGGGGGGGGGGAGACATGCCGCCGCGGCCGGTTTCGCCAGCGGGGCCGGGAGCGGTGGGCACCCCGGCCCTTCGGTCAGGACGCCGTGGCGGGTCTACAGGTCGTGGTCGGGGGCGTGTTCGTGCCCGACCACGAGCCGGTGAACCCGAGCGTCACGGAGGCGCCCGGCTGTACCAGCCCGTTCCAGCTCGCGTTCTTCGCCGTGACGGCGCCGCCTGTCTGGGTATGGGTGCCGTTCCACATCTGGGTGACCTTCTGGCCGTCGGTGAACGTCCAGTGGGCGGACCAGCCGTTCCAGGTCGTGCTGCCGGTGTTCTTGAGGGTCACGTCGGCCTGGAAGCCGCCCTGCCACTGGTTGGTGATGGTGTAGGCGGCCTCGCAGGACGGGTCGGCCGGAGGGTCCGTCGGGTCGCCGGGGCCGCCGGGGTCGCCGCCCGGGTCCGTCGTGTCGCCGTAGACGATGCCCCGGCCGTTGGTGGAGACGTACACCCGTCCGTAGATCCTCGGGTCGCCGGTGATGGCCGCGCCGGTCCAGCCCCACTGGTGCGCGTCGTCGTTGACGCGGGTCCATGACGCGCCCTCGTCCGTGGAGCGGAAGATGCCGCGTACGCCGCCGATCTTCGCGCTGGTGTAGAGGGTGTCGTACGAGGCGCCCGGCGCTGCCTTGCCGAAGCCGATGGTGTCGGCCTGCTCGACGCCGCTCAGCCGGGTGAAGGTCGCGCCCGAGTCCTTCGAGCGCCACAGGCCGTACGTGCCGTCCGGGGCGCCCCCGGCGAGCCAGATGTCGCCCTCGCGGCCCGGGGCCGCCTTGAAGCGGACGTTGCCGGTGGCGGGCAGGCCCGTGGCCTGGGACCGCGTGAAGCTGCTGCCCCCGTTCACGCTGACGTGGAACGCGCCGTCCTTGAAGGCGTAGAACTTCTGGGGGTTCACGCGGTCGGACTCGATCGTCGCGCCCTGCGGGACGCCCTGCGACGCGGTCCAGGAGGTGCCGAAGCCCGTCGTCGTGTGCACTCCGGCGCCGTCCGGGCTCCAGACGAAGCGGCTGCCGTCGGCCGCGGCCGCGACCGTGCCGCCGCCGGAGACGCCCGGGGGCTCCTGCCCGGCGAACCAGTTGGCGCCGTTGTCGGTGGAGAACGCGATGCGCGGGCCGCCGTCCAGGTGGCCGGCGCGCACGACGGTGTCCGGGTTCTTCTCGGCGTAGTCCAGGCTCGTGGTGTTGGTGAAGTTCGGCTGTGTGAACATCAGCGACGGGACCTCGGTGAGGTCGGTGTGGCGGAAGCCGCCGATGTCGCCGAGCGCGCTGATCAGGGGGGCGCCGGAGGGCGGTGAGATCAGGTCGTTGACGGCGGTCTCCTCCAGGCCCTGGACCATGGGCCTGATGGTGATCTTGCCGCCGCCGTCCCACTGGCGGAGGTTCTCGGTGCCGTAGATCGTGGCGCCCGTGCCGTACATCATGCGGTCGGAGTCGAACGGGTCGATCTCCAGTGTCTCCGTCATCCACCCCAGCTTCGGGGTCTCCTCGGGTGGGTTCGGGTTCGCGCCCCACGTCAGCCACGGGCTCGACGAGACGTCCATGGTGTAGCGGTTGGAGCGGTTCGGGTACGAGGTGAACTCCCAGGCCCGCGTCCAGTTCGCGCCGCTGTCCGTCGTGCGGAAGATCTGTGTGTCCGGCCACCAGGAGCTGTAGCCGGACACCATCACCGTGCCCGGGTTCCGCCGGTCGACGGACAGGCCGCTGAAGCCGTAGTAGGGCTCGGCGTCCGGGGTGATGTCCTGCCAGGTGCCGGTCCTGGTGGCGTACCGCCACACCGCGCCGTCCCCGCCGTCGTACGGGCCGCCCGTGTCGCTGTACGCCAGGTACAGGTAGCCGTTCCCGGCGTCGAGTACGCCCTTGTGGGCGAGGAGGCCGGTGGGCTGACCCGGCAGCCGGGTCCAGGTGGCGCCCGCGTCGGTGGAGCGGTAGACGGCGTTCTCCTTGTCGGCGACGCCGGCGTAGATCGTGCGCGTGGCGCTCCCGGCCGTGCCCGTGGACTCGTCGAACGTGACCCAGACGACGCCCTGGTTGTCGGAGGCGTAGCCGCTGGTGTCGGACGGGTCCTGCGCGTAGTTCCCGGGGTTGGGGAACGCGGTCACCTGGGACCAGGTGGCGCCGGAGTCGGTGGACCGCCACAGGCCCTTGCCGCTGGGCGCCCCCAGGTAGAGGACGCTGTTGCGGTGCGGGTCGATGGCGAGGCGCTCGCCCATGCCGCGGCCCGGCATGTTGCCGCCGAGCTTGAACGGCAGGTCGGTCTTCTGCCAGGTCGCGCCCCGGTCGGCGGAGCGCAGCACGGCGCCGTTTCCGGGGTCCCAGCTGTTGGTGTACGTGCCGACGGCGACGTACACGCGGTTCGGGTCGACCGCGTCGGTGGCGAGGCTCGCGACGCCGGTGTGGCCCCAGCGGTCCCAGCCGACGGAGTCGAGGAGCGGGGTCCAGGTCCGGGTGGACTGCTGCCACCGGTAGGCGCCGCCGATGTCCGTACGGGCGTAGGCGAGGTTCTTCTCGGACCGGTTGAAGACGATGCCGGGGACGAAGCCGCCGCCGTCGACGCGGACGTTCTTCCAGGTGTAGGTGTCGGCGGCGAGCGCCGCGGGTGCCTGCGGCTCGGCCGCGTGGGCGGCGGGCGGGGCGCCGGTCAGCAGGCCGGCGGCGAGGGCCAGCCCTGCGAGGAGGTTCCGCTTCGTACGCACGGGTGCTCCGTCTCGAAAGCTCGGGGACATGGGGAAGTCGGGAACATGGGGAAGTCGGGGACATGGGGAAGGAGGCGGCCGGGCCTACCGCAGGCAGCGCGGTCGGCCCGGCCGTCGCGTACGCGAAGCCGCGCGGGGCTATTCGAGAAGCTCCGCGTACGAGCCCATGGCCAGGGCGATGTCCGCCTGGGCCCAGAAGCGGTGGTACGTGAACACGGGGGCGGCGCCGCCCGCGAGATAGGACTCGATCTTCGACCAGGCCGGGTCGTCCTGGTAGAAGGAGCGGATCGAGGCGAAGGTGGACGAGGAGTCGATCCGGTCGCCGTTCGGCATGGTCCCGGTCCAGCCGCTGGGCACGTACACGGGGTCGTCGAAGCGGTTGTAGTCGGCGCGGGTCTCGGGGACGGCGATGCCCAGCGGGTCCTGGTGGTGGTTCCACATGCCGTCGAGGAGTGCCTTGGCGACCCGCTTGGCGTCCGCGTCACCGGACTTGGCGGCGTAGTACGTCAGGGTCTTGGCGTACGCGGCGGCGACGCCGACGTCGTCGGTGTAGTCGGCGACGGTGACGTGCAATCCGCTGTTCGCGCCGGGGGCTGCGGCGTTCCAGGTGTCGGGCTTGCCGCTCCACTGGAGGGTGGACGGGAAGCGGTAGGTGCCGTCGGGGTTGATCGTGGTGTGCGACAGCGCCCAGTCGACCCACTTGTCGAGGACGCTCTCGGCGAGGGCGTCACCGGTCTGGTGGTAGTACTCGGCGACCCGCTCCATGGACCATGTCTGGAAGCCGAACCACTGGTTGGACGCGGGGTCGTGGTAGACGGGCTTCTCGTCGTAGAACAGTCCGTAGAAGGTGGGGGTGCCGGCCGGCGGGGTGGCGTAGCGGCCCTGCCAGCTGTTGGTGGCGCCGCCCGCGATGCCGCCCTCGTCGGACTGGAGCCAGCGGTAGAACTCGATCTGCCGGTCCAGGCTGGTCGCCCAGTCCTGCCGGCCGGTGGCCGACTTGGGCTGGAGCGGGGCGTACTCGCTGAGCGCGTACGCGGCGAGCGGGTTCTGGTAGCCGCTGTGGGCGTGGCTGGATCCGATGCGCCAGGACCAGCCCGCGGAGGTGTCGGTGGCGCCGCCCCAGGCGTAGTACCAGGACATCAGGTAGTGCGCGCTGTCCTTGCCGGTGCCGGCGGGGCAGGTGGTCGGGCCGACGCAGTTCCCGGCCTTCTTGAAGTACTTGTCGAAGAGGGAGTAGCGCAGGTAGTCGCCCATCTTGGCGGCCTTGCCGACGGTGGCCGCGACCTGGGCGCCCTTGCCCTGCTGCTTGGCCCAGATGTCGGCCCAGTAGGCGGCCTGGACGGCGCGGGCGTCGGCGTCGGGGGCGTTGGTGAACTTCCACTGCCTGGCGTGGGAGGAGTCCCCTGTGAACAGGTCGAGGTAGCCGTTCCGGCCACCGAAGGAGAAGTTGTCGCAGGTCGGGTGGGGGACGGTCTCCCAGACCGACTCCTGCGGTCCGCGCTGGAAGGTGTTGATGTACGACGGTCCCGTGGCCGTCGGTCCGGCGGAGCACTTACCGGGCTCGTTGCCGTAGCCGTAGACGTTGTCGACGTCCTGGAGCCAGTGCATGCCGTAGATGTCGTCCGTGCCGTACGCGCTCTTCAGCTCGCCCGCGATCGGGTCGGGACCGGCGGCCACGGCGGAGTCGAGGCGCGAGGGGTACTGGGACGGCAGGTCGTGTTCGGGGGCGTAGGTGGCCGGCTTGGAGGCGTTGTACGTGGAGTTGGTCGGCTGGTCGGCGTGGGTGGGGATCATGAACTTCTCCATGGTTCCCCAGGACTCGTTGAACCTGGTCCAGTCGCCGGTCACCTTGCCGTACATGGCCTGGAGCCAGATCAGATAGCTGTACGCCTCCGACGTCGTCTCATGGCCGTGGTCCGGCGCCTCGACGATCAGCGTCTCGACCGAGTGGTACGGGATGCCCTCGGGTGAGAAGTAGCCGTTGGCCGGGTCGGTGATCTTGGCGTGCATCGCCAGGAACCGGGCGTCGTACGTGGAGTCCGCGGCGAGCTGCGTGGCGGTGACGGCGGCCTCGGCGTGGCCGGGGGCGGTCGCCGTGAACACGGCAGAGCCGGTGCCGGTCGCGGCGGCGGTGACGGTCACCTTCTGGGCGGTGTTCCAGTTCGCCGGGGTGAAGGTGAGGCTGCCGGGGGCGGCGGTGAGGTTGGTGTTGCCCGAGGTACGGGCGACGGTCACCGTGACGTTCGCGGCCGGCTGGGTGGAGAGCTTGAGGTCGAACGTGCCGGACTCGCCCTGGCGTACGCCGAGTTGGGCGGGGGTCGCGACGAGCGCGGGTCCGGTGGCGACGGTGATGCCGACCGGCGCGGACTCGGCGGACGCGCCCAGGCTGTCGTACGCCTTGGCGTAGAGGGAGTGCGCCCCGGCGGCGAGGTTCCGCGCGCTGAACGTGTACGGGGCCGTGGTGTCCGTACCGAGGAGCGTGGTGTCGCTGTAGAACTCGACCTTGCCGACGGTCGCCCCGTCGGCGGCGGCGGCCGTGGCGGCCAGCGGCACGGGGTCGCCGACGGTGAAGGTGGCACCCGGGGCCGGGCTCGTCAGCACGGCGACGGGCGGCTGGTGCGCGCCGGCGCAGGGGGTGCCGTTGACGGTGAAGGCGGTGGGCGCGGCGTTGGCGCCGCTGTAGGTGAACTGGGCGCCGGTGGTGACGGCCCCGCCCGCCGCGACCGTCCTGTTCCACCCGGCGTGGGTGACGGTGACGGTCCTGCCGGACTGCGACCAGGTGCCGTTCCAGCCGTTGGTCAGCTGCTGGTTCCCGGTCTGGTCGTAGCGGATGGTCCAGCCGTCGATGGGGTCGGCGCCCCGGTTGGTGAGGGTGAGCTCGGCGGTGTAGCCGGAGCCCCAGTCGTTGGTCCTGTAGTCGACGCCGCACTGCACGGCGGCGGTCTCGTCCGCCTGTGCGGGTGCGCCGTTGGCGGCGATCACGCCCAGGGGAAGGGCGAGGACGGCGGCCAGGACGGTCGTCAACCGTCTGCGGTGGCCCGTACGTGGTCCTGGCGACATGCGCGTGTCTCTCCTAGCGGCTCAGCGAGTGGTGCAGGAGGTGGGGATGACAAGCCTTGAACCAGTGGGAGCGCTCCCACTATGGGGAGAGGGGCGTTCGGGGTCAAGGTGCTTGAAGAGTCGAAGTACGTCGAAAGAAAAACTTTGCGCACCCTCTGTTGCTTGACGGCACCGTGGCGCTACGGTCGGCGGCACCAGTGGGAGCGGTTCCATTCAGTCGGTGCGTTGTCAGGTACGCGCCTGAGCTGCAAGGAGTCGCTCATGCGACACCCCCCGCGTTCGGCATCCCTGCTCGCGGGAGCCGCGCTCGCTCTGGCGAGCGCTGTTCTCGCACCGGCGGCCTCGGCGTCCGCCGCGCCCGAGGCCACACCGTCGGGTTCGGCATTCGCCGCGCCCGGTGCCACACCGTCGGCGTCCGTCGCCGCCCCCGTGTGCACGGTGGAGTACACCACCGTGAACGAGTGGGCGGGTGGATTCCAGGGCTCGGTCACCGTCACCAACAACGGCTCCACGCTGAACGGCTGGAGCCTCGGCTTCGACTTCACGGGCGGCCAGCGGGTCACCCAGGGCTGGGGCGCCCGGTGGTCCCAGTCCGGGACCTCGGTCACCGCGGCCAACGAGAGCTGGAACGCGACGCTCACCACGGGCGCGAGCGTCACGGCCGGCTTCATCGGCTCGTCGTCCGGCGCCAACCCGTCGCCGACGGCGTTCACCCTGAACGGCACGGTGTGCGGCGAGGATCCGGGCGGCCCTACGGACCCGCCGGACCCGCCGGACCCGCCGGACCCGACGGACCCACCGGACCCGCCACAGCCCGGTGACGGGCCGCCGGTGCTCGCCGTGCAGGGCAACAGGCTCGTGGACGCCGACGGCGCGACCCGCCGGATGCTCGGCGTCAACCGCTCCGGCGGCGAGTTCATGTGCGTCCAGGGCCACGGCATCTTCGACGGCCCCGTGGACGACGCGTCCGTGAAGGCCATCGCGGACTGGAACGCCAACACCGTACGCATCCCCCTGAACGAGGAGTGCTGGCTGGGTCTGGACAACATCGAACCCGAGTACCGAGGCGACAACTACGTCGACGCCGTCAAGGACCTGGTCCGCCGCGTCGAGGCGCGCGGCATGACCCCGATGCTCGAACTGCACTGGAGCTGGGGCCAGTACACCGGCAACTCCGCCGGCTGCGCCGACGTCCACGCGAGCTGCCAGAAGCCGATGCCCAACGCGCGCTACACGCCCGCGTTCTGGACGTCGGTGGCGAACACCTTCAAGGACGACCGCCGTGTGGTGTTCGACCTGTTCAACGAGCCCTACCCGGACCGCGCCACTCCCACGGCCGGCGCGGCGTGGGCCTGCTGGCGGGACGGCGGGACCTGCCCCGGCATCGGCTACGAGGTCGCCGGCATGCAGGATCTCGTCGACGCGGTACGGAAGACGGGCGCGACCAACCTCGTCCTCGTACCCGGCCTCGCGTACTCCAACGACCTGAGCCAGTGGCTCACGTACGCCCCCACCGACCCTGCGGGCAATCTGGCCGCCGCCTGGCACGTCTACAACTTCAACACCTGCGCCGACGAGGCGTGCTGGAACTCCACCCTCGCGCCGGTCGCCGCCCGCGTACCGCTGGTGGCGGGTGAGATCGGCGAGAACACCTGCGGCCACGGCTTCATCGACCGCGTCATGAAGTGGTTCGACGACCGGGGCCTGTCCTACCTGGGCTGGACGTGGAACACCTGGGACTGCTCCGCGGGCCCGGCCCTGATCAGCGGTTACGACGGCACCCCCACCGCGTTCGGCGTGGGCCTGCGTGACCACCTGCGCGCCGTCGGCGGCTGACACCCCACCCGGCGCACGCGGCCGACACACCTCCGGCCGCAGCGCACCACCGAAGCACCGGACCACGGCACCGGACCGGCGTACCCCGACCACGGCCCCACACTGCCGCACCCGCACCACGGCACCGGACCGCCGCGCCCAGACCGCGGCACCGGACCGCCGGACCAGACCGGCCTACCCCGACCGACCTACCCCGACCGACGTATCCAACCGGTCCGACCCACCGTCGGAACCGATCGCAACCCGAGAGGACGACCCGATCCCCATGAGCCGCACACAAGCACCCCCCAACCGTCGCAGAACCGCTCTCCTGGCCGCCTGCACCCTCATCGCCACGGCCGGGGCCACCGCGACGGCGTTCAGCTCCCCCGCCGGGGCCGCCGCCCCGGGCTGCAAGGTCGACTACACGGTCACCAACCAGTGGGACACCGGCTTCGGCGCCAACGTCACCGTCACCAACACGGGCGACGCCCTCAACGGCTGGACGCTGGAGTGGACGTACGCCGGCAACCAGCGGGTGACGCAGGGCTGGAACGCCACGATCACCCAGTCCGGCGCGGCCGTCACCGCGAAGAACGCCTCCTGGAACGGCGCTCTCGCGACGGGCGGTTCCACGTCGTTCGGCTTCAACGGCTCGTACAGCGGCACGAACTCCGTCCCGGGGACGTTCAAGCTGAACGGCGTCACCTGCAACGAGGGCTCGGGCCCGACCGACCCGCCGACCGACCCGCCCACGGACCCGCCGGCCGGCAGCCGCGTCGACAACCCGTACGCGGGCGCCAAGGTCTACGTCAACCCGGAGTGGTCGGCGAAGGCCGCCGCCGAGCCGGGCGGTTCCAAGGTCTCCAGCCAGCCGACCGGTGTCTGGCTGGACCGCATCGCCGCCATCAACGGCGTGAACGGCGGCATGGGCCTGCGCGACCACCTCGACGAGGCGCTGCGCCAGAAGGGCAGCGGCGAACTGGCGATCCAGCTGGTCGTCTACAACCTGCCCGGCCGCGACTGCGCCGCGCTCGCCTCCAACGGCGAGCTGGGCCCGACGGAGATCGGCCGCTACAGGACCGAGTACATCGACCCGATCGCGGCCATCCTCGCCGACCCGAAGTACGCGGGCCTGCGCATCGTCACGACGGTCGAGATCGACAGCCTCCCGAACCTGGTCACCAACGTCACGCCGCGTCCGACGGCCACGCCGAACTGCGACGTGATGAAGGCCAACGGCAACTACGTCAAGGGCGTCGGCTACGCCCTGAAGAAGCTCGGCGCGGTCGCCAACGTCTACAACTACGTGGACGCCGGTCACCACGGCTGGCTCGGCTGGGACGACAACTTCGGCGCGTCGGCCGCCATCTTCAAGGAGGCGGCGACGGCCGAGGGGTCGACGGTCGCCAACGTGCACGGCTTCATCGTCAACACGGCCAACTACAGCGCGCTGAAGGAGGACCACTTCGCCATCGGCGACTCGGTGAACGGCGTGTCCGTCCGCCAGTCCAAGTGGGTCGACTGGAACCGGTACACCGACGAGCTGTCGTACGCGCAGGCCATGCGCGCCGAGCTGGTCAGAATCGGCTTCGACAGCAAGCTCGGCATGCTGATCGACACCTCCCGCAACGGCTGGGGCGGCACCGCGCGCCCGACCGGCCCGGGTGCCCTGACGAACGTCGACGCGTACGTCGACGGCGGCCGCTACGACCGCCGCATCAACCCCGGCAACTGGTGCAACCAGGCGGGCGCCGGCCTCGGCGAACGCCCGCAGGCCAACCCGGCCGCCGGTATCGACGCGTACGTGTGGATGAAGCCCCCGGGCGAGTCGGACGGCGCCAGCAAGGAGATCCCGAACAACGAGGGCAAGGGCTTCGACCGGATGTGCGACCCCACGTACACCGGCAACCCCCGCAACGGCAACAGCATGTCGGGCGCCCTCCCGGACGCACCGGTGTCCGGCCACTGGTTCTCGGCCCAGTTCCAGGAGCTCCTGAAGAACGCCCACCCGGCACTCTGACGTCCACTGCTCCCACGGCTGACGGCTGACGGCTGACGGCTGAGGTTTCACCGACCGCGAGCCCCCGCCCCCCGGCGATACCACCCGGGGCGCGGGGGCTCGTCCATGTCTCCCCCTATGGTTCCACCCATGAGCGTTCCCGATCTGATACCGATCGCCCACGAGCCGGATTACCGCACCCGCACCATCGGCCGTTGGCGGGACGGCCAGTTCTTCGCGTCCGTCACGGCGGCCTTCCCGGAATCCTGGAGCGACAGCGACGGCGACGGCGACGGCGACGGCGACGGCGACGGCGACGGCGACGGCGACGGTGGCTGGCAGGCGTCGAAGCGGTGGTACGCGGTGCTCCACACGTTCGACCCGGCAGGCCGGCACCTGCGCTCGCGCATCGAGTTCACCGGCACGTCGGCGTCCGGGGAGCGGCAGGCGGTCGACGCCGCCGACCGCGTGCTGACCGCGTGGCTGGACGCGCTACCGCAGCGGGAGTTCGGGGACATCGCCATCGCCCCGTTCGCGGTGCGCCAGGACGGCGTGCTGTTCGGGCTGGTCCTGGAGGAGCGGGACGACGAGGACGGCGAGGACGGCGAGGACGGCGAAGAGGACGACGAGGAGGAGGGTGAGGAGGTGTGGGCGGAGTTCTACCCCGACCAGCTCGGCTTCACCGCGCCCTGGGACGGTACGTACGACACCTGAACCACCGCGTACGGCCGCGTCGTCGGGGGCGGCGGCGACGGTGCCATCGTGCTGTTGGACGACAACCCTGGAGGGTGACGATGTACGCGATATCCCTGGGCGACGACGGCGCCGAGCTGCGTCCGCTCGAACCGTGGCAGGCCGAGGAGTTCCTGGCCCACATCGACCGGGGCCGGGAGTTCATCGGGCGGTACAACGGGCTGCCGGACGTCGTGAAGGACCTGGAGTCGAGCCGGGCGTTCCTCCAGGCGTACGCGGACAAGGCCGCGACCGACAGCGGGCGGATCTACGGCATCCGTACGGACGGCAAGCTGGTCGGCGCGGTCATCTTCCGGCAGATGGACGTCGAGCGGGGCACCGCCGAAGCGGGCTGCTGGCTGGAACCGGCGGCGGTGGGCCGGGGCCTGGTGACCCGGGCCGTACGCCTGATCATCGACTGGGCCGTCGAGGAGCGGGGCATCCACCGCGTGGAGTGGGTGGTGTCGGCGGGCAACGAACCCAGCATCGCCGTGGCCCGGCGGCTCGGTATGACCAGGGACGGTGTGCTGCGGCAGAGCTACCTGTACCGGGGGGAGCGGCACGACGAGGAGGTCTGGTCGGTCCTCGCGCCCGAGTGGCGGGCGGCCGGGCAGGCGCGTTGACGGGCTGACCCGGAGGCTGTCCACGGCAGGCGTGGGCGGCCTCTTCGCGTTTTCAGGCGACCGTCGTCGCTCGTCGCGGCTCCGCGCTGCTGGTCGCGGTCCCTCGCTGTTCGCCGCCGCTGGTCGCGGTCCCTCGCTGTTCGCCGCCGCTCGTCGCGGTCCCTCGCCGCTCGTCGCCGCTGGTCGCGGTCCCTCGCTGTTCGCCGCCGCTCGTCGCCGCTCGTCCGCGCGGGGTACGGGCGGGTTCCGGCGGTGGCGGTGCCGCGCGGTGAACTCGTCTCGGCTCGTCTTGGGGGTCCTGCGGCGCGGGAGCGTGGTGTCGAACCGGTCGGACCGGTCCGGCCGGTCGGGCCCTTCACCGTACGAGAGACGGGAGCACACTCATGTCACGTCGTCGTCCCCTGCGCCGTCGCGAGCGCATCACCCTGCTGGGCATCGCCCTCGGCAGTCTGGTGACCGCTGTCACCGCGGCGACCACCACCGCCGTGGTGAACGTGCTGCTCCGCTGAGGGCGGCGGGGCGCGGCGAGGCGTCCGCGTCCGTGTCCGCTGTCGGCGGGGCGGGCGCCCCGCCGCCCTCGGAGAACCCTGCGCGAACAGGACGGAATACGCGAGGATGGTGCGAGTGACGATCGACAAGGGACGGCCGCGCAAGGGCAGTCAGCGCCCTCTGGAGCGGCCTTCCGGGGTGGCCTTCGGGGAACTGCGGGCGCTGAAGGAGTTCCTGTACGAGCTGTACGTGGAGGCGGGCACACCGACCGTCGCGGACATCGCGCGCTGGATCCGCGACGACGACGGTCACGCCGGCAGCCCTTCCAAGGACGCGGTGCACCGCATCATCGCCTCCGCCGAACTGCCCGCCGGGCAGGCCGATGTGATGGCGGTGGCGTCGGTGCTCGCCCAGGAGGCGGGATGGGACGCCGCCCACGCGTCGTGGCAGGCGAGGAGGTTGTGGGTGACCGCCCGGCTGGCCAGGCCGCTGGGGACGCCGGTACCGGACCTGGATCCGTTCGCGCTGGAGGTGCACCGGGCGATAACGCTGTCGGACCACGCCGCACAGGACGCGCTGCCGCGACTGCCGCTGTACGTGGAGCGCGACCACGACACGGCCCTGCGCATGGCGGTGGACGAGGCGATCGGCGGCCGCAGCCTGCTCGTGACGCTCGTCGGCGAGTCCTCCACGGGGAAGACCCGCGCCTGCTGGGAGTCGCTGCGCCGGCTCCCCGACGGCTGGCGGGTGTGGCATCCGTACGACCCCACGCGCCCCGAGGCGGCGCTCGGGCACCTGGAGGACGTCCGGCCCAGGACCGTGGTGTGGCTCAACGAGGCGCAGCACTACCTGCTCGCGCCCGACGCGCGGACGTCCGAGCGCGTCGCGGCCCGGCTCCGGACCGTCCTGAGCGACCGGGACCGTCGGCCCGTCCTGGTCCTGGCGACCATGTGGCCCCGGTACTGGGAGGCTCTGACGAGCCCCCCGTCCGCCGGTGCCCATGACCTGTTCGCCCAGCAGCGGGACCTGCTGACCGGGGTGGGTCGCTGCGTCACCGTGCCCAGCGCCTTCACGGAGCGGGACATCGCCGAGGCGCACGGGAAGGCCACGGAGGACCCCCGGCTCGCGCGCGCGGTGGCCGGGGCGCTGGACGGCGAGGTGACGCAGTTCCTGGCGGGGGTCCCCGCGCTGATGGCGCGCTACGCGTGCGCGCCGCCCGGCGCCGCCGCCCTCATCCGCGCCGCCATGGACTTCCGGCGCCTCGGGCACGGCCCCGCCCTGCCCCGGCGGCTCCTCGCCGAGGCCGCCCAGGACTATCTCACCGACCGCGAACTGGACGCCCTCGGCCACGACTGGCTCGACGCGGCACTCGCGTACTGCGCGGAGCCCTGCCGTGGCGTACCCGGTCCGCTGACCAGGATCCGGCGGGGGGCGGGAGCGGGCGCGCTCGGCGGCACGGCCTACGGTGGCACGGGCGTGCTCGGCGGCACGGCCTTCGGTGGCACGGGGGCGCTCGGCGACACGGCCTTCGGCGGCACGGGCGCGCTCGGCGGCACGGCGGCCTCCGGCGGCACGGGGGCGCTCGGCGGCACGGACGTCTACCGGCTCGCCGACTACCTCCAGCAGCACGGCGGCGCCGAGCGCAGGCTCCTGTGCCCGCCAGCCTCGTTCTGGGAGGCGGCGGCCCGGCACGCGGTGCGCGGCGACGATCTCGTGGCGCTCGCCGCCGCCGCGCGCGCCCGGGGGCGGCTCCGGCACTCCACCCTCCTCTACCGCGCCGCCGTCGACGCGGGCAGCTCCGACGTCCTGCTCGACCTGGCCGATCTGTGCGAGGGCTCGGGCGCCCTGGGCGAGGCGCGGAAGCTGTACGAGGAGCGGTACGAGGCCGACGGGCGGGCACTGTGGGACCTCGTACGGCTCCGCGAGCTGACCGGCGATCCTGACGGAGCGGAGGAACTCGCCAACGAGGCCGCCCGCAAGGGGGACGCCGAACCCCTCGCGGCACTGGCCCGGTTACGTCACGAGGCGGGCGACGAGGAGAGCGCCGAACGGCTGGTGGCCGCCGCCGCGCGGACGGGCAGGATCCGTGACTTCGCCGATCTCGCCCGTACCCGTGAAGAGGCGGGCGACACGCGAGGCGCCGAGAACCTCGCCCGCGCCGCGCTCCGGAAGGGCAGCGCGTTCGCGCTCACCGAACTCGTCCGCATCCGCGAGAAGTCCGGCGACAAGGAGGGCGCCGACCGGCTCGTCCTGCTGGCCCTGGACGCCGGCAAGGTACGGCCCGCCGCCAGGCTGGCGCGCCTGCGGGAGCGGTCCGGCGACACCGAGGGGGCCGCGCGCCTGCTGCTCGCCGCCGCCCGCGCCGGCAGCGTCTTCGCGCTGACGGAACTGGCCCGGCTGTCCGGCAGGGCGGGCGACACGCAGTCGGCCGAACGGGCGCTGCGGGCCGCGGCGGCGGCGGGCAGCACGTACGCGCTCACCGAACTCGCCCGGCAGCGGGACAAGGCGGGGGACGATGAGCGCGCCGCGGAGCTCTACCAGGCGGCCGCCGAACTCGGCAACACCGACGCCCTCGCCACCTTCGCGCTGCTGCACGAGGTCGCGGGGAACAGCGAGATCGCCGAGTCGCTGGCGTGCCGGGCGGCCGACGGCGGCAGCACGTTCGCACTCGTCGAGCTGGTGTGGGTACGGGAGCGGGCGCAGGACCGGGCCCGTGCGGAGAGCCTCGCCCTGACCGCCCAGCGCGCCGGGAACAGCGGAGCCATCGCGCTCATCGCCCGGCTCCGGGAGGAGGCCGGGGACAAGCTGGGCGCGGAGGAGCTGGTACGGCGGTACGCCGCTTCGGGCACCAGCCTGGTGCTCCACGAGTTCCTCCGGCTGCGCGAGTCGGGCGGTGACCGGGAGGGCGCCGAGCGGTTGGCGCACCACGGCGGCAGCCGCACCCTGGCCGGCCTCGCCCAGCTGCGGGAGGACGCCGGACTCGTCCAGGACGCCGAGCGCCTCTACGAGCTGGCCGCCGACCGGGGAGACACACGGGTGCTCACCGAACTCGCGCGGCTGCGGGAGGAGGCCGGGGACCTGGAGGGCGCCGAGCGTCTCGCCCGCCGGGCCGCCCACGCCGGTCACGCGGTCGCCCTGGCGGTGATCGCCCGGCTCCGCGCGGACGCCGGCCTGCCCGACGACGCCCGACGGCTCTGCCTCGCGGCCGCCGACGCCGGATACGGGGACGCGCTGGACGTCCTGGTGCGGCTGGCCCGCGAGTCCGGCGCCCCGGACACCGAGGCGCTGTGCCGCTACGGCCTGGCACCGGACGGCACGACGTCCCAGCCCTGGTGACGACCCGTTCGGTCCGGCCCACCGGGGGTCACGGCCGCACCGGCCCGGCGTCCGGGCGGACGGTCAGGCGGTGCGGCCGGGCGGGGCAGTGCGGCCGGGCGGGGCGGGCGGTGCGGTGCGGCCGGGCGGCGCGGCCACGCCCGGTCGGCGGCCGTCACGTCGACTCGCGGACCACCAGCTCCGTCGGCAGCACCAGTTGCCGGGGCTCCGTGTCGGTGCCCGCGATCTCCTGGAGCAGGACGCGGGCCATCACACGGCCCATCTCCTCGATCGGCTGGCGCACACTCGTCAGCGCCGGGTCCATGTGGCGGGCCACCGCCGAGTCGTCCACGCCGATCAGCGCCACGTCCTCCGGGACCCGCCGGCCCGCGTCGCGCAGGGCACCGCGCGCGCCCGCCGCCATGACGTCCGAGGCCGCGAACACGCCGTCCAGGTCGGGGCAGCGGTCCAGGAGTTCCCGCATCGCGCGGCGGCCGCCGTCCTCCGTGAAGTCCGCGGAGGCGACCAGCCGGTCGTCGGGCGCGAGGCCCGCCGCCTCGATGCCCTGCCGGTAGCCGTCGAGGCGGCAGCGCGCCACGTACATGTCGAGCGGCCCCGTGATGGTGGCGACCCTGCGCCGCCCCCGCCCGGTCAGGTGGTCGACCGCCGACCGGCCGGCGCCCACATTGTCGGAGTCCACGTACGCGACGGGCTCGGTCTCGGAGCGGCGGCCGTTGAGCACGGCCGGCATGCCCAGTTGCCGCACGAGATCGGGCAGCGGGTCGTCGGCGTGCACGGAGACCAGCAGGACGCCGTCCACGCGCTGCGCGGCGAGGTACTGCTCGAACCTCTGGCGCTCCTTGCTGGAGCGGATCAGAGTGAGCAGCAACTGCTTGTCCGCGTCGGCGAGTTCCGCGCTCACGCCCCGGATGATGTCCAGGAAGTACGGTTCCGCGAAGAGCCGCGCCTCGGTCTCGGGGATGACCAGGGCGACGGCGTCGGTGCGGGCGCCGGCCAGGGCGCGCGCGGCCCGGTTGGGTACGTACCCCAGCTCGGCGATGGCCTGGCCCACGGCCGCCTTGGCGCGGTCGCTCACCCGGGGCGACCCGTTGATCACGCGGGACACCGTGCCCCGGCCGACTCCCGCCCTGGCCGCGACCTCCTCCAGCGTGGGTCTGCCGGTCTGCCGTCCGTTCACCGCCATCGGTCTCCCATCGACTCGACCTCGATCCCCATGAACCCATGCGCCCATGAACCCATGAGCCCATGCACCCATGCACCCATGGACCGTCGAACCCGGGCAGCGGGGAACCTCGACCCCGGCGACCCGCGCACTTCTTCCGGCCCAACTTAGGGGCCCAACCTAGAGGGTGCCCCCTGGGCAGCCCTCAGGGGAGGGGCCACGTCATGACCAGGCGTCATGGGAGCGCTCCCAATGCCACGGAGCGTACCACCGCACGGAGTCGTTCCTTCAGCTTCTGAAGCCTCCGTCCACTCCGCGACACCCCCGCATCCCCCTCCGGCAACAATTCGCGTTCACCTCTTGACACCCACCCCCGCAAGGCAGCAACCTTCCGGGCATAACCGGGGTGGGAGCGCTCCCATCAGTCCCGGCCGCTGCCGAGCCGCTGAAGCCGACCGGACCTCTGGACCCCGACAAACGCCGAGAAACCCCGAGAAAACCCAAGAGTCGCCGGGAAACCCGGCCCTCATCGGCGCACATCAGCACCACCCTGGACGAGGAGAGTGGAATGCGCACTTCCAGCAGATGGAGCGGATCACGCGGCACGGCGCGCGGACGCCGCCGCCCCGCGCTCGCGGCAACGGCCCTCCTGGCCTGCACGGCCCTCATCGCCGGCTGCAGCAGCGACGACGGCGGCTCGGACCAGGCCGGCGGCGACGGAAAGATCACGCTGCGCATCGGAACCTTCGGTTCCTTCGGCTACGACAACGAGAACGGCGCCAAGCTCTACGCCGAGTACGAGAAGCTCAACCCCAACATCAAGATCGTCGAGTCCAACGTCGCCGACGGACAGAAGTACTGGGACACGCTGAAGCTCCGCCTCGCCCGCAGCAGCGGCCTCGCCGACATCCAGGCCATCGAGGTCGGCTACATCGCCGAGGCCACCGGGCCCACCATGGGCAACAAGTGGGTCGACCTGTCGAAGACCGGTGGCGCGGACACCTCCGCCTTCCTGGACTGGAAGGTCAAGCAGGCCACCACCGCCGAGGGCTCCGTGATCGGCCTCGGCACCGACATCGGCCCCATGGCCGTCTGCTACAACAAGGACCTCTTCGCCAAGGCCAAACTGCCCACGGAGCGCGGCCAGGTCGCCCAGCTCTGGGCGGGCGACTGGGCGAAGTTCGTCGAGACCGGCAAGACGTACCAGAAGAACGCGCCCGCCGGGACGTCGTTCCACGACTCGGCCAGCGGCCTGTTCAACGCCGTGCTGTCCAGCCAGCCGGATCAGTACGCCAATGAGCAGGGCGAACTGAACTGGGAGAACAGCCCTGGCGTCAAGAAGGCCTGGGGCCTCGCCGTCGACGCCGCGGAGGCCGGGATCACCGCGAAACTCCGCCAGTTCGACGAGAAGGGCACCTGGAACGCCGGCTTCAAGAACTCCAAGTTCGCCACCGTCGCCTGCCCGAGCTGGATGACCGGCATCATCAAGGACCAGGCCGGCCCCGCCAACAAGGGCAAGTGGGACATCGCGACCCCGCCCGAGGCGGGCAACTGGGGCGGCTCGTTCCTCGCCGTGCCGAAGGCCGGCAAGCACGCGGAGGAGGCGGCCAAGCTCGCCGCCTGGCTGACCGCCCCGGAGCAGCACGCCAAGGTGTTCGGCGTCAACGGCAACATCCCGTCCACGAAGTCCACGCTGACCTCGGCGACCGTCATGAACGCCAAGATCGACTACTTCGGTGACACGCCCGTCGGCAGGATCTACGCGGAGGCCGCGGCCGGCATCACCCCCGCGCCGGTGAGCCGCCACGACGGCCAGGTGAAGACCTTCATCACCGACAACGGCATCCTCGACATCGAGCAGCGCGGCACCGCCCCTGACAAGGCATGGGACAACGTGAAGAAGCTCATCAAGGACAAGATCGCCCAGTAACCCCGACTCGGCGGCCCCGGGTACTCCGGGGCCCGCTGGACGGGCTCCCCTCCCGGCGCTCCGGCCAGGGAGGCCGGCCAGGGCCACTCCCCTGGCCCCGCTGACCGACCTGGCGGTGGCCCGGGAAAGCACCCGGGGGTCGCTCGCGCCGAAGGACACTCCCCGGGGCTGCCCCGCCGGGGCGTGTCCGGGGCGCTTCCGGGGGCGGGGCTCCCGGGGCTGGCCGGGTGGGGGAAGCCCCTGGAGGCAGGGGCTGGCCGGGTGGGGGAAGCCCCGAGGAGCCTCCGCCTCGGGGCCCCCTGACCACGGCCCCCCGAGGCCCTCCCTCCGGGACCGCCCGGACCCCCCGGCCCCCCGGCCCCCAAGACCCCGGAACCCCAAGGGGCGCGCCGGTCCGGGGACCGTCGTATCCCTCGCCCTCGCACGCTGTACGCATCCGAACTGGAAGGACGCCCGCGTGGCTACCTCCGTCCGGGCCGCGGCCGACGGCACTCCGCCGCCCGCCCCGCCGCCGCCCGCCTCCTCCGACACACCGAAACCGGCCCGGTCGACCGGCTGGCGCAGCAGGCTGTACCGCTGGGACCTGAAGGCCACCCCGTACGCGTTCATCGCCCCGTTCTTCCTCTGCTTCGCGGCGTTCGGGCTCTTCCCGCTGATCTACACGGGCTATCTCTCGCTGCACCGCGTGGAGCTGGGCGGCGAGGCCGAGTGGCGGGGCCTGGAGAACTACACGGGCCTCACGGACAGCGACTTCTTCTGGAACGCGCTGGCCAACACCTTCACCATCGGGATCATCTCGACCGTCCCTCAGTTGCTGATGGCCCTGGGCCTCGCGCATCTGCTCAACTACAAGCTGCGCGGCCGGGGGTTCTTCCGGGTCGCGGTCCTCGCCCCGTACGCCACCTCGATCGCGGCCGCGACGCTCGTCTTCGCGCAGCTGTTCAACAGTGACTACGGTCTGATCAACACAGCGCTGGGCTGGGTCGGTTTCGAACCGGTCGACTGGGAGTCGTCCAAGTGGCCGGCGCAGATCGCCATCTCGGTGATCGTCACCTGGCGCTGGACCGGCTACAACGCGCTGATCTACCTGGCGGCGATGCAGGCCGTGCCGCAGGACCTGTACGAGGCCGCCGCCCTCGACGGGGCGTCGCGCTGGCGGCAGTTCATCAGCGTCACCATCCCCTCGATCCGTCCGACGATCCTGTTCACCATCGTCGTGTCGACGATCGGCGCCACGCAGCTGTTCGGTGAGCCGATGCTGTTCGGCGGCAGTCTGGGCGTCAGCGGCGGCAGCGGCAACCAGTTCCAGACGCTGAGCCTGCTGATGTACGAGAAGGGCTGGATCACCGGCGCCCTGGGCCAGGCCTCCGCCATCGCGTGGGTGATGCTCCTGCTCCTGCTGCTGATCGGGGCCGTACAGGCGCTCATCGCGCGCGCGAACCGCAAGAAGCTGGGGGGCTGACCCATGACCCAGGTACACGAAGCACGGCGCCACGCCGCCGACGCGCGCCGGCCGGGTGCCCGCGCCGGCTCGGCGCCCGGTACCGGCCGGCGGCTGCGGCAGGGCGCAGGGAAGCAGCACCACGCGGGGCCGTTCACGTACGTCCTGCTCGGTCTGGCCGCGCTCGTCTCGCTGTTCCCGCTGTACTGGAACCTCGTGGCGGCCTCGCACTCGGGCGAGCGGGTCGTCGAGGCGCCCGCGCCGCTGCTGCCGGGGCCCCGGCTGCTGGACAACCTCACCTTCGCCTGGAACCAGGTCGACATGGGCGAGGCGCTCGTCAACACGACGGTCGTGGCGGGCCTGGTGGCACTGTCCACGGTGGTGTTCTCCACGCTCGCGGGCTTCGCCTTCGCCAAACTGCCGTTCCGCGGCCGCAACGTGCTGCTGGCGCTCGTGGTGGCGACGATGACGATCCCGCCGCAGCTCAGCGTGATCCCGCTGTACCAGATCATCACCGACCTGGGCTGGGTCGACCAGCTGCAGTCGGTCGTCCTGCCGTCGCTGGTCGCGGCGTTCGGTGTCTTCTTCATGCGGCAGTACCTGCTGGAGGCGCTGCCCATCGAGCTGGTCGAGGCGGCCAGGATGGACGGCGCGCACAGTCTGCGGGTCATCTGGCACGTGGTGTTCCCGGTGGCGCGGCCCGCGATGGCCGTGCTCGGCATGCTGATCTTCGTCCAGTCGTGGAACGACTTCTTCTGGCCGTTCATCGCGCTGACCCCGGACGGGAATCCGACGCTCCAGGTCGCGCTGGCCGGCCTCGGGTCGGGCAACCACACCGTGAACCAGGCGATCGTCCTGACCGGTGCCCTGATCTCCACCGTGCCGCTGCTGCTGGTCTTCGCCCTGCTCGGCAAGCACATCGTCGGCGGCATCACCTCGGGCGCGGTCAAGAGCTGACCCCCGCCCCCACCTCCTCCGTACTGAATCCCTCTCTGTGTTGGGAGCGCTCCCATATGACTGCGTCCGATGCCAGGCCGCTCACCGCGACCCGTCAGTTCCCGCCCGGTTTCCTCTGGGGCACCGCCACCGCCGCGTACCAGATCGAAGGAGCCGCGACCGAGGACGGCCGCACGCCCTCGATCTGGGACACGTTCTCGCACACCCCTGGGAAGGTCTTCCAGGGGCACACGGGTGATGTGGCCGTCGACCACTACCACCGGTTCCGTGACGACGTCCGGCTCATGAAGGAGCTGGGGCTGAGCGCCTACCGTTTCTCCGTCTCCTGGTCCCGGGTGCAGCCCACCGGCCGGGGGCCGGCGGTCCAGAAGGGCCTGGACTTCTACCGGGCCCTCGTGGACGAGCTGCTCGGGGCGGGCATCACGCCCGCCCTGACGCTCTACCACTGGGACCTGCCGCAGGAGCTGGAGACCGTGTTCCCCGGCGGCTCCGCCGCAGGGGGCGGCTGGCCGCACCGCGCCACCGCCGAACGGTTCGGCGAGTACGCGGGCATCGTCGCCGACGCGCTCGGCGACCGCGTCGACCACTGGATCACCCTCAACGAACCCTGGTGCAGCGCCTTCCTCGGATACGGCTCCGGCGTCCACGCCCCCGGCCGCACCGACCCCGTCGCCGCACTCCGCGCCGCCCACCACCTCAACCTCGGCCACGGCCTGGCGGTCCAGGCGCTGCGCGCCGCCCTGCCGCCCCGGGCGCAGGTCGCGGTGTCGCTCAACCTCCACCAGGTACGGCCGCTCACGCCCTCGCCCGCCGACCTGGACGCGGTGCGCAGGATCGACGCCGTCGGCAACCGGGTCTGGCTCGGCCCCATGCTGGCGGGCGCCTACCCGGAGGACCTGCTCGCGGACACGGCCCGGCTCACGGACTGGTCGTTCGTCCGGCCCGGCGACCTGGCCGACATCCATCAGCCCCTCGACTTCCTGGGCATCAACTACTACACGCCGACGGTCGTGTCGGCCGCCGGCGAAGGTGACGCGAGCCTGCGCAACGACGGGCACGGCGGCGGCGACTTCTCGCCGTGGCCGGGCGCCGAGGAGGTCGCCTTCCACCAGCCGCCCGGCGCCCGGACCGCGATGGGCTGGTCGGTCGACCCGTCCGGGCTGTACGACCTGCTGATGCGCGTGGCCGACGAGCACCCCGGGCTGCCGATGATGATCACGGAGAACGGGGCCGCGTACGAGGACGAGCCCGGACCCGACGGCGTGGTGCACGACCCGGAGCGCATCGCCTACGTGCACAGCCACCTGGAGGCCGCGCACCGGGCCATCGAGAGCGGTGCCGACCTGCGCGGCTACTTCCTGTGGTCCCTGATGGACAACTTCGAATGGGCGTACGGCTACGACAAGCGGTTCGGTGCCGTGCACGTCGACTTCGCGTCGCAGGACCGCACGCCGAAGGCCAGCGCCCACTGGTACGCGCGCGTGGCCCGCTCGGGCGAGCTGCCCGCCCCCGGCGACCTCTAGGAGGTGCGCGGGCGGCCTCTGGGAGGTGCCCGGGCGCCTCCAGGAGGTGCGCGGGCGGCCTCTTGGCCGTGTCGAGCGGAGTGGGAGCGCCCCTACCCCTCCCGAACCGTACAGAATCGGTGCATTCCGTACGGGCGAGCACGACCGGGAGGACGCGATGCGCACACGCACCGGCCGGGCGGCGAGGAGGGCCGCCCGCGCGGTCGCCCTCGTGGCGGTCGCCGCGGCCGCGCTGCTGGGCGGCTGCGCGGGGAGCGACGGCGGCGGCGACGGCAGGACCCGGCTCACCGTGGGCGTCTTCGGCTCCTTCGGCTACCAGGAGGCCGGCCTGTACGACACGTACATGCGGCTCCACCCGGACGTCGTCATCGAGCAGACGTCGATCACCCGGAACGAGAACTACTACCCGCAGTTGCTCACGCATCTCGTCAGCGGCAGCGGCCTCGCCGACATCCAGGCCGTCGAGGTCGCCAACATCGCGGAGATCACCGCCACCCAGGCGGACAAGCTGGAGGACCTCGGCACGGCCCGGGGCGTACGCGAGGAGGACTTCCTGCCGTGGAAGTGGGCGCAGGGCACCGCACGGGACGGCAGAACGGTCGCCCTGGGCACGGACATCGGGCCGCAGGCCGTCTGCTACCGCAAGGACCTCTTCGCCAGGGCCGGTCTGCCCACCGACCGGGACGAGGTCGGCGCCCTGTGGGCGGGCGACTGGGCGAAGTACCGGGACACCGGCCTGCGGTACGCGGCGAAGGCACCGCCCGGGACCGCGTTCGTGGACTCCGCCTCCGGGGTGCTGGCCGCGATCAACGGCAGCGCCGCCACCCGGTTCTACGACCGGGACGGCCGGGTCGTGTACCGCACGAACCCCGCCGTGAAGGAGGCGTGGAACCTCGCCGCCTCCTTCGCGACGGCCGGACTGACCGCCAGGCTGCAGCAGTTCACCCCCGCCTGGGACCAGGCGTACGCGAACGGCACCTTCGCCACGGTGGTCTGCCCCGCCTGGATGCTCGGCTACATCCAGGACAAGGCGGGCCCGGCCGGGCGCGGCCGCTGGGACGTGGCGGCCGCGCCCCGGCCCGGCAACTGGGGCGGCTCGTTCCTCGTCGTACCGTCGGCCGGCCGGCACACGGCCGAGGCGGTACGGCTCGCCGCCTGGCTGACCGCACCGGACCAGCAGGCCACCTTGTTCCGGGAGCGCGGCAGCTTCCCGAGCGCGTCCGCCGTCTACACCCGGCCGGAGGTCGCGGGGGCGAGGCACCCGTACTTCGGCGACGCCCCGATCGGGGCGGTCTTCTCCCGGGCCGCCGAGGGCGTCCCCGTGACCGTCATCGGCCCGAAGGACCTGGTCATCGCCCAGAACCTGGCCGACGTCGGCATGCTCCAGGTCGAGCAGAAGGGCCGGTCGCCGGAGGACGCCTGGCAGGCGGCGGTCAGGACCATCGACAACGCCCTGGACCTGTGACCGGCCCGTACCGGGGCCGGGGCGCCTGGCCCGCGTACGCGTATCTCGCTCCCTTCTTCCTCTTCTTCACGGCCTTCGGGCTGTTCCCGCTGCTCTACACCGGCTGGGCGGCGCTGCACCGGGTCGAGCTGACGGCGCCCACCGAGATGGAGTGGGTGGGGGCGCGGAACTTCTCCCGGCTGCTCACCGACGAGTTCTTCTGGAACGCGCTGACCAACACCGTCACCATCGGGCTGATGTCGACGGTGCCGCAGCTCCTCATGGCGCTGGGCATCGCCCATCTGCTCCACCACCGGCTGCGCGGTTCGCTGTTCTTCCGGGTGGCCGCGCTCACCCCGTACGCCACCTCGGTCGCCGCCGCGACGCTCGTCTTCGCCCTCCTCTTCGGCCGTGACCACGGGCTGGTCAACTGGACGCTGGGGTGGGTCGGTCTCGATGCCGTCGACTGGCAGAACGGCCGCTGGACCTCGCAGATCGCCGTGTCCACGATCGTCGTCTGGCGCTGGACGGGCTACAACGCGCTCATCTACCTGGCCGCCATACAGGCCGTCCCGGCCGAGCTGTACGAAGCGGCGGCGCTGGACGGCGCCTCCCCGTGGCGGCAGTTCCTCCACGTCACCGTTCCCTCCCTCCGGCCGACCATCCTGTTCACCTGTGTCGTCTCCACGATCGGCGCGACCCAGCTGTTCGGTGAACCCCTCCTGTTCAACGGCAGCGCCGGGGCCACGGGCGGTGCCGACCACCAGTTCCAGACGCTCGGCCTCTACCTGTACGAGCAGGGCTGGGTGAACCTCCATCTCGGCCGGGCGTCCGCCATCGCCTGGGCGATGTTCCTGATCCTGCTGCTGGTCGGGGCGTGCGCCTCGCTGATCGCGCGCCGTCTGCGCATGAACGCCTGAGGAGCCGACGTGCCGTCCACCGCCCGTGCGGGCCGCCCCCTGCGCGGCGGCCCCGTCATCCGTACCGTTCTGATCGCCCTCACCGCCGTCTCCCTGTTCCCCCTGCTGTGGACGGCGATCGCGGCGTCCCGCGACAACACCCGCCTGGCCCGTACCCCTCCGCCGCTCTGGTTCGGCGACAACCTCCTCCACAACCTCGGTGTCGCGTGGAGCGACGCCAACCTGGGCACCGCCCTGCTCAACACCACGATCGTCGCGAGCACGGTCGCGGCGGGCACCGTGCTGTTCTCGACGCTCGCCGGGTTCGCCTTCGCCAAGCTGCGGTTCCGCTTCAAGAACCTCCTGCTGCTCCTGGTGATCGGCACGATGATGGTGCCGCCGCAGCTCGGTGCCGTGCCGCTCTACATGCTGATGGCCGAGCTGTCCTGGACCGACCGGCTCCAGGCGGTGATCCTGCCGGCCCTGGTCAGCGCCTTCGGGGTGTTCTTCATACGGCAGTACCTCACCGGCGCCCTCCCCACCGAGCTGCTCGAAGCCGCGCGCGTCGACGGCGCCGGCGGACTGCGGGTCGTGTGGCACGTGGTGTTCCCGACCGCCCGCCCGGCGATGGCGGTCCTCGCCATGCTGACGTTCGTCATGGCCTGGAACGACTTCTTCTGGCCGATCATCGCGCTCACCCAGACCGGCAGCCCCACCGTGCAGGTCGCCCTCACCGGCCTCGGCCGCGGCTATATCCCGGACCAGTCGGTGATCATGGCCGGCGCGCTGCTGGGCACCCTGCCGCTGCTGCTCGTCCTCATCCTGTTCGGCAGACAGATCGTCGGCGGCATCATGCAGGGCGCGGTCAAGGGCTGACCCCGCCGAAGCCGTCCAGGCCGTTCGGGCCGTCCCTCTCCCTCGTCTCCCTCGTCTCCTTCATTTCCTTCGTCTCCTTCCTTTCCTTCTTCTCCGTCCGCTTCGCCTCCGTCGTCACTCCACTCACCGTCGGGAGAGTTCCTTGTCCGTCAGCTTCCCGCCCCGCTTCCTGTGGGGCACCGCCACCGCCGCCTACCAGATCGAGGGCGCCGCCCAGGAGGACGGCCGGACACCGTCCATCTGGGACACCTTCAGCCATACGCCGGGGCGCACCCGGAACGGCGACACCGGCGATGTCGCCGCCGACCACTACCACCGCCGCCCCGACGACGTACGGCTGATGGCGGACCTCGGCGTCAACGCGTACCGCTTCTCCGTCTCCTGGCCGCGCGTCCAGCCCCACGGGCGCGGGCCCGCGCTGGAGAAGGGCCTGGACTTCTACCGGGGCCTCGTGGACGACCTGCTCGACCACGGCATCACGCCCGTCCTGACCCTCTACCACTGGGACCTCCCCCAGCACCTGGAGACCGCCCACATCAGCGGCTCCGACGGGGGCGGCGGCTGGCCCGAGCGCGACACCGCACGCCGGTTCGCCGACTACGCCCGTATCGTCGCCGACGCGCTCGGCGACCGCGTCAGCCACTGGATCACCCTCAACGAACCCTGGTGCAGCGCCTTCCTCGGATACGGCTCCGGCGTCCACGCCCCCGGCCGCACCGACCCCGTCGCCGCACTCCGCGCCGCCCACCACCTCAACCTCGGCCACGGCCTGGCCGCCCAGGCGCTGCGCGCCACCCTGCCCTCCCACGCCCTGCTGTCGATCAGCCTCAACACGTGTGCCGTCAGGGCCAGGAGCGACACCCCCGAGGACCGCGACGCCCAGCGCCGTATCGACGCGCTCGCGAACCGGATCTTCACCGGCCCGCTGCTCGCCGGCGCGTACCCCGACGACCTGCTGGACGACACGGCCCACCTCACCGACTGGTCCTTCGTCCACGGCGACGACCTGGCCGTCATCCGCCACCACCCCCTGGACTCGCTGGGCATCAACTACTACGCACCTACAGTTGTATCCGCCGCCACTGACAGTCACGGTTCGACCGCCGACGACGGCCACGGCGCCAGCGCCCACTCCCCGTGGCCCGGCGCCGACCACGTCTCCTTCCACCAGCACTCCCCCGAGCACGAGCGGACCGACATGGGCTGGTCCGTCGACCCGACCGGCCTGTACGACCTGCTGATGCGCTACACCCGCGAGGCGCCGGGCCTGCCCCTGGTCGTCACCGAGAACGGCGCCGCCTACCCGGACGCGCCCGCCGCCGACGGCGCCGTGGACGACAGCGACCGCATCCGCTATCTGCACGGCCATCTCACCGCGCTGCACCGGGCGATGGCTGACGGCGCGGACGTACGGGGCTACTTCCTCTGGTCGCTGCTGGACAACTTCGAATGGTCCTACGGGTACAGCAAGCGCTTCGGCGTGGTCCGCGTCGACTACGACACGCAGGAACGTACGCCCAAGGCCAGCGCCCACTGGTACGCGCGCCTCGCCCGCTCGGGCACGCTGCCCGACCTGCCGCCGGACGCGCGCCCGGACGTCCGCTCGGCGTGAAACGTGCGCGCGCTCCGACCGGGTGGGGTGACGGTCGGAGCGCGCGCGGTGGGGGGCTCGGGAGGGCCTCGGAGGCTCGGGGCGCTTGGAAGGGGTCGGGGGCTCAGGAGGGGCGGAAGCTCGGGAGGGGGCGGGGCGGGCAGGTCTACTTGTAGGCGGCGAACGCCTTCGTGAAGGCGAGCGGCTGCTGGAGGATGGAACTGCAGGTGGCGTCCGCGTGGTTCACGGCCCCGGCGGCGCACTGCCTGTCCCGGGTCGACGACCACATCGACAGCCAGCCGATGCCCTTGGACCGCGCGAAGTCCACGAGCTCCGCCGCGTCCTCGACCGTGAAGATCTCGGTCGTCACGTCGTTGACGCCGATCATCGGGGTGACGGCGACCGTCTTCCAGGCGGCCGCGTCGGAGAGCCCGAGCACGCCCTTGATCTGGGCCTGCGTCGCGGTCGCCGCCTGGATCGCGTACCGGCCCATGTCGCCGCTGTACGCCGGGCCGTAATCCATCGCCATGATGTTGACCGCGTCGATCCCGACGCCGTTCCTCTTCGCGTCGGCGAGCAGGCTCACGCCCGGCTGCGTCAGCCCCTCGGGCATCACCGGCAGCGTGAACGAGACGTCCAGGCCCGGACGGGACTTCTGAAGCCGCGCGATCGCCTGGGCACGCCGGGTGTTGGCGGCGGTGTCCGGGAGGGCGGCGCCCTCGACGTCGAAGTCGACCTTCGTCAGCTTGTACTGGTCGATGACCTTGCCGTACGCGGCGGCCAGCTCATCGACGCTCCCGCAGTTGAGCGCGAGCTCGTGCCCGGCGGCCCCGCCGAAGGACACCCGCACGTCGCCGCCCTTGGCGCGCAGGGCGCCGATCTGTGCGGCCACCTTGTCGTTCGCGAGGTCGGTGACCCCGCCCCAGCGCGGGACACAGCCGCCGCCGGAGGTGATGAAGGCGAGGGTGAACTCCCGCACCCCGGTCTTGGCCGCGGTGTCGAGCATGTCGTACGCCGGGTAGAGGGACGTGTCGACGTACGGCGCGAACCGCGCGCCCGCCGGCCCGGCCGTCGCGGTGGGCGTGGGCGTGGGGGTGGGGGTCGGTGTGGGAGTGGGAGTCGGGGCGGTCGGGGTCGGTGTGGCCGTGCGTGTCGGGGTCGCGGTGGGCGTCGCGGGGGTGGGGGTGGGCTGCTCGGTGGGGCGGCCGGTGGGCAGCGGAGTCGTACCCGCGTCGGCCGAGCACGTCACACCGTCGATGAGGCAGCCGGCCGGGTCGCCCGCCTGCCCGGCGGCACTGGTCACGAAACCGACGGTGACGGACGCGCCGGGCGCCAGCTCCTTGTTCCAGCTCGCGGGCCGTACGGTCACGTGGCGGCCGTCGACCGTGTGCTCGCCGTTCCAGAGCGAGTTGACGCGGGTGCCGGCCGGCAGGTCGAACTCCAGCGTCCAGCCCGAGCGCACCGAACCGGTCGTGTTCGTGATGACGTACTGGCCGGTGTAACCGCCGTCCCAGGCGCTGGTCCTGGTGTACGCCGCGCTCACCGCCGCCGCCTGCGCGGTGCCGGTGAACGCGAACGCCGCGCCGCCGGCCACCGCGGCCGCCACGACCGCGCCGATCGCCTTGGCCTTGACGCTCGCCCTGCGCCGGTGCGTGCTTGTGCCCATGACGTGCCTGCCTCATGTACGGGGGGTGGGGACGGGGAGCACGCTAGCGAGCCCGAAAGGGACGAACCTCCGTTTCGGGGCGGTGGCCGGGGATCTTAGGACGCGCTTAAGGAACCCATCGGCGGGGGTTAAGCGTCGCCCCCGCGGCGGCGCACGACCCGGCGCCGCACACCGTGGCCGCGACGCCCTCCCCTGACACCCCGGCCACCGCCCCGGCCGCCGACGCGTCCGCCGCCCCGGCCGTCCAGCCCGAGCCAGACACGGACCTCCGTGCCGCCCAGCACCGAACGGCCGATCCGGACGTCGCCGCCGGTCGACTCGGCGACACGGCGCACGATGTCCAGACCGAGGCCCGTCGAGCCGTCCCGCCGCCCGCTGTTGCCGCGCGCGAGCGCCGCCTCCGGGTCGGCGATGCCCGGCCCGGCGTCCGAGACGAGGACGATCACGGCGTCGTCGCCGTTGTGGACGTCCACCGAGAACGCCGTACCCTCCGGGGTGTGGCGGAAGACATTGCCGAGCAGCGCGTCGAGCGAGGCGACGAGTTCGGGACGGGCCACCGGGATGCGTACGGGGCGGTCGACGCCGGCCAGCCGTACCTTGCGGCCCTCGTCCTCGGCGAGCGCGGACCAGAACTCCATGCGCTCCCGCACCACCTCGGAGGCGTCGCAGCCGGCGCCAGGGCCCACGGCCTGGGTCTGCGGCTTCGCCTCCCGGGCCGTACGGATGATCGTGTCGACCTCGCGTTCCAGCTGCTCGACGGCCGCCCGGGTCTGGTCGGCGGCCGGACCCTCGCCCAGCGACGCGGCGTTGAGGCGCAGCACGGTCAGCGGGGTGCGCAGCCGGTGGGAGAGGTCGGCGGCGAGTTCGCGTTCGTTGGCGAGGAGCCGCACCACCTGGTCGGCCATCGAGTTGAAGGCCACCGCGGCGGACTTCAGCTCGGCGGGCCCCTCCTCCCTGACCCGGGCGCCCAGCCTGCCCTCACCCAGGTCGTGCGCGGCGAGCGCGAGCCGCTGGGCGGGCTGGACCATGCGGATGCCCAGCCGGTCGGCGACCGCGACGGAGCCGACGATCAGCGCGACCCCCACCCCGGCGAGGGTCAGCCACGCGGTCGCGACGCCGTTGGTGACCTCGCCCTCCGGCACGAACACCTCGACGACCGCGATGTCGCCGGTGCTGAGGGCGGTGGGCTGGAGCAGCGCGAAGCCGCCATCGACCTCGGTGATCCACGCCTGGGGCACCCGGCGGACGGTGGCGACGTCCTTCGCGGAGGCCCGGCCCGTACCGATCGTCGTCGCGGGGTCTTCCGGCGGTGGGGGGACGTGGACGGCCATCCGGCCCGCGGCCCCCGCCTGGGTGGAGGCGACGGCCCGGTTCAGCGCGTCCCGGTCGGTCGTGATGGACAGGGTGGGGCCGATGGCCGCGGCCTGCCGTTCCGCGTTGGAGAAGGCCCGGTCCCGCGCCATCTCCTTGATGACGAGCCCCAGGGGTACGGCGAAGGCCACCACGACCATGGCGGTGACGGCCAGCGCCACCTTGACGAGTGCCCATCTCACCGCTGCCGCCTCACAGCGGGGGCTCCAGCTTCACGCCGACACCGCGCAGGGTGTGCAGATAGCGCGGCTTCGCCGCTGTTTCGCCCAGCTTGCGGCGGAGCCACGACAGATGGACGTCGATGGTCTGGTCGTCCCCGTACGACTGCTGCCACACCTCCGCCAGCAGCTCCCTGCGCGCCACGACGACACCCGGCCGCCCCGCGAGGAACGCCAGCAGGTCGAACTCCCTGCGCGTCAGGTCGAGTCGTACGCCGTCCAGCTCGGCCTGCCGGCGCAGCGGGTCGATGGCCAGCCCGCCGACGCGGATGACCCGGCTCGGCGGGGCCTCACCGGCGGAGGCGCGTGCGCGCCGCAGGACGGCGGCGATCCTCGCGGACAGGTGATCCACCGAGAACGGCTTGGTGAGGTAGTCGTCCGCGCCGTCGTTGAGGAGCCGTACGATTTCGGCCTCGTCGTCCCGCGCGGTCGCGATGATCACCGGTACGTCGGTGATGCCGCGCAGCATCTTCAACGCCTCCGCCCCGTCCAGATCGGGCAGGCCCAGGTCCAGGATGACCACGTCGAACCGGAAATGGGCCACCTCGCGCAGCGCCTCCAGAGCCGTTCCGACGCTCCGTACGGTGTGGGACGCCTCGGTCAGGTGCCGGATGAGGGCGGAGCGCACGAACTGGTCGTCCTCGACCACGAGCACACTTGCCATGGGCCGCACCGTACGCCATAAGGCGGAATGAGGGGGACCGGTGTTGACTCCGTGGACGGGTGGTGCACTATGGCCCGGATGCGAAGAGGACTGGTTCACGCCATGGCGTGGTCGCTCGCCACGGGCGCGGCGGTCACGCTGTCGTGGTGGGGTGTGCACACGGTGATGGCCGGTACGGCCTACGATCCGCCGCGCGCCCTGCCGCTGACGGCCGAGCGGCCGACGCTGATCCGGCCCGCGCCGGACTCCTCGTCCACCCGCCGCCCGAAGTCGGAGGCCGGGCCGTCCGGTTCACCGAGCCCGGCCGGCAGCGGCACGCCGTCGGCGTCGCCGTCACGGACCGCGTCGGCCTCCGCGTCCGCCACGTCCGCGTCCCTGCCGCCCACGACGGGGCCGTCCAAGCAGACGGGCACGGTGAGGAGTTACGCGGTGGACGGCGGCCAGGTCGTCTTCGACCTCGGCGCCGCCTCCGCCGAACTGGTCTCGGCGACCCCGGCGTCCGGCTGGCAGATGCAGGTGTGGAAGCAGACCACGTGGATCCGGGTGACCTTCACCCAGGGCAACCGCGAGGTCTCGGTGTTCTGCGTCTGGCACGACACGGCGCCGCGGGTCGAGATCGACGAACGCCGCCGCTGACTCCGGCGGGCCAGGCGGAGTTCGGCCCGGCCGGTGCGTCCGCCCTGGTGGGCGGCTCCTGCCAGGTGGGGCGGTCTGTGGTGCTTGCCCGGTGGGCGGGTGCCCTCCGGTGGGCGGGTGCCCCCAGGTGGGCGGGTCCCTCCGGTGGGCGGGTGCCCTTCGGTGGGCAGGTGCCCACCGAAGGGCGGGGGCCGGTTCAGCGGAATGACGACGCCGGCGGTACGGGGGACGGCTTGGCGTTCTCGTCGGTGACCACTCCGGCGCCGCCCGTGAAGTCGGCCAGCGGGCGGCCGTGTTCCACCCGCCCGGGGTGCGGGTCGGTCGCGACGCGGCGGGTCAGCTCGGCCACGGGCAGCGCCGTGTCGGAGGCGAGGAGCACGGCGTTGCCGAACCGCCGCCCGCGCAGCACCGTCGGGTCGGCGATCAGGGCGAGTTCGGGGAAGACGGCGGCCGCGGTGGCGATCTGGCCGCGGAGATGGCCGAGCGGCGGCCCGTCGGCGAGGTTCGCGGCGTAGAGCCCGCCCGGCTTCAGGACGCGCCGTACGTCCGTGAGGAATTCCGTACTGGTGAGGTGCGCCGGGGTGCGGGCGCCGCTGAAGACGTCCGCGATGACCAGGTCCGCCCAGCCGTCCGGCAGCTTCCCGAGGCCGGCACGGGCGTCACCGCCCCGGACCCGGATGCGGGCGCCCGGGTCGAGCGGCAGTTCGCGGCGGACCAGCTGGACGAGGGGGGCGTCGAGCTCCACGATCTGCTGCGTGGAGCGGGGCCGGGTGGCGGCGACGTACCGGGCGAGCGTGAACGCCCCGCCGCCGAGGTGGACGGCGTGCACGGGGCGGCCCGTCGGGGCGACGAGGTCGGCGGCGTGGCCGAGGCGCCGCTGGTACTCGAAGGTCAGCCGGGACGGGTCCTCCAGGTCGACGTGCGACTGCGGGGCGCCGTCGATCAGCAGGGTCCAGGCGCGCGGCCGCTCACGGTCCGGTATGAGTTCGGCGAGTCCGCCGTCGACGGTCTCCACGACCGCCTCCGGCGCCACCGCCCGTCCACGCTGTCTGTTCCTGGCCACCCGGCCATTATCCGCGCCCGTGGCGCGCCCGGCGCTCTCCCGCCGTCCCGGGGGCTCCTCCGGGCTCGCCTCCCCGGGGCCGGCCGGCTCGGACCCGGTCCCCTCGCCGTTCCGGAACCGCCGACGTGTGCGGGGCGCCCCCGTACGGCCGCCCCTTCGGTACGGGGCGGGGTCGGCGTCAGCGGCAGTTGTCGGCGGCCTCGATGAGGCGGGCGGCTTCGCCCAGGGCTTCGCGGAGCACCCCCGGGTCGGTGACCGGGCCCGCGTCGGCCGGGGGCAGCAGCCAGCCGGAACCGGAGACGGGCGGCTCGGGCGCGGCCGGTACGCGGAGGCCCCGGCCGTCCGTCCGGGTGCAGGCGCTGCCCGGCACGTCCCACGCGGCGGCCGTGCCGGGCGGTACGAGGAAGCCGAGGGTGCCGGTGGCGCCGTCGTGGAGGACCGGGCCGACGGCCGGGGCGGCGCCGCGGCGGAGGATGTCCACGGCTTCGAGGCCCTGCCTGGCCGGTACGGTCACCAGGTCGCACGCCCCGTCCTGGGCGGTGTCGCCGGTCCGGGGTGGTGCGCTCACGTCCTGCGTCGGCCAGTGCTGCGCGGTCGTCCGCGACGCGTCGTCGATGCGCGGGCTGGCTTCCATGCCGACCTCCAACAAGGGGTCCCCTCCTCGCTCGAGTTCCCGAACGGAGACACGTTCCGTCCCTCCGCATGGTTCAACGCGCGGACCCGTCAACAGCTACGGCGGCTCGCCGCCGCAAAGGGTGGCAGTTCATGGCGGATCGTGGGTGAGATATCCGGTTTGTAGCCAAACTCCGTGTGTGGCGCCGGCCACAGCAGGTACGTTCTTTCTCCGCCGGAGCAACGGCAGCACGCAGGAGAGGGCTCCGCCATGGCGACGTCACGGGCAGTTCCCAATCTCGTCTTCCGCCGGCTGCGCGGGCAGCGCTCCGCGGGGGAGTTCGCCGCCGCGGTGCGCAGGGCCGCCCGGGAGATCGGCGAGCAGGTGGCCTGCGACGCCCGGTACATCGGGCGCGTGGAGTCGGGCGAGATCCGCTGCCCGAACTACGCGTACGAGCGGGTGTTCCTGCACATGTTCCCCGGGATGTCCCTGACGGACCTGGGGTTCGTGGCACGGGAGCGCGTACGCGGACGGCGGGCGGGCGCCGCCGCGGACGTGCCCGCCCCACCCATCACGATCCGGAACGATGAGGAGAGCGACGTGCTGCGTCGCGCATTCATGGCGAGCGGTACCGCCACCGTCGCGGCCGCCTCGCTGGGCGTCAGCGGGCTCGGCGCCATCCCCGCGCCGCGTGCCGGCGGCAGGTTCGGCGAGGCCGAGGTCGACGCCGTCGAGGCGGCGGTACGAAGGATCCGGCTGCTCGACGACCGGCACGGCGCGGAAGGGCTGTACCGCAGGGCGACCGAACCCCTCCGCACGGCGTACGCGCTGCTCGACGCGGGGACGACGACCCGGCAGTCCACCGCCGACCGGCTCCACGCGGGCACCGGGGAACTCGCCCTGTCCGTGGGCTGGCTGGCCCATGACTCGGGCCGCCTGGACGACGCCAGATCGCACTACGCCGAGGCCCTGGCCACCGCACGCGTCAGCGGCGATCCCGCCCTGGAGGCGCACGCCTTCTCGAACACGGCGTTCCTGGCGCGCGACGCGGGCCGGTTCCGGGAGGCCGTCCGGGCGGCCCAGGCGGGGCAGCACGCCGCGAAGAACCTGGCGTCCGGGCGGCTGCTCGCGCTGCTCACCCTGCGCGAGGCGGGCGGCTGGGCCGGTCTCGGCGACCGCGCCGCCTGCGAGGAGGCGCTCGGCCGGGCGCACACCCACTTCGGGCGCGGCACCGCCGACTCCGACCCCGAGTGGATGTCCTTCTTCGGCGAACCCGAACTGGAGATCCTCCAGGCCCAGTGCTGGTCGGCGCTCGGCGACTCGTCGCGGGCGGCACGGCACGCGCGGCGGGCGACCGCCCTGCAGAACCCGCACTTCACCCGCAACCTGGCGCTGTACCGGGCCCAGCTCGCGGCCGACCTCGCCCGCGCGGGCGCCCCGGACGAGGCCGCGGCGGCCGGCCGGCGGGTGCTGGAGCTGCTGGACGAGGTCCGGTCGGGCCGTATCCGGTCGATGCTGGCGGAGACGGCCCGGGTGCTCGTGCCCTATCGGGCCGTGCCGGACGTCGCGGCGTTCCTGCGGCTCCGCGCCGAGACGCGGCGCGCCTGACGGGCCGCCGCACCGGCGCGGCGGCTCACCGCTCCAGGTGCCCCGTGTCGTTCCAGCGCTCGATCGCGGGGGCGCCGTACGCCCAGCCCAGGCCGGACAGGCTCGTCGGGTCCAGCCGGATGCTGGCCGCGAAGGCGATGTCCTCGCCCAGCCAGCGCGCCGCGATGCCGCGCAGGATGTGGCCGTGCGCGAAGACCAGCACGTCCCGGTCGGCCGAGCGGGCCCACTCCACGACCTCGTCCGCGCGGGCGGTGAGCCGGGCGAGGGACTCGCCCTCCGGAACGCCGTCGCGCCAGATCAGCCAGCCGGGGCGGATCGCCTGGATCTCGGCCGGGGTCATCCCCTCGTACGCGCCGTAGTCCCACTCCATCAGCGTGTCCCACGGTTCCGCGCGGTCGCCGAAACCGGCCAGCTCGCAGGTCTCCCGCGCGCGGGACAGCGGGCTCGTACGGACCTCGACCCCGTCCAGCCCGTCCCACGGGCCCCGGTGCAGCCGCTCCCCCAGCAGCTTCGCCCCCTCGCGGCCCCGGTCGAGCAGGGGGACGTCCGTCCTGCCGGTGTGCTTGCCGGCCAGCGACCACGAGGTCTGGCCGTGCCGGGCGAGCAGGATGCGCGGTGCCATGGGGGCTCTCCTGAGGTTCACGGAGCTGGTGCACGAAACGTGGCCTTCCATCATCCCGTACGTGAACACGGCGGGACGAAGGGGGGAACCCGCGGGACCCGGCCCCGATTGTCAGTGGCGGATGCGAGACTTCCGCGGGTGAGCCGATCCCTGGACGGCGGACCGCTTCGGCCGCCACAGACGACCCTCCGGGTCGGGGCATCCCCCGCTCCGGCGAAGCCGAGAGCATGGCGGAAGCTGGCCGAACTGCGCGGTCCCGCCGTCATGCCGCGCCCGCTGGACGCCCGCGCGCTGGCGGCGCTGGCCGCGAACCCCGGCTGCAGGCGCCGCGCCCTGCTGGACGGGGCCGGGGTCGACAAGGCCGCGCTGGCCTCGGCACTCGGCTCGCCGTCCGGCTTCGGGCAGTCCCAGTTCGCGTTCATGCGGGGCAACGCCTTCGAGGCCGCCGTCAAGGCCGACGGCGGCGCCGAGCTGACCCGGCTGCTCGGGGTGGACGACCCCGGGGACGTACGGGTGCCGGACCTGACGGCGGTCGGGCCCGAGGGCCGCGCGGCGCGCACGGCGCTGGCGCTGCGCGAGGCCACGGCGGCCGGGGTGTGGTCCCTGCTCGACCATCCGATGCTGGCACTGGAGGTGGCCGGCTCCCCGGTCCACCTGGAGCCGGACGCGGTCGTGGTGCGGCCGGACGGGCACTGGACGGTCGTGGAGATCAAGTCGTTCCCGATGATCGACGGCTCCGCTGACGCGGCGAAGGTGGGCGCGGCGGCGCGCCAGGCCGCCGTGTACGTACTGGCCCTGGAGCGGGTCGCGGCGATGGTCGAGGGCGCCGAGGTGGGCCACTCGGTGCTGCTGGTGTGCCCGAAGGACTTCTCGAACCGGCCGACGGGCTCGTCCGTCGACGTGCGCAAGCAGCTGGCGGTCACCCGCAGGCAGCTGGCCCGGCTGACCCGGCTGGAGGACATCGCGGCCGCCCTGCCGGACGGCACGACGTTCGACGTCGAGGCGTGTTCGGCGGAACAGCTGGCCGCCGCGGTGGAGGCGGTGCCGCACGCGTACGCGCCGGAGTGCCTGGCCGCCTGCGAGCTGGCCTTCCACTGCCGCGACCGGGCCCGGCGGGCGGGCGCGGTGGAGACGCTGGGCCGCTCGGTGAGGGGCGAACTCGGTGGGCTGACGACGGTCGGCGACGTCCTGGCGGCCGCGCGCGGCGACGCGACCGGCCCCGGCACGTCCGACGACGGCCCGAGCACGCGGGACGGCGACCCCGCCGACCCGGCGGTCCTCGCGCTGCGGCGGGCGGCGGCACTACGCGCCGAGGCGCTCGCGGAAGCGGCCGCCCCGACCCCCGAGGAGGCCGCCCCGTGCCCCCGCTGACCGAGAGCGGCCGCGCCGCCGGGGCGGTGCCCCCATGTCGCTGATCTCCACCCTCGCCCGGCTGGAGGCCGTCGAGGCCGGTCACGCGCGGCCGCTGGCCACCGTGCGGCACCGGCACCTGGCGGACCGGCCACTGGTGTTCGTACCGCTGACCACCGCCGGTGAGGCGGGCGCTCCGCTCGGCGCGCTGATCGGCACCGACCCGGAGGAGCCGCGGCTGCTCGTGGTGCCGCAGCCCCGCGACCGGGACCTGCGGTTCGCTTTCCTGGCCGACCTGGCGGAGGCGCTGCTGCCGTACCTGGACGGGTTCGCCGACGACGTCGAGGCCGCCGAGCGTGCCGAGACCGACCCCGAGACCGGCAGGAAGGTCAAGGTCGAGGTCGAGCTGTGCCGGGACGCGCCGCAGCTGATCGTGCCCAGCCGGGCCGGTATCGAGTACGTACGGCTGCTGGGCCGCTCGACCCGGTTCCGGCGGACCGCCGAACAGGACCCCGAGACCCCGTTCCCCGCACCGCCGCGCGTGCCGCTGCTCGGCCGATGGCTGACCCACTACGGGGAGCGGGCGCGGGTGCCGGGCTCGTCGCTGCTGGTGGCGGCGACGGACCTGCTCAACCGGCACTGGGCGACCGGCCAGTCGTCGCTGGAGGACCAGCACCTGGGGGCGGTCCTCGCCTGGATCGACACCCCGGACGGCGAGTCCGGCGCGGCGGCCGCGCTCCGGGCGGAACTCGGCCGCGACCGGGACGGGCAGCTGCTGTGCCCGCCGGCCGGTCCCGCGACGGACCCCGCGTTCGACAACCGGCTGCTGGCGCCCGCGATCGAACGGTACGACCGGGCGCGGCAGGCGCTGGCCGCCGCCGAGGACGGCGAGGCGGCCGACGAGCGGCTCGGTGAACTGCACCGGGCGGAGCGGGAGGTCCGGCGCCTCGTCCTCACCCAGCTGCGGCCCACCTGGCAGGCCGTGTGGCGGGCGGTCGAGCTGCTGCGCGAGCTGCCGGCGGGGGCGCGGGTCGCGGACCGGTGGACCCGGGACCGCTGGTCGTTCACCGGCCACCGCGACCGGGTGCGCGCCGGGGAGCCGCCGCAGCCGCGCCGCGACGACGCGGTGACGGCGGCACGGAAACTGGCCGCGCGGGAGAGCGCGCAGACCCAGCTGGAGGCGCAGGAGGCGCTGGACGACCCCCTGGTGCTGGCCGAGCGGCGACTGGCCGGCGAGGCGTTCCTCGGGGAGGTGGTGGACGTGACCATGGCGTGGACCGAGTCGAAGCGGCCGTCACCGCGCCCCCTGCTGACCGTGCGGACCGACGACACGCCGCACCTCGGCGAGCGGGTGAAGGTGTACCGGTCGCTGGACGGCCGGCCGCAGAGCGCGGAGTTCGTGCGGTACGAGGACGACGGCGCCGTGTTCGTGCTGCGGCTCCTCGACCGGATGGGCCGCTCCAAGGACCCCGCCGAGGGTTCCGTGCCGCAGAAAGGCGACCGGATCGCCTGGACGCTGTTCGAACACGACCAGCGGGTGGGCGTGAAGCTGCCCGACCCGGAGGAGACGCCGTGGACCCACGGCGGGCCACCACACGCGGACACCGCCGAGCCGCCCGACCCCGTGACGCCGGAGGACATCCTGTGACGCGCGAGCTGTTCGACCCGGCCGCCGAGGCCGCCCGCGCCACCGACGCGATCCTGACGAGCACCCTGCACGGGGACGCCCGCGGCGTGGTCGTCGACTCGCCACCCGGCGCCGGCAAGTCCACCCTGGTCGTCAGGGCGGCGCTCGAACTGGCCTCCGCCGGCCGGCGCCTGATGGTCGTCGCCCAGACCAACGCGCAGGTGGACGACCTGGTGCTGCGGCTCGCCGAGAAGCGGCCCGACCTGCCCGTGGGGCGGCTCCACTCCAACGACTCCGACCCGTACGACAAGGCGCTGGACGACCTCGACAACGTACGGAAGTCCTCGAAGGCCGCCGACCTCGCCGGGCTGGACGTCGTGATCTCCACCGCCGCGAAGTGGGCGCACGTCAAGGGCGTCGAACCGTGGCGGCACGCCATCGTGGACGAGGCCTACCAGATGCGGTCCGACGCGCTGCTCGCCGTGGCCGGGCTCTTCGAACGGGCGCTGTTCGTCGGAGACCCGGGACAGCTCGATCCGTTCTCCGTGGTCGGCGCCGACCAGTGGGCGGGGCTGTCGTACGACCCGTCCGCGAGCGCGGTGTCGACCCTGCTGGCCCACAACCCCGAGCTGCCGCAGCACCGGCTGCCGGTGTCATGGCGGCTGCCGGCGTCTGCGGCGCCGCTCGTGTCCGACGCGTTCTACCCGTACACGCGCTTCCGCGCCGGTACGGGCGAGGGCAACCGGCGGCTCTCCTTCGGCGTCCCGTCGGACGGGTCAGGGCCCGACCGGGTGCTGGACGAGGCGGCCGAGGCCGGCTGGGGACTGCTGGAGCTGCCCGCCCGGCACACACCGCGCACCGACCCCGAGGCGGTGCGGGCCTGCGCGCTGGTGGTGCGGCGGATGCTGGACCGGGGCGGCGTGACCGTCAGCGAACGCTCCCCCGATCCGGCGCCGCTCACACCGGCGCGCATCGCGGTCGGCACGGCGCACCGCGACCAGGCGGCCGCGATCCGTGGCGCGCTGGCCGAGCTGGGCGTGTCGGGGGTCACCGTCGACACGGCGAACCGGCTCCAGGGCCGGGAGTACGACGTGACGGTCGTCCTGCACCCGCTGTCGGGCCGCCCGGACGCGACGGCGTTCCACCTGGAGACGGGGCGGCTGTGCGTGCTGGCGTCCCGGCACCGGCACGCCTGCGTCGTGATCTGCCGTGCGGGCGTCGCGGAACTCCTGGACGAGCACCCCTCCACGGAGCCGGTCCAGCTGGGCGTGACGGTGAAGTTCCCGGACGGGTGGGAGGCGAACCACGCGGTGCTCGCCCGCCTCACGGAGCACCGCGTGCCCTGGCGCCCGTGACGCGTCATCGCGAGCGCGGGCGTCGCGGCGGGGTCGCGAGCGGGGTGGTGCGCTGGGTTGCGGGTGGTTTCGTGGCCGGTTCGCCTTCGGGCTGCGGCGCCGGGGTGGTCGGGGCCCCTCCGGGCTCACCTCCTCGGCGTCGGCGGGTTCGGGTCCCGGTCTCCTCGCCGTTTCGGATCCGCCGACGCCTGCGGGGGCGACCCTGCACGGCCCCTTCCGGCGGTTCACCGGCGGACCGTACGCCTCGGATCCGCCGACGCCCAGACGACCCTGCACGGCCCGTCGGTTCGCCGGCGGGGGCGTCCGGGTGCGGTCTTGCGGGGAGCGGGACAATGGACGATGGTCCGGGAAGCGCCCATGGAACGGAGTCACGATGGCGGAAACCGAGCGGAGCGAGCCGCGGCGGCTCAGGCCCGCGCCCCTGCTCTTCGAGCCTGCCGAGGCCGCCGCCGACCCGGAGCACTTCTTCGACCTGGAGTCCATCGAGGACCCGCGCGAGCTGCTGGTCCGGTCGACGGAGCTGACGCTGGCGTTCCGGGCGGCGGCAGACCGGGCGGTGGAGTTCCAGGCGATCGCGGCGGCGCAGCTCGCCGATCCGCGCCGGTTCGACCGGCTCACCACTGCGGACATCGCGCTGCGGGCGGAGTGGACCGAGGACTACGCGAAGAAGATGGTGGAGTTCGGCCGCGACTTGTTGCGCGGTGGGGGCGCGCAGGGGGACGAGTAGCGCGGGGGCATATGCCGGGCGGGCAACATACTCCTTGGCGCAGGCCCCTGTCAGGGTTTCTCGCAACAAAGTGAGTTCGCCCTGTCACTGCCGGTAGACCTGTCTCATGAGCGTATGGCTGCGAGACGAGCTTCCCCTGAGCCCCGCCCACGGCGACATCGACGAGCGCCGGACCGGCGATCCGTTCCCGCGGGTGCGGGAGGACGGTCCGCAGCACACCACACGGGTCACCGCGGCGGGCGCGGAGTGGCTGATGTCGGCGTCGGCGTACCCGGCCTCCACGCTCGCCCTGTGGGAGGCGCGGCCGCAGCTTCCGGCCGTGCTGCCGTGCGGGTCCGCCTTCGACGTGGTCAACGTCGAGTCGATCTTCGGGCGCCGGCTGCTCGACCGGCTGTGGGCGGAGGGGCCGGGTTCCGGGCCGGTGGCCGTGCACCGGGGGCGGATGCTGCTGTTCACCGCGCCGGGCACCAGTCGGCGGCTGCCGTCGCTGCTGCGCTGGGAGGAGTGGGGGGACGCCGTGCCGCCGATGCTCTGCCACGGGGTGGGGGACGCCGTGACCGTGCCGCCGCTGGCGCCGGAGGCGGCCGGGGAGCCTCGCTGGGTGGTGGCGCCGGACACCCGGAATCCGTGGCTGCCGGGGCCCGAGGTGCTGCTCTGGGCGTGTGTCCGGGTGGCGAGGACCGCCGCCGCCGGGGACGTGCGGGTATCGATTTTTCCTGACCCGGATCAGGATGCTAAGGTCTACGACGTCAGCAGGCGCCGCTAGCTCAGTTGGTTAGAGCAGCTGACTCTTAATCAGCGGGTCCGGGGTTCGAGTCCCTGGCGGCGCACAGACGGGAGAAGCCCCTCGCGGAAGCGGGGGGCTTCTTCGTCATGGGGTCACTTCGACCGTCCACGCTCCCGTGCTCGTACGGTCGGCGACCTCGATCCGTGTCCCCTCACCCGGCACCGTGAAGGTCTCCCCGACGCCCAGGGGGGCGTCCGCGAGCGGCGGGTACACCGACCGGTCGCCACAGGCGGCGGTGAGCGGGTGGGTGTCCACGACCTCGACGGGGCCCGCGCCGGAGGCGGCCTTGCCGCTGACCCGGTAGATCAGCACGCCCTCGGTGCAGGTGTCCCGGTCGTTGCCGGTGGCTCCGCGGGCCTCGATCGCCAGGACAGTGTGCTCCCCGGTGCGTACGACGGCCAGTCGCCTGCCGACCGACACGCCGCGCTCGGGCAGGGCCGAGAGGGGCTCCAGCGTGAACCGGCCGGGGCCCCGGACGCAGTGCACCTGCTCCTCGTCCAGCCAGCCGAGCTTCCACTTGTGCCAGCCGAACAGGTCGGGGGCGAGGGCGAACTGGCTGCCCATGACGTCCCAGTCGCCGACGTGGGTGTCCCAGTCGCCCTTGCCGTCCAGCGGCCGGCGGTACAGGTCGGGCAGGTCGAAGACGTGCCCGGTCTCGTGGGCGAGCACGTTGCGGTCCGGCGGGTGCCGCTCGAAGAGGGTGACGACGCGCCTGATGTCGGTGCCGTCGGCTCGCAGCGGCGTCCGCAGGTTGACGACCTTCGTCGCGTCGGAGTCGACGCCCGGCGCGTCCGGGTCGGCGACCAGGTAGACGATGTCGTACCGGGAGAAGTCCACCCGGGGGTCGGCGACGCGGAGGGCGTCGCGCAGATAGGCGGCGCGCCGGTCGGGCGACCAGTCGCGCCGTATGGCGTACGCGGTGGAGGGGCGGGGCATCCTCAGCCAGTCGCCGCGTACGTACGGGCGCAGCGAGAACCGGCCGTACGAGGCCTGCTGGAAGAACCGGCTGGTGTCGGGGAAGTAGTCAGCGACCAGGTCGGCGGGGCTGACCCGGGGGCGCGAGTCCGGGAACGACAGGAACACCATGACGGCCTTGAGGTCCCGGACGGGCTTCGGATAGGCCGCGTTCCAGGTGTCGAGGCCGAGCGAGTGATGGGCGTCGGTGCGCGGCAGGACACACCCGGCGGTGGGTGTGGCGGCGACGGCATGACCCGCCCCCGGGCCGGCGACGAGACCGGTCGCGCCGAACGCCAGGAGCGAGAAGAAGGCCGCGGCCGCGGAGCGCAGGCTCAGGCGGTGCACTCCCTCGGGTGGCTGCTCGGGTGGCTGCTGGCCCTCCACATCGACCTCCGGCTGCGGGATACGGACGTTCCACCACCCTGTGCAGGTTTGTGGCGATACGTCCTGTTCCACTGCCCCACATGGGTGAGCAGCCGACACGCCGGGGCCGACTTGAATTCATCACGGAACGTCACAACCGGTCACACCGGAACCGTCAGTCGCCACACCTGTGCAGAAACGATCGACCAGGGGTGGGAGGTGGGGTTCCTCACAGGATCCGCACGCCGCAGGAGCGGTGCAGACGCTGGAACGGCCGCCTCGGCAGCCTCTATGATCGGCACACTTTCCAAGGCTGACCATCCCGACCACATCTGCACGTCACGACTGCCCTGCGGGAGCGAGCGGTGAGCGGAACACCAGAAGGACCGGGACCGGCGGCCGTCGCACCGCCCGGAACCGCCCGGCTGCCGATCACGGAGCGTCACGAACGAGGGGGGTCGGCGCGCCTGCGGGACGTGCACGCCGCCTTCAACGCCGCGCACCTCGCGATGGCCGTCGTGGACCGGCAGGGCCTGGTCGTCAGCGCCAACGACTCGCTGGCCACGCTCCTCGGCACCGACGCCGCGTCCCTGCGCGAACAGGCCGCCGCCGACCTCGTGGACCTGGCCGCCGACAGCCGCACCTGGCACGCCTACCGCGAGGTGCTGCGCGGCCGGCGCTCCCGGTTCCGCTGCACCCGCCGGCTCAAGCACCCCGACGGCCGCTCCCTGTGGGCGGAGGTCACGGTCGCCCCGGTGCCGCGCAGCGGCAACGTCCTGCTGTCCATCGCCGACATCAGCGACCGGCGTGAACTCCAGGCCCGGCTGCGCCATCTCCAGATGCACGACCCGGTGACCCGGCTGCCCAACCGCACCCTGTTCTTCGAGCGGTTGACCTCCGCGCTGGAGAACTCCTCGTACGACGACGGCGGTACGGGCCGGATCGGGCTCTGCTACCTCGACCTCGACGGCTTCAAGGCGGTCAACGACACGCTCGGGCACCGGGTCGGCGACCGGCTGCTGGCCGCCGTCGCGGCCCGGCTGACCGAGTGCGCCGACAGCGACGGCTACAGCAGGGGCGGGGGCCACCTGGTCGCCCGGCTCGGCGGCGACGAGTTCGCGATCCTGGTCGAGGACTCTGCGGGTACGGAGCAGCTCGCCGATCTCGCCCGGTCCGTACTCGCCTCCGTACAGCGGCCGTTCGACCTCGCCGGGCAGCGGCTGTCCGTGTCGGCGTCGATCGGTGTGGTCGAGAGGGCGGCGGCCGGGACGACGGTCAACGGGCTGATGCAGGCCGCCGACACCACGCTGTACTGGGCCAAGGCCGACGGCAAGGCACGCTGGACGCTGTTCGACCCGGAGCGCAACGCGCACCGCATGACCCGCCAGGCCCTCTCGTCGACGCTGCGACCGGCCGTCGAGCGGGGCGAGTTCACGTTGGACTACCAGCCGCTCGTGGGCATGGCGGACGGCACGGTCCGGGGTGTGGAGGCGCTCGTCCGCTGGAACCATCCGCGGTTCGGCTCGCTGTCGCCGAATCGGTTCATCGGAATCGCCGAAGAGGACGGTTCCATCGTGCAGCTCGGCCGCTGGGTGCTCCGCACCGCCTGCCGGCAGGCCCGGCAGTGGCAGATCGACCATCCGCGCGAACGGCCCCTGTTCGTCAGCGTCAACGTCGCCGTACGGCAGGTGTGGGACTCCGACCTCGTCGCCGATGTCGCCGAGATCCTCGCCGAGACCGGACTCGCGCCCCACCTCCTCCAACTGGAGCTGACGGAGTCGGCGGTGATGGGCTCGGCGGGCCGGCCGCTCCAGGCGCTGCAGGCGCTCAGCGACATGGGTGTGCAGATCGCCATCGACGACTTCGGCACCGGGTACTCGAACCTGGCCTATCTGAGCCGGCTGCCCGTGTCCGTGCTGAAGCTGGACGGATCGTTCGTGCGGGGCTTCCAGGACGAGGCGCATCCCAACCCGGCCGACGAGGTGATCGTGGAGGCCATGGTGCAGCTGGCGCACCGGCTCGGGCTGACCGTCACGGCCGAGTGCGTGGAGACGTCGGGGCAGGCGGCGCGGCTGCGGCGCATCGGCTGCGACACGGGTCAGGGGTGGCTGTACTCGCGGGCGGTGACCCCGGAGCGGATCGCCGACCTGATCAGGGTCGGCGCGCGCGTGGCGTGAAGACCGCCCCTGACCGGGAGGCCGAGGCTCTCCGGTCAGGGGCGGTGGTGTGGGGGGTGGGACGGGGCGGGGCGGAGGGGACGGGGCTGGGCGGGTGGCGCGTCAGCAGGCTCCCTGGTCCTGCCAGACACCCCACTCACCGGTCGTGCCGGGCTCCTCGCCCTTCGTCCACCACTTGGCCTTCCAGGTGCGGCCCTTGTGCGAGACCTGGGCGCCGCCCGTGTACTCGGTGGCCGCTGACCAGGCCGCGGCCGTGCACCCGGCCGTCGGGGTCGGCGTGGGGGTGGGAGTCGGGGTCGGGGTCGGGGTGGGAGTCGGGGTCGGCGTGGGAGTCGGCGTGGGGTTCGGGGAGCCGCCCACGGCCGCCACGATGTCGTTCAGCAGCGTGGTGTTCGCGTCCAGGCCGAGCAGCGAGTACATCATCGCGCCCGCCAGGCCGCGGCTGTGCGCGTAGTCGGCGCGCGCCTGGATGGCCCGCTTGTCCAGACCGGTGAAGAACTCGCCGTTCTTGTAGAAGTACGACGCCTTCGCCTCGTCGTCCCAGAACGTGGTGGCCGCGTTGTCGACGATGCCGCCGAGCTCCTTGTAGTGCGCGATGCCGGCCTGCTGGCTGAGCGGGCGGGCGGCGGACGCGCCGGTCGCCGGCTGGGCCAGGCCGTTCTTCGCCCCGGCCGGGACGCCCTTCCAGCCGCGGTAGTAGAACTCGTACCCGAGCGTCAGCTTGTTCGCGGGGAAGCCGCCGGTGATGCCGTAGGCGGGCTTGCCGTCGATCCAGGCGTCGATGGCGTTGTCGATCGAGTACTTCTCGGTGCCGGGCGCGATCGGGTCGGTCGGGTCGGAGGCGCCGGAGTACAGCGGTGACTGGTGGTACGTCGGCCCGTCGCCGTCCCAGGCGCCGTGCATGTCGTACGTCATGATGTTGGCGTAGTCGAGGTACGCCCCGATCTTGTCCGTCTCGATGTGCTTGATCTTGTCCTGGCCCGCCGGGAGCGCGGCGGTCAGCAGGTACTTCTTGCCGCCGTTGGCGGCGCCGTACGCGTCGAGCTGCTTGCGGAACTCGGCGAGGAGCAGCGTGAAGTTCCGCTTGTCCTCGGGCCCGTAGTGGTTGCCGAGGTGGCCGCCTTCGGAGCCGGGGTACTCCCAGTCGATGTCGATGCCGTCGAAGATGCCGGCGGCGGTGCCGGGGCCGCCGTATCCGCCCTCGACCGGCAGGTCGCCCTGGATGTACTGCTTGACGCAGGAGGAGACCAGCTTCTTGCGGCTCGCGTCCGTCTTCGCGGCGTCGTGGAAGTACTTGGAGTACGTCCAGCCGCCCAGCGAGATGTTGATCTTCAGGTGCGGGTGCTTCGCCTTCAGCTCCTTGAACTGGTTGAAGACGCCCACGATCGGCTGGTCCCACTTGTCGGCGACGCCGTCGACGCTGTCGGCGGCCGCGAAGGAGCGCTGGTAGTCGGCGTACGAGTCGCCCGCGCCGTCACCGGCGTTGGGGTTGTTGTCGTCGCCCGCCGCCTTGTTCGCCATGAAGCAGGTGAGGTCGGTGGGGTGGATGTTGCCGAAGGAGTAGTTGATGACGTCGAGCTTGGCCGCGATACCCCGGGTGTCCAGGTGCTTGGGGTAGAAGGCGTTGCCGTAGATGCTCCACTGGTCGTAGTACGCGATCTTCACGCCGCCCGTGGAGGCCGCGGAGGAGGTGGTTTCCGCCGCGCGGGCGGTGTCTGGCGCGGCCACGGCGGCGAGGGCGCCGGTGGCCAGGGCACCGGCGGCGAGTGCCATACCGGTGAGCGCGGCGATCAGGGGTTTACGGGCGTGCACGAGCTGCCTCCGAGGGGGGTGAAGCGCAGTACGCGAAGCGGAAGTTGAAGAATTGATAGCCGCCGGACCAACAGCGCGTCAATGGTCTGAACCAAACAAGGACTAGACCAATTCGGCACAGAAAGCGCTCGTCAGAGCCCTGCAGGGACAAAAGGAACCGCTCGCCACCATGAGTGACGAGCGGTTTAAGCCTGTCTTAGGAATCGTGCGCGCGGCGTCAGGAGAAAGAACCAGACGCCGTCATTCCGTATGCGTCCGCGATCAGCTCGTACGAGCGCAGCCGCGCCTCCGCCCCGTGCACGTTCGCCGTGATCATCAGCTCGTCGGCGCCGGTGCGCTTCTGGAGTTCGTCGAGACCGGCGCGGACGGCGTCCGGAGTGCCATGGACGATGGTCGACAACCAGCCGTCCACGAAGTCCCGTTCGACGGGACTGAACGGATACGCCGCCGCCTCGTCCGGCGTCGGGATCAGCCCGGGGCGCCCGGTGCGCAGCCGCACCATGGACAGCGCGCCCGTCAGCACCTGGCGGCGGGCCTCGGCCTCGTCGTCCGAGGCCAGCGCCGCGACACCGATGAGGCTGTACGGGGCGTCCAGCACGGCCGACGGGCGGAAGGACTCGCGGTACAGGTCCAGCGCGGGGAGCGTGTTCCGGGCCGAGAAGTGGTGCGCGAAGGCGAACGGCAGACCCAGCGTCCCCGCGAGCCGCGCGCTGAACCCGGACGAGCCGAGCAGCCATACGGGCGGACGGCCCGACGGGCCCTGCACCGGCCCCGGTACGGCGTGGATCCCGGCGTACGGGTGCCCGTCCGGGAAGTCGTCGTCCAGGAACCCGACCAGCTCGGCCAGCTGCCGCGGGAAGTCCTCCCCCCGCTCCCGGCTTCGCTCCTGCGGGGAGGACCCCGGGGCGCCCTCACCCGTTCCGTCCACGCGGCGCAGCGCCGCGGCCGTCGCGCCGTCGGTGCCGGGCGCGCGCCCCAGGCCCAGGTCGACGCGGCCGGGTGCCAGCGCCTCCAGGGTGCCGAACTGCTCGGCGACGACGAGCGGCGCGTGGTTGGGCAGCATGACACCGCCGGAGCCGAGCCGGATGCGGCGGGTGTGGGCGGCGAGGTGCGCGAGGATCACGGCCGGCGACGACGAGGCGACCCCGGGCATGGAGTGGTGCTCGGCGACCCAGTGGCGGTGGTAGCCGCGGTCCTCGGCGAGCCGGGCGAGCGCGACGCTGGTGGCCAGCGCCTGGGTCGCGGTACGGCCCCGGCCGACGGTGACGAGGTCCAGCACCGACAGCGGTACGGGCGCGGTCCCCCGCGCGGCGCCCCGGATGCCCCCGTCCCGTGCCGCGCCGTCGTCCCGTATCGCCTCGCTCTGCCGAGTCGCGTCGTCGTCTCGTATCGCGTCGTCGCTCACGCTCACCGGTGGGGCCTTCCTGCACGGTCGACAGATCATGGGTACAGGAGCGGTAACAGGAGGCACCTTCCGCTTATTCCGGCGTCTCGGCTCTGCGTCGGTTCTACGGTTCCTCCGGTTCCTCCCGGGCGAACAGCGCGCCCAGCTCGTCCGCCCACGCCCCGCGCCGCTCGGCCAGCCGCAGCCCCTCCCACACCGTGACCTGTGTCCCGGTCAGCACGGGCTTGCCCACCGCCTCCTCCAGTTCCGGGAGCAGCGCCACGGTCGGCGCCACCGTGTCCGGGACGAGCAGCGCCCGGGCCCTGGGGTCGTCGGCCGCCCTGACCAGCTCCGGCACCCGGTCGAGCGCGACCAGTCGCGCCGCCCCGACCACCTCGATGCCGGCCGCCTCCAGGAACCGGACGAACCCCTTCAGGATGTCGTCCGGCCACCCGGCGGCGACCGCGACCCGGTCGGCCCCCACCGCCCGTACGGCGTGGGCGAAGCCGATCGCGGTGCTGGACGCCGGGAGTCCGGCCGCCAGCGCCAGGGAGCGGGCCTGCTCGCGGGCGGCGTCCCAGCCCTGCGTGAACGACCCCTCGGCGGTCGCCCAGACCACCGACTCGGCGCCCGCGAGCCGCAGTTCCTCCGCGCCCGCCGCGAGCCGCTCCGGGTCGTCGCCCGGCCCCGCGTACACGACGGAGTCGACCCGGATGTCGCTGTCGAGGAGCGTCTCGATGCGCCGGTAGTCGTCCTCGGGATGCCCTTCCGGGCGCAGAAGTCCGACGGTGGTCATGGCCTGTACTCCCCATCTGTCGGCGGTCGGTGGAAGGTGGTCGGTCGGCACGGCGGCGAAACCGGTACGCATACCCTGTGCCGGTCCGGGTAGCCGCGCGCCCATGGCTGGAACAGCTCGTACGACTCGTCAGAGAAGAACAGGCCGCATACCCCCGCCCGGGCCGGAGCCGTCCGGCGTCGGGCGGCGCTCGCTGCTGGTCGGCACCGCCGCCATCGGCGCGGCCGGGGCGCTGGGCGCCGCGGGCTGTGCCCGGGTGGCGTCCGGAGACGCCCTGGAGCGGCTCAGATCGCAGCGCACGGTGCGCCTCGGCATCGCCGGTGAGGTCCCTTATGGATACGTGGACGAGCAGGGCGCCTTCACGGGAGAGGCCCCGGAACTCGCCAAGGTGATCTTCCAGCGGCTCGGTGTCGACCGGGTCCAGCCCGTCGCCACCGACTTCGCCTCCCTGATCCCCGGGCTCAACTCGCAGCAGTTCGATGTCGTATCGGCCGGGATGTACATCAACGAGGACCGGTGCCGGCAGGTCCTGTTCTCGGACCCCGAGTACCAGATGCTCGACTCGTTCATCGTGCGCAAGGGCAACCCCCTCGGTCTGCGCTCCTACGAGGACGTCGTGCGCACCAAGGCCAGGTTCGCCACCGGGACCGGGTACGCGGAGATCGGCTACGCGGTGGCGGCCGGGTACCCCGAGAAGGACATCGTCATTCTTCAGGACCAGGTGGCCGGGCTGAACGCCGTCGAGTCCGGCCGCGTGGACGTCTTCGCCGGCACCGCGCTCACCACCCGGGCCGTGGTGCGCAGGAGCACCAGGGCCGAGGCGACCGAGCCGTTCGCCGCCGTGGTGGACGGCGTGAAGCGCGTCGACGGCGGCGGCTTCGCCTTCCGCCGTACCGACGTCGAGCTGCGCGACGCGTTCAACACCGAGATCCACCGGATGAAGAAGAGCGGCGAGCTCTTCCGCATCCTGCGGCGCTTCGGCTTCACACAGGCCGAGATGACGACCCTGACCGCCGAGGAGCTGTGCCGATGACCAGCGGACTCTGGCAGAACTGGGTGCTGCCCGGCATCTGGATCACGATCCAGCTCCTCGTCTACAGCGCGGCGCTCGGCGCGGTCGTCGCCTTCGGCGTCGGCATGGCCCGTACGCATCGCTCACGGCTCGTCCGCTTCGCGGCGGGGGCGTACACGGAGATCTTCCGCGGGACGTCGGCGCTGGTGCTGATGTTCTGGCTGTTCTTCGTGGTGCCGCCGCTGCTGGGCTGGCAGCTGGTGCCGATGTGGGCGGCGGTCCTCGCGCTCGGTCTGTCGTACGGGGCGTACGGCGCCGAGGTCGTGCGGGGCGCGCTGAACTCGGTGGCGCCGGCGCAGCGCGAGGCGGGCGTCGCGCTCAGCTTCACGCCATGGCAGCGGATGCGGCTGATCCTGCTGCCGCAGGCCGTGCCGGAGATGATCCCGTCCTTCTGCAACCTGCTCGTCGAGCTGCTGAAGGGGACGGCCCTGGTGTCGCTGCTCGGCGTCGGGGACGTGTCGTTCGCCGCGTACCTGGTGCGTCTGGCCACCCAGGAGAGCGCCCAGATCTACACGATCGTGCTGGTGATCTACTTCGTGCTCGCGTTCGGGATCACCCGGTCCATGAAGGCCCTGGAGCGGAAGACCAAGGCGAACATCGGGGTGATCGCATGAGCTGGGACTGGTCCGCCGTCGTGGACTTCATGCCGCGGTTCCTGGACGGGCTGCTCGTCACCCTCCAGGTGCTGGTGCTCGGCTCGCTGATCGCCTTCGGCCTCGGGCTGGTCTGGGCGGCCGCCCTGCGCGCGCCGAGCCGGTTCGTCCGCTGGCCGGTCGGCGTCCTGACCGAGTTCGTCAGGAACACCCCGCTGCTGGTGCAGCTGTTCTTCCTGTTCTTCGTGCTGCCCGAGTGGGGCGTGCAGTTCTCCGCGCTGACCACCGGCACGGTCGCGATCGGGCTGCACTACTCGACGTACACCGCGCAGGTCTACCGGGCCGGCATCGACGCCGTACCGGCCGGTCAGTGGGAGGCGGCGACGGCGCTCAGCCTGCCCGTCCACCGCACCTGGTTCGCGGTGATCCTGCCGCAGGCGCTCCGCCGTGTCGCACCGGCCCTCGGCAACTACGTCATCGCGATGCTGAAGGACACCCCGCTGCTGGCCGCGATCAGCGTGCTGGAGCTGCTCCAGCAGTCGCGACTGGAGAGCGCGGCCACCTTCCAGTACACCGAGCCGCTGACCGTCATCGGCATCGCCTTCATCCTCATCGCCTATCCGGCTTCCCTCCTCGTACGAGCCCTGGAGCGCCGTCTTGTCCACTGAACTGATCCGTTTCGACAAGGTCACCAAGCGCTTCGGCGAGAACACGGTCCTGGACGATCTGTGCTTCTCGGTCCGGCCGGGCGAGCACGTGACGCTCATCGGCCCTTCCGGCTCCGGCAAGACCACGATCCTGCGGCTGCTGATGACGCTGGAGAAGCCGGACGCGGGCACGATCGAGGTCAACGGCGACCGGCTGTTCCCGGCCGGCGAGAAGCACCGGCGCGAGGTCCGCAAGAAGATCGGCATGGTCTTCCAGCAGTTCAACCTGTTCCCGAACATGTCGGTGCTCCGCAACATCACCGAGGCGCCGGTGCGGGTGCTCGGGCTGGGCCGGGACGAGGCCGACGAGCGCGCCCGGGACCTGCTGGAGCTGGTGGGGCTCGGCGACCGGGCCGACGCCCGGCCGTCGCAGCTGTCGGGCGGCCAGCAGCAGCGCGTGGCGATCGCGCGGGCCCTGGCGATGCGGCCGCAGGTGCTGCTGCTGGACGAGGTCACGTCGGCGCTCGACCCGGAGCTGGTGGCCGGGGTGCTGGACCTGCTGCGGGACATCGCCAGGTCCACGGACATCACCATGGTGTGCGTCACGCACGAGATGAACTTCGCCCGCGACATCTCGGACGAAGTGTTGATGTTCGACTCCGGGCGGGTGATCGAGGCGGGGTCACCGGAGAAAATCTTCACGGAACCCGAGCACGAACGTACCCGCGAGTTCCTCGGTGCGGTGCTCTGACCTCGGCATCCATCGGGAAGGTGTGACCCTGGCATATGCCGGGATGCTGCGCCCCAGCGTATGCCCCCCGGGGCGCGGCATCATTCTCGTCAACAGGTGCCCCTGAAACCGCCCTTGGCGGCTATCGTGGTACGGAAGCTTGCGGTAACAACCTGGTAGGGGGAGACCGTGGCGCTGAAGCCGGAGCCGACCGCGCCGTTCCACTCGGTGCAGTACGCCCTGCGCGTACTCGAAACGATCTCCCGGCACGGTGGCGGGGTCAGCGACGCCCAGATCGCCCGCGAGACCGGGCTGCCGACCGGCCATCTCACCTCACTGCTGCGGATGCTCCGCCGCGAGGGGTACGTCGAGCAGGTGGCCGACGGCGCGTACGTGGTCGGCGACTCGCTCATCCTGCTGGGCTCCGGTACGACGCGCCGCGAGGCCCTGGAGGCGAAGCTCCAGGAGACCCTCACGGAGCTGCGCGACTCGGTCGGCGCCGCCGTCTACATCAGCCGGTACATCGACGGCGAAGTCAAGATCACGCAGGTCGCGGACGGCCCGCACACCCCGAAGGTCAACGAGTGGGTCGACTTCAGGTCGGCGGCGCACGCCAGCGCGGTCGGCAAGTGCCTGCTCACCCAGCTCGACCAGAACGGCCGCCGCGACCACCTCTCCCGCCACAAGATCGCCCGGCTGACCTCGCGGACGATCACCAGCGAGCGGGTGCTCTTCTCGAAGCTCGACAGCCAGCCCCCGACCGTCCCGGTGCTCGACCTCCAGGAGTACGCCGTGGGTACGGTCTGCGCGGCGGTGCCGCTGACGGCGGGCTCGGCGGTCGGCTGCCTGGCGCTGTCACTCCCGATCGAGCACGCCCACCGGCTGCGCTCGGCGGCGGACACCCTGAACCGCAAGGCCGCGCCGGTGGTGCTGTCCCTGGCGATCTGAGCGGACCGGGACGGGCGGTCGGCGAGGACCTTTCACCGAGGGCGGTCGGCGGAGACCTTTCGCCGAGGACGGTCGGCGAGGGCCTTTCACCGAGGACGGTCGGCGGGGATGGTCAGCGGGGACGGTCGGCGGGGTGTCGGAAGCACCCCCCGGGACCAGGTACTATTAACTCCGTCAGCAGGCGCCGCTAGCTCAGTTGGTTAGAGCAGCTGACTCTTAATCAGCGGGTCCGGGGTTCGAGTCCCTGGCGGCGCACAGACGGAAGAAGCCCCTCGCGGAAGCGAGGGGCTTCTTCGTGTACCGGCAGACCAGGCCGTCGGGACCGGCCGTCGCGGGCCGGGGGTCAGAACTGGACGTCGGAGCAGGCGTAGAACGCGTTCGCCGTGTCCGCGATCGTCCACACGGCCAGGATCAGGTGCTTGCCGGACTTCCCGCTCGGGATGGTGCCCTGGTGCGTGAGCGTGGACGGCGGCTGCTGGCTGTTGTACGGGACGGTCAGGAACGGCTGGGGATCCAGGGCCGCGCGGGTCAGCGGCCTGGTCGGGTCCCACCCGTTGCGGGTGATGTAGTACTTGAAGTCCGTGGTGCGGTGCCGGGCGGTGAACTGCCAGCGGAAGGTGTAGCTCTGGCCGCCGGACACCCTGGTGGCGGGCCAGTTCCCCCCGCGCGGGTCGTCGAGCTGGGCGAACTGACCGTTGCCGCCGGCGCAGATCCTGCCGTCGGCGGGGCCGCCGGACGGGAAGCCCTTGGGCCCCTCGACCGACTGCGGCTCCCACTGGATGTTGCCGCAGTTGGTGACCGTGCCGTTGGCGCAGAGCTTCTGCCGGCTGATCGGCAGGTCGGTGTAGCCATGACTGCTGGCGCTGCTGGTGGCGAACAGCGACGCCGCGGCTATGCCGAGGGCCACCACCGCCGTTCCTGTCTTCTTTCGCATGCTGTCGCTCCGAGAGGACGTGGGGGACTTCCATGAGCCGTGCCGCACGCGCGCATGGGGAATAGTTGCGGTCTAGACCAAGTCCCAATGTAGGGACGGGCGATGGGCATGTCCATACCAATCACGCCCCTTCCGCCGGACCACCACGACCCGTGTAGAACGCCACCGTCAGGTCCTTCACCAGCGACTTGCGGTCGTAGTCGTCCAGCTCGACCAGACCACGCGTGGTCAGCCGGTGGACCATGTCGTCCACCGCGTCCACCACCGAACCGAGCACCATGTCCCGGTGCTTGGCGTCGATCGCCGCGACCCTCCGGCGCTGCATCGCCGCCGCCACCTCCGGCGCGTACTCCAGGCGCGTCGGCTGCGCCGAGAACACCTCGATGCCGACCGGCGCGCACTCCGCCGACAGCATCCGCGTCAGCGCCTCCCCCACCGCCTCCGCGTCCCGCAGCGTCGGCGCGTCCTCGTGGAACGCGTCGGCCGGCAGCTGCGACAGCACCCGCGCCATCGCCGCCTCCACCTGCTCCCGCAGGTACCGCTCGTGGTCGGCCACGCCGAGCACCGCCCGCACCGTGTCGCTGATCCGCCACACCACCAGCACCACGACCCGCAGAGCCGTACCGTTCGCGTCGACCGCTGGCAGCGGTTCGCTGCGCCAGTGCCGCAGCCGTACGTCGACCCGGCGGCGCAGCAGCAGCGGGCTCGCCCAGACCAGCCCCGTACGCCGCATCGTGCCCCGGTACTCGCCGAACAGCGTCAGCACCCACGCCTGGCCCACCCGGCCGCGCCCCAGACCGCCGAACCCGAACAGCGTCACCAGCACCCCGAGCGCCAGCAGCACCGACGGGACGATCACCGCGCCCCCGTACGGGTGGAGAGGCAGGCCGACCACCCGCGCCACCGAGGGGGGCACCGCCCCGGCCCACCACAGCACCGCCACGCAACCGGCGAGCCCGACGGCGCCCACGACCGCGCCGATCCAGCCGGACAGCACCGCCGCAGGCCGCTCGGCCAGCCTCGGGTCGGCGGACGGCACGGGCCGCGTCCGCGTCGCGCCCGTCCTGTCGGCGGTCTTCGCGTCGCCCGCCTTCGCGGCCGTCCTGTCGGGGGTCTTCGCGCCCGTCCTGTCGAGGGTCTTCGCCGGCGGGCGTGCCAGGGACTCCGCCGCACCACGCGCTACGGGGCGCGGCGCCGGGCGGGGTTCGGTGCGCGGTGCGGGACGCGGTGCCTGTCGTACGGCGTGCCGGGGGGCGCGACCGCTCGCGGGCGGCATCGGGGGGCGCTCGTCCACCGGGCGCTCCGGCACGCCGGGGGCGTGCGCGGGGGGCACGGTGCCGGTCCCGCCGTCGGCTGTCGACGCCGTGGCGGCCGTCGCGGTCCCGGACCCGGAGGCGGACGCGGCCCCAGCGGTGGTCGTGGCGGTGGTGGCAGTCGTCGTGTCGGCCGTCGAGGCGGTGGCGGAGCTGTGACCCGCACCGCCGGGGGCGTCCGTGCCCGACGCCACAGGTCCGGTCGGCGCCACGGGGCCAGTCGGCGCCACAGGGCCGGTCGACGCCACGGGGCCAGTCGGCGCCACGGGGCCAGTCGGCGTCACGGGGCCAGTCGGCGCTACGGATCCGGTCGGCGCTACGGATCCGGTCGGCGTCACAGGCGCCACGGGGCCGGTCGGCGCCGCCCTACGCGTGGGGGCGGCGGGCGCCCGGCGAGCGCTTCTCGGTGGCTCGTCCGCCCAGAGGGACGCCGGGTCGAACAACGCCGTCACGGCGGGGTCGCCGGACGTCGGGGCCTCCGCGCCGGTGGGCGACAAGGCCGTACGGGTCGCGGCGGCGGCCGTACGGCCACCACCCTTCGGCGGCTCGTCCGCCCAGAGGGACGCCGGGTCGAACATGGCCGTCACCGCGGGGTCGCCGGACGTCGGCGGCGAGTCCGACAGGGCGCGCGTCTTCGGGGACGCCACGCCGGTGCGGTCGTCCGCAGCCGGAGTGGCGGGCGGCGGGGGTGTGTTCGGGGTAGTGGGGCCGCCCACCGGGACTGCCGAGGCCGCCGGGGTGAGTGGGGCTGCCGAGGCTGTCGGAGCCGATGTGGCTGCCACTGCCGGTGAGGTCGGCGGGGTGAATGGAGTGGGTGGGGCCTTCGAGGCCGCCGCTGTCGGGGTGCCCATGATCCCCGCCGTCCCGGTCATGGCCAGACCCGAGGACGGGCCGCTCGGGACGGTCGGGGTTCCGCCGGTCGCCGGGCCGTCCTCGTCCCTGTCCTCGCGGAACAGCAGATGGACCGGGATCGATCCGGTCGTCTCGTTGCCGATCACCGGGACGCGCCGACCGGCCGCCCCGCCTTCCGGAGTCGCCGTGGTCATCGTCGTTCGCACCTCACGCTCGTCGTACCCGTTCATCGGAAGAGCCGCCGCCAGGTCTCGGGGCCCGGGTAGCCGTCTGCGGCACCGCCGCGCCAGCCCTGCGCCCGCTGGAACGCCTGGACGTTGCGCCGGTCCGCCTCGCCCCACCGGGGGGTGGGGCCCGTCCGGTAGTGGGCGCCGAAGCCCTTCCGCACCAGCCGGCGGCCCAGCATCTCCACGTACGTGTTGGACTGGCCCGGCCGGAAGTGGCCGCGGCCGGGGTAGGCGGGCGCCGACGAGGCGGGTCCGGCGGACGTGCCGCCGCCGGACCCCTTCGCCGCCGCGCCCGGGATGTCCTTGCCGGTCCCGTCGACCAGCAGCCGCCAGGTGTGCGGCCCGGGCAGCCCGTCCGCCTCGGCGCCGCGCCAGCCCTGGGCCCGCTGGAACGCCCGGGTGGCCCGCCGGTCGGCGTCGCTCCAGCGAGGACCAGGCCCCTCGCGGTAGAACCGGGCGCCGCCGCGCTCCACGAGCATCCGGCCGAGCCGGGTGACGTACGGGTTGTTCGCGCCCGGCCCGAAGCGCCCGGCGCCGGGGTACCCGACCGCCCGCGTGGCCTCACCGCCGGAGCCGCCGGAGCCGCCCGCGTCGTCGGTGTCGCCGTCGATCAGGCCCTTGTAGCGGTAGGCCACGTACTTGTCGGAGTTGTTCCAGTACGCCAGGGGGGTGGCCTGCCTGCGGGTGTGCGGCTTGGCCTGCTCGTACGCGATGTAGTGCGTGCGGGTGTAGTCGGTCCAGCCGCCGAAGATCGTGACGTGCGAGCCCTTGTTCGGGTCGGCGTCGTTGTGGAACAACAGGATGTCGCCGGGCTGCAGCGCCGAGCGGCTGAGCTTGGTCGCGTACCGGGCGAGGCTGCCCGTCCACTCGTTGCCCGGCAGGTTCCAGGCCATCGACACGAACCCGGAGCAGTCCTGCCGGTAGCCGTCCGTCCAGTACTTCTCCATCGAGTACGGGACCTTCGCGGCCACCCAGCGCTTCGCCCGGTTGACGATGTCCGCGCGGGTGATCTGCCGCAGGGTGTCCGCCGATACCTGACCCGGCGTCGGGCCCGGGCGCGGGCGGCCGTGCAGCCCGCCGGTACCGCCCTGCGGGGTCGCCGAGTCCGGGTCGTCCGCGTCTCCCCGCAGGCCCAGGGGCCCGGCGGGGTGGAAGGGACCGGCCGGGTGGAGCGCGGCGCCGTTCGCGGCCTGAACCCCCGCGCCGCCGAGGACCACACCCGCCGCGGTGAACAGGACCAGCGCGCGGCGGGCGCCATGGGCCGACGGATGACCGCCCACCCGCACGGCCAGCCCCGTGGCCAGCTCGCGCCGTTGCCGGGCGCAGCCGGCGCAGGGGCAGTCGGCGGCGGGCTCGTACTCCTCGAAGACCGGGACGGCCATACGGTTCCCCTCCAGACTTATCAAGATCTCTCCGGACTGCTGCACGGGCGCCAGTGTCGCAACTGTCCCGACATGTCGCATTTTGACGGTATGGAGATAAAAACGACCATCCGACAGGCCGGGCAGACCCCACCGGAACGAGACCGGCAGGACGACGCGCACGGCGACACGCGCGGTGACGCGCGCGGCGACACACCAGCCGAGAGCGACGGGAGTGGTGGCAGTAGTGGCAGTAGGGGGAGTGATGAGAGTGACGTAAGCGACAGGGCTTCCGGATGGATGGAGGTCGGGAGCACTCCCGGACGTCGGGTAGAGTTATCCAGGTCAGCAGGCGCCGCTAGCTCAGTTGGTTAGAGCAGCTGACTCTTAATCAGCGGGTCCGGGGTTCGAGTCCCTGGCGGCGCACAGACATATGAGGCCCCTCGTTCCAGGACGAGGGGCCTCATGCTTTCCCGCCGCGCGACCGCCGACCGCCGGACCATGACCGCCGCCGGGCCGCGACCCCCATCCGCCAGCGCGCCACCCGACGCCTCCCCCCAACGCCGCCCCCGCGCACCGCCACCGAGCGCCGCCACCGAGCGCCGCCACCGAGCGCCGCCACCGAGCGCCGCCGCCGAGGGCCGCCGCCTAGGGCCGCCGCGTAATGGATCATTCCCAACTTCCTCCGCGCGCATCGGAGTTCCCCGTTCCGGCCATGATCACAATCACGTCCACAGGCCGGGAAACACGTTGGACACGCTCCGTCGCACACTGTCACGCTTCGCATGCCAGTTCTAAAGGCAGTTCTCATGCAGCAACTGTTCTGGAGGCTGAACCACGTGCACAGATCGACCCACCTGCCGCACGGCAGCTCAGGGCCGCGAGCCGGATCCGGCTCCCGACGCGGACGGTTCGCCGGCCCGCTCTCCCTGGTGCTCCTCGCCGAGGCGAGCCTGATCGCGGCGGGCACCGCCCCCGCCGTAGCCGTACAGCAAGAACCGGCCATCACCGCAGCGGCCACCACGGCCGCCGACACGGCGCGTCAGAGCGGTGCCACGACCGCCGAGGAAGCCGGGGCCCGGCTCACCGCCGCCGCCCAGGACCGCCGGATCGAGGTGATCGGCGCCCGCACGGAGAACACCACTCTGTGGGCCAACCCCGACGGCACCATGTCGCTGGAGACCCACGCCGGGCCCGTCCGCTTCCGCAAGGGCGGCGCCTGGGTCCCGGTGGACACCACCCTCGTGAAGAACGCCGACGGTTCGGTGACCCCCAAGGCGCATCCGCGCGGGCTGCGGCTCGCCGGCGGTACCGGCGCGGGCGGCGGCGACCTCGCCACGCTCGGCACGGGCGACCGCTCCGTCGCCCTCGGCTGGCAGGGCGCCCTTCCGCAGCCGGTCCTCAAGGGCAACAAGGCCACGTACGTCGACGCGCTGCCCGGTACCGACCTCGTGGTCGAGGCCACCAGGACCGGGTTCGAGCAGTTCCTCGTCGTGAAGAACCGGGCGGCGGCCGAACGTGCCGCCGACGTCACCCTGCCGCTCAAGGCCAAGGGCGTGAAGGCCGCGCAGGGCGCCGACAAGTCGGTCACCTTCACGGACACGGCGACGAACAAGACGGTCGGCAAGCTGCCGACGCCCGTGATGTGGGACGCCTCGCGCGACCGGCGCGGCCTCGCCGAGACCAACCGGGCTCCGGTCGGACTCGACATCACGCCGGCCAAGGGCGGTTACACGCTCGACGTCTCCGCCGACCGTGACTTCCTGGCCGACAAGGACACGAAGTACCCGGTGACGATCGACCCGGCGATCTACTTCGGCACGAACTTCGACACCACCGTCGTCAACGGCGAGACGGCCGACCTCTCCGGCGCCGTCGGCCTGCGGGTCGGCCGCGAGTGGCAGAAGAACGAGGCGCGCTCGTTCATCCAGTTCCCGCGTGACGCCTCCGTCACCGGGCAGGACGTCCTCAACGCCGAGCTGAACCTGTACGCCGTGTGGTCGGACTCCTGTGAGCCGCGCTCGTGGGAGATCTGGGACACCGGCGTCGTCTCCGCGTCGACCCGCTGGAGCACCCAGCCCGCCTGGCGGACCAAGGCGAACACCTCCACCGTGACGCACGGCCACACGAACTGCGGGCCGCGGTGGATCTCGGAGGACATCACCTCCATCGTCAAGCAGTGGTCGAAGGTGGACCGGGCGGTCGACACCGTCGGTCTGCGCGCCACCGACGAGGCCGACTACAAGGCGTTCAAGATCTTCGCGTCCAGCGACGCGACCGCCAACGCCCCGTCGATCCTGGTCACGTACGAGACCCCGGCCGACCCGGTCAAGGACCACGTCGTGTACTGGAACGACGTCCTGCAGCAGACCTTCCGCGAGGTCGGCGGCGCCCCCGGTCCGCTGGCCAGGGCCGGCGCCATGATGCACGGCGCGATCTACGACGCGGCCAACTCCGCCAAGTGCGCGGAAGGCGCGGTCAAGTGCCTGGGCGCCCCGTACCTGATCAAGGCGACCGCCGGCAACGGGGCCGTGCCCGACGTCAACAGCGCCATCGACCACGCGGCCTTCGACGTGCTGCGCAGCGTCTTCCCCGGCGCCAACTTCGACGACGAGATCGCCACGGCGCGGTCCACCATCCCCGCCGCCGTGACCGCGGCCGAGCGCACCGCCGGTACGTCCGTCGGCCAGCAGGCCGCCGCCGCGATGATCAACGCCCGCCAGAACGACGGCTCCTCGACGACCGTCGCCTACAGCGGCAGCCAGACGCCCGGCTTCTGGCGTCCCACGGACGGCAAGTCCGCCGCCACGCCCGGCTGGGGCCTGGTCAAGCCGTTCTCCCTGACCTCCGGCACCCAGTTCCGGCCGGCCGGTCCCGGCGGGCACACCGTCATGGACAGCCTCCTGAAGAGCCCGGCGTACGCCGCTCAGGTCGAGGAGGTCAAGAACCTCGGCAAGAGCGACTCCACCGCCCGCACCGCCGACCAGCGGCAGGCGGCCCTGTTCTGGGCCAACGACCTCGACGGCACCTACAAGCCGCCGGGTCAGCTCTTCGAGTTCACCCAGATCCTGTCGCGGGACCAGCGGCTGACCGTCGCCGGAAACGCCAAGCTGTTCGCGCTCGCCGCGTTCTCGATGGCCGACGCGGGCATCGCGGCCTGGGACGCCAAGTACCAGACGAACATCGACCTGTGGCGGCCGGAGTCCGCGATCCGGCTCGACGGTGACGGCAACGACGCCACGCAGCCGAACTCCAGCTGGCAGCCGCTCTCCCAGGACCGGGACGGCATCCACTTCTCCCCCGCGTTCCCCGCGTACGTCTCCGGTCACGCGACCTTCGGCGGCGCCTGGGCCAAGGCCATGGAGAAGTGGTTCCGCACGGACAACGTGACCTTCACCGGCACCACCGAGGACCCGAACGCCCTCGGGGTGACCCGTACCTTCACCAGCTTCTCCGCCGCCGCCGAGGAGAACTCGATCGGCCGCGTCTGGCTCGGTGTCCACTACCGGTGGGACGGTACGGACGGGGTCACGGCCGGCAACAGGATCGCCGAGCACGTCGCCGCGACCAAGCTGACCGCCAACTCGGCGTCCAGCTGGGTGAAGTACGGCGACCTGCACAACCTCGGCGGCTGCGAGGCGGTCGGCAAGCGGCTCGTGGCGGAGCACCGCTGGAGCGCCTACCAGTGCGTGGCGGTCAACCCCGTCGAGACCCCCGACCACGTCCTCAACGTCAAGTAGCCGAGGAGGAGACAGAAGCGATGCGTCTGTTCAACAGAGGTTCCGGCGTACGGCCGGCACGGCTCGTCACGGCGGCCGTGGCGGTGCTCGCCGCAGCGGCGGTCGCCACGCCCCTCGCCCTGGCGGAGCCGAACACGGGGACGGTGGCCACGGCGGCGAACGCGGCGGCCGACAACCCGGACCGCCTGCTGCGCACCCCCGGCAACCCGCGTATATCCGACGGCCCGTACGCGGGCTTCCAGTTCTGCGGCGCGCCGCAGAAGCCGGTCGTCACGACGGGCTCCGCGACGCTCGCGGCGACGCTGGAGTCGGTGGCCCCGCCCGGGACCGTCGAGACTCCCGGCGACGCGGCACCCGGCCGGAAGGTGGTCTTCGAGCTGGAGCAGGGCGACGGCAAGCAGGTGCTGCGCCGGCAGACGGTCAGTGAGACCAGCCAGAACGCCGCCTTCCAGGTTCCGGAGGACAAGCTGCCCGACGGCGACTACCGCTGGCGGGTCCGCGTCCAGGACGGCTCGGCCGTCTCGGAGTGGACGGCGTGGTGCGACTTCACGGCCCGCCGCGCGTAGTCACCTGACCAGGTGACCGCATGACGGTACGACCGCATGACGGCACGGCCGTGACCGTACGACCGTGACCGTACGACCGTGACCGTACGACCGCGTGACGTACGACCGCAGGCCCTCGGCATTCGCTGCCGGGGGCCTGTCGGGCGTACGCCGGGTCTGCCGGGCGCTCGGGGCCTGTCGGGCCTCGCTCGGACGGCAGGGCCCCGGGCGGCGGTGAGCGACGGGTCAGCGCAGGCCGGTCAGATACGCCGACACGACCACGTTCGCCGTGTACGAGCCGGTCGCCCGGTCGAAGGTGCCGCCGCAGGTGATCAGCCGCAGCTCGGCGCGGCCGGGCACGTGCTGCCCGTACGCCCGCCGCGCGTCGAACTCGCGGCGCGTGAAAACCCGTACGTCCTCGACGGTGAACTCGGCGACCGAGCCGTCGGCCCGCGTCACCTCGATGCGCGCGCCGGGGCGGGCGGAGCTCAGCCCGTAGAAGACGGCCGGTTTCGTGTCCGTGTCGACATGGCCCACGAGGAGCGCCGCGCCGTCCGTGCCCGGCGCGGCGCCGGAGCCGAACCAGCCGACGGTCTGCGGCATCTCGTACGGGGGCGGTTCGATCGCGCCCGTGGCGTCGAGGCCGCGCGGTACGACGGGGGCGGTGATGCCCAGCGACGGCACCCGGAGCCGCCGCGGCCTGGCCTCCCGGAGGGGATCCCGCGCCGGGGGCAGCGGTACGGCCAGGGGCCGGCCGACCGCGGCCACGTCACCGGTCGTCGGGCCGGAGGGCCGGCCGGGGCCGCCGGTGACCTCCTTGCCCCACAGCCACATGCCGAGGAGGAGCAGCGCCCAGGCCACGCCGGTGACGAGCCGTCCCGTGCCACTCCCCGTACCGCCTCCCGTACCGCCCACCGCGCCCCCCGTGCCGCCGTCATCGCCGCCGGGGCCGGCCGGGCGGTCGCCGGACGACACGGCGGGCCTCAGTCCGCGCCCGTGCGGCGGCGGCGCGCGCTGCGGAACGCCACCGCGACGGCCGCCGCGGCCGCCAGCACCAGGCCGACGACGGTGTGCGGGGTGCCGGGGCCCTGCTCGGCGACGCTGGGGGCGTCGGCGGAGAGCGCGGCGGTGCCTCCGCCGCCCGCCTTCACGGGGGCGTGCGGGGTGGGCGGCGGCGGGTTGTGCGTGACGTGGACGCTGCCGACGTCGTGGTGGTCGCGGCCGTCGCAAACGACGGTGATCGCGTAGACACCTGAGGGGAGGGAGGACTTGACGGTGGTGTCGCCGTGCAGGGGTTTGCCCTTGCCGTCGCGCCCGGACAGCTCGGCGTCGGCGACGAACGCCTTGGACCTGGCCGAGCCTGTCGTACCGGAACAGCCGGAGACCCGCAGGTCGACGTCGGCGCCGGGCCGGGCCGTGGCCGGGATGACCTTGACGGTCACGTCGGCGTTGTCACCGGCGTGCGCGGGCCCGGCGAGCGCGGCCGGCACGAGGACGGCGGCCGCCGCCGCGACGGAACGGAGAGCAAGCAGTCCTGAACGCATCGTGAACCTCCTGCTGGCAAGATTCACTCCTGACGCCGCTTTCCGCATCCGCAGCGGCCGCGCGGCCGCCGGGTCACGCCCCGCCGGCACGCCGCTGACCTGCGCGTACCGCGATCCGCGCCGGTCCCGGTCGGCTCAGACGCGTTCGACCAGATCGGCGATCGAATCGACGATGGTGGACGGCCGGAACGGATAGCGGTCGACGTCGGCGGGGGTCGTCAGCCCGGTGAGGACGAGGAAGGTCTCCATGCCCGCCTCCAGACCGGCCAGGACGTCCGTGTCCATCCGGTCGCCGATCATGGCGCTGCTCTCGGAGTGGGCGCCGATCGCGTTCAGCCCGGTCCGCATCATCAGCGGGTTCGGCTTGCCCGCGAAGTACGGCTCCTTGCCCGTGGCCTTGGTGATCAGCGCCGCGACGGAGCCGGTGGCGGGCAGCGGGCCCTCCGTGGACGGGCCGGTCTCGTCGGGGTTGGTGCAGATGAACCTGGCGCCCGCGTTGATCAGCCGGATCGCCTTGGTGAGGGCCTCGAAGCTGTACGTCCGGGTCTCGCCGAGGACGACGTAGTCCGGGTCGTGGTCGGTCAGGACGTAGCCGATGTCGTGGAGCGCGGTGGTCAGCCCCGCCTCGCCGATGACGTACGCGGTGCCGCCGGGCCGCTGGTCGTCCAGGAACCGCGCGGTGGCGAGCGCGGACGTCCAGATGTTCTCGACCGGCACGTCCAGGCCCATGCGGAAGAGCCGGGCGTGCAGGTCGCGGGCGGTGTAGATGGAGTTGTTGGTGAGGACCAGGAAGGGCCGCTCGGTGTCCCGCAGCTTCTTGATGAAGGCTTCGGCGCCGGGGATCGGTACGCCCTCGTGGATGAGGACACCGTCCATGTCGGTGAGCCAGGATTCGATCGGCTTGCGCTCTGCCATGGTTACGGGACTCCTGCCGTACAAGACATGCGGTGTGCTGGGGCGCCGCGACAGCACTGTGGCGACGCCCCCAGATTAGTCACGTTGTGCGAATGGTGACCCCGTCGATCACCCAGTACCAGTTGTTGGCACCGGTGTAGCGGAAGCGGAAGCTCACGCTGGACGCCCCGGACGGGACGGCCACGGTCAGCGACTGCGGCTGGGACACCACGTCGGAGGTGTAGGCGCGGACGGCGGTCGGGGTGCCGCCGTTGAAGGAGGCGAGGACTTCGGCGGTCTGGCCGGCCTCCTGCCGGTAGTGCGTGACGAAGTCCAGCGTCACCTTCGTACGGCCGACGACGTCGTACGCCGGTGTCACCAGCGTCGAGTCGAACCGGCCCGAGTTCGCCCGGTCGTCCCACTCGTCGGAGTCGGCGACCGCGAAGACGCCCCGGGCGCGGACGTTGAGCTCACGCCACTGGTCGCGCTGGGTCCGGCTCCAGAACTCGTCGGTGGCGAACGACCAGCCGCGCCATTCGGTCACACCGCCGGTGCCCATGGCGTTGTCGATGACGGACCAGCCGCTGGGCGGGGTGTGCGTGAAGCCGAGCACCCCGGCCGGGATGCCCGTCTCGTCGACCCGGCCGGACAGGGAGCCCTGGAGGCTGTCGAACGGGTCGGTGGACCGCTGCTGGACCGGCTTGCCGTCCAGCCCCCAGGCCGGGTCGGGCGCGATGCCGAGCTGGTGGAACACGGTCGCGGCGACGTCCACGAGGCGGGTGTCGGCGGGGCGGGCGCCGGCCGCGATGCCGGGTCCCGTGGCGAGGACGAAGGTGCGCCGCTCCTCGACGGAACTGCCGCCGTGACCACCCGTGTCGACATGGCCGTGGTCGGTGCAGACGATGACCGTCCAGCGCTCGGCGGCGCGGGTCGGGCGGGCCTCGATGGCGGCGAGCATCCGTCCGAGCTGGGCGTCCTGGACGGCGATGGCGTCGAGGTAGCGCTGTCCGGTGCCGGAGGAGTGGGCGACGACGTCGGTGTTGCCGAGGTAGACGAACAGCACGTCCGGGTTCCGCTCCCGCAGGACGGACACGGTGGTGGCGGTGATGGTCTCGTCGTGGGCGACATAGCCGTCACGGTCACCGTCGAGCACGAGTGCCGCGTCGGCGCCCGCGGTGACCGTGCCGTAGGTGTCCAGCGGCTTCCAGTCGACGGCCGCGAACAGCGAGAGATCGGGCCTGACCTGGTGCAGCCGGGCCAGGAAGCCCGGGTAGCGGCTGTAGTTCCGGCCGGTGAAGGAGTTGTCCTTGACCCCGTGCTTGTCGGGCCAGACGCCGGTGGAGACGGTCGACCAGCCGGGGCCCGACGAGGTCGCGGCCATGGGGTTGGCGTACAGCAGGGACGTGCCGAACGTGCCGTTCGCGCGCATGGCCTTGAGGTGCGGCGCGGTCGCCGCGTCGATTCTGTCGTGGCGGAGCCCGTCCATGCCGACGACGAGCACCTTGTTCGCGCTGGTGCCGTCCGGGAGGGCCGGGGCGGCGGCCTGGGCGGTGGACGCGGCCTGGGCGGTGGACGCGGCGGCGAGGGTGCCGGCGGCCGCGGTGGCGGCGGTCGCCGCCCCCGCGACGAGGACGCTACGGCGGGACACGCGGGGCGTGCGGGGGCTGCTGGGCGTGCCGGTGGGCGGCATCGTGGGTCCTCCGTGGTGGGTGGGAGACGGGGGGCCGGGCTCGGTCTTCGGGTCGTCGCGCTCTCGGGCACGCCGACGCCCCCGGTGTTCAGGGACGTCGACGCGGTGGAGCGGTGTGGCGGTGGAGCCGTGGAGCCGTGGAGCCGTGGGGCCGTGGGGCCGTGGGGCGGTGGGGCGGTGGAGCGGTGCGGAGGTAGGGCGAAAGCGCGGTGAGGCCGTGGGGCGGTGGAGCGGTGGGACGGCGGGGCGGTGGCGCGGTCGAACCGTGGCGCGGTCGACCGTGGGGCGTGGGGCAGTGGGACCGTGGCGCGGTCGAACCGTGGCGCGGTGGCGCGGTGGCGCGTCGGTCCGTACCCGTTATCGTTCCGCGATGTGCCGTGGTGTTCCAGGGGCGTGCGGTGAACTCTCAGCTGCCCGTGGCGGTCTTCCACGCGTCGACATAGGTCTTCAGGTTCTTGTCGATGTCGGTCCAGTCCGGCTCGAACACCTCGACGCCCTCCATCAGCCGTGCCAGCGCGACGGCGTTGGCGTCGGCCGGCTTGATGTCGGCCCGGGCGGGGAAGCCGCCGCCGACCTCGCTGACCTGCCGCTGCGCGCCCTCGCTCAGCAGGAAGTCGAGCAGCTTCCTGCCGTTGGCGGCGTGCGGCGCCTTGTCGACCAGACCCGCCGCGTACGGCAGGGCGAAGGTGGTGGGCCTGCCTCCCTCGCGGGCGGGGAACCAGATGCCGAGGTTCGGCATGGACCTGGCCTGCGCGAAGTTCATCTGGACGTCGCCGTTGGCGACGAGGAGCTCGCCCTTGTCGACCTTGGGCGCCAGCTTCGAGGTAGAGGACGACGGGCCGACGTTGTTGGCCTGGAGCTTCCTCAGGTACTCCATGGCGGGCTCCTGGCCGCCGAAGTCGTGCATGGCCTTGATCACGACGGCGGTGCCGTCGCCCGCGACACCGGGCGTCGAGTACTGGAGCCGGTCCTTGTACGCCGGGTCGAGGAGCTGCTCCCAGGTGGTGGGCGGGGTCTTCAGCTCCTCCTTGTTGTGGATGAAGCCGAAGTAGTTGTTGACGACCGGGGTCCAGGTGCCGTCGCGGGACGTGTCGGCGCCGTCCACCTGGTCGGCGCCCTTCGGCTCGTACGGCTGGAGGAGGCCCTTGGAGGCCGCCTGCTGGATGAACGGCGGGAGTGTGACGAGGACGTCGGCCTGCGTGTTGGTGCGTTCGCGCAGGGCGCGCTGCACCATCTCGCCGGAGCCGCCCTCCACGTACTTCACCGTGATGCCGGTCTCCTTCTCGAAGTCCTCGAAGACCCGGTCGTACCAGCCGTCGCCGTTCTCGCCCTTGAGGCCGTCCGCGCTGTAGACGGTGACGACCTTCTCGTCGGCGGCGGATGTGGTGCCGCAGCCGGTGAGCACGGTGGCGAGTCCGGTGGTGAGCACGGTGGTGAGGAGCAGGCTGCCGGCGAGGGCGGCGGTCCGCCGGGGGGTGCGGGTGACCATGACGTCGTTCTCTCCTAGCGGTAGGTGGCTCGGGTGCGGAAGCGGGAGACGGCCAGCAGGACCAGCAGCGTCGTCGCCATCAGGACGACGGCGATGGCCGATCCGGTGAACAGGGAGCCCCGGTCGGTGGCTGTGAAGACGAGGACGGGCAGCGGCAGCCAGTCCGGCGGGTAGAGCATCATCGTGGCGCTCAACTCGCCCATGGACAGGGCGAGGCCGAGCCCGGCGGCGGCGCTCAGCGACGGCAGCAGCAGCGGCAGCTTCACTCGCCACAGGACGTACGACGGGCGGGCGCCGAGACCCGCCGCCGCCTGCTCGTACGCCGGGTCCAGCCGCCGCAGGGCCGCCGTCACCGACTGGTGGGCGAAGGCCGTGACGAGCACCGTGTGCGCGACGATCACGATCCAGCGAGTGCCGTTCAGGAGCAGCGGCGGCTGTGAGAACGCGACCAGCACGGCGAGCCCGACGACTACCGACGGTACGGCGACCGGCAGCATGAACAGCGCGTCCAGCACGCGCCGGGCCCGCCGGCCGAGGCGCTCGGCGGCCAGCGCGGCCCAGGCGCCGATGAGCAGCGCGAGCAGGCTCGCGGTGACGGCGGTGACGAGACTGGTGGTGAGCGCCTGGAGGGACTCGCCGCGCACGGCGGCGGCGTAGTTCGCGCCGGTCGGTCCCGACGGGAGCGTGCCGGACCAGTTTGTGGCGAACGACGCGGCGACGATCACCAGCAGGGGCAGGGCGAAGAGCGGGACGAACAGGACGAGGAACAGGGTCCAGGCGGCCCACCTGCCCCTAGCGCTGTGCACCAGCACGGCGGCTCACCACCCGGTACAGGGCGTAGAGGCCCACGGACAGGGCCACCTCGACGACGGCGACGACGCACGCGGCGGTGTAGTCGGATTCGAGGATGGCCTTGCCGTAGACGAGCATCGGCAGGGTCGTGACGCCCTTGGCGCCGGTGAACAGGACGATCCCGAACTCGTTGAGGCACAGGACGAGGACGAGGCCGCCGCCCGCGGCGAGCGCGGGCAGCGCCTCGGGGAGGATGACCCGCCGTACGATCCGCGCGGGCCGGGCGCCGAGCGAGGACGCCACCTCCAGCTGGGCGGTGTCGAGTTGGGCGAACGCCGCGAGGAGCGGCCGCATCACGAACGGCGTGAAGTACGTGATCTCGGCGAGCAGCACGCCCCACGGGGTGGTCAGGAACCGGAACGGCCCTTCGGCGGCGCCCGTGACGTCCGTCCACAGGCCGTTGGCGATGCCGACGGTGCCGTAGAGGAAGAGCAGGGCGAGGGTGATGAGGAAGGACGGGAAGGAGAGGAAGACGTCGATGAACCGGGCGACCGCCCGGGAGCCGGGGAACGGCACGAACGCCACGATCAGCGCCAGGACGAACCCGATGACGAGGCAGCCGGCGGTCGCCCCGGCCGCGAGCAGCACGGTCGTGACGAGCGCGTCCCGGAAGGCCGGGGAGCCGAGCACCTCGGCGTACGCCCCGGGCGCGAGGGACTCCTGGACGACGAGGGCGAGCGGATGGAGGAACACGACGCCGAGCACGGCGACGGGTGGCAGCGCCCAGAGCGCGCGCGGCGCCCACAGGGCACGGGCGGCCCGGACCGTACGGTGTGCGGCCGGCGCGCGGGACGCCCGCGGCGCACGGTCCCCGCCCGGCTCACGGTCCCCGCCCGGCTCACGGTCATCCCGCGACCGGCCGGGGCGGCCCGGCCCCGGCGCGCCCTGACCGGCCGTCCCGGTGACGGTCGTGGCGGTCATGCCGCCACCCCCGCCGCCAGCAGCACCGCGTCCTCGGCGGCGAAGTGGAGGGTGACCTCGGCGCCGAGCGGCGGCGGTTCGCGCAGTTCGCGGACGTCCGCCTTCACCCGGTGGCCCGCCACGTCGACGTACAGCCGGTGCGTGGCGCCACGCCACTGGATCTCGGCGAGTGTGCCGCGCAGCGCGTTGGGACCCTCGCCGAGGCCGATCAGGTGCGGGCGGACGCAGAGCGTGGCGCCGGCGCCCGGTGCCACGGCGAGGCTGCCGCCGTACTGACCATCACCATCACCATCACCATCACCGCCGCTGCCGCTGCCACTTCCACTGCCAGCGTCACCGTCACCGGCGTGGACGTTCACTTCCAGCTCGCGCCCGGCGAAGGAGACCGAGCGGGCGCCGACGGTCACCGGCAGCAGGTTCGCGTTGCCGACGAACGACGCGGTGAACTCCGTACGCGGCGTGCGGTACAGCTCCTGCGGCGTGCCGCAGTCCCGCAGCCGGGCCCGTTCCATGACGGCGATGCGGTCGGCGAGCGTCAGCGCCTCGACCTGGTCGTGGGTGACGTACAGGATGGACATGTCGGGCAGGTCCCGGTGCAGTCGGGCCAGTTCGGCGAGCATGCCGGAGCGGAGGCGCGCGTCGAGCGCGGACAGCGGTTCGTCCAGGAGCAGTACGCCGGGGCGGATGGCGAGGGCGCGAGCGATGGCGACGCGCTGCTGCTGCCCGCCGGAGAGTTCACGCGGGTAGCGCCGGGCGTAGTCGGCCATGCCCGTCATGTCGAGGGCCTCGGCGACCCGCCGGGGGATCTCGCTCTTCGGGGTCCTGCGCGCCTTCAGGCCGAACGCCACGTTGTCCGCGACCCGCATGTGCGGGAACAGCGCGTACTGCTGGACCACCATGCCGATGCCCCGCCGGTGCGGCGGCAGCGCGGTCACGTCACGGTCGCCGATGAACACCCGTCCGGACACGGGCCGTACGAACCCGGCGACGGCGCGCAGCGCGGTGGTCTTGCCGGAGCCGGACGGTCCGAGCAGCGCCATGACCTCGCCTGGCCCGACGGTCAGGTCGAGGGCGTCGAGGACGGTGTCGCCGCCGTAGGCGACGGAGACCTGTTCGAAGCGTATGCCGTTGCTCATGGCTCCACCGGCCGTTCCATCGGGCGGTCCATCCGGCGATCCACCCGGCTCAGCAGGTCGGGCAGTTGGGCGACCGAGGCGAGGACGTGGCCCGCGCCGTGCGCGGTCAGCCGTTCCGCGTCGTGGGCGCCGGTCAGGACGCCCGCGACGATCCCGGCGCCGGAGCGGACGCCGCTGAGCATGTCGTACGTGGTGTCCCCGGCGACCGCGATCCGCCGGACGTCGTCCACGGCACCCGTCCGGAGGAAGGCGGCGAGGATCAGGTCGGGGTACGGGCGCCCCCTGCCCCCGGCTTCGGCGGGGCAGAGGGTGAGGTCCACCAGGTCCCGCCAGCCCAGCGCGTCGAGGATCGCGTCCTGGGTGACGCGGGCGAAGCCGGTGGTCAGGACGACGGTACGGCCCTGTTCCCGGAGTGCGCCGATGGCGTCGGCGGCGCCGGGGACAGGGGCGACGGCCCCGGCGGCGACCAGCTCTCCGTACGCCTCCTCGAAGGCGGTGTTGGCCTCGTGGGCCTTGGTCTCGTCGCCGCCGAAGAGAGCGCGGAACACGGAGATCTTGGACTCGCCCATGGTGGCGCGGACGTGGTCGAGCAGCGGTTCCGGGTCCTCGCCGACGCGGCGCGCGGCGGCGGCGAAGGCGGCCTCGACCAGGCCGCCGTCGGCGACGGTGGTGCCGGCCATGTCGAGGACGACCAGGTTCACGGGAGGCAGGGGGGACGCGGAGGACGCGGAGGACGCAGAGGACATGGGCGATGTGGGCGATGTAGGGGACATGGGGGGCATGGGGGGCATGGGGTGGCTCACCAGTTCAGTTCGTTCGCGGTGGTCTCGGCGATGGCGGGGGCGCAGGTCATGCCGCGGCCGCCGGGGCCGGTGACGAGGTGGACGCCGTCGCGCACCCGCTGGCGGTGGACGACGCGGGAGGGGTCGGTGCACTGCGCGTACACCCCGGCCCAGCGGCGGCGTACGGTCGGCAGGGGCCGGCCGATGAGCGACTCGACGACCTTCGTGAGGTGCTCGTAGGGGTCTTCGAGGGTGTCGAAGGCGAAGGGGTGCTCGTACTCGTGGGTGTCGCCGATGGTCAGTCCGCCGTCGAGGCGCTGCACCATGAGCAGCTGCATGCGGTGGGCGGCGGCCACCGGCTCCTGCGGCTGACCGGCCTCCAGTGCGGCCGAGTCGTACGCCGGGTAGTAGCGGAAGCTGTCGGCGTCGGCGACGGAGGTGGTGAGGGGCTCGCCGAGAGGGTCGGTCTGCATCATCTGGAGGCGTACGCGGCGTACGGGGATGTCGCCCGCGACCTCGCGGACCAGGCCGCCGAGCCAGGCGCCGGTGCACAGGACGACGGCGTCGCCGGTATGGGTGTCGCCCTGGTCGTCGCGGACCCCGTTCCCGCCGACGACATCGCGGACCTCCCGGCCGGGCAGGAAGGTGTACCGGCCGGAGGCGTGCAGCGCGGCCCGCAGGGCGAGTTGGGCGGTGCGCGGCTCGACGGCGGCGTCGCGTGCGCACCACAGGGCGGCGTTGAACTCGCCGCGCAGGGCGGGGTTGATGGCGCGTGCCCGGTCGGCGGTGACCAGCTCGAAGCCGCGGGCGGCGGCGTCGGGCCGGGCGGCCGCCGCCTCGGCGACGGCACGCTCCGGCTCGGTGCGGACGGGCGTGAGTGAGCCGATGGCCCGGAACCCGAGGCCCGGGACGCGGGCCCCGATCCGCTCCCACAGCTCGCGGGCGCGCAGGGCGGTCGCGAGTTCCTCGCCGCCCGCGCGGCCACTGACCCAGATCTGGCCGAAGTTGCGCAGGGACGCGCCCCGGGCCTCGCTCTCGCGCTCGATGTGTACGACCTCGTGGCCGCGTTCCACTGCGTGCCAGGCGTGCATGGTGCCCAGCACGCCGGCTCCTACGACGATGACTCTCACGCCGGAAACGGTCGTGGCGGCGGGTGGCCCGGACAGGTCGGACGGGCGACGGGAGTGTGAACGGCCCCTCAAGACTGGCCTAGACCCGTTATCTTGTCGTTACCTTGCGGGGGTGGCCGGTCGGGCCGCCGGGAGGAGGACGCGTCGCCGGATCCGGGCGCCCGCGCCGTGGCGCCCCGCCGCGCCCGCACCCGGCCGTTCACCTACGTCTGCGACGATCCCCGCGTGAACCACCCGCACGGCCAGGCACCTGGCGCACCCGTCCGCTCCGGGATCCCGGAGCACGGCCGCATCCCCAAGTACTACGCGGTCAAGGCCCATGTCGCCGAGCTCATCGAGGAGTTGAGGGAGGGCGACGCCCTGCCCACCGAACGCGACCTCGCCGTGCGGTACGAGGTGTCCCGCGAGACCGTGCGCCAGGCCCTGCGGGAACTGCTCCTGGAGGGGCGGCTGCGCCGACAAGGGCGCGGCACGGTCGTCGCGGGGCCCAAGCTGGAACAGCCGCTCTCGCTCGCCAGCTACACCGAGGGCGTCCGCCGCCAGGGCCGCCGGCCAGGCCGCCGGCTGGTCTCCCTCGACCGGTTCCCCGCCCACGCCCCGCTCGCCGCCGAACTGGGCCTCCCGGCGGGAGCTTCCGTCTGGCACCTGGAGCGGGTGCTGCTCGCCGACGACGAACGGGTCGGGCTGGAGAGCACGTACGTCGCCGAGGCCCGCGTCCCGCGACTGGACAGCGACTTCGACCCGGACTCCTCCTTCTACGCGTACCTGCGCGAGCGCCTCGGCATCGGCTTCGGCGACGCGGACGAGCGCATCGAGACCGTCCTCGCGACACCGCGCGAGGCCCTGCTCATCGGAACCCCTCCCGCGCTGCCGATGCTGCTGCTGCACCGGCTCTCGCGGGACGCGGACGGCGCGCCGCTGGAGCGGGTCCGCACCCTGTACCGGGGCGATCGTTTCAGCTTCACCACCCGCCTCGGCTGAACCCGCGGACGGGACCGGACGGGAAGGGGCGGGACGGGAAGGGACGGGGCGGGACGGGGCGGGACGGGGGCGGGCAGCCCGGGGCGGCCGGGCGACCGGGGCGGCTCAGGCCGGGCGTTCAGTCGCGGGGGCGGCTCAGGGCTGGGCGTTCAGTCGCGGGGGCGGTCGCGGCGCGGTCGCCGCGCCATGACCACCGCACCGGCGCCCAGCAGGACGGCGCCCACCGCCGCCCCGGCGAGGGGCAGCACGCCCCGGCGTCCGGTCGTCGCGAGCTCCTCGTCGATCTCCGGCGGTGAGAACGGTTCACCGGCGGCGACGAGCGCGAAGCGGTAGGCACCCGACTCGCCGACCCAGTCGCCGTCGTCGCCCTTGCGCTGCACGATCGCGGCGTGAGCGGTGACCTCCTCCAGGGCGGTGTCGGCGGTGAAGGCCAGCCGGACGGGCACGCGTACCGTACGCCCGGCGGGCACGGTGAAGCCGGCGAAGGACCGGTCCGCGTCATCGTCCAGGACGCCGACGATCTCGTCCTGGTCGGTCTGCTCGACCACGACCGGGTGCCCGGGACGCAGCCCGGCACCGCTGGAGAACTCCAGCCGCACCTGCGCCGGCTTCAGCGTCCGGCCCCGGTCGGTGAGGACGATCACGGGATGGATGTTGCGGCAGGGCTGACGGGTGGTGTTGGTCAGTTCGACGCTCCACTCCCGGAACGCGTCACCCGGCCGGTAGCTGTCCGGGCCGCCCACGATGCGGGTGGTGATCGGGAACCGGATGGCGGAGGTGTCGCCGCAGGTCGGCTCCCGGCCGGCGACGGTGACATCGGCGGGACTGTGGGCGACGACACCGGCGGGACCGTGGGCGGCACCGGCACCGGCACCGGCGCCGGGGGCGGGGGCAGGGGCGTGCGCGTGGGGCGACGCGGCGACCGGCTGTACGCCGGAGGCCACCGTCACGAGGGCCAGGAGCCCGAATCCGGCGGCGAGGGCGGCGGTGCGCAGTCGCATGGCAGTGCCTTTGCTTGATCACGAGCGGTCGTGGACAGTCGTACGGTCGTGGACAGTCGTGTTCGGAGACCTCCCACGGCGACGCGCCCGTCTCCCGGGTCGCACGGCGGCATCCCGCCGTACGGCGGGACGCAACCCCCCGATCAGCGCAACGGCCGGCGGTCCCTGGTCACAGCCCGAACACCGGGGCGAGGACGAGTAGCGCCGCGCCCTCGGCGACCGGGTGCGGCGAACCGTCCACGGCGGCCACCGGCACGGCCGGTCCGCCCCCGCCCCCACGCCGGGCGCGCTCCGCGAGGACGGCGCCCACGCCCCGTACGAACGGGTCCGGCGCGGCGGTGACGATCCGGCCGCCCAGCAGTACCCGGTCGATGTCCAGCAGCCCGACCAGGTTCGCGGCCCCGGTGCCGAGGACCCGCGCGGCCTCGTGCAGGTCGCCCCGGGCGACGGCGGCGAGGCACAGCGCCTCCAGACAACCGCGCCCGCCGCAGTCGCAGGGCGGACCGTCGAGCTGCACGGTCTGGTGGCCGAACTCGCCGGCGCCCGTGCGCGCGCCCCGGTGCAGGGTGCCGCCCAGGACCAGCCCGGCGCCCAGCCCGGTACCGAGATGGAGGTACGCGAACGAGCCCGCCGCCCGCCCGGCACGCAGCGCGAGACCGAGCGCGGCGGCGTTCGTGTCCTTGTCGAGGACCACGGGCAACCGGAGGCGCCCGTCCAGCGCGTCCCGCAGCGGGAAACCGTCCCACTGCGGAAAGCCGGTGACCCGGTGCGGCACGCCCGCGACATGGTCGAGCGGCCCGGGCATGGCCACCCCCACCCCGAGCACGGCCCGCCCCCCACGCACGTCCGCCGACCCCGCAACACCCATCCCCCCACGCACGTCCGCCGGCCCCGCAAACCCCATCCCCCCGCACGCGTCCGCGTCCGCCCGCCCCGCAACCCCCATCCCCCCGCGCGCATCCGCGTCCGCCCTCCCCGCACCGCCCATTCCCCCGCCCAGTGACCGCAGGTCGGCGACCACCCGTGCCGCCGCGTCCATGACCGCGTCGGCGCCCGCGCCCAGGTCCAGGGGCTCGACGCGCACGGCGACGGTCACGCCCGCGAGGTCCACCAGGACCCCGGTCAGCTCGTCCCGGTCGAGGTGCAGACCCACGGCGTGGGCGGCGCCCGGGATGAGCCGCAGCAGCGTGCGCGGCTTGCCGCCGGTGGAGGCGCGGCGCCCCGCGTCGGCGGCGAGGCCCTCGTCGCGGAGCCTGGCGGTGATCTTGCTGACGGCCTGCGGGGTGAGCCCGGTGCGCTCCGCCAGCTCCAGTCGGCTGATGCCCTCGTCGCCCGCCGTGCGGAGGAGGTTCAGTACGAGGGCGGCGTTGTGGCTGCGGAGTCCGGCGAGATTCACGCTGCCATCCTCGCCGCCCCGGTTGCACTAACGCAACAGCGTTGCTTAAGTGGTGTCATGAGCCCCACGAGCCCCATGAGCCCGAAGACCCCGGTGAGCGCAGTGAGCCGTACCAGCAGCCCCCTCCGCGTCGGACTGGTCGGTTACGGCCTGGCGGGTTCCGTCTTCCACGCCCCGCTGATCGCCGCGACCGACGGCATGGTGCTGGACACGGTCGTCACGTCGGACGAGGAGCGGCGGTCCCGGGCGCGCGCCGAGTTCCCCGGCGTCCGGCTCGCGGGGTCGCCCGACGAGCTGTGGCGTCGCGCGGCCGAACTGGATCTGATCGTGATCGCGTCGCCGAACAAGACGCACGTCCCGCTCGCGACGGCCGCGCTGCGGGCCGGTCTGCCGGTCGTGGTGGACAAGCCGGTGGCGGGTACGGCCGCCGAGGCGCGCGCCCTGGCCGCGCTGGCGAAGGAGCGGGGCCTGCTGCTCTCCGTCTTCCAGAACCGTCGCTGGGACAACGACTTCCTCACCCTCCGTGCGCTGCTCGGCGACGGCGAGGACGGTGAACTCGGGACCGTTCAGCGTTTCGAGTCCCGCTTCGAGCGGTGGCGGCCCCGGCTCAAGGGCGGCTGGCGCGAGTCGGGCGCGCCGGAGGAGATCGGCGGGCTGCTGTACGACCTGGGCAGCCATGTCGTCGACCAGGCGCTCGTGCTGTTCGGCCCGGTGGTGCGGGTGTACGCAGAGTCGGACGTACGGCGCGAGGGCGCGGCGGCCGACGACGACACGTTCATCGCGCTCACGCACGCGAACGGCGTGCGCTCGCACCTGTACGTGAGCGCCACCGCCGCCCAGCTCGGCCCGCGTTTCCGGGTACTGGGGTCGCGCGGCGGGTTCGTGAAGTACGGGCTCGACCCGCAGGAGGGCGCACTGCGCGAGGGCGCCCGCCCGGCAACCGCCGACAGCGAGCCCCGCTCCGGAACCGAGCCCCGGTCCGAGCGCGAGACCCCCTCCGAGAGCGGCACCCGATCCGAAAGCGAAACCCCGTCCGGGACCGAGGCCGGGGCGTGGGGCGTGGAGCCCGAGTCGATGTGGGGCAGGGTCGGCGCGGGCGAGTCGCCGCTGACGGGCGGCGGCCGACCGGTGCCCACCCTGCCGGGTGACTACCCCGCGTACTACGCGGCGGTGGCCGCCGCCCTGCGGGACGGCACGCCCCCGCCGGTCACGGCAGAGGAGGCCGCGGCGGCGCTCGACGTACTCGAGGCCGCGCGCCGCTCGGCCCGCGAGGGTGTGACGGTGACCCTGCCCGGGTGACCGTCAGTCCTGCTCAGGCGTCCTTGAGCTCCTGCCGCTGACGCCCGAGCCCGTCGATCTCCAGCTCGACCACATCGCCCGCGCGGAGGTACGGCTTGGGCTCGGGCCGCCCCATGGCCACGCCCGCCGGCGTGCCGGTGTTGATGACGTCACCGGGGTACAGGGTCATGAACTGGCTGACGTACCGCACGACCTCGCCGACCGGGAAGATCTGGTCGCCGGTCCTGCCGTCCTGCCTGAGCACCCCGTTGACCCACAGCCGGAGCCCCAGGTCCTGCGGGTCCGGCACCTCGTCGGCGGTGACGAGCCACGGCCCGAGCGGGTTGAAGGTCTCGCAGTTCTTGCCCTTGTCCCAGGTGCCGCCGCGTTCGATCTGGAACTCGCGCTCGGAAACGTCGTGGGCGATCGTGTAGCCCGCGACATGGGTGAGCGCGTCCTCGGCCGAGTCGAGGTAGCGGGCCGTACGCCCGATGACGACGGCCAGCTCGATCTCCCAGTCGGTCTTGCGGCTGCCGCGCGGTACGAGCACGGTGTCGTGCGGCCCGACGACCGTGTCGGCCGCCTTGAAGAAGACGACCGGCTCGGCGGGCGGCTCGGCGCCGGTCTCGCGGGCGTGATCGTGGTAGTTCAGCCCGATGCACACGACCTTGCCGATCCTGCCGACCGGCGGGCCGACGCGCAGCCCGGCCGCGTCCAGGACGGGCAGCACCCCGGCGCCCGCCGCGGCACGGATCCGGTCGAGCGCGGCTCCGTCGGCGAGGAGGTTCCCGTCGATGTCCGCCACGAGGGCGGACAGGTCGCGGAGGGTTCCGTCCCCGTCGAGCAGGGCGGGCCGCTCGGCGCCCGTCGGCCCGACGCGCAACAGCTTCATGGTCTTCTCCCTGTGGTCGAGGTGAGCCCCGGCCGATGGAGTGCGGCCATCGTCAGGATTGGCCGATCCTCCAAGACAACCGAACACCCCGCAAGACCCGGTTCACACCCTGGACCGTTACGCGCGAGTAGCCGAGCCCTTCGCGGTGTGCCGGTAGAGCACCGCCCGCTCCACGACGGTCCAGGTGGTCGACGTCACGACGTACAGCGCGGCGGCGAGCGGTACGACGGCGACGGTGACGAGGGTCCCGTACGCCAGGAACGGCATCACCCGCGCCACCGCACCACCGGCACCACCAGCACCACCAGCACCACTGGCACCACTCCCTCCGCCGATTCCCGCACCGAGCTCCCGGGCGAACCGGTACGAGTACGTCGCCACGACCGCGACGACGACGAACAGCCCGGCGTAGACGACCCCGGCCGGGCCGAAGACCCCGCCGTCCGCGAGCGCGTCGGTCCAGCGGCCGGCGAGGGGCGCGGCGAACAGCAGGTGATCACCGGCGCCACCGGAGGCGAACAGGTGGTACATGAGCAGGAACGCCGGGAGCTGCAGCGCACTGGGCAGACACCCGGCGAGCGGCGAGACGCCCTCCTTGGCGTGCAGCTCCAGCACGGCTTTCCGCAGCCGCTCGGGATCCTTGCCGTACCGGGTCTGAAGCTCCGCCATGCGCGGCGCCAGCCGAGTGCGGGCCTGCTGGCCCCGGGCGGCGGCCCGCGAGAGCGGCAGCAGGGCGAGCCGTACGAGCGCGGTGAACAGGACGATCGCGGCGGCGGCGGAACCGGCACCGAACCAGGGTTCGACCAAGTTCACGAACGAGGCGAAGGGGACAGCGAAGACGGACATGGGGAAGCCCTCCAGGGACCAGCCGTACCGAAGAGAAGAAGGAAGGAGTCGGCAGGGCGGAACGCGCACGGAAGAGCCCCGGAGAACCAGGGAACACCCGGAGGAGGAAGCGCCGGGGAGAACCCTCAGGGGGAACCCCGGCAGACCCCGAGGATTGGCCCCGAGGAGGACCCGGGGACGAACCCGCCTCTACGCGGCTGCCACGAGGGGGCGGCCGGGTGCGCGGGGCCGGGAGCGCCCGGCGGCGTCGGGATCGCGCTGGGGCAGGAAGGCGGTGCGTCGCTCACGGTCGCGGATCGCGGTCCGCACCCGGTTCCGGGGGACGACGGGCACGGTACGCGCGCTGATGACGGCGCATACGAGGAGCGCGGCGCCGGCGGCGGCAGTGGCGGCGAGCCCGACGGCGGAGAACGAGCCGCCGTCGGCGAGCAGGACCTCCGCGAGGAGGACGAGCAGCATCCGCACCATGCCGTCACCCTAACAAGGCGAACGTGTCATCGAACGCGGGTTTCGGCCAACACCCCCCAGACGACCAGGCGGTGGGTGGACCGGAAGGCGGGGGTGCAGGTGGTGAGCGTCAGATAGCGCCCGGGCGCTTCGTACCCGTACGCGGGCCGTACGAGGCTGCGCGGCACGGGGGCGATGACGCCGACGTCACGGGGCGAGGTCTCCGGCAGGACGAGGTCGACCACGTACACATGCGTCCGGTCGCGGGTCTCGACCAGGAGCCGATCACCCTTGCCGAGCCGGTCGAGGTGGCGGAACGGCTCGCCGTGCGAGTTCCGGTGCCCGGCGAGCGCGAAGTTGCCGACGTCACCGGCGGACGCGGTGCGCGGGTAGTGCCCGACGAACCCGCGGTCGAGAACGCCACGCCGCTCGACCCCGGGGGCGACGGGCACGACGAGCCCGATGGCGGGCACGCGGAGGACGGCGTACGCGACGGAGGGCGCGAACGAAGGCACCGCAGGAGAAGACACCGAAGGCACCGAAGGCACCGCAGGGGCGGGGGACACGGCAGAGCCACCCCCACCTCCCTCTCCTCCCCTTCCTCCCTCTCCCCCTCCCCCTCCCCCTCTGTCCCCCTCCCCGCCCCCTTCCCCCGCCCACGCGCGTTCGAGAAGGAGAACCTGCTCCCGGGCACCGGCGCGGGCCTGCTGGTTGGTCCACCACAGCTGGTGGACGACGAAGAGCAGGAGGACGAGCCCGACGCTGACGGCGGTCTCACCACCGATCCACAGTCCGCGCCGGAGAACCGCACGACCGCGAAGACGATCGGGAAGGCGACCGCGAAGGCGACCGCGGCCCGGTCTCCATCCCCGTCCCCGTCCCCGACCCCGTCCGTGCACGCGGGCACCATAGGGTCTGCATCGACAACTCACCAGACCACGCACAGCAGTACGGTGGTGACCATGCGCCCCGACACGCCTGCCGACCACACCAACGAAGCCGAGCGCCTGCTGCGCACCGCGGCGCAGTACCCGGAGGACCAGGAACCGCTGCTCCTCAGGGCGGCCGCGCACCTGGAGCTCGCCGGCGACCGTCCCCGCGCGACGACGCTGTACGACACGCTGCTCGCGGCTGCCGCCCCGGACAGGCCCCACCTGATCAGGGCCCTGAAGGCGGCGAACCTGTGGGAGTACGGCCACGAGGCCGAAGCCCGCGCGATCATCGACGGTCTGCGGGCGCTGACCCCGACGGACGCGGCCGCGTGGGAGATCATCGGCGAGGCCCTGGAGTCCCACGACGAGCTGGAGACGTCCGAGGAGACGTTCACGGCGGCCGCGCACGCCCTGGCGCCGTCGCCGGACGAGGACGTGCCCTACCCGACGCAGTCCCTGCTGATCGGCCGCCACCGGGTGCGCCGCCTCCTGGCCCGCCCGCACGACGACTGGGACGTCCTCGCGGACCGCCTCCACCGCGGCACGGTGTCCCTGGACGAGCTCCACGACCCGAAGCGGCTCTGGGCGCTGGGCTCATCGGACCCGGCGGAGCTCCAGGCGGAGATCGCCCGGCTGCGCAGCGAACTCGGCTCCTACCGTACGGCGCTGTCCCGCCCGTTCCCGGTGGCGGTGCTCCACTGGCCGGCCGGCGAACTGGCCGAACTGCTGACGTCGTACCCGGAGCTGGAGTCGGAGTACCCCACATACGAGGCGCACCTCACCGACATCGAGGCGTCCCTCCGCGAGCTCCACGCCACGGGCACCCGGAACCTCGGCATCGTGCAGGGCACGGTCCCGTCGTACGAGGCGTTCGCCGCCTCGGAGGCCACCACCCCGTCGAACGCGGCGCTGCTCCCCCAGTACGCCACCACCCTCGCCGCCCGAGGCCGCGCCCTCCCCTGGCCCCCACCCCGCACGTCCCCCTGCTGGTGCGGCTCAGGCACCCCCTACACCGACTGCCACGGCAAACCCCACCCGTAAGCCCCCGCCCCACGGGCCCCGCCTGTCCTGCCCGTCCCGCCCGTCCCGCCTACCCACCGGTCTCGCCCGCCCCCGCCGTCGCGACTCCGGGGGCGGATCCATCACCTCAGCCATTCACCTTTCCTTCACCTCGCCTCTGCAGTAGTTTCACGGTGAACCACTGCGGTCGACTGGCTCCTCCGTCCCCCCACGCAACCCAGTCCCATGTGCGTGAGGGAGACGTGTGCCATGAGCAACCCGTACCAGCAGCCCTTCATGCCGCCCCCCGCGCCGACGGCACAGCGCCCGCTGTACCGCATGAAGCGCGTGTGGGCCGGTGGCGTCTTCCTGCTGCTGATCGGCAGTGGTTGTGGAGCAATGAGCACCACGAACGACGCCCGCCCGGCACCGGCCGTGACAACCACGGCGACAGCCACTGTCACCGCGACGCCGGTCGCCACCCCGGCCCCCACACCAGCGGTCACCGTCACGACCACCGCGACCGCGACCGTGACCGCCACGGCCACGGCCACGGCCACGGCCACGGCCACGGTGACCCGACAGGCGGCTGCCAACGATGCCTCGGACGACGCCGGAGGGGCTGTCTACTACAGCAACTGCACCGCGGCCCGAGCCGCCGGCGCGGCCCCCGTTTACCGAGGCGACCCCGGCTACGGCCGCCACCTGGACCGCGACAACGACGGCGTGGCCTGCGAAAGCTGACCCTCGGGGGCGGCTTCCCCGGGTCGCCTCCGATCAGCCCAGGCCGAGCAGCTACGTGACCAGTCCCCAATTCGCTTCGGTGACGAGAGGTGATCCCGCCCATCCGTCAGGGGATTCCCAGATCGATGCGATATTCAGCGTCTCCAAGTACTCAACGAAGGGCCCGATGTCCTGACTGAAGAGCGCCACCAGATACGGGTCCCGCTTACCGTGCTTTCTGTAACACGTGTGCCGATACTCGTAGAGTTGGCCAACTGCCTCACGGACAGCCAGATACTCCTTGCCCCTGCTCACCGTCTTGGCCTCCACCAACCACTCCTCGGTCGGCTGTTCACGGTGCCGCAAGACGGTGTCCCGTGGATGCTGACCCTCGGTCAATGGAAGGTAGCCGCAGGCAGCGGCATGATGCGCGAACCGACGGACCAGCGCTTCATGCTCCCTCTCTCGACGTTGCCTTCCGCCCTTGACATCGACGTAGTAGGCATTGCTGCTCTTCGCACGGAACCCGCTGAAGGGATCGTCACCCGCGTGCTCGAGTGGCTCGTACTCAAGGATCGGCTCGTCCACCTTCGCTGACTGCAGCCAGAGGCGCTCCACCACGGCGGCGTCGCGCAGAAGTTGCACCGCTTCCCGCAGATCGCTCGCCAGGACCTCGTCAGATGGCAATCGTCTGATCTCATAGCGCCGGGCGGCCACATTGGCCTTCTCGTACGCTCGGGGGCGCCAGTCCTTGCTCGCTACCAGGAGATGAAGCGGGTCGCGCCACTCGGCGGACAACGCCGGCCGCAAGGCCCTACGCAGGGTCTCCGACTGGGCGACTAGATACCGGTGCAGGCTGGCGCCCTTCCCGTAGACCTTAGTCAATCGCGTAACGCCCTGCTGCAGCGTGAGCGTGACGGCACTGCGGTCGGAGTTGAAGATGTAGGCGAGATAGAGCCCCTCGTGAGGGTTCGAGTTGATGGTGCGATCGAAAACACCGATCCACGGAGTGAGGGTCGCGTGCCCTTTGCCTCCGTTCCCCGTAGCGAAGCAACGGGATGGCCATGGGAGATCTGTCCGGTCCTTCACTTCCCACAGAAGAGCGTGGCCAGGGCGGTCGCTGGACGCGGTCCCCTCTGGTTCATAGATCTCAGCTATACGTATGAGCAGGTCACGCAGCGGCATGACAGATTTTAACCAAGTCGATCCGACCGTGGCCCCGTTTTGATCGATTTCCGCAGGACGCCGTTCCACCTAAACGGATTGACCCACCTCCGCCAGCAGCGCCGTCATCGCTGCCTCGTCGTTCAGGTACGGGATGGCGTCCCTCACCGCGCGGGGCACGGGGACGCAGGCGAGGTCCCGGACCGGAACCCGCGTCAAGCGCTGGTGGGTTCGGTGGATGCGGACGTAGCCGTAGCTGCGCGGGTGCACCGGGCGGGCTACGAGGACGTCGACCTTCGGCAGGTCCGCGAGCGGCGGGGCGGCCTCCACGCCGTGCAGCGCGAGCGCCGCCTCACCGGTGAGGAGCGCGCCCGGACCCGCGTACAGGAGCGCCGCCCGTAGGCGCTGGTGCGGGGTCGGGGCGTCGGTGCGGAGGTGGACGACGCGCGGCAGTACGCGGCGCCACGGGCCGGCCGGTCGGCAGCGCTCGGCGACCACCGAGGACGCGCAGCCCAGGTCCATGAGCTGATGGACGGTCGCCAGGCCGTCCTGGGCGACGACGAGCGGGTCGGTGGCGAGGCGGTCGAGCACGGTGAGGTTCGGCATGAGCGTGGTGTGCCCGTGCGGGTCGACGCCTTACCCAACAGGTGGGACGGCGTTACCGAATGGTGGCAGGAAGGGTCCTGCACCACTCGCGATGATTACCTTGTGTCACTACCCGGTCACGGAGGGATCCGGGCTGGGGGCGGGCGGCGTTCTTGGTGACGTAACCAGCGGACACCCTGAACGGAGCCCCCCATGCGCGCAGTTGTGAAGTACGCCCAGGTCTTCCTGGCCGCCGCCGGACTGGTCGCGACGGTCGCTGAACCGGCGGCGGCGAGCGCGGTGGGGTACGCGAAGGTGGTCGGGTTCTGCCACGGCACGAAGACAGCCGAGATTTGCGTTCCGGTCACGACGCTCGGGCACTTCGTGCAGGGCTCGGGGAAGAAGATCTCCCGGCAGGAAGCGTCCATCCAAGACGTGTTCGGCGCCGATTCCGCAGGCGGCCGCTGGTGTAACTGGCACTTCGACTGGCGTTACTCGGACACGAACGGTCGTACCTACCTGGTCAGCAAGGGGCCGATTCGCAATGGCTGCGACATGCTGCAGAACATCGGCCGTGTCGACAAGCAGAAGCGCACGTTGAAGCACTACGGCAAGGCCTGCGTCGACTTCTACGCGGGTGGCGCCAAGCGAGCCACACAGTGCCACAACATCATCAAGTGATGAGGCGGAACACCGTGCCCGATGAACTTCTCAACAGCCGACAATCGCGCGTGGTGCGCTGGGCGATCCTCATCGCGTCCGGCTACGCGATCGCCCACACGATCGCCCTGATCGTGCTGGCTTCCTTGCCGGACCGTGTCGAGCGCTCGATTTCCGACGCCACCGCGGCCAAGGGGATCCTCGTCCTCGCCGTCGCCGTCGTGGCTCTACTCGCCTGGGCGACCGGCCGCAAAAGCTCCAAGGGGGCGCGTTAGCCTCGGGGTGGGCATATCGAACGCGGGTGGAAGGCAGGACTGCAATGGCCAGGATTCCGGTGGCGGCCGTCGCCGCGGGTGGGCTTGTCGGCGGGTATGGCATCGCTCGGTGGACGAAGAAGCGGCCGCTCGGTGGGGTGGCGCTGGTGGCGGCCGGGGCTGTGGCCGCGCGCGAGTGGCAGCGGCGCAGTGGTGGGGTCGCGGCGGCCGGGTTGAGCGCGGCGTATGTCGCGGCGTTCGCCGGGTCGCATCCGCTGGCGAAGAAGGTGGGCGCCTGGCCTGCGGTGTTCTCCGTGGCGGGTGCGATGGCGGTGGCCTCGTGGGCGGTGACCCGGCAGAAGGGTTGAACGCTGGGCGGGGGGCGTACGTATGAGAAGGCACCTCCCCGTAGTAGCTGGGCGGGTGGTCGGTCGGCAGGGACCGGTCACCCGCCCAGTGCGTGGGAGACGGTGTAGATCAGCAGTCCGGCGAGGGCGCCGACGACCGTGCCGTTGATGCGGATGAACTGGAGGTCGCGGCCGATGTGGGCCTCGATCTTCTTGGACGTCTGGTCCGCGTCCCAGCCGGCGACGGTGTCGCTGATCAGGGACGTGATCTCGGTGCGGTACGTGGTGACGATGTAGACGGCCGCGTCTTCGAGCCAGCCCTCCAGCTTGGACTGGAGGCGCGGGTCCGTGGCCAGGCGGCTGCCCAGGGAGAGGATCGAGGAGCGGGCCCGGAGGCGGAGCTCGCTGCGCTCGTCCTCGGCCGCCGAGATGATCATGCCGCGTACGGAGGCCCAGGCCGAGGCGATGATGTCCTGGACCTCGGGGCGGGCGAGCAGGTCCGACTTGAGGCGTTCGACTCGGGTGCGGGTGTCGGTGTCGGCCTGGAGGTCGGCGGCGAAGTCGGTGAGGAACCGGTCGATGGCTCCGCGCGCCGGGTGCGCGGGCATGTCGCGCATCTCGGTGATGAAGCGGAGGAGCTCCTTGTAGACGCGTTCGCCGACCTTGCGGTCCACGAAGCGGGGTGTCCAGCCGGGCGCTCCGCCCTGGACGGCGTCCATGACGGAGTCGGAGTGCAGGACCAGCCAGTCGTGGGCGCGGGCGCAGACGAGGTCGACGGCCCGGTGGTGGGCGCCGTCGCTGACGACCTTGTCGAGGGTCTGGCCGATGCCGGGGGCGACCTCGGCGGCGTCGGCGCGCCGGGTGATGGCTTCGCCGACGACGGCCTGGACGTCGGCGTCGCGCAGGACGGTCAGGGCGCCGCGCAGCGCCGTGGACAGTTCGGCGGTGACCCGGTCGGCGTGGGCCGGTTCGGCGAGCCAGGTACCGAGGCGGCTGCCGATGGAGAGGGCGTTGAGCCGGGCCCGTACGACGCCTTCGGAGAGGAAGTTCTCGCCGACGAACGAGCCGAGCGAGGCGCCGAGCTGGTCCTTCTTGGTGGGGATGATCGCGGTGTGCGGGATGGGCAGGCCGAGGGGGCGGCGGAACAGGGCGGTGACCGCGAACCAGTCCGCCAGCGCGCCCACCATGCCCGCTTCGGCGGCCGCCGCGACGTAGCCGGGCCAGCCGGTCACGCCGGAGTTCTTCGCCCAGGTGGCGAGGGTGAAGATCAGCGCGACGAGCAGGAGGAGCCCGGTCGCGGTGGTCTTCATCCGGCGCACCCCTCGCCGCTTCTCCTCGTCCTCGGCGGTGTACGAGAACGCGACCAGGGGCGGGGATGTGCGGGCGGGGCCTGTCGCGGAGGCGGGGCCGGGGGCCGGGGCGGGGTCTGGCCGTTTCGGCGGCTCGGGCTGTTCTTCGGTGGTCTCGCCTCGCATCGCTCCGCCCCGTTCCCCTTGCCGTTGCTCAGCCGTTGCCGTTGCCGTCGTCGTGTGTGTTGACGTCTGCGTTGACGTTCACGTGTACGGTGACGTCGACGGTGCCGGGCGTCCGTACGTCCGTCCCTACCTCAGGTACTCCTGGCGCACACGTTAAGTTCCGGAAGTTCCGCCGCCCTTCCGACGTGGTCACTTCTGGAGCTTTTTGCGCTCTTTGCGTCGTTTACGTTCTACGGCGACTCCGCCCATCAGCGCGAACCCCGTCACCCGTACGCGCGGCGAGCCCGGGGTGCCCGCGCCGGCGCCCCGGTCGTCGAAGCCGCCCATGAACCCGAGGCCGGTCACCTCGACGTGCAGCTCGGGCGGGACGATCACCTCGATGCCGCCCATGAGGGCGAAGCAGCGGATCACGATCTCGCGGTCCTCGAAGCCGGCCTCGCGCAGGTCGATCTGGCCGCCGCCCTGGACGACGACGCCGGTGAAGTCCCGGCCCACGGTCCAGGCCCCGCGCCGGCTGAAGCCGCTCCAGAACGCGAACCCGCCCCGCGAGGTCGCGGGCCGCCCGATACGGGCGGGCCAGCCCCCGTCGGACGCGGCCGCCGGGAAGGCGGCTGCGGTGGTGGGCGCCGGCAGGTCGCGTACGAGCGGTTCGAGCTCCCCGCGCGTACGGGCCTTGTACGCCGCGTCGAGGCGCTCCTCGAACTCGGGCATGTCCAGCCTGCCCTCCGCGACCGCGTCGCGCAGGCGTTCCGCGACGCGTTCGCGTTCGGCGTCCGATGCCCGCATGTCCGGGGGGTTCTGGGGCCGGTTCTCGGGGAGGCTCTCGGGCCGGTTCTCGGGCCGATTCTCGGGGAGGTTCTCGGGGCGATCCCCGGGGACGTCGCTCGTCATATCGCCAGACTAATGTGCGGATTCCGGAGTGGTCCGTTCCCCGTACTTCCGCTCCTCGTACATCCGGGCGATCACCGTTTCGATGTCGGGTTCCCGTACGGACAGGTCGACCAGCGGGTACGCGGCCGCGATCCGCGCCACGAGCGGCGCCGCCGACCACGTCGCGGGGAAGGCCAGCCACTGCCGCGGCCCCTCGACCCGGACGACCCGCGCGCCGTCCGTCTCGATGGGCGGCAGCTCCCGCTCCAGGTCCACGATCAGCGTCCGCTCACTGGCGCCGATCTCATGGAGGCCGCCGAGCGCACCGTCGTACATGAGCCGCCCATGGTCGATGACCATGACCCGTTCGCACAGCTGCTCGATGTCGGTGAGGTCGTGGGTGGTCAGCAGGACCGTGGTGCCGCGTTCGGCGTTCAGGTCGCGGAGGAACTCCCGTACCTTCGCCTTCGAGATGACGTCGAGGCCGATGGTCGGCTCGTCGAGGTAGAGGACCTCGGGGTCGTGCAGCAGCGCCGCCGCGATGTCGCCGCGCATGCGCTGGCCGAGGGACAGCTGCCGTACGGGTACGGTCAGCAGCTCGCCGAGGTCGAGGAGCTCGACGCACCGGTCGAGGTTCTCCCGGAACCGGCGGTCCGGGATCCGGTACATCCGGTGCACCAGGCGGTACGAGTCGCGCAGCGGCAGGTCCCACCACAGCGTCGTCCGCTGCCCGAACACGACACCGATCCGGCGCGCGAGGCGCGTGCGGTCGCGGTGCGGGTCGATGCCCGAGACGCGGACCTGGCCGCCGCTCGGCGTGAGGATGCCGGTGAGCATCTTGATGGTGGTGGACTTGCCGGCGCCGTTGGGGCCGATGTACCCGACCATCTCACCGCGCGCGACACGGAAGCTGATGCCGTCGACGGCCCGTACCTGCCGCTTCTCGCGGCGGAGGAGGCCGGCCTTGCGGCGTACGTCGAAGACCTTCTCGACGTCCACGAGATCGATGAAGCCCGGCTCCGTACGGTAGCGGCCGGGGTCTTGGGCGCGGTCCCGGTGGCCGTCGCGGCCGGGGGCACCGCCCCGACGGCCGTCGCGGCCCGGGGCGCCATCGCGGTCGCCATCGCCATCGCCATCACCATCGCGGTCGCGGTCGCCTGTCGCCGCCGCCGTCGTCGTATCCATGATCGATCAGCTCCCCGTACTTCGGTACGAACGCAGCGCCGCCCGCCAGATGAGCCCCGCCAGCCCGCAGCACACGGCGGCGACCAGCGGTGACACGAAGGCCGCCCACCCCGGCAGACCGGCCGGGGCGTCCCGGTCGAGCACGTACAGCGCGGGCACCCAGTTCACGAAGGCGAGCGGGACGACGTAGATCACGCCACGCACCAGCTCCGCGGTGAAGATCGTCGGCGGGTACTGCAGCAGGGTGTTGCCGCCGTAGGTGAACGAGTTGGCGACCTCGGCGCCGTCCTGCGCCCAGACCTGGAACGCCGACCCGGCCACCATCAGCGAGCCGAAGATCAGCCCGCCGGCCATCACCATCAGCGGGACGAGGGCCGCCTTCACCGGCGTCCAGGCCACGTCGAGCACCATCAGCGACCACGTCAGCACCAGCAGTCCCTGCGCGATCCGCCCCAGCCGGCGCAGCGCGAACCGGTCGGCGGCCACCTGGGCCAGCACCGGCACCGGCCGTACGAGGAGGGTGTCGAACGTCCCGTCACGCATCCTGCGGCCCAGCCGCCCCACCTGGCCCATCGCCAGGTCGGCGAGCCCGAAGGAGGTGCTGGTCGTGCCGTACAGGAAGGCCACCTCGCCGAAGGAGAAGCCGCCCAGGCCCTGGACGTGACGGAACATCAGCAGGATGACGACGAAGTCGAAGAGCGTCGCGGTGAAGTTCGACAGCAGGGTCATCGCGAAGGAGAAGCGGTACGTCATGGTGGACCGCACCCACATGGCCGCGATCAGTCCGTACGCCCGCAGCCCCTCCGTCAGACCGCTCCCGGCCGCCAGGCCACCGCCCCCGCCCCCGCCCGGGCCGGCCCCCGACACGACGCCCACCGCGTCCCGCCCGCCCCGGTCGGCGGCGCCGCGTTCCTCATCCACCCTGGACCACCACCCTCCGTGTCGCCGCCGCCTGGAGGGCCCGGCCGCCGGCGAGCAGCACGACCGCCCAGCCGGCCTGGAACGCGTACGCCTGGACCAGCCCCCAGCCGGTCCGCTTCTCCAGGAACACATCGGCCGGCACCTGCAGCATCGACGCCCACGGCAGGGCCCGCGCGACCTCTCCCAGCGCCCCGGGGAACACGGTCAGCGGCAGCAGCATGCCGGAGAAGAACAGCCCCGACAGCCAGGCCACCTGCACGACTCCCGCGCCGTCCATCAGCCAGAACGCGGACAGCGCGACCATGAACCACACCCCGAAGCTGACGACCGAGCCCAGCGCCACCGACATCAGGAACGCCGCCCAGGTCAGCGGCTGTTCGGGCAGCGCGAGGTCGAAGGCGAGCGCGCCGACCGCCATGGGGACGACGCCCCGCCCGATGAGCTGGAACGCGGCGCGGCCCAGGTTCACCGAGAGCCACCACAGCTGCAGGTCGGCAGGCCGGTACAGGTCGACGGCGATGTCACCCGTCTTGATGCGTTCGACGAGCTCGTCCTCGAAGCCGCCGCCCATCAGTCCGCAGGTGGTGAGCAGGGCCTGGCCGATCCACACATAGGCGAGCGCCTCGGCCATGTCGTAGCCGCCGAGCGCGGGCCGCTCGGTCCAGAGGGCCATATAGGTGTACGCCAGGATGAAGCCGAAGACGGTGTTGGTGAACACACCGGCCGCAGTCGCCATGCGGTACGTCGCGTGGCGCCGGAACCCACCCGCCGCCACCGCCGCGTACAGCCGCACCACAGCCCCCACTCCGTTCCGTGCCGACGAGCCGTCACTTGCCGTGAGTCGAGCGGGGAAGCCTAGTCAGCGGCGCGGCGGTCCCGCGACCGCTTTTCGGGCGGAACCCCCGGCCGCGCATCCCCCTGCCGCGCCCCCTGCCACGGAACCCCCGGCCGCGCGACGAGCGGGGGCGAGATCCACGGGATACGCGAGGGCTCGGTGCACTATGAGGGGGTTGTGCAAATCACATCAAACGAAACAAACACGACATTGAGCATGTACAGGGCAGGCCGGAGACCGAGACCATGAGCGACGATCCCCCGCAGTCCCAGCGCTGGGAGCCCCGCGACCCCACCGTCCACGGTGCGCGACGCACCGAGTCAGCCGCCGACGCATCCGTCCGCACACGCCGCCGCACCGGTCTGCGCAGGCTCGTCCCGACCTGGCGCATGGTCCTCGGCACCTTCGTCCTCGGCGCCCTGCTCCTCATCGGCGGGTTCTTCGCCGGCTACCACCTGGTGGAGATCCCGCCCGCCAACGCGGCCGCCACCGCCCAGGCCAACGTGTACCTGTACGCGGACGGCAGCCAGATCGCCCGGGACGGCTCCGTCAACCGGCAGAGCGTGCCCCTCTCCCGTATCCCGAAGGCCGTACGGCACGCGGTGCTCGCCGCCGAGGACCGCGACTTCTACACCGCACCCGCCGTCGACCCCGAGGCGATGCTCCGCGCCGCCTGGAACACCGTCACCGGCAAGGGCACGCAGGGCGGTTCCACCATCACCCAGCAGTACGTCAAGAACTACTACCTCGGGCAGGAACGGACCGTCACCCGCAAGGTGAAGGAGTTCTTCATCGCGATCAAGCTCGGTCGCGAGAAGAGCAAGGACGAGATCTTCGAGGGGTACCTCAACACCAGCTACTACGGCCGCAACGCCTACGGCATCCAGGCCGCCGCCCGCGCCTACTACGGCAAGAACGTCCAGGAGATCGGCACCGCCGAGGGCGCCTACCTCGCGTCACTGCTCAACGCGCCCAGCGCGTACGACGTCGCCACCCACCCCGGCAACAGGCCGAGGGCCACCAGCCGCTGGAACTACGTGCTCGACGCGATGGTGAAGGAGCGGTGGCTCACACCCGCCGCCCGCGCGGGCATGAGCTTCCCCATGCCGCTGGACGCGAGCGCCACCGACGGGCTGACCGGCCAGCGCGGCTATGTCATCCGCGCCGTCGAGAAGTATCTGACCGGCCACCGGATCCTGGACGAGGAGACCCTGAAGGCGGGCGGCTTCCGCATCACCACGACCCTCGACAAGGCGAAGATGGACGCGTTCGTCCAGTCCGTCGAGGACAACGTGATGGCGAGGCTCGACCCCGACGGCAACCCCGCCGACCGGTACGTACGGGTCGGGGGCGCCGCGATCGACCCGGCCACCGGAAAGGTCGTCGCCCTGTACGGCGGTGTGGACTACACGCAGCAGTACGTCAACAACGCCACGCGCCGCGACTACCAGGTCGGCTCCACGTTCAAACCGTTCGTCTTCGCCGCCGCCGTCCACCACGGCTCCACCACCCAGTACGGCGAGCCCATCACCCCCGACACGGTCTACGACGGCTCCAACAAGCGCACCGTCGAGGGCTGGACCGGCAACGCCTACGCGCCCGCCAACGAGGACGACGTCAGCTACGGCGGCATCACCGTCCGCGCCGCCACCGACCGGTCCGTCAACGCCGTGTACGCGCAGATGGCCGTCGACGTCGGCCCCGCCAAGGTCGAACAGACCGCCATCGACCTCGGGCTGCCGGCCACGACCCCCGACCTCAACCCGTCCCCGTCCATCGCCCTGGGCCCGGCCACCGCCAGCGTCCTCGACATGGCCGAGGCGTACGCGACGCTCGCCAACCACGGCAAGCACAGCGCGTACACGCTGGTGGAGAAGGTCCAGAAGGGCGAGAAGGCCATCGCGCTGCCCACGCGCTCCGGCCGGCAGGTGATCAGCCGGCAGGCCGCCGACGCCACCACGGCCATGCTGCGCGGCGTCGTCGAGGCGGGCACCGGGACCGCCGCCGGATCGGCCGGGCGGCCCGCCGCGGGCAAGACCGGCACGGCGGAGCACGACCGGGCGGCCTGGTTCGCGGGCTACACCCCGGACCTGGCGACCGTGGTGGCGATGATGGGCCAGGATCCCGGCTCGGGCGCGCAGAAGTCGCTGTACGGCGTGATGGGGCTGGAACGGATCAACGGCGGTGGCGCGCCCGCGGAGATCTGGGGCCAGTTCACGGCCAGGGCGCTGGAGGGCACCCCGGCGCGGGACTTCGACCTGGACGTCCCGGCCGGCTTCGAGTACCGGGAGCAGCCGTGGGACGAGGGCCAGGACGCGTACGCCCGGGAGCCCGGCGCCCAGGACCCGTACGGCGGCGACTACGGGTACGAAGGCGGGCGCGGCCACGGCCACGGGCCGGGCGGCGCCCCGGACCTCCAGGACGCCGGGAACGCCCAGGCGGCGCCGGGCGGCGTCCAGCCCGCGCCCGGCCCGCAGGCGCCTCAGTCGGCACCTGGCGTACCGGACGCGAACCCTCCCGGGTCGGCGGCGGGCGCGGGTACGGGCGCGGGCGCGGGCACGGGTACGGGTACGGGCGTCGGGGACGTGACCGGCCCGCTGAGGGGCCCCGGCCCCGTGACCCAGGCCGTGCCGGGCGCCACCGTGCCGGGCGCCGCCGTGCCAGGCGCCACCGTCCCGGGCGCGACGGGCCCCGGCACGCGGCACGGCTCGGCGCCGCGTATCAGTGCCCCGACGTCGCCTTGAGGCCGACCACGGCCACCAGCAGCAGACAGACGAAGAAGATCCGGGCGGCGGTCACGGGCTCGTTCAGGACGACCATCCCGACCACCGCCGCACCGGCCGCGCCGATGCCGACCCAGACGCCGTAGGCCGTACCGATCGGCAGGGACTTCGCGGCCTGGGCCAGCAGCACCATGCTGGTGACGATGCCGAGACCGGTGAACAGGCTCGGCCACAGCCGGGTGAATCCGTCGGTGAACTTCATTCCGATCGACCAGCCCACTTCGAGCAGACCGGCGACGAGCAGCAGAACCCAGGCCATGACGGCACGCACCCTTCGGGACGGGAGAACTTCAGGCGGTGCGTCGTCTTTGCCTTATGTCCCGGTACGGCGCGTCTCGTCGGGTTCGTACAACCGTAGCAAACTCAGAGGTACAGCCCCGTGGAGTCCTCCGAGCCCTCGAAGCGGTCCGCCGCCACGGCGTGCAGATCGCGCTCGCGCATCAGGACGTAGGCCACACCGCGCACCTCGACCTCGGCGCGGTCCTCCGGGTCGTACAGCACCCGGTCGCCCGGCTCCACGGTCCGTACGCTCTGGCCGACCGCGACCACCTCGGCCCAGGCCAGCCGGCGGCCGACGGCGGCCGTCGCCGGAATGAGGATGCCACCGCCCGAACGCCTCTCGCCCTCGGGAGTGTCGGACCGGACCAGCACCCGGTCGTGGAGCATGCGGATGGGCAGCTTGTCGTGGGTGTTTGCGCTCACGCCACGAACTTACCTGGCCGGGAGGCGCCCGTACGCCAGCGGGTCACGATCGCCGGAAGACCGGGCCCGGTCGGTTCAGTCCTTGCGCTTACGGGTCGCGGAGACGGCGAGCAGGCCGATCACTCCGACCGCGACGAGCGCCACGGGCAGCACCCGCTCCAGGCGGGGCGAGCCGTCCTCCGCGACGAACCGCGCCTTCACGTCGGTCACGACCCGGTTCACCGTGACGTAGGCACGCCCGGCCGTCTCGTCCACCGTCGACGCCACCTTGGCCTTCGCGTCCCCGATGATCGTCTTCGGGTGCATGCGTACGCCGATCTCGTCGAGCGTGACGGCGAGCTGCTCGCGCCGGCGGACGATGTCCGCCTCGATCTGCGCAGGGGTCCTGGCATCCGACACCGCGCTGCCTCCGTAGTCCTGGTCGATCCGCTGGTCGGCCCGTCGTGGTCCGTGATGGACAGTCTGTCAGCTCCGGGGCCCGACGACTGTCACAGACCCCCATTAGGCTCTGGTCGCATACGCCCACCCCTGCCCGAGGAGAGCCATGAGCGAGCGACTGCAGCCCGGCGACACCGCCCCCGCCTTCACCCTGCCCGACGCGGACGGCAAGGAGGTCTCGCTCGCGGACCACAGGGGCCGCAAGGTCATCGTCTACTTCTACCCCGCGGCCCTCACTCCGGGCTGCACCAAGCAGGCCTGCGACTTCACCGACAACCTGGAGTTGCTGGCGGACGCCGGGTACGACGTGATCGGCGTCTCGCCGGACAAGCCGGAGAAGCTCGCGAAGTTCCGCGAGAAGGAGGACCTCAAGGTCACCCTCGTCGGCGACCCGTCGAAGGCGGTGCTGGAGGCGTACGGCGCGTTCGGCGAGAAGAAGCTGTACGGCAAGACGGTGACGGGCGTCATCCGCTCGACCGTCGTCGTGGACGAGGAGGGCAAGGTCGAGCGCGCCCTGTACAACGTGAAGGCGACCGGACACGTCGCCAAGATCATCAAGGACCTGGGCGTCTGAGGATCTGAGCGTCTGAGGACTGAGCCCCTGAGGGCCCCGGCGTCCGAACCCCGGCCCCGCTCCCGGTGCCGAACTGCCGTGCCCCGACCGGGGCGTACGCCTACGCGGTCCCGCCCCGGACGACCGGCCCGCTACGATGTCTGACGGTCAGGCGGCCGTGGTGGAATTGGCAGTCACGCTGGGTTTAGGTCCCAGTGGGGTAACACCCGTGAGGGTTCGAGTCCCTCCGGCCGCACTTACCTTGCTTTCGAAGGCGCAGCCCAGGCGGCTGCGCCTTCGGCGTACCCGGGCGGCGGGAGCCGACAGTGGCGGGGGCTCAGCCCAGCAGGTCGCGGATCACCGGGACCAGGGCGCGGAATGCCTTGCCCCGGTGGCTGATGGCGTTCTTCTCGGCCGGGGTCAGCTCCGCGCAGGTGCGGGTCTCGCCGACGGGCTGGAGGATCGGGTCGTAGCCGAAGCCGCCGGTGCCGGCGGGCTTGTGGCGGAGGGTGCCCTCCAGACGGCCTTCGACCACCCGTTCCGTACCGTCCGGGAGGGCGAGGGCGGCGGCGCAGGCGAAGTGGGCCGTGCGGTGGGGCTCGTCGATGTCGCCGAGCTGGGCGAGGAGCAGGTTCAGGTTGGCGGTGTCGTCGCCGTGGGTGCCGGCCCAGCGGGCGGAGAAGATGCCGGGGGCGCCGCCGAGGACGTCGACGCAGAGGCCGGAGTCGTCGGCGACGGCGGGCAGGCCGGTGGCCCGCGCGAGGGCGTGGGCCTTGAGGAGGGCGTTCTCGGCGAAGGTGACGCCGGTCTCCTTGACGTCGGGGACCTCGGGGTGGGCGTCGGCGCCGACGAGTTCATGGGCGAGGCCCGCGTCGGCGAGGATCGCGCGCAGTTCGGTGATCTTTCCGGCGTTGCGGGTGGCGAGGATCAGGCGGGTCATGCCCCCCAGTATCGCGGTGCCCGCGCGGGCGGATCGCGCCCCGGGTGAGGCCACGGCCACGGCCACGGAACCGGATGCGGATACGGATACGGATGCGGATGCGGATGCGGCTTCAGCTGCGGGGACGGCTGCGGCTACGTCCGGGACGGCTCCGGTACGTCCGGTACGGACCTGGCTCCGGGGCCAGGTCCGCGACGGCTCCCGCTAGGGCGTACAGACCTTGCCGATCTCGGCGGCGGCGTCCGTGAGGGGAGCGATGTCGGGGGTGGTGTCGCCGTTCTCGACGGCGGTGCGGACGGTTTCGACGCTCTTGGCGAGGTCGTCCACGGCCTTGGAGAGGTCGGCGTCGCCGGTGCTGTTCTGGAGGTTCGCGACCTCCTTGTCGATGGCGTCGAGGGATTCGGCGAGCTGCGTGGGGTCGTTGCCCGCGGCGGACGCCGCCTGGGTGAGGCGGTCGACGCTGGTGGCGATGGCGTCGGCGGCCTGGACGCAGTCGAGGGCCTTGTCGAGGGCCGCGCAACCGGTGGCCGCGGTGAGGGCGGCCAGGGCGAGGACGGTCGCGGTGGCGGCGCGTACGACGCGGGTGGTGCGGGTGTGACGGTGGCTGCGCATGGGGCCCTCCCCTGTGGTGGTGACGGGCGTACGGGACCGGCCGGGCCGGGCCGGTCCCGTACGCCCGGTGGTGTGCGTAGACGCGCGCGGGGCGTCCTCGGTTGCGCTCAGAGCGTGGCGTCGAGGGCGCCGCGCTGGAGCGCGGCGAGGTCGGCGCAGCCGCCGGTGGCGAGGTCGAGGAGCGCGTTGAGCTCCTTGCGGTCGAAGGGTTCGGCCTCGGCGGTGCCCTGGACCTCGACGAAGCGGCCGTCGCCGGTGCAGACGACGTTCATGTCGGTCTCGGCGCGGACGTCCTCCTCATAGCAGAGGTCGAGGAGGGGGACGCCGTCCACGATGCCGACGGAGACGGCGGCGACGGTACCGGTGAGCGGCTTGCGGCCGGCCTTGACGAGCTTCTGCTTCTGGGCCCAGGAGACGGCGTCGGCGAGGGCGACGTAGGCGCCGGTGATGGCGGCGGTGCGGGTGCCGCCGTCGGCCTGGAGGACGTCGCAGTCGAGGACGATGGTGTTCTCGCCGAGGGCCTTGTAGTCGATGACGGCGCGCAGGGAGCGGCCGATGAGGCGGGAGATCTCGTGCGTACGGCCGCCGATCTTGCCGCGTACGGATTCGCGGTCGCCGCGGGTGTTGGTGGAGCGGGGGAGCATGGAGTACTCGGCGGTGACCCAGCCCTCGCCGCTGCCCTTGCGCCAGCGCGGGACGCCTTCGGTGACGGAGGCGGTGCAGAAGACCTTGGTGTCGCCGAAGGAGATGAGGACGGAGCCCTCGGCGTGCTTGCTCCAACCACGTTCGATGGTGACGGGGCGGAGCTGTTCGGGGGTGCGGCCGTCGATGCGAGACATGGGAAGAGCCTAGTGGCAGACGAGTGAGGGGCCCGTTCCGGTACCGGTGGTACGGGAACGGGCCCCTCACGGACGATGTGTGCTCACATCATGTCTTCGATCTCCGCGGCGATCGGGTCGGCGTCGGTGCCGATGACGACCTGGATGGCGGAGCCCATCTTGACGACGCCGTGGGCGCCGGCGGCCTTGAGTGCGGCCTCGTCGACCAGGGCGGGGTCGTTGACCTCGGTGCGCAGGCGGGTGATGCAGCCCTCGACCTCTTCGATGTTGTCGATACCGCCGAGCCCGGCGACGATCTTCTCAGCCTTGCTGGCCATGTTGTTTCTCCCTGTCGGTTCGAAGAGTGCGGTCAAAGAGCGCGGCCTTGGCGCACCGTGGATCCGCGTTTGTCACGGTAACTCACGGTTGGCCCATCTTCGCGAGCGTTCTCCTGGCTGGTCCTCAATGATGATGATCACCGGTACCCTGCCCGCGGCCGGGCTCCGGGAGCCTATCGCAACTGGTCTACACCAGTCTTGTTTCCGGGAGGACGCCGATGAGCGACGACAGGGGCGGCGAGCGCGCCGCCGCACCGCCGAGCCCGCCGACCCCGCCGCGGCGGTCCCGGTGGAGCGGCCTCTTCCAGGGCCTCCAGAAGGTCGGCCGGAGTCTGCAGCTGCCGGTGGCGGTGCTGCCGGCGGCGGGCCTGCTGGTCAGCCTCGGCAATCTCTTCTCGGCGTACCTGGGCGGCGACTTCTGGGAGAAGACGTCCAATGTGCTGCTGAAGGGCGGCACGGCGATCCTCGACGGTTCGTTCGGTCTGCCCCTGCTGTTCTGCATCGGCGTCGCGATCGGCTTCGCGAAGAAGGCGGACGGGTCGACGGCGCTGGCGGCGGTGGTGGGCTTCATCGTCTACCACAACGTGCTGGCCGCGTTCCCGCGCGAGGGGACGGTGACACCCGACCTCCCGGAGGGGGTGCCGCAGAACCCGGGCGTGCTGGGCGGCATCCTGATCGGCCTGCTCACGGCGGTCGTGTGGCAGCGCTACCACCGTACGAAGCTGGTCGACTGGCTGGGCTTCTTCAACGGCCGCCGCCTCGTCCCGATCATCATGGCGTTCCTGTGCGTGGTGCTCGGCGTGCTGTTCGGGCTGCTGTGGGAGCCGGTGGGCGACGCGCTGACCTGGTTCGCCAGGCAGCTGATCGGCCTGGGCGCGTGGGGCGCGGGCATCTTCGGTGTCGCGAACCGGCTGCTGATCCCGGTGGGCATGCACCAGTTCATCAACACGTTCTTCTGGTTCCAGGCCGGCGAGTTCACGCAGGCGGACGGCACGGTGGTGCAGGGCGACCTGACGCGGTTCTTCGCCGAGGACCCGACGGCGGGGCAGTTCATGTCGGGCTTCTTCCCGATCATGATGTTCGGCCTGCCGGCGGCGGCGCTGGCCATCGCGCACACGGCACGGCCCGAGCGCCGCAAGGAGGTGGCGGGCCTGATGCTGTCGGTGGCGCTGACGTCGTTCGTCACGGGCGTCACGGAGCCGATCGAGTTCTCGTTCATGTTCGTGGCCCCGCTGCTGTACGGGCTGCACGCGCTGCTGACGGGTGTGTCGATGGCGGTGACGTGGGCGTTCGGGGTGCACGCCGGGTTCAGCTTCTCGGCCGGCCTGATCGACTACATCGTCAACTGGCACCTGGGCACGAAACCGTGGCTGATCATTCCGATCGGCCTGGCGTTCGCGGTGATCTATTACCTGGTGTTCCGTTTGGCGATCACGCTCTTCCACCTCCCGACGCCGGGGCGGGAGCCACCGGAGGTCGAGGAGGAGATGGAGCGGGAGGTCACCAAGCCATAACAGCCCCGGAGACGCCACGGAGGCGGCCGCACGAAGGCGGCAGGCGACGCGGAGGCGACCGCACGGCCCCGGATCAGGACCCTTGGACCCTGGTGTTCCGGGGCCTTCGCACGCGTCGGCGACGTGCGCACGGACCGTAGAGGTCACATCACGATTTCACAGGTTCCTTATCTATCCCCACCGTGCTACAACAGGTCTACACCACTTATTGGTGTAGACCACGCGGCCGTGTCCCCGTGCCGCGCGCACCCCCTGAGACGCCGCCGTCCCCTTTTCCCCTGGGCGGCGCCTTGCCCACTGGAGGAAGTTGATGTCCACGGCCAGCGCCGCCCCGGCGGCGGAGCAGAAGAAGAAGGGCGCGGGCGTGATGGCGGTCATGCAGCGCATCGGCCGCAGCCTGATGCTGCCGGTCGCCGTGCTGCCCGCGGCCGCGCTGCTGATCCGGCTCGGCAACGACGACATGCTCGGTCGCGCGTCGTTCCCCGACTTCATCAACAAGATCGCGAGCTTCATGTTCGCGGGCGGCAACGCCATTCTCAGCAACATGGCGCTGCTGTTCGCCGTCGGTATCGCGATCGGTTTCGCGAAGAAGTCCGACGGCTCGACCGCCCTCGCCGCCGTCACCGGCTACCTGGTCTTCAAGAACGTCCTCGGGACGTTCACCGACAGCAGCCTCCCCAAGCAGGCCACGGTCGTCGACGGCGAGATCGTCATGGTCGAGAAGGCGGTCGACGCGGGCGTCCTCGGCGGTGTCGTCATGGGCCTCATCGTGGCCCTGCTCTACCAGCGCTTCTACCGCACCAAGCTGCCTGACTGGGCTGGGTTCTTCGGCGGCCGCCGCCTGGTGCCGATCCTCTCCGCCTTCGCGGGCCTGGCTGTCGGCGTCGTCATGGGGTGCATCTGGCCGGTGCTCGGTGCGGGCCTGCACAACTTCAGCGAGTGGCTGGTCGGCTCCGGCGCCGTCGGCGCGGGCATCTTCGGTGTCGCCAACCGCGCCCTGATCCCGGTGGGCATGCACCACCTGCTCAACTCCTTCCCCTGGCTCCAGGCCGGTGAGTTCGACGGCAAGACCGGCGACATCGCCCGCTTCCTCGCGGGTGACCCGAGCGCCGGCCAGTTCATGACCGGCTTCTTCCCGATCATGATGTTCGCCCTCCCGGCCGCCTGCCTCGCGATCGTCCACTGCGCCCGGCCCGAGCGCCGGAAGGTCGTCGGCGGCATGATGTTCTCGCTGGCCCTGACCTCGTTCGTCACCGGCGTCACGGAGCCCATCGAGTTCACCTTCATGTTCATCGCGCCGGTGCTGTACGCCGTCCACGCGGTACTGACCGGTGTGTCCATGGCGCTCACCTGGGCGCTCGGCATGCGGGACGGCTTCGGCTTCTCCGCCGGCGCCATCGACTTCCTGCTGAACCTCGGCATCGCGAGCAACCCGTGGGGCCTGGCCCTGGTGGGGCTCTGCTTCGCGGCGGTCTACTACGCGGTGTTCCGCTTCGCGATCGTCAAGTTCAACCTGCCGACGCCGGGCCGCGAGTCCGACGAGGAGCTGGCCGAACTGCAGAAGGCGGAGGCCAAGTAGGAGCCATGCGCGAGTAGGGGGGAGAAGGGGCCGTGTAAGTCCCGAAACCCCGCCGGAATATCAGGAGCCCGGCCGCCGTCCACGGCGGCCGGGCTTCGCCGTCACGTCGACGGGTAAACGCGACTGCCGGTGGGATGCAGCACATCACCCGCGCCGCGCACGGCATCGACACGGGAGAGATCCCTCATGCCGTCCGACTTGATCTTCAAGAGCGCGACTGACTACCTTTCTCGCAGGTCACAAACTGGCCTAGACCACTTTTCCATCCCTGCGAGGGGGAACCATGAGTCTCTCGACTCTTCGCAACCTTCAGTTCACGGCTCTCACCGACGAGGAGGCCGCCGCGGTCTCCGGTGAGGGTAAGAAGCCGACCCGTGCGCAGTGCGCGGCCATCTACGCCATGTCGTTCAACCCGATGCCGTGCGGCGGTTCGCCGACGGACTACTACAAGCTGTGGAAGTCGCTCGGCTGCGACAAGCTCTACGGCCGCCCCTGAATCCCTGGGGAAACGGTGTCCGCCTCCCCGTGCCGGGGAGGCGGACACCGCCTTTTCAGGGGCTCTTTCAAGCACTGGACGCACACGATGTACAAGGGGGCGGACGAGCGCGGTGAAGCGGCAGCGGAAGTGGCAGAAGTACCACACGCATCAGGAGGGCGAGACCGACTGCGGTCCGGCCTGTGTGCGTACGGTGCTGCGCAGACACGGCATCCTGGTCGACACCCCCGTCCTGCGCGAGTCGATCGGGCTGGGAGACTCCGGCTCCACCCTCCTCAGCCTGCGAGACGCCCTGCGCGGGTACGGGCTCGACTCCGAGCTACTGCTCCTCGACACCGCCCAGTTGGCACAGGCGGTACGAATCGCCGGGCCGGCGGTGATCCTGCTGGAGGACGAGGGTTACCGGCACTTCGTCGTCGTACACGCGGTGACGGACCACGACGACTTCCTGGTCAGCGACCCCCTGTTCCACCGTGTCCGGCACGTGTCCGCGACCGAACTGGCCTCTACCTTCCACGGCGAGACCCTGGTCACGGACCGTCCGGCCCACCGGCTCACGCTGCGCGCCCGCTTCAAGGGGCTACGGGGCCAAGCCCTGCTGCGCGAGGCGGTGAGTGATCACCGCCGCCCTCTGGCGGTCATCCTGCTCGCGACCGCCGCCGTGTCCCTGCTGGCCCTGGCCGTAAGCCTGTTCGTACAGGTCGCCGTGGACCACTTCATGGGCGGCGGCTCCGGCGGCTCGCTAGCGGCGCTCGCCTGCGGCTTCATCGCGCTGACGGTCGGAGCCTCGGGGCTCCAGTACGCCCGCGGCCGAATGATCGTCACCTTGGGCCAGAAGCTCCAACGGCAGCTGTCCACCCGCTACACGGAGAAGCTCCTGCGCCTACCGCTCTCCTTTTTCCGCACGCGCAGGACCGGCGACCTGGTCAGCCGCCTCGACGACGTGCAGGAAATACAGGCATTGGTGACCTCCACCGCCATCGGCCTGACCATGGACGCCTTCGTGGTATTGACGGTGGGCGGATACCTGCTGGTAGTGCAGCCGCTCCTCTTCCTCATCCTCATACCGGCGGCAGCGGTCAACGTCCTCAGTTCGTACGCCCTCTACACACCCATTCGGGAAGCAGCGGAAGAAGCCCTCCAGCGGGACGCCACACTCAAGTCGGAAGCCGTCACCATTGTCCAGGGCCACACGGAACTCGTCTCGTACGGAAAGCGGACTCTCGCTCTCTCCCGCATCACGACCGCGCTCGATCGGAGAATCCAGTCCGAAACCCGGCTCGGCCGACTGGAAAACCTCAACGCGGTAACCAAGCTGACCACTCAGGCCGTCTTCACGATCGTCGTGACCTGGACAGGGCTGCTCCAGGTCGGAGCGGGTGCCGTGACCATGGGAGTGCTCTTCGGATATCTCACCATGGCCGGCTACTTCCTCAGCGCCATGGAATCGATCGCCTCTCTCCAGGTGACACTGCAACGTACGTCGGCGGCTCTGGGGCGCTATCGCGACATAGCCCTCCAGCACGACGACCCGCGGCTCGGACTCGCCGCGGAGGACGCCGAGCAGCCACGTCCCCGCGGCGGCATCGCGACCCGATCGCTCACTCTCTACCACACCACCCCGGACCGGCCCGTCGTCAGCGGTGTGGACCTCGACGTGCCGCACGGCACGAGCATGCTGGTCCGCGGCCGCAACGGCTCCGGCAAGAGCACCCTCCTCAAGTCCCTGGCGGGCCTCCACCCCGACTACCGAGGACGGATCACCCTGGGCGGCGCGGAGCTGACCCGCGTACCCGAGGAGGCCCTGCGACGGCAGGTGCTCTACGTACCGGAGACGCCGGTCCTGCTGACCGCCTCCATACGGGAGAACCTCACCCTCGGCACGGACCGGCCCGATGCCGAGATCCTCGACGCCTGCCGTACCGCCTGTTTCCTCGACGTCGTCGAAGGGCTCCCGGACGGCCTCGACCACCCGCTGCGCGAGGGCGGCGGTCGCCTGTCCAGAGGGCAGCTCCAGCGGCTGTCCCTCGCCCGGGCGGTGCTCCAGGCTCCGGACGCGTTCCTCTTCGACGAGAGCTTCAGCGGCATCGACGGGGAGACGCTCCGTACGGTGTGGGCCCGCCTCACCGCCCTCGACGCCACGAAGATCGTCGTCGCCCATGGCGGTCTGCCGGACGCCGGCTTCGACCTGACCCTCGACCTCGACTCACACACCGCGACCACACCGCACGAGTCCACGGAAAGGGCACTCGTATGAACTTCGCCGACTTCCTGGACCTGGCACCAACCCTGACCGGATCCCCCCTGGCGGCCGGCCTCCGGCCCGTCACGGCGATGAGCCCAGAGCTCGCGCGGACCGCTCTCGGCCCCCGCACACCGCACGAGCTGAGCGCCGGCTACGCCACCTCCACCGCCACGCCCATCACGATCGCCGTCCTCACCCGCGACGAAGCCGAGCACATCGAGGCGTGCCTCACCGCGCTCGTCCACGACGCCGACCGGATCCTGCTGATCGACTCCCAGTCGACGGACGACACCGTCGCCCGAGCCCGCCGCGTCCGACCGGACGTCGAGGTGCTCACCGCTCCCTGGTGCGACGACTTCGCCCACCACCGCAATCTGGCGCTCCAGCACATCACCGAAGGCTGGGTGGTCTTCGTGGATGCCGACGAGGTGCTCAGGGAGCAGGACGCCGGAAGCCTCAGGAAGGCCCTGCGCGCACTGGACCACCTGCTGCCCTCCGCCGACCTCGTCGTCTCCCCGCTCATCGTCGACGCGGACGGCACCGGCTACTCGGACAACCGGCGGATACTGCGCGCCAGCACCCGCTTCCGCTACCGGGGCCGGGTTCACGAGAAGCCGTACGACAGGGAGGGGCAGGCACCTCCCCGCATCCACCTGGCGACCCGGTTCGACCACACCGGCTACACGCCGGAGGTCATGGAGCGCAGGAGCAAGCGGCAGCGCAACGCGCGGCTGCTGGAGCTGTGCCGGCGGGAGGAGCCGGACAACGCCACCTGGGTGTACTACGCGGTCCGCGACACCACCGACTTCCGTGCGGCCGGGCCCGAGCGGCTGCGCGCCCTCTTCGACGAGCTGCGCACCGCTGTGGAGCGGCCGCTGCCCGACGACTCCCCGGAGTACCTGACCGAGCGGAACGTCGACGCCTGGGCGCTCCTGTGCAGGCTCGCCGTGGGGTTCGGCGGCTCTGAGGAGATCACCGAGTTCGCCGCCCGCCTCGACGGCGTGGGCCGTCACGTCGAAGCGGCGTACTTCACCGCGCTCATGGAGTCGGGTCGCGTGCTCACCCGGCTCTCGACGCTCGCCGACCGCATCGCGGCGGCCGCGCGGTGGGAGACGGTCGACAGCCGTCACGTCATGGGGCAGCTGTTCGAGATACAGGCGACCGTGGCACTGGCGAGCGGCCGCTACGACCTGGTGCGGCCGGCGCTCCATGCGGCAGCGGAGCGGGGCGCCGGCCACGGCCTGCACGAGGACCTCGCGCTGCTGCGCGAGCTGCTGTCCGGCCTCGACGGCGCCGTCGGCTCTCAGAGCTCGTAGACCGCGCCCGGCCGCGCCAGCTCCGCAGGGCCGTCGTACACCGCCCGCGCGTCCGCCAGGTTCCGCTGCCCGTCCGTCCAGGGCGGGATGTGCGTGAGCACCAGCCGCCCCGCGCCCGCGCGCGCCGCGTGGGCGCCCGCCTCCCTGCCGTTGAGGTGCAGGTCCGGGATGTCCTCCTTGCCGTGCGTGAAGGACGCCTCGCACAGGAACAGGTCCGTGCCGGAGGCCAGCGTGTCCAGCGCGTCGCACACCCCGGTGTCGCCCGAGTACGTCAGCGAAGCGCCGCCGTGCTCGATCCGGATGCCGAACGCCTCCACCGGGTGGCACACCCGCTCCGTACGGACCCGGAACGGGCCGATCTCGAAGGAGCCCGGCTTGAGCGTGTGGAAGTCGAACACCTCGCTCATCGACGTGTCGGACGGCGTGTCGGCGTACGCCGTCGTCAGGCGCTGCTCGGCGCCGTCCGGCGCGTACACCGGGATGGCCGGGCAGCGCCCGCCCTCGTGCCGGTAGTAGCGCGCGACGAAGTAGCCGCACATGTCGATGCAGTGGTCGGCGTGCAGGTGGCTCAGGAAGATGGCGTCGAGGTCGTAGAGACCGCAGTGGCGCTGCAGCTCGCCGAGGGCGCCGTTGCCCATGTCGAGGAGCAGCCGGAAGCCGTCGGCCTCTACGAGGTAGCTCGAACAGGCCGAATCCGCGGACGGGAACGACCCGGAGCAGCCGACGACGGTGAGCTTCATGGAGCGTGAACCTCCGTGGACGGGAGCGGGGCGACGCTGACGGGGGAGGTCGTGCGGTGCGTCGAGCGTACGGCGCGGCAGGGCGGGGCGCTCCTTCGCAGCGGCCCGTTGTGGGGGAACTCACCTGCGCTGTCACCGGTTCGGATGGACCCTGTGGACGGCGCGGGCGGCGGGGCGCGGCGGGCGGCGCTCTTGTAACGTCCTGGGGTATGGACACGTCCTGGTGGCTGGCGCTCGTCGCCGTGGTGGTGCTCGCCCTCGTCGCGGCGGTGGCCGACGGCTGGGGCCGGAGCGGTCGGCCCCCCGGCCGCCGCCCCGGGGGCCGCGGTCCCGGTGGCCGCACCCGCCCGGCGGGGCGCGCGGGCGTACGGCCGGCTCCGCGGCCCCAGCGGCCTCGGGGGGCGCCGGAGCACCGGCCGGAGCCGGGTGAGATCTGGTGGGCCGACGTGCCGTTCGAGGACGGCCCCGGCTCGAAGGACCGGCCGTGCCTGGTGCTGTCGGTACGGGGCGGCGAGGCGCTCGTCGCCAAGATCACCAGCAAGGGGCGCGGTGAGCGCACCGGGGTGATCGCGCTGCCGCCGGGTTCGGTGGGCGACGCTCAGGGCCGGCCGAGCTTCCTGGAGACGGACGAGCTGCGGGACGTCCCGCTGTGGGAGTTCCGCCGCCGGGTCGGGTCGGTGGACCCGCTGGTCTGGGACCAGGTCCGCCACCTGGCCGCCGACTGAGCCCGCCGCAGGGCCGGCCCGCCCTGGCGTGCGGAGCACCACGGCGGACCGGGAGACCCTGCGCGGTGCGGAGCACCACGGCGGACCGGGAGACCCTGCGCGGTGCGGAGCACCACGCCGGACGCGGCCTACGCCCAGAGCTGGCCCTGGAGGGTTTCGATGGCGGCCTCTGTCGTCGGGGCGGTGTAGACGCCCGTCGACAGGTACTTCCAGCCGCCGTCGGCGACGACGAAGACGATGTCGGCGCTCTCGCCGGCCTTGAGCGCCCGGTTGCCGACGCCGATCGCGGCGTGCAGCGCGGCGCCCGTGGAGACGCCGGCGAAGATGCCCTCCTGCTGGAGGAGGTCACGGGTGCGGGTCACCGCGTCGGCGGAGCCGACGGAGAACCGGGTGGTGAGGACGGACGCCTCGTACAGCTCGGGGACGAAGCCCTCGTCGAGGTTGCGCAGCCCGTACACGAGGTCGTCGTAGCGCGGCTCGGCGGCGACGATCTTGACGTCCGGCTTGTGCTCGCGCAGGTACCGGCCGACGCCCATCAGGGTTCCGGTGGTGCCGAGGCCCGCCACGAAGTGGGTGATGGAGGGGAGGTCCTGGAGGATCTCCGGGCCCGTCGTGGCGTAGTGGGCGCCCGCGTTGTCCGGGTTGCCGTACTGGTAGAGCATCACCCAGGACGGGTTCTCGGCGGCGAGCTCCTTGGCGACCCGTACGGCCGTGTTGGAGCCGCCGGCGGCGGGCGACGAGACGATCTCGGCGCCCCACATGGCGAGCAGGTCGCGCCGCTCCTGGGAGGTGTTCTCGGGCATGACGCACACGATGCGGTAGCCCTTGAGCTTGGCCGCCATCGCGAGCGAGATGCCCGTGTTGCCGCTGGTGGGCTCCAGGATCGTGCAGCCCGGGGTGAGGCGGCCGTCCTTCTCCGCCTGCTCGATCATGTGCAGGGCGGGGCGGTCCTTGACGGATCCGGTCGGGTTGCGGTCCTCCAGCTTGGCCCAGATGCGTACGTCGTCCGAGGGGGACAGACGGGGCAGCCGGACGAGCGGGGTGTTGCCGACGGCGGCGAGCGGGCTGTCGTAGCGCATGTCAGGCCATGCCACCGGCCACGGCCGGCAGGATCGTGACGTTGTCGCCGTCGGCCAGCTTGGTGGAGATGCCGTCGAGGAAGCGCACGTCCTCGTCGTTCAGGTACACGTTGACGAAGCGGCGCAGCTGGCCGTCGTCGACGATGCGGGCGTGGATGCCCGTGTGCCGGGTCTCGAGGTCGGCGAAGAGATCGGCGAGGGTGTCCCCGCTGCCCTCGACGGCCTTGGCGCCGTCGGTGTAGGTGCGGAGGATGGTCGGGATGCGGACCTCGATGGCCATGGCGTGGGCTCCTGTGGAAAGGCGGCAGAAAGGCAGGCGTTGCGGTGCGGGCGCCCGGACCCGGGCGCCCGCGGGGTGCGCGGTGCGGAGGTGGTGGTGCGCGATGGGCCGCGGCTCAGGCGGCAGCGCCGTGTGGACACATGGCGCTGGCGAGGCGGCACAGGTCGACGTGCAGCCGCGCCACGAGCAGGACGGTGCCCGGCGTCTGTTCGCTCACGTCGATGGAAACCATGCGGTCATCGTATCGATTCCCGCTCGGGGAACCAGAGTGTGATCCCACATAGCGGACGACATCCGCTCACCATACGGACATCGGCCTCGCGTCCGCCCGGGAACCGCTGGTCAGTAGGTTTCGACGACCTCGACCTCTTCCTCGGTGATCACGCCGTCCACGATCCGGAACGAGCGGAACTGGAAGGGGCCGGCGTCGTCGGTGTCGGCCGTGGAGACGAGGACGTAGTGGGCGCCGGGCTCGTTCGCGTACGAGACGTCGGTACGGGAGGGGTACGCCTCGGTCGCGGTGTGCGAGTGGTAGATGACGACCGGCTCCTCGTCGCGGTCGTCCATGTCGCGGTAGAGCTTCAGCAGGTCGCCCGAGTCGAACTCGTAGAACGTGGGCGAGCGGGCGGCGTTGAGCATCGGGACGAAGCGCTCCGGGCGCCCGGACCCCGCCGGGCCCGCGACCACGCCGCAGGCCTCGTCCGGATGGTCGGCGCGGGCGTGCGCGACGATCTGGTCGTACAGAGCCCGTGTGATGGTCAGCATGGGGTTCAGGATAAGCAGACGGGCCCGCCTGTACCGAGGGTCGGTACAGGCGGGCCCACATGCTGGACAGAGGCGCCGGAGCGGCGGCGCGGGCGGCCGGTCAGCGGCGCTGGAACGCCGTACCCTCCGGGTTCCTGGCCTTCAGTACCAGATAGGCGACGCCGAGCACGGCGGCCCACAGGGGCGCGCAGTACAGGGACACCCTGGCCTCCGGGTCGATGGCCATCAGCGTGACGACCATGCTGAGGAAGCTCAGCGCGAACCAGCTGGTCCAGGGGGCGCCGGGCGCCTTGAACGAGGACTCGGGCAGCTCGCCGCGGTCCGCCTTCGCCCGGTAGCGGATGTGACAGACGAGGATCATCACCCAGGCCCACATGCCGGAGATCGTGGCGAAGGAGACGACCTTCTCGAACGCGTCGCCCGGCCACCGGTAGTTGATCCACACGCCGGCCAGCATCAGCAGCGCGGAGAACGTGGTGCCGATCAGCGGGGTGCCCGAGCGGGTCAGCCGGGTGAAGAGCTTCGGCCCCTGGCCGTTGAGCGCGAGGTCGCGCAGCATCCGGCCGGTGGAGTACATCCCGGAGTTGCAGGAGGACAGGGCGGCCGTGAGGACGACGAAGTTCACGACGGCGGCGCCGATGCCGAGGCCCATCTTCTCGAAGGCGGCGACGAACGGCGAGACGCCCGGCTGGAACTCGCTCCACGGCACGACCGACAGGATCATGATCAGCGCGCCGACGTAGAAGACGGCGATGCGCCACGGGACGGTGTTGATCGCCTTGGGCAGGGTCGTCTCGGGGTCCTTGGACTCCCCCGCGGTCACCCCGACCAACTCGACGGCGAGGAAGGCGAACATCACGATCTGAAGGGTCATCAGCGTGCCGCCGATACCGGTCGGGAAGAATCCGCCGTCGTCCCAGAGATGGGTCACCGACGCGGTGTCACCGGCGTCGGAGAACCCGAGGGTGAGGATGCCGGCGCAGATCAGGATCATGCCGATGATGGCGGTGACCTTGACCATGGAGAACCAGAACTCCAGCTCGCCGAAGAGCTTCACCGAGATGAGGTTCGCCGCGTACAGGACGACGGTGAAGACCAGTGCCGAGATCCACTGCGGGATGTCCCACCAGTACGTCATATAGGTGGCGGCCGCGGTCACTTCGGTGATCCCGGTGACGACCCAGAAGAGCCAGTACGTCCAGCCCGTCACGAACCCGGCGAACGGCCCGACGAACTCGCGGGCGTACTCCGAGAAGGAGCCGGAGACCGGGCGGTACATGAGCAGTTCACCCAGGGCCCGCATGATGAAGAAGATGACGAGGCCGGCGACCGCGTACGCCAGGATGAGGCTGGGGCCGGCCTTGGATATGGCCTTTCCGGCGCCGAGGAAGAGCCCGGTGCCGATGGCGCCGCCGATCGCGATCATCTGGATCTGGCGGGCGCCGAGCCCTCGCTGATAGCCCTCGCCCTCGGGGCCTTCAAAGCCTTCGGGGTCGCCCGAGCCGCCCGAGCCGCCCGTGACCGCGTCGCCCCGGTGGTCTGTGTCGACCTGCAGAGAGGTCATGGTTCTGGTGCGCCTTTCTCCACGCTGAATCCCCCCGGACATGGCTGGAGTGCCGCCGGCGGTCGGCCGGCTGTGGCGCCCCCGGGAACATGGGTGGCGTTCCCGGGCGGTCGTGAACATTTATCACGGCCGCACACATGTCCGGCGAACCGTACTGTGACCCGCTCCACAGCAAGAAGCAGACAAACGCCCCTCTCCATGACAAATGAGGGACGCGTGCATGACGGGATCGTTATACGGATTTGAACGTCCGTTGAGCGAACAGCGCGGGCCGTGCGAGGCGTACGGGCGGGGAGGACGCACGGGCGGCGACGGCGCACGGAACCGGAGGGCGCACGGAACCGGAGGGCGCACGGGCGGCGACGGCGCACGGGGCCGGAGGGCGCACGGGGCTGGAAACGGGTCCACCCGCACCGGTGGCCCGGTGCGGGTGGACTGTACTGCGGGTGTGCGGTGGTGCCGAGGTTCGGTCAGAGAGCCTTGACCGGCTCCTCCTCGCGCTCCTCCGGCTCCTCGCCGGCCTTGCGGCGACGGACGAACTCCAGGAAGGAGTCGAGCTCCTTCTTGACGACCGGGGCCAGCAGGTACAGGCCGATGATGTTGATGACGGCCAGCAGGAAGAGCACCGAGTCGGCGAGGTCGATCAGCGTGCCCAGGGACAGCAGCGAACCGACGACCACGAAGGCCGAGTAGAGGATCTTGAAGCTGATCTCGCTGGTCTTGCTGCGGCCGAAGAGGTGCGTCCAGGCCTTGAGGCAGTAGTAGCCCCAGGTGATCATCGTGGAGAAGGCGAACAGCAGGACCGCGATGGTGAGCAGGTACGGGAACCACGGCATCACGGTGGCGAAGGCGTCCGACGTGATGGTGACACCGCCGATGCTCTCGCCCTCACGGGCCTTCAGCCAGCTCTCCGGCCGCGCGATGACGATGGTCAGCGCGGTCATGGTGCAGATCACGACCGTGTCGATGAACGGCTCCAGCAGGGCGACCAGGCCCTCGCTCGCGGGGTGCTTCGTCTTGACCGCGGAGTGGGCGATCGGAGCGGAGCCCAGACCGGCCTCGTTGGAGAAGGCGGCGCGCTTGAAGCCGATGATCAGGGCGCCGATGACACCACCGGCGACACCCTGCGGGCTGAACGCCTCGGTGATGATCGTGGAGACGGCCGAGGGCAGCGCGGTGACGTTGGTCAGGATGACGACCAGGCAGGCCAGGATGTACATGATCGCCATGGCCGGGACCAGGCGGCTGGTGACCGAGGCGACGGAGCGGAGACCGCCGAGGAGGACCAGGCCGACGAGCGCGGCGATCAGCAGGCCGAAGAACAGCGCGTAGGTGGAGGAGCCGCCGCCGGTGACGGACGCCAGCTGGCTGTAGCTCTGGTTGGCCTGGAAGAGGTTTCCGCCGAAGAGGCCGAAGAACAGGACCATGACGGCGGCGGCGCTGGCGAGGATCTTGCCCGCCGTCTTGGCGCCCTCACCGAAGCGGTCGACGAGACCCTTGCGGAGGTACTGCATCGGGCCACCGGACACGGTGCCGTCCTCGTGCACCTCGCGGTACTTCACACCGAGGGTGACCTCGACGAACTTGGAGGCCATTCCCAGCAGACCACAGAGGATCATCCAGAACGTGGCACCCGGGCCGCCGATGGAGACGGCGACGGCGACACCGGCGATGTTGCCGAGGCCGACGGTGCCGGAGACGGCCGCGGTCAGGGCCTGGAAGTGGTTGACCTCACCGGCCGACCCCTTCTCGTCGTACTTGCCGCGGACCACATCGATCGCAAGCCGGAACTTGCGGAACTGGACGAACCCGAACCAGCCCGTGAACACCAGACCAGCGACGACGAGCCAGGCGACGATGAGCGGAAGCTCGGTACCGGCTACCGGGACCGAGTAGAAGACGATCTCGCCGAGCCACTTGGAGATGGGCTCGAAGAACTCGCTGACGTTTTTGTCGATGCTTGCGGTGATGGAGTCGAGTGACATCTGACTACCTCAATGGCGCAGGGACCTGCTGGGCGTGGCGCAGCAGAAGAGGGGTGCGGGGTTTTTGAGCGAACGCCGTTGTCCGATCGGCGACGTGTCACCCTCGCCGGCCGCGGACTCGGACGACGTGGGTTCCACAGGTCGTGCGCGCTGGAAGATCCAGCCCTCCACGGGCACGGCAGGGTGAGCCGCTGTGGAGTTGCGAAGTTTTACCACGTGTTTCGCTGATCGTTATGTGACACAGGTCACAGCATGGAAATTGAAACCGCTCCCGGGGCACAGAACCCCAGGAGCGGTGACTCGATCGTTATCCGGATTTGAGCGTCCGTTGAGCGAACGCGGTCAGAAGGTGTAGAAGGCATGTAGCGGATGGTCCCGCTGTGCGCTCGTTACCTGCGGCTTTGCCGCCGCATACCCCACGACACGCGCTACGGCATCAGGGTTTCGACCAGCGTCTCCTGCAGCGCGCCCAGCCACAGGTACGCCATCACCATGGGCTTGCGCGGGTCGGAGTCGGGCAGCCGGTACAGCTCGCCGTTCTCGTCCTCGTCGGTGACCTCCAGGCGGGTGCCGATGGTCAGCCGGAGGTCGTTGAGCGCGCCCAGCCAGCCGCGCGACTCGTCCGCGGTGAGCTCCAGGCGCCGCCCCTCGTCCTCCGCGCCGCCGGGCCCTTCCGCGCCGCCCGGCCCGCCCCGGCCCTCGCCGCCGCTGTCCCCGCCGGCCGACATGAGGCGCTGCAGGGTCCGTACGACGATGAGCGCGTCGCCGCGCTTGCGGGCGCGCAGGTCGTTCTCGGTGTAGCGGCGGAACTCGGCGGACGCCGCGCGCAGCTCCTCGCCGTCATCGCCGTAGGCGTCGGGGAAGAGCCGGGCGAGCGCCGGGTCGGCGGGGGGCTCGCTCGGACCGTCCTGGAACAGCGCGGCGAGCGGGTCCTCGCCCTGGGCAGGCTCGTCGCCGGGGCCGATCAGCTCCAGCAGCTGCACGGCCAGGGAGTGCAGGATGGAGATCTCGACCTCGTCCAGCAGGACGGCCGCCCCGCCGCCGGGCAGGGCCTCGAAGTGCCCGCTCATCAGCCGCGGTCCTGGGAGAGCGTCGCCCACAGTCCGTAGCCGTGCATCGCCTGCACGTCCCGCTCCATCTCCTCGCGGGTTCCGCTGGAGACCACGGCTCTGCCCTTGTGGTGGACGTCGAGCATCAGCTTGTGCGCCTTGTCCTTTGAGTAGCCGAAGTACGCCTGGAAGACGTAGGTGACATAGCTCATGAGGTTGACCGGGTCGTTGTGGACGATCGTCACCCACGGCACGTCGGGTTCGGTGACGGCGAAGCTCTCTTCTGCCGCTTCGGTGCGTTCGATCTCTACGGGAGCAACACTCACTCCCCCAATGCTGCCACTCGGGGTGAGGCACCGCACAAACGGGGCCGATCAGTGAGGGATGAGGACCCGAACGAGAAATCGTCACTCTGACGAGTATTCGGGGTAGCATCCGGGCATGAACGCTGCGGACCTTGGGCTCCCGGTGGCGGTTCCGTCCACCGCGCTCTTCACCGACCAGTACGAGCTGACCATGCTCCAGGCCGCGCTGCGGGGCGGCACCGCCGACCGGCGCTCGGTCTTCGAGGTCTTCACCCGGCGCCTCCCCGAGGGCCGGCGGTACGGCGTCGTGGCCGGCACCGGCCGCGTACTCGACGCCGTCGAGAACTTCCGCTTCGAGCCGGCCGTCCTCGGCTTCCTCCGCGAACGCGGCATCGTCGACGAGCCGACGCTCGCGTGGCTCGCCGACTACCGATTCACCGGGGACATCTGGGGTTACCCCGAGGGCGAGGTGTACTTCCCCGGCTCCCCCGTCCTGCGCGTCGAGGGCTCGTTCGCCGAGTGCGTGCTGCTGGAGACGGTGATCCTGTCGATCCTCAACCACGACTCGGCCATCGCGGCCGCCGCGTCCCGGATGTCGGCGGCGGCGGGCGGCCGGCGGCTCATCGAGATGGGCGCCCGCCGCACCCATGAGCTGGCCGCAGTGGCCGCCGCCCGCGCCGCGTACGTGGGCGGCTTCGACTCCACCTCCGACCTGGCGGCCGGGTTCCGCTACGGCATCCCCACGGTGGGCACGTCCGCGCACGCCTTCACCCTGCTCCACGACACCGAGCGGGACGCGTTCCGGGCGCAGGTGGAGTCCCTGGGGCGCGGCACGACCCTGCTCGTGGACACCTACGACGTGGCGGAGGCGGTGCGGGCGGCCGTGGAGACCGCCGGGACGGGGCTGGGCGCCGTCCGTATCGACTCCGGCGACCTGCTGCTGGTCGCGCACCGGGTCCGGCAGCAGCTGGACGAGCTGGGCGCGCGCGACACGCGGATCGTCGTCACATCCGACCTGGACGAGTACGCGATCGCGTCGCTGGCCGCCGCGCCCGTCGACGCGTACGGCGTCGGGACGCAGCTGGTGACCGGCAGCGGGCACCCGACCTGCTCGATGGTCTACAAGCTGGTCGCCCGCGCGGAGTCCGCCGACCCGGCGGCGCCGTTGCGGCCGGTGGCGAAGAAGTCGTCCGGCGGCAAGGTCTCGGTCGGCGGCCGCAAGTGGGCGGCCCGCCGGACGGACGCGGACGGCGTCGCCGAGGCGGAGGTCGTGGGCACCGGTCCCGTACCGGCGGACCTGGTGGACCGGCAGCTGCCGGTCCAGCTGGTCAAGGGCGGCGAGGTCGTGGCGCGCGAACCGCTGCAGGACGCACGCGCGCGGCACATCGCGGCGCGCGCGGGGCTGCCGATGTCGGCGGTCCAGCTGTCGCGGGGCGAGCCGGTCATCGCCACGGAGTACCTGACGGAGCACGCCTGACCACGTGCGCCGCGTGTGCACCCGGGAGGCGACGCCCCCTCCCGCCCGGCGGGCGAAGTCTCTAGGCTCGATTGCATCCCCGAAGCGCTCATGACCGACCGGCCCGCTCACCGACCCGCCCCCCGACGGCACGACCGCTGACCGCTCCCCACCACCGAAGGACAACCGCCATGCACCGCGCATTGATCGTCGTGGACGTTCAGAACGACTTCTGCGAGGGCGGCAGCCTCGCGGTGGCGGGGGGCGCGGACGTCGCCGCCGCCATCACGGATCTCGTGGGCGAGGCCGCCGGCGCCGTCTACCGGCACGTGGTGGCCACCCGCGACCACCACGTCGACCCGGGCGACCACTTCGCCGAGCACCCCGACTACGTCACCTCCTGGCCGGTGCACTGCGTGGCCGGTACGGAGGGAGTCGGCTTCCACCCGAACTTCGCCCCCGCCGTGGCGTCGGGCGCGATCGACGCGGTCTTCGACAAGGGCGCGTACGCGGCCGCGTACAGCGGGTTCGAGGGCGTGGACGAGAACGGCACCTCGCTGGCGGGCTGGCTGCGCGAGCGCGAGGTGACGGAGGTGGACGTGGTGGGCGTCGCCACCGACCACTGCGTCCGCGCGACCGCCCTGGACGCGGCCGCCGAGGGCTTCCGCACCCATGTGCTGCTCGACCTGACGGCGGGCGTGGCCGAGGAGACGACGCAGAAGGCGCTGGAGGAGCTGCGGGCGGCCGGCGTGGAGCTGAGCGGCAAGCCGGTCGTCTGACACCGCACGCCGCCGCCTGCGGCCCTCGGGGCTCACCGGGGCCGGGCGGGCGCCGCACGCCGCCGCCTGTAGCCCTCGGGGGCTCACCGGGACCGGGCGGGCGCCGCGCACTGCCGCCTGCGGCCCTCGGGCTCGCCGGGGCCGGCGCGGGTGCCCCGTCCGGCGCGGGCTCGCCACGGGCCCGCTGCGGGGCCGTCGACGGCTCGGGGCGGGCCCGCCGCGGGCCGCTACGGGCGGAGCAGGGCGCGTATCGGGTGCCAGAGCTCCTGGGCGTGACCCGGGTTGGTCCGCCAGAGCAGGCCGTCCGGGTGGTGGAGCACCGCCGTGATCTCGTCCGGGGTGGGCGGGTGGGTGTTGCCCCGCAGGTAGACCGCCCGGAGCCCGAGGTTCCGCAGCCTGGTCAGGGCGCGGGCCCGGTTCACGGCGTGGACGAGGATGCGTACCGTGGCGCCCTCGACGACCGGACTCGGCAGGCTGAGCGCGACCACCACGCTGCCTCCCGGCAACTTGCTGAAACCTCCACCGGGCATGTCGAACCGCTCCCCCGTGAGACGTGTGTCAATAAGAACCTGTCCGCTGCACCTAAACACGATCGGCCGCCGCCCGCTAGAGGGCGACGGCCGATCACGCTGTGACCTGCGGTGATGCGATTACCTGGTCGACGGACCCACCTTGACGGTGATCGTCTGGCCGTTCAGCGGCTGCTTGACGATCGCGATCCGGGTGTTGGTGTCAGTTACCTTGACACCGGCGCGAGCGGTCTCCTCGTACCAGTAGACGCCCTTGCGGTCGTCGAAGACCGGGTTGCCCCACTGGGAGCCGATGCGCGCGGCCTCGCCGGCCTTGTGCAGGGTGATGCCGTCCGTGCGGTACCAGCTGAACGGGGAGTCGTAGGACTGGATGCGGTTGCGCATCAGCGTCCCGTCCGTCCACTTCAGCGGCTTCGCGTGGGCGTCGATCGGGAGGATCATGCCCTCACCCGGGTGGGCGGCGGTGTTGTTGTCCTTCTGCGAGGTGTCCCACTGCCAGATCATCAGACCGGTCTGGTAGGGGTAGTGCTCCACCCAGCTGTCCTTGGTGCCCGCGAAGCCGAAGTTGTACGGGCCGACCTTGAGGGTCTTGTCGTACGACACGTACTGGCGGTTCTCGGCGATGTAGTACTGCGGGTACTCGTCCGTGATGGACGCGCCGATGCGGGAGAAGCCCTTCGCGGTCCAGCCCGCGTCGTCGCCCTCGGCGTCGTCCGAGAAGACCGGGGCGCCGTCCGCCGTCACCACGATCCCGTCGGCCGCGAAGCCCTTCTGGGCCACGCCGCCGTCCGTCTGGTAGCGGAAGCGGAGGTCGATCTTCTTGCCGGCGTACGCGTCGAGCGGGTACACGAGCTTCTTGTACGTCTCGGAGACACCGGTCAGCGCCGGGGCACCGGCCGCGTCGACCGGGATGGCCTTGCCGTCGGCGGTGCCGGCGAGCGCGGTCCACTGGGCGCCGCCGTCCGTGGAGACCTCGGCGTACAGGTAGTCGTACTCGTCCTCGATGTCCCACCAGCCGTCGAGCGACAGCTGGGCCGTGGCCTTGCCGGTCAGGTCGACGGAGCGGGTGAGGGTGTTCTTGAGGTCGTCACCCATGTTGCTCCACCACTGCTTGGAGCCCTCGGCCGGCTTCACGACCTCGGTGGTGACCTTCTTCTTCGGCAGCTCCACGACGAGCGCCTGCGGGTTCTTGGTGTTGTACGCCGCGACGCCCAGCTTGTGGGTCGACGCCGTGGCCGCCTTGGCCTTCTCGTAGTTGAGCCAGCCCAGCTGGAGCTTGTCCCAGGCGGTCATGTCGCCCGGCATGTCGCCGATCGCGTCCTTGCCGGTGCCGAGCCACGACCCGGACGACATCAGCGACCAGAAGCCGGTCGAGTTCTCCGCGCCGCGCAGGCCGGACGTGTCGTACAGGTCCGGCAGGCCGAGGTCGTGGCCGTACTCGTGGGCGAAGACGCCGAGGCCGCCGTTCTCCGGCTGCATCGTGTAGTCGCCGACCCAGATGCCGGTGTCGCCGATCTGCGTGCCGCCGGCCTTGTTGTTCTCGGGGCCGGTCTTGCCCGCGCTGGTGCCGTACGCGTACCAGCGGTGCGCCCACAGGGCGTCGCCGCCCTGGGCGCCGCCGCCCGCCGACTCGTCCTCACCGGCGTGCACGATCTGGAAGTGGTCGATGTAGCCGTCGGCCTCGTTGAACTCGCCGTCGCCGTCGAAGTCGTAGCGGTCCCACTTGTCGTACTGGGCCAGCTCCGTCTTGATCTGCTCGTCCGTCTTGCCCTTGGCCTTCTGGTCGGCGGCCCAAGCGGTCACACCGTCGCGGACGGCGTCCCAGACGTTGGCGCAGTTGGAGTTGCCGCAGTAGTTGGAGCCGTAGCGGGCCTCGTTGTACTCGACCTTCACCCAGTCCGAGACGCCGCCCTCGACCGAGTAACGGCCGGAGGAGGTGCGCTCGTAGTAGGTCTTGAGCGAGTGCTTCGGGTTGCCCTTGGCGTCCTTGCCCTCGCCGAAGTACAGGTCCTCGAAGTGCTTGCGGTCGTAGTCCTTCTGCCAGGCCGTCGAGTTGTCCTTCGTACGGTCCGGCTCGGCTATCTGGTTGTGCAGCGGGCCCGGCGTGCCACCGAACTTCGGCTTGAGCTCGTCGGTGTCGTCGTCCTTGCGGTCGACGAGGGTCTCGTTGTCGACCTTGTCGCCGAACTCCACGAGGATCGTGAAGATCTTGTCGGTCTTCTCCCGGCCGAGCTCGACGTACTTCTTGTTGTCGAGCTTGACGACCTGGGAGCCGCCGCGGCGCTCCACCTTGGACTCCCCGGACAGGACCTGCTCCAGCGCTGCTTCGCGCTGCTTGGCCTGCCGCTCGCTGAACGGGCCTTCGAGGTCGTGGTCGACCGCCGCCGCCTTCTCGTTCCCGTGGTCGTGCCCGGCGCCCGGTGCCGGGTCGACGCGCTCGATGCCCGCATCCGGGCGGTTGTCGGCCTGGGCCGTGGTGAGGGCTCCCGCTGTCGCGGCCGACGCGGCGAGCGCCACGATCACCGCGGACGCCCGGAACGCCCGTCGTCTGCTGTTCACTTGTCGTTTCCTCCCCTGCGCACCGCCGGCGCGGATGGGGGGTCAAGTGATTATCCGCGTGCGGTGCAGCGCCACAAGTGACGACATTCGACCGGACTTACGCGCGAAAAGACAGATCTTGACTTGGACAGGCCAAGTGCCCTATGTGGACATCGCGGTCCGTATAGCGGACGGAGCCGACCGGGCCCGCGTCCGCCTCGTTCACCTGGCCGAAGGGCCGACGAGCACCGTGACGGAGGAGCCGTCCCGGGACTGTCCCACCACCGCGATACGGGTGTTGGTGTCCCGGGTTCTGACGCTGCCGTACTTGTTCTCCTCGTACCAGTAGACGCCCCTGTGGTCGTCGAAGACCGGATTGCCCGCACGTCGGGGGATCCGCGTCGGTACGTCCTGCCGGTGCAGGGTGAAACCCGGCAGCGGGAACCAGCCGAAGGCCGCGTCATACGGGCTGATCTTGTTCGACATCGGTGAGCCGTCCGACCATCTCATCGGCTCCGGATGCGCGTCCACCGGCAGGAGCATGCCCTCGCCCGGGTGCTCGCTCACGTTGTTGTCCCGCCGCGAGGTGTCCCACTGCCAGATCAGCAGCCCCGGCCGGTAGGCGTAGTGCTCGACCCACCGGTTCAGCGGCGCGCCGAAGCCGAAGTTGTACGGGCCGGTCGCGAGGGTGCGGTCGTACGCCACATGGCGGCGGTTCTCGGCGATGTAGTACTGCGGGTGGTCACCGGTGACGGACGCGCCCACCCGGTCGAACCCCCGCGCCGTCCAGCCGCCCCCGTCCCCGCTCGCGCCGTCCTCGGCGGTGTCCTCGGCGTCGTCCGTGAAGAGCGGGACGCCGTCCGCCCGTACGGTGATGTCGTCGGCCGCGAACCCCTTGCCCGCCACCCCGCCGTCCGTCCGGTAGCGGAACCGTACGTCGATCCGCCGCCCGGCGTACGCGTCCAGCGGGAACACCAGCTTCCGGTACGTCTCCGACACGCCTGTCAGCGCCGGCCGGCCACCGCCGTCACGGGTGATCGGCTCGCCGTCGGCCGTACCGTCGAGGGCCTGCCAGCTCGCGCCGCCGTCCGTGGACACCTGCGTGTACAGGTGGTCGTAGTCCTTCTCGATGTCCCACCAGCCGTCCAGCTCCAGCGACGCCGTCGACCGGCCCGTCAGATCGACCGTACGGGCCAGGGTGTGCGACAGGTTGTCCCCGGAGCCGCTCCACCACTGCCGCGCGCCCCGGGCCGGCGTGACGACAGGGGTGGTCACCGTCTTCTTCGGCAGCTCCACCACCAGCGCCTGCGGCATCGCCGTCCGGTACGCCGCGACACCGAGCCGGTGCCTCGACGGGGTCGCGGCCTTCGCCTTCTCGTAGTCGAGCCAGCCCAGCTGGAGCTTGTCCCAGGCGGTCATGTCGCCCGGCAGGTCGCCGATCGCGTCCTTGCCGGTGCCGAGCCACGACCCGGACGACATCAGCGACCAGAAGCCGACCGAGTTCTCGACGCCGGGCACGTTGTTCGTGTCGTACAGGTCCGGCAGACCCAGGTCGTGCGCGTACTCGTGGGCGAAGACCCCGAGGCCGCCGTTCTCCGGCTGCATCGTGTAGTCGCCGACCCAGACACCGGTGTCGCCGATCGGCACCCCGCCCGCCTTGAAGCCGTCCGGGCCGGTGTCGCCCTCGTCACGGGCGTACGCGTAACCCCGGTGCGCCCAGACGGCGTCCGGACCCTGCGCCCCGCCGCCCGCCGAACCGTCCTCTCCCGCGTGCACGATCTGGAAGTGGTCGATATAGCCGTCGGGCTCGTCGAACACACCGTCGTTGTCGTGATCCGTACGGTCCCACACGTCGAACCGCGCGACCTCCTCCCTGATCCGCGCATCGGTCCAGCCGTCCGCCCGCTGCCGCGCCACCCAGGCGGCCACCCCGTCGCGGACCAGGTCCTCCACGTTGGGACAGTTGTTGCCGCCGCAGTAGTTGGACCCGTAGCGGGCCTCGTTGTACTCGACCCTCACCCAGTCCGAGACCTCGCCCTCCACCGAGTAGCGACCCGACGACACCTTCTCGTAGTACGTCTTGAGGGACTCGACGCCCGGCCCCTCGCCGAAGTACAGCCGCCGGTAGTGCGCCCGGTCGTAGTCGGGCTGCCAGGCGGTCGAGTTGTCCCGCGTACGGTCGGGCCGGGGTATGCGGTTGTGCAGCGGGCCGGGCGTACCGCCGTACTTGAGGACCGGCGGCCTGGGACCGGCCGCCCCGTCCGGGTCGTACATCGTGGTGTCGTCGACCTTGTCGCCGAACTCCACGAGGATCGTGAGGATCCGGTCGGTACGCTCCCGGCCCAGCTCGACGTACTTGCCGGGACCGAGCCTGACGACCCGTGACCCGCCCCGCCGCTCGGGCGTCGCCGCGCCGGACAGCACCCGCTCCAGGGCGGTACGCCGCTGGAGCGCCTGACGGGCACTGTACGGGCCGTCCACGACGTCCCCGTGACGGCCGCCGCCGTACCGGGCGCGGCTGTCGCGGGCGTCCCCTGCGGCGGGGATGGTGGCCGCGGGGGCGAGGGGGGCGGCGGGCGGGGCCGCGCCCGTGGCGGCGGCCGTCGTCGTCAGGGTCACCACGGCGGTGGCCGTCGTCGTCAGGGTCACCAGGGCGGCCAGCGCCGCCGACCGGTGGGAGAAGCGGGAAAAGTACGTCACTGGGCTGTGGTCCTCCCCCGTGCGCCACACGAGTTCTGAGCGGAGGGAACAAGCGGCGGAACCCGCCAGCGGGCGCTCGGATCCGGCCATTTGGCATAGGCCGTGATTCTGTGCGCCCCCCATGCACCGGTACCGTGGGTTAGGTCACGCTTACTACCGGTTCCTCTCGGGCATCCACCGTCGTAGAGTCGCAGGAGAGTGCGACTGCGTTGCTGCGAGACACCCCCAACCGATGCTCCACGTTGCTTCGAGGGACGGAAACCGCCATGCCGCGTCCGACCGCCGCACAGCTCGCCTACGGTTCGGCCACCGTCGTCTGCTCGACCGTCGCCATGCTCCTGCTGTTCCGCACGACGACCGGCATCGGTGTCACCGTCACCGCCGTCGCCGGACTCCTGCTGGGCCTCCTCGTCACCCTGGTCCTGCCGCTGGCGGCACGGGCGAGGGCGGCACGGAAAGCGGCACCGGCCCAGACGGCCGACGCGCCCCGTACGTCCGGTGCGGCCCGCACGGACGACGGCCTGGCGGCCCGGGTGCCCAGCCCGCGCGCCCGCGCGGGTGAGCACTCACTGCGTGGCTGAGCACTCACTGCGTGGCTGACACCACCACGGTCTTCGCCGCCTTGTCGTGCAGGCCCTGCTTGTAGGGCTTGTCGACCAGGATCAGCACGAGCAGCAGCAGGGGCCACAGACACGCGCAGCAGATCAGCGTCGGCAGCCAGAGCACGAGGGCCCGGATCAGGGCCACGTTGGTGGGCGGCACGGTGCCGTCGTTGAGCATGGCCACCCGAAGACCCATCAGGCGTTTGCCGAAGGTCTGCCCGTTCCGCTGCGTCATATAGGTGTCGTAGCCGATGTACGCCAGGATCCCGATGAGTTGGACGCCCCACTGTCCGCCCGACTGCCACGCGTCCGCGAAGCCCTCATTCCTGTCGCCGTCCGTCGTCCACCGGTAGATGTTCAACGGGAGGACGAGGAGCGCCAGCGGCACGGCGATGATGAGCCAGTCGATGAGGCGCGCCAGGATCCGCTTCCCGGACTCCGCGAGCGGCGGCATCCCGGCGAGCGGATCGGCGCCGCCGTATCCGAAACCGCCCCCGCCGCCGTGTCCGCCCCCGCCGTCATAGGGGCTTCCGCCGCCGTAGGGGCTCCCGCCGTACGGACCTCCGCTGCCGGGCGGAGGCGGGGGCGGCGCCGGAGGAGGCTCCGACGAGTCCTGCGGCGGCTTGCGGAACCGATCGTCCTCGGGCGGCCGGCCGGACGCCGGCGGTTCGTCGCTCATGAGGGCAGTGCATCCCGCCCGATGCCCCCTCGCATCCGCTCAGGTGCGTTCGGGGGAAGGGGCGGTACGCGGCCCGGCCGGCCGCGCGAGGCAGCCGGACCGCTACCCCGCGACGAACGTGCGGGCCGCCTTGTCGTGCCAGCACTGGCGCCACGGCCGGTCGAACAGGCACCACAGGACGTTGAGGACACCGATCACGAGGATGCCCAGCACCCCGTAGACCAGCCAGCGGCGCAGCGCGGCGCCGAACGTCGGCGGCTCGTGCGCCTCGATGTCGCGCACCTCGAGGCCGCACAGCTTCTTGCCGAGCGTCCGGCCCCACTTGGCGGTGGGAAGCGCCTCGTACAGCACGCCCAGCACCAGCAGCGCGGCGAGCACGATACCCAGGTACGTGGACGTCGTGCCGTCCAGGAGCCACACCGTGACCGTCTCGCCCGACAGCTTCGCCTGCTGGATCTTGCCGTCGATGTGGTCGAGGGCCTTGACGACGAACGGCGCGGAGACGCCGCCGACGGCCGCCCCGAGCACCACCGTGTCGATGAGCCGCGCCACCAGCCGCTTCCCGAGCCCGGCCGGACGGGCCGATGCCTGCGCCTGGGCCGCCCTCAGGAACGGGTCGTCGACCGGGGGCTTCCACGGCACCACCGGCTGGCCCGGCTGGGCGGCCCCGCCCCCCGGAGTGGCCTGCGCGGGCTGGGCGAGCTGGTGCACCTGCTGCGCCCACGAGGCCGAACCGCCGCCCGGCCCCTGGGTGAGGGGCGTGGACGCGGCCGGGGTGACGGGCGCGCCCGGGGCCGCCTGGCCGGCGGCGGGCGTCACCGACGGGGCGGACTGCGCCGCCGCCGGCTGCGGCGCGAGCGGCTGCGCCTGCTGGGATTGCGGGGGTTGGTGGGGTTGGGGAGATTGGTGGGGTTGGGGAGATTGGTGGGGTTGGTGGGGTTGGTGGGGTTGGTGGGGTTGGTGGGGTTGCTGAGTTTGGTGGGCCTGGTTGGATTGCGGTGCTTGCTGCGCCTGCTGCGGCGAACTGCCCTGCGCGGGCTGGCCGGGCTGGCCGGGCTGGCCGGGCGACTGCGCCGACTGCGCCGGGGGGCGCGACTGCGCGGGCACGTGCGGCGCCTCCGGCCGGGCCACCCCCGGCCGGATGGTCATCGTGCCGTCGGGGACACCGGGCGCGGGCGCCGGGCGGGGCTCGGGCACCGGGTCCGGTCCCACCTGCCGTACGCCGGGCAGCGCGCCGCCCGTCGGGTCGGCCGCGGGAGCCGGGCGGCGGGGGTCCCGGGCGTCGGCGCCCCAGGAGACGCGGGCGTCCCGCTCCCCACCGAACCCGCTCTGCCGCGAGACGTCGGCCTGCCAGGCGGCCGCGGGCTCCGGCCGGCCCGCGGGGCCGGGCTCCGACTGGGTCCCGGCGAGCGGCTCCTCGTCGAAGAAGACCGGCCCGGTCTCCTCGACGGCCCGTACGGGCGCGGGCGACGGCGACCCGGCCGGCGCGGGAGTCGGGGCCGGGCTCGGCGCGGCCGGCGCGGGGGCCTGGGCCGGGATGGCCCCGGCCGGGGGCGCCGGCATGGCATCGCCCTCCTTGGGCGCGGGCCTGCTGGTCCCGGGCACCCACGACGCGCCGTTCCAGTACCGGACGTACCCGGGGATGGACGGGTCGGGGTAGTAGCCGGGCGTGGGGCTGCCGTCGCCGGTTGCCGGGGTTGGGGCGCTCATCACCGTGGTCCCGTATCTCCTCGAGGGCCTCAATTCAAGGCACCACATCTATCAGACCGCCGGAGGCCCCCGGGCCGGTCGTTCGGCAAGGGGCACCATCCGGTCACACGACTGTCACGCAAAGTAACAGAAAGTTGTCGGCGAAAGTCGCGTAATGAAAACGGTCGAACCCGCTCTCGTTCTGTGCGGCCCGCTCCGGGGCCGTACCGAGGTAGCGGAAGGACGCAGAGCCATGGAGCGGAACAACACCGTGATCGAGCGCGAGCTGGAGCTGAAGCTGGTCCTGTCGCCGGAGCGCAGCGTGCCCGTTCCGGCCCGGCTGTCGTACCGCACCGCCGACCCGTACGCGCTGCACGTCACCTTCCACATCGGCTCCGACCACCCGGTGAACTGGACGTTCGCCCGCGAACTGCTGGTCGAAGGGGTGTTCAGGCCGTGCGGGCACGGCGACGTGCGGATCTGGCCGACCAAGGTCGAGGGCCGCGACGTCATCCTGATGGCGCTGTCGTCGCCGGACGGCGACGCGCTGCTGGAAGCCCCGTCGGCGCAGGTGTCGGCATGGCTGGAGCGGACGCTGCGGGCGGTGCCGCCGGGCACGGAGGCGGAGCGGCTCGGCCTGGACGACGGGCTGGCCGAACTGCTGGCCTGCACGGCCGGCGGCCGCGACGACCTGTGGCCGCGCGACCTCCGGCCCTCCGACGAGACGCAGGACGGAGACGCGTGACGCGCGGGCCCTCGCCCCGCGCGAGGACCGGCGCGGCCGGTGGGGCCGGGTGGGGCTGGGGACGGTGGGGCTGGGGACGGTGGGGCTGGGGACGGTGGGCCGGTGGGAGCCTGGGTCAGAAGAGTTTGCCGGGGTTCAGGATGCCGAGCGGGTCGAACGTGGCCTTGATGCCCCGCTGCAGTTCGATCCCCACCGGGCCGAGTTCGCGCGCGAGCCACTTCTTCTTCAGCACGCCGACGCCGTGTTCGCCGGTGATGGTGCCACCGAGCTCCAGACCGAGCGCCATGATCGCGTCGAACGACTCACGGGCGCGCCGGGACTCGTCGGGGTCGGTGTGGTCGAAGCACACGACGGGGTGCGTGTTGCCGTCGCCCGCGTGGGCGCACACCCCGATGGTGAGGTCGTACTCGGCGGCGATCGCCGCCGTACCGTCCAGCATCGCGGCGAGCCGCGAGCGGGGCACGCACACGTCGTCGATCATCGTCGCGGACGAGACCGTCTCCAGCGCGGTGAGCGACATCCGGCGGGCCTTGAGGAGGAGTTCGGACTCCGCGGCGTCCTCGGCGGGCACGACTCCGGTCGCTCCGGCCTCCGTGCACAGCGCGCCGACAGCGGCCAGGTCGGCGGCCGGGTCCGGGGTGTCGAACGCGGCGAGCAGCAGCGCCTCCGTCGACTCGGGAAGCCCCATCCTGCCGAGCCGGTTGACCGCCTGGACGGTCGTGCGGTCCATGAGTTCGAGGAGTGACGGGGTGTGGCCGCGCTCCATGATGGCGCAGACGGCGTCACAGGCCGCCTTGACGGAGGAGAACTCGGCGGCCAGGACGAGCTGGGCGGGCGGCTGCGGCTTGAGCGCCAGGACGGCCCGTACGACGATGCCGAGGCTGCCCTCGGAGCCGACGAACAGCCGCGTGAGGTCGTAGCCGGCGACGCCCTTGGCGGTGCGGCGGCCGGTGGACAGCAGACGGCCGTCGGCGAGGACGACGTCCAGGCCGAGCACGTACTCGGCCGTCACCCCGTACTTGACGCAGCACAGGCCGCCGGACGCGGTGCCGATGTTCCCGCCGATGGTGCACATCTCCCAACTGGACGGGTCGGGAGGGTAGGACAGGCCGTGCTCGGCGACCGCCCGGGACAGCGTGGCGTTGACGACGCCCGGTTCGACGACGGCGATACGGTCGGTGGGGTTGATCTCCAGGATGCGGTCCATCTTGGTGAGGGACAGCACGACGCAGCCGTCGGTGGCGTTGGCGCCGCCGGACAGGCCCGTGCGGGCGCCCTGCGGAACCACCGGCACGCGGAGCGCGGTCGCCGTACGCATCACATGCTGGACCTGCTCGACCGTACGCGGCAGCACGACCACGGCGGGCGCTCCGGCAGGGCAGAAGCTCGCCATGTCACGGGAGTAGGAGCCGGTGACGTCGGGGTCGGTGATCAGTGCGTCTTCGGGGAGGCCCGTACGCAGCCGCGTCAGGAGTTCCGGTGTGGGCGCGGGTGTGGGTGTGGGTGTGGGTGGGGGCGCGGGGCTGGGTGCGGATGCGGGTACGTGCTCGTCACGCTCGTCCATGATCCCAGCCTCGCACCCGGGGCCATCGGTGTGAACCCGTCCACTACACGGCCCGCGAGTGGCCGGTGTGCTCGTCGTACCGACGCACAGTGAGCGGCATGAAGACGGAACGGGTGTCCCAGACGGTGCTGCTCGCATGGGCGGGCGCGGTGGTGGCGTGCGCGGTCGTGCTGTACGCGCCGATCGGTGTGCCCTGGCCCGGCGGGAGCGGTCCCGCCGGGGACGGGCCGCCGCCGGCCCCAGGCCCCGCCGCACGGGCGGTCGCGGCCGCGCACGCGGGGGCGCAGGCATCGCTGCCCGAGCTGGCCGCGCTGATCACGGACCGGGAGAAGTGGCTGCGCGCCCACCCGGGCGACGACGCGTCCTGGGCGGCGCTGGGCGCCGCGTACGTGGAGCGTGGCGCCCGCACGGGCCGGGCGGCCGACTTCCCGCGTGCCGAGCGGGCCCTGAAGCGGTCGCTGGCCGCGCACCCGGCCGCCGAGGGCAACGTCGACGCGCAGCTCGCCATGGGCGCCCTCGCGAACGCGCGCGGCGACTTCCGCGCCGCGAAACGCTGGGGCGAGGCGGCCGCGAAGCAGCGGCCGCGCCGGTGGCAGACGTACCCCGTGCTGATCGACGCGTACGGCGGGCTCGGCGACCAGGCGGCGGCCGGCAAGGCGGCCGAACGGCTGCGGGAGCTGCGCTCGGGCGCGCCCGCGCTGACCGGGGCCGCGCGGGTGTACCGGGACCTGGGCTGGCGGGAGGACGCGGCGGCGGCCGCGCAGGACGCCGTGGCGCTCGCCGCGAGCCCGGCGGAGAAGGCCGCGTGCCTGGCCCGCCTCGGGGACCTCGCCTGGGAGCGGGGCGAGCCACGGGAGGCGGCCCGCCATTACGGCACGGCGCTGCGGCTCGTACCCGGCCACGCCCCGTCCCTGGTGGGCCGGGCGCGGGCGCTCGCGGCGCTCGGCCGTCCTGCGGAGGCCGGGCGGGACTACGAGGCGGCGCTGAAGGCGGCGCCGCTGCCCCGGTACGCGCTGGAGGCGGGCGACTGGTCCGCGTCCCGAGGCCGGGTGGCGGAGGCCGAGGCGCGGTACGCGGTGCTGCGCGCGCGGGCCGCCGAGGGAGCCGCGCACGGGGTGAACCAGTCGCTGGTGCTGGCCCGGTACGAGGCGGACCACGGAACGCCGGACAGGGCGGTGACGTGGCTGCGGGCCGAATGGGCGCGGGGGCACCGGTCGGCGGAGGTGGCCGACGCCCTCGGGTGGGCGCTGCTGCGGGCCGGGCGGGCGGCGGAGGCCCTGCCGTACGCGCGTCGAGCCACGGAACAGGGCCCGCGCAGCGCCCTGTTCTCGTACCACCGGGCGGAGATCGAACGGGAGCTGCAGCTGTACGGGGCCGCGCGCCGCCACCTCGACGAGGCCCTGCGGACCAACCCGTCCTTCTCGCCGCTGCTGGCCCCGAAGGCCCGGGCGGCACTCGCGGAACTCGGCGACCCGCCGCCCGGCGGCCCCTCGGCCGCCCGGGGGCGGGTGGGGTGAGGGCTCTGCGGTGGGTTGGTGGGTGGGTGGGGTCCTGCCGCGCTGTGGACGGGTGTTGGGTGGGTGGGGTCCTGCCGCGCTGTGGACGGGTGTTGGGTGGGTGGGGTCCTGCCGCGCTGTGGGTGGGGGGGGATGGTGGGTGTCTTGCTGCTTCGGTGGGTGGGGTCCTGCCCGCTGTGGGTGGGTGGTGGGTGGGTGCCTTGCTGCCGGTGGGTGGGTGCTCTTCCGCCGGTGGGTGGGCGGGGGGGGGGGGGGGGGGGGGGGGCGCGGGGGGGGGGGGGGGGGGGCTCTCCCGCGGGGGGGGGGGGGGGGGCGCTCCGGGCTCGCCTCCTCGGGGTCGGAGGGTTCGGCTGCCGGAAACCGAGGCGTTGCGTGTCCTCCGATCCCCTGCGGGGGCGACCCTGCGCGCCCCCTTCCGCCGGTGGTCAGACCGCTGCCGTACCGATGAGGCCGTTACGGGTGACCAGGGCGGCCAGTTCGGCCTCCGCCAGGCCGGCGGTGCCCTCGGGGCGGCGGGGCAGGACCATGTAGCGGGTCTCGGATGTGGAGTCCCACACCGTGATCGTCGTCTCCTCCGGCAGCCGCAGGCCGAACTCGGCCAGGACGGCGCGGGGTTCGCGGACCACCCGCGAGCGGTACGCCTCCGACTTGTACCAGCTGGGCGACGGGCCGAGCAGCCGGATGGGGTAGCAGGAGCAGAGGGTGCAGACGAGCACGTTGTGGACGTCCGCCGTGTTCCGTACGACGCGCAGCCGTGGCCGGTGCGCGCTGCCGGTGGTGTAGCCGAGCTCGGCGACGGCCGCGTTGCCGTCCGCGAGCAGCCGTGCGCGGAAGTCCCGGTCGGTCCAGGCGCGGGCGACGATATGGGCGCCGTTCGCCGGGGACGCGCCGGTGAGGAAGGCGTCGAGCACCTCGTCCAGGGCTTCGCCGGACACGATGCCGCGCTGTTCGAGGAGGGTCTCGAGCCGGCGTACCTGACGGGAGATCAGGGCGTCGGAGTGTGCCTCGGTCACTGGTCCTCCACGTGCAGGTAGCTTTCGAACAGGTCGAGTACGACGTCATGGTCGCCCTCGCCCCACAGGTCGCGGGCGCTGAAGCGGACCGCGTACACCTGTTCCACCGGTGCGTCGGCGCCCTGGGCGCGGACGTCCGCCAGCGGGGAGCGGCCCTCCGGCTCGACGACCGTGCCGCGCTTTCCCCGGGCGTAGCGGGGCAGCCGGGTGTGGTGCGGCGGGTCGTGGTCGAAGGTCCGGACGACGGTGCCCGGCGGGAAGCGGTCAGTCATCGAGCGCTCCCGGCGGGATGAGGCCCTTGCGCTCCAGCAGGGTGCGCATCGCGTGGAACCAGCGCTCGTAGTAGGAGGCGGCGAGGTAGTCGGCGGTCGGCATCGTCTCGATGGCGTCGCGGAACTCGTCCAGGTCGATGACCCCGGCGGCGATGAGGGCGCGGTTGACGGCGAAGACGCGGGCCTCCCAGTCGGCGTGGAAGGGTTCGGTGTCGTCGGTCGTGTCGATGGGGCCGAAGCCCTGCATGCCGCCCACGTCGTTGATCCTGGCCATGATCGGCACTGTAACGGCCAGTGGCCCCGCGGGTCAGGTCCACGGGGCCACAAGTCGCCGACGGCGCCTACAGGTTGCCGCGCTTGGCCTGCTCGCGCTCGATCGCCTCGAACAGGGCCTTGAAGTTGCCCTTGCCGAAGCCCATCGAGCCGTGCCGCTCGATCAGCTCGAAGAAGACGGTCGGCCGGTCCTGGACCGGCTTGGTGAAGATCTGCAGCAGGTAGCCGTCCTCGTCGCGGTCGGCGAGGATCTTCAGCTCGCGCAGGGTCTCGATCGGGACGCGGGTGTCGCCGACCCACTCGCCGAGGGTGTCGTAGTACGAGTCGGGGGTGTCGAGGAACTGGACGCCGGCCGCGCGCATGGTGCGGACGGTGGCGACGATGTCGTTGGTGGCCAGCGCGATGTGCTGGACGCCGGCTCCGCCGTAGAACTCCAGGTACTCGTCGATCTGCGACTTCTTCTTCGCGATCGCCGGCTCGTTGATCGGGAACTTCACCTTCAGCGTGCCGTCGGCGACGACCTTCGACATCAGGGCGGAGTACTCGGTGGCGATGTCGTCGCCCACGAACTCCTTCATGTTGGTGAAGCCCATGACCTTGTTGTAGAACGCCACCCACTCGTTCATCCGGCCGAGTTCCACGTTGCCGACGCAGTGGTCGATGGCCTGGAAGGTGCGCTTGGCCGGCGGCTCGACGAGCGGCTGCGCGGCGACGAAGCCGGGCAGGTACGGGCCGTCGTAGCCGGACCGCTCCACCAGGGTGTGGCGGGTCTTGCCGTAAGTGGCGATGGCGGCGAGGACGACCGTGCCGTGCTCGTCCTTCACCTCGTACGGCTCCGTGAGGCCGGTCGCGCCGTGCTCGACGGCGTACGCGTACGCCTTGCGCGCGTCCGGGACCTCGATGGCGAGGTCGATCACGCCGTCGCCGTGCTCGGCGACATGGTCGGCGATGAAGCGGCCGCGGTCGGTGGACACCTTGATCACGGAGGTGAGCACGAAACGGGCGGCACCGTTGGTCAGGACGTAACTGGCGGTCTCGCGGCTGCCGTTCTCCGGTCCGGAGTAGGCCACGAGCTTCATTCCGAAGGCCGTGGAGTAGTAGTGCGCGGCCTGCTTGGCGTTGCCGACGGCGAAGACGACCGCGTCCATCCCCTTCACCGGGAAGGGGTCGGCCTGCCGAGCGGTGTCAGGGGTGTGAGGCATGGTCTCAGTCATGGCGGCAGGCTCTCTCCGATCCACAAGCTGCGCAATAGTTCGCGAATCCTCTGGGCAATCCGTATAGCCGGGACGCACTATGGGAGGGCGTTGTGTACAGGATGACCACTGGGAGGCCGTCATGGCGATCGATCATCTGGACGGCAGGCTCATCGCGCTTCTGGCGCGTGAGCCGAGGATCGGTGTGCTGGAGGCGTCGCGCCGGCTCGGTGTGGCCCGGGGCACCGTCCAGGCCCGTCTGGACCGGCTCCAGTCCAACGGGGTGATCAGGGGCTTCGGCCCGGACGTGGATCCGGCGGCGCTCGGTTATCCGGTCACGGCGTTCGCCACGCTGGAGATCAAGCAGGGCAAGGGCGCGGACATCCGGGAGCATCTGGCGGGGGTGCCGGAGGTGCTGGAGCTGCACACCACGACGGGCCACGGCGACATGCTGTGCCGGCTCGTGGCCCGCTCGAACGCGGACCTCCAGCGGGTGATCGACCGGGTCGTCGGCTTCGACGGCATCGTGCGGGCGTCCACGGCGATCGTGATGGAGAACCCCGTACCGCTGCGGATCATCCCGCTGGTGGAGCAGGCCGCCGGTGACGACCCGGCCTGATCGGCGGCGGTGGGCCGGGGCGGGGCGGGCGCGGCGAGCGGTGGCGGGGTCGGCGGGTGACCGCGGGTGGCCGGCTCGCGGTGGCCAGCTCGCCGGTGACCGGGGCGCGGGTGACCGGGGCGCGGGTGGCCGGGTCAGCAGCTGGGGACCTTGCCGCCGCGCTCCAGGGCGCGCAGCGACGACACCGCGTCGTCCAGCGTCGACACGGGGACGAGCCGCAGACCCTCGGGAGCCTCGGCGCGGGCGTCGGAGCACTCGTCCTTCGGTACGAGGAAGACGGTGGCGCCGTCACGGGCGGCGGCCTGCGTCTTGAGGGAGACCCCGCCGACGGCGCCGACCTTCCCGTCGGGCGTGATCGTCCCCGTACCCGCGATGGTCCGCCCGCCGGTGAGGTCACCGCCCGAGCCGTCGCCGTCGAGCTTGTCCACGATGCCGAGCGAGAACAGCAGCCCGGCGCTGGGGCCGCCGATGTCCGCGAGGTGCAGCGTGACCTCGACGTCCTCGGTACTCTTGCCCAGGTGGCCGAGGGCGGCCAGGACGGCGCTGTTCTGCGACTCCTTCATCTGCCCGAGGTTGCGCTTCTCGATCTCCTGGTCGGACTTGCCGGCCGGGTAGACGGAGTCGTGCGGCAGTACGGCGCGGTCCGTGCGGAACCAGCTCGCCGCGACGTCGGCGAGGTCGAGGTCCGTGCCGGGCCCGGTCGCCAGGATCGTCGTCATCAGCAGCCGGCCCTCGGTCTGCCGCACGGGCGCCCCGGAGACGGTGATCACCTGCCGCCCCTTGTCGGCGCCGAGGACGTCCGCGGTCGAGCCGGGCTGCGCGATGGCGAACGGCAGCGGCGCGAACCCGGCGACGGCCAGCAGCGCGAGGACGGGCAGGGCGCACAGGGCGAGAGCACGGGGGCGCGTGAGGCTGGAGAGCACGACGCCAATCTATCGGCCGAGCCCCATGAGCCGCCTGCCCCACCCTCCTCGGCCGGCGTCGGACGCGGGGGCGCGGGGCGCGGGATGCGAGCTACGGGAGGCGAGCTGCGGGGTGCCTGGCTGGCCGGCCGTCGGCCCCGCCCGTGCCCGCGTCGGCACCGGAGCGTCCGCGTCAGCGCAGCGCGTCGGCCACTTCGCGGGCGGCATCGACCACGCGGGGGCCGACCCGCTCCGGGACGGCGTCCGCGAGCATGACCACGCCCACGCTGCCCTCCACGCCCGTCACGCCCAGCAGCGGGGCGGCGGCTCCGCTCGCGCCGGCCTCCAGCTCCCCGTGCGTGAGCGTGTACCCGGGCTCCGGCAGGCCGCCCTGGCGGGCCCCGAGGATCGCGCGGCCGGCCGCGCCCCGGTCGAGCGGGTGGCGGAAACCGGCACGGTAGGCCACGTGGTAGTCCGTCCAGGTCGGTTCGACGACCGCGACGGCGAGCGCGTCGGTGCCGTCGACCAGCGTGAGGTGGGCCGTCGCCCCGATGTCCTCGGCCAGCGACCGCAGGGCGGGCAGCGCGGCCTCCCGTACCAGCGGGTGGACCTGGCGGCCCAGCCGGAGCACTCCGAGGCCGACCCGGGCACGGCCACCGAGGTCACGGCGTACGAGCGCGTGCTGTTCGAGCGTGGCGAGCAGACGGTAGACGACGGTGCGGTTGACACCGAGCCGGTTGGACAGCTCGGTGACGGTCAGCCCGTGGTCGGTGTCGGCGAGCAGTTTGAGGACGCGCAGTCCTCGGTCGAGCGTCTGGGAAGTCTCCGCGGTCACGACGCCCTCTCCTTCGGAGTGAGTGACGGCGGACACTCTCAAGGCTTCAGCGACACCTGTCCCATAGGCGTCGCACCGAGAGGCCGCCGGCAGGCCATGGCACACCGGCTGCGCTCCGCGGCGGCGCTGCCACGGGGCGTTTGCATGTGCCCGGACAGTAGCGACCGTCTCCGCTCAGCGGAAGACCTCGTCCAGAATCCGGGCGTCGATGGGGAGTTGCTCCGGGTTTGTGGCGCTAGGCACGGAAGCGCCCCGAAGCCGTACCCGAAAGGCACGTCCCCGGGGCGCCCGGAACCGGTCCGCGCGGCGCCGGCCGCGGCGGACCGTCGCGGTGTCAGCGCATGCGCGTGGCCCACTCCTGGACCTTCTTGATCCGCTCGCGGATCTGGCCGGCCGTGGCCTCCGCGCTCGGCGGGCCGCCGCACACGCGCCGCAGCTCGGTGTGGATGACGCCGTGCGGCTTGCCGCTCTGGTGTACGTACGCGCCGACCATCGTGTTCAGCTGCTTGCGCAGCTCCAGCAGCTCCTTGTGCGAGACCACCGGCCGCCGTTCGGCGGGCAGTTCCAGCAGGTCGGCCTCGTCGGCGGGCCTCTGCCTGCTGTGCGCGATCTGCCGGGCCTGCCGCTTCTGCAGGAGCAGCTGCACCTGGTCGGGCTCCAGCAGCCCCGGGATGCCGAGGTAGTCCTGCTCCTCCGCGCTGCCCGGGTGGGCCTGCATGCCGAACTCGGCGCCGTTGTACATGACGCGGTCGAAGACGGCGTCGGACTCCAGCGCCTCGAACGGCAGCATGTCCTGCTCGCCGGTGTCCTCGTCCTGCTGCTTGTTCGCCTCGTCCATCTCCTTCTCGGACTCGGCGTACGGGTCCTCGTCGTCGCCCGCCTTCTTCGGCCGGTCCAGGACGTGGTCCCGTTCGACCTCCATCTCGTTGGCGAAGCCGAGGAGCATGGGGATGGTCGGCAGGAACACGGACGCGGTCTCGCCGCGCCGCCTGGACCGTACGAAACGCCCCACGGCCTGCGCGAAGAACAGCGGCGTCGAGATCGTCGTCGCGTACACGCCGACCGCGAGGCGTGGCACGTCGACGCCCTCCGACACCATGCGCACGGCGACCATCCAGCGGTCGTCGTTCTCGCTGAACTCGTCGATCCTCTTCGAGGCCCCGGCGTCGTCGGAGAGGACGACGGTGGCGCCGTGCCCGGTGATCTCCCGGATCAGCTTGGCGTAGGCGCGGGCGGAGTCCTGGTCGGAGGCGATGACGAGGGCGCCGGCGTCGGGGATGGACTTGCGCACCTCGCTGAGCCGCTGGTCGGCGGCGCGCAGGACGTTGGGCATCCAGTCGCCGCGCGGGTCGAGGGCGGTGCGCCAGGCCTGCGAGACGGCGTCCTTGGTCATGGGCTCGCCGAGCCGGGCGGCGATCTCGTCGCCCGCCTTGGTGCGCCAGCGCATGTTGCCGCTGTAGCTGAGGAAGATCACCGGCCGGACGACGCCGTCGCCGAGGGCGTTCCCGTACCCGTAGGTGTAGTCGGCGGACGAGCGGCGGATGCCGTCGTTCCCCTCCTCGTACGTGACGAACGGGATGGGGTTGGTGTCGGACCGGAACGGCGTACCGGTCAGCGCGAGCCGCCGCGTGGCCGGCTCGAACGCCTCCAGGCATGCCTCGCCCCACGACTTGGAGTCGCCGGCGTGGTGGATCTCGTCCAGGATGACCAGCGTCTTGCGCTGCTCGCAGCGGTTGCGGTGGAGCATGGGGCGGACGCCGACACCGGCGTAGGTGACGGCGACCCCGTGGTACTCCTTGCTCAGCGGACCGGCGCTGTAGTCCGGGTCCAGCTTGATGCCTATCCGCGCGGCGGCGGCCGCCCACTGCTTCTTCAGGTGCTCGGTCGGCGCGACGACCGTGACCTGCTGCACGACGTGGTGGTGCAGCAGCCACGAGGCGAGCGTGAGCGCGAAGGTGGTCTTGCCCGCGCCGGGCGTGGCGACGGCGAGGAAGTCGCGGGGCTGCTCCTGGACGTACTTCTCCATGGCGGCCTGCTGCCAGGCACGCAGCTTGTTGGCGGTGCCCCAGGGGGCGCGGCCGGGGAAGGCGGGTGAGAGGTGATGGGAGGCGGTAGTAGTCACGGTCTCCGATTCGGGGCTCTCGGCTCTGGGGGGCACGGGCGCGTACGTACGGGCTCGCGCGGGGCGAGGTACGGACGGGCGAGGTACGGACGGCGGTACGGGCGTGATGCGGGCTCACGCACGGGCCTTACGTACGACAACCGGGCCACCCTACCGGTGGCCCGGCCCGGCTCCCGGACGGACGGCGCCGTGACCTCGCGGAGTGCGACGGGCGTCACAACGTGAGTGCCGCCAGCCGCTGGGCGATGTTCTTGATCTCGTCCTCGTCCCCGGTGGCGACGTCGATGACCAGCCGCTCGGCGGCGTCGATGTCGGGCCGGAGGTCCACGCCGTTCATGGCGAGGAAGGTCACGCAGGACAGCCACGCCGTGCGCTTGTTGCCGTCGAAGAACGGGTGGTTGATCGCGAGGGACTGGAGCAGGGCGGCCGCCTTTCCCATGAGGTCGGGGTACGCCTCCTGGCCGAACATCGCCGCGGAGGGGCGGTGCACGGCGGACTCCAGGAGCCCGGCGTCCCGTACGACGACGTCCTGGTCATCGATCGCGTGCTCGGCGATGGCCAGGACGTCCTCGGCGCTCAGGTAGATGCACGTCACTTGAGTCGCTCCAGGAGTTCGTGCCACTTGGCCGCCTGCTCCTTGGCCGTCTTGCGCACGATGGCCTCCTGCGCGGTGCGCGCAAGGTAGTCGTCGACCGCCTTGAGCACTATGGCGTGCATGCTCACGCCCTCCTGCTCGGCACGCTGCTTCAGGGCGTCGTTCTGGTCGTCGCGGAGACGCAGGTTCATAGCCATACCAGAATGGTACTACGCGATGGGGTCATTCTGGTACCAGCCTCCTCGCACGGCACGGGAGCGCCGCGTCACCCGCCGGCCGTGGGCGCCGTCGGCGTCCCGGGCGCCGCGCCGGCCGCCGGGGCCTCCGCAGGGGTTCTGACCCGGGTCGCCACCCAGGCTCCGACCAGGGCCACGCCCGCCATCGGCAGGAACACCACGGCGAACGCGGCCGGGTGCGAGCCGCCCGTGGCAGCGCCCGCACCGACCGCCGCGTGCCCCGCGACGGAGCCGCCGCCGAGGGCGGCGAACGCGGCACCGCCCGCCGCCAGGAGCAGCACGTTGGACAGGCCGTCCGAGATCTGGAGGGCGGCCGAGTTCGTACCCGCCTCCTCCGGCGCCGACAGCTTCAGCAGCAGCACGCTCGTGGAGGCGATCACCATGCCCATGCCCAGGCAGCCGAAGCCCCAGGCCACGCCCACGATCCACACCGGCACGGCCGGCAGCAGCACGCTCGGCACCGCCGCGATGGAGAGCGTCACCAGCAGCATGCCGAGCACCATCAGCCGCTCCCGGTACGGTTCCACGCGCGGCCGCGACTGGACGAACGACCCCAGCGCCCAGGTCGCCCCGCCCACCGCGAGCGAGAGGCCCGCGAGCGTCGGCGAGAGCCCCCGCTCCGTGACGAGCATCAGCGGGACGAACGACTCGGCCGCGATGAAGGCCCCCGCCGCGACCCCGCGCAGCAGCACCACCGACGGCAGCCCGCGCGCCGCCCGGTAGGTGCCGCGCGGCAGCAGCCCCAGCGCGGCGGGTACGAGGAGGGCGGCGCCGATCGCCGCCGGGGCCAGCGACAGCCACCTCAGCTCCTGCCCCGCGTACTGGAGCAGCCCGGCGCCCACCGAGATCCCGAACGCCAGCCGCAGCCGCCGCCGGTCGAACGCGGCGACGGGCGCCCCCGGGTCGGCGGGCCCGGACGCCCTGCGGCGTATCGCAGGCAACGCGAGCGCGAGCGGGAACACCACCAGGACGGGGATCCCCAGGAACACCCACCGCCACCCGAGCCGCTCGGTCACGGTCCCCGCGGCCAGGGGCCCCACCACGGACGGGATCACCCAGCTCGCCGCGAACGCCGCCATGATCGCGGGCCGCAGCCGCTCCTCGTACGCCCGGCTGACGACCACGTACAGGGCGACGATCACCAGCCCGCCGCCGAACCCCTGCACCGCCCGCCCCAGGATGAACAGCACCATCGTCCCGGCGGTCCCGGACACCACGAGCCCCGCCCCGAACGAGGCGATCCCGGTCGCCAGCGCCCCCAGGGGCCCGTCCCGGTCGGCCCACTGCCCGGCCAGGACCATGCCGAAGAGGCTGGTGGTGAAGAACGCCGAGAACGCGAACGCGTACAGCGCCACCCCTTCGAGCTCCCGCGCGGCCACGGGCATGGCCGTACCGACGGCGGTCGCCTCGAACGCGATCAGCAGCACGACCGAGACGATGCCGATGCTCAGCGCCCGATGCGACCGGTCCAGCACGCCGCCCGCCTCCTGCGGACGGGCGGCGACGGGCGGATCGGCGGTGTCGGGGGGCTCCAAGGCGCTCATGCCCACAGAGTAAGGGGCATGCCACAGGTTGGCCCCTGTCCTACGACCGGGAACGATCTCGTCCGCTGGTCGTAGGACCCGGCACGTCACCGTCGGCGCTGACGAGGCGCCGGGCGGACTTCTCCGGCGCGGCTCAGCCCGCGTAGGCGTCCTTCAGCCCCTGGATGTCGATCTTCTTCATGCCGAGCATGGCCCGCATGACCCGGTTCGCCTTGACGGGGTCGGGGTCGCTGAGCAGCTCGTCCAGCACCCGGGGGTTGACCTGCCAGGACAGCCCGAACCTGTCCTTGAGCCAGCCGCACGGGCCCTCCTCGCCGCCCTCGGACAGCCGGGACCAGTAGTGGTCGACCTCCTCCTGGGTCTCACACGCCACGGCCAGCGACACGGCCTCCGTGAACCTGAACTCGGGCCCGCCGTTCAGCGCGACGAACCGCTGCCCGGCGAGCTCGAACTCCACGGTCATGACCATCTCCGCCTCCCGGGGCCCGGCCTCCCCGAAGTGCGTGACCTTGACGACCTGGGCATCGTCGAAGATCGACGTGTAGTGCGCGACGGCCTGCTCGGCCTCGGTGTCGAACCACAGGAACGGCGTGATCTTCTGCGTGACCTTGTGCATGGTGGGCTCCTTCTCTCCTCACCCGGGTAGACCGGACCGGGCGCCGGAACTCATCGTTTCGGCGGGCGATCCGGAGAACGCGTCCCCACGCCACCCGGTCGCCGCTTCACCCGTCCCGGGACGAGCACGTCCCCGCAGGTCGGAGAGGGCGGGATCCCGACTTCGGTGAAGCAGCCGGGATCGCCTTGTGAGGGCCGTCGCCCCCTTCGCAGACTCAGACCCACCCGGCTCCGCGAACGGCGGGACCCCACCGCGTCAAGCGGCTCGTGGGAGATCGCACCACGCCCACACCCGGAGGGTGCGAGACCCCTGCAACCAAGGAGGAGACATGCGACGTTCCACCGCCATCACGGTGATGGCCGCGACCACCGCCCTGCTGTGCGGGCTCGCCCCCGCACAGGCCGGGGCCCAGAAGGCCCACGGATCGTCACGGGCCCTGCCCTGCACCAACACGGCGCACCTCCCGACCAGTGACGGAACCGGCAGGGCGAAGGCCACCGTCGAACGGCGCGGAGGTGGCTGCGGCAACGCCACCGTCGAAGTCATGATCTGGTCGGACATCGCCTTCAACCCGGACAAGCGCCTCGCCCACAACAAGCAGTTCTTCTCGGTGGGATCCCTGGACGCGGCAGGCGCCTGCTTCACCGGTCTCGTCCACGTCCGCGGCATCTACAGCGAGATGTACGTCAACGGCCAGAAGGTCGCCGAGTCCGGGCGGGCCCAGCTGCCCGGCTGTGTGGCCTGACACGCGTACGCCTCCCCGTGCCCGCCACGCCAGGCGGGTCCGGGGAGGCGGCACCCGTCGTCGGCGGGCGGCGCGGTGAGCCCCGCCTCGCGCAGAACACGGGACTCCCCTCGGGGCGCGCCCCGGTTGAACAACTCACCGCCCACGACGGCCGGATGCTCCCGCGACCCGGGCAGGCGCGGGCTGACGCAGCCGAAGTAGAGGTACGAGCGCCGAGACCCGGCCACCGCCTTGAGCCCCAGCTCGTAGGGGTGCAGGGCCGAGGCGTCGGGACCGCCCAGGGCCTTCTCCTCGTCCCGTCACATGTCCCCCGAATCCGCACGCCCTCGCTGCGGTCAGCCTCGACGGTCACTGCCCTTGACGGGAGCGGGGGCACCGTCCGCTGCTTCGGGTACGGGCACACCGGCGACCAGCTTCGTGTCGTTCTGGCAGTTCAGGTCTTTGGAGACCGCGCGTGCCGCGGCGTTGAGCAGCGTGATCTGGCTGGCTCGGACGCCCGGCACATGCTCTCGCTTTCGGTTCGAGCGCTCCAGCATGGCGGCCAGGAAGAAGTCCTTCGAGCCGCTGAGTCGGCACTCGAAGTAGACCATCGCAAGCCGGTCGGAAGAGAACGCCTTTCTTCCGGAAGCGTAGTAGGTGAACTGGGCACGGTCACGGCTCTCTGGGATCACCAGCGCCTCACGGAATGCGATGTCGAGAACCTGACCGGAATCCCTCTCCGACCAGAGCCTGCAGTAGGGGCTTCCCGACGCGTACTCCTCCACCGTCACCTCCCCGTCAGGAGACCGAAGCGCCCTGATCGTCCCCTCCCGGTCGGAAAGCCTGTCCGTGAGAACGTCCTCGCCGACGATCGACTCGAGGGCTGCGAGAGATTCGCCCTCGGCGAACCCCCCACACAGCTCTTCGGTCGCCTCTCCCCGTGGCTGTTCGGGGTCGGCGGAGCAGGACACGAGCATCAGGACGGCAACGGCCGCCGCCAGAATCCTCAGCGCGGAAGTCGGCATGTTCACTGCTTCTGATAGGGATCGGGAAGAGAGTTGCCACGACCGTGCATACGCCCGTTCATAATGTCCGCCACCAGCTCTTCCCTCAGATAGTTGGATTCCGCGCGGGTCCAGCCCGGCGCCATCGCGTATGCCACCCCGGGCTGCACGGCGAACTGCCGGCCGGCTTGGAGGGCACTCTCCTTCTGAGTGTCCGCCTCCTTCTTCGCCTGCTCATCCTTCTCGTACTTCTCCGCGATGTCGGCGGCCTCCATTCCGAGCATGGTCACCACCGCGCCTCCGGCGGTCTCCGCTGCCAGCGGGATCAGGGCCCCACCGGCCCCGCCCGTCATGGCTGCCACTCCACCGGTGACCACTACGCCCACACCGAACTTGACCCACTCCGTGGTCTTTCCGACCGCCTTCTTGTGGTCCTCGGATTCCTTCGCGTAGGTGGCGTCGATCTGGGCCATACGGGACTCGTCGAGGATTCCGTGCGCCTCGGCGCCGATACGCAAAGCGGTCTTGGCATCGGTGAGGAGGAGATCGTTGCGGAGATCCACTGAACCGGGCCGGGGACCGACCACGTCGAGTACGCTCGCCGTGTACACCGACTGAGCCATGGACAGCTGTGCGTGCCCTACCTCGGTCTGTGCGACGATTCCCATGAAGGCGACCGCCTCACTCCGGCTCCACAGCAGTTCCGTGTCGAACCTGTCGCCGAATCTCGAGGTGCCGTCCGGCCCGTTGTACCCGAAGGGCGAATCGGCGTTCTCCGTCATCGTGGTGTCGTACTCGGTCTCCAACGCCCGGTTCAGCTCATCGATGTACGCCGTACCCATCCTCGCCAGGCTGTCCTCCATGCCGGGCTGTTCGTGCATGCGCTTCGGGTCGCCGCCGTAGTACTCGACCACCTTCTGCATGACCTGCGCGGTTTCCGTCGTGCGGGCGTCCTGCCGGCCAGGCCCCGCGTCGTGGGCGCGACCGGTGGTCGCGGATTCCAGGGCGTGGCCCAGGGCGTTGAACCCGGGTTCCCGGGACATGTCGCCCTTGTCCGTGAGTTCCTCCGGCCAGTTCCTGTCCTTGGTGAAGTAGTCGAAGGCGTTGAGCTTCTTGTCGTCGGTGGTGTTGTCGGGGGTGAGGTCGATGTCGCTGTTGAAGAACGCGGTCGACGCCCCTGGGTTCCTCCCCAGGGCCTCCATGAAGCCGATCACGGGGTCCCGGCCCTGGTCTCCGCCCATCCAGTTGAGGTGATTCGCCTGGGGGGAGAACCAGGCCCTGTCCGCCGCTCCGGCGTTCCCATGGGTGATCTTCTGCTCGGTCGCGACGAGGGCGTTCCCGTAGCTGCGCAGGAACTTGTCGTCGTAGTCGCCGACCCGCATGAGGTTGCTCATGATCTGGAACCCGTACGGAGAGCTTCCACGCGCGCGGATCGGGTCGTCGCCCGCCTTGATCATGTCCGACTTCCACGCTTCCATCTCCGGGCTGGTGGCGTGGGTGGCAGCGGCCAGTGTCAGGCTGTAGTTCTTCTGGAGCTCTTTCAGCTTGTCCGGGTTGTCGATTCCGAGCCGCGATCCGTCGCTGAAGTCCCCCAGGTCCGCCCAGTATTCAAGAGTGCCCTTCGCGCCGACTTCGAGGGCGAATCGCTCCGCGAAGTGCGGATCCCCCTTGTTGTCCGTGAAGTACCTGTTCAGCCTGTCGATCTCCTTGGGTGTCGCGTCGTCACCCTTCTTGACGATGTCGGCTGCCCACTTGGCATCCTCGGCATCCTGGGCCTTCGAGGCAGCCTGGAGAGATGTGTACTCTGTGCCGGAGAAGTTGTTCTCGTCGGCGCCCACCACCGTACGCATGGCCCGTGATGCCACATCATCCGCATCATTGGCTCTCTCGATGGCTGCCTTGATGGCCGATCTCATCGCATCGAAGTCGGACTGTTCCGGCTTGGGGCCGTCGTAGTCCTTGCTCCTGCGGTCCGGGTGAATCAGGTAGCCAACGACTCCATTGGCGTCGATACGAATACCCTTGCCCGGCGCCTGCTCAACCAGCTTCTCCAGGGCATCCTTCGCCGCCTGAAATTCGGCCAGTGCGTCCCGCAGGATGTTCCGGATACTGTCCGCGACCTTGGCCGCGTCCCCGAACTCTTTGGCTGTCTTCTTGACGAAGGGGCGAGTTACGCCTGCGTTCTCTCCCGCCCAGTTTGCCTTGTCCGCTTTATGGCGAAGGCCGTTCTCCGCCTTCTCCTGCAGTTTGGCCAGCTTGTCATAGGTCTGCCCCCAGTCCGTGACAGCCTCCCTCAGACTGCCGAGTCTGACATGGAGCACTTGGTCGAATGTCGGCATCTGCGAGCCCCTCAGGAGAAGTGCTTATCGACCTTGGAGATGGAGAAGTTGCTGATAAGAACTTCCTCACCCTTCGCGTTGTCAGCGATCGTGTACTCAAGGTGATTGTGGATATGTGCGCATGCGCTCAGCAGCGTTTCGCACTGCGTACGCCACTTGTCCCATGCGGTCCACATGCCAGAACCGGTCTTGAAGCCGTCCTGGTCAAGACTCGTGGCGGCCGTGCCTGTTTGAGCTCCCGCGTGGAAGGCTGCGGCTTCGAAGCCGTGGAACAGCTCCTGAGCTTCGTTTCCCACCGCCTGGAGGTCCTTGGGGATGACCTTGTAGTTCGCCGCTCCACTGCTGCCGGCTTCTGCCGGCAGCTGGTTGAGGCGCGTACCGGCCTCCCGCCGCTGCACGACATCGGCCTTCGCGTGCGCCCACTCGTCCTCGAACGACATCGCTTCCCCCTCGCTGCGGTCAGCCTCGCCGGGTCATACCGGGAACTCGGCGGGTGTTCACGGCACCGACTGTAGTCGCGCGCCCCGGAGCGACACGAAGCACTACGAGGTGGCTGTCACCACGGCCGACTGGGGGCGGATCGGGAGGCGGTTGACCGGGCGGCCGGTGGCGGCGCGGACGGCAGAGGCGACGGCGGCGGGGGACGTGACCACCGGGACCGCGCTCGCGGCCTTCGCGCCGAAGGGGGCCACCACGTCCCGTTCCTCGACCAGCGAGACGATACGGATGTCCGGGGCGTCCAGGGCCGTGGGCAGCGCGTAGCCCGTGAGGTCGGGGTGGCGGATCAGGCCGCGCGCGGTGCGGAGGTTCTCGGTGAGGGCCGCGCCGATGCCCTGGGTGACCCCCGCCTCGATACGGGTGGCGAGCTGGGCCGGGTTGAGGACGCGGCCGACGTCCTGGGCGACCGCCATCTCGATCACCCGGACCGCGCCGAGTTCGATGTCGACGTCGACGACCGCGCGGATCGCGCAGAACGCCAGGCCCACGAACGCGTCGCCCTGGCCGGCTTCGTCGAGGGGTTCGGTGGGGTGCGGGCGGCACTGGGCGGTGGCCCAGAGCTCCTTGCCCTCCATGGCCTCCATGACCGTGGTCGACAGGACACCGTCGTACGAGGTGATCTTGCCGTCGGTGATCTGGAGCAGCTCCGTCGACATGCCGAACTTGTGGGCCAGCGGCTGGAGGAGCTGGGTGCGCACCATCTTGGCCGCGCGTTCCACCGCGCCGCCCGACACCCAGGTGTGGCGGCCGTGGGTGGCCGGTCCCGCCGGGGGCTGGTCGGTGTCGACCGAGGCCACGTGGACCTCTTCGACGCCCAGCGTCTCCTGGACGATCTGGCGGGCGAGGGTGGCGAAGCCCTGGCCCGTCTCCACGGCCGCGCACAGGACCGTCGCCACGCCGTCCTGGACCTTGACCGTCGCCGTGGAGACCTCGTCGGTGCCCTCGGCACCGAGCATGTGGACCATGCCGAGCGCGTAGCCGACGCCGCGCCGGACCGCGCTGGGCTCGCCCGCGCCCTCGGGGCCGCCGGGCAGCAGCCAGCCGTTCTCCGGGGTGTCCTTGGGCAGCGTGGGGAGCGGGAAGTCCCGTACGGCTTCGAGGAGTTCCGCGACCGGGGCCGGGCAGGTGACCGTCTGTCCTGTGGGCAGGAGGTCGCCCGTCGCCAGGACGTTGCGGAGCCGGAGTTCCGCCGGGTCCAGGCCCAGTTTCGCGGCCAGTTTGTCCATCTGGCCCTCGTACGCCGCGCAGACCTGCATGGCGCCCTCGCCGCGCACGTGGCCGGAGGGCGGGTTGTTCGTACGGACAACCCAGCCCTCGATGAAGGCGTGCGGCACGACGTAGGGGCCGCAGGCGAACGCGACGGCCGCGGCCAGGGATTCGGAGGACGAGTCGGCGTACGCGCCGGCGTCCAGGAGGATCTGGGCCTCCACCTTCACGAGGCGGCCCTCCGCGTCCGCGTGGTGGCGGTAGCGCAGGAGAGTGGGGTGGCGGTGGCTGTGGCCGAGGAACGACTCCTCGCGTGTGGCGGCCAGTTTCACCGGTGCGCCGGTGCGCAGGGCGAGGAGGCCGAGGGGGATGTGGAATCCCGGGTCCTCGCGGTCGCCCGTGGCGCCGGGGACGCCCGTCACGACGACCTTGACCTGCTCGGGGGGAAGGCCGAAGCAGGCGGCCGCCAGGTCGCGGTCGGTGTGCGGGTCGGTGGACGCGGTGTAGATCTCCACGCCGCCGTCCGGGCGGGGTACGGCGAGCCCGGCCTCGGCGCCGATGGGTGCCGGGTCCTGGCGGCCGATGCGGTACAGCCCCTCCACGATCACCTCGCCCGTCACGTCCGGGTCGCCGTAGCGGAGCGGGATGTGGCGGATCAGGTTGCCGTCGGGGTGCAGCGGGGGTGCCGAGAACGCCTTCTCGGGGTCCGTGACCGGGTCCATCACCTCGTAGTCGACGATGATCGCGGCGGCCGCGAGCCTGGCCGTGTCCGGGTGGTCGGCGGCGACGGCGGCGATCGCCTCGCCGTGGTGGCGGACCAGGTCGGAGGCGAAGACGGGCCGGTCGGCGACGTTGCGGCCGTACGCCCGGTCGCCCGGCACGTCGGCGTGGGTCACGACGGCCCGTACGCCGGGCATCGCGGCGGCGGCCGACGTGTCGATCGACAGGATCCGCGCGTGCGCGTGCGGCGAGCGCAGGAGCGCCGCCCAGAGCAGCCCTTCGGCCCACAGGTCGGAGGCGTACGGGAAGGTGCCCTCGGCCTTGGCACGCGCGTCGGCCGACGGGAGCGAGGCGCCCAGCCCGTGGGCGGGGGTCTCCTGCCGGGGGGCGTCGACCGCCGGGATGGCGGTGGCCGCGTCGTTGCTCACGCCATGCCTCCGTCGTGCGGGTGGGGAACCTGGTGCGGGATACGGGCCTCGGGGTGCCCTTCGGGTGCGGTGTGCCGGTTCTCGGCGGCGGCCGCGGCGCTCGCCTCGCGTTCGGCGACCACGTCCCGTACGGCGTCGAGGACGCCCCGGTAGCCGGTGCAGCGGCAGAGGTTGCCGCTGAGGGCCTGCCGGGTCTCCAGCTCGCTCGGGGCGTGGTTGCCCTCCAGCAGGTCGTGCACGGTCATGGCCATGCCCGGGATGCAGAAACCGCACTGGACGGCGCCGCAGCGGGCCAGGGCTCGCTGGACGTCGGACGGCTGCCCGTCGGCGGCGAGGCCCTCGACGGTACGGACCTCGCTGCCGGCGGCCGTCGCGGCCGGCACCAGGCAGGAGGCGACGAGCCGGCCGTCGACCTGGACGTTGCAGGCGCCGCACTCGCCCTGCGAGCAGCCGTCCTTGGCGCCGGCGAGCCCGAGCCGCTCACGCAGGACGTAGAGCAGGGACTCGCCGATCCACGCCTCGGTGACGGGCCGGTCGGTGCCGTTGACCCGCAGGACGTACGAGACGTGCGGGTGCTCGTCGCTGTCGCCGACGCCGAGCGGGGGGCCGTCCTGGGCCGGGGCCTGCGGCGGGGCTTCCGCCGGTGCCTGCGCGTGCGCCTCTGCGTCCGTCTGCGCCTGCGCGTCCGTCTGCGTGTGGGCGTCCGTCTGCGTGTGCGCCTGCGCCGCCGCGTCCGCCGGATCGGCGAGCGGCGGGGCTGCGGGCGCGGCCACGGGCGCGGGTTCGTTCGCGGGTTCGTTCGCGGGTGCGGGCGCGTGCGGCTGCTCGGCGGCCGGTACGTGGAGTTCGGCGGCCGGCGCGAGTTCGGCAGCGGGCGCCTGGCCCTGGGCCGGGACGTGCGCCGCCACGGGTTCCTGGACGTGGGCCACGTCCACGTTCGCGGCGTACGTCTCGGCCGTCACGGGCTCCGGGGCCGGGGCATCGACCGGGGCCTCGGGCGCGGCGGTTTCCGGGGCGTGCGTCGGCGGGCGCTCCACCGGCTCCGGCGACGGTTCGGGCGACGGCGTCGCCCAGGGCGCGGGCGCACCGCCCGGCAGCGTCGCGGGCGGGTTGCCGCCGGTCCACTGCGAGGCGGCCTGCGACAGCTGGAACTCGCCCGACTCCTCGGGCAGGTCCCCCTGGGCGACCGGGATGGTCCACTGGCCGGTCAGCTCGGACGGGCCGGGCACGGGCGGCGGAGCGGCCTGCTCCTGTTCGGCGACCAGCGCCTCCCGGAAGTTCCACTGGGCCGTGGCGTGGGCGTCGTGCGGGTCGGGGGCCTCGTGGACGTCGGGGGCGTCGCGGAGGTCGTGGCCACCCGTGGCGGCATCCGGCACACCGGCCGGGCCGCCGGGTGCTCCGGGCATGGCGATGTGCGGCGGCACATAGCCGTGGCCGGGCGCCTCCAGCGGGAGGCCCTCCAGGGAGGCGCCGGGCGGCAGCTGCACGAACGCCGTCGCGTCGGCGTCGTACTCGCCCTGCGGGGTCGGCTGCCAGCCGCCCCGCTGCTGCTCGTCGTTCTCTTCGGTCGTCACGACAGCGCCCTCCCCAGTGCTCGTCGGGCCAGCACGGCGACCGTGCGGCGCAGGTGCAGTACGGCGGGCGGCAGCGCGGGCGGCTGCTCGGCGCCCTCGGGCGCGGGCGGCGGATCCGGGATGCAGGCGGCCGCCACGTACTCGCCGAACGCGGTCAGCGCCTCGGGCGCGAGCCCCCGGTCGCCGTCCCAGTCGACGAGCGAGGCGATCCAGTGCTCGGCCTCCAGCGGGCGCAGCGGCATCGGCGCGATCGCCCCGACCGCGCAGCGCACCGCGCGCCGCGCCGGGTCCAGGACGACGGCGACGGACGCGACGGCCCGGCCGGGGCCGGTCCGCCCGGTCGCTTTGAGGTACACCTGCGGGGCGTGCAGGATCGGCACCCGGACGAACGCGACGAGCTCGGCGGGACCCAGCATCTCGCGGCCGGCCAGCAGGTAGGAGACGGGGATCTCGCGCGTGCCCGCCGGGCCCGCGACGACGAGGTCCGCCTCCAGCGCGGCCAGCACGGGCAGGGAGTCACCGGTGGGCGCCGCGGTGACGACGTTGCCGCCCAGGGTGCCCGCGTTGCGGATCTGCGGCGGCCCGGCCGCGCGGGCGGCGGCGGCGAGCGCGGGGATGAGCGCGGCGAAGTCGGGGCGGCCCATCCTGGCGTGGGTGAGTCCGGCGCCGAGGAGGGCGTGGCCGTCCTGGTACTGCCAGCCTCGGATCTCGTTGACGCGGCCGAGTCCGACGAGGCCGGCGGGGCGCAACTGCCCCTTGTTGACGGCGGCCATGAGGTCGGTGCCGCCCGCGACGGGCACGGCGGCGGGCATGGCCGTGAGCGCCGCCACGGCCTCGTCGAGTGTGGCGGGCAGCGTCACGGACTGCGCCGCCTGCGGTGCGTGCGTGGTCAACCCAGCTGCCCCTTCCCGGTGTCCCGGCTGTCCCGGCGTCCCCGCCTGTGTTGCCGTACCGTACGTGCTCACAGCCCCGACGTGGCAACTCTGGCACATCTTCCAGGAAGACCGACGCGAGGGTCCGCGAAGCGCGTATCCGCCCACGACGTCCCATGACCTGGGCGATGGTCCGGTTTGGCATGCCATCGGCGACAAGGGCGTATTGCCACTTCTTTGCCACTTCCCGGCGATCTTGTACGGCTTGTTCCGGTGGGGGTTCACAGGGCCGGGAGCCGGGCGCGCGGCGTACCGGTTCCCGCCGGGGTCACACGTTCGGGGGCGTCCCCTCGATCGGGCGTCCGAGTACGCCGGGGCGGCGCTGCCACGGCAGGGGACCGCCGGGCGGGCGGTAGGCGACGCCGAGCGCGTCGAGGCGCCGGTAGTGGGCGGCCATACGGCGTTCGAAGTCCGCGAAGTCCCGCTCGGCGGGCGCCGGCAGGGTGGTGGACCAGGCGACCTCGGCGAACGCGGCGAGCCGGGGGTGGACCTGGTAGTCGACGCGGGCGCGGTTCTCGGCCGCCTCGGTCCACAGGTTGGCCTGCGCGCCGATGACGTGGGCGGCGGCCTCGGGAGGCAGCCCCGGCGGCACGGGGTCGAAGCGGTAGACGTCCTCCAGGGTGCGGACGAACCCGATGGGCACGGGCTCCTCGTCGGCGCCGCTCTGCCGGTGGTCGAGGTAGACGTGCTGCTCGGGGCACATGACGACGTCGTGCCCCGCGCGGGCGGCGGCGACGCCCCCGGCGTACCCGCGCCAGGAGGTGACGGCGGCGCCGGGCGTGAGACCGAACGCCGTCACGTCTCGGCCGGACGCCCGTACCCGCTCGTCACCGCCGGACGCCCGTACCCGCTCGTCACCGCCGGACGCCCGTACCCGCTCGTCACCGCCGGACGCCCGTACCCGCTCATCACCGCGGGACGCCCGTACCGGCTCGGGCCTGTCGCCGCCCTCCAGGATCTCGTCCCAGCCGATGAGGCGACGGCCCCGGTCGGCGAGCCAGCGGTCGAAGTGGCCGATGAACCAGGACCGGAGGCGGTCCACGCCGCTCAGCCCGAGCTCTTCGACGCGGGCCCGTGCGGCCGGGGACGCCTGCCACTGCTCCGTGGGGCACTCGTCGCCGCCCAGATGGATGAAGGTCGAGGGAAAGAGTCCGAGGACCTCTTCGAGTACCCCTTCGTAGAAGCGGAGGGTGGTGTCGGTGGGGGCGAGGACGTTCGGGTTGACGCCCCAGGTGTCCCAGACGCCGAGGGACGCCGTGTCGACCGCGTCGCCGTTGCCGAGTTCGGGGTACGCGGCGATGGCGGCCTGCGAGTGGCCGGGAACGTCGATCTCGGGGACGACGGTGATGTGCCGCTCGGCGGCGTACGCGACGATCTCGCGGATGTCGTCGTGGGTGTAGAACCCGCCGTGCGGGGTGTCGTCCCACAGCGGGGACGCGCGGTGCCCGCGTTTCGTCCGCGAGCGCCACGCACCCGCCTCGGTGAGCCTCGGGTACCGCGCGATCTCGATCCGCCAGCCCTGATCGTCGGTGAGGTGGAGGTGGAGGACGTTCAGCTTGTGCGCGGCGAGGAGGTCGAGCTGGCGCAGGACGTCGTCTTTGGGCAGGAAGTGGCGCGCGACGTCCAGCATGAACCCGCGCCACCCGAACCGGGGGCCGTCCTCCACCGTGACGAGCGGGAGTCGCCACTCCCCCGGGTGGACGGGCGCCCGGCGGTACGCGGCGGGGCCGAGGAGCTGGCGGAGCGTCTGGGCGCCCCAGAACACCCCGGCGGGGCCCCCTCCCTCGATGACGACGGCCGCGTCGGCGACGGAGCCGTCGGTGGACAGGCGGTAGCCCTCCGGGCCGTACGCCCTTTCCACGTCGGCGCTGATCCGCAGCAGGACGGAGCGCGGTCCGCCGCCGGGCGCGAAGGGCAGGCCGGTGGCGGCGCCGAGCACGGTACGGAGCAGGCGCGCCGTGCCCTCGGTGCCGGGGCGGGCGTCCAGCGTGGTGTCACCGCCGAGCGTGACGTACCCGGGGCCGGCGGCTCGGCGGGCGACGGCGCCGCGGATGAGGGTGCGGGGCGCGGGGACGAGCCCCTCGACGTCCGTCCCGGTCTTCCCGTCCCTGCCCCTGTCTCTATCGCTGTCGCTGTCGCTTTCCACGTCGCTGTCGCTCACCACGTCGCTGTCGCTTTCCACGTCGCTGTGCGTGTCCTTCTCGATGCCCGTGTCGCCGTCCATGTGGCCGCCGTTCAGTCCTTCACCGCGCCGCCGAGCCCGGACACCAGGCGGCGCTGTACGAGTACGAAGAAGACCAGCACCGGCACGGTCATCACGGTCGAGGCGGCCATGATGCCGCCCCAGTCGTTCTCGTCCGGCTTGAAGAACACCAGCAGCGCCATGGGCAGGGTGGACTGCGAGGTGTCGCTGATGATGAACGACTTCGCGAACAGGAAGTCGTTCCAGGTGGAGATGAACGAGAAGACGCTCGTCGCGACGAGGCCGGGGAAGACGAGCGGGAAGAGGATCTGCCAGAGGAAGCGGGTACGGCTCGCGCCGTCGATGTACGCCGCCTCCTCCAGGGCCTCCGGGACGGCCTTGACGAAGCCGCGCAGCATCCAGATGGCGAACGGCAGCGAGAACGCGATGTGCGGCAGGATCAGCGAGCCGAGCGTGTTGAGCTGGCCGAGGTCCCTCATCAGGAAGAACAGCGGGATGGTGAGCGCCTCGATCGGCACCATCTGCGCGACCAGGAACATGATGAGCAGGGTCGTACGGAACCGGAAGCGGAACCTCGTGACGGCCGTCGCCGCCAGGAAGGCGATGAGGGCGGAGGCGACCACGACACTGCCCGCGACGGCGAGGCTGTTGACGAAGTACCGGCCGAACTCCTGCTGCTCGAAGACCCGCCGGAACGAGTCGAGGGACGGGGCGAGCGTCCAGGGGCGCGCCTCCGTCGACTGGACCTCCCCGGCCGGTTTCAGCGCGGAGAGGACCATCCAGTACAGCGGGAACGCGACGACGACCGCGACGAGCAGCGCGGCGGCCTCGGCGGCGAGCCGTCCGGGCCTGCGGACATGGAGGCGGCCGCGGAGGCGGAGGCTGTGGCGGCGGCTGCGGCGGCGGCCGTGGCGGCCGCGCGAGGGGATGCGGAGGCGGAAGCGGACGGCGTTCACAGCTCTTCTCCCTGACGTCGCAGCAGGCGCAGGTACACGAGGGTGACGGCGAGGAGGATCAGCAGCATGACGACGCCGATCGCCGACCCCAGGCTGTACTGGGAGGACGCGAACGCCTTCTGGTAGGCGTAGACGTTGAGGACGAGGTTCTGGCCCGCGATGCCGCCGCCGTTCGTCATCACGTAGATCTGGGTGAACACCTTGAAGTCCCAGATGACGGACTGGATGGTGACCACGACGAGGATGGGCCGCAGCATCGGCGCGGTGACCGACCGCCAGGTCCGCCACTGTGACGCCCCGTCGAGCGCGGCCGCCTCCAGGACCTCACCGGGGATCGCCTTGATGCCGGCGTAGACGGTCACCATCACGAACGGGAACGAGCACCAGACGACCTCGAACAGGACGAGCGCGAAGGCGCTGTGGCGCCCGTACGTCCAGGAGAAGTCGCCGAGCCCGAGCATCCGGTTGACGGGGCCGTGGTCCGGGTCGAAGAGGAACACCCAGACGGTGGACCCCGTGATCGCGGGTGTCGCCCACGCGCCGAGCGCGGCCAGCATGAGGGCGAGGCGCGGCACGGCCCGTACGCGGGTGAGGAGTACGGCGAGTGCGCAGCCGGCGGCGAGGGTGGCGACGACGCACGCGGCGGCGAACAGGACGGTTGCGAGGAGGACCTCCCAGAACTGCTCGTCGCGGAAGAGCGCGGCGTAGTTGCCGAAGCCCTGGAACGAGGTGGGTTCGCCGCCGCTGACCTGTGCCTGGGTGTACTCCAGGAACGAGATCAGGCCGAGTTGGTAGATCGGGTAGACGAGGAGCCCGGCGAGTACGACGAGCGCGGGCGCGAGGTAGAGCCAGGGAGTGCGCGCCGAGCCCCCGGCGGGGGCCGGGGCGCGGCGGATGGCTCGGACCGGGGCCGGGCCGGGGGCCGGGGCCGGGCGGGCTGCCTGGGCCGGGGCTGGGGGCGGGGCTGGGGGCGGGGTCGGGCGGGCTGCCTGGGCCGGTGTCGGGGCTGGGGGCGGGGTCGGGCGGGCTGCCTGGGCCGGGAGCGGGGTCGGGGTCGGTGTCGGGCGGGGGTCCGGCGGCGGGTGCGTGCCGTTCGTCATGGGTGTCAGCCCGCAGCCGCGAACGCCGCGTCCATCTTCTTCGCGGCGTCGCGGGCCGCCGCCGTCACGTCCTTACGCCCGCTGACGATCTCCTGGAACATCGTGGGCAGGACCTGGGAAGCGTCGATCTGCCCCCACGCGGGCGACGCCGGGACGAACCTGGCGCCCGTGGCGAGCGTGTCGATGAACGGCTTCACGAACGGCTGCTCGCGCGCCGCGTCGGCCCGGACGTCCGTGTACGTCGGCAGGAAGCCCATCGCGTCGAAGAAGGCGCGCTGACTCTCCTTGCCTGCCAGCGACTTCATCAGGTCCACGGCGAGTGTGCGGTGCGAACTGCTCCTGAGTACGCCCAGGTTGTTGCCGCCGGCGAAGGCGGGGGCGATGGATCCGGCCGTGACGCCCGGCAGCGGCACCACCGCGTACCTGCCCTTGACCGTGCCCGCCTCGACGGCGGCGTGGCTGAAGTCGCCGCCGATGGCCATCGCGGCCTTGCCGGAGGCGAACGCGGTCACCGTCGCGTTGCCGCCCATGGCGGCGCACTTGGCGGCCGGGCAGTTGTCGTCGCCGAACAGCGAGGTGTACGCGGTGATGCCGGCACGCGCGGCGTCGCTGTCGACGGCGGCCTTGTAGGTGTCGCCGTCCGGGGTGGCGAGTTCACCGCCGTTGGCCCATATGAAGGGCATCGCGCCGTAGGTGTAGAGACCGCCCACGGCGATGCCGTACAGCTCGGGCCTGGCCTTGCGGATCCGCTTAGCCGTCGCGATGAGTTCGGCCTGTGTCGCGGGGACGGAGACGCCGACTTCCTCGAAGACGTCCGTGCGGTAGTACAGGGCGCGTACGCCGACGAACAGCGGCGCCCCGTAGACCTTCCCGTCGACCGTGACGGAGGCGCGGGCGGTGGGGTCGGTGTCCTCCGCCTCGTCCCAGGCGCCGAACTCGGCGCTGATGTCGGCGAGTCCGCCGTCCTTCACATAGCCGGCGGTGTCGGTGTTGCCGTACTCGATGAGGTCGGGGGCGCTGGCGGGGTCGTTGAAGGCGGCCTTGACGCGCTGGGCGCGGGTCTCGACGGGGATGTACTCGATCTGGACGTCCGTGTCGCGGTGGCGCTTCTCGAAGGCGGCGACGGCGGCGTCGACGACCCGCTCCTTCGGCTTGTTGTCGACCTCCTGGAACAGCCAGACCCGCAGGGTCCCGCTCTTGTCGTCCTTGTCGGCGGCGGTGTCGGAGGTCTGCGGGGCGCAGGCGGCGGCCAGCGCGAGCGTCAGGGCCAGGACGGGCAGTCGGGCAGAAAGCTTCATACGGGGCTCCCACCGATAGCGTTGCAGCATACGCAACGGCCGTTTCGTTCTGCACAACAGGCAGGAGACTAGATCGGCGCGCCGGATGCGGACAAGAGGTCGAGACCACTTCGCCCGCCCGGCCCATCCCGCCTACCACCGCCCGCCGCCCGCCACCCACCACCGCCCACTGCTCACTGCCCGCCGCCCACTGCCTACTGCCCACTGCCCGCCACCCGCGTCGCCGGGCAACGCGAAGGCCCCCGGGGCGCGGCTGCGCACCCCGGGGGCCTCCCGGTGTCACGGACGGTCGTGACCGGTTACTTCTTGTCCTTGCCGCCCTTGTCCTTGTCGCCACCGGCGCCCATGGACTCGTAGATCTCCTTGCACATGGGACAGACCGGATACTTCTTCGGGTCGCGCCCGGGCACCCAGACCTTCCCGCACAGTGCCACCACGGGAGTGCCGTCGAGGGCGCTCGCCATGATCTTGTCCTTCTGGACATAGTGGGCGTAGCGCTCGTGGTCGCCGTCGCCGTGCGACACCTGTGGCGTCGGCTCTACGAGGGTCCCCGTACCTGCCCCGCGCTCGGGCTCGAGAGTGCTCATAACTGCCAAGGGTACTCACCCGCCACGGGTTCAGTTCAGGCTCGGGTCGTCCGGGTACGTCGCGATCATGGCGAGTTCGCTGCGCTGCCGGCGCAGCACCGCCCGCCACAGGCTCTCGGGGTGCGGCGACGACACGTCGCCGGGTTCGGACTCCACGACGAACCAGGCGCCCTCGTTCAGCTCGTCCTCCAGCTGGCCGGGGCCCCAGCCCGCGTAACCGGCGAAGATCCGCAGGGAGCCGAGCGCGGCGGCGAGCAGCTCGGGCGGTGTCTCCAGGTCGACCAGGCCGATCGCGCCGAACACGCGACGCCAGCCGAGCGGGCCCTCGTCGCCGGGGATGACGGCGAGGCCGAGCGCCGAGTCGAGGGAGACGGGACCGCCCTGGAAGACGACGCCCGGTTCACCCGCGAGCGGCGCCCACGGCTCAAGGATGTCGCCGACACCGACCGGCGTCGGGCGGTTGAGGACCACGCCGAGCGAGCCCTCGTCGTCGTGGTCGAGCAGCAGCACCACCGCGCGGTCGAAGTTCGGGTCGGCCAGCGCGGGAGTGGCGACGAGCAGCCGCCCTGAGAGCGAGGACACCTCGGTCATGCCAGACATGATCCCGCATCTTCAGCCGCTGCGAAGGGTCTGCGAGGGGTTTGCGGCGGACTCCTGACGAACCTCCGGCGCACGCCGCGCCGGGGTGCGCCCCCGGCCCGCCCCGGCCGAAAGCGGACGGTAACCCTCCGCGAGGTGTGAGAAACAGAGGGTGTTGTGCCCAATTCATTACGATCCCATGGCCCCCTCGGCCTTACGGGGCAGGGGTGGAAGCCCCTTACCCTTTTCCCTGGCCCCTGCCCGCACACTCCGGAACGCGAGATTCATGACCGGCACAGACGATGTACTGCTTGTCCACGGCGGAACCCCGCTGGAGGGCGAGATCCGCGTCCGCGGCGCGAAGAACCTCGTGCCCAAGGCGATGGTCGCCGCTCTGCTCGGCAGCGGTCCGAGCCGACTGCGCAATGTGCCCGACATCCGTGATGTCCGGGTCGTACGCGGACTGCTCCAGCTGCACGGGGTGACCGTCCGCCCGGGTGAGGAACCCGGCGAGCTGGTCATGGACCCCACGCACGTCGAGTCCGCGAACGTCGCCGACATCGATGCCCACGCCGGGTCGTCGCGCATCCCGATCCTCCTCTGCGGCCCGCTGCTGCACCGCCTCGGCCACGCCTTCATTCCGGGCCTCGGCGGCTGCGACATCGGCGGCCGGCCCATCGACTTCCACTTCGAGGTGCTGCGGCAGTTCGGCGCGAAGATCGAGAAACGCGCGGACGGCCAGTACCTGGAGGCCCCGCGGCGGCTGCGCGGCACGAAGATCCAGCTGCCGTACCCGTCCGTGGGCGCGACCGAGCAGGTGCTGCTGACGGCGGTGCTCGCCGAGGGCGTGACGGAACTCGCGAACGCGGCCGTCGAGCCCGAGATCGAGGACCTGATCTGCGTCCTGCAGAAGATGGGCGCCATCATCGCGATGGACACCGACCGGACCATCCGGATCACCGGTGTCGACACGCTCGGCGGCTACACGCACCGGGCGCTCCCCGACCGCCTGGAGGCGGCGTCGTGGGCGTCGGCCGCGCTCGCCACCGAGGGCAACATCTATGTGCGCGGCGCCCAGCAGCGCTCGATGATGACGTTCCTGAACACCTACCGGAAGGTGGGCGGCGCCTTCGAGATCGACGACGAGGGCATCCGCTTCTGGCACCCGGGCGGCTCGCTCAACGCGATCGCCCTGGAGACGGACGTGCACCCCGGCTTCCAGACGGACTGGCAGCAGCCGCTGGTGGTGGCCCTGACGCAGGCGGCGGGCCTGTCCATCGTCCACGAGACGGTGTACGAGTCCCGGCTCGGCTTCACGTCGGCGCTCAACCAGATGGGCGCGCACATCCAGCTGTACCGGGAGTGCCTGGGCGGCTCGGCCTGCCGCTTCGGCCAGCGCAACTTCCTCCACTCGGCGGTCGTGTCGGGCCCGACGAAGCTCCAGGGCGCCGACCTGGTCATCCCGGACCTGCGCGGCGGCTTCTCGTACCTGATCGCCGCCCTGGCCGCCCAGGGCACGTCCCGGGTGCACGGCATCGACCTGATCAACCGCGGCTACGAGAACTTCATGGAGAAGCTGACGCTGCTCGGCGCGAAGGTAGAACTCCCCGGCACGGCAGCCGTCTGACCGGTCCGGCGAACACCCCGGCACGGCAGCCGTCTGACCGGTCCCGGCCGGGGGTCCGGGGGTCGCCCCCCCCGGGAAAACACAGCATGGAGAAGCTGACGCTGCTCGGCGCGAAGGGAGAACTCCCCGGCACGGCAGCCGTCTGACGGGACGCCACCTTCCGTACGCCGTACGGCCGGTGCCGCGAGCTCGACCACGGCCCCCGCACCGCACAGGTGGGGGCCGTGGTCGTTCGTGGGGGCGGGCCGCGTGGGCGGGAGGGGCTCGAAAGCGCGCACGAGGCCCGTGGGCGGACAAACGGAAGGGCGGCCACCCCCTGACAGGGTGGCCGCCCTTCTCGCGCGCCTGAGGGGCTTACTTGCCCTTGGCGGCTTCCTTGAGCTTGGAGCCCGCGGAGACCTTCACGCTGTAACCGGCCGGGATGTTGATCGGGTCGCCGGTCTGCGGGTTACGAGCGGTGCGAGCGGCACGGTGGGTGCGCTCGAAGGTCAGGAAGCCGGGGATGGTGACCTTCTCGTCGCCCTTGGCGACGACCTCACCGACGGTCTCGGCGAGCGCGGCCAGCACGGCGTCGGCGTCCTTGCGGGTCACCTCGGCGCGGTCGGCCAGGGCGGCCACCAGCTCACTGCGGTTCATGTTGTTACTCCCGTGTTCTTCTTGCCTGTGAGGCGTGAGATCGAAGCCGATGCTGCCAGGGTCCTTGGACAGTCCCCGGACCCGGGTCTGCTGTCAGACCCTCGCGCCCGAATACGCATCCTGCCCCCACCAGCGGCGGGAAAGCCAATCCGGCACCCTCCGGAGTCACACGAAAAGCGCCACGACCTCGCCGTGGTGACGCCCGGTCGGCTCCGTCGAGACGCTCCGCAGTCGGCCACGGAGCCGAATCGCCACCCTAAGGGCGGGTCGGTACCGTCGCGACCTGCGACGCGCCGGGGGTACGGCGGACGTGAACGCGATCACACCGCCGTCGGATCGGCGGCGGCCGCGCCCGCCGCCTTCGCGGCGGTGCGCACGGCACCGGCCACGGCGCCCGCGACCTTCTCGTTGAAGACCGAGGGGACGATGTAGTTCGCGTTGAGCTCGTCCTCGGTGACGACGTCCGCGAGCGCGGTCGCCGCCGCGAGCATCATGTCGGTGTTCACGGTGCGCGACTGGGCGTCGAGCAGACCGCGGAAGACGCCGGGGAAGACCAGGACGTTGTTGATCTGGTTGGGGAAGTCGGAGCGGCCGGTGGCCACAACTGCCGCCGTCTGGCGGGCGATTGCGGGCTCGACCTCCGGGTCGGGGTTCGCGAGCGCGAACACGATCGCGTCGTCCGCCATGGCGGCCACGTCCGCGCCGTCGAGGACGTTGGGGGCGGAGACGCCGATGAAGACGTCGGCGCCGACGACCGCCTCCTTGAGCGTGCCGGTGACGCCCTCGGGGTTGGTGTTGTCGGCGATCCAGCGCAGGGCCGACTCGGGCGCGGCGTCCACGAGGTCGGTACGGCCGGCGTGCACGACGCCGTGGATGTCGGCGACGACGGCGTGCTTGACGCCCGCCGCGATGAGGAGTTTGAGGATGGCCGTACCGGCGGCGCCGGCACCGGACATGACGACCCGCACGTCCCCGATGGCCTTGCCGACGACGCGCAGCGCGTTGGTGAGCGCGGCGAGCACCACGATGGCGGTGCCGTGCTGGTCGTCGTGGAAGACCGGGATGTCGAGGGCCTCGCGCAGCCGCGCCTCGATCTCGAAGCAGCGCGGTGCGGAGATGTCCTCCAGGTTGATGCCGGCGAAGCCGGGGGCGATCGCCTTGACGATCTCGACGATCGCGTCGCTGTCCTGGGTGTCCAGGCAGATGGGCCAGGCGTCGATACCGGCGAACCGCTTGAACAGGGCGGCCTTGCCCTCCATGACGGGCAGGGCGGCCTTGGGGCCGATGTTGCCGAGGCCGAGCACGGCGGAGCCGTCCGTCACGACCGCGACGGAGTTGCGCTTGATGGTGAGGCGGCGGGCGTCCTCGGGGTTCTCGGCGATCGCCATGCACACGCGGGCCACGCCCGGGGTGTAGACCATGGAGAGGTCGTCACGGTTGCGGATGGGGTGCTTGGACGCCATCTCGATCTTGCCGCCGAGGTGCATCAGGAACGTACGGTCGGAGACCTTGCCGAGGACGACGCCCTCGATGTCGCGGAGCTTGCCGACGATCTCGTCGGCGTGCGCAGTGGAGGTCGCCGCGATGGTGACGTCGATCCGCAGCTTCTCGTGGCCGGATGCGGTCACGTCGAGGCCGGTCACGGAGCCTCCGGAGGACTCCACGGCCGTCGTGAGCTGGGAGACCGCGGTTCCGCTCGCGGGCACCTCCAGCCGGACCGTCATCGAGTACGAGACGCTGGGCGCCGTTGCCATGGCCGAGTTCCTCTGCTTTCCCTAGCTTCGTTGCTACGCCGCGCCGGCGGTGGCCGTGCGGCGCCCTCCGATGGTCGCACCTACCTGCGAGTAGCAGGTAATACGGTCTTTGAGTTTTCGGAAACTCTTTTCCACCATACGAGAAACATGGGGATAGCGGAAGGCCGACGCCCCGAGAGCGGGCCTGAAACACGACGACGGCGGGTCCGCCCCTCCGGAGAGGGACGGACCCGCCGTCGTCTGGTCACACGCTGTGGGTGGCACCGGCCCGCCATGCTCGCCTCGCGGCAAGTGGTCGCTCGAAGCGACGAAGGTTGGGCCCGGGGGCTTGGATCGAGCCGGTGCCGTACCCAGGCTAACAAACGACCCCCGTACGCGATTCCCGCATCGCCGGATCACTCGCCGGATCACTCGCCGGATCAGACGCGGATCAGACGCGGATCAGACGCGGATCACTCGCCGGATCAGTCCCGGAGCAGGTCCGGAACGCCGTCCGCGTCGGGCTCGTCCCGCCGCCCCGACACCACCGTGAGCTCCTGTGTGGCTCGGGTCAGCGCCACGTACAGGACCCGCAGGCCGGCCGGCGACTCGTCGGCGATCTCGGCCGGGGACACGACGACCGTCGCGTCGTACTCCAGGCCCTTCGCCTCCAGGCTGCCCAGCGCCACCACCCGGTCGCCGAGCCCGGCCAGCCAGCGCGCCGCCTGCTCGCGCCGGTTCATCGCCACGACGACGCCCACCGTGCCGTCCACGCGCTCCAGCAGCCGCCGCGCCTCCTCCCGTACGAGCTGCGCGAGGTCCCCGTCGCCGACCGCCACGAAGCGCGGCTCCAGGCCCGTCGAGCGGACCGCGCGCGGCGGCTCAGCGCCCGGCATGGCCAGGGCGAGCACCCTGGCGGCCACCTCGGCGACCTCGGCCGGGTTCCGGTAGTTCACGGTCAGCTCGAAGCGGCGGCGCGGCCGGGTGCCGAGCGCCTCGTCCCGCGCCTCCGCCGCCTCGTCCGGCACCGACCAGGACGACTGCGCCGGGTCGCCGACGACCGTCCAGGTGGCGTGCCTGCCGCGCCGGCCGACCATCCGCCACTGCATCGGCGTGAGGTCCTGCGCCTCGTCCACGATGACGTGGGCGTACTCGGTGCGCTCCCGGGCGAGCCGCTCCGCGCGCTCGCGCTGCGACTCCTCCCGTACGGGCATGAGCTCCTCCAGGCCGGTCAGCTGGTCCAGCGGGTCGAGCTCGCGCTTCTTGCGGGGGCGTGCCGGGGCGCCGAGCAGCGTCTGGAGCTCGTCCAGGAGCGCCACGTCGTGCACCGAGTACGCCTCGCGCCGCAGTGAGCGGGCCAGCCGCCGTACCTCGCCCGGGTTGAGGATCCGGCGGGCCCAGCGGCCGAGCCGCTTCTCGTCCGCCATGGCGGTGAGGACGCCGCGCGGGGTGAGCTCGGGCCACCAGGCGTCGAGGAACGCAATGAAGCTGTCCTCGGTGGAGACGTCCTCGTCGAAGGAGGACCGCAGCTCGGCGGCGAGTTCCGGGTCGCCGAGCGACGACGAGGCGTTGCGGGCGGCGGCGCCCGACTTGGCGTACAGGGCGTCGAGGAGGAGCCGGCGGGCGCGCGGGCGCAGCAGGTTGACGGGGGCGGTGCCGCCGAGCGCGCTGTGGCGGACGCGCTGGAGCTCGTCCGCCTCCAGTTCGACGCGCCGTCCCGAGGCGACGACCCGCAGCCGCTCCGGGGCGTCCCCGAGCTCCAGGGCGCCGCGCGCGGCCTTGCGCAGCACCTTGAGCATCCGCGACGAGCCCTTGACGCGGGCGACGGCCGGGTCGTCGTACGCGGCGGCCTCGACGCCGTCGACGAGGCTGCCGACCGCGCGGATGGCGACCTGGCCCTCCTCGCCGAGCGACGGCAGGACGCCCTCCGTGTAGGCGACCAGCAGGGGCGTCGGCGAGACGATCAGGATGCCGCCCGCGTACCGCCGCCGGTCCTGGTAGAGCAGGTAGGCGGCGCGGTGCAGCGCCACGGCGGTCTTGCCGGTGCCGGGGCCGCCCTCGACGTAGGTCACGGACGCGGCGGGGGCGCGGATCACCAGGTCCTGCTCGGCCTGGATGGACGACACGATGTCCCGCATGGTGTGGCCGCGGGCCTGGCCGAGCGCGGCCATCAGGGCGCCGTCGCCGATGACGGCCAGTTCGGTGCCGCCGAGGGTCGCGGTCAGCTCGGGGCGCATCAGGTCGTCCTCGACGCCGAGGACCTTGCGGCCCTTGGAGCGGATGACGCGGCGGCGCACGACCCGGCCGGGGTCGACCGGGGTCGAGCGGTAGAACGGCGCGGCGGCGGGGGCGCGCCAGTCGATGACGAGGGGGCTGTAGTCGGCGTCGAGGACGCCGATACGGCCGATGTGCAGGGTCTCGCCGATCTCCGCGGTGTTGTCGGGCCGTACGGCGTCGTCGGCGGGCTCGACGGAGGTGTACGCGCCGTCGGGGCCCCGTACACCGTCCTTGCCGCGCAGCAGGTCGATCCTGCCGAAGAGGAAGTCCTCGTACTCGCTGTTGAGCCGGTTCAGGTGGATCCCGGCCCGGAACACCTGGGCGTCGCGCTCGGCGAGCGCGCCGGGCGTGCCGACCTGGCCGCGCTTGGCGGCGTCGCGCATGAGGAACTCCGCCTCGTGGATCTTCTCCTCGAGACGTCGGTACACCTGGTCCAGATGATCCTGTTCGACACCGATCTCGCGGTCCCGGATCGTGTCGACCACACCGCCGGCTTCCTTCGCGGCCACCGAGACCCCCTTCTGACGTGCACTGGGCAGCCGTCGAGCGTACGCCAAGGGGGCCGCGATGTCAGGCGCGGGTCGGTGCGGGCGGGGCGACGGGGGGGTGACGGCGGCGTGACGGGGCCGTCCGGGTGTCAGGCGTCCACCTCCACGAGACGCTGCCCGTCGAACGTACGGACCTCGAAGTGGTCGATGTCGTCGCGGTCCATCGCCGCGCCGCCGTGGACGTACAGGGGGTTCTTCGACGCCTCGTTGGGGCTGTCCGCGATGCCGTAGCCCCACTTCGGGACCGCCCAGGAGGTGACGACCTCCTCCTCGCCGGTCTTGGAGACGGCGACGAGACGGCACTTGAGGGGCCCCTTGACGTTCTTGAGCTCCAGGACGGCGTGGGTGCCCCAGCCCTTCCTCTCCAGGCCGACGGTGGCGCTGACCCTGGTCGTCGCGTCCGTCGCCCGGATCTTCTCGTCCATGTGCTGGAAGAAGGCGTCCTCCGCCGGGCTGGTCGGGTGCGGGTCGCGGAGCGTCTCGGCCTGGTTGCCGCGCGTGTCGCCGGAGGTGGCGACCACGGCGATCCCGGGGCCGCCGATGATCAGGGCGGCGGCGGCCGCGACCAGGTAGCGGGTGCGCCGGCGGCGCTGCGCCCGCTTGACGGCGACCTCGTCCACGAGCCGGTCCAGCATGCCGGGCCCCGGCCGGGCGGGCTCGGGCGGCGGCGGCAGGACGACGGGCCGCTCGGCGGGGCCTGGTCCTTCGGCCAGCATCGCGAGCATGGGTTCCATCCCGGCGAACTCGTCCAGCCGGGCGGCGCACAGTCCGCAGCCCGCGAGGTGCGCCTCGAAGGCGGTGGCGTCGGCATCGTCGAGTATGCCGAGTACGTACGCGCCGACGGCGTCGTGCACGGACTCGCGTTCGTACGCGGGCTCGTGCCCGTAGCCGTGCGTGGTCATGCCGATACCCCCCTTTCCTCCAGTGCGAGCTTCATGGACCGCAGTGCGTAGAACACCCGGGACCGGACCGTCCCGCTGGGTATGCCGAGCGTCTCGGCGGCCTCGTTGACCGTACGCCCCTTGAAATAGGTCTCGATCAAGACTTCCCGGTGGGCCGGGGTCAAATCGTCGAGGGCGTCGGAGAGCGTCATCAGCCACAGCGCCTTGTCGATCTCGTCCTCCGCGGGCATGACCTCCAGCGGCGACGGATCGACCTCCTGCGGCCGGGCCTGCCGGCTGCGGTGGCCGTCGATGACGATGCGCCGGGCGACCGTCACCAGCCAGGGTCTGACAGAGCCGGTCGCCCGATTGAGCTGGCCGGCGTTCTTCCAGGCACGGATGAGCGTCTCCTGTACGACGTCCTCGGCGCGCTGGCGGTCGCCGGCGACGAGGCGGAGTACGTAGGCGAGCAGGGGGCCGGCGTGTTCACGGTAGAGCGCGCGCATCAACTCCTCGTCCGGGACGGCGGTGTTGAGGCGCGACGGCTCGGCGCGATGCCGGGCCCGATGCGTCCCCCGACGGTCATCGGCCACGGCGGCATCCTTGCGCACCCGAACCTCCCCGGTCGAGACCTTGTCCGACTCCTTGCTCCCATCACTACGGACGGCGGAGCGGATCGACTCAACGGCGCGGAGATTTTTCTCGGGTTCTTCCGGCGCGGGCCCGGTGCCGGGCCACCCGCTCGCGGTTCCCGCACACTTCGCTGGAGCACCAACGGCGGCGCCTGCCACGGGAGGTGTCCAGGTAGACGCGGGCGCAGTGGTCGCCGTCGCACTGCCGCAGCCGGGCGCGCGCCGCCGGATCGGTGAGGAGTTCGACGGCGTCGCGGGCGAGCAGGGCGAGCAGGGCGCCGCAGTCCGGCGGGGTGTCCAACACCCGTACCAGGCGCCCGTCTTCGGCGCGTACGGCCCGCGGGGCGGGCGGCGCGGCAGCGGCGGCGAGGGAGTTGAGACGGGCGAGGGCCGCGGCGGTGGGGGCGCGCCGGGGGTCGGGGGCGGCCTCGGGGACGCGGCCGGGCTTGTGGTCCGGGGCGGCCTTGGGGACGCGGTCGGGGGCGCCGTCCTGGGCGGCTTGGGGGGCGAGTTCGGCGCGTACCAGCGTCTCGATGTGGCCGCGCAGTTCGCCGAAACGTTCCACCCAGTGCCTGTCGACGCCCGGCAGCGGTGTCCCCGGTGGTACGAGCCCGGCCGCCGCCAGCCACCGGGCGAGCCGCTCGGGACTCGTGGGCGGCTCGGCCATCAGGTCCAGACACCGTCGCCCGGAGTCGAACCGCCACTCGTCCATGCGCCAGTCACCGCCTCGGGTCACCGTCGGGAGCCACCGCTGCCGCGCCCGTTCCGGGCCCCCTCAGGGTGCCCGTCCCGGCGGTTCCCCGGAACCCCGCCTTCGCCGGTGGCGTCCGGGCGCGCCCCGCCGGGGCGCGCCCGTCCTACCCGTGGGCGTCCGCGTACGTGGCGTCCGCCGCCGGGTCCAGGGCGAGGCGGTAGCCGCGCTTGACGACCGTCTGGATCAGTTTCGGCGCGCCCAGGGCGGAGCGGAGGCGGGCCATCGCGGTCTCCACGGCGTGCTCGTCCCGCCCGGCGCCCGGGAGGGCGCGGAGCAGATCGGCGCGGGAGACGACCCAGCCGGGCCGGCGGGCCAGCGTGTGCAGGAGGGACATGCCGGCGGGCGGTACGGGCCGGAGTTCGCCGTCCACGAGGACCGCGTGGCCCCGGATCTCGATGCGGTGGCCCGCCACCGGGAGGGTACGGGCGCGGGCCGGGAGTTCCTGGCACAGCGACTGGACCAGCGGGCCGAGCCGGAAGCGGCCGGGCTGCACGGTGTCGATGGCGTGGGCCTGGAGCGGCACGGCGGTGACCGGTCCGACGCAGGCGGGCAGTACGTCGTGGCGCAGGGCGTCGAGCAGTTCCCGCCGCAGGCCCCGGTCCTCGGCGCGGGCGAGCAGCGACGCGGCGGCCGGGGCGCTGGTGAAGGTGACCGCGTCCAGGGTGCGGGCGACGGTGGCGTCGAGGAGCCGGTCCAGCGGTGCGAGGTCCTCGGGCGGCATCCACCGGTAGACGGGGACGACCACCACGTCGGCCCCGGCGTCCCGCAGGGCCTCCACGAACCCGGGCAGCGGTTCGCCGTGCAGCTGGAGCGCGACCCGGTGGCCGTCGACGCCCTGGTCGAGGAGCCGGTCGAGGACCTCGGCCATGGAGTCGCTGCCGGGTGACCACTCCTCGGTGAGCCCGGCGGCCCGTACCGCGCCCTTGACCTTGGGGCCGCGTGCCAGCACCTGGGTGGCGCGCAGGGCGTCGAGGAGCTTCTCGCCGTACCCCCAGCCGTCGGCCGCCTCCACCCAGCCGCGGAAGCCGATGGCGGTGGTGGCGACGACGATGTCGGGGGCTTCGGCGATCAGGTCCTTGGTGGCGGCGAGGAGCTCGGCGTCGTCGGCGAGGGGCACGATCCGCAGTGCCGGGGCGTGCAGGACCGCCGCGCCCCGGCGCTGCAGCAGCGCGCCCAGCTCGTCCGCGCGGCGGGCTGCGGTGACGCCGACCGTGAAGCCCGCGAGGGGGCCGTGCTGTTGCTCGTGCATGACGTTGGAGACTGGCAAGAGTGCGTGACAGTCTCGGTTCGCCGGGGTTTCCCCGCCGTTACGGACCATGCCCGATCACACCTCGGAGTAGCTGAGCTGCCGCTGGGCGGGCATCTCGACCGGCTTGCGAAGGTATACCGCCCATGTCACGGCCATGCAGACACCGTAGAAGAGCAGGAAGGCGACGAAGGCGGCGGTGCCGCTCCCGCCGGTCTGGAAGGACTGCCGGAAGGCCAGGTTGATGCCGAGGCCCCCGAGTGCGCCGACCGCGCCGATCAGGCCCATGGAGGCGCCGGAGAGCCGGCGTCCGTACGCGTCGGCGGCCTCGCCCTCCAGGCCGGAGGCGTACGCCTTGGCCTTGAAGATCGCGGGGATCATCTTGTAGGTGGAGCCGTTGCCGAGTCCGGTCAGCACGAACAGGGCGGTGAAGCCGACGAGGAAGACGGTGAGCGACTCGGCGAGGGAGGCGTAGACGACGACCGAGGTCGCGGCGGCCATGGCGGCGAACGTGCCGAGGGTGATGCGGGCGCCGCCGTACTTGTCGGCGAGGGACCCGCCGACGGGCCGGATCAGCGAGCCGAGCAGCGGGCCGATGAAGGTGAGCGACGCGGCCTGGAGCGGGGTCCGCCCGAACTGGGTCTGGAGGACGAGGCCGAACGCGAAGCTGTAGCCGATGAACGAGCCGAACGTGCCGATGTACAGGAACGCCATGATCCAGGTGTGCGTGGCCCGTACGGCCTCCTTCGACGCCCCGGTGTCGTTCCTGACGGGCGCGAGGTTGTCCATGAACAGCGCCGCGCAGACGGCGGCGACGACGATCAGCGGGATGTAAATGCCGAGCACGATACGGGGGTGGGTGGCGCCCGCGACTCCGATGACCGCGAGGCCGACGAGCTGGACGACCGGGACGCCGATGTTGCCGCCGCCCGCGTTGAGGCCGAGGGCCCAGCCCTTCTTGTGGAGCGGGAAGAAGGAGTTGATGTTCGTCATGGACGAGGCGAAGTTGCCGCCGCCGACGCCGGTGAGCGCGGCGACCAGGACGAAGGTCGTGTACGACGTCCCGGGCTCCATCACCGCGTAGGCGGCGCCGGTGGGCGCCAGCAGCATCAGCGCGCTGAAGACGGTCCAGTTGCGGCCGCCGAACCGGGCGACGGCGAAGGTGTACGGGACGCGGATCACCGCACCGACCAGGGTCGCCACGGCGATCAGGAAGAACTTCCCGGCCGGGTCGACGCCGTACTCCGGGCCCATGAACAGGACCATCACGGACCACAGGGTCCAGATGGAGAACCCGATGTGCTCCGAGATCACGGAGTAGAGCAGATTCCGCTTGGCGATCCGCTCGCCCTTCTCCCGCCAGAACGTCTCGTCCTCGGGGTCCCACTCTTCGATCCACCGGCCGGCCATCGCGCACCTCCACTGCTGTCAAGCCCTGAACCCGTCAGGAGCAGACGCTAGGGAGGGCGCGTTTCAGGCCGGTCATGTGAGGTGACCGGCCTGAAACCTTGCTCTCACCCGGGGCCCGGCCGCACTGTGAGCGCCCCGCTCCGCGCCCCGCTGCCGACCCGGGCGCGCCCCCGCTGCCGACCCGCTGCCGACCCGCTCCCGCCCTGGCGTGCCCAGCTCGCGCCCGGGGTCCCGGCCCCCGTGCCGCGCGGGGGCCCGCCGGTGGGGGTCAGCCGCGCATCAGCGGGGCGTCGTGCTCGGGGAACCAGGCGCCCTCGGGGATGACCAGCCAGTTCTCCCGTGCGGCGAGCTGGGCGGCGGCGGTACGCAGCGCGTCGAGCCCCGGGTGGGTCAGCCCCTTGCGCCACACCAGCGCAACCGGCGACAGCGGTACGGGGCGGACGAGCCGCCGCAGCACGGTGCCGGGCATGCCGGGGAAGTCGACGCCCGCCAGGACCGGGTTACGTGTCTTCGCCATCACCCGCCGGAACTCCTCGGCGCCTATGGCGACCGGCGCGGGCGGCGCGACCCGGATGCCGCGCCCCGAGAACAGCAGCTCGGCGAGCGCGGTCCACTCCCGGGTGCCGGGGTTGCCGGCTCCCGCGTACAGGGTCTCGCCCGCGAGGGCGTCCAGCTCGACCTCGGCGCGGGCGGCGAGCGGGTGGTCCGCCGGCAGGACGACGGCCATCGGCTCCCACCGGACGGGCTGCCAGGCGAGCCCGGCGCGGACGGTGGGCTCCAGGCCGCCGACGCGCCCGAACGACACGTCGAGCCGCCCGGCGAGGATCTCGGCGGCCGCGCCGGTCAGGCCGCTCTCGAAGCGGGCCATCAGGTCGGAGTCGGGGGCCAGCTCCCTGGCCCGCGCGAGCACCCGCGTGGTGATCATGCCTTCGGTGTTGAGGTCCACGAGGAGGGGCCGGTCCTGCTGTGCGAAGGCGGCGCGGAGCTCGTCGTACGCGGTGAGCACGGTCCGCGCGTACGGGCGGAGCCGTTCGCCGTCCGCCGTGAGCGCGACCTGCCGGGTGGTCCGGACGAACAGTTCGGTGCCGAGCTCGCGCTCCAGGCGCCGGATGTCGCGGCTGAGCGCCTGCTGGGCGACGAACAGCCGGGCGGCGGCGCGCGTGAAGTGCAGTTCGTCGGCGACGGCGGCGAAGGCGCGCAGGAGGCGGGGGTCGATGTCATGGGGCACGCGCCGAATTTACAACCAGGGTGTGTCAATGGCTGCCCACAAGGTGTTGGACCGGCGGGGCGCCCGGCCGCGAGGCTGATGCCCATGCCGCAACCGACGAAGACACCCCCTGCCGCCGTGCCCGCGACCGGCCTGCCCACGCTCGGCGTCACCGCCGACGCCCTGGTCCTGGCGCCCCGCTACACGGAACCCCGCACCCCCGCCAGGACCCGGTCCGCGCGCCCGCCGCGCAACCCGTACCTCCGGCTCTTCTCCGCGCCCGGCGCCCGCGCCTTCACGCTCGGCAATCTGATCGCCCGGCTCCCCATGGGCATGTTCAGCGTGAGCGCCGTCATCATGATCGCCGGATCGCGCGGCTCGTACGCCCTCGCCGGTGCCGTCACCGCCACGGGTCTCGCCGCGACCGCGCTGGTCGCACCGTTCACGGCCCGGCTGGTCGACCGGTACGGCCAGGCCCGCGTCGCCGTGCCCGCCACCGTGATCGCCGTACTGGGATCGCTGGCCCTGCTGCTGTGCGTACGCCACGACGCGCCCACCTGGACGCTGTTCGCCGCGTACGCCGCGACCGCGACGACACCGAACACCGGCGGCATGTCCCGCGCCCGCTGGGCCCACATCTACCGGCGCGACCCGGCCGCCGTGCACACCGCGAACGCCTTCGAGCAGGCGATGGACGAGCTGTGCTTCATGCTGGGCCCGGTCCTCGCCGCGTTCCTGTGCGCCGCGCTGTTCCCCGAGGCCGGCACCCTGATCGGCGCGGTCCTGCTGCTCACCGGCATCCTCGTCTTCGCGGCGCAGCGCGCCACGGAGCCGCCGCCGGCGCCGCGCACCACCGGCCGGGCGCGCTCGCCCCTCCGTACGCCCGGCATGGGCGGACTGCTGGCGGTGTTCCTCGCGACGGGCGCGGTGTTCGGGTCGATGGAGGTGGTCACGCTGGCGTTCGTGGACGGGCCCGCGGCGGGCGCGGTCCTCGCCGCCCAGGCGCTGGGGTCGTGTCTGGCGGGGCTCGTGTACGGGTCGGTGCGCCCCGCGCGGAGCGTGCCGCGCCGGCTGCTGGGCTGCCTCGCCGCGATGACGCTGCTCATGGGGCTGCCGCTGCTCGCGGCGGGCACGGGGTCGCTGCTCGTCCTGGCGGGCGCGCTGCTGCTGGCCGGGATGGCGACGGCGCCGACCCTGGTGACGGGGATGACGCTGGTGCAGCGCCTCACCCCGGCCGGGCAGCTGAACGAGGGCATGACGCTGGCGGTGACCGCGCTGCTCGGCGGGATAGCGGCCGGCTCGGCGGCGGGCGGGTGGACGGTGGAGCACGCCGGCGGCACGTCCGGGTACGTGGTGCCGGTCGCCGCGGCCGCGGTGGCGCTGTGCCTGGCGGCGGCGGGTACGACGAAGGCCCGGCCGCGGTGACAGTGTCACGACAGCCGGGCCTTCGCCCTCACATGGGGTCTTCCGGGCGGCAGAACCGTCCGGAACCGGTGGAGATGGCGGGAATCGAACCCGCGTCCAACGGTGCGGAACCAGGGCTTCTCCGTGTGCAGTCCGCTGCGCTTTTCTCGGCCCCGGAGATCACGCGGACAAGTCTCCGACGGGCTCAGTCACTGTTTGATTTCCTCCTGGGCCCCGCGACCGGGCTCAGAAGTTTAGTTCCCTAGCTGATGCCAGGATCCGGGTCGGGAACAGCCCCGGGCTGACACTTCGCAAGTCGCTACTTAGGCAGCGAGGGCGAAGGAATCGCGCTTGGTGTTGGCGATTATTGGTTGCGACATATGGTTTACGAGATCATTGCCGCTTCCTCGACACGCTTCCCCTGCTTCGACATCCGCTGTCGAAACCGATCATCCCCATGTTGATTTTTCAAACCTCCGGAGCGAACCCGGAGTGGTGCGCCCCCGCTGTGGGGAGCATGCGCCATCGTACGTGAACAACGCGCGACGGTGCCAGCTTATTTCCGCGCCCCCGTGCCGGGCGTCACGCCCGCTGGCGGCGCTTCACCGCGGAGATCACCCGCTCGGCCTCGCGCCGGTCCTGCTTCTCCCGCAGCGTCTGCCGCTTGTCGTACTCCTTCTTGCCCTTCGCCAGCGCGATCTCCACCTTGGCGCGGCCGTCCTTGAAGTACAGCGACAGAGGCACGATCGTGTGCCCCGTCTCCTGGGACTTGGACTCCAGCTTGTCGATCTCGGCGCGGTGCATCAGCAGCTTCCGCTTGCGCCGCGCGCTGTGGTTGGTCCAGGTGCCCTGGCTGTACTCGGGAACGTGCACGTTGTGCAGCCATGCCTCGTGCGCGTCGATCTGCACGAAGCCGTCCACGAGGGAGGCCCGCCCCTGGCGCAGCGACTTCACCTCGGTGCCGGTCAGCACGAGACCGCACTCGTAGGTGTCCATGATGTGGTAGTCGTGCCGCGCCTTCTTGTTCTGCGCGATCAGCTTGCGCCCTTTTTCCTTAGCCATAGTGCGGCCATTTTCGCACTACGCCCCGCCCCCGAGGCCACTCAATACCGTGCGGGCCCGCTCCTCGGCACCGTCGCTCGCCGCCACGTCCGGCGTGATGCCCCGGCCGTCGACGCGATGGCCGGACGGGGTGCGGTAGTGGCCGACGGTGAGTTCGGCGACGGACCCGTCGGGCAGCCGGTTCGGCATCTGCACCGATCCCTTGCCGAAGGTCCGCGAGCCGACGGTGACGGCCCTCCCCCGGTCCTTCAGCGCCCCGGTGAGCAGCTCGGCGGCGCTCATGGTGCCGCCGTCGACCAGCGCGACGAGAGGTCTGCCGGTGTCACCGCCGGGCTCCGCGTACAGCGCCTTCTCCTCGCCGTGCACGTCGTACGTGGCGACCAGGCCGCCGTCCAGGAACACGGAGGCCGCGGCGACCGCCTCGGCGACCAGGCCGCCGCCGTTGCCCCGCAGGTCCAGCAGGACGCCGGCCCCCTCGGGCGCGTCGGCGACGGCGGCGCGGATGCGGGCGCCCGAGCCCTTGGTGAACTCGGCGACCCGGATCAGTACGGTGCCGTCGTCGAGCCGCCGGACGGTGACCGCCTCCGTGGCGAGGCGCGCCCGGCGCAGCGTCTCGGTCCAGGTGCGGTCGCCCCGCTGCACGCCCAGCACGACGGCGGAGCCCGCCTCGGCGTCCGTACCGCCGCCGGTGTCGTCACCACGCAGGAGGGCGACGACCTCGGCGACGGGCAGGCCCTGGACGGCGCGGCCGTCGACGGTGCGCAGCCGGTCGCCCGGTCTGATGCCGGCCCGTTCCGCGGGGCTGCCCCGCTGGACCCGGGCCACCTCGACGTCGCCGCCCGCCGCGCGGCGGGCCCACAGGCCGACGCCGGTGTACTGGCCGTCGAGGGCCCGCTCGAACTGCGCGTACTCGCTCTCGTCGTACACCGCGCCCCAGCGGTCGCCGCTGCGGCTGACGACCTCCTGCGCCGCGTCGGTGCCGGACTTGCCGTCCGCCATGGCCTCGGCCGCCGCGCGGGCGACCTCGTCCCGGTCGGCGGTCCCGTCGCGTCCGGCGCGCCCCTCGTGGCCGACGGTGGCCGCCGCGGCGCGCGCGGCCGGGCGCGGTTCCGGCCGCCCCTCGTCGCGGGGGAGGCAGTTGGTCACGGCCGCGGCCGTGACGACCGTCGCGAAGACCAATGTCAGGGCCGCCCCGCGGCCCATGCCGCGGGGCCGGGTACAGAAAGCGGGGCCCAACATGGCGACCACTGTAGGACAAGCGAAAGGCGCCGTACGGCCGTTGGCCGTACGGCGCCAGGGGCGCTCGTCACACCTTCAGGTACTTGCGCAACGCGATCGCGGCGGCAAGGGAGGGCATCAGCAGACCGATGACGATGACGAGCGGCAGCACCGCTATCACCGCGTCCCAGCCGATGAAGTTGACCAGCGGCATCTTCTCGGACAGCGCGAGCCCGCCGTCGATCAGGAAGTAGCGGCCGACCAGCAGCATGACGCAGGCCACCAGACCGCCCAGCAGCCCGGCGAACGCGGCCTCCATGATGAACGGCATCTGGATGTAGAAACTGGACGCGCCGACCAGTCGCATGATCCCGGTCTCACGCCGTCGGCTGAACGCCGACACCCGTACGGTGTTGACGATCAGCATCAGCGCGATCACCAGCATCAGCGCCATCACGAAGAGGGCGGCGATGTTCATGCCGCGCATCATGTTGAACAGGTTCTCCAGGATGCCGCGCTGGTCCTGTACGGACTGCACGCCGTCACGGCCCGCGAAGGCGGTCGCGACCACCTTGTACTTCTCCGGGTCGTCCAGCTTGACCCGGAACGACTCCTGCATCTGGTCCGGGGTGATGACGCTCGCGATGGCGGTGTCGCCGTACTGCTCCCGGTAGTGCTTGTACGCCTCGTCGGCCGTCTCGTGGTGGACGGACTCGACGATGTCCATCTTCTCGAGGTCGGTCTCGATCTGCTTGCGCTGCTCGGTGGTCACCGCACCCTTGGCGCACTTGGTGGAGGTCTCCGCGTCGTTCTTGTTGCAGAGGAAGATCGAGACGTTGACCTTGTCGTACCAGAAGTCCTTCATCGTGCTGACCTGCTCGCGCATGAGCAGGGCACCGCCGAAGAGAGCCAGCGACAAAGCCACGGAGACGATGACGGCGAACGTCATCGTGAGATTTCGACGGAGGCCGACACCGATCTCCGAGAGTACGAACTGGGCGCGCATCGCGTGCGTTCAGCCTTTCCTTGCCTTGCCTGCTGCTCTGCTCAGTGCTGGTAGCCGTAGACGCCGCGCGCCTGGTCGCGTACGAGACGGCCCTTTTCGAGCTCGATCACGCGCTTGCGCATCTGGTCGACGATGTTCTGGTCGTGGGTCGCCATGACGACGGTGGTCCCGGTGCGGTTGATCCGGTCCAGCAGCTTCATGATGCCGACCGAGGTCTGCGGGTCGAGGTTGCCCGTCGGCTCGTCGGCGATGAGGAGCATCGGCCGGTTCACGAAGGCCCGGGCGATGGCCACACGCTGCTGCTCACCGCCGGACAGCTCGCCCGGCATGCGGTCCTCCTTGCCGCCGAGACCGACGAGGTCGAGGACCTGGGGGACGGCCTTGCGGATCTCGCCTCGCGGCTTGCCGATGACCTCCTGGGCGAAGGCCACGTTCTGCGCGACGGTCTTGTTCGGCAGCAGGCGGAAGTCCTGGAAGACCGTGCCCAACTGGCGCCGCATGTGCGGCACCTTCCAGTTGGACAGCCGGGCGAGGTCCTTGCCGAGGACGTGCACCTGGCCGTGGCTGGCGCGCTCCTCGCGCAGGACCAGCCGCAGGAAGGTGGACTTTCCGGAGCCGGAGGAGCCCACCAGGAAGACGAACTCGCCCTTCTCGATCTCCAGGGAGACATCCCTGAGCGCGGGACGGTTCTGCTTCGGATAGGACTTGGAGACGTTGTCGAATCGGATCACGGATGCACCACGGTCGGCCGGGAGTAGGTGTGCGTGACCATACGCGAAGCGGGATGCCCCGCGCAGTCGCCGTCCGGGGTTGCGACGTTTGTCCGGTTGTGCCGGGGGCAGGACCGGGGGGAATCCGGTGGGAATCCGGTGGGGCGCGCCTAAACTCCGGGGACCTGGCACAGTGGTAAGGGGAACGGTCGCGTTTCCCTGAGCGTTGTGCGGAGAGAACTGTGTGGACAGTCCGCGGTTGCGGCTCCGCCGCGCGGGAGGAGGAGAGCGCATGACCTATGACCGATTGGTGTGCGCCAACTGCGCGGCACCCGTCAACGAGGGCCGCTGCCCGGTGTGCCGGGCGAACCGCGAGCGACTCCAGCAGCAGAACCCGTGGAGCGCGCTCACGCCCGCCGCCCTGCTGGCGCTGCTCCTGCTCCTCGTGGCGGCGGCGGCCCTGCTGGCGGCCCACCAGACCGCCTGAGCGCCCTCCGGGGCCTACCAGGCGGCCGGACCGCTCCACCGCTCCCGAGAACAGCCGGAAGGGCCCGGGAACCCGCCTCTCAGCGGATTCCCGGGCCCTTCCTGTCGCCTGGATCAGGCGGCGGTGCGGCCGCCGGCCACGAGACGCGGCAGGAAGCGGAAGCCGATACCGCCGGCGATCATGGTCGCGGCGCCGATCAGCAGGAACGAGGTCTCGGCGGCGCCGGTCTCCGCCAGCTCCTCCTTGGCCTTGCCCTGCTCGACCGGCTGGGAGCCGACGTTGTTGGTGCCCGGGTTGTTGTCGACGCACTCGGCGCCGTCGAGGTCGACGGTGCAGGTACCGGCGTCACCGGTGGCGGAACCGTTGGTACCGGAGCCACCCTGGTCACCCGAGCCACCCTGGTCACCCGAGCCACCCTGGTTACCGGAACCACCCTGGTTGCCGGAACCGCCCTGGTTGCCCGAGCCACCCTGGTTGCCGGAACCGCCCTGGTTGCCCGAGCCACCCTGGTCACCCGTGCCACCCTGGTCGCCGGAGCCACCCTGGTCACCCGTGCCACCCTGGTCGCCGGAGCCACCCTGGTCACCCGTGCCACCCTGGTCGCCGGAGCCACCCTGGTCACCCGAACCACCCTGGTCGCCGGAACCACCCTGGTCACCCGAACCACCCTGGTCGCCGGAACCACCCTGGTCACCCGAACCACCCTGGTCACCCGAGCCACCCTGGTCGCCCGTGCCACCCTGGTCGCCCGAGCCACCCTGGTCACCGGTACCGCCCTGGTCGCCGACACCGCCCGGGTCGCCGCCGCCGTCGACGCCGCCGATGGCTTCGAGCTCCAGACCGTTCTCGTTGGCCGTGACGCCGATACCGGCCGTCTCGTTGCCGAAGGCCGAGGCGGCACCCGCCGCGGTCAGGGACGCGCCGGCGGCGATCACCGCACCGGCAGCTATCCGCGCCACGCGGACCCGCGTCTTATTGGTCATCTGCCTGCTACCCCCAGTAGCTGTTCTCGTCAATGGAGCAGCGCGCTCGGGGCGGACGACACTGGGGGCGGCGTTCCGTTCCCCCGACCACACACGCCCCGGACATGCGCATGCCGCGCGCCAGCTTTCCCAGTTTTCGCAAGAGCGTCAAGGTCGTTGCGCGTGCGATGCCCGAAATGATCAAGCTTGCCCGACGTGCGGGGATGCAACTGTGACGTAAAAGGGGAACAGCCGCCCGATGAGCGGTCGTTCGTTGTCGACAAAGCGAGGAAATGACACAGCCACCGCTTGCTCCCGCGAATCGACAAAGGCGCCGGACCCGCGATCCCCCCTCCCGGACCCGCGATCCCCCCTCCCGGACCCGCGATCCCCTCCCGGACACGCGAACGGCGCCGGACCTCGTGGGAGGTCCGGCGCCGCCGGCACGGCGATCGCCGCCGCTACTTCTCCTGCTGCTTCCGCCAGCGGATGCCCGCCTCCAGGAAACCGTCGATCTCGCCGTCCAGGACGGACTGCGGGTTGCCGACCTCGAACTCGGTACGCAGGTCCTTGACCATCTGGTACGGGTGCAGGACGTACGAGCGCATCTGGTTGCCCCAGGAGCTGCCGCCGTCGCCCTTCAGGGCGTCCATCCTGGCCCGCTCCTCCTGGCGCTGGCGCTCCAGCAGCCGGGCCTGGAGGACGCGCATCGCGGATGCCTTGTTCTGGATCTGCGACTTCTCGTTCTGGCAGGACACCACGACACCGGTCGGGATGTGCGTGATGCGCACCGCCGAGTCGGTGGTGTTGACCGACTGGCCGCCGGGTCCTGAGGACCGGTACACGTCGATCCGGAGTTCGTTCTCCGGGATCTCGATGTGATCGGTCTGCTCCACGACCGGCAGCACCTCGACACCCGCGAAGGACGTCTGGCGGCGGCCCTGGTTGTCGAAGGGCGAGATGCGCACGAGGCGGTGCGTGCCCTGCTCGACGGAGAGCGTGCCGTACGCGTACGGGGCGTGCACGACGAAGGTGGTCGACTTGATGCCGGCCTCTTCCGCGTACGACGTCTCGTAGATCTCGGACTTGTAGTCGTGGCGCTCGGCCCAGCGCAGGTACATGCGCTGGAGGCGCTCGGCGAAGTCGGAGGCGTCGACGCCGCCGGCCTCCGCGCGGATCGTGACGAGGGCCTCGCGCTCGTCGTACTCGCCGGACAGGAGGGTGCGGACCTCCATCTCGTCCAGCGCCTTCTTCACCTCGGCGAGCTCCACCTCGGCCTCGGCGAGGGTGTCCGGGTCGTCCTCGGCCTCGGCGAGTTCGAAGAGCACCGCGAGGTCGTCGATACGCCCGCGCAGCGTCTCCGCCTTGCGGACCTCGGCCTGGAGGTGCGAAAGCTTGCTGGTGATCTTCTGTGCCGCTTCGGGGTCGTCCCACAGGGACGGCGCGGCCGCCTGCTCCTCGAGCACGGCGATGTCTGCCCTCATCTTCTCGAGGTCCAGGACGGCCTCGATCGACCCCATGGTCGAGGTGAGGGACTTCAGCTCTTCGGATACGTCGACGACTGCCACGGGTCCAGCGTAACGGCTGCCCGCGACAGGCCGTCCCCCGCTGCCCTCCGCCGTCCGCCGGACGGCACGGCCGCCGGCGGTGTCAGGGCTGCGTGGGGGACGACTGCCTGGAGTCCTGCGGTGGTGTGGAGTCGTCGTCGCCGCCGACCGCGAACCAGCCGCCGACGCCGACCGCCGCGGCCACCGCGACCGCCGCGGCACCCAGGGCGATCCGCCGCTTGCGGACCGCCTCGGACTTGTGGCGGGCCGAGCCGGGCCTGCGCTGGCCTGCGGCGCGCGGAGCGCGGGCGGTGCCGAGGGGGCCGCCGGAGAGCTCGTCGGGCGCCGGGACGCGCATCGAGGTGTGCGTGTCCCGGTTGGAGTCGGTGGACGAGCCCGGCACCAGCGGGACGGCGCCCCGGCGGGGACCGCCCGGAAGGGTGGGGTACGGGTCGTCCTCGTACGCGTCGGGGGCGGGCTCGGCGTCCGGTTCGTCGACATCCAGCGGTGGCATGCCCGCGACGAGCGGCAGCAGGTCGTGGAGGCGGGCGGCGAGCTCGGACGCGCGCAGCCGGGACGCGGGGGCCTTGGCCAGGCACTGGACGATCAGCTGCCAGAGCTCGTCGGGGATGCCGGGCAGCGGGACGACGGTCTCGGTGACGTGACGGCGCAGCACCGCCCCGGGGTGGCCGCCGCCGAACGGGGTGAACCCGGCGAGCAGCTCGTACAGGACCGTGGCGAGGGCGTAGATGTCGACGGCGGCGCGGGGCGGCAGACCCTCGACGATCTCCGGTGCCAGGTAGTCGGGGGTGCCGATGATCCGGTTCGACTTGGTGCGGCGCGGGGTGTCGATCAGCTTGGCGACGCCGAAGTCGGTGAGGAGGGCGGGGTGGGCGCCGCCGGGGCCGAGCGGGCCTTCCATGTCGAGGAGGATGTTCTCCGGCTTCACGTCCCGGTGCACCACCCCGGCCGCGTGGGCGGCGGCGAGGCCATCGGCGACATCGGCGATGATCGCGACGGCCGCGCCGGGGGCGAGGCGGCGCTCGCGGTCGAGGCGGGTGCGCAGGTCGGTGCCGCGGACGAGGTCCATGACGAGCGCGAGGTCGTTGCCGTCGACCACGAGGTCGCGGACGGAGACCACGCGCGCGTGGTCCAGTCCGAGCAGGGCCGTGCGCTCCTGGACGAAGCGTCCGACGAGCTCCTGGTCGGAGGCCAGGTCCTCGCGCAACAGCTTGATGGCGACGGGCCCCTCGGGGCCCTCGCCGAGCCACACCGTGCCGGCGCTGCCCCGTCCCAGGATCTGGTGGGCCGTGTACCGGCTGCCGATTTTCCGTGCCAAGACTGCTCCCTCAGCGGCTGGCGTTCCCGACCAAGTTACGCGCGCGTGGGCGCCGGTATTCACCTCGGAGGGGAAAACCACCCCTCCGAAGTCGACGGATCGGCGGGGTTACCGGTCGTTACGGTGTGGTGGTGCCGGAGTCCCCGCCGATCGCCGAGATCCAGTCGGACACGGTGGACACGGCGTCGCCGATGGCCTGCCAGTAGCTCTTGCCCTCGGCGATCCAGTCCTGGAGCGGGGTGAGTTCCCAGATGAGCCAGCCCGCCACGATGAACAGGACGATCGTGAAGAGACAGCCCTTGAGGCAGCCCAGGCCGGGGATGCGCATGGGGTTGGCGCTGCGCTGCCGGGGCGCGCGCGGCTCACGCGGGGCCGGTGGCTCGGGCTGCGGCCGTCGGGGCTGCTGCGGCTGCTGGTGCTGCGGCGGGTACTGCTGCCGCTGCTGCGGCTGAGGCGCGTACTGCTGCTGGGGCGGGGGCGGCGGCGCGTACTGCTGGTGCTGGGGAGGCTGCTGGGGCCGGTGCTGCGGCTGCTGGTGCTGGTGCTGGGGAGGCTGCTGATGATGGGGCTGGGGGGCGTACTGCTGCTGGCCGGGCTGCGGGGGCTGCGGCCGGCGCTGGGGACGGCGGCGCAGCGGGTCCTGGCTCGGGTCCAGGTACTGGATCTGCGTCTGCTCGTTGCGGTCGCGGGCGGCGCGCAGCTGGGTCTGCCAGGGGTGCGACTCCTCCGGCCGCTGCTGCGGAGGGCCGTCGGGACGCGGCGGTACGGGGGGCATGACGGCGGTGGGGTCGGCGGCGCCGGCCGGGCCCGTGGCGGGCAGCACGCTGGTCGCGGCGGCCGGGTCGTACGTGGAGGGGCCGCCGGGTCCGCCGGTGTTCGGCAGGACCTGCGTCGGGTCGGCCGAGCCGGGGACGCCGGACGCCCCGGGGACGGGCGCGGGGGACGGGTCGGGCGCCAGCAGCGCGCCGACGCCCTCGGCCGCCTCGATCTGGGCGGGCGTCGCGTGCACACCGATGCCGGAGGCGACGGTGCGCAGGCCGCGCGCGAGGTTCTCGGCGCTGGGACGGCGGTCCGGGTCCTTGCTGAGGCAGCGCTCGATGACCGTCCACAGGGGGCCGGGGACGGTGGACGGGCGGCGGGGCTCCTCGCTGAGGTGGCGGTGGAGCACTTCGAGCGCGGTGCCGCCGGCGAACGGCGGACGGCCGGTGACCAGCTCGTACAGCAGGATGCCGGCGCCGTAGATGTCCACGGCGGACGTCTGCGGGCGGCCCTCGGCGGACTCGGGCGCGACGTACGCGGGCGTGCCGACGAACTCGTGCGTACGGGTCAGGCCCGGGGAGTCGGCGAGCCGCGCGATGCCGAAGTCGGTCAGCATCGGGTGCATCTGCCCGTTCCGCTCGGCGAGCAGCACGTTGGCGGGCTTGAGGTCGCGGTGGACGACGCCGTCGGCGTGGCTGGCGGCGAGCGCGTCGGCGATCTGCGCGGTGAGCAGCGCGGCGGCGACCGGGGTGAGCGGGCCGTTCTCGCGGATGTAGCGGTGCAGGTCCGGGCCGTCGACCAGGTCCATGACGAGGGCGAGGAGGTCGCCCTCGACGACGAGGTCGCGGGTGCGGACGATGTTGGGGTGGGTCAGGCGGAGGAGGACGGAGCGCTCCCGCAGGAACCGCATCACCACGTCCGCGTCGTTCGCGAGCTCCTCCTTGAGGACCTTGATCGCGACGGTCTCGCCGGGCTGTCCGGGCACGGCCGCGTCGGCGCCCGCCGCCTCGTTCTGGCGGGCTCGCCAGACGGTGCCCGTGGCGCCGCGCCCGAGCGGCTCCTCGAGCAGGTACTTGCTGCCTACCGGCCGCACGTCATGCGCTCCCTGCGATCGTGGTCCTTGCCTGTCCGGGCCGCTGTCGGCTCCGCCCGGGTGTCCGACCCACTTTAGTGCCGTTCCGCTTCGTCCGAACGGCTCATTGGGCCGGTCGTACTCACCTCGCCCCCAGGACGGGTTCCGGACGGGTACCGGATGGGTTCAGGACGTCTCCCGGTCGGTGCCCGACGGCGGTCCGATCGGGTTCGAAAGGAAGACGTCTCCTCGACGGACATGGTTGCCCGACCGTTGTACCCCGAAAGGTCACGGATGATCCCAAGTGGACCACAAGCAGGCTCTTCCCTGATCAGGGCTGACCGTTCAAGATCACTTCGAGGTGGGCCGTGGGCGGGCTGTCGGTGGCAGGTGCGAGGATGCCTCCAGCACGGCTTGTCGCGGGGCCTGTTGGGCCCGCGACCCGTGCCGACCTGTACCGGACGACGTGTCCGCGCCGGGTAGGGGGAGGTCGACCTGCGTTCCCCCCGCCTTCTGCCCGGCGCGCCGCGCAGAAGGGACCGCTGACGGCGATGCAGATCCGGCTGACCGTCCTCGCGGCGCCGCCCACCGGCGGCCACACCGCGCGGCGCGCCTGCGACGTGCTCGTCACCGCACCGGCGGGGACCGCGCTGGCCGCCGTGGCGTCCGGCCTGGCCGCCGCCGTCTCGGGGCCCGACGCGTCGGGCGCCGTCGTGCTGTACGCGGGCCGCGAGCGGCTCGACCCGCAGCGGTGCGCCCTCGGCGAGCCCCCGCTCGTGGACGGCGCCGTGCTGTCGCTCCAGGCCCCCGGCGAGGACGACACCCCCCTCGACGGCGCGGCCGCCCGGCTGCACGTGGTCGCCGGGCCGGACGCGGGCGGCGTCCATCTGCTGCACGGCGGACGGATCGCGATCGGCCGCTCCGCCGACGCGGACGTCCCCCTCGACGACCCGGACGTCTCCCGGCTGCACTGCGAGGTGACCGTCGCGGACGACGGCCGGGTCACCGTGGCGGACCTTGGCTCCACCAACGGCACGACCCTCGACGGCAAGGACGTCGGCTCCCGTCCGGTCCGGCTCGCCCCCGGCGCGCTGCTGCGGCTGGGCGAGTCGGCGCTACGCCTCACGACGGGCCCCGCCGACGCGGACGGTACGGCCCCGGCGACGACGCCCGACGGGGAGGGCCACCTGCGCCTGCCGATCCGCCCCGGTACACCAGGGGGCGCTCCCGGAGCGGGCTCTCCCGACGAGGGGGCGGGGGCGCCGATCCGGCCGGTCTCCGGCGGGGCCGCCCCTGTGGTGCCGGCGGCGCGGCGGCCGTACGGAACGGCAGGTGGCGCGACCGCGACCGAGGGACAGGGCGCCGGGCACCCGGCACCCGCGCCGACCGGGCCCGCGCGCCCGGGGCCCGCGCACACGGCGCACGGTCCCGGCGGGCACGGTCACGCCGGTCAGACCGTGCACACCCGCGCGGCCGACGTGCCCGACGGCGCGGTGCCGCACAGCCGGGAGCCCGACCCCCGGCGCCAGGCGACGCCCGCGCGCGGCACCCATCTGCCCGAGGACATCACCCGCCGCGCGGGCGCCACGCCCGGGGACGGCACCCGCGCGCCCGGCGGCGCACCCGTGCCGTCCACACCCGAACCGTCCGCGCCCGTGCCCTCAGCCCCGGAGAGCTCGCCCCGGAGGCGTGGCATAGGAGCCTGGGCGCGGCGCCTCGCGGGCGGCCGCGCCGAGGGGCCGGCCGCCGGGCGGGCCCCGCACGACGCGCCGCCCGGGACGCCGCTCGCGGGCGCCACCACGCGCGGCGCCGCCCCGGAGACCTGGCCGGACCCCGCCGCCGTGCTGCTGGCCGCGCTCGGGCCGGGCGCCCGGCTCTGGGAGCGCGGCCCCGCGCACCCCGAAGCCCTGGTCGTACGGCTCGGCACCGCCGACCGGGCCGGGCTGCCCGCCGTACCGGTCACCGTCGGGCTGCGTGAGGCCGGGTCCCTCGCGCTGGCCGGGCCCCGCGCGCGGCTGGCCGGACTCGCCCGGTCCGCCGTGGCGCAGCTGGCCGCGCTGCACGCCCCCGCGGACCTGGAGACCGTGCTGATCAGCGCGGACCGGTCCCGGCCACTGGAGGAGCGCAAGCGCGACTGGGGCTGGCTCGGCTGGCTGCCGCATTCCCGCCCGGCGCACGGCCAGGACTGCCGGCTGCTGCTCGCGTACGACCGGGACCAGGCCGCCGCGCGCGCGGCCGAGCTCACCCGGCGGCTGGACGACGGGCCGCTCGGCCCCGGCTGGGCGAGCAGCGACCACCGGGACGTCGCCGAAGCGGCGGCGGCGTTCGACGGGACGCGCACGGTCGTGATCGTCGACGGGGACCCGGGCACGGCGGCGCTGCGCGAGACCATGGCGCGACTGGCGGGCGCGGGCGCGGCCGCCGGCATCCATCTGATCTGTCTGGCCGAAGCCCCGGCGGCGTCGGCGCTGTCACCGGTCGCGGCGACGTACGAGACGGCGTGCGCCGCCGCGCCGGCGATCCGCGAGTGCGGGGCGGTCGCCCTGCTGAGCGGGGACGTGGCGACGGCGCTGCGGCTGATGCGTACGGCGCAGGGCCGCCCGGTGGGCCATGGCACCGTCGCGGCGGTGGACGCGGTGTCCGTCGCCTGGGCCGAGCGGTTCGGGCGTGCCCTGGCGCCGCTGCGCGCCGAGGGCGGGGGCACGCGCGGGCGGGCGGCGACGGCGCTGCCCCGGTCGGCGAGGCTGCTGGACGAACTGGAGCTGGCGCGGGCCACGCCCGCGTCGCTGATGGCCCGCTGGGCGTCCGCGCCGGACGGTACGGCCGTGCTGGGCGCGGGGCCGCGCGGTCCGCTGGCCGTGGACCTGGTGGCGGAGGGACCGCATCTGCTGGTCGAGGGCCCGGCGGGCAGCGGCCGTACGGAGCTGCTGCGTTCCCTGGCGGCCTCGCTGGCCGCCGCGTCCCGCCCGGACCGGCTCGGGCTGCTCCTGGTGGACGGTTCGGGCGGCGAGCGGGGCGGTGACGGGCTGGCGCCCTGCATGGAGCTGCCGCACGCGCGGGAGCACCTGGTGGCGTCGGACCCGGTGCGCATGCGGGGGTTCGCGCAGGCGCTCGGGGCGGAGCTGAAGCGGCGGGCCGAGCTGCTGGGACGGCGGACGTTCGCCGAGTGGCAGGCGGCGCACGACGCGGCGGACCCTGCGGGCGCGCGCCGCGCGGAGCGTACGGACCGCACCGAGCGGATGGACAGCACCGAACGTACGGACCGCACCGACCGTGCGGACCAGGGCGGCGTTCCCGGGCAGCGGCACTCGTCCGAGCGGCCCGCCGGCACCACGGGAGCCGGCGATCTGGACACCCTCCCCAGCGGCACCACGATCCGCCTGCGCCCCGCCCGCACCGAGGAGACCCCAGGCGCCCGGAGAGGCCACGACGGCGGCGCCGAGGGGGCCGAAGGGTCCGGAGGTCCCGGCCTCCCCCGGCTGGTGGTGCTGGTGGACGACTTCGACGCGCTGATCGCGCCCGCGCTCGGCGCCCCCGGCCGGCCCGCGGCCGGTTCGGTGGTACGGGCGCTGGAGGCGGTGGCCCGCGACGGCGAGCGGCTGGGCGTCCATCTGGTGACGGCGTCCGCCCGCCCGGACCGTACGGCCGACACGGAACCGGCCCGGCACGCGCGGCTGCGGGTCGTCCTGGACGCCCGGCCCACCGCTCCCGGCCCCGACGACCCGATGCCGGGGCGTGGCCGGCTGGGCCATCCGGACGGGCGGGTGACCCCGTTCCAGGGCGGCCGGGTGACCGGGCGGATCCCGCGTACGGCGACGCTGCGGCCCACCGTCGTACCGCTGGAGTGGGAGCGGATGGGCGATCCGCCGACCCGGCGGCCCGTACGGGAGCTGGGCAACGGCCCGACGGACCTGGCCCTGCTCGCCAGCGCCCTGGAGCGGGCTGCCAGGTCGGTCGGCGCGGAGCCGCCCCAGCCCCTCACCCCCGACCCGAGCCACCGCTGACGTCACGTCACGAGCCCATCACGATCGTGCGGTTGACAGAGAAGGCGGTATTGCGGGCCCCGTAAGCACGGCGTAGACCGGATCGGAAGGAACATCGAGAGGACGACGCGCGCGGGAGAAACGGGGCAGAGATGCGTACAGCTCTTCGCACACGCAGGGCCATGGTCGCCATGGCAGCCGCAGGCGCTCTCGCCCTCACCGGCTGCGCCGACGAGGGCGGTTCCAGCGGCACGAACGAGGGCAAGGGCAAGGGCGGGAGCAGCGCGCCGACCGTCGAGTTACCGCGCCTGGACGGCGAGGAACTCCAGGTCGTGGCGGTGTGGACGGGCCCGGAGCAGCAGGCGTTCACCAAGGTGCTCAAGGAGTTCGAGAAGCGCACCGGGGCGAAGGTGTCGTACGTGCCGACCCAGGACGCGATGCTGAACTACATCGGGACGAAGATCGCCGGTGGCGCCCCGCCCGATGTGGCGATGCTCCAGCAGGTCGGCGCGCTCCACCAGGCGGTCGAGCGCAAGTGGGCCCGGCCGGCCGGTGCGGACGCCAGGGCGCAGCTCGCGAAGAACTTCTCGCGGGGCTGGCAGGACCTCGGCTCGGTCGACGGCACCCGGTACGGCGTGTACTTCAAGGCCGCGAACAAGTCGCTGGTCTGGTACAACACCGCCGTCTTCGACAACGCGGGCGCGAGCGAGCCGAAGACGTGGAAGGAGTTCCTGTCCACGGCCGAGACGATCTCCGCGTCCGGGGTGACGCCGGTGTCCGTCGGCGGCGCGGACGGCTGGACCCTCACCGACTGGTTCGAGAACGTCTACCTGTCGCAGGCGGGCCCGGAGAAGTACGACCGGCTGGCGAAGCACGAGATCAAGTGGACCGACCCGTCCGTCACCCGGGCCCTCACCACCCTCGCCGAGCTGTTCGGCAAGCCGAACCTGATCGCGGGCGGCGCGGACGGCGCACTGCAGACCGAGTTCCCGGCGTCCGTCACCCAGACGTTCACCGGCGGCGACCAGCCCAAGGGCGCGATGGTCTTCGAGGGCGACTTCGTCTCCATCAACATCGCGCAGACCGAGGCGAAGGTCGGTACGGACGCCAAGGTGTTCCCGTTCCCCGCGGTCGGTGCGGAGCCCCCGGTGGTGACCGGCGGCGACGTGGCGGTCGCGCTGACCGACCGGCCCGCGACCCAGGCGCTGCTGACGTTCCTCGCGACGCCGGACGCGGCCCGGATCTGGGCGGGCGAGGGCGGGTTCCTCTCCCCCAACAAGGCCCTGGACCCGGCCGCGTACCCCAACGACGTCCAGCGCGGGATCGCGGAGGCGCTGATCGCGGCGGGCGACGACTTCCGCTTCGACATGTCGGACCAGATGCCGCAGTCGTTCGGCGGAACGCCCGGCAAGGGCGAGTGGAAGGCCCTCCAGGACTTCCTGAAGAACCCGAAGGACATCGCGGGCACCCAGGCACGCCTGGAGGCCGACGCGGCCAAGGCGTACAAGAGCTGACGTCATGGCCACGACGGCGGCGAACACGGCGGGGGCGGCGCCGCCCCCGCCCGTACGCAAGAGCGTCACGGGCACCCGCAAGCTGGTCGCGGCCGGCTTCCTGCTGCCCGCGCTGGTCCTGCTCGGCGCGCTGGTGGTCTATCCGATCGCGTACTCGGTGTACCGGTCGTTCCTGGACCAGCCGGGCAGCGGCTTCGCGGGCCTGGACAACTACGTCGAGATCTTCTCCGACGACACGATCCTCACCGCCGTCAGGAACAACGCGATCTGGGTGGTCGTGGCCCCGACGGTGGCCACCGCCCTCGGCCTGGTCTTCGCGGTGCTGACGGAACGGGTCAGCTGGGGTACGGCGTTCAAGCTGATCGTCTTCATGCCGATGGCCATCTCCATGCTGGCCGCCGGCATCATCTTCCGGCTGGTGTACGAGCAGGACCCGGAGCGCGGGGTCGCCAACGCGGTGTGGGTGGGCGTGCACGACACGTTCGCCGAGTCCGCGGGCTACCCCAAGGCGCGCCCGCTGCCCGTCCACCCGCTGAAGGCGGCGGGCGGCGGGGCGTTCATCACGAAGGAGCCGGTGCGGGCGGGCACCCTCGTCCAGCTGCCGCTGGTGGGCGTGGCGCCCGCGAAGATGCCCGGCGACGCCCGCCCGGCGGCCCCGGCGAGCCCCGCCGGCGACCGGGTCACGGGCACGGCGTGGCTGGACTTCACCCGGGGCGGCGGCGGCCGGCCGAACGTCATCGACGCACGCGAACTCGGCCTGAAGGGGCTGAAGGTGGAGGCGGTCAGGGACGGCGCTGTGGTGGCGTCGGCCACCGCGGCGGCGGACGGCACCTTCAGCCTCCCGGCCACGGCCGACGGCGCCCACCTGCGGCTGCCCGAGTCCAACTTCCGCGAGCGGTACAACGGCGTCGACTGGCTCGGCCCGACCCTGGTGACGCCGGCCATCATCGGCAGCTACGTGTGGATGTGGGCCGGCTTCGCGATGGTGCTGATCGCCGCGGGCCTTGCGGGCCTGCCCCGCGAACTGCTGGAGGCGGCCCGGGTGGACGGCGCGAACGAGTGGCAGGTCTTCCGCCGGATCACGGTCCCGCTGCTGGCGCCGGTCCTCGCGGTGGTCCTGGTCACGCTGATGATCAACGTGCTGAAGATCTTCGACCTGGTGTTCATCATCGCCCCCGGCTCCGTCCAGGACGACGCGAACGTCCTGGCGCTCCAGCTCTACCGCTCGTCGTTCGGCACGGACGCCCACCTGGGGATCGGCAGCGCGATCTCGGTCCTCCTGCTGCTGCTCGTCATCCCGGTGATGTTCTTCAACATCCGGAGAATCCGGAAGGAGACGCGGCGATGAACGGTTCGCGCACCTCGGCCGCGGCCCGCCTCGTGGGCCGGGTCGGCGGCGGGGCGGTGCGGGTCTTCCTGATCGTGGTGGCGCTGTTCTGGCTGATGCCGACGGTCGGGCTGCTGATCTCCTCGCTGCGCGACCCCGCCGACATCAGCGCCAGCGGCTGGTGGCGGGTGTTCGGCGCGCCGGCCCGGATCACCGCCGACAACTACACGTCCCTCCTCCGCAACGACACGATCACCGACTCCCTCCTGTCCACCGTCCTGATCACCGTCCCGGCGACGGTCCTGGTGGTCGTGATCGGCTCGCTCGCCGGGTACGCCTTCGCGTGGATGGAGTTCCCCGGCCGCGACTGGTGGTTCCTGGTGGTGGTGGGCCTGCTGGTGGTCCCCGTGCAGGTCGCGCTGGTTCCGGTGTCGAAGCTGTTCGGCGAGATCGGCCTCTTCGAGACGACGCTCGGGGTCGTCCTCTTCCACACCGCCTTCGGACTGCCCTTCGCGATCTTCCTGCTGCGCAACTTCTTCGCGGAGATCCCGCGTGAGCTGCTGGAGGCGGCCCGGCTCGACGGCGCGGGCGAGGTCCGGCTGTTCACGCGGGTGGTCATGCCGCTCGGCGGCCCGGCGATCGCCTCGCTCGGCATCTTCCAGTTCCTGTGGGTCTGGAACGACATGCTGATCGCCCTGATCTTCGCCGACTCCGACTCGCCGCCGATCACGGTCGCCCTCCAGCAGCAGGTACGGCAGTTCGGCAACAACATCGACATCCTGGCGCCGGGCGCCTTCGTGTCGATGGTCGTCCCGCTGGCCGTGTTCTTCGCCTTCCAGCGCCAGTTCGTGTCGGGGGTGATGGCGGGTGCGGTGAAGTGACACCAGGTCAAGACGCGTACCGGTTGATCACCTTCCCCCGACGGTGCGGTGCCCCGGGAAACCGGGGCGTCACGGGTCGTTCGTCCCCCGTATGCCACGGCGTACGTAACCCGGTCGGTCCATCGGAGGTTTCCGGGCCATGCCCCGGTTCAGCGTCATCGTCCCCGCGTACAAGGTCCAGGCCTATCTGCACGAATGCCTGGAGTCGGTACTCCGCCAGTCCTTCGACGATCTGGAGCTGATCGTCGTGGACGACTGCTCGCCCGACGGCGGCGGGGCGGTCATCGACGAGTTCGCGGCGCGCGACCGCCGGGTCGTGGCCCTGCACCTGCCGGAGAACCACGGGCTGGGGCCCGCGCGGAACGTGGGCCTCGCCCGGGCCACCGGGGACTACGTAGTGTTCCTGGACGGTGACGACGTCCTCGTGCCGGGCGCGCTGCGGGCGGTCGCTGACCGGCTGAAGGAGACCGGCTCGCCCGATGTGCTGCTGTACGACTACGCCCGGACGTACTGGTCGGGCGACGCCGTGCGCAACGAGTTCTCCCGCCACCTCACCGAGGACGGGCCCGCGCCGTTCACGCTGGCGGACCGGCCGGGGCTGCTGCAGGTCCTGATGGTGGTGTGGAACAAGGCGTACAAGCGGGAGTTCCTGGAGCGCGAGGGCTTCGCCTTCCCGCCCGGCTTCTACGAGGACGCGCCGTGGACGTATCCGGCGCTGATGGCCGCCGGGTCGATCGCCACCCTCGACCGGGTGTGCGTCCACTACCGGCAGCGGCGCACCGGCTCCATCCTGCGGACGACGAGTCCCCGGCACTTCGACCTCTTCGACCAGTACGAGCGGGTCTTCGCGTTCCTCGACGCGCGGCCCGAGCTGGCGTGCTGGCGGCCCGTGCTGTTCCGCCGGATGGTCGACCACTTCACCTCGGTGTTCACCGCGCCCGGCCGGCTGCCGCGCGGCACCCGCGCCGACTTCTTCCGCCGCGCCCGCGCCCACTACCGCCGGTACCGGACGCCGGGCGCCACGCCCAAGTTCACGACCCGGCTGCGGCACGCCCTGGTCCGGTTCGGCTGCCACCGCGCGTTCCGGGCGATCACGTCCGCGCGGGGCCTGAAGAAGCGGGCCGTACGGTTCGGTTCGGCGGTGCTGCGGGCGCTGCGCGGCGGGCTCCTCCAGCTCCACTACCGGTTCCAGCGGCTGCTGCCGGTCCGATCCGACCTGGCCGTGTTCGGCGCCTACTGGGGTCGCGGGTACGCGTGCTCGCCGGCCGCCCTGGAGGCGCGGGTGCGGGAGCTGGCCCCGCACATCCGTACGGCCTGGATCTGCGCTCCGGAGCACGCGGGGACCGTGCCGGGCGGTACGCGGGTGCTGCGCCAGGGTTCGGTGGCGTACTGGTCGGCGCTGGCCCGCGCCCGGTATCTGGTCGGCAACGTCAATCCGGACCGGCGGCTGGTCAAGCGCCCGGGGCAGCTGCTGATCCAGACGCAGCACGGCACCCCGCTGAAGCACATGGGCCTGGACCTCCAGTACCGGCCGGCCGCGGCGCGGTCCATGGACTTCCCCGAGCTGCTGCGCAACATCGACAAATGGGACTACCTGCTCTCCGGGAACCGGCACTCCACGCTCGTGTGGGAGCGGGTCTACCCGGCCGCCTACCGCACGCTGGAGTACGGCTCGCCGCGCAACGACGTCTTCCAGCGGGCGACCGCCGATGACGTGGTGCGGCTGCGGGCCGCGCTCGGCATCCCCGCCGGGCACACGGCGATCCTGTACGCGCCCACCCACCGCGACCACGTACGTCCGCAGCCCCGGCTGCTGGACCTGGAGCGGATCCTGACGGCGCTCGGCCCGCGGTTCGTGATCCTCCACCGCCCCCACCCCACCCACGGCGGCGACGCGGTCCCGTCGGCGGCGACGCCGCACCCGCGGGTCGTCGACGTGTCAGCGCACCCGTCCGTCGAGGAGCTGTGCCTGGCGTCGGACGCGCTGGTCACGGACTATTCGTCGCTGATGTTCGACTACGCCGGCCTGGACCGGCCGATCGTCGTGCACACCGAGGACTGGGAGGCGTACACGGCGGCCCGCGGCACCTACTTCGACGTGCGGGCGTTCCCGCCGGGCGCGGTCGCCCGCAGCGAGGACGAACTGATCGACATCTTCGCCACCGGCCACTGGCGCGGTTCGCGGTCCGCGCAGTTGCGGGCCGCGTTCCGGGCGCGGTTCTGCCCGTACGACGACGGGCACGCCGCCGAGCGGGTGGTGCGGCACCTGTTCCTGGGCGAGGACCCGGCGGGGCTGCCGCCGGTGGTCCCGCCGGACGAGCGGCGCCCGGCCCCGGCACCGGCCGCCGTGGAGGAGGCCGGGGGCGACGGTGCGGGGCTCTTCCCGTCGCCGCAGCGCCCCGGTGACGACCGGGAGGGGTCGCCGCTCATCAGCTGACGCCAGGGGCCGGGGCGGCGGCCGGGGCGCGGCGCGGGCCGACGGCCGGGGTGGTCGTCAGCCGCGGATCAGCGCCTTGGCCGCCTTGCGGACCGGGGCGCGCCGGCCGACCGGGACGAGCAGGCGGCCGACGACTCCTCTCGGCTGCCAGCGCAGCTGGAGCCGGCCCGCGTCGCGGCCCTCCGGCTCCACCGTGATCCGGTGCCGGCCGGGGCCCGGCACGTCGAACGGCTCGAAGGACGGCGGCGCGAGCACCACGCCGGTGTTGTGCGCCGGTCCGTCGGTGAGTTCGAGCACCGGGTGCCGTACGCCCGCGAAGCCGTACACCGGCAGGGAAGCGGCGCCCGGGTCGAGCCGTACGGTGCCCTCGAAGACACCGCGCCCCGCCGGGTCCAGACGCAGCCGGGTGGTCAGCCGCCGTCCGGCGGGGGCGAGGTGCAGGGCGGCGACGTGCGGCGCGAGCGCGAGCCGCCGCCCGGGGTCGTAGGTGCGCAGGTCCAGGTCGACGGTGCCGCCAGGTCCCCGCTCGACCCGGGTGATCTCGTGCCGGAACCCGGCGGCCGCGAACGGGCAGTCGGCCAGGTCCCAGTCGGTGATGTCCAGGTCGCGCCGGGACGCCTCGCAGCGGGGCGGCACCGCGCCCCAGTACGTACGTCCTGTCCGGTCGCCGACCGTCTCGCGGGGGGCCGTGGCATGGGCGAGGCCCCGCGCGGCGAGCCGTACCTCCTCGTACCTGCCGTCGCGCAGCAGGCCCACGACGACGCGCTCGGCGCGGCCGAGCCGTTCGTACGCGGCACCGGACAGCCCGTCCAGGTAGGGGACCGTCTCGGCGGCGAACTCGGCGATCCAGTCGAGGTCCCGGTAGGGCAGGTCGCCCGCGTACAGGCGCAGGTCGTGGGAGAGGAACTTGAAGTCCTTCTCCTCGCGCAGGGCGGCCGGGCTGTTCCGCTCGGTGAGGAAGGCGTCGATGCGCCGGGCGATGGTGATCCGGTCGCGGACGTTGGCGATGAGGTGGCGCCGGTTGGAGATGGTGGCGGAGTCGGCGGCGGCGTAGGGGGCGAAGTACCAGCGGTAGACGGGCTCGGTGATGACCCGGAACGCGCGGGCGAGGGTGTACGCCTGGGCGGAGAACAGCTGGTCCTCGTAGTGCAGGCCCTCGGGGAAGCGCAGCGCGTGCCGGTCGAGGAACTCCCTGCGGTACATCTTGTTGGTCGACAGGGGTTCGAACAGGAGCCGGGGCTCGGCCTCGATGCCGTGGACCGTGCGGCGCCGGTCGAACAGGGAGGGCATCCACAGGGAGGTCGTCGCGGTGTCGGTGCGGATCCGTTCGACCGCGCCCATCGTGAAGTCGACGTCGTCCTCGGCGTGTGCGGCGAGGAGCAGTTCGACGGCCTTCGGCGGGAGTTCGTCGTCGCTGTCGAGGAACATCAGGAACGGGGCGCGGGCGATGTCCATGGCGCGGTTGCGGGGCACGCCGCAGCCGCCGCTGTTGCGTTCGAGGCGGAGCACCCTGATCCGGTCGTCGCGGGCGGCGAGTTCGGCGGCCACCCTGGGGGTGGCGTCCGTCGAGTGGTCGTCGCTGATGACGATCTCGATGGCGCGGTGCGTCTGGGCGCGGACCGACGCGACGGCGCGCGGCAGCCGGTCGGCGTCGTTGTGGACGATGACCGTGACGGTCACGTCGGGGTCGCGGGGCGCGGTGGTCGGCCTGCCGACCGGGTGCGTACGGCTCATCGGCGCACGGCCTCCTGCGGCGTGGGTGCGGGGGTGCGGCGGGCGAGGGGCAGGACGGGCGGCAGCGATTCCTCGCCTTCGCCGAGGAAGACCCGGCGGACGACGCGTTCGGCGGCGCGCCCGTCGTCGTACTGGCAGAACCGCAGCCGGAAGTCGTGGCGCAGTTTGCCGGCCGCCTCGTCGCACCAGGTGCCGTCGCGCAGCAGGTCGGCGAGTTCGCCCTGGCTGGTGGCGACATGGCCGGGCGGCTCGGCCGTGAGGTCGAAGTAGACGCCCCGGGTGCGGGTGTAGGTGTCCCAGTCGTCGGCGTGGACGATGACGGGGCGGTCGAGGTTGGCGTAGTCGAACATGATCGACGAGTAGTCGGTGATGAGGGCGTCGGCGGCGAGCAGCAGCTTCTCGACCGGGTCGAAGCGGGTCACGTCGAGGACGCGGGCCCCGGTGGCGGGCCGGTGGTCGTCGGCGTGGAAGTAGTGGCCGCGTACCAGGAGGACGGTGTCGTCGCCGAGGTCGGCGGCCAGCCGCCGGAGGTCGACGCGGGGCGTCCAGCGGGTCTCGTAGTCGCGGTGCGTCGGCGCGTACAGCAGGGCGCGCGTGCCGGGTTCGAGCCCGAGGGCGGCGCGGGCGGCGAGGACGTCGTCGGCGGTCGCCCGGTAGAGGACGTCGTTGCGGGGGTAGCCGTAGTCGAGCGACCGGAAGCCGGACGGGTAGGCGCGCTGCCAGGTCTCGGTGGAGTGGCTGTTGGCGGACAGGCTGTAGTCCCAGCGGTCGACGCGTTCCAGCAGGGCGTCGAAGTCGAGGGCGCGCGCCGCCGCCGGAAAGGGCCGCTGGTCGACGCCCATGTGCTTGAGCGGGGTGCCGTGATGGGTCTGGACGTGCACGGTGCCGGGGCGCTTGACGACGCCGTCGGCGAAGTTGACGTTGTTGACGAGGTACTTGGCGCGGGCCAGCGTGGTCCAGTAGCGGGCGGTCCCGGGGACCACGTGCTCGGTGCCGGGCGGCAGCAGCGGTACGCGGTCGGCTTCCACGACCCACACCTGGCGGATGTCCGGGGCCAGTTCGGCGAGCTCGGCGGCGATCGCGGCCGGGTTGCAGGCGATGCCCCGCCCCCAGTACGCGGAGAAGACCGCGAGGTCCTGGTCGACGCCCCGGCGCAGCGCGCCCCGGTAGCGGAGCCGGGTTCCGGCGGTGGCGGCGCGGCGCGCCCCGGTGGCGGCGGCGGCCCGGACGGTACGGTGCCGCTCGTTCGCGGCGCGCAGCAGCAGGTACGGCAGCTGGGCGTCGTGGGCGAGCAGCAGCTGGCGCACCCCGTCGAGGCCGCGGGGGCGGTGGTGGCCGTCGGGGCGGAACAGGGCGGCGTGCCGGGCGGCGCGCCGGAAGAACTCGGCGGCCTCGGCCGGCGGGAGTCCGGTGCGCCGGGCGAGGGTCGTCAGATAGTCGTCGACCATCCGGTCGTACAGCCGGGAGCGCAGCGCGTCGGGCGCGGACGCGGCGGCGGCGAGCCGGTGCAGCCGCTCGTACTGGCCGAAGACGGCGAACCGCCGGGCGGACCCGGCCGCGTGCCGTTGGGCGGGGCGGTCGTCGCGGTGCGTGAACGCGACGGTGTCGCAGCAGGTGATGGCGCGGGCCAGCAGCAGCACCGCGTAGGAGAGGTAGAGCTCGTCGTGGCCCTCGGTGCCGATGAGGTCGGGGTGCTCGGCGAGGAGCGCGGTGCTGATGAGGCGGTTGCCGAGCAGGGGCGCGGTGGTGAGGAGGTCGGGGCGGCGGGCGAGGGTGGTGCCCGTGCCGCCGGGCCGGGTGAGGACGGCGGTGTCGTCGCCGGGCGCCGCGCTGTCCCACCAGGTGGCGCGGTGGTGGTCGCACAGCAGGACGTCCGGCCCGTGCGCGTCGGCACCGCCGGTCCTGCCGGACTGCCGGTCGAGGCGGCGCGCGAGCGCGGCGGCGGCACCGTCGGGGAGCAGGTCGGCGGGGTTCAGGAACTGGAGGTACGCCCCGGTGGCGGCGCGGGCGGCGGCGGCGCGGGCCCCGGCCGCGTGGGTGCCGGGGTCCACGCTCACCACGGTGACGCGCGGATCGCGCAGGGCGTGGCGTTCGGCGAGCGCGCGGGCGGGCTCGCCGGCGACGGCGACGACGATGTCCAGGCCGGGGTGGTCCTGCCCGGTGACGCTGTCCAGGCAGGCGCGGAACCGGTGGTACGGGGCGTGCCCGGACACGATGACGCTGAGCGCGGGCCGGGGAGCGGGACGGGGCCTGTGGACGGCCGAGCCTGGCGCGGAGCCGCTCGGCTCGTGGTGGGGCTGGGGGCTGGGCTTGGGCATGGGGGCGTACGGTCCTTGGGGCGAGGGGGGCGGCTGCGTGCGGCGCACGGGGCGGACGCGTCGGCGGCCCTCCCCGTGCGGGTCGTTCACACCCCCACCCGGTCTCCCGCCCGGCCGCCGGTGCCGGCCGTGGCGGTGGTCCGTCCGGCCGGCCGGTCGTCGGGCACGAACTGGCGGCTGAGGATGTCCTGGACGGCGACGTGCTCCCCGGCGACGATCGTGCGCGACGCGTGGGGGGTGAGCACGGCGACGTACTGGTAGCCGAAGACGGTCGGCCGGATCCGGGTCAGCACCTTCGACAGGCCGCCGAGGGCCTTCGCGAGCGGGCCGCCGCCCAGCACCGACCAGAACGGCGCCCCGGTCGCGGCGAGGGACAGCACGTCGTACCCGGCGGAGCGCACCGTCCTGCGGAGGCTGGCCCGGCTGAAGAAGCGCAGATGCGTCTCGTCGAGGATGCCGCGCCGGTCGTAGTCGAAGACGCCGAGCGCGACCCGCAGCCGCGCGTACCAGTGCCCGAAGTTCGGTACGGACAGCAGGACCCGGCCGTCGGGGCTCAGGACGTCCCGCAGCTGGGCGAGCAGGCGCTCCGGGCGGGACAGGTGCTCGATGACGTCACCGGCGACGACGTAGTCGTAGCCGTCGCCGACGCCGTCGGGCAGCCCTTCCTCCAGGTCGGCGAGGAAGAACCGCGAGCAGCGGCCGCGTACCCCCTCCACCTCCACGTGGTCGATGCCGGTCACCTGGTGGCCGAGTGCTTCCAGGCGCTCGGCGAACAGCCCGCCGGAGCAGCCGACGTCGAGGACGCGGCCGGGCGGCAGGGACCGCATGCGGTCCAGGATCACGGAGTGCGAGGAGCCGTCGCCCTCCTTGAAGGCGTAGTCCACGGGCTTGGGGATCCAGTCGCAGGTGCCGAACCCCTTCTTCGCCAGCCGGTAGGCGAGGACGTCCTTGACGACGTCCTTGGCGTAGCGCATGCCGTTGACGTAGCAGATCTCGTCGCCGTAGTAGGTCGGGATGGGCAGCTCGCGGATGCGCATCCCGGCGTCGAAGAGCTGCACGATGATCTGGGTGTCGAAGTCGAACGCGTCGGTGTTGCGCTCGACCGGCAGCCTGCGCAGGGCGTCCACGCTGTAGGCGCGGTAGCCGGAGTGGAACTCGCTGAGCCGGGTGCCGAGGAGCCGGTTCTCCAGCCGGGTCAGGACGCGGTTGCCGAGCCACTTGTACAGCGGCATGCCGCCGCGCAGCGCATCCCTGGGCCGCATCATCCGGGAGCCGAACACGGCGTCGCACTCGCCGCGCTCCAGCGGCGCGACGAGCTGCGGGAGCAGTTCGGGTGCGTACTGGCCGTCGCCGTGCAGCAGGACGACGATGTCGAGGCCGCGGGCGGCGGCCAGGGCGTAGCCGGCCTTCTGGTTCCCTCCGTAGCCGAGGTTCTTGGTGTGCCGCATCACGACGGTGGGCGGCCGGCCCTCCCGCTGCGACCAGCGGCAGCCTGCGGTGAAGGTGGCGTCATGGCTGGCGTCGTCCAGGATCAGGATTTCGGCGATCTTCGACCGGAAGTCGGCGGGGATCCGGTCGAGGGTCTTCTCCAGCGTCGATTCCGCGTTGTACGCCACCACCAGGATGCCGATCCTGGGGCTCCGGCCTTCCGTCACGGTGCTTCTCCACTCTCACGGGGGGTCGAGGTCTGGCAGGGGGCTATGCGGTCGTTTCAGGGACGGTCGGACGCCACCGCCGTGGGTGGGGCCGTCCCGGTCCCGGCGCGTGGCTTGGCGATGTCCACGGGGAGCCCGGTCGGCGGCCCCTGGGCGCCGGTGCGCCGTGCGGCGGACAGCACGCGGTGGATGCCGGTGGCGACGCAGACGCCGAGCACCGCCCAGCCGAGCGCGCCGAACGCCATCTCCGTGACGGTCCAGTGGACCGGGCGCTGCCCGGAGTAGACGGAGGTGGTGACCCCGCCGACGACGACGCCGTACGCGAGGCCCTGCCACAGGCCGACGACGAAGAGCCCGGCGGCCGGCCAGGCCAGGTACTGCACGCCCGACGCGGTGCTGAGCAGCAGCAGGAGGCCGAGCGTGACGGCGACGGCGACGGGCAGGTCGGTGGGGCGCCGCCGGACCAGCCAGACGCCCACCGCGGTCAGGCCGAGCACGATGAGGTAGTGGCCGTCGCCGCGCAGGAGCTGTACGTACTCCTCGGGGACGCCCGCCCAGCGGGCGAAGCGGATGACGCCCCAGAAGCTGAAGTTGCCGCCCGCGTATTCGAGGACGTTCGCCTTGAGCCCAGCCGGCACGGTGGCGATCACCGGGCCCCAGACGACGAGGAACAGCGCCGCGAACCCGGCCGAGAACCGGATCAGGGCGGGGCGCCCGAGGTGCCAGGCGGCGACGAAGAACAGCGGGACGGCGACGATCGGAATGAGCTTCACGCTGATGCAGAGTGCGGCGGCGACACCGGCCGCCCGCGGCTTTTCACGGTCGATGAGCAGGTAGGCGGCGGCGAACGCGAACATGACGGCGACGGAGTCGGTGTTGCCGTGGTAGCCGGAGGTGGCCACGAGCACCGGGCAGAGTGCGGCGCCGAGGGCGCAGAACACGGCCGTCCGCAGGGTGCCGCGCCGTCGCACGATCTCGAACACGAGAATGACGGTGACGAAATCGGCGAGGCAGGCGGGGAACCGGATCATGGGGCCGAACGGCACTCCGAACCCGGTGAGTTTCTCCATCCCGAGGAGCATCCAGCTCGCCAGTGGCGGATGGTTGTAGACGGGCAGGCCCGGCAGGGGCTCCGCGTAGACGCGCAGTGGTCCCGTCTCCGCGATGACCCGGGCGAATCCCTCGAAGAAGCGCACGTCGGCGGGGCCGCGAGTGGCAGCCGCGAGCGCCGTTTTCGAGAAGAACGCGATCGCCGCGACGACGATGACGGCGATTCGGGCTTTCCGTACGTCCCAGGACAGGGACGACATTCGGACGTTCATGGTTGACGAACGTAGCAATACCGATGGCGTGAGGCGAAGCACCGATTAACACACTTAAAGCCCAGTGGCCGCAATGGAGTTCGGCGTACGGGTGTTATCCCAGCGGGTTCATCGCCGGATCACCGTGGTATCGCGCCGGGATCTCCACCCGAGTGAATTTCCCGAATCACACGTATGGCGCATGGCAGGTCGTAATTCGTGGCGTTCAACTGTCGTTCACAACCTGCACCTTGTTCCAGATTCCAGCCACCCCACTTCCCCGACGGCTCAGGTCAGGTCAGGTCAGATCCAGTGAAAGCACTCGTACTCTCCGGCGGCGCGGGCACCCGGCTCCGCCCCATCACCCACACGTCCGCGAAACAGCTCGTCCCGGTCGCCAACAAACCCGTGCTGTTCTACGGGCTGGAGTCGATCGCCGCGGCCGGCATCCGCACGGTCGGCATCATCGTCGGCGACACCGCCCAGGAGATCCGGGAGGCGGTGGGCGACGGCTCACGGTTCGGTCTGGACGTGACGTACATTCCGCAGCACGCGCCGCTGGGCCTCGCGCACGCCGTGCTGATCGCCACGGAGTTCCTCGGCGACGACGACTTCGTGATGTACCTCGGCGACAACTTCATCGTCGGCGGCATCACCGATCTGGTGGAGGAGTTCCGCGCCACGCGCCCCGACGCGCAGATCCTGCTGACCAAGGTGGCCGACCCGCGCGCCTTCGGCGTCGCCGAGCTCGACATCGACGGCCGCGTGGCCCGCCTGGAGGAGAAACCGACCCAGCCCCGCAGCGATCTGGCGCTGGTCGGCGTGTACCTGTTCACCCCGGCCGTGCACGAGGCGGTGCGCCGCATCGAGCCTTCGGCGCGCGGCGAGCTGGAGATCACGCATGCGCTCCAGTGGCTCATCGACGAGCGGCGCACCGTCAAATCGACGGTGATCTCCGGCTATTGGAAGGACACTGGCAATGTCGCCGACATGCTGGAGGTGAACCGCTCCGTGCTGGAACTGCTCACACCGGCCAACGAGGGCAGCGTCGACCGGACGACCGAGATCATCGGCCGGGTGCGGATCGGCGGCGGCGCCGTCGTGCGCGGCTCGCGGATCGTCGGTCCGGTCGTCATCGGGGCGGGCACGGTCGTGGAGAACTCGTACATCGGGCCGTCCACGTCCATCGCGGAGAACTGCCGGGTGACCGACAGCGAGATCGAGTACTCCATCGTGCTCAGCGGTTCGTCCCTGCACGGGGTGGGACGGGTCGAGGCGTCCCTCATCGGCCGCAACGTGGAGATCACCCCGGCCCCGCACATCCCCGCCGCGCACCGGCTGGTGCTCGGCGATCACAGCAAGGTGCAGATCTCGGCATGAACACGGCTCTCGACACGACCCCCCGCACACGCGTGCTGGTGACCGGCGGCGCCGGATTCATCGGCTCCCACTACGTCCGTACGCTGCTGTCCCCGACGACCACGGCCACGGCCGGCACGGCGACGGGCCCGGCCGCAGACCCGCCGGCCCCGGCCGAACGCCTCGACGTCACCGTCCTGGACAAGCTCACCTACGCCGGCAACCCGGCCAATCTGGACCCGGTCCGCGAGCACCCCGGCTTCACCTTCGTCCGCGGTGACGTCTGCGACACCGAGCTGGTCGGCAAGCTGGTCTCCGAGCACGACGAGATCGTGCACTTCGCGGCCGAGTCGCACGTGGACCGCTCCCTCTCCGGCGCCGCCGAGTTCGTCAGGACGAACGTGCTCGGCACACAGACGCTGCTGGACGCGGCCCTGCGCCACCGGCTGCGCGCCTTCGTGCACGTCTCCACCGACGAGGTGTACGGATCGATCGACTCCGGTTCCTGGACGGAGAGCGAACCGGTACGGCCGAACTCCCCGTACGCCGCGACGAAGGCGTCCGCCGACCTGCTCGCCCTCTCCTACCACCGCACGCACGGCCTGGACGTGCGCGTGACGCGCTGCTCCAACAACTACGGCCACCACCACTTCCCCGAGAAGGTGATCCCCCTCTTCATCACCCGGCTCCTCGACGGCGGGCGCGTCCCGCTGTACGGGGACGGCTCCCACGTGCGGGACTGGCTGCACATCGACGACCACGTCGCGGCGATCGAGCTGGTCCGGCGGTCCGGCCGGGCCGGCGAGATCTACAACGTCGGCGGCGGCACCGAGCTGACCAACCGGGAGCTGACCGGGCTGCTGCTGACGGCGTGCGACGCCGACTGGTCCCGGGTCGACCACGTCGACGACCGCAAGGGCCACGACCGGCGGTACTCGGTCGACTGGAGCAAGATCCGCGACGAACTCGGCTACCGGCCCCGCAAGGACTTCGCCACGGGGCTCGCCGAGACCGTGGCCTGGTACCGCGACAACCGCTCCTGGTGGGAGCCGCTGCTGGGCCGGGCGGCGCTGTGAGGACCGTACGCAGGCGGTGGCTGGTGACCGGGGCGGGCGGCCTGCTCGGCCGGGACGTGGTGGCCAGGCTGGGGGCACGGGCGGTCGGCCTGGACCGGCGGGCGCTGGACCTGACCGACCCCGTGGCGGTACGGGCGGCGCTCGCGGCGCACCGGCCGTCGGTGGTGGTCAACTGCGCGGCGTGGACGGCCGTGGACGAGGCCGAGTCACGGGAGCGGGAGGCCCTCGCCGTCAACGGCACGGCGGTGCGGCACCTCGCGGAGGCGTGCGCCGAACTCGGGTGCGTGCTGCTGCACGTCTCGACGGACTACGTCTTCGGCGGCGACGCGTGCGTGCCGTACCCGGAGTACGCGCTGCCCGGACCGCGCACCGCCTACGGCAGGACGAAACTCGTCGGCGAGCGCGCCGTCATCGAACTGCTGCCCAAGCGGGGCTATGTGGTGCGCACGGCGTGGCTGTACGGGGCGGGCGGCGCCAACTTCGTCCGGACGATGATCCGGCTGGAGGCGGCACGGCCCGCCCTGGACGTGGTGGACGACCAGCGCGGCCAGCCGACCTGGAGCGCCGACCTCGCGGACCGGCTGCGCGCGCTGGGCCGGGCCGCGCTGGCCGGGCGGGCGCCCGCGGGCGTGTACCACGGCACCAACGCCGGCGACGGCACCTGGTGCGAGCTGGCCCGCGAGTCGTTCCGGCTGCTGGGCGCCGATCCGCACCGGGTGCGGCCGACGTCCAGCACGGCGTACCCGAGGCCCGCGGCGCGCCCGGCGTACAGCGTGCTCGGGCACGACCGCTGGCACGCCGCGGGCCTCGAGCCGCTGCGGGACTGGCGGGAGGCGCTGGCGGCGGCGCTTCCCGCGCTGGTCACCGCCGAGCGGCGGTGAGCCCCCGTCCGGCGCCCCGGGAGTGCGCGGCGCTGGACTGCGCGGCGCCGGACCGCGCGTCACGGGCCGGGGCGCCGCGCAGGGCGCGGAGCGCCTCGTACCAGTGGACGCAGTCCTCGTAGGACGGCAGCAGCCCCCCGCTCTCCGCGTCGGCGAGCGCGGGGGCCGCCGCGTCCTTGGCGGACAGGACGGGCGCGAGTCCGGCCGGCCACTCGATGCCCAGGTCCGGGTCGAGCGGGTGGACGCCGTGTTCGCGCGCGGGGTCGTAGCCGCGCGAGCAGAGGTAGACGACGGTGGCGTCGTCGGTGAGGGCCATGAACGCGTGCCCGAGCCCCTCGGCGAGGTACACGGCCCGGCGGTCGCGGTCGTCGAGCCGTACCGCCTCCCACGCGCGGTAGGTCGGTGAGCCGGTCCTGACGTCCACGACGACATCGAGGACGGCGCCACGCACACACGTGACGTACTTGGCCTGACCCGGCGGTACGTCGGCGAAGTGGACGCCGCGCAGGGTGCCCCGAGCGGAGATGGAGCAGTTCGCCTGGGCGAGCCCCAGACCGTACCCGGCGGCCTCGGCCAGCTCGGGGGCCCGGAACCACTCGTGGAAACTGCCCCGCTCGTCCCGGAAGACCTCCGGTTCCCTGACCCACGCGCCTTCGATGCTCAGCTCCCGCACAGCGGTCACCGTCCTTTCGTGTCGCGCCCCCTCATGTCCCCGCTGTCAACCGACGGGACGCCGCCACGTCACCGAACCCGCACCCGATCGGGTGACGCGGCAGCACGGCGGCGACACGGCCGCCTGTCAGGGTGACCCGTGGGTCACGAGGTGACGCCTCGGATCAGAACGCCGTACGCCAGGGCGGCCGTACGTGGGGGCGGCCGTACGTCAGGGCGTGGTGGTGAGCGCCGCGACCGCCGACGCGGCCAGCGTGTCGAGGTAGCCCGGCGGGAGGTCGCCGCGGACGACGACGAGCCGCCAGTACAGGGGGCCGATGATCAGGTCGAGTGCCCGGTCCGGGTCGGCGCCCTCCGGCAGCTCGCCGCGCTCCACCGCGTCGCGCACGACGAGCGCGGCCACGCCCTGCTGGCTGTCGAGCAGGGCCGCCTTGATCGCGTCGGCGATCTCGGGGTGCCGGGCCGACTCCACCAGCAGGTCCGGGATGACCTGCGAGGCGACCGGGTGGCGCAGCGCGTGCGAGGCGACCTCCAGCAGGGCGCGGACGTCTCCGTAGAGCGAGCCGGTCGCGGGCGCGGGCAGGCCCTGCGCGGCGAAGACCGTCAGCAGGTCGAGCACGAGCGACAGCTTGGACTTCCAGCGCCGGTAGACGGCGGTCTTGCCGACGCCCGCGCGGCGGGCGATCCCCTCGATCGACATCCGGGCGAAGCCGACGGCGGCCAGCTCCTCGAACACGGCGGCGCGGATCGCGTCGGTCACGTCCTCCCGGAGCACGGCGGCTCCGGCGGGGGCGCGGCGTGGGGTTCCGGGCGGCGGTGGGGTCATGGACCGGATCATAGCGTGACGACCCCGTCACGACGAGACGGTTGCGTTCCGACGTCATACCGGCCTAGTCTCGCCGTAGCGACGATACGGGTCCGTTCCATCGCCGGTGACCGCGAGGCTCCGGCCCCGTACGGGCCCGCCCCCACACCGCCCCCGTCGAAAGGCGACCGCTTCTGTGAGCACGATCGCGCCACCGGCCACCGCGCCGCCCCAGGAGGCGCTCCCCACGGCGCCGCACGGCCCCGGGGAGCTGCGGGAACTCGCCCTGCGGCACGGGCTGACCGTCAGCGGAGCCCGGCCGTCCCTGCCCGGATACCTGCGGCAGCTGTGGTCCCGGCGCCACTTCATCACCACGTTCGCCACGGCCCGGCTCACCGCGCAGTACAGCAGGGCGCGGCTCGGCCAGCTGTGGCAGGTGATGACCCCGCTGCTCAACGCCACGGTGTACTACTTCATCTTCGGCGTGCTGATGAACACCCGCGAGCACGTGCGGGACTTCGTCCCGTTCCTGGTCACCGGCGTGTTCATCTGGACGTTCACGGCCGGCACGATCACCGCCGGCACCCGCGCGATCAGCGGGAACCTCGGCCTGGTGCGCGCACTGCACTTCCCGCGCGCGAGCCTGCCCGTCGCGCTCGCCCTCCAGCAGCTCCAGCAACTGGTCTTCTCGCTGGGCACGCTCGTCGTCATCCTGCTCGGCTTCGGCATGCGCCCGGGACCGGCCTGGCTACTGGCCGTACCGGCCCTGACCCTCCAGGCCCTGTTCAACACCGGTCTGGCGCTGGTGATGGCGCGGATCACCGCGGCGACCCCGGACGTGGCGCAGCTGATGCCGTTCGTGCTGCGCACCTGGATGTACGCGTCGGGCGTGATGTGGAGCATCGAGCACGTCGTGGCGAACAGCGACCTCCCCCGGGCCGTGCTGGTGGCGCTGGAGTGCAACCCGGCCGCCGTCTACATCGACCTCATGCGCTTCGCGCTCATCGACAGCTTCACCTCCGCCCAGCTGCCGCCGCACGTGTGGGCGGTCGCGACGGGCTGGGCACTGCTCGCCCTCGTGGGCGGCTTCATCTGGTTCTGGCAGGCAGAGGAGACGTACGGCCGTGGCTGAACGCATTCCGACCGTCGTGGTCGACGACGCCCATGTGACCTACACCGTCCAGGGCGCGGCCAAGGGCAGGGGCAGCGCGACCTCCGCCCTCAGCCGGATGTTCTCCCGTCGGCGGAGCAGCCCCGGCACCCGGAAGGTCCACGCCGTCAAGGGCGTCAGCTTCGCCGCGTACAAGGGCGAGGCCATCGGCCTGATCGGCTCCAACGGCTCGGGCAAGTCCACACTGCTCAAGGCCGTCGCGGGCCTGCTGCCGACCAGCCAGGGCCAGATCTACACCCAGGGGCAGCCGTCCCTGCTCGGCGTGAACGCGGCGCTCATGGGTGATCTGACCGGCGAGCGCAACGTCATCCTGGGCGGGCTCGCGATGGGCATGTCCCGGGGCGAGATCCGCGACCGCTACGAGCAGATCGTGGACTTCTCTGGGATCAACGAGAAGGGCGACTTCATCTCGCTGCCGATGCGCACGTACTCCTCCGGCATGGGCGCGCGCCTGCGGTTCTCCATAGCCGCCGCCAAGTCGCACGACGTCCTGCTGATCGACGAGGCGCTGGCGACGGGCGACGCCGACTTCCGCAAGCGCAGCCAGGAGCGCATCAACGAGCTGCGCGGCGAGGCGGGCACGGTCTTCCTGGTCAGCCACAGCAACTCCACGATCAAGGAGACCTGCGACCGGGCGATCTGGCTGGAGGCCGGCCGGCTGCTGATGGACGGCCCGTCGGCGGAGGTCATCGACGCGTACGAGCGGCATACGCGGATGAGATAGGACAAAGAGAACGCACGGGGGGTTACAGTGCGCTGCGATGACGATGCACCGGATCAGCGCACGCCGCCCGCCCCGCCCCTCCCGTCCGCCCCTCCCGTCCCGCCCGCGCCGCTCGTTCCTTCCGCCCGGCCTGTCCCGTCCCGGCCGTCCGGCCGGTACCGTGCGGGCTCGCCGCGACCGGCCGGGGCCGCTGCCGCTCGCCGCCCTCTGGGTGCTGACCCGGGCCGGCATGCTGCTGCTCCTGTGGCGCGACACGCTCGGCATCGGAGGCATCGGACGCGAGGTCCACGTCCTCTACCAGCACTGGTACGAACAGCTCGCCGACGGCGCCTTCCCCCTGAACGACGTCACCTGGCAGTACCCGCCGGGCGCCGGCCTGGTGATCCTGGCGCCCGGGGCGGTGCCGGGCCTGACGTACTACGAGGCGTTCGTCGGACTCACCCTGCTCGCCGACGCCGCCGTCACCGTCGCCCTCGCCCGAGCGGGCGGCAGCGGCGCCTGGTACTGGACGGGCGGCCTGCCGCTGCTGCTCCACCTCCCGCTCGCCCGGTACGACGTGCAGGTCACGGCCCTCGCCGTGGCCGCGCTGCTCGCGCTGCGGACCGGGCGGCACCGCACCGGCGGGGTGCTCGCGGGCATCGGCGCCCTGGTCAAGGTGTGGCCGGCGCTCGCCCTGCTGGGCACGCCCCGGGGACGCGCCACGCGCCGGGCGTGGACCTCGGCGGCGGTGGCGGGCGCGGCCCTGTGCGGCGCCCTCGCGTTCGCCCTGCCGCACGCGCTGGACTTCCTGCGGCACCAGGGCAACCGGGGCGTGCAGATCGAGTCGCTCGGCGGCACCGCCCTGTCGCTGGCGCGGCTGACCGGATGGCCGGGAGGCATCGAGTACCGCTACGGCGCCTTCGAGTTCACCGGCCCCTATGTGTCGACCGTCGCGAACGTGGCGCTGATCCTCACCGTCGCCGCCTTCGGCTGGCTGCTGCTGTGGCGGCTGCGCTCCCGGCGCTGGAACGCGGCGACACCGCTGGACACGGCGCTCGCGGCGGTGCTGCTGTTCACGGTCACCAGCCGGGTCATCAGCCCCCAGTACCTGGTGTGGCTGCTGGGTCTCGCCGCCGTGTGCCTGACCTGCCGGGAGACGACCCAACGCCCGGTCGCGCTGCTGCTGCTGCCCGCCGCCGCGCTCAGCGCGCTCGCCTACCCGGTGCTGTACGAGGACCTGCTCGCCGTGACACCGCTGGGCTGCGGGCTGATGGTGGCGCGCAACGGGCTGCTGGTCGCCGCCGCGCTGCTGTCCTGCCGCCGCCTGTGGACGGCGACGGTCACGCCCGAACCGGCTCCGCACCCAGCTCCGGCTCCGGAACCCGAGCCGGCATAGCGAAAGGGCGCCCACCGCACCGGGCGGGCGCCCCCTTCACTCACGTACGGAACTCCGTGGCCGCGCTCACGTGTGCGTACGCAGCAGCGTCCGCATCGTCCGCATCGCGACCGACAGGTTCGCCAGGTCGAACGCGTCCGAGCTCTGGATCTCCTCCAGCGTCGTGCGCGCCCGCGACAGCAGCGACGCGTTCTTGCGCTCCCAGTCCTGGAACCGCTCCTGCGGCGTGGAGGCGCCGTTGCCCACGGACAGCACGTCCGAGGTGAGCGCGGCGTGCGCGGCGTACAGGTCCTCGCGGATGGAGGCGCGGGCCATGGACTGCCAGCGGTCGGCCCGCGGCAGCTCGATGATCCGGTCCATCAACTGGGTGATCCGCAGCCGGTCGGCCAGGTCGTAGTAGACCTCGGCGACGGACAGCGAGCCCTTGCCGGTGCGGTCCGCGATCGCGACGATGTCGAGCGTCGGGAAGGCCGAGGAGAACCCGGCGACCCGCAGCGCCAGCTCGTCCGGGACGCCCGCCCCGGTGAGCTCCTCCACCAGCGACTCGTACCAGTCCAGGTCGGCGCCGCGCAGCATCTTCGGCAGCTCGTTCCAGACGTCTTCCACGCGCTCGGCGAAGAAGTCGATGGTCTCGGCGAGCTGGAGCGGCTGCGGCCGGTTGTTCAGCAGCCAGCGCGTGCCGCGCTCGACCAGGCGCCGCGAGTGGAGCCGGATCCGGGTCTGCGTGTCCGCCGCGACCCGGTTGTCGAGGGCCTCCACGGCGTCCCAGACCGCGCTCAGCCCGAAGATCGCGCGGGCGGCGGTCTGCGCCCTGACGATCTCCTCGATGGACGCGCCGGTCTCCTCGCGCAGCCGGTGCAGGAACGTGGAGCCGCCGGTGTTGACGGTGTCGTTGACCAGGATCGTCGTGATGATCTCGCGGCGCAGCGCGTGCGTGTCGATGTGCTCGGGGAACTCCTCGCGCAGCTTCGACGGGAAGTACGCGTGCAGCAGGCTGCGCAGGTACGGGTCGTCGGGCAGATCCGTACCGATCAGCTCCTCCGCCACCGTGATCTTGGTGTAGGCGAGCAGCACGGCCAGCTCGGGCTGGCTGAGCCCCTTGCCGCCGTTGAGGAGTTCACGGATCTGGCGGTCGTTGGGCAGGAACTCCAGCGAGCGGTCCAGGGCCCCGTCACGGCCCAGGCGGCGCATGAAGCGCTGGTGGGCGTGGAGCAGCGACGGGGACTGCGTGACCGCGTTGGCGAGCGCCACGTTCTGGGCGTAGTTGTTGCGCAGCACCAGCGAGCCGACCTCGTCGGTCATCTCGGCGAGGATCCTGTTGCGCTGCTTGACGGTCATGTCGCCGTCCACGACGAGACCGTTGAGCAGGATCTTGATGTTCACCTCGTGGTCGGAGGTGTCCACGCCCGCGCTGTTGTCGATGGCGTCGGTGTTGATCCTGCCGCCCGTGCCGTCGGGGCCGCCCTTGCGGGCGAACTCGATCCGGCCGAGCTGGGTCAGACCGAGGTTGCCGCCCTCGCCGACGACCTTGACGCGCAGGTCCTCGCCGTTGACGCGGATGGCGTCGTTGGCCTTGTCGCCGACATCGCCGTGCGACTCCGTGGCGGCCTTGACGTACGTGCCGATGCCGCCGTTCCACAGCAGGTCGACCGGCGCCTGCAGGATCGCCTTCATCAGCTCGGCGGGGGTCAGCTTGGTGACGCCCGCCTCGATGCCGAGGGCGGCGCGCACGTGCGCGTTGACCGGGATGGACTTGGCCGTACGGGGGTGGACGCCGCCGCCCGCGGACAGCAGCTCCGTGTCGTAGTCGGCCCAGGAGCTGCGCGGCAGCTCGAACAGGCGGCGGCGCTCGGCGTACGAGACGGCGCTGTCCGGGTCCGGGTCGATGAAGATGTGCCGGTGGTCGAAGGCCGCGACGAGCCGGATGTGCTCGCTGAGCAGCATGCCGTTGCCGAACACGTCACCGGACATGTCGCCGACGCCGACGACCGTGAAGTCCTGGGTCTGGGTGTCGTGGCCGAGCTCGCGGAAGTGCCGCTTCACGGACTCCCAGGCGCCGCGGGCCGTGATGCCCATGCCCTTGTGGTCGTAGCCGGCGGAGCCACCGGACGCGAAGGCGTCGCCGAGCCAGAAGCCGTACTCGACGGCGACCTCGTTGGCGATGTCGGAGAACGTCGCGGTGCCCTTGTCCGCGGCGACGACGAGGTACGTGTCGTCGCCGTCGTGGCGGACGACCCCGGCGGGCGGCACGACCTCGCCCGCGACCAGGTTGTCGGTGATGTCGAGCAGCGCCGAGATGAACGTCCGGTAGCTGGCGATGCCCTCGGCGAGCCAGGCGTCACGGTCCACGGCCGGGTCCGGGAGCTGCTTGGCGACGAAGCCGCCCTTCGCGCCGACCGGCACGATGACGGTGTTCTTCACCATCTGCGCCTTGACCAGGCCGAGGATCTCGGTACGGAAGTCCTCGCGCCGGTCGGACCAGCGCAGGCCCCCTCGGGCGACCTTGCCGAAACGCAGGTGGACGCCCTCGACACGCGGGGAGTACACCCAGATCTCGTACGCCGGGCGCGGCGCCGGCAGGTCCGGGATGGCCTGCGGGTCGAACTTCATCGACACGTAGCCGTGCGGCCTGCCGGTGCCGCCGGCCACCCGGCCCCCGGTGTCGCCGGCCTCGCTCTCGCTCTGGAAGAAGTTGGTGCGCAGCGTCGCCTTGATGACGGTGAGGAAGGAGCGCAGGATCCGGTCCTCGTCGAGGCTGGCGACCTGGTCGAGGGCGCCGTCCAGCTCCTCCAGCAGCCCGTCGGTCAGCTCCGTGCCGGCCCGCTGCCGCTCCGGCGACATCCGCGCCTCGAACAGCGAGACCAGCAGCCGGGTGGTGTGGACGTTGTTGCGGAGGGTGTCCTCCATGTAGTCCTGGCTGAACGTGGACCCGGCCTGGCGCAGGTACTTGGCGTAGGCGCGCAGCACCATCGCCTGCCGCCAGGTCAGTCCGGCGCTGAGGACCAGCGCGTTGAAGCCGTCGTTCTCGGCCTCGCCGGTCCAGGACGCGGCGAACGCCTCCTGGAACCGCTCGCGGGCGTCCTCGGCGAGGTAGCCGCTTCCGCCGTTGCCGGTCACGGCGGGCATCCGCAGGCCGAAGTCGTAGATCCAGGCGTGCGAGCGGTCGGCGCAGCGCAGTTCGTACGGGCGCTCGTCGACGACCTCGACGCCGAGCCGGTTGAGGACCGGCAGGACGGCGGAGAGCGAGACCTGCGGGCCCGTCTTGTAGATCTTGAAGCGCCGCTCGCCGGGTGCGGCGCCGACCGGCTCGTACAGGGACAGCGCGAAGTCCTCGGCGCCGCCCTTGGTGAGCTGCTCCACCTGGACGACGTCGGCGACGGCGGAGCGCGGCGAATGGTCGGCCTTGTAGCCCTCGGGGAAGGCGTTCCCGTAGCGGCGCAGCAGGTCGGCCGCGCGCTCCTCGCCCGTCTCGGCGTTGAGCGCCTCGGCGAAGCCGTCGGCCCACGAGCGGGCGGCCTCGACCAGCCGGCCCTCGATCCGCTCGATGTCGGCCTCGGTCAGCGGGGTGATCGTGGTGCCCTGCGGGACACGGACGACGAAGTGGAGCCTGGACAGGACCGACTCGGTGTTCCAGGCGGTGAAGTCGACGCTGGTACCGCCGAGCTCCTCCTTGAGGATGTCCGTCAGGCGCTCGCGGACCGTGGTGTTGAACCGGTCGCGCGGCAGGTAGACGAGAGCGGAGTAGTAGCGCCCGTACTCGTCCTGACGCAGGTAGAGCCGCAGCCGGCGGCGCTCCTGGAGGTACAGCACGCTGGTGACGATGGAGCGCAGCTCGTCGACGGGCGTCTGGAAGAGCTCGTCGCGCGGGTACGTCTCCAGGATCTGGAGCAGGTCGCGCCCGTCGTGCGAGTTGGGCGAGAAACCGGCGCCGTCGAGGACCTCGGCGACCTTGCGGCGGATGACCGGCACGCGGCGCACCGACTCGGTGTACGCGGCCGACGAGAACAGGCCGAGGAAGCGCCGCTCGCCGACGACGTTGCCGTCGACGTCGAACTTCTTGACGCCGATGTAGTCGAGGTAGGACGGCCGGTGGACGGTGGCGCGGCTGTTGGCCTTGGTGAGGACGAGCAGCTTGTGCTCGCGGGCCTTGGCGCGGGCGTCGGCGGGCAGCCGGTTGAAGGACGGCGACACGGGGTGGCCGTGCGCGTCGTCGCCGCTGTGGTGCGGGTCGGAGCGGAGGATGCCCAGGCCGGTGCCGGGCACGGCGGCCAGCGCGTCCCCGTCGACCAGGTTGTACTCACGGAAGCCGAGGAAGGTGAAGTGGTCGTCGGCGAGCCAGCGCAGCAGCTCGCGGGCCTCCTCGACCTCCGTGTCGCGCAGGTCGTCGGCGATGGGCTCGCCGGGCAGCTCCTCGGCGATCCGCAGCGCCGCGTCGCGCATCTTCTCCCAGTCCTCGACCGCCTCGCGGACGTCGGACAGCACGCGCAGCAGATCGGCGGTGATCTGCTTCAGGTCGGCGCGGTCGGTCTCGCGGTCGATCTCGACATGGATCCAGGACTCCACCAGGGCGTCGTGCGGCCGGTCGCCCCGGGCGACATCGGCGCCGATGACCTCGATCAGCCTGCCGGTGACATCACGGCGGACGGCGACCTGAGGGTGGATGACGACATGGATGCCGCGGTTCTGCCGGGACAGCCCGTTGGTGACGGAGTCCACCAGGAACGGCATGTCGTCGGTGACGACCTCCACGACGGAGTGGCTGCACGTCCAGCCGTTCTCCTCGACCGTGGGCGTGTGGACCCGGACGTTCGCCGTTCCCTGCGGGCGGTTTTCGGCCAACCTGTAGTGGGACAGAGCCGCGCCGTAGATGTCGACCGGGTCCCGGTCGGCCAGGTCCTCCGGAGCCGTGTGCAGGTAGTAGCGCTGGAGGTACTCGAGCACGGTGTCCGGGTCGGGCCGGTCCCCGCTCTCGTTCTCAGCTACCCGGGCGGCCCGTTCGAGCAGCTCGGCCTTGGCTTCGTCCAGCTTGGTCTGCATGTCCTCTGGCTCCTGTCGCGCGCCGTTGCGTGACGTAGGTGAAGGGTGTGACACAACGCCATGACCCGGGGTATCCGGTCTGGGGCGACGCTATGCCGGGATGAGAGATGTCCGGGCCGTTATCGGCCAATCTCGACGCGAGCGGCGGGAGGGCGGCCGGACAGGGAAGATCAACGGTCGCCCGGGCGTCACTGTCGCGCGCCGGGCGCTGGCCGGGGGCTTCGCTGCCCCCACGGCATATCGCGCTGATCACGGGTCCAGGCTATCGCTCCTCACCCCTCGGCCGTCATGAGCCGTATGTGTACAAAAGACGGGCCCGAAGTTTGACACTCTGGACAGCGACAGGTGTGCTCTCGGCCAACAGCTCCCCTCGGAGGCAGCGACACTCATGGCAACGAAGATCCTCATCGTCACCGGCGACGCCGCGGAATCCCTCGAAGTCCTGTACCCGTACCAGCGACTCCTGGAGGAGGGGTACGAGGTCCACATCGCCGCCCCCGCCCGCAAGACCCTGCGGTTCGTCGTCCATGACTTCGAACCGGGCTACGACACGTACACCGAGAAGCCCGGCTACACCTTCCCCGCCGATCTCGCCTTCTCGGAGGTCGACCCGGGCCAGTACGCGGCGGTGGTCGTCCCGGGCGGCCGGGCGCCGGAGTACCTGCGCAACGACCCGGAGCTGCGCAAGATCCTGAAGTCCTTCTTCGACGCCGACAAGCCGGTGGCGCAGATCTGCCACGGCCCGCTGCTGACGGCCGCCGTCGACGGCCTGGAGGGGCGCCGGGTGACGGCGTACCCGGCGCTGGAACTCGACATGCAGGCGGCGGGCGCCACGTTCCAGGACACGGAGGCCGTGGTCGACGGGACGCTGGTCTCGTCCCGCGCCTGGCCGGACCATCCGGCGTGGATGCGGGAGTTCCTCCGGGTCCTCCGCGCGAAGTCGCCGGCGACCTGACGCCACGAGGGGCGCCGCGGTGCCGGTGACGCGGCGCCCTGCCGCTCCTTGCCCGTGGCTCCGCCGCGCGCGGGGCCACGGGGCGGGACGACGGCGGGGAACGGGGTCGGGCGCCGGGGGCCGGGGGCCGGGGCGGACGGCAGGGCCGGGATGGAAGCCGGGGGCCGGGATGAGTGCCGGGGGCGGGGACGGAGGCCGGGGGCCGGGATGGCCGGGGGTCGGGATGGCCGGGGGTCGGGATGGCCGGGGGTCGGGATGGAGGCCAGGTCAGGCGATGAGGTCCTCCGCCACGGCGACGGCCTCCTGGAGGCTGTCCACGACAGGCACGCCCACCGATTCCAGGCTCGCGCGGCTGTGCGAGCCGCCCGTGTACAACACCGCCTTCGCGCCCACGTGCGTTGCCGCCACCGCGTCGTCCGCGGCGTCACCGATCACCACGACGCGCTCCGCGGCCACGCCTTCCAGCGCCAGCAGATGCCGCACCATGTGCTCGGCCTTGCCCGCCGTCGACTCGCCGATCCGCCCGTCCACCCGGACGAACCGCTCCTCGATGCCGTGCCGCCGGACGATCGGTATCAGCCGCTCGTGCGGGGCCAGCGACAGCAACGACTGCGTACGCCCCACCGCCGCGCTCGCCGCGAGCAGCTCCGCCGCGCCGTCGGTGAGCCCGCAGGCGTCGGCCCGCGCCCAGTAGTGCCGGTGGAAGGCGCCGTCCATGACGGCCCACTCCGCGTCCGTGGGCAGCCGACCCATCAGCCGCTGGTAGAACAGCGGAACCGGCACGCAGTACAGCTCGCGGTACCGCGCGAGCGTGATCGGCTCCAGGCCTATCTCCTCGAACGCGGCGTTCGTCGCGCCGATGACCGCGTCGATGTCGTCGAGCAGGGTGCCGTTCCAGTCCCAGACCAGATGCGTGCCGTGCTTACCCATGCGCTTCCCCATGCTGAAAACGGTACCGGCAGGCTGTGACAGCGAACCCGCTCGGCCGCCGCCCGGTCGGACACGGCTCAGCCGGCCCGGCTGCCCGGCCGCCCGGTCACCGCTCAGCCGATGAGGTTGGGGATCTCCTGCACGCCGAACCACAGCAGTTCGTGGTCCTCCGCCCCGTCCACGGTGAACTGCGCGTCGTCGTCGCCCATGTCCGCCGCGCCCAGCGCGTCCGCCGCCGCCGACACATCGCCCTCGGCGTCCTCGGCGTCGGCGTGCACGGCCGCCGCCTTGGCCAGCGGGACCGGCGCCGCGATCCGCACCTCGCCCACCGACGAGGGGTCGAGGCCGCCGTCGGGGTCGGCCGCCGCGGCTCCGTCCGGTACGTCGACGGCGACGACGACCCTGCGCCGCTGCGCGCCCGGGTCGCCCGCCAGCAGCCGCAGGGAGGCAGACGCGGCCCGGCTCAGCGCCGCGTACTCCAGCTCCTCGATGTCGTCCGAGACGTACCACTCGCGCAGCCCGGGCGTGACGGCGTACGCGGTCAGCGGGCCGGGGCCCAGCTCGCCGGCCCTGTGCGCCTGTGCGAGACCGGGGATGGTCGTGGGGACGTACACGCGCATGACAGGCCGCTTTCGTAGTCGGAAGACGCCCTCAGGATACGTGGGAGGTCCCCCTTCGGGGTCGCCCGGAGGCCCCGCACAGCGTCCAGCCGCCACCGCGCGCGCCCGCCGGGTCGCCCGGCGTCTGAGCCGGGTCGCCACCCTGATGGGTGATCGCCCCGGGGCTCCGGAAAGGCCGGGGCGGGCGTTGCGACGGCCGCACGGCGCCCCGTAGAAGGAGCCCAGAAGTTACCGCCCGGTACCCGGGCCCGACCAACGGGGGCAGACACATGACCACGACGGAGACCACCCAGCGGGTCACGGGCGGCACGTCCGCCGAGACCGCCGCCGCACCCGCACCCGTGCCCGCGCCGCCGGCCGCCGGTGGCGCCGGGAGCGCCGGGGCCACCGCCCGTGGCGCCCAGCACCGTGCCGCCGCCGTACGCCCCGCACAGGGCGCGTCCCGCCCCGGAACGCACGGCCTGCCGACACCGGCCGCTCCGGCTCCGCCACGCCCCGACCGGGTTCCCGAGCCCCGCCGCGCGACCGGCCCCGCCGGCACCCACGCGGCAGCCACCCCCGCGGCTGACGCGGCGGGCGCAGCCGGAACGGGTACGACCGCAGCGGCCCCGGCTCCCGAACCGGCCCCCGCCGCCTCCGCCTCGGCCGCTCCCGCCTCGGCCGCTCCCGCACGGCGGCGGGACGTACAGCGAGACGTACGGCGGGATCCGCGCGGGCCGGGACGCGGAGCCCTGTCACGTCCACGGGCCCCGAGGCCGCGCCCGCTGCCGCCGCACGCCGTCTTCGCCGAGCGGCTGCTCGCCGTGTTGAGCGGGGAGCGCCCCGTCCACTGGATGCTGGGGCAGACCATCGGCGAGGCGTACGAGCAGTTGGTCCGCCTCGCGCCCGCGAATCCCCTGCGCCCGGTGGACGGCCCTGGCGGCCGGGGTGTGCGACCGGTCGTGCGCCGGTGCGCGGGCTCGCCGCTGCGTCCGGGGGTCGTGGAGGCGTACGCGAGCGTCGTCGCGGGCGGGCACATCCGCGCCATGGCGTTCCGGCTGGAGCTCGGTGAGGACCGGAAGTGGCGCTGCGCGGCCGTGGAGCTGGGCACCGGCCACACCGCCGCCCGGCACACCTGACAGCGGGGCCACGCCTGAAGCCGGGCGCCGCACGGTGCAGGGGTGGCCGCACCGTACGTGCCAGGGGGGCCCGCACTCGCAGCCGGGCGCGCTCGGCGCGACGGACGCGGCACCTGACAGCGGGTGCCGTAGGGGGCGGACAGCGGCCTTACGGGGGGTGCCGCACCCTAAGCGGGTCGCCGCGCGGTGCCGGGGTGCCCGGACTCGCAGCCCTGCGCCGCTCGGCGCGACGGCCGCCCCCCTGACAGCGGGTGCCGTACGGGACGGGCAGCGGCCTTACGGGGGGGGTGCCGCACCCTAAGCGGGTCGCCGCGCGGGGCGAAGGGCGGCCTACGGGGCCGGGGGATGCCGCACCCGAAGCCGGGCGCCGCACGGGGCGACCGGCGCCGCACCCGAAGCCGGGCGCCGCACGGGGCGACCGGCGCCGCACGTGACGGCAGCCGTCGCCCCTCCCCGCAGGCGCCGCCCCTCCCCGCAGGCGCCGTCCCTCCCCGCGGGCGCCGTCCCTCCCCGCGGGCGCGCGTGGCGGCGGCGCCGCGAACGGGGGCGGGGCCGGGCTCACCGCTCTCGCGTGTGCCCGGCCCCGCTCGCGAACCTGTCGGTCGCGCCGTCACTTCTTCCGGCGACGGCCGCCCTTCTGCGCCTTGCGGCGCTCCGCGCGGGTCATGCCGTCGGTCTCCGACCGGGGCTGACCGTTGTCGAAGTCGCCCTCCACGACACCGCCCTCACCGTCGACGGTCGGCGCGGAGAAGTGCAGCCGGTTCGGCCGCTGCGGAGCGTCCAGACCCTTGGCGCGGATCTCCGGACGGCCCGCGCCCGCCGGCACGGCCTCCTCCTTGGCCAGCGAGGTCTTCTCGGCCGCGTCCTGCACCGGGACCTCCTCGACCTGCTGCTCGACCTGGACCTCCAGGTTGAACAGGTAGCCGACGGACTCCTCCTTGATGCCCTCCATCATCGCGGTGAACATGTCGAAGCCCTCGCGCTGGTACTCGACCAGCGGGTCCTTCTGCGCCATCGCGCGCAGGCCGATGCCCTCCTGGAGGTAGTCCATCTCGTAGAGGTGCTCGCGCCACTTGCGGTCCAGCACGGAGAGGACGACCCGCCGCTCCAGCTCGCGCATGATGTCGGAGCCGAGCTGCTTCTCCCGCGCGTCGTACTGCTCGTGGATGTCGTCCTTGACGGACTCGGCGATGAACTCGGCGGTGATGCCCGCGCGGTCCCCGGCCGCCTCCTCCAGCTCCTCGACGGTGACCTTCACCGGGTAGAGCTGCTTGAAGGCGCTCCAGAGCCGGTCCAGGTCCCACTCCTCGGCGAAGCCCTCGACGGTCTCGGCCTGGATGTAGGCGTCGATCGTGTCGTCCATGAAGTGGCGGATCTGCTCGTGCAGGTCCTCGCCCTCCAGGACGCGGCGACGCTCGCCGTAGATGACCTCGCGCTGGCGGTTGAGCACCTCGTCGTACTTCAGGACGTTCTTACGCGTCTCGAAGTTCTGCTGCTCGACCTGCGACTGCGCGGACGCGATCGCGCGCGTGACCATCTTGTTCTCGATCGGCACGTCGTCCGGGACGTTGGCCATCGCCATGACCCGCTCGACCATCTGCGCCTTGAACAGACGCATCAGGTCGTCACCGAGGGACAGGTAGAACCGGGACTCGCCCGGGTCGCCCTGACGGCCGGAACGACCGCGCAGCTGGTTGTCGATACGGCGCGACTCGTGCCGCTCCGTGCCGAGCACGTACAGCCCGCCGAGCTCCTTGACCTCTTCGAACTCCGCCTTGACCGCGAGTTCCGCCTTCTCCAGCGCGGCGGGCAGGGCCGCGGCCCACTCCTCGACGTGCTCGACCGGGTCCAGGCCGCGCTGGCGCAGCTCCGCCTCGGCCAGGTCGTCGGGGTTGCCGCCGAGCTTGATGTCGGTACCGCGGCCGGCCATGTTCGTGGCGACCGTGACGGCGCCCTTGCGTCCGGCCTGGGCGACGATCGACGCCTCACGCTCGTGGTGCTTGGCGTTGAGCACCTCGTGCGGGACGCCGCGCTTGGACAGCTGCTGGGACAGGTACTCGGACTTCTCGACCGACGTCGTACCGACGAGGATCGGCTGGCCCTTCTTGTGCTTCTCGGCGATGTCGTCCACGACCGCGGCGAACTTGGCGACCTCGGTGCGGTAGATCAGGTCCGACTGGTCCATGCGGACCATCGGCCTGTTCGTGGGGATCGGGACGACGCCCAGCTTGTAGATCTGGTGGAACTCGGCGGCCTCGGTCATGGCCGTACCGGTCATGCCGGAGAGCTTGTCGTAGAGGCGGAAGAAGTTCTGCAGGGTGATCGTGGCGAGGGTCTGGTTCTCGTCCTTGATGTCCACCCCCTCCTTCGCCTCGATCGCCTGGTGCATGCCCTCGTTGTAGCGGCGGCCGGCGAGGATACGGCCGGTGTGCTCGTCGACGATCATGACTTCGCCGTCGATGACGACGTAGTCCTTGTCCTTCTTGAAGAGTTCCTTGGCCTTGATCGCGTTGTTCAGGTACCCGACGAGCGGGGTGTTCACCGACTCGTAGAGGTTGTCGATGCCCAGCCAGTCCTCGACCTTCGCGACGCCGGCCTCGTGGATGGCGACGGTGCGCTTCTTCTCGTCGACCTCGTAGTCGCCGGTCTCCTCGAGACCCTTGAGCGGGTTGCCGGCCTCGCCCCGGGTGAGACGGGTGACGAGCTTGGCGAAGTCGCCGTACCACTTCGTCGCCTGGTCGGCCGGGCCGGAGATGATCAGCGGGGTACGGGCCTCGTCCACGAGGATCGAGTCGACCTCGTCGACACAGGCGAAGTTGTGGCCGCGCTGGACGAGCTCGTCCTTCGACCACGCCATGTTGTCGCGCAGGTAGTCGAAGCCGAACTCGTTGTTCGTGCCGTACGTGATGTCGCAGTTGTACTGCTCGCGGCGCTGCGCAGGCGACATGTTGGCCAGGATGCAGCCCACCGTGAGACCCAGGAACTTGTGGACGCGGCCCATCATCTCGGAGTCGCGCTCGGCCAGGTAGTCGTTGACCGTGATCAGATGGACGCCCTTGCCGGACAGCGCGTTCAGATACGCCGGGAGCGTGCCGACGAGGGTCTTGCCCTCACCGGTCTTCATCTCGGCGACATAGCCGAGGTGAAGCGCCGCGCCGCCCATCAGCTGGACGTCGTAGTGACGCTGGCCGAGGACGCGCTTGGCCGCCTCACGGACGGTCGCGAACGCCTCGGGGAGCAGGTCGTCGAGGCTCTCACCGTCCTGGTACCGCTGCTTGTACTCCTCGGTGAGCGCCCGCAACTCGGCGTCGGAGAGGTTGACGAAGTCCTCTTCGATGGAGTTGACCTGGTCCGCGATGCGGTGCAGTTTGCGCAGGATCTTGCCTTCGCCTGCACGCATGAGCTTGTTGAAGACGGACACTGAGGCTGGTCTCCTTGCCGGTCGGGCCTGGCACTGGGTCTTGTCATGGACACTGGCACGGGCACGGCAGGTGGTCCCCACCGCAACGGTCATCGTAAGCGAGGACACCACCGCGCCGGGAGGTCCTCCGCCAGAGGGGTACCGCCGGGCAGAGGCGACTACCGCCCGTAAGGAGAACGCACGGGGGCCTTGGAAGGTGCCGCCCATCCCGAAAAGTGTTCGCTCCGTGCACCCGGGCGCACCAGAATCCCGTCATGGAACCCGTCACCCTCACCTCCGAACGCCTGCTGCTGCGGACCTTCACTCCAGACGACGCGGAGGAGGTTCGCGCGGCCTGTCAGGACCCGGACATCCTGCGCTGGATACCGGTGGCGGATCCGTACGAGAGAGAGCACGCCGACGATTTCGTGGGGCGCATCGTGCCCGACGGCTGGAGTACGGACACCTCGTACACGTTCTCCGTGCGGCCGAGGGGCGGCGGCCCGCTGCTCGGCTCGACCAGCCTGCACCACCCGTGCGAGGGCACCTGGGAGATCGGTTTCTTCACCGTCGCCGAGCACAGGGGCCGGGGCTACGCGGTGGAGGTCGTGCGCACGCTGGCCGCCTGGGCCTTCACCGACCTCGGCTGCACCCGGCTGGAATGGCGCGCCCAGGTGGGCAACACCGCCTCGCGGATCGTCGCGGAGAAGGCCGGTTTCACGATCGAGGGCACCCTCCGCGCGGCGCTGCCGTACCGGGGGACCCTCCGGGACTGCTGGCTCGGCTCCCTGCTGCCCGCCGACCTCGGGCTGCCGGGGGCCCAGGTGTATCTGCCGGCCCGCGGCTGAGCGCCAGGGAGACGTCGGGGCACGAGGTGCGCCCCGTCGGCCGCAGCCGTCGGGGCGCGCGGGGCCGGCGGGCGCGCGGGGCCGGGCCGGCCGGTTGTCCACAGGGCAGGGCCGCTGTCAGTGGCCGCGGCTATCGTGCGAACCATGACGACCCCGCCGCGTCCCGCCATCGAACTCTCCGCCGACGAGGCCCGCCGTATCGCCCTGCGCGCCCAGGGGTTCCTGGGGGCGCCGGACAGACGCGCCGGGGTGCGGGGTGTCCTCCGTCACCTCGGCGCCGTACAGCTGGACACGATCTCGGTGCTGGCCCGCTCGCACGAGCTGATCCCGTACGCGCGGCTGGGCGCCGTCGGCCGGAAGACCGTGGACACCGCGTACTGGACCGACGGGCACGCGTTCGAGTACTGGTCGCACGCGGCCTGCATCCTGCCGGTCGAGGAGTGGCCGCACTTCGCGTTCCGGCGCCGTGCCTACCGGGCCCGTCCGCACTGGTACCACGACCTTCCGGACGGCGCCTACGACGCTGTGATCAAGCAGCTGAGCGCCGAGGGTCCGCTGACCGCCACGGAGCTGGGCGGCGCCAAGAACGGCGGCGAGTGGTGGGACTGGTCCGCGTCGAAGGTCGCCGTCGAGCGGGCGCTCATGTACGGCGAGGTCGTCTGCACCGAGCGGCGCGGCTGGAAGCGCGTGTACGACCTGGCCGAGCGCGCCATTCCCGACGCGCTCCTCCACGACGAGCTGGACGACACCGAGTGCCTGCGCCGGCTGGTCCGGCTGGCCGGGCAGGCGCTGGGCGTCGGCACCCGGGCGGACATAGCGGACTACCACCGGCTCAAGGGCGAGCAGTTCGACGCGGTGGTCGCCGATTCGGGGCTCGTGCCGGTCCGGGTGGAGGGCTGGGAGAAGCCCGCCTGGGCGGACCCCGAGGCCCTGGCGACCGAGCCGCGCGGCCGTCACCGTACGACGCTGCTGTCGCCCTTCGACTCGCTGATCTGGGAGCGGGCGCGCACGGAGCGGATCTTCGGCTTCACGCACCGGCTGGAGGCGTACGTGCCCAAGCAGAAGCGGGTCCACGGCTACTTCGCGATGCCGCTGCTCGCCGGTGGGCGGCTGCTGGGCCGGGTGGATCCCGCGCGGGACGGGAAGACGCTGGTGGCGAAGCAGGTGTCGCTGGCCGGGGGCAAGGCCGTCGCTCCCATGGCGCGGGCGCTGCGCGAGGCCGCCGAGTGGGTGGGCTGCGACAGCGTACGGATCGAGCGCGTCGACCACCCGGAGCTGGCACCCGCCCTCGCGGCGGCCCTGGCCTGACCTGGCCTCCTCCGCTCCCCGAGCCGCTCTCCCGAGGCCGGGGGCGCCCCCGGCAGAAGGCGCCCCACCCGGGGCTGTGGCCACGCGCAGCGCCGGAACGGGCCGGTCGGCGCCGGACCGCGCTCGGGGAGCGCCGAGGCGCGCCCGTCAGCGCCGGTCAGCGAATTTCGAGGATCTTCTCCCGCATCGCGTAGACCACCGCCTCCATCCTGGAGTGCAGCTGCAGCTTCTCCAGGATGTTGCGCACATGGTTCTTCACGGTGTTCTCGGAGATGAACAACTCCTTGGCGATGTCCCGGTTGTTCATTCCGGTGGCGACCAGCTTGAGGACCTCCAGCTCCCGGTCGGTGAGCCGGGGCGCGGGGACGAGCCGGCGGTCGTCGGTGCGCTGGATCATCGACTTGAACTCGGTGAGCAGCTTCGACGCCATCGACGGGCTGATCTGCGACTGGCCGTCGGCGACGGCCCGGATGGCGGTGGCCACCTCGTCCGTGGAGATCTCCTTGAGGAGATAGCCGGTCGCGCCCGCCTTGATCGCGTCGTAGAGGTCGGCCTCCTCGTCGCTGATCGTCAGCATGATGATCTTGGCGCTGGGGGCGACCTCCTTGATGGAGGTGCAGGCCTCGATACCGCCGCGCTTGGGCATCCGGACGTCCATCAGAACGATGTCGGGCAGCAGATCGGCGGCCTTGTCGACGGCTTCCGCTCCGTCGCCCGCCTCACCCACGACCTGGATGTCCTCCTCCTGCGCGAGGACGATTTCCAGCCCCCTCCGGAACAGGGCGTGATCGTCGACCACGAGCACCCGAATGGGCTCGTCCCGGGACGCTCCCGCGCCCCTGCCGGTGTCGCCGTCCTCTCCACTGCCCAATGCGCCGACCGGGGCGTCGGAGCCGCCCGTGTGGTGCACCGGGCCGAAGCTGTCCGCCATCGTTCCTCCCCCTGAAGGCCAAGGCCTGAAGTTCATGGTCGCTGCGCCAACCGCGATGAGGAGAGCACCGGTTGGGCGCGCCACCATGATTTCATGCCCCGGCGACGAAGCGGTGATCCTCAGGTCGCACAGTGGTGCCCCTGGGGGCGCACGCGGCGCTCCAGGGGCACACTTTCAAGCCAGATCAGTGACCGTCAGCTGGCGTCAGCCGCCGAGCGCACCGCCGGCACCGCCTCCCTCACCGCCTGCCAGGGGGTCGTTCTCGAGATGAATGACGCCGTAGTCGTAGGCGTGGCGCCGGTAGACGACGCTCGGCTGCTTGGTCTCGGAGTCGACGAACAGATAGAAGTCGTGCCCGACCAGCTCCATCTCGTAGAGCGCCTGGTCGAGTGTCATCGGGGCGGCCGTGTGGGTCTTCTCGCGGACGATCAGCGGGCCTTCGCCCCTGACTTCGAGCGAACCCATACGGGTGGTCGGGATCGTGTCGGTCGCTTCCTCGACGACGGCGACACCGGTCCCGTTCAGCCGGGCCACGCCCGGTACGGCGTCCGCCACCTCGGCGGCCGACATCCGGCCGCTGCCCCGACGGGTGTGACGCTTGTCGTGCTGCTTGCGCAGCCGCGCCTCGAGCTTGCTCGTGGCGAGGTCGAGCGCTGCGTACGGGTCGCCTGCTGCCGCTTCCGCCCGGATCACCGGGCCTCGGGAGTGAAGGGTGATCTCCACGCGGTCGGACCGGTCGGCCTGCCGCGGGTTGTGTTCCTTGGACACCTCGACGTCGAGGCTGATCACCTTGCCGTCGAGCTTCTGGATCTTCTCCAGGTTCAGCTTCTCGGCCACGTGCTTGCGGAACCGCTCGGGCACCTCGGTCTTGCGGCCCTTGACGACGATGTCCACGCAGAACTCCGTTCCCGGATTGCTCCGACCAGCTCACAGCCGGCGAGCATCTCCCTTTTGCACCAGGCCCCGGTGAGTACCGGAGCCTTGGACTTGGCGACTTAGCCCTCCTCCTCCCCAGTCGACAAGATCCTCACCCCACCGATTTCCGATGTGGCTGACCGCTCCTCTTTCCGGGCGGCAGCACGGTGCATTCGGTGAAGTGCGGCTCGTGCCATTCCTCACAACCGAACATAGCTCGCCCGGACGTGTATCGGCACCCGCTCCCCGCACAAACCTCCGATCAGGTGCTTTTCAGCTCTCACTATTGGCAACGTGCAGGGCCCTTCGGCGGTTCCGACGCCCGGGAGACGGGGCCGAACGGCCCCGCGAGGCGATTACCCCGGACCTCCGGGGGTACCCCGGGTTCCCGGGCGGTGCGGCGCGAACGCGTCGGCCGGCGCGGCGACCACGGCGGCGGCCATGGCCGTAAGCCCCGGGGCGGGTGGTGCGCACGCGGCACTCAGTGCCCTGCTCGCCTCGACCAGTGACGCCCCGGTCGTCATGAGGTCGTCCACGACGACGATCCGGCCGCCCGCGAGGACCGGGCCCGCCCCGGCCACGACAGTCAGGGCGCCGGTCATGTTGGCCAGCCGCTCACGGGCCCCGAGGCCCGCCTGGTCGGCCACCCGGCGCCGGTGCCGCAGCACGGGCAGGGCCCGCGCGGGCGTCCCGCTCCGCCGCAGCTCGGCGGCCGCGGCCACCGCGACCCTCCGTACCGCGTCGTGGCCGCGCGCCCGTACGGCGGGCCGCGCGGACGGCACCGGTACCAGGAGCAGGGGCGCGCCCCGCACGGCCCCGTGCGGGCGCACAGCCGCCTGTACGGCCGCGGCGAGGGCGGCCCCGAGGGGTCGGGCCAGTCCTATGGCGCCGCGCTCCTTGTGGGCGAGGAGCACGGCCCGTACGGCGTCGGTGTAGGGGGCGGCGGCGTGCACGTCGGGCAGTCCGGCGGGCATCGGCACCGGACGGACCCTGCCCGCCGCTCCCCCGTACAGCGCGTGCCCGCAGGTGTCGCACAGCCGCGTCCGGGAGCAGCCGCAGCCTGCGCAGGCGACCGGCAGCACGAGCCCGGCGATCTCCCGCCACCATCCCCGCATGGCTCCACTGTGCCGGGGGCGCGGGGGGCCGTCCACCCCTGTGGAAAACCGTCGGATCAGCCCGGATAGACCGGCGATGTGCCCTTGTCGACCATCGGCTGCCAGTTCACGCCGTTCTGGAGGCGGACGATGCCGTCGTCGGAGGACGCGGCCACCAGCGGCACCCGCTCGTCGTTCGCCGCCGCGACGGCCTTGACCTGGTTCAGGCCGGGGATCCCGGCGGGGGACGTCGAGCCGTCCGTCTGGATGTAGCGCACCTGCTGCACGCCGCCGGCGAGCTTGCCCAGCACCACGAGCCGGCTGGGCCCCGCCCAGGACACCGAGGTCACGGACTCCATCCGGGGCGCCACGGACTGGAGGTCCACGACCGCGACGGTCTGGCGGGCCCCGGAGCCCTGCCGCTCGACGCGGCCGATCTGGAGGGTGGTCCTGCCGTCCTTGTGGAGCAGCAGCGCGGCGCGCACCCCGTCCTCGGAGAGCCGCAGCGCCTCGATCCGTACACCGTCGACCAGCCACGGCGCCGTCACGGTGACCGGCGGGGCCGTGCCGCCCGGGAGGACCAGCAGCCGCGGTTTCGCGGGGTTCCGGTCGGCCACCCACAGGTCGCCCCGGCCGTCCCAGCTGGGTGCGGACAGGCGCTCCTCCCGCCGCTTGCCCTGGCTGCTGACGAGCGGCGCGGGCAGCTCGGACTCCGAAAGGACGGAGGCCACACGGAGGTTGACGCCTCCTTCGGAGACGGCGGCGGCGCGCCGCTCGTCACGGGACACCGCGACCGAGTCGAGCTTCACCGAGCCGTTGCCGAACGGGCCCGGCACATGCTCCGGATGGACCACGTCCTTCGCCGCGACCTCGAGTTCCGCGAGCTTTCCCGCGGCGTCCACGAAGTACGGGTTCTCCGGAATTCCGGAGGTCCGGTCAGCGGTGTAATTCTCCTTCTGGTTCTCGTGCAGCAGGCACAGCGTCGATCCGTCGGCGCGCTGCATCTGCACCTGCTGCACCTTCGTGGACGCCAGATCCCCGACGGTGAACAGCAGTTGGGCGGCCATTCTCTGGCACTGCTCGCGTCCCACGTCGTTGGCCTTCTTGCTGAGCGGCACCTTCAACGTGCTCTGGTCGTCGACCGTCAGCGAGGTGACGCCTTCCTTCAGGGTCGTGCCCGTCGGGAAACGCGAATCCACGACCGGCTTCAACCAGTGCGTGGGCCCTTCGAGAAGTGCCTTGACCGTCTGCGTCAGCGAGTCCATCCGCGTCACGGGGTCCTGGCGCTTGCGGATGTAGACCGGGTCGGCCACGACCCAGTCCTGACCTGACGCGAAGTAATACTTGTTCACCGACCGGTAGTTCCGCTGGAAGTCGGACTCACCGAGCACCAGCCCCTGGGGCAGGCCGTCGATGCGCCACTCCTTGCCCTTGCCGTCGGGGCCGGTCTGCTGCACCAGCCGGATCGACTCGCGGTACTCGATGGCGTCGACCGGCTGGTACGCGTGCCGACTGTCCACCGTCGCCACCCGCTGGCCGGTCAGTTCGTACTGGAGGGCCTCCGCGTCACGGCCGCCGTCGCCCAGCCGCTGGAGGCGGTCCGGCGCGGCCGTGAGCACGGTGGTGCGCTGCTCGGGCTTCCAGGTCCGCGCGGCCTGCTTCGTCAGGTACTTGCGCGCCGTCGCGAAACCGGGGTCGTCACCGGTCATGGCCTCGAGGAACCCGTCGACGATCTCGTCAGGTTCGGCGTTCTCGCGCGGCGTCACCGGGTACACCCGCACCTGGGAGTCGCCAGGCTTGGACGCCTTCACGGCGCTGACGTCGCCGCTGTCCGGCATCGACGCGCACCCGGCGAGCAGCGCGGCGGACGCGAGCACGGCGGCAGCGCGACCCGCGCGGCCACGGCCCTGACGGCTCAGGCCGGCACGCACGCGGTCGTCACGCACGCGGTCGTCACGCACCTGGCTGTCGCGTCCACGGCCGTCGTCGTCAGGGCTGTACCGAAGACGCTCAGCGCCCACTGGTCGTGTCCTCCCGCTTCGGTTCCCGCTCCGCCGGGGCGGTGGCGCCCGTCGGCTCCATGGCACCACGCGCGACCACGCGCGCACCGTTGCCGGGCAGGGCGGTGGGGTCTGCGGCCGCCCGGGTCTGCCGGGGCGGTATCGCCGACGCTCCGGGTACGGTCAGCGGCGAGCGGTCCGCGACCGTCTGCCCGGGCACGGCGGGCTGCCGTCCGGTGTCCCGGGCGCCCCGGCCCTCCCGTACGGCGGCCGCTTCGCGGTTGCGCCGGGAGTCATCCGGTTCCAGGGGTATCGGTGAGCCGCGCAGCGGTTCGTCGGCCGTACGCGGCAGGGTCAGCCGGAACTGCGAGCCGCCGCCGGGTTCGCCCCACGCCTGGAGCCAGCCGCCGTGCAGCCGGGCGTCCTCGACGGCGATGGACAGGCCGAGGCCGGTACCGCCGGTGGTCCGGGCACGCGCGGGGTCGGCGCGCCAGAAACGGTTGAACACGCGGGTGGCCTCGCCGGGCTTCAGCCCGACGCCGTAGTCCCGTACGGCGACGGCGACCGCGCCGCCGGCCGATGCCAGCCGCACCACGACGTCCCGGCCCTCGCCGTGCTCGACGGCGTTGACGACCAGGTTCCTGAGGACGCGCTCGACCCGCCGTGCGTCGGCCTCGGCGACCACCGGCTGCTCGTCGCCGACGACGATGATGCGGCCGCCCTTGTGCTCGGCCAGCGGCTGGGCGCCGCCGATGACCCGGCGTACGACGTCCCGCAGGTCTATCGGCTCGGCCTCCAGGGCGGCCGCTCCCGCGTCGAAGCGGCTGATCTCCAGCAGATCGGCGAGCAGCGACTCGAACCGGTCCAGCTGATCGCCCAGCAGTTCCGCCGACCGTGCTGTCACGGGATCGAAGTCACCGCGTGCCTCGTAGATGACGTCGGCGGCCATCCGGACCGTCGTCAGCGGGGTGCGCAGTTCGTGCGACACGTCGGAGACGAAGCGGCGCTGCATCCTCGACAGGTCCTCCAGCTGCTGGATCTTGAGCTGGAGGTTCTGCGCCATCTTGTTGAAGGCCTCGCCGAGGCGGGCGATGTCGTCCTCGCCTGTGACCTTCATCCGCTCCTGCAGCCGTCCGGCGGAGAGCCGCTCGGCCACGCCCGCCGCCATCCGCACCGGTGTCACGACCTGCCGCACGACGAGCCACGCGATGGCGCCGAGCAGCACGACCACGAAGAGCCCCGCCGTCGCGATCGTCGTCTTCACCAGGGACAGCGACTCCTCCTCCTGCGTCAGCGGGAAGAGGTAGTACAGCTCGTACGAATTGCCCTCGACGTCGTTGAGCCGCTTGCCGATGACCAGGCCCGGCTCGGACGCCTGGCCGTCGATGTAGCGGATCCGGCTGTACGTCTGGAACGTGCCGGTCCCTTGCGCGACCGACTCCCGCAGCGCCGCCGGAATGCTGGTGGCGGGGAAGACACCGCCCGACGCCCGGGCGCCGCGGCTGGGTGCCGCGCCGGCGGAGTCGGAGCTGAGCGCCACCACGTTGAACGCGCCGTGGCCACCGCTGGCCAGCTGCACGACGAGGTCGGACCGCCAGTTCAGCGAGGACCGCGCGGTCACGCCGCTGCCGCTGCCGTCCTGGCCGCTCGGGGCGGGCGGCGCGGACGGCGCGTTGGCCTCGTCCTGGGCCGCCGAGAAGCCTCCGGTCGCCTGGATCTGCGCCGCCCTCTCCTTGGCGTCCAGCAGACCGTTGCGCACCTGGCCGATGACGACGAACCCGAGCAGCAGCACCACGCCGAGCGACATCAGCAGGGTGCCGGCGACCACGCGCAGCTGGATGTTCCGCCGCCACAGCCGTACGGCGGGGAGCAGCGGACGACGGATCCAGCGCATCAGCAGCCGGAGCACCCGCCCGCCCGGCGCTCCGTCCTGGAGCAGTCGGCCGCCCAGGAGGAGCCTGCCGGCGCGCGAGGGCGCGAGCCCCGGTCCGGCAGCCCGCCCCGCACGGACTCCCGGCTTCCCGGGCTTCGGAGCAGCACTGCCGCGGGTCATGTCAGCTCGGTCCGGCCTTGTAACCGACACCACGGACGGTCACGACGATTTCCGGCCGCTCGGGGTCCTTCTCGACCTTGGAGCGCAGCCGCTGCACGTGCACGTTCACCAGCCGCGTGTCGGCGGCGTGGCGGTAGCCCCATACCTGCTCCAGCAGCACCTCGCGGGTGAACACCTGCCAGGGCTTGCGGGCGAGCGCGACGAGCAGGTCGAACTCCAGCGGGGTGAGCGCGATCGACTGGCCGTCCCGTTTGACGGAGTGCCCGGCCACGTCGATGACCAGGTCACCGATGGTGAGCTGCTCGGGCGCGGGCTCCTCGGACCTCCGCAGCCGAGCCCGGATGCGGGCGACGAGCTCCTTCGGCTTGAACGGCTTGACGATGTAGTCGTCGGCCCCCGACTCCAGGCCCACCACGACGTCGACGGTGTCGCTCTTCGCGGTGAGCATGACGATCGGTACACCGGACTCGGCCCTGATGAGCCGGCACACCTCGATGCCGTCCCTGCCGGGCAGCATGAGGTCCAGCAGCACCAGGTCCGGCTTGGTCTCCCTGAATGCGGCGAGCGCCTTGTCACCGTCCGCTACGAACGACGGCTCGAACCCTTCACCACGCAGCACAATCCCGAGCATTTCGGCCAGTGCGGTGTCGTCGTCGACGACAAGGACACGTCCCTTCATAAACGACATCATCCCATTAGCTAATCGTTACCTGTCGTGACCTGGCACACAGCTCAGCAATTCCTGCCCCGGTGACCGGGGACACCACTCCTACCTCAGTGACGATCGCCGTTACCAGTTCGGGGGGTGTCACATCAAAGGCCGGGTTGTAAGCCTGCGTTCCGAGCGGTGCCACTGGCAACCCTCCGGCCGGCCCGACCCCGCCTCCGACCTGCGGCGGAGGTGTGAGCTCCGTCACTTCCTGCCCGGATCGCTGCTCCACCTCGATCGACGCCCCGTCGGGAGTGTCGGCGTCGATCGTCGTGACCGGCGCCACCACCAGGAACGGCACGTGGTGGTACTTGGCCAGCACCGCCAGCGGATAGCTTCCCACCTTGTTGGCCACGGAGCCGTCCGCGGCGATCCTGTCCGCCCCGATGAGCACGGCGTCCACCTCTCCCGCCGCGAACAGCGACCCGGCGGCATTGTCGGTGAGCAACGTGTACGCCATGCCGTGGCGGGACGCCTCGTACGCCGTGAGCCGGGCCCCCTGGAGCAGCGGCCGCGTCTCGTCGACCCACAGCCGCCGCAGCCGCCCCGCCCGGTGGGCCGCGAGTGCCACGGCGAACGCCGTGCCCTCACCGCCCGACACCAGCGCCCCGCTGTTGCAGTGCGTCAGGACGCGCAGGGTACCGCCGGGCAGGAGCTCCTCGAGGAGCGCCAGGCCCCGGTCCGCCATCCGCGCGCTGGCCTCGGCGTCCTCGCGGTGCAGCCGCCGCGCCGCGGCGAGGGCCGCCTCGGCGGCCTCGTCCTGCCCGGCGCCCTTCCCGGCCACCGCCCGGTAGGCGTCGAGCGCCCGCCGCACCCCGACACCGAGGTTCACAGCGGTGGGCCGCGCTCCGGCCAGCGACTCCGCGGCCTCCTCCACGTCGTAGCCCCGCATCGCCGCCAGAGCGACCCCGTAGGCGCCGGCGATGCCGAGCAGGGGCGCCCCGCGCACGGCGAGGGCCTGAATGGCCCGCACCAGCGCCGGTACGTCCGTACAGACCAGTTCGACTTCCTCGGCGGGCAACCGTGTCTGGTCGAGCAGCACCACCACGGGACCCTCGGGCGGCTCGATCCAGCGCAGTACGGGCAGGGCGGACGGCCCTTCTCCGGTGGCAGTTCGTGCGTACTGATCAACCATCCGCCCAGTCTGCCCCCTGAACGATCGACAATGAAGGTGCCCGGCACATACGGGCGCCGGTTCAACGGCGGACGGCGCGTGGCACGATGGCTGCCGACCTTCCGCCCCGCCGAGCGGCCCGGCACCGTGACCGAGCCCGCCCGACAAGCGGGCCCCGCGACCAACGCACGAGGTGGACGACCGTGAACGACACTCCGGGCTGGGCCTCGCCCGGATCCTCCGCGTCCGACGGCCAGGGCTCCGGCCAGCAGGGTCCTGACACTCCCGCGCCCAGCACACCGCCCGCCGACGAGCGGCCCGCGAGCCCGCAGTGGTCCAAGGAGCAGCCGCCCGCCTCCCAGTGGTCGGCGCCCGCCGGCCCGGGCTCCACGGGCCCCGCCCGCCAGCCGGCCCCCCACTGGGGCAACGGCCCCCGGGGCGGCTGGGGCGCTCCGCCCACCGCCAAGCCAGGCGTCATCCCGCTGCGGCCGCTGGGCGTGGGCGAGATCCTCGACGGCGCCGTCTCCACGCTGCGCGCGCACTGGCGTACGGTCCTCAGCGTCACGATCACGGTGTCCGTCATCACCCAGACCGCCGACACCCTCCTCAGGCGCTTCGTCCTGCCGACGCCGCCGCGCATCGATTCCGAGGCGAGCCCCTCCGAGCAGATGAGCCAGCTCACCGCCTATCTGCGGGGCAGTCTCCTCGCGGAGTCGGTGCCGGCGCTGATCACCCTCATGGCCACGTTCATCACCACGGCGCTGCTCACCATCGTCGTCAGCCGCTCTGTGCTGGGCCGCCCGGTGACCCTCGCCGACGCCTGGCGCGAGGCCCGCCCCCGGCTGCTCCAACTCCTCGGGCTGACGCTGCTGCTCGCCGCGCTCACCGCAGGGATCCTGGCCGTCGGCATCGCCCCGGGCCTGTTGATGAACTCGACAGGGGGCGACGCGCTCGCCTCGCTGGGAGGCATCGCGGCCGGTGTCGTCGCCATCTGGCTGATGATCCGGTTCAGCCTGTCCTATCCGGCGCTGATGCTGGAACGGGGAGGCGTCCTCTCCTCCTTGCGCCGCTCGGCGAAGCTCGTCCGGGGCTCCTGGTGGCGCATCTTCGGAATCCTCCTGCTCACCATGCTCCTGGCGATTCTGATCATGGTGGTCATCGCGATCCCCTTCAGCATCATCGGCTTCGCCGTCGACGGTGAAGGCGTCAGCAGCCTTGTCAGCGGCAACACTCCCGACTTCGGCTGGCCGTTCCTCATCGTCACCGGCATCGGAGCGGTGATCGCATCCTCCGTGACCTACCCGATCTCCGCCGGTGTGACCGTCCTCCTCTACGTGGACCAGCGGATCCGCCGCGAGGCCCTCGATCTCGAACTCGCCCGGGCCGCCGGCGTTCCCGGCTACGGCGCCTCCTCCGGCGACACCACGTCCGGGAGCTGATGCGGTGCCGACCACGGGGGGACCGACAGCGGCGTGGGCACAGCTCCCCACGAGCGACGACGTACCGGTGGACATCCCACGCGTCCCGGCCCGCGAAGCGGCCGAGCGTGAGCTGTCCGATCCGATGTACGGCGAGAACGACCCAGGCTTCTTCCAGCGGGCCCTGGAGCGCGTCTGGGACTGGCTCGGCGAGCTCTTCGCCTCCGCCTCCGGCGCCACCCCGGGAGGGACGCTGGGGCTGGTGGTCGTCGTCCTGCTCATCGTGGCCGTGATCGCCGCCCTCTGGTGGCGGCTCGGCACCCCACAGCGTGCCCTGGGCGGCTCGGACTCCCTCTTCGACGAGGGTCCCCGCAGCGCTGCGGACCATCGCGCCGCCGCCGAACGGCACGCGGCCGCCGACCGCTGGAACCAGGCCGTCCAGGAACGCATGCGGGGCATCGTCCGCGCGCTGGAGGAGCGCACCGTCCTCGACCCGCGTCCCGGCCGCACCGCTGACGAGGCCGCCGCCGAAGCCGGCCGGCACCTGCCCGCCCACGCCGGGGAACTGCGCGCGGCAGCCCGCACCTTCGACGACGTCACATACGGCGGGCGCACCGCCGACCAGCGCGCGTACCAGCGACTGAAGGCCCTCGATGCCGCGCTGGAGGCCGTCAAGCCGCGCCTCGACGACACCACCCCGCCCGAGGAGGCGGTGCGATGACCACGGCAGCCACCTCCACATCCCTCACCACCCGCGAGATCTGGACCCGAGTCCGGGGAGTGCTGCTCGCGATCGCTCTCCTCGTCACCGCCGGTATCGTCATGGCTCTCGCCCGCTCCGGCGACCAGCACGGGCGTCTCGACCCGCGCTCCGCCGACGGCAACGGCAGCCGGGCCGTGGCCGAACTCCTCAAGGACCGCGGGATCACCGTCAAAGTGGTCACCACGCTGAAGGAGGCCACGGCCGCGACGGGCTCCGACACCACGCTCCTCGTCGCCGTGCCCGATCTCCTCACCGACCATCAGCAGCACGTCCTGCACGAGGACATGACCACGTCCGGTGGCCGAACCGTCCTCCTCGCCCCGGGCCCGGCATCCCTGGCGACCCTCGCCCCCGATGTCGACACGGACTTCCCCGCGCCGGTGTCCGCCCTCACCCCTCAGTGCTCCCTGCCCGCCGCGCAACGCGCCGGCGACGCCGACCTGGGTGGCGAGCGCTACACGACCGACACCCCGGGCACCGACGCCTGCTACCTCGCCGACGGACTGCCCACGCTGCTCAGGATGCCGGGCACCGCGCAGAGCGACACCGTCCTCCTGGGCTCCGCCGACCTCCTCCACAACGACCGCCTCGCCAAGCGGGGCAACGCGTCGCTCGCTCTTCAACTGCTCGGTTCCCGCCCGCATCTCGTCTGGTACCTCCCCTCGCTGAGTGATCCCTCCGCCACCGAAGGCAGCGGAGACGGTGATCCCGGTGACGGAGCCGAGAGCGACTTCCTCGGGCTGATCCCCTCCGGCTGGCTCTGGGGCACTCTCCAACTGGCCGTCGCCGCCGTCCTGGCCGCGATCTGGCGCGCCCGGCGTCTCGGCCCCCTGGTGACCGAACGCCTCCCGGTGGCCATCCGCGCCTCCGAGACGACCGAGGGCCGTGCCCGCCTGTACCGCAAGACGAACGCCCGTGACCGCGCGGCCTCCGTCCTGCGCTCCTCGACCCGAACCCGGCTCGCCCCGCTGCTGGGCGTCTCATCCCTGGACACCCACTCCCCCGACTCCCTGCTGCCCGCCGTCTCCGCCCGCCTCGGCGACGGCGACAGGGACCTCAGGGCTCTCCTCTTCGGCCCGGCGCCCGCCGACGATGCCGCGCTCGTCCTCCTGGCAGATCAACTCGACGCCCTCGAAAGAGAGGTACGCACCTCATGAGTGCCCCGACCCCCGAGACCGCTGAGAACTCGGACAACGCACGCGCTTCCCTGGAAGCGCTGCGCTCCGAGATCGCGAAGGCCGTGGTCGGCCAGGATCCCGCTGTCACCGGTCTCGTCGTCGCCCTCCTCTGCCGTGGCCACGTCCTGCTCGAAGGCGTGCCAGGTGTCGCCAAGACCCTGCTCGTCCGCGCCCTGGCGGCCTCGCTGGACCTCGACACCAAGCGCGTCCAGTTCACCCCCGATCTGATGCCGAGCGATGTCACCGGGTCGCTGGTCTACGACGCCCGGACGGCGGAGTTCTCCTTCCAGCCCGGCCCTGTCTTCACCAATCTGCTGCTCGCCGACGAGATCAACCGCACCCCGCCCAAGACCCAGTCGTCCCTCCTGGAGGCCATGGAGGAGCGGCAGGTCACGGTCGACGGCACGCCGCGCCCGCTCCCGGACCCGTTCCTCGTGGCCGCGACGCAGAACCCGGTCGAGTACGAGGGCACGTATCCGCTGCCCGAGGCCCAGCTGGACCGCTTCCTGCTGAAGCTGACGGTCCCGTTGCCTTCACGTCAGGACGAGATCGATGTCCTGACCCGGCACGCGGACGGGTTCAACCCCCGCGACCTCCGGGCCGCCGGAGTACGCCCGGTCGCCGGCCCCGCAGACCTGGAAGCCGCCCGTGCCGCCGTCTCCAAGACCACCGTGTCCGCCGAGATCGCCGGCTATGTGGTCGATATCTGTCGTGCCACTCGTGAGTCCCCCTCGCTCACCCTCGGCGTCTCCCCGCGAGGCGCCACCGCCCTGCTCTCCACCGCCCGCGCCTGGGCCTGGCTCACCGGCCGGGACTACGTCATCCCGGACGACGTCAAAGCCCTCGCCCTCCCGACCCTGCGCCACCGCATCCAGCTGCGGCCCGAAGCCGAGATGGAAGGAGTCACCCCCGACTCCGTCATCAACGCGATCCTCGCCCACGTCCCCGTACCCCGATGAGGCGATGAACCGTGGCCCTCACCGGTCGAACCGCGCTCCTCGCGGCGCTCGGCTCTCTCCCTGTCGGCATCCTCGCGCCCAGTTGGACAGGGATGCTCGCTGTCAACGCGCCCCTCTCCCTCGCAATTCTGTGCGACTACGCCCTGGCCGCGCCAGTAAGAACGCTCCGGTTCACCCGAAGTGGTGATACAACCGTTCGACTCGGTGAGAGTGCGCAGGTCCAGCTCACGGTCAGCAACCCGTCCCGTCGACGCCTGCGCGCCGACATCCGCGACGCCTGGCCGCCGAGCAGCTGGCCGACGGGGACCGAGCAGGCCGCATCTCGCCAGAAGATCACGATCCCGGCAGGTGAGCGCCGCAGGCTGACCACGCTGCTCCGCCCCACCCGCCGCGGCGACCGTCCGGCAGAGCGGGTCACCGTGCGCTCGTACGGCCCGCTGGGCCTGGCCGCTCGCCAGGGCAGCCACCACGTGCCCTGGAGTGTGCGCGTGCTGCCACCGTTCACCAGCCGTAAGCACCTGCCGTCCAGGCTGGCCAGGCTCCGTGAGCTGGACGGCCGTACCAGCGCCCTCACCAGGGGCGAGGGCACGGAGTTCGACAGCCTCCGCGAGTACGTCCCGGGGGACGACACCCGGTCCATCGACTGGCGTGCGACCGCCCGGCAGACCACGGTCGCCGTCCGCACCTGGCGGCCCGAACGCGACCGCCATATCCTCATCGTCCTCGACACCGGCCGCACCTCGGCCGGCCGCGTCGGTGACGTGCCGCGTCTCGACGCGGCCATGGACGCCGCCCTGCTGCTCACCGCGCTCGCTTCACGAGCGGGCGACCGAGTGGACCTGCTGGCCTACGACCGCCGTGTGCGGGCCCAGGTTCAGGGCCGTTCGGCCGGAGACGTCCTTCCCGCCATGGTGGATGCCATGGCGACCCTTGAACCCGAACTCGTCGAGACCGACGCCCGTGGCCTCAGCACGGCCGCCATGGCCGGCGCTCCGCGCCGCTCCCTCCTCGTCCTGCTGACGAGCCTTGAGGCAGCGCCTGTGGAGGAGGGGCTTATCCCTGTGCTGCCGCAGCTCACGCAGCGCCACACCGTTCTGGTGGCCTCTGTGTCGGACCCGCACGCCGCGCGGATGGCCCGGGGCCGTGGTTCCCTCGATGCCGTCTACGAGGCAGCTGCCGGCACGCAGGCGCAGGCCCAGCGCGACCACGCGGCGGAGCAGCTGCGGCGCCACGGAGTGACGGTCGTGGACGCCACACCGGACGACCTCGCTCCTGCTCTGGCGGACACCTACCTGGCGTTGAAGGCGGCCGGTCGCCTCTGAGCCACCGATGCACACGTTTCCCCGGAAGGGGAACGTGCCCGAAACGCAAAAATGCCTCAACCCCCGGTCCTAAGACCAGGGGTTGAGGCTAAAAATTGTTCGGCGGTGTCCTACTCTCCCACAGGGTCCCCCCTGCAGTACCATCGGCGCTGAAAGGCTTAGCTTCCGGGTTCGGAATGTAACCGGGCGTTTCCCTAACGCTATGACCACCGAAACACTATGAAGATGAACCGCCGCACCCCAAACCACACACGGTGGGGGGCGTGTTCGTTACTTCAGAACTAACACAGTGGACGCGAGCAACTGAGGACAAGCCCTCGGCCTATTAGTACCGGTCAACTCCACCCATTACTGGGCTTCCATATCCGGCCTATCAACCCAGTCGTCTACTGGGAGCCTTACCCTCTCAAGGAGGTGGGAATACTCATCTCGAAGCAGGCTTCCCGCTTAGATGCTTTCAGCGGTTATCCCTCCCGAACGTAGCCAACCAGCCATGCCCTTGGCAGAACAACTGGCACACCAGAGGTTCGTCCGTCCCGGTCCTCTCGTACTAGGGACAGCCCTTCTCAATATTCCTACGCGCACAGCGGATAGGGACCGAA